>DATJOJ010000060.1:0-58356 GCA_035507035.1 Terriglobales bacterium | reverse complement strand
CACGTATAATCGAGCTTTCCGCACATGAGCTATCAGGTCCTGGCGCGCAAATACCGGCCGCAGAAATTCTCGGAAGTAATAGCCCAAGAGCATGTTACGCGCACTCTAAAGAACGCCATTGAGCAGGGGCGGACGGCGCATGGCTATATTTTCAGCGGACATCGGGGGATTGGGAAAACCACGGTGGCGCGCATTTTGGCGATGGCGCTGAACTGCCGGTCGGCGGACAAGCCGGTGCCGGAGCCCTGCGGAGTGTGCGAGTCGTGCACCGAAATTCGGGCGGGAAACTCGGTGGATGTCATTGAAATTGACGCCGCCACCAACCGCGGAATCGATGAGATTCGCGAGCTACGAGAGGCGGCGCGGTACCGCCCGGCGCGCGACCGGTTCAA
This sequence comes from Terriglobales bacterium, assembly GCA_035507035.1. Classification (GTDB taxonomy): domain Bacteria; phylum Acidobacteriota; class Terriglobia; order Terriglobales; family Acidobacteriaceae; genus DATJOJ01. Next base: position 57,964 of record DATJOJ010000060.1, on the reverse strand, counting down.
AATCTACATTCTGGACGAAGCCCACCAGATCACCGATGCGGCGTTCAATGCTCTGCTGAAAACGCTCGAGGAACCACCCGCGCATGTGGTCTTCATGCTGGCGACAACCCAGCCGGAGGATATTCCACAGACGATTCGCTCGCGCTGCCAGCACTTCAGCTTTCGCGCGGTGCGATTTGAAGAGATTCTGCGGCAACTGAAGGACTTGATGGAGCGGGAAAAGATTGCGGCGGATGACGATGCGCTGGCGCTCCTGGCCGAGGCCGGCGACGGGTCGATGCGGGATGCGCTGTCGATTTTGGATCAGGCGATTGCGTCTTCGGGCGGACGGCTGACGGCGGACAATGTACGGCAATTGGTTGGAGCAGCGCCATCAGGCGTGCTGGAAGAAGTGATGCAGGCGGTGGCACAAGGAGCGAGTCAAGAAGTGTTACAGCTGGTGGACAAGCTGATCAGCGAGGGGCACAGTCCGACGCATTTTGCACGGCAGATGGTGAGATTTTTGCGGAATGCAGTGGTGGCCAAGGTGGCCGATGCTGACTCTTCCCTGCTGCAGATTTCTGCAGACGAACGCAAGCGAGTGGCGCGAGTGGCGGAGTTGTTCAGCGAAGAAGATTTGGCACGGCATTTGCAAATTATGCTGCGGACGCATGGAGAATTGGGGTATCGACAGGAGCAGCGGTTTCATCTGGAGCTGGGCCTGCTGAAGATGGTGCATGCGCAACGACTGCTGCCAATCGAGCAATTGCTGAGCGAAGTTGCGGGAGCAGCGCCGGAGAAAAAACCGACAGTGGTTCCGGCTCCCGCGGCGCGAAAGCCTGAGCTTGCGCCGGCGAGCCGACCGAATTTTGTATCGCCGTTTGCGGCGGATTCGGCGCGGAAAAGCGGGATCAAGACGAAGATGTCGGCGGAGGAAGATGCGCCCACGATGCCGAGCGTGGCGACCGGAATTCCTAGTACGCCGGTAGTCATGGGGGCAGCAGCACCAGCGGCGGCGGTTGCAACGGCACCGGAGCCGGAATTAGCGGCTGAGCCAGCAGAGCAAGCTCACGATCTGCGTAATAAGGTGCTGGGGGCGCTGGAGGCAGGCGGACATCGAATGTTGTCGGCCTTGCTCGAAGGCGGCGAGTGGCAGGTGGAAGGCAACGAATTGGTGGTCAAAGTGGCGGCGTCGGCATCGGTGATCGATATGTCTTTGGGAGCCGATGCCAAGCGGATGGTCATGGCGGCGGCCAGCGGCGCGGCAGGACGTCCGCTGAAACTGCGGGTTGTGCCGGGAGCGGTTGCACAGACGCAAGCTGCGGCGAGGTCTTCATCGAATGGAGGGGGACGGAGCCGAGCGGAACAAGATCCGATCGTGCGGCGCATGAAAGAAAAGTTTGGGGCGGAAATTAGGACGATCATTGATTATCGGGAGAAGAAATAAATACAGAGGACACAGGGGACACAGAGGATTACGGATGAGTGGATTCAATCTGCATGAAATGATGTCGCAGGCGAAGCGGCAATATGAGCTGCTACAGCAGAAGATGGCGGAGACGATTGTGGAGGGCAGCGCAGGTGGCGGTTCGGTAGTGGTGAAAATGGATGGGCGGAAGCAGGTGCTGGGGATCAAGATCGATCCGGAGGCGGTGAAGGGTGGGGACGTGGAGATGCTGCAGGACCTGGTGACTGCGGCGGTGAATGGCGCCAGCCGGAAAGTCGATGAAGCCATGCAATCGACGATGGGCGGGATGCTGGGCGGGCTGGGGATTCCGGGGCTGTAGAGAATTTGTAATTTTGTAATTTGTAATTTCGCAATTTAAAGCAGGGACTGCCATCGATTATCGGCAACTAGAATCTTCGATTTTCAAATCACTAAATTACAAATTTCCCCATGCCTAACTTTGCGGAGCCGATGGCGAGGTTGATCGATGAACTCAAGAAGCTGCCGGGTATTGGCAGCAAGACGGCGCAGCGGCTCGCGTTTCATATTTTGCGATCGAGCGACGAGGATGCCGAGGCGCTGGCCAACGCGGTGCACGACGTAAAGGCGAGCCTGCGGCTGTGCTCGGTTTGCAACAACATTACGGACGTCGATCCGTGCGTGTATTGCAGCAGCGCGACCCGAAATCAGCGGTTGGTCTGCGTGGTGGAAGAGCCAACGAATATTGGGGCTATTGAAAAGACCAAGCATTTCAACGGCGTTTATCACGTGCTGCACGGATCGATTTCGCCGATTCACGGAGTCGGGCCGGAGCAGTTGAGGACTAACAACTTGATGCGGCGCGTGGAGAATGGCGATGTCGATGAAGTGATTCTGGCGACGAATCCAACGGTAGAAGGCGAAGCGACGGCGACCTGGCTGTCGGGTCAGTTGCGGCGAGCCGGGCTCAAAGTTACGCGCATTGCGATGGGGATTCCGGTGGGAAGCGATATTGAATACGCCGATGAAGTCACGATGCTGAAGTCGATTGAAGGGCGGCGGGAGTTGTAGAAGTCCTCGGTTTTAGAAATCACTGTTCCCTTCCCCAGACACACATGAATCCGCAAACAGCCCCAATCGTGCGATTGCGCTGTTTGCGGGCCAGAGACTCGTGTGAGCGGGATTTTCGATTGTGGATAGGCCGGGCGAGTTGCCCGAGAGCTGGGATTTATCAGCAGAAGTGCAGCCTTGGCGGGCGTTCGCGGCTGACCCTAAACGTCCAAAAAAGTGTTTTGTTCGTTCTCCGCGGGTAAAAGCCCTTCTGGCAGCGTGCCGCGATTATATTCCGCCATGCGATTCTTCCACTTCAAGAACTCAGTGAGCGTCTGAGGTTCGATACGAACCTCAACGCGGCGAAGGCTGGCGAGCAGCAGGTTCATTTCGTGGCGAAAGCCGTTGGCGGTGCGGAGATTTTTGGCTGCGTCTTGAACAGTTTCTATCTGCCGATTTCGATATTCGAGCAAGCCCCAACCCGCGGGCAAATCTTCGCCACGCAGCAAGCCGGCAGGAGCGAGATAGTATCGCTCGCAACCCATGCCAAGATGAGATTTTTGGCGAAAAGGCTTAGCGCGATCGGCGAGGAAATCGGGCCGGGAAATTTTGCATTCCACCATCACTGAGTGGCAGGCGCGTTTCCATCCGATGGCGTCGGGCATTTCGCCGTTGGCGCAAGCTTGCTCGGAGAGAATGACACCGCAGCGATAGGAACGCAGCCACCGCACTGCCTTCTCGACTAGCTGCGCATGAGTCACGAATCGAGAGTACGCGAAGCGTGGGCCTGCGAAAAGTGACTCAGAAGTTTCAGGAGAGAGCGTAATAAGCCAGTTCTCAGTCCGGAGTTCCCTGTTTTCAGGCCGCCATGCGGCGAGCCTGCGGACGGGGCTTGCGGACAACCAATGGTTTGATCATGATGGGGCGGCGGAGAACGGTTTCGAGCAGGTGGCGAGCGGCGGCGATGTCTTGGGCAATGCGGCTGCGGGAGTTATAACCTTCGGCTGAAATGACCAGAATCCGTCCATCTTCATGAAGTTGGATTCGCCGAATACTGCCGCTGTGATCGGAGTCAAAAGCGTTCGCCACGCGCAGAACACCCGCGAGTCGGAGAACGGTTTGGCGTTCGGCTGAAGTCAGTCCGGTAAAAGCCCTTTGCCCAGCGTGAGGCAGGGCGCCGCGATGATAGCGGGCCACAGCAGCGGCCAGGCGTAGTTTTTCGGCACTGAAGCCGAGGGGAGGATGAAGTTTCTGCACGAGCCGATAGGTAGTTTTCTGATGGTCTTTCTGTTTCTTGGAAAGGCCGACGTCGTGCAATAGAGCCGCTATTTGAAGAATTGCTCGCTCATCCGAATCTGCCGGCCTTTTCAGTGGAATGGAATCGTAGAGCCGAACCGCCAGGCGCGCAACATGAACGGAGTGCTTAAAATCCGGGTCGAGGAACGAGGCCCATAGTCTCAAGCGAGCAAGCGCGGCAGTCTGGATGTCGCTTCCTTTGGGAAGTTCGGCACGCCAGTGCTGCCATAGGGAGTCGCGACCCATGGTCTTGTGGCGATAACTTTGAATACGATGGTCGCGCTCGTCTACTACCTTGGCGTGCCAGAGCGAGCGAGAAGCAGGATCAGGAAACACGTTGATCTCGAGGGCAGCGAACCACAAGACGTCGAGATCATGGACTTCGCCGAGCAAGTCTTGCAGTGCCTTGAGATCAACGATCCATTCTTCGTGCTGAACCGGAAGAAAATTCTCGACAATATAGCGGAACCGCTTGATGCCGATGCGCAGGCTATGCCACGCGACTTGTGAGCCACTCCGCAAGGCGCGACTATGGAGCGCGTGGGCTTCGGTCCAACGTTCGAGGGCGAGATGCTTGAAAATCGGGCTGCCGGTGCGCACGCGGACGGAGCGGCGAGGTAATTCCTTGGCCCACTTCTTCCACTCATTGCGGTCGAACGCCTGCAGGGCCTGCGCGGCTTCGCGTTTGAATTCGGCTTCACGAACCGAGGCATATTGCACGAGCCTGGCCGTGACTAGGTCGTCGGGAGCACCGAGCTTTTGCACCCATTCCCGCATGACTTGCACGTCGCGAAGCTCACCCAATTTGCTGAAGAGATCTTTGCCCGCCTTCTTCATTTTTTTCCAGGCCGGGTCGGGGTCCATGGCCATGAGGCCGTCGGCCATGGAGCGGCACCGGCGGAGGGCGACGCGGAGATCGTGAACCGGATCGGCGGCGAAGTCAGCGCTGGCGCGATCGCATTCTTCGAGGACGCGCTCCATCCAAAAGGCGAGGCCATGCTGCTTCTTCTGCACCTTCGGCCGCGGGGTTTGGACAGCGACAGCCATGGACACTTGAGATTACCGCATCGCGGAAAGCCGCGCCAGCGAAGGCACCAAGCCAACAAATGGCTCCCAAAGTTAATTACCTCCGTAACATGCGTTGACTTACTTTCTGCTCTAACCTTCTAGCAGACTCAGGAGTGGCCTATTCAAACCGCGGCTACAACCAAGAAGGACGACCGCAGCGCGTCGGCTCGCGCCTTTATCCATAGTCTGAATATCTTGGTGAAGTACGTCCGTCTTTATGGCTTCACGCACAAGCGGACGGAATCGCAGTTCGAGACCACGTGGAAAGAGCTGCAGCAAGGGTTGCCGAAGGGTAGCGAAGGCGGATTCCTGCTGGGAGTAATCGATAACAAATTGCTCCTAGATGGCGTGCAACTCGAGGCTGGGCAAGCGGAACGCAGTTTTGCCCAGTTGCTGACAACTGCCGGCCTGGCCAGCATTAACTTTTCCAATCAAGTTACTCTCGACGATTTCTCCAAGTTGGTGAAAGCCTTTGCCACAGGCGGTTCTAAGGCACAGGACTTGGGCAAAGAAATCAAGCAAATCTTTGGCGACAGCAAGCAATCCACGATTAAGATTAATGAAGTGAAATTTGTGGCCGCTGATCCGGCGACGGGCGAAATCAGCGTAGCGGCGCAGATTGCAGCCCAGAGCCTGGGACCGGAATTCAAAGAATGGTTGAATGATCCGCAAAAATTGCTGCAACTGATTGCGGCGGCGGAAGGATCTCAATCGGGTGGAACGGGTGGCGGCGGTGGTGGACCTGCTGCACCATTTGGCAGTGTGCCTGCGGGAAACGCGGTGGCTGGAAGCGGACCAGCCGGGCCGAACGCAGGCGGAGGGCAGGTCGTAGGTGTTGTGCCTCTTGAGGAAGAGGAAGTGGTCCGTGCGATTCGCTTGCTTACGCGAGTTGGCGAAGCCACTACCGATCCCAATGCCACGCCCGAATTTCTGCAACAGGAATTCAGCAAGGTAGATCCCAATACCAAAGTCAATCTGCAGCAATTGCTGGAAGCGCTTTCCTCCAAGTTCGCGAGCGACAAAGAAGACACGCCTCTGTTGATGAAGGCGGCCGAGCAGATGGCCATTCGCTTTGCCATGGAACGATTCCAGAAGGGCGACGTGAAGGTCAACGCTGTGCACCAAATGATGGAGCACATGAGCCGGCAGATGGATAAGCTGCGCCAGATTCTGCGCATTCAGGAAGACAAGATGGGGCGGGCGGGAATTCTGGTGGAGTCGCACGCCGACATTCTGGACCGCATGTTTTGGGCGGAAGTGCCGGAGGACGGCAAGAAGAGTGTGCTGCTCTCCAACGAGGCCCCGTGCGTGCCGGCGCGCAACGTGCGCCAGTTCGTCGAAAGCTTGATGGAACGGGGCGACAAAACGACGGTGGCGCAGATCTTGCAGAACTATACGCGATGCATGCAGTTGAAAGAGGCGGAAGGCCGGCGCAAGACAGCGGTTGGACTCAGCCAGTTGGCAGACTTGTTCATGATCCCTGAAGTGGGCTTGTTGGAGTCGACGATTCGCGAGATTGGCGAGGCACTGGGGAAGGAACCCGATTCGGAAGTGCAGACTCTGCTGGGTGCTGCTTTTGTGCGCATGAGCGCAGAGTGCACGAACCGTAAACAGTACCGTGCACTGACCGAAGTGTGTACCTCACTGGATCGCTTGGCCAGCGTACGGCCTACGGCGGCTAACGATTTGCGGCCACGAGTCGGCTTAGAGGGGCGCGTACCGGAATTCATTGAAGAAGCGCTGCGCATGCCGCAAGTGCCGGCGGATTTACTATCCCTGCTGCGGCGGAACGCTAACGTTTCGATGGAACATTTCTCCGACCGCTTCTTCCGTTGCATGCGGCGGGACGAATGCGACCGCATGATCGATCTGGCGACAGAGCTTGGGCCGGCAGCTTCGCAGCAACTGATTACAATGCTGCGCGAAGGCCCGCCGAATACGGCTGCGTCGGTGGTTGGTTTGTTGAGCCGGTTGGATGTTCCGGCTTTACTAGAGACGTTGCCCGCTCGTCTGCGCGAGTGGAACCGCTTTTATCATGACGTGACGGTTCGACAGATTGCTTATGGCGCGGCCCATGATCGCGGCCGCACGCTGCTTGAGATTCTGGAGCTTTTGGATCCGTCGGTGCTACCGCAGGCGGTGGACGAGATCGGCATGAGCGGCGATCGCACGACGGTACCGCCGCTGATGGTGATGGCGGAAGCAGGCCAAGCGCAAGGGCGTTCGCCGCTGGTACAGGTAAAGGCGGTGGAGTCGCTGGGCCGATTGCGCGATCCGGACTCCGTGCCCATTTTGCGGAACTTGCTTGAGGCGAAAAAAGTTTGGAAGTGGACGAACCATCGCGAACTGCGGATTGCAGCCGCGCAAGCGCTGGCTAAGATTGAACCGCGTTATGCCACGCAGGTGCTGGCCGAGAGCGGGCTCTCCCCGGGAGAACTGGCGATTGCGCCGTTGGATGCGGCACCGGCGTGCCCGTGGGTACGGCAGCGTCGGTACGAGCGTATCGTGTTACGGAAGGCGCTGTCGGCGACGATCAGCAGCTCGTGGGGCAAGTCGAACATTCTGATCCGCGAAATGAGTATGGGCGGAGGCATGGGAACGAAAGAAGACAACCTCCGCATCGGCGGTGAAGCAAATATCGACATTTCGTTGGGAGTGAAACGGCACATTCGAGGGCAAGTGCTGTTGCGCCGTGCGCGAGCCAACGAAGTAGGATTTGAGCTGGTGAATACCGACCTGGATAGCCGCTACCGGCTGCGCACGCTCCTGATGGAAACGCTGGAGCGCGCGCCCGAGATGAAAGAAGGCGACTGGGACGGCCAGCGGAAGGTCTAACAAAGTTCGCGTTGGAAGGAAAAGCCCCTGCGCAAGCAGGGGCTTTTGATTTTAGGTGTCTTGATAAGGAAGCGAGCCAAACGCGCGATTGCTGCCTCGCAAAAAGCGCGAGGCTTCGCTCGGCTCGCCCAGGTCCCTCGACGGCCAAAGGCTGGGCCGCTCGGCATGACAATCTTCTGTTACTTCACTTTCACGAAGATGATCACGAGCGTATACAACGCCAACGACTCGATAAACGCCAGACCGATGATCAGGCCGAGCTGAATGCCAGGACGAGCGGCAGGATTGCGGGCCAAGCCTTCCATGGCGGCAGCTGTGGCCTTGCCCTGGCCGAGTCCGCAAATGGCGGATGCAATGGCCATCGAGAAGCCGGCAGCGATGGCGACCCAGTTCACGCCACTCGAGGCAGCTTCTCCCCCTTGCGCGAATACCGGCATGGCGAAGCAAAGAATCGCCATCGCCATAAAGATGTAACTTAGTGTGCGACGCATTGTGTTTCTCCTTGTATGAATTGGGCGCCTTCGCAGGCCCCATTTTTGCCGCCAGTGGGTGGTTGACGTCATCCCGTGCAGACGCCCTCACGCTGAACGGAAACTTTTTAGTGCTCTTCGGCGACGGCTCCCTGCAGATAAATCATCGCCAGCAGGACGAACACGTAAGTCTGAATCACCGACACGCCAAGGTGCAGGAGCATGAACAGAATTGGCAGACCGATCGGGATCAGCGAAAAGAACACCATGGTGACCATATCGCCGGCGAACATGTTGGCATAGAGACGCACGGTGAGCGACAACATGCGGGCCAAGTGGCTGACGATTTCGATGGGAACCATGAGGCATCCCATCGCGATGTTCGCGACCCAAGATCCAATGCTTGGTCCGGCAAAGTGCCGTAGGTAGTGCGCGACGCCCTGCTTCTTTAAGCCCTGATAGTGGTAATAGACAAAAGTCAGCACGGCGCAACCCAGGGGGACAACCGGAAAGCCGGTGGGGGAATCGAAGCCGGGAATCAATCCAAGAAGATTGCAGAAAAGGATGAAGAATCCGAGCGCGGCCAAGTAAGCGGTAAATTTTTCGCTGCCATGGCCGATGATTTCGTGAGCCTGGCCATCGATAAAACCGTGCCAGCCTTCGAACATATGCTGCAGGGCACCCGGCTTGTCCACCGATAGGCGCGAGCGCAAGAGGACAAACATCAGGAGCAAGAAGAGGAAGACCAAGAACTCCATGGCGGTGGAGTTGGGAATCGGCGCATCCGGATACTTGGGCTGAATGTGCAGCGCAAGCAGCGAAGCCGTCACCGGTCCGGCGAAAAGATTATTCAGAATTTGAGTAAACCAGAGTTGTTCATGCATAGAAAGCTTCTAGCTGTTAGCTACTGGCTCTTAGCTAAAACTCTTCAACCTAGATGCCGCGAGCGAAGGCGGCATAAATTTCGTATCCGGCTTCGCAGGCAATTCCCGCGACGGGCAAAAACAAGCCCGCAAAGAGACCATAAAGACTCGCGGGAGAAACACTAAAGATAACATAGGCAGCGAGCGCCATCAAAAAGTAGCGGAGCAGAAAACGCCACACGACGCCTTTGCTGGACTGGCGCTCTCCGGTTTGCGTAACGCGATCGGCAAGGCCGCTAACCACGCGCTCGAGCCAATAAAAATTGAGATAGGCGATAGCGCAACCGCAGGCGAAGCCGAGCGCAACGTGCCATCCGAAACGCACCCAGGCAGCGAAGGTAAATCCGCCGGCCAGAGCCAACATGAAGCGAGGAATGCGGGTGATGGCGCCGGCGTAGAAGGCTTCCGATTTGGTCTCGGACGGGTTCACTGAAAGTCCGATGAGCTGACGATGCGGATCAACTGGACGAATCCGGCAACGATGCCGAGGATCAATCCCACAATATACAACCACGTGGTATGCAACCAGTGATCGAGGCCGGCGCCGATGAGCCATCCGACGACGGTGGCAGCGGGAAAGATGAAGGCAATCTCGCTGTAGCGGGCAAGGGTGACGAGAAAGTTCTTCTTGTCGGATCCTGGAGGCATTGGGAGTAATGAGGATACACCCAGGGGGCGGCGGGCATTTCGAGAGGAGCGGACGTTTCAGATCGATATGGGATTACGCACTCTACATGGGGACATCTCTAATGTGGTCGCAGAGAAAGATTTTTAATGCGGTTCAACGGCGCTGGGCGAGGCTTTCCAGCGTTTCGAAGAATTCAGGGTAGGAAATGACCGCGCTATCAGCGCCACGGATGGTGGTTTCGCCTTCCGCGCGGAGTGCGGCGATGGAGAAAGCCATGGCGATGCGGTGATCGCCGAAGGCATCGAGGCCGGCGGCGTGTAATCGTTGATTACCGGGAATGCGGAGGCCGTCGGAACGCTCTTCGACTTCAGCGCCCATGGCGCGAAGATTGGTGGCGATGGCGGCGAGGCGGTCGGACTCTTTTACGCGGAGTTCTTTGGCGTCGCGGATTTCGATGCCTTGTTGTGTATAGGGAGCGATAGCGGCGAGGACGGGAATCTCGTCGATCAGCATTTCGGTGTGAGGAGAAGCAATGGTAGCTCCTCGGAGCGTGGCTCCCTGCGCTTGTAACGTTCCCATCAGTTCGCCATGCTTTTCTTCGATCTGCGTGACGGAGATGTGCAGGCCCATACCCGCGAGAAGATCGAGCAAGTAGCTGCGAGTGGGGTTGAGGCCGAGATCGGTGATGGTCAGTTGCGAGTCGGGAAAAAGCGCGGCGGCGCAGAGAAAGAAGGCGGCGCTGGAAATGTCGCCAGGGACAGTGGTTTCGATGGCCTGGAGAGCTTGGCCTCCCTGAATGCCAGTTTGCTTGTTATGAATTGTGACAACGGCACCGAAGGCGCGAAGGGCAAGTTCTCCGTGGTCCCGGGTGCGGACTGATTCTGCGAGGCGGGTTTCGCCTTCGGCGAACAGTCCAGCGAAGAGCAGCGAGGATTTCACCTGGGCGCTGGCAACGGGTATTTTGTAATGGATAGCTTTAAGGTTGCCACCGATGATACTCAGCGGAGGCCGGTCGTCTTTGGCTGAGATCTGCGCGCCCATCGTGCGCAGCGGAGAAATGATTCGGGCCATGGGACGGCGGGAGAGCGAGGCGTCGCCGATAAGGTCACTGGTAAATGGCTGCCCGGCGAGAATGCCGCTCAACATGCGCATGGTTGAACCAGAGTTGCCGCAGTCGAGCGGACCGGTGGGAGTTTCGAGCTTTGGGCCACGACCGTGAATTACGACCGAGTTCCCTTCCCGCTCGATCTTTACCCCGAGAGATTGCAGGCACCCCAACGTGCTGGCGCAATCCGCGCCGGTAGAAAAATTCTGCAGGCGCGTGGTTCCTTCGGCGATGGCCCCAAGCATGGCGTAGCGGTGAGAAATGGATTTATCGCCGGGCAGACGCACCGAACCGGAGATGGTTCGCGGGGGCTTGATCACAACGGTGGACGAGTTCGACACCGTCATCAACTATAGCGGAAGTTTACGCTAAAGCTTTCGCCTCGGCGGTGGCTTCTTTCAAAACCTCAGGCGGAACTTCTTTAATGGTGACATTGAACTCGAACATGGGAGTTTCTGTGCCGCGTCCCCAGCGGCCGACTTCCCAATGGGCCCGAAGAAACTTGACGTCTTTGAGAGCGTTGAGGTCGAGCAGAAGCGGATGCTGGGCGCGATAGAACTTCTGAGGGAAATTGGTGATCGGCTTGGGCGACCAAGTTGTGCCGTCGGAAGAGCCGTAAATGCTGATGTCGAGCGACTCCTGCTCGATGATGTTGGTGATGTTGAGGGTGATGAGGAAGACGCGGTTAGCGGTTGCGCCGATGTCGAGGGCCTGACCATCGCCTTTGACGGTGGCGACGGTTTTATCAGGAACTAAGAAGGTATCAATCATAACCAGTGAATTGTAACGCAGGGATGATGGTGAAGAACCCAGTTCTAAAATTTAAACACAGGGGGCACAGAGGACACAGAGAGCATTCTTAACCGCAAAGTACGCAAAGGACTCCGAGTAAAGCTCATTCTTCGTTCCTGCAAGTCTGGTTTTCTGCAGGGGGATCCTTGACCACTGCGTCAGGCTAGTCGATCCACAAATTGCCTGAGCAGAAGACCGACTTCTTCCGGCTGCTCCCAGGGAGAATAATGGCCAGCTTTGGCGACGACTTTCATTTCGCTGCCGGAGATGTAACGCTTCATAAGTTCGGCTTCGGGGATGCCGGTGGCAGTGTCTTCGTCTCCGGTAATGATGAGGGTGGGCACGTTGATGGTCTTTAGAGTTTCAAGGGAATCGGGCCGTTCGGCCATGCCGCGCTGGACGAGAGCAACGTCTTCGGGAGACATTTTGCGCATCATGCGAAGCGCGCCGTCGACAAGGTCGGGGCGAGTGGTGAGCGTGGTTTGTGCAAGGAGTTTCTTGACCGTGGTCTCGAAAAATTGTTCGGTGCCGCGTTCGAGGACATCTTGAGCGGCCTGCAGGCGCGCGTTGCGAGCATCGGCGGTGTCGGCTTGGGCTTTGGTGTTGCAAAGAACTAATGCCTGCGCACGGCCGGGATGCCGCCGCCAGAATTCGAACAAGGCATAGCCGCCGATGGAGACACCGACGAAGATCGCACGGTCGATTTTTTCTTCAGCGAGAATGCGCACCAGGTCGGCAGCGTGTTTGGCCATGGTCGCGGGGCCTTCGCCGATGCCGGAATCTCCGTGGCCGCGGAGATCAGGAAGGATGAGTTGATAGCGGTTCTGGAGAGCCTTCGACGCGGGCAGCCAGAAATCGTGGTTCACGGGAAAAGGATGGAGCAGGACGATTGGAGGACCAGCGCCGAGGAGTTCGTAGGCGATGTCGGCGTCGGAGGAGCGGATGTGGTTCATGGGTTGTGAAGTTTTTTCGCCGCGGATTTGCGCTGATGAACGCGGATCATTCCAGGGATCTAAGCGCCTACCAAGGACGCCTTGTGCACCCGAATTCACTCCCGCGCGAGGACGCCCGCCCTCCATCGCGCACGCTGAGCTTCTTACGGATTCGTGGCTTGGGGCTGACCGTTGGGGGCGGGAAGCATCAGCGGCTCCTCGGGCATGACGATCCAGGCGATGGGATAGGAAATCATTCCGATCACCGTGGTGCAAGAGACGACAAGCCAAAGCACGCGAACCAGCGTGACATCGAGATCGAAGTATTCGGCGACTCCAGCGCAAACGCCGGCAATTTTGCGTCCGGCGCGAGGGCGAATGAGGCGCTTGCGAGCCAGAACAGCCCCAACTCGGGTGCCGCAATAGGCGCAGACATTGGCGTCATCCTGAATGACTTTGCCGCAGTAGTTGCAATACATATCCCACCCCCTGCTTAATTATACGGATTTCGTGATAGACAGGTTCCCCAAGGGGTCAACGGTCGGGGCGTCGGTGGGTCAGGGGACTCCAGGCGCTAAAGCGCGTGACGGCACAACGGCCCCTTAATCGCAGCGCTGGAAGCGCTGCGCCACCCAAAAGGCATGCTTCGTCATCGCAAGAAAAGCCGGTTTCTTTGCTTCGCGGGTTGATCCGCGCGGCTGCGGATCACCCGCCTCCGCTCGAAATGACAGGTTCGCTTGAGGCCAGCCCGGGCGCTATTCTGACGTAGCCGGATAATCTTGCATCGAGCAATGTAATTCTTGCGCGGAAGAACCTGTAGCGCCGAAGACCGCACTGGTCGAGGAGATTGACGGGTAACGAGTTACGGCGTAGGTCTTTTTGGCGTTTTACGTGCCAACAGAGCCGGGGGCGTTATGCCAGAAGTATTCCACGAGTCGCCGCAGGGGTTCTGGCGCCCACCGGCGATCCATCCAGAAACCGCAGTGGCTGCGTTGCCGGCGGCTACTTGCCCCGGTTGCAGCTCGGAATTCCTTGCCGGTTCGCAATTCTGTCATGTATGCGGTACCTCGCGCGGACCGAAAACGTCTCCGGTGGAACATGGCTGGCGGCGAGTGGTGGAGACGCTGAGGTTCTTAGAAGCGCTCGAATTTCATAGCGTGAAGGAATGGTTCGGGCTGTCGACGGCGTCGCTGGCGGCTTTTCTTCTAGGCGTGGGTTGCGTGTTCGCTGCTCTGACAGTGGGCCTTCTTTACTCCGTGCAGAATTTTGCTGATTTTCAGGCGATCCAGCTATGGCGGATCGAGTGGCTGCTGGCTGCAGTGGCGGCGTTTGTGGCAGGGATTCTGCTGAAGAAGGCGGGAGAGACGGAAAAGAAGTGATAGTGGGCGCCGCAGTCGGCCCACCGTTTAGCGGCTCTCTTGAAAAACAGTGCCGCACCCAGGGAAAACGGTGCAGTTGGCACCAGTTCCGCCGTATCCAGTTGTTCCGTACATATCTCCAAAGCTGTCAAACGTTATGCTGCTGATCGGGAAGCTTCCATTGGGCGGTCCCCCGAAATTGTAGACGACTTCAAATGAGGGGTTCCCGGTCAGCATTAGATGTATTTCATATAATGTCCCGTGGACAGCGGCTCCTCCGTACGTCGCATCCCCGTAGAGGTTGCCTTCGCTATCAAAGGCGACTCCGCTCTCCGGCTCGCCCCCGTCATCGCCGCCCGAAAAGCTGTGCAGAATATAATGTACCCATTGACCATTGTTTTTTCGCGCCAGCTCAGAAACTGTGCCCTCCTGCTGCAGGTTCTCCCCACCGAGTTGCGTGACCGTGTATAGGTTGCCTTCCGGGTCGGACGTCAGGCTACCCGTGGGAGTCCGACCGTCCGATCCGCCCAAGAATCGATACATCACGGTCTCGGTCCATTGATTCCCTTTTGAGGGTGGCGTTAGCTTGAACACCGTGCCCCAGCCCGGAACAACGCTGCCCGCCACTCCCCCGATCTGGGTCGTTCCATAAATGGACCCTGTATTGTCCAGAACTAGGCCGCCGTTGGGGTTCGCACCGTCACCCACCGCAGCTCCAACGGGAATACCAGTAAAGCTGTAGAGGACTTGTTCTGTCCACGCTCCGCCATTCATCCTTGGCGGGCTCAGTTCGTAAATCGTGCCGCAATATTGGTAAAACCCGTCACCACAATTCTTGCCGCGCCCGCCTCCGTACAAAGTCGCCCCATAAAGATTACCGGCGTTGTCGATTACAAGGTCGCCAAAAGGAACGAATCCGTCGTTTCCTCCTTGGAAGTCGTACAAGATCGTTTCAGTCCAGGAGCCGCCTTTCCGCGTCGGCGGGGACATCTCGTAGACAGTTCCACAACCTGGGTAGGTTCCAAGTACCTCGCAGCTTCCTGTTCCCCCGTAGCCGGTGCTCCCGTAGAGATTCCCGTTTGAGTCAGTCACCAACCCGCCTTGAGGCCAATTGCCATCTCCTGGATGACCCAAGAAAACGTGCAGTACGCTCTCCGTCCAGACACCCCCACGCTCGATAGGAGGCGTGAGTTCGTAGACTGTGCCACAATTTCCCCAGCACGACGATGCACCGCCAGATGTGGTTATGCCATATAGATTGCCAACTGAGTCGAAAACCGTGCGACCGAGCGGATACTCGCCGTCTGTGCCGCCTTGGAAGCTGTAAAGGACACTTTCGTTCCACTGCCCGGAAGCGAGCGCGGCGAACGCAGACAGATAGATCGAGACGGCGATCGTGGTGCGGAGGACGCGGCTGCGAGGTCGCTTGGAGGAAGCTCGGAACATGCAATAAGTCCGGGTTCGAGCAAGCCGGGGGAGCGGCGAGGCTGACTCTGGGCAAACAGCATATCAGCGTCTGGGTTGGGTGGGAAGCGGTAATCGTTTGTGACTTGTGAGGTCGAGCCGAGGGGTCCTCAGGCGCTAAAGCGTGTGATCGAAAAGTGAAGCTTCCTATCGCAGCGCCAAGGCGCTGCGCCACCCAAAATCATATTACGGCAACCAAGGTTTCTACGGTCGTCGACTGGCAATATCCGCGCGAATCACCTTTAGGTACTCAGCCGCCGAAGCTAGAGCTTGTTCGGCATCGTGGTGGGAAACAAATCCGGTATCTTCGTAGAGCGCGAGATTGCGCTTCCGCCGGAGACGGTCAAAGACAACCAGCAAACCTGCATGCTTTTTTTCGAGATGGGACTGAACAAACTCGATGATTGCGATGTGGTGCCCAGGCTGGCTTCTCGCACGAAATCCGTGGCTGAACATGAATCCAAGAGAAGCCTTGAGCATGGCTTCATAAGCCTGCTGCAGACAAGCTTCCTCATCGAAGGCAAGGATCTTGCGTGCCGCTCCGAGTTTCTTATCCGCGCTTCCCAGGAAGCGCTCAATCTGCGCCCAATCCACGATTTGTGGCCGCAGCTTCTTCATTCGATCCCAGGAGCGAAATAAGCTTATTGTGCCAGACACCTTCCACAAAAGTGTCTTTGCGGGCGCGCCGCGAGGCGAACTCTTTGGGCGTAAACACGGTGTAGTTGATCTCACGGCCTAGTCGCCGTTCGAGCTGCTGCACGGCTTGCGCCAAGGCTTCCTGGCGGGGAGCGCCAATTACGAGTAGATCGATGTCGCTGGCCTCGTCCTGTTGATTGTGGGCGAAGGAACCGTATAGATAGGCCTCGCTTATTCCTTGGATCTCCTTAAGAGCCTCGGCAATGAGCGGCCCCGCGCCGATGGTCTTCGTAACAATGTTGCGTACTTCCTTAAATAGCGGGTAATGGTGATTGAGCTGGAAATATTTTTGGCGACCGCTTACTTCCGACTGAAATAGCCCCGCGCGCTCCAGTCGCCGCAACTCCTTTGACAGGTTGGACGGGTCGAGGTCCAGCTGTTCCGCCAACTCCCGCAGATGGTGGCGGGCCGTGGGATTGGTGAAATAGTAGGCCAGCAGCTTCTGACGCAAATGGGATCGAAGGTTCAGCATGTAGTATTAATATACCACATATGTGGTAATACATAACCACACGCGCTTCTAATGCACACTTTCAGGTTCGACTCCGCCCGAAGGCCGGCGTTGCTGGGTCATGCGATAGAGGTGATGGACCGGACCGGTGCCTTTTCCAAGCGGGTGGGCTTTGCTGATGGCGGCGGCGACGTAGGCTTTGGCCAGGAGCACGGCTTCGGGCAGGCCGCGGCTGAGAGCCAAATGACAAGCAATCGAAGTGGCAAAGGCGCAACCGGTGCCGTGGGTGGAATTCGACCGCAGGCGAACCGACTTGAATATCTCCTGCTCAACGCCGGTTTTGCTGGTGAAGCTGAGAAAGTCGATAGCCTTGTCGAGGTGGCCGCCGGTGATGACGACGGCTGCGGCACCCCGTTCGTGAAGTTTCATGGCGGCGGCGCGCATCTGGTCGGGATTGGTGACAGCGAGCCCTGTCAGAACTGCAGCTTCGTCGACATTGGGCGTAAGAACTGTGGCGAGCGGGATCAGCTTCTCTTCGAGAAGCCGTGCACCAGCGGCGTTGAGCAAATCGGCTCCCGAGGTACTTTTGAGGATCGGGTCGAGGACGACATTAGGCAGCTTACTTTTGGCCAGAAATTCCGCCACGGCACGAACGACCTTTACGTCACCTAACATGCCGATGTGAACAGCCGCTATATCGACGTCGGAAACCAGTTCATCGAGGGTTTCAGTAACCAGGTCCGGATCGACAGGCTGGACGCGACGGACGCCGGAGGTCGACTGCACGGTCAGGGCGGTGATACAGGAAACACCGTAGCAGCCGTGGGCGGCAATGGTCTTGATGTCGGCGGTAGCACCGGCTCCGGAAGAGGGATCGAACCCGGCGATGGTGAGCACGACAGGTGGCGAGACGGCCATACTTAAATCTATCGAAAAGCAGAGCGCGGACAAAATAGTGGCCGCGCGCTTGCTCTTGCCTTAAATCATCGGCACAAGCCGATCTTTAAACCATTGAAAATGCATTCTGCGGTAAGTCTTTAAAGACAATAGCGCGAGTAAATATTTCCGATAATACAACCGGCGGGCCATTTATTAATTTGTAAACATGTAAGTATATCTTATGTATGAAGATAGCTACACTGTATCAAGTCGTACAGTAGGTTACGTAAGATATCCATAACTAGCTGGTAACACTTCTACCCCGGGAACGGCATTGACAGAGTGGACGTGGACCTTTAGCATCTTGAAATCGTTGCTGCAGGATCCAGCAAAGACGGGGAGGACGACTTAGAGATGGGAGGTGACTGAATGCGAAAGCAAATTGCTCATGGACTGATGACGGTACTATGCGTTGTCAGCCTGGGAGCGGCTCAGGGGCCAAACAGCTCAGGGTCTAAAGACACCCAAGCAGCCGTACCTAGACAGATCGCGGACGGATCCAAGACAGGATCCCAAATCCAAACCAAATCACATAAGCCCTACCAGGTGGGAACAGCGTCCTGGTACGGAGAGGACTTCGACGGCCGGGAAACCGCCAGCGGGGAGCCATACAATATGTATGACTTCACGGCGGCGCATCCAAGCCTGCCGTTAGGGACCTGGGTGCGGGTGACCAACCTGCATAATGGCCGACGGGTCTATGTACGGATCAACGATCGTGGTCCAATCGTTCCGGGCCGCATCATCGACTTGTCTTTTGGCGCCGCTCAAGCGCTGCACTTTAAGGACAAGGGTTTGCAGCGGGTCCGTCTGGACATCGCCAAGCCACATGACAACCAGCCACAAGAAGTCGCCATGCTTCGTCCAGTAGCGTTCTAGCTACAAAAGGCTTTAAACTTTCAGAGTGCACGATCCACGCCAGTGCCTGATCGTTGCTTTGGATGTTTCGTCCGCGGCCGCCGCGCAAAAGATAGTAGCGGCCGTGGGCGACTCGGCCTTTTGCTACAAGGTCGGGATGCAGCTCTACACGGCCGAGGGTCCGCGCGTAGTGCGGGAGTTGGTGGCCTCGGGACGCAAGGTCTTCCTTGATCTGAAATATCACGACATTCCGAACACGGTCGGCGCAGCGGTGCGTGAAGCGGCGGCGCTGGACGTAAGCATGTTGACGGTGCATGCGTCGGGCGGCGGGAAGATGCTGCGAGCTGCGAGCGATGCGGCTGCGGGAAACCCGGGTTTGATGGTGCTGGCTGTAACGGTACTGACCAGCCTGGATGACCGCGACATGGAGAAGCTCGGCGTGCATGGGCATGTGCAGGGTCAGGTGCTGCGGCTGGCAGCGCTGGCGTTGGCGAATGGCTGCCACGGGGTAGTGGCGTCGGCGCGCGAGGCGGGCTTTCTGCGGGGACAACTGGCGGGCGATTTCGCGATCGTGACGCCGGGGGTTCGTCCGGCAGGCGCGGCGCATGGAGATCAGGCACGCGTGGTGACGCCGGCGGAAGCGATTGCGGCGGGTGCGACGCATATCGTGGTGGGCAGGCCGATCACGGATGCGGAGGATCCGGCGGCGGAAGCGAGAGCGATTCTGAGTCAGATCAGTTTTGATGTGACGCTGAAGTGAGCCGAATCGGTGCGTCCGGTTTTGAGCGTATCGCATGTCCTCGACAGGTATCATCCATCGTGGGATCATTGACCGCGGATGATTCGTACTGCCGGTAGCCGCCATGCGCATTGAGAAGAAAAGGAACCTTCTAGTTCCGCTCAACAATCCGCCTTCGCCAACCCTATGGCCTCGAATCGTTATTGCCATTTTGCGCCCGCCTTTACTGGTGCTCGGCTTTGTCTTTGGCAATCTCTATCAGCTATGTTTCGGCTGGCTCGACAGGCGTATCGCGAGACAGAATGAGCAGCGTTTTGCCGAAGATGTCCATACATATCTGGCGTTCTTGTTCTCGGAGCACGGCGCGAAGGTCATTCCGAACGAGGGAGTTCCTTTCCCGCCCAGCTTCGATGGCGCCTACGTCACCGTGTCCGTCGAGAACCTACGCTTAAGGTTTGTGCGAGGGCGCGGGGATTTCTCAGTCAGAGTTGCTTCTGCTTTCGCTCCGAATGATTGGGAAGACTTTCAGTTGGTCGCTGACGGCATCGGTCAGTGGGATGTGTCCAAGCGGGAAGCCGGAAATTACACTCTGGAAACTTTTGAGCCCGTTCTACGGTCTCGACTGGGACGTTTACAAGAAGCGTTGTCGAAAGGCCGTTTCGAGACAAGTCTGAACGACGCAGTGAAGATACACAATGCAGCCGTTGACGAATACGCCGCGACCCTACGACAGTCGGGCATCATTCCCAAGCTCTACTAGGTCTGCTTCTGGCTCGTGACAAGAATCTGGGCGTATTGCGGCGTCCACGGTCCTCGCTGTCAACTGGCGAAAAATCGCCTTAACACTCAGAACCCCTTGCCACGACGAAAAGACGGCGCAGCTTCTGACATCGCTTCTTCTCAGCAGTGAACGGTGTGTTAGTTTGAGATTCACGGTGTGGCTGGACAGCGAATGGTGGCCTCGATCGAATCATTGTCCCTAACCTCGGGGGCCTTTCTAATAGCCATCGTTTCAGCGGGCATCGTTTGGTTGTTATATGTCGTCGGACCAAAGAATCTGCGCGAGGTCTGGGTTGTGGTTGTGCCGTTCGGTCTTGCGTATTGCCTTTACTGGGCTCCGGTCTGGTTCGCGCATGGCTCTGAATACGAGAGGGCGCTCATAAAATCCGAATACCGCAATTGGCAGTTTCTGTTCATTATCGCGTGGTTTCTAGCCGGAGCTATTCCATCGGCCGCCATCGTCAGCCTACTTCGAAATCGACGTGCCCGTTAAGGATTCTCGGAATAACGGCGAACTGCGTTACTTCTTCCCTTCTTTTTGTCCTGAGGCCAGCGCTTTCTCGTCATTCAAATAGTTAGCGCTGAGCGTGCCTTTGTCTTTAGCGAGTCCGATCAACGTGGGATAGAACTGCACGAATGTTGTGTCTACGGCGGCGTGCGCCTGATGGCAGGAGTAGCAAGCGGCTTCCTTGGGAACCATCTTGGAAGGCTCGTCGGTATCGAAGCCGAAAAAGGCCCACTTGCCTTCGAAGCGGGTATCGTCGCGGACGTGGACTTCGCGGCCCATGAGTTCGGGAGTCTGGAAGTGGCCACTCTTGTTGATCGATGCTTTGTCGCCCGCTTTTCGGACTTCGAGCACCAGCATGGTTTTGTCGGGCCAGGTTCCGGTTTGCAGGAAAGCCTTATAGGAATCGGGGTTGACGAAAACGTTGTCGAAGACGGAGTGGCCCATGTTCATGGGGTTTGGGCTATAGCTCATGTCGACGCCGGAGGTCAGAAAGACCCACGATCGATAGTTCGTGGGGAACAGCATTTTGCCGTCTGCGGTATAGGTCGGGACGTCGGTAGAGGAAGTTGAATCCGCAGCTTGCATCAGCGGCAGACAGGCAAGTGACACGAACAGCAAACAACGGACGATCCACCAACGCATAGTTCATCACTCCAGGTAAAGAAAATGAACTGCAAACTTATTCCTGGTGAGACTGCCCACCGCGAAAAAAGTTATCACCGTTCGTGCTCAGTGAACGTAATCGGCCAACTTTTCCAGCGCGAGGTCATCGGAGTCGAGCACGTTGCGCTGCAGCCAATAGGCATGGCCGGCCCCATAGATCACCAGCACGCGGTCGTCGGGCGAATCCATGAGGTTGCGCAGATTGGCGAAGATACGCGCGTTGCGACGATACCATGCGGCCATGAGATCGGGGCCGGGATATTCTCCGTTGCCGGCAAATCGCGCCATGCCCATGTAAAGCGCATTCCCTTCCCTGACTTGCTCCTCGGCGTTGATATGAAGGAAGAGATCGGTGACTGTGCCGTTCTTGAGGATGTTTGATTCTTTTTCTAATTCCCGCGGCGCGACGGAGACGATGTCGTTCATCAGTTGTTCTTTGCCGTTCTTCTTGGCAAAGTCGGCAACCGCTTCGTAGGGAAAATCTCCCATGATGTCGATGGGATAGACCTGCTTAAGACCCATTTCTTTCGCGAGGCGAAACGCGACCTGATCGACTTCGTTGGCGGTTAATTCATACTTACCGGCCAGATAATCGCGGTAATGCTGGTTAGTTTTGTCATCGCCCAGCGGCGCTTCGACAGCTATTTTTGTAGGGCGAAATGTTTTGAGGTTCTCGACGAAGGCGGCGATTTCGGCCTGGCGCTTGGGAGCCTTCATGTCGTCGACTTGGAGATTGAAGACGTCTCTTCCAGGGTTGGCCATGTGAAAAGTGCCAAGCACCAAGACATGCGCTTTGGGAGTTGGGCCCGGGGACGAGGGATTTTGCGCGACTGCGCACAAAATGGCAAATGCAAACGCGGCAGCCAGGAGGATGGTTCGAGTCGAAGTTCGCATAGCCCCTTATACCGAGGCTAGCTCATCTTCGTTCCATCGGTGCGTAACGCTGCGGATACGCGGGGCCGATATAGTCGGCGCGGGGGCGGATCAGGCGGTTGTCGTCTAGCTGCTCGATGACGTGGGCGGTCCATCCGCTGATGCGGGAAACGGCGAAGACCGGGGTGAAGAGGTCGACGTCGATTCCGAGGGTGTGATAGGTCGAAGCGGAATAGAAGTCGACGTTGGCGTTGAGCTTCTTGTCAGACTTGATGAACTGCTCGATGGCCTGCGAGTACTGGAACCACTTGGGCTGACCACTAGAGGTGCCGAGATCGCGCGACATGCTGCGCAGGTGAGTAGCGCGCGGGTCTTCGGTGTGATAAACACGATGGCCGAAGCCGGGAACTTTCTTCTTCTGCGCTAACATGCCTTTGATGTATTCGACCGGATCGGCGCCCGAGGAATCGATGGCTTGCAGAATGTGAAACACAGCTTCGTTGGCGCCGCCGTGCAATGGGCCTTTCAGGCAGCCAATAGCAGAAACGATGGCGGAATGCATGTCAGAGAGAGTGGCTGCGGTGACGCGGGCAGCGAAGGTCGAGGCGTTCAGTTCGTGATCGGCGTGGAGTATAAGAGCGATATCGAGGGCACGCTCAGCGGTTTTGGAAGGATATTCGCCATTGAGCATCAACAAAAAATTCGCCGAGTGAGAGAGCGAGCGATCGGGCTCAACGATTGGTTTCCCTTTGCGAATACGGTCGTAAGCCGCGACGAGCATGGCGATCTGCGAAGTCAGACGAATTGCCTTATGAAGGTTGGCTTCGCGGTCGTTGCTTTTTTCTTCGGGATCGAAGAAGGAAAGCGTGGAAACCATGGTGCGCAGGACGTCCATCGGCAAAGCGTGCTTGGGAACCAAGCTCATGCGGTGGTAGATGGAGGCATCGAGCTTGCGTTCTTCGGCAAGGCGATCACGGAGCTGGTTGAGCTCGGGGCGCGAAGGCAGCCGGCCGAACCATAACAAGTAGCAGGTCTCTTCAAAGCTGGATTTGTCGGCCAATTCGTGGATATCGATGCCGCGGTAGGCTAGGACGCCGCGGTCGCCATCGATATAACAAATGCTGGACGTGGTGGCGACGACTCCCTCGAGACCTTTGGTTGGTGCGGTGGTGAGGCTGGACATGGTTTTTCGCTCAATTTCCGGAGATCTGTGGTTGGGGCGGCACCGAAGGGAACAGCGCACGTCTCAACTCACTTTTATACAGCAAAAATCATCAAGTTTCCAATTCGCCGCGAAGTGGAAAGTACTTTGGTTTCCACTACAAAGGGATGCGATGGCTTGGCCGAGACTGCTTTGAACAAAGACGGACACGGGTCACACGGATTTTCAAAGAAGATTTTCGAAGGTTTGAGTGAATCCGTCGCAAGACATGGTGGATCGAGCGTTCCCAGACTTAACCAGAAGTAACACCGCCCTGTCGGGAATAGCCGTACATTTCGAAATCCCGGTTAGAATCGGAGGATGGCGATGCGTTGGGGATGGTTGGTCGTGCTGGCAGCGATGATGCCGTGCGCTGCGATGGCCGCGGACCAGCCGACGGGCGGCTCGATGCTTTCGTGTCTGCAAGAGAGTCCGGGCAATCCGGCGTGCATTCCTTCCCACAACGATCTCAAGAAAGCCAAAGAAGCGTTCTCGAAGGCGCTACACCTCGAAAAAGAAAAGCAGCTCGACGAGGCGTATCACGAGTTCGATACGGCGGCGCGGCTGGTGCCCAACAACATCGATTATCAGACGGCGCTGGCGGTCACGCGGGAAGAGCTGGTTTCGCAGCATTTGAAACAGGGCGATCTAGATCTGGAAGGCGGCTTGCCGATACAGGCTCAGGCTGAGTTTAGCAGCGCCATGGCGCTGGATCCGGACAACGCATTTGCGCAGCAACGAATGCAGGATTCGCTGGGCGAGTGGGCTCCGGAGAAGAATACGGGAGTAAAGATTATTGACGCGGCCGGACCGGCGCAAGTTGAGCCCAAGGGAGGACGGAATGATTTCCATCTGCGGGGAGATACGAAAACCATCCTGACGCAGGTCGCGCAGACGTACGGGATCAGCGTGGAGATTGATCCGTCGGTGGTTTCGCATCATATTCACTTTTACATTGACAACGTGGACTTCTACACCGCCATGCGGGCGGCGTGCGATGTCACGGGAAGTTTCTGGACGGCGCTTTCGGATAAGCAGATCTTTATTGCCAAGGACACGCAGGAAAACCGGCGTTTGTACGAGCGCATGGCCTTGCGCACGTTTGATCTGGGGTTTGTGAACTCGGCGCCGCAGGTGCAAGAGGTGATTAATCTGCTGCGGGTGATCTTCGAGATCCGATTCGTAGCGCCCGCGATGCAGACTTATCGTGTGACGGTTCGCGCGCCAGTGGAGATTCTGGATGCAGCCACCCAATTTCTCGAAAACTTTGGGGAAGGCCGGCCGCAAGTGATGTTAGACATTCAAGTCTTCGAGGTTGACCGTCAATTGGCGACGGATTTTGGGCTACACATTCCGCAGACTTTTAACTTGTTCAACATCCCGGCAGCCGCGCTTCTATCACTGGGAGGGCAAAATCTGTCGAGCCTGGTCAATCAACTGATTGCTGGTGGCGGCATCAATCAGGCGAACTCGTCCGCTCTGTCGGGATTGCTGGCCCAGCTGCAGGGACAGCAAGGAGGCAATTCGATTTTCAGCAACCCGGTGGCGACGTTTGGCGGCGGATTGACGTTAATGGGGTTGACGCTGGACATGATTACGGCGACCTTGTCGCGCAACGAAAGCCTGGTGAAAATGCTGGACCATGCGACGCTACGCGCAGGTCAGGGAGCCGATGCCAGTTTTAAGATGGGGCAAAGATATCCGGTGATCAATGCCAGCTTCGCACCGATATACAATACATCCGCGATTTCGCAGGTGTTGCAGAATGGCAGCTTCCAAGCGCCGATTCCGTCTTTTAATTACGAGGATTTGGGGCTCGATATCAAGGCGAAACCGACCATTACCTCGAACTACAACGTAAATCTGCAACTGGAAATGCAACTGCGCTCGCTGGCGGGGCAGAGTTTGAATGGCGTTCCGGTGATCGCCAGCCGCGCTGTGAAGTCAAGCGTGAATCTGGAAAACGGCGAACCAGCGGTTGTGGCCTCTTCTATCTCGCAAACCGAAATGAAAACCATTACTGGTGTTCCCGGGCTGGGATTTATCCCTGGGCTAAAAAATCTCGCTGCGACCACCAGCAACAGCACGGAAGATGACGAGCTGTTGATCGTGATCACGCCGGAGATCGTAAACCTGGAACCCACTCACAGCACGGAAGTCTGGCTCTCGAAGTAAGCGCTATTTGGGCTGCTTGGCGGCGAAATCTACCAGCTTTTGCAGCAGCTCATAGGGGATCCCACCCGCTGTTAGTTTGCGTCCGTTGATGAAAATGGTTGGAGTGCTGTTTACCTCAAGCGACTGCCCCAGATCGATGGAATGCTGCACACGGCTGGTGGTCTCGGGTTTGGCGGCGCAGGCGGCGATGTCACTTCCCTTTACACCGGAGTTGTCGGCGATGAGAGTCAGTTTCTCGTCAGCATTTGATGCAGTGATGTCGGTTTGCACACCGTAAACCCCACTGACAAACTTCCAGAAGGCATCATTGTTGGCGCGGCCGACACAATCGGCGTAGCTCGCCGCTTTCATCGCCCAATCGTGCATGGGCAGAGGAAAATTCTGGAAAACCAAGCGGGCGTTTTTGTCTTCGTCGATGAGTTTGTCGAGCGTGGGCTGGGCGTCTTTACAGTGCGGACATTGGAAATCGCCGAACTCAACGATGGTAACTGGAGCTGACGCGGGGCCACGCGATGGTCCGTTAATGCCCTTTTCGAGTTCGTGGCGGGCTGCGTCGTAAGGATGGGCGCCAAAGGGGAGAATTTCGCCGGTCATGACGTGCTTGCCGTCGGCGGTGACGTAGAATTTTTGGCCTCCTGAACCTTGGGGACTGGACAAAGTAACGTCGACTTCGGCGAGACCTTCCGCTTGCGACGGTCGAATGTGGTTTATCTTCCAACTGACGGCGGAGTCGTAGCCAAAGGTCTGCTGAAGGAATGCGTTGACGACTTCCTCCGACGGAAGTGGCGTGGAGCCAGAAGGTTTGGCTTCGGCATGGTGAGCGGCCGTGGTATGCTCCGCGGGTTTTTGCTGAGCACCGACTAATCCAGCGAAGAGGAACGGAATGAAGAGTAAACTTGCGTGACGAAGCATGATTTCCTTTCTGGAATTACGCGGCACGGCCTATAAATCTCGTCCGCTAGACATCCGCTTTGGCAGCGATCGGAAAGCGACGGCCATAGCCGAAAGCTTTGGCTGAAATTTTCAATCCCGGGGCGGCCTGTTGCCGTTTATATTCGGCGCGCTCAATCATGCGGATGACTTGTTGAACTAGAGTAACATCGAACCCGCGTTCGCGGGCAATCTGGGTGGCGGGCTTCAAATCCTCGATGTAATCCTCGAGAACTGCGTCGAGCACTTCATAGGGAGGGAGGGAGTCGCTGTCTTTCTGATCGGGGCGGAGTTCGGCGGAGGGTGGCTTTTCCAGGCTGGCTTGGGGAATGACGGGACGGCGCGAATTCACATAGTGGCTCAGACGATAAACCATGGTCTTGGGAACGTCGGAGATGACGGCGAGACCACCGACCATATCGCCGTAGAGCGTGCAATAACCGACGCCGAGCTCGCTTTTATTGCCGGTGCTCAGGACGATGGCGCCAAATTTGTTGGAGAGCGCCATCAGCAACGCGCCGCGAATGCGCGACTGAATGTTTTCCTCGGTTTCGTTTTCCTTGTAATTTTTGAAGACATCTTTCAGAGTTGCGCGATAGCTCTGGAAAATCCCGCCGATCGGGAGCACTTCAAATCGGATACCGAGATTGGTGGCCAGCGCGCGCGCGTCGTCGATTGACCCTTGCGAGGAATAGGGGCCGGGCATGCCAACGCCGATGACGTTGGCGGGGCCGATCGCATCGGCAGCGATGACCGCGGTGATGGCAGAATCGATGCCGCCGCTGAGGCCGACGATCACTTTGTGGAAGCCGCATTTGTTGACGTAGTCGCGAGTGCCCAGCACGAGCGCGGCGTAAACGCTGGCTTCTTCGCCTTCCATCTGGCGGTGGATTTCGCCGGTAAGCGAATTGGAATCGAAATAGACGATGTCTTCCTCGAAGGATTTGCCCTGAGCGATTACCTCTCCATCGGGATTCAGAACCAGGCTGGAGCCATCGAAGACGAGGCTGTCGTTTCCGCCTACCTGATTGACCATGGCGACGGCGACTTTCTGATGGCGCGCGATGGAAGCGAGCATTTCGCGGCGTAGCTCGCGCTTCCCCACCCAGAAGGGGGAAGCGGAGATGTTGAGGACGAAGTTAGCTCCGGCGCGAATCAGGGATTCGACCGGATCCTGCGGGTAGAGCTGACGATCCCAAAAATATTTGTCATTCCAGGCGTCTTCGCAGATGGTGAGGGCCATTTGTCTGCCGCAGAACGGCAGAAGATCTTGTTTCGGGGCGGGCGCGAAGTTACGCATTTCGTCGAAGACATCGTAGGTGGGGAGTAACATTTTAGATTGCACGAAGGCGACTTTGCCGTCTTTGAGGAGGGCGGCGGAGTTCATGACCTTCTTGCCAGTTTCGGCATGAGCGGGAGTGACCAGGCCGCAGATGACCGCGATGCCGTGAGTCTCGGACGCGATACGTTCAGCGGTTTCGCGATTGTGGGCGACGAAGGAGTCGCGCTCGACCAGATCGCGAGGGGGATAGCCGCAGACAGAAAGCTCGGGAAAAAGGATTAGGCCGGCGCCGGCTTTCTGAGCACGGCGAGAGAAGGCGATGATCTTATCGCCGTTGCCTTGGAAATCTCCAACTGTGGGATTGATCTGTCCCAGCGCGATCTTCACAGTAATAGTTTAGAGGCGAAAGATAGCGGAGGCCAAGTTAGAAGGCGGGGTGGTTAGCGGCAAAGCTGGGTCCGGGTCCGGTGGGTGGTGGCGGCGGCGCAGGCACAGGCTGCGGCGAAGGCGACGTGCTGCGCGGAGCGTCGGGGGAATCGTTAGGCACTTCTTCGCCGGGACGGCGGAGACTCGGAGCATTTGCCGGCCTTGCAGCGTCGGCCACAGCGGGCTTTGGCGCCATCTCGATTTCTTTTTCGGTGCGGACGATTTTCTGGCCGTCAACTTTCATGGTTTCTACGCGGACCACTTCATCGCCGACAAAGCGGACGAAGTCGACATCTTCCGGCGGCGTGCCATAAATCCATTCTTCGTATTCGGCCTCGCCATCTTTTTCGCGATCTTTCTTCGGCGGCCGGCCTTTGGCGTAGAGAACCATCTCGCGGTTCATGCCTACCAAAACGTTGTGATTCTTGATGGCGTCCTTCAGCTTGGGGGGAAGGGTGTCGAGGTAAGCCTCTTCGGCCGACTTCGCGTCGAAGTCAAACACGGGGCGCAACAGCAGTTTGAGTTGCTGCGGCTTGAGGTCGGGCACGTAGTGGTCGAATACCAAATCCACGTAGGAGCCGTGCGGATTGGCGCTGGGGTTGCTCGGAGCGATGGGAGCGGTACTGCCGCCAGCGCCCACCTCGATGTGCTGATACCACTTCTTCTTCCGAATGGGGCCGCCGTTGATCTCAAAATGAATTTTGTTGTTACTAACGGTGACCGCGCTGAGGTGAGCCTCGTCGCCGGGCCGCATGGCGGGCCCGTAGAGGGCAATCATCCTTTGCAAATCTGCGCCGCTGGGGCTGACCATGCCGTCTTTGAGGGTTAGGCCGGTTTTTCCCATGGGGAACTGGGTGCGGATGAAGATTAGCTCGTCCTGAAAGGTATGAATGAGTTCAAGCCGAGTTTCTTTGGAGATGGGCGGCAATGAGGCAGGCTTCCGGGCAGAGGCATTTTGCGCCGGGCTAGCCGCCGCCATCAGGAGAATCAGAGAAGCCAAGGAAACCGAAGGTGCGAAACCAAACTTCATGAGACGCCCAAATCTTATGATGCAATTATATTCCTCGGCGTCTAGGAAACCACAAGGCCATCTCGGGCGACTTGGAGGGGCAGGACGCGGCCACCGTTTTCGCCGATGGCAGTGGCGACGCGGCTGGCGGAGCCGGGTTCAACCAGAAAAATGACGCAGCCTCCGCCACCAGCGCCGCAAACTTTTGCGGCTTGGCCACCGTGCTTGGAGGCGACCTTGATTAGCTTGTCGATGAGCGGGGTGGTAATGCCGGGAGCATTGGTTCGCCGCAACTTCCATTCCTCGCGCAAGAGTCGAGCTACGCCTTTCCAATCGCTGCGGAGGAGAGTCTGGTGCATGGAGCGGGCGATGGCAGCGATGCGTTCGAAGTTGCGGAAGACGCGCTTATCGCCGTCGATGTGGGCCTTGAAGACCTCCCAATTATTGATTCCGGATTGGCGGGGAATGCCGGTGTAGGCAAGAACGAAGCGCGACTCGATTTCCTCGGGGGCGACGGGGACAGCCTCGCGATGGATGCCGTCGGCGTCGAGATGAATGGCGCTGACCCCACCATACAGCGCAGGGTAGTAGTCCTGACAGCCGGTGGGCACGGAGATGATTTGGGCTTCGACGTTCTGAGCGATAACCCGCATTTGCTCGAGCGTGAGATTGCGGTCGGTGAAGCGGGCGAGGGCGGCGGTGGTGGCGATCATCAGCGCGGAGGACCCGGAAATGCCGGCACCGGCGGGAGATTCAGAATTGGTTTCGATTAACAGACCTTGCCTCGGCGCGAAAAACTGTATAAGACGTGCGGCGAGAGGAAGACGGAAGCGTTTTTTGCTATTCAGCTCCGCGAGGCTAGCGAAGGATTCTTCCCGGCGAGTATCGAGCGAGCGGAGATGAATCTGTTTGCCGGAGAGCGGCGTGACCCGGCAAGTCGTAAGGACTTTGACCGCGAAATTCAAAGTGAGAGCGCTGGGGTGGAAAAGATAAAGCGGCCAGAGATCGATGGTGCCTCCGGCGAGGTCAACGCGGCAGGGGGCTTGGGCGGTGATGGTTAGCCGGCCGGACAAGGAGCTTTTGGACATGCGATGGTTGTAACAGATTTTCGAGCTATAGCCCTTCCACCGCTGCGGCGAGAACCTCGGGAATAACCGTATCGACGTCGGCCTCGGTCGTGCGATGGTTCACGATGCAAGCACGCAGGCAGAACTTACCATGCACTGTGGCGTTCGAGAGATAGACGCGACCGCGCTTGACGACTCGCTGGAGAATTTCGGCATTCTGGCGATTTCGTGCTTCTTCAGTGGGGACACGTCCAGCGATGTAACGAAAGCAGACTGCGCTCAATTCGACGGGAGCGGAAAGCTCGAGATTGGGATTCTCTTTAATCGAGCGGGCGAGGCGCTGAGCGAGTGCGAGATCTTCACGGATTGAAGATCGAAAGGCTTGCAAACCGTGGTATCGAAGTGAGAGCCAAAGTCGCAGGGCACGGAAGCGGCGGGACAACTCCATCGATTCTTCGAAAAAGGCGAAGCCTTCGATGGGATCGCCGTTAAGAACTCTGGCGTAATCGCCGGAGTGCGAAAACGTGGCGCGGGCGTAATTTGGATCGCGGTAGAGAAGGCAACCGCAATCGAGCGGCTGATACAGCCACTTGTGCGGGTCGAGCGAAATTGAGTCTGCGAGATTGAGGCCGGCGAATTTTTCTGGAGCGGCCATGGCTGCGAGCGCGCCGTAAGCTCCGTCGACGTGCAGCCAGAGATCGTGCTGGCGGGCGATTGCGGCGATCTCAGGGAACGGATCGATGGCGCCAGTGTTGACCGTGCCGGCGCTGGCGACGACTGCGATGGGAGTCTTCCCTGCTGCTTTGTCCTGTCGGATTGATTTGTCGAGCTCAGAGGGAATCAGACGGAAGTTGGTGTCGGTCGGGATTAGGCGAAGGTTGTTGCGCCCGATACCGAGCAAGGCAATGCTCTTCGGGATCGACATGT
This sequence comes from Terriglobales bacterium, assembly GCA_035507035.1. Taxonomy (GTDB): domain Bacteria; phylum Acidobacteriota; class Terriglobia; order Terriglobales; family Acidobacteriaceae; genus DATJOJ01. The sequence continues at coordinate 27,114 of DATJOJ010000060.1, read as the reverse complement.
GGATTTCTTCGGAGGCATAGATCGTGCCTTGCTGGGTTAGGCCAGTTTCATTTGAAGGCATTTTGGCTTCACGAGCCATCGCGAGACCCATCAGATTGGCTGGCGAACCGCCGCCGGTGAGGCTGCCGCGAAAGCCAGGACATGCGATAGCTTCGGCAAGCCAGCTCACAACAGTACGCTCGATGGTTACGGCGGCAGGACCCGACCGCCATGCAGTGACGTTTTGATTGAGGACACTGGCCAGCAGATCGGCGGTCGCGGCAACGGGCTCGCCGGAGCCGAGAACGTATCCGAAGAAGCGGCCATTTTGCGCGCGGGAATTTTGAATCACATCTTCCAGTGCCTCGAGTGCGCCAGCTCGCAGGGCTTGCTCAGGGAGCGGATGACGAAACAAATCTTCGGCGCGAGCACCGCTGGTCGGAGGAAACGTTGGACGCGCGTCGAGCGTGGTTAAGTATTCAGTGGTCAGGTGCGTGATCCGCTCGGCGAGCTGGCGAAATTCGTGCGGGGAAACCTCCAAAGATCGCATGATGCGAATTGTACGCGTAGCGAATGGTGCGGTTCGGAGCCATCTCGGCGTGAGCAACTCCTGCCCTGGAGGTGGCATCCACCATAGGCCCCGCGATTTGAGGTCAGGATGCCCGGAAACACCACCGCGAAGAACCACGATCAACAGCCACGGTGTAGCTCATGGCATATCGCACTGGCGAGTCTTTTCATTCTGATGGCAAGCTTCGGTTGCGGTGGAGGATCGGGATCCAACCCCGGCAACGGTTCCCCGCCTCAGGCTGCCCCGACGATCGCGTTTTCCGTGAAGCCAAGTTCTATCCAAACTGGGGCGGCAGCAGTCCTAAGCTGGAGCACGAGCAACGCGACTTCAGTGAGCGTGAGCGGCATGGGTTCGTTTGGGGCCAATGGATCGGTTCAAGTTTCGCCCACAACAACGACAACTTATACCGCAACCGCGACGGGGCCGGGAGGCAAAGCCAATGCCTCAGCGGAAGTGACGGTGACGAACTCCGCGCCACCGCCTCCGACCATTGCGTTGAATGCCAATCCCAACAGTATCGAGCAGGGCGCTTCGTCGACCCTGAGCTGGACGACCTCTAACGCGACCTCGGTGCAGATTTCGGGATTGGGATCGTTCGCGGCAAACGGGTCAACGAAAGTTACACCCACGGCAACGACGACATACACGGCCACGGCGAATGGACAAGGCGGAGTGGCGAATGCGTCGGCCACAGTTACAGTGACGGCAACGGGCGTTCCGCTCTTCGGACACGTCTTCCTAGTGATGGAAGAAAACCATAGCTATTCGAGCGTCATGGGGAATTCGGAGATGCCGTACTTCAACAGCTTGGCGCAGCAATACGGTCTGGCCACACAATATTTCGCGAATACGCATCCTTCGATCGGCAATTACTTTATGTTGACGACCGGGCAGATCATTACGAATGACGACGGATACCAGGGAACGGTGAGCGCCGACAACGTAGTCCGCCATTTGTTGAGCGCAGGCAAGAGCTGGAAATCATACGCGGAAAATTTGCCCAGCGTGGGCTATATCGGCGGCGATGTCTATCCTTATTGCCAGCATCACAACCCGTTTACTTACTTTACGGATGTGGTGAACAGCCAGAAGCAACGCGACAATCTGGTGCCATTCACGCAATTTGCGACGGATCTGGCAAACAATCAACTGCCGCAATATTCCTACATCGTTCCCAATATGCTGGATGATGCACACGATGGAACCTTGAGCCAGGCGGACAGTTGGCTGCAGAGGAATATTGCCCCGCTGCTTGCCAGTCCGACTTTCCAGAAGGATGGACTGCTGGTGATCACGTTTGATGAGTCATTCGACAGCGACGTGCAACACGGAGGTGGACAGGTGGCGATGCTGGTGATTAGCCCGCTGGGGAAGAAGGGATATCAGTCGACAACGTTTTATCAGCACGAGAATAGCTGCCGATTACTGATGCAGGGTTTGGGGCTCACCAGTTTTCCCGGTTCGTGCGCGGGCGCAACGCAGATGACGAAGTTCTTCTAGGAAAACGTCTTAAACGCAGAGGGCACAGAGGATCACGGAGGTCTGCCAGAAAACGCTTTAACCGCAAAGGACGCGAAGGGTGCGCGAAGATCGCAAAGAAAAGCTTTTTATCGCAAAGCATTCGCTAAGAAGGCTGAGAACGCCCAAAGAGTTTGATTCCTAGCTGTGCTGAGGAAGATCGGGACTGGCGGGGGATTGTTCGGAGGTGAGATTAAAAGCCCGCCGAATGGTTCCCCGCTCTTGCTGAATTTTGTCTTGTAGCAGAGTGATGGCGTAAATGAGCTGCTCTGGGCGCGGCGGACAGCCGGGAACGTAGACGTCGACCGGGATAACCTGGTTCACGCTTTGCACCAGTGCGTAGTTGTTGAAGACGCCGCCGGAAGTTGCGCAGGCGCCCATGGAGATAACCCACTTGGGCTCGGGCATCTGCTCCCAGAGTTGGCGAATGACGGGAGCCATTTTGTTTGAGACGCGGCCGGCAATGATGATGAGATCGGATTGACGCGGCGAGGGGCGGAAAACTTCTGCACCGAAACGGGCGATGTCGAAACGCGAAGCGCCCATCGACATCATTTCAATGGCGCAACAGGCCAGGCCGAAGGTCATCGGCCAGATGGAATTCTTACGCATCCAGTTGACGGCGTTGTCGAGCGTGGTGAGAACGACACCTTCGGGCGCGGGATTGCCGTAGGCGAGTTCTTTGACCACACGCTTACCGTGTTCGATGTCGACGTAGGGGCCGTAACTGATTCCATCTTTCATGCTGGTTCTATTCTACTGGGATGGATGGGCGGGTTCAAACGGAAACGGTCACAATCAGGGACATCGTTGACGCGCCTTGACAAGCCTATTAGTTCCGCTATGCTGACAGAACCTTTCAAGAAGTGAGCCCCTCGGTAGTTCTTTGCGCTTCGTCCAGGAGGTGCGCATTGAAAATAAAATTGCCCAATGCAAAAGCAAATCTGATCGGGCCAAGCGGTCGGCTGTATGCGGAGCCGCGTCCGAGCCCGGATGAGACGTCGTTCCAGCAGGACAACGTCAGCGAGCAGTATTACAACTCTCCGTACTACGAGGCGCACAAGAACGATGTGCAACCGATCCCTCCTGCGCGCGGTGGAGTTCCGACGTACCTAGATTTAAACGATTTCATTCCCACGGAAGTGAGTGGCGCAATCCAGGCCGCAGGAAAGATCACTTTTCATGCGGTGGGCGATACGGGCGCGGCGAAGGTCAATAGCGCGCAGACTGCGGCGCAGGCGATCGCGAATGAGGCAGGAGTCGCCGATGCTATGGCAGCGGATGTACAGACGGGCGGCGTAAATGGCCCAGCGTTCTTCTTCAATCTGGGAGATGTGATCTACAACTTTGGCGAGGCGCAGTACTACTACGATCAATTTTACGAACCATTCCGCGAGTACGACCGGCCGATTTTCTCGATTCCAGGAAATCATGACGGGATGGTTTTCGGTGCGACTTCGGCGACGCCGCAGGTTCCGACGTTAGAGGCATTTTTGCGGAATTTCTGCGCGGAGAGCGCGGGGCCGTCGCCGGATGCGGGAGGATTGATTCGAACCATAATGACGCAGCCGGCGGTTTATTTCACGCTGGATGCGCCGTTTGTTTCGATCATTGGGCTGTACAGCAATGTGCTGGATTCGGGCGCGGGCGTGATCTCGTCGCAGGGTGGACACTTCCCTACCCTTGCGGGAGATGTGCAACTGAACTTTCTGAAGTCGGAGCTACGGCGACTGAAGGCGGACCGACAGGCGGGAAACCGCGCGATTATTCTTGCAGTGCATCATCCGCCTGCGTCGGTGGATGCGAAACATGGAGGCTCGAGCGGGCTGGAACAGGACATGGACAGCTGTTGCCAAGCAGTGGGATTGTGGCCGGACGTGGTGTTGTCAGGACACGCGCATCTTTATCAGCGGTTCACGCGGGTGGTGAAGGGCCAACATGTTCCATATATCGTTTCCGGATCGGGAGGGTACGCCGCGACTCCGCCGCAGGGATCGGTGCCTAAAGCGCCGTACACAATCGGGGATACGACGCTTGAAGTCGATCCGATTGTTGAATTCGGTTACCTGACCGTAGTCACTGATGCGAAGACGTTGTCGGTCACGTTTAAGACTGCGGAGCGCGGGACGGTGACTGTCCGGGATTCAGTGACTCTCGATTTAAGCGCGGGCAAAGTAGTTTCGGGGACCCATGTTCCGGGCGGGGCTGGGGCAAAGCCGAAGGCTGCGGGAAGAACGAAGAAGGCGGCCAGCCGAGGCAGGAAGAAGTAGCGTTCGGCCATCACGGATTCAGCACGATTTTGCCGAACATCTGGCTTTTTTCCATGTACTCGTGGGCGGCACGGATTTCGCGCAGGGGAAACGTACGGTCTACGACCGGCTTCAACCTTCCTGCAAAAACGTGGCCTAACACTTTGTAGAGTTCGCCCATCGTTCCCATGTAAGAACCCAAGAAAGAAAGCTGGCGCATAAATAGAAAGCGCAGATCGAAGGAGACGCTGGGACCGGTGGTTGCGCCGCAGGTCACGATAATCGCCCCCGGCTTGAGCGATTTCATGCTTTCTTCCCAAGTCGCAGCACCGACGTGCTCAAACACGATATCAACGCCTTCTTTGTTGGTGATGGCGCGGACTTCCTGGGAAATCTTCTGTTGGTAATGATTGATGACATGATCGGCGCCGAGTGCTTTGGCCTTCTCCATCTTTGTTTCGTCGCCGGCAGTGGCGATTACGCGGGCGTGGAAGAGTTTGGCGATTTGAATTGCCGCGATGCCTACGCCGGAGCCAGCGCCGAGTACCAGCACCGTTTGTCCCGGGCGAATTGCAGAGCGGCCGACCAGCATATGCCAGGCGGTCAGAAAAACCAGGGGGACGCTGGCGGCCTGGTTGAAATCGAGGCTATCAGGGATGGGAATGACGTTGACCGCGGGGACGGCGATGAGTTCGCAATTGCCGCCATCAACGGCATTGCCGAGCACGGTGAATTCACGGCAGAGATTCTGCTGGCCGGCCATGCAGCGGGCGCAGCGATTGCAGAAATGCATGGGGGCGAGAAGCACGCGCTGGCCGGGCTTGAAACCGGAAACGTATTCGCCGACTTCGACGATTTCGCCGGCGATGTCGCTGCCGAGAATGTGGGGCAGCGTTACACCCGGAATTCCGTTGCGAACGAAAATGTCGAGATGATTCAGGGCGCAGGCTTTGATGTGAACGAGAACCTGATCTTTACGCCGCTGAGGATCAGGAACGTCTTCGTAGCGTAGAACCTCGGGACCACCGAATTCGTGGATGCGAACGGCTTTCATAGGAAACAAACTACCACAGCTGGCGACATCAATCCGTGCGCGTAGAGGTCCCTCGGTTTCGCTCGGGATGCATCCGACAAGCTCAGCATTTCGGCGTGTGGCTCGGAGGCCGCACAAACACCTCAATTTTGGCAGCGGGCTTCCGCTCCCTCCACCCCGGCAGCCAAAGCCGCGTTCGCTGCGATCCCCGCTGCGCTCACGCCCGCTAAACGCCTCAACCGTCGCTTTTTGCGCGTTGACTTCCCCGGTTTACCCACGAATAATCATGGAGATGGACATTTACGAGGAGATCGTCAAGTTGCGCCAGGAAGGGCGGCGAGGCGCGGTCGCGACCATCGTTAACGTGCGCGGGTCAATCCCTTCATTCGAGACGGCGAAGATGCTCATCCGCGACGATGGGTCGATCGCGGGGACGATCGGTGGGGGTTGCGTCGAGGCGGAAGTCTGGCAGGCGGCGCGAGAGGTCATGGAATCAGAAAAGCCGCGCAGCTTGACGTTCAATCTGAATCAGGACCCGAAGTACGATACCGGGCTAGTTTGCGGAGGAACGCTGGATATTTTCATTGAACCGGTGCTGCCACCTGCGTCGCTTTACATCTTTGGGGCGGGTCACGTTTCGCTGAATCTTTATAAAGTCGCAAGAAACGCGGGCTTCGATGTCACCGTAATTGACGATCGCGAGGCTTACGCCAGTCGAGAGCGATTCCCGGATGCCAAGGGAGTGATTGCAGCTGATTTCGATGAGGCCATGACGCGAGTTACACCGAATGAGTCGTCTTATATCGTGATTGTTACACGCGGGCACAGGGATGACATGCGCGTACTGCGCTGGGCGGTACAGACGCAGGCAAGATACGTTGGAATGATTGGTTCCAAGCGGAAGACGATTGCTATCTTTCGCGAGCTCACCAGGGAGGGGATTCCGGCGAATTTGTTTGAGCGCGTCCACGCACCAGTGGGTTTGGACATCGGCGCAATTACGCCGGAAGAAATTGCGGTGGCGATTACAGCGGAGCTGATTGCAGTTCGGCGGCGAGCGGAACGCGTTTTGCCGCACATGAGCTGGTTTAAAGGGCATTTGTTGGAAGACTCCTCCGAGAATATGGTCGCTCCGGACGATCCCCAAGAAAAGCTTTGACCACGGAGAGCGCCGAGTACGCCAGGAATTGGCTAGTCATTTGCGCTCGCAGTCCTGGGCGAGAGAAAACCGTTACGCACTGACTTCGCGGCATCTTTCTGCTATCTTCCCTTCATGAGTGTGAGGCCTGGAATATGCGGGCTGATCTTGGCTGCGGGCGAGTCCAGCCGCATGGGAAGTGATAAAGCTTTGCTGGCGTGGCCCCCAGGTATTGCGGCTGGAGACCAGAATTTTTTGTCAGCGGCGATTGGGGCCCTGAGTGCGTTTACAGATATGGTTATTGTGGTGGCAGGAAACAATGAGACGAGCCTAGCGCCGGTCGTTTATGCGAACGGGGCATCTCTGGTGAGGAATCCGAAGCCGGAGCGAGGCCAATTCAGTTCACTGCAAGTAGGATTGCAAGAAGTGTTGAATCACGGACGGGATGCGGCCATGGTTACATTGGTTGACAGGCCTCCTGCCAGCGCGGCAACGTTGCAAACTTTATGCGACGCCTTTCCAGTTCCCGGCAGTGGGGTTTGGGCGGTGATTCCGGAGCATGCAGGGCGACATGGACATCCGGTGTTGCTGATGCGAGAAATGATTGAAGTTTTTCTAAAGGCAGCACCGACCGCAAATGCACGGGAGCTTGAACATCAGAATCAGCCGCGTATCGCCTACGTCGCGGTTGACGATCCCTTGGTTACTCAGAACATCAATACGCCGCAAGACTATGCAGCATTATCCTCGCCAGTTTCACCGCGAATCTGATGATCCGAAAGGAAGCGACTCTTGAATTCACGTCCCACGCTTAAAGCCGCGCGATTCATCGACTCGGTACTGCATCTCCAACCCAAGCTCGCGGTGTTTGATTGCGACGGCACGTTGTGGGCGGGCGACGCGGGGGAGGGATTCTTCGATTGGGAATTGAGGCAAGGTGTAGTTTCTGACGAGATTGCGCGTTGGGCACGGCCACGCTACGTCGACTACAAGGCGGGCAAGGTGGATGAGGACACGATCTGCGGAGAGATGGTGACCATGCATCGGGGGCTGGCGGAGGCTGCAGTGCAGCGGGCAGCGAATCAATATTTTCAGGAGAATTTTGTCAGCCACATTTTTTTTGAGATGAAAGAGCTAGCACGGCGATTGATAAAGACTGGCTGTGATGTTTGGGCCGTCTCTTCCACGAACGAGTGGGTGATACGGGCAGCAATGAAATATTGCGGGATTCCGGAGAACCGAGTTTTGGCTGCCGCGGTTGAGATTGAGAATGGGCGTGTGACCGAACGGCTGGTGCGAGTTCCAAGCGGCGAAGGCAAGCCGAGGGCGATTCAGGAAGGGATAGGAAAAACGCCGGACGTGGCGTTCGGAAACTCACGCTGGGACGCGGAGATGCTGCAGTTGTCAAAGTACGCGTTTGCGGTGAATCCGAATCCCGACCTCGAGAAAACGGCGCAGGAGAGAAATTGGAGGGTTTACTGGCCGGATGGGACCGGGGCGGGTAAGAGCATTTAACACAGAGGGCGCGAAGGTCAACGGCAAGAACACTCAACACAGAGGACACAGAGAGCACAGGGTACGGCATTAAGGCTTGAGATTGTTGAGCACCGCGGCGAGCGCGTCGATCGCTAGATGGCTTGCATGAAGCGACGCTTCGGGTAAACGACCGACGGCGGTCACGATTTCTTCCCGGCGTACGCTTCGTGCTTCCTGCAAAGTTTTCCCTCGTACAAGTTCGGTCAACGCCGAAGCGCAAGCCATGGCTGGAACACACGCTTTCGCCAGGAAGCGAATTTCGCTAATGCGGCCATGGGACATTTTCAGACTTAGTTTCAGGATATCGCCGCAGGCGGGGTTCTGCACTTGCGCAGAGGCATCGGGGTCGGATAGTTCGCCGGCATTGCGAGGGTGTTCGAAATGATCAAGAAGTTCGGCAGAATACATCAATGGAATTGTAGCGGTTTCGGGCGACGCGAATTGTCGCAGCTTGTAAGATAAGCTGTGCCTTTCGATTACACTCCACACCGCGTTGTCTCCCTTCAGCCCAGTGCGACGGTGATTCTGAAGGCAATCGGCAAGCTGGACCGGCTGGTTGCCTGCACAAAGTATTGCGTGGATGTTTGCCCCGAAGTGAAATCACAAAAGCTGGCAGTGGTGGCGGATTCCTGGACGAGCAAAACGTCGGAGATCGTCGCGACGGGGCCGGACTTGGTTATTGCGTCAGTTCCCTACCAGGAGAAAGCGTTAGCTGAAATCTTGAAATCCGGTGCGCGCTTTCTTGGCCTCGCGCCTAGGGTTCTCGCAGATGTCTATGCCGACATCGCAGTGATTGCAGGGGCGATGGGGGTACCGCAGCGAGGCGCACAAGCTATCAAGAAAATGCGACACGAAATCGACAAAGTAAGACGCAAGACGCAAAAAAAGAAGCGACCGCGAGTTTTCTGCGAGGAATGGGGCAAGCCGCTGATTGCATCGCAGCCATGGGTTGCGGAGTTGGTGGAAGCTGCCGGAGGGGAATTTGTGGGAGCGCCGGGAAAGCAAATCTCAGCGGAAGCTGTGCTGGGTGAAAACCCCGATGTGTTGGTCGCAGCATGGTGTGGCGCAGGCGACCGTGTGCCGCTGGAAAAGATCGTAAAGAACCGTGACTGGGAGGCGATGCGAGCGGTCAACAACAGCCGCGTGTACTGTATTCGCGACGAATTTCTGAATACTCCGGCGCCGACGTTGATTCAGGGGCTGCAGGCGTTGGCATCCGCGATTCATCCTCAGGACTTTCCACAAGCGCGCGGTCTAAGATGCATCACGAAAGTATAACTGCGAAAATCAATCAGGGGTGGTTTAACATCTTTAACTATGTCAACGGGAGACAAGTTCACAGAAGTGCAATCGGAGGTCCAGAAATCGTACGAGCAGGCGAAATCCGCGCATGACCTCATGTCCCGCATCACTGAGCTATTGCATGACCGCATGCTGAAATATAACTGGGTGGGGTTCTACATGATAGAGGACGGCGCACGCGGCAATCCGCCGATGCTGGCGCTGGGACCATTTCAGGGAGCGATGACGCCGCATACGCGAATTCCGTTGCATCAGGGAATTTGTGGGGCAGCGGCGTCCACGGGTCAGACTGTTGTGGTGGACGATGTAACAAAAGATCCGCGCTATCTGGCATGCTCGATCGAAACCAAATCCGAGATCGTTGTGCCAGTGTTTAACCGAGGCAAAGTCGTGGGCGAGCTCGACATTGATAGTCACTTTCCTGCCGCTTTCAAGCAAGAAGATCGTGATCTGGTGGAGTTCTGTGCCGGGTTGCTGGGAAAATACCTAGAAAAGTCGCCGGCATGAAGAGCCGCAGCCGGACGAGTGTGCCTCCCCGCCGCAGCACCGCTACAACCGTAAAGCATGTAGTGGCTGGGTTGCTGGTCAAAGACGGGAAAATCCTGATTTGCCAGCGGACCAAGCATCAGACGATGCCCTTGAAATGGGAGTTCCCCGGCGGGAAGATCGAGGCGGGAGAGCAGCCGCGCGATGCCTTGAAGCGTGAACTCGAAGAAGAACTCGGCATCGATGCGCAAGTGGAAGAGGAAGTCGCGCAGTTCCGTCATCGCTATAAGACGGGAAATGCGGTTGAGCTGCGGTTCTTCGTTGTGAGGCGTTATGGGGGAGAAATCGAGAACCGAATTTTTAAGGATATTCAATGGTCGCCGCGAGCGGAGCTGCCGAAATACGATTTTCTTGAAGCCGATCTGACGCTGGTCAAGGACCTTGCGGAGGGAAAAATTTTGTAGCGTTTCATGTTCCGGCACGCTCAGCGGCTGGAACGGTTCGGCTTCATTGCGGCGGAAAATCTCTGAACATTTTGTCGATGGCCCTTTCCAGATTGGCGTTTTCTGCATTCGAGGATGAATCGCTGGCCGTGCCATGCCAGATCAGACGTTTGCTTTGGGCTTCATACACGTCGACTACAATCGTTCCCACCGGATCAGTCTGGTACTGCTGAGCTCGTGCGCCAACCACTACGACCAGTGGGACTGCACCGCCAGCATCTACCCGATGCCAACCTTTCGACCGTAAAGTTCGATCGACTGCCTCAGTGATGCGCGGCTGGAGAGATTGGTCATCGGCCGCGACATTCTGCCAATCATACGTGTGGAAACTTCGGAAGTCGGACTGGTGATCGTACTCGGTTGTCACATCCTGGGCGAGAGCCGCGACTGCGGAGGCGGCAAGCAGGAGAACCAAAGCGCCGACGGATTTCAAGGTGGCCTCCTAACTGATTTTTGGATGCCAGGAGTGAGTTGGAGTTGGCCGGAGTACAGCGGAGAAGAAGAGAACTAATTGGAGGTGGAACCAGAGCCAGCAGAACTCGATCCAGACGACGTTGTGCCGGAGTCTGGGCCTGAGCTGGAATCTGGGGCGGTGCGGCGCTTGAGGGTGGGATGCTGATCGGCGTCGTCGGCAGTCTGCGTATCGGTAACTGGAGCGTGGGAGGCTCGCCGCAGAGTGGGGCCGTCGCCACCATGACTGGGATTAAGTTTGTGCCGATTTTCCAGCTGCGCCAACCGCGCTTTTATATCTTCGAATTCCGAAGTATCCAGTTTGTATTCGGGCTCGGCGGGCAGCAGAGTGTTGATCTCGCGTTGAGTTCGCGCGATTCGATCGGGAGTTTGCGGATGAGTATCGAAGGCTTTGGCAAGAGTACCCGGCTTCTGTTTCTCCATTGCCTTCACTTTTTCGAAGAATGAGGTCAGGGCTTGCGGATCGTAGCCCGCCTTGTACAGATATTCGACGCCAAGAAAGTCAGCTTCCGATTCGAAACCGCGGGAGAACTTCATGAAGCCCAGAGGAACAGCCAGACCGGCGAGGCTTTGGGCGGCGTAGCCGATTCCCCCGCCGACGAAGATCAGAGGAATGGACGCCAGATTCATCAGTTGGCCGCGCGAAATCTCGCGGGCGGCGTGGCAGGCGGCAACGTGCGCGATCTCGTGGGCCATGACGCCGGCGAGTTCGGCTTCGTTGTCCGCGGCAAGGATAAGCCCCGAGTCGACATAGAAAAACCCACCGGGAAGCGCGAAAGCGTTGATGTCGTCGGTATCTAAAACCTTGATGGTGAATGGAACGAGCGCGTCGGAGTTGCGAACCAAGTTCTGACCGACGCGGTTGACGTACTCATTGATCACCGGATCCGAGATTAGCTTAGAAGTGGATTCGACTTGCTGGGAATAGGACCTTCCCATGGCGATCTGTTTTTCCAGGCTGTACCAATTTCCGATGCTGCGCTGGCAGCCGATATTGCGGTTGCCGATCGCGTCAATGTCACGGATACTGCCGTCGTGATAAGTCTTGACCGATTTCTGATCGGAGGTAGAAGAAGTGGAGTCGGAGGAAGGACTGTTCTGAGTAAAAGCGACGGCGCATAACAATAGAGCGCTGCAGAGCATTGCCGAACAACGTTGCACCGCTCCAAACATAAGCGCCCCACTAATCGCCCATATTTTTACACAGTTTGGAGGCCGCGCCTATACAAAAGTGCTAGTAGATGAGCGAAAAAATGCGCAGGCGGCGAGCGTTAGCTAGCCACGCGGCGCTCGTTTTCCTTCACGTAGCGAAGGAGAAGATCGCGCAGAGAGACCAATCCTTTTAACTGGTTACCGTCGGTGATAAGGAGATGACGGAAACCGTGCTCGCGCATCAGGAAGAGACTGTTTTCGACGGTCTCGCTGACGCTAACGGCCTTGGGGTTAGCGGTCATGACTTCGGAGACCAGAGTGGTGCCGGGGCTACGGCCGATGGCGACCACGCGGTTCATAATGTCGCGTTCAGAGAAGATGCCGACGAGTTCTCCGTCGCGCAAAACAGGCACCGCGCCGATATTGTGCTCCATCATGAAGCGGGCGGCTTCGAGCACGGAACTTTCGGCATCGACAGAATAAACCCGGCGGTCCTTCACGAGATCGTAGATCACAGGCACCCCCTAGCAAGGCTGTAGCCCGCCAATTCAGGGAATTGGCGCGACGTAGTGAATAAACTCACTTTATCACGGCTGATGGAGGGTTGGAAAAGAGGCGGGGAGCAGCCCGATGCGACTAGCGAAGACCTAACCGCCGGGATCGCAAAGCTTTCGCGGAGGACGCGAAGCAAGGCTGCGGAAGGTTCAACAGCCTCAACTCCGATGGTGCCATTGCCGAATTTGTGACACAATGCGTGGTTCCATCGGAGAAAAATTTGATCGAACTTTACCGCAGGCTGCCGCCGGATGCCGTGAAGATTGTGCTCGTGCTCTTTCTGTCGTTCATGGTTGGTCTGGAGCGCGAGGAGCACAAAGCGGTGGTGGGACATTATTCGTTCGGCGGAGTGCGGACCTTTCCGCTGATTGGGTTGATTGGGTATTCGATCGCGCTTTTGTCGGGAACTCAGATCGTTCCCTTGACGCTGGGATTTCTGGTGGTGGGCAGTTTTCTGCTCTTGTCGTATTGGAGAAAACTGTGTTCTGCGGAAGCCGCCGGCGTGACTTCAGAGATGTCGGGGCTGGCGACGTTTCTGGTTGGAGCGCTGGTTTATTACGATCACCTCTGGATTGCGACGGCCCTGAGCGTCGCCAGCTTGCTTTTGCTGGAGCTCAAGAGTTTTCTGGAAAAGCTGGCGCAGCGGATTCCACCGGATGAGATTCTTACGTTCGCAAAATTTCTGCTGCTTTCTGCGGTGATTTTGCCGATTCTACCCAACGAGCAGTTTGGACGCTTTCATGTCAATCCATTCAAAACCTGGCTGGTGGTGGTGGCAGTCAGCGCGATCTCGTACGGTAGTTACGTTCTGCAGAAACTAACTAAGGAGCACGGCGGAGCGATATTGGCAGCGTTTTTGGGAGGAGCTTATTCTTCGACGGTGACAACGGTGGTGATGGCCCGGCGGGCCGCCCGCGAGGAACGCCCGCACTTGTTTGCAGGCGGGATTTTGATCGCTTCGGGAGTGATGTATCTGAGGCTGGCGGCGCTGGTGGCGATTTTCAATGAGCATCTAGTTGCAGTGTTAGTGGCGGCGCTGTTGGCGCTGGCGGGGGCGGCCATTGGGGTCGGCTGGATCTGGTCGCGGCGATCGGATGCGAAAGCGACGGATGTGCAACGCGAGTTCGAACCGAAGAATCCGCTGGAACTGAAAGCTGCGTTCTTTTTCGCGCTCTTGTTTTTGCTGATGCTGATCGCGACGCAATTGGCGGTTACATATTTGGGACGAGCAGGAGTCAACATACTGGCGGCGATTATGGGCGTAACCGATGTCGACCCCTTCATCATGGGGATGACGCAAGCTGCAGGGACACTGACGCCGCTGAAAGTGGCGGCGGCCGCGGTGTTGATTGCTGCGGCCAGCAATAACTTGATCAAAGGGATCTACGCATACAGTTTGGCGGATCGCAAAACTGGAATTCAAAGCTTGTGCCTGCTGGCGGGACTCGCGGTGGCGGGATTGGCGCCGCTGCTATGGATCTAGAGACGCGGGCGCGCATTCGAGGGGGATGTAGTGGTTTCTAGTGACAATTTCGACCTGATCATCATTGGCTGCGGGCCGGCGGGCGAGAAAGCCGGTGCGCAGGCCGCATATTTTGGCAAGCGGGTTGCGATCATCGAACGCGGGGAGTACGTCGGTGGGAGTTCGATCAATACCGGCACGGTACCGAGCAAGACTTTGCGCGAATCCGCGCTTTATTTTTCGGGACTCAAGCAGCGTGGAATCTATGGCATCGATTATTCGTTGAAAGAAAATCTGACCATCAGCGACTTTATGCATCACGAGCGCGAAGTGGTGGAGATGGAACGGCAGCGGATTTTGAAGAATCTCGAACTGCACCGCATCGAACTGGTACGAGGGCAGGCGTCTTTCATCGATTCGCATACGATTTTGGTTGCTAGCGCGGCTGCAGAGCGGCAACTTCGCGGCGATGTAATTCTGATCGCGACGGGAAGCAAGCCGAATCGGCCGGCGGAGATTGCGTTCGATGATCGGCGGGTGTTCGATTCCGACACGTTCTTGCGGATGGATCGCATTCCGAAAAGTTTGGCGGTGATTGGCGGGGGAGTGATCGGGTGCGAGTACGCGTCGATTTTCATGGCGTTGGGTGTGCAGGTCACGCTGGTGGATGGGCGGGATCGACTGTTGCCGTTTCTCGACGCAGAGATTGGCGAACGGCTTCGCCAGCGGCTAGCGGCGCTGGGTATGCAGTTCTGGTTCAATGAACGTCCGGCGAAGGTGCAGAGCACGGCGTCTGGCGCAGATTTAACGATGAAGAGCGGGAAGGTTCTACAGACAGAAACAGCGTTATTTGCGGCGGGGCGACGGGCGGCAGTGGATGGGCTGGGTCTGGAAAAGGCCGGTCTGTCGCTCAACGATCGGGGATACATTTCGGTGGATGAGAATTATCGGACCACGATTCAGCATATCTACGCGGCCGGCGACGTGATTGGCTTCCCTGCCCTGGCTTCGACTTCGATGGAGCAAGGGCGGGTTGCGGTTTGCCATGCCTTCGGCTTCGCTTACAAGCAGCGCGTGGCGTCGATGCTGCCGATGGGGGTTTATACGATCCCGGAAATTTCGGCTGCGGGCGAGACCGAGGAATCCTGCAAAGAAAAGAAAATTGATTACTGCGTGGGGAGAGCGCTTTATGCCAATAATGCACGCGGACACATCACCGGCGACACGGCAGGAATGCTGAAACTGATTTTCGCTCGCGTGGACAAGAAGCTTCTCGGGATTAGCATGATTGGCGAGAGCGCGACCGAGCTCATTCACATCGGGATGTCGGTGCTCGATCACAATTTGACGATTGATGAGTTTATTCAGCAGGTCTTCAACTATCCCACCCTGAGCGAAACCTATAAGTACGCGGCTTATGACGGGCTGGGCAATCTGGCCGGGCATAAGCTGCGGGAAGGCTAGTCAGTTTAGTATTCGATCATTTCGTCCTGCGAGCCTCAGCTTCCGCTACCCATCCGCGGCGTAATTTTTCCAGCGGGACACTCGAAAGATAGGGTTTGATATCGAGGATTGGCGTGCCGTCGAGCATGTCGAGACCGCGAACGTGTAATTGCGGTCCGTCGCGGCGAAGGAGTTCGACGACGGTTAGTCCGATCGGATTGGGGCGTCTGGGAGAGCGCGTGGCGAAGACGCCGTGAGGACGGTCATCGATAGGCGGTATACCGACCAGTTGAAATCCCTCGGAGCGGTCAAAGACCCAAAGAATAAAGAGGTGGGAAAAGCCGTCGATGTCGGCCAGGCCGGGCGCAAACTCGGGCAACAGTTCGAGTACTCCCTCAGCTTCGTGTTTGGCGCCAAATCCCTTGGGAATTTGCTTGGTGTCTTGATATGGGCTGCGGACCTGACCGATCGGCTGGAAAGTGAACATAATCCATCATCGCACTTTCAACCGATCCTAAAAATCTTCCAGTTGAATGACGGTTTTGCCAGCTTCTTTGCGCAATGCGAAATGAGGAACTACTACGGGAGCCAACGGGGCAAGAGCTGAAGAGTTGGTGATTCCCCAACGCCAAACGGGAAGATCAATCACTCGAGGAGAACACAATGAGTCGTCCGGAAGTTTTGCTGCAACGGATCGCGGTTATTCTATTCTTCGTCTCAACCCTGGCAAGCGCTCAAACTTACACCGTCCTGTACGACTATCCCGAAACCAATCGCAACAACACCGGGGTGTTCTCACAGGTTTTTGCTCAAGGGCGCGATGCGAACCTCTACAGCACGATTTCCAATGGCGGAGCCAATAGCGTAGGCACGGCCTACCAGATGACGCTAGCCGGGCAGTTGACCACTCTCTACAGTTTTTGCTCCCTCAGTGGTTGTAGCGACGGTTCTAACCCGTTGGGAGGGCTGTCGCTTGGTTTCGACGGGAACTTCTACGGGACAACCCAGGGCGGGGGAACCGGTGGAGCGGGAACGGTGTTCCAGTTAACCCCGGAAGGAGCGTTGCATACGCTCTATACGTTTGGAAACAAGAACGACGATAGCGCGCCCACTTACACTCTGCTGCTGGGACAGGACGGTAATTTCTACGGCGTCTCCGAGGAACAATACAACGGACAAGACGGAACCTTCTTCAAGATCACACCCTCGGGTAAATTTGTTCTCCTTCATGATTTTGTGTTTACCGACGGAAGTTCTCCCAATCTTCCGACACAAGGAACCGATGGCAACTTTTATGGCACCGCCCTTTTCGGAGGCAGTTCAAACCTGGGTGTGGTCTATAAATTGACCCCGTCTGGTGCGATTACCGTGCTGCACAACTTCACTGGTTATGGGAACGGTGATGGAAGTTACCCCGTCGGCATCCTGGTTCAGGGCAGCGACGGGAATTTCTACGGCACAACTAAGGAAGGCGGTGCCCACAATCAAGGAACGGTATTCAAAATCAGTGCTACTGGGACCTATACGTTGCTCTACAGTTTCAATTACAACGCTCAAACTTTCGATGGTCAGCTTCCGGTGACGGGCTTGACATTAGGAACTGACGGAAATCTCTATGGCACAACCGCTGAGGGCGGCAAGAACGGTAACACAGGGACCATTTTTCAAATCACGCCCGCAGGCCAGGAGAAAATTCTGTACAACTTCTGCTCCCAGACTGGTTGTGCCGATGGGTTGGCGCCTGAAGGGCCTTTGGTCCAACATACCGACGGAAAATTCTTTGGAACCACGACGGGAAATTCGATCGGCGGCAGCGTCTTCTACAGCCTGGACATGGGGCTGAAACCCTTTGTCAATTTACTGAATTGGGAAGGCGTAGTCACCAATACCATCGAAATTCTCGGCCAGGGCCTCACCAACACGACCCAGGTTTCATTCAATGGAACACCGGCAACCTTCAACGTTGTCTCGGACACTTATATGACTGCCGTAGTGCCGGCGGGAGCGACAACCGGAAACATCACGGCCACAACCTCGGCCGGTACGTTGAAGAGCAATCGGAAGTTTCTCGTAACACCGCAGATCAAGACCTTCGCGCCCACCAGCGGCCCGGTAGGAACGGTTGTTACGATCAACGGAGAGAGCCTCACTCAAACCAAGGGCGTGGGCTTCGGGGACTATATACCCGGCAAGTTCACGGTGAATTCGGACCAGCAAATCACGGCGACTGTCCCGGAGGGAGCAATGACTGGACCGGTGGGCGTCGAGACGGCAGGGGGCATTGCAATTTTCGGGAAGTTCACGGTGACCCCAGCCGTTCTTAGCTTTACACCCATGCAAGGTCCGGTGGGAACGACGGTCACGATTAATGGAACCAGTTTCACGGGAGCGACGAAAGTCACCTTTGGGGGAGTGGCGGCGAGCAGCTTTCAGGTTGTGAGCGACATCGTTATAAAAGCCATTGTGCCCAACGGCGCGGTCACGGGTCCGATTGCGGTGACAACGTCAAGCGGCACAGGCGTGAGCTCACAAAACTTTACCGTGACTCAATGATCCACTTGAGCGGGGCGGGCGCTCAAACGCGACCGCCCCGCTTGCCTAACACCTAGCTATCACTTCGTGAAAATGTCGTGCTCCTGGTCGTATCGTCTCTCGACTTTCTGCGCCGCACGCGCCATTTCGTCGGCTTCCTTCTCCTGCCGTTCGCGTAAGGCGCTCTCATCGTAGTAAGGGTCTTTAGATGGCTGTTGAGTTGGGGTAGTTGAATCCGTCTTGGTTTCCGGCATAGTAGCCTCCAAGGGTTGTGATGCCAAACTCTGGACAGTGGACACTGTGAAAAAGCGCTGGCATAGCCCCCGCCCCCAGATCCGGCTAAACACTCGCCATGACTGCATATTTACCCATCTTTACAAACAACGGTAACCACCGATTTGAAGCCCGGCGTAATCTATCAAACCCAGCCTCCCGTTCGTAGCATGAATTTGCGCCACGGCACCGCAGACGGGGTGCGAATCGATGAAGGAGCAAGCATCTATGAATGTCCGGAAAGCTAGCTGGTGTTTGGCCATACTAATTGGGTTTTGCCTTCCCCTGGTTGCGCAGACCCACAGGCTGCTTCTGGAGGTGCCGTTCAATTTCGTGGTCGCGGGCAAGGCCATGCCAGCGGGCCGATACGAGGTCAAAAGGGTTTGGAACAATGACAACGTCACCTGGATCGTTCAGGGCGAGCAGTCTGGCACACGCATCATCACTACTTCCATAGAATCGCCCAGCGTGAGCCATTCGCCAAGCCTGGTGTTTATTGAGACCGACGGCCGTTATGCGCTAGCCCAAATCTGGGAGGGCGAACATACGGGGCAAGCCGTGCCGGGATCGGGTGTGAAACAGGCCACACTTGCAGCGGGTTGCAAGTACTTCGAGATCAGCATCGCGAAATAGTGCGAGCCTTTATGGCTACCATTCCACTTTTCAGAAAAAACTCTAACCGCAGAGGACGCAGAGAACACCGAGGATTGGTTTTTCTTCTCCTTTCATGAGGCACTCATTACGATTCAGACGCCCGGTGGTGCAGGTATAATGCTGCGCACTGCATGTCGCTTACGATTGGCACCAAACTAGGTCCTTACGAGATCCTCTCTCTGATCGGTGCTGGAGGGATGGGAGAGGTTTATCGCGCCTGCGACGCGCGCCTGGGACGGGACGTGGCGCTGAAGATCCTGACCGAATCCTTTGCGCATGATGCGGAGCGATTGCGACGGTTTGAGCAGGAAGCGCGAGCGGTCGCGGCCTTAAACCATCCCAACATCCTCGCGCTATACGATATCGGCGGACAGGACGGGCGTCCGTATCTGGTTTCGGAACTGCTGGACGGCCGAAGCGTGAGAGAAGTCCTGCAGGATGGCGCGATTGCGGCCAGGAAAGCAAGCGACTACGCCGTGCAGGTCGCTTCGGGTCTGGCTGCCGCACATGAGAAAGGGATCGTTCACCGCGATCTCAAGCCGGAAAACATTTTTATTACGAAAGAAGGCCGGGCGAAGATTCTCGACTTCGGGCTGGCGAAGCTGACCCAGTCGAAAGCACCGGGACCGACTGCACCGGATGGCCTCACGTTGACCAGTTCACCTACCGAGGCGGGCGTGGTGATGGGCACGGTTGGCTATATGTCGCCCGAGCAAGTACGAGGAGAGGCGATTGACCATCGCTCGGATATTTTTTCCTTCGGGTCGGTGCTGTACGAGATGATTTCGGGTCAGCGCGCGTTTCGGCGCGATACGGCGCCCGAGACGATGACGGCGATTCTGAAGGAAGAACCGCCGGAATTGAGCACGGATTCGAAGATTGTGTCTCCGGCGCTGGAACGGATTGTCCGGCGATGCCTGGAAAAGGAGCCGGAGCAGCGATTTCAGTCGGCGCGCGACTTGGCGTTTGCCCTCGGAACGCTTTCCGGCACGGATGCCAGCGCGGCAATTCGAGCCACGGCGGCGCCGCATCGATCTCCGCAATGGACTTGGGTGGTGCTCGCAGCCGTTCTTTTCGTAGTCGGTGGATTGCTTGGCAGGTTTGTTCATAAGACGCCGACTCCGCGACGAATGCAATTTGCCCTGCCGGTTCCTGGCGAAGTCAGCCAGATGGCGCTCTCGTCCGACGGGAAATTGCTGGTTTACGTCTTCTCGAGCGACAGCAGCGGAGTGCCAGCCTTGTTTGTCCAACGCGTGGGCGATCCCACAGCAACTGAAATTGTGGGCACGGAAGGCGCAAGTTACCCGTTCTGGTCGCCCGACAACGCCTACCTCGGCTTCTTCGCCAAAGACAAACTGATGAAGATTCCGGTTTCCGGCGGTTCGGCGCAGGCTCTCGCGGTCGCGCATGCGGGGCGGGGAGCCTCCTGGGGTGCCAAGAACGTGATCGTCTATACACCGGATGCGCAGGGCGGGATGTGGCGCGTAAACGCGGATGGCAGCAGCAACGCTGCGCTGGATCCGGCGCTGTACAGCAAAGGCGAGCAATCCCACCGCTGGCCGGTGTTCCTGCCGGATGGCGATCATTTTCTGTTCTGGGACGGAAATTTTGTCAACAACCCTGACGACCATGTCAGCGGCATCTACGAAAGTTCGCTTGATGCGAAAGAGAAGAAGTTGATCGTGCTGACGTACTCGAATGTGGGCGTGGCGCCGGGTCATATTTTCTATGTGGATCCAAAGCGCCGCCTGGTCTCCTCGCCCTTCGACGTCTCCAAGGGCGCGATTTCAGGCGAGGCCACGGTCATGGCGGATTCTGTTGGTTACATGCCGGCGACTTTATGGGGAGCATTTTCGGCGGCCGCGGACGGAACGCTGGTTTACTCGACTAGCACCGGGACGTCACTGTCGCAGTTAGCGTGGTTAGACCGAGGCGGCAAAGAGCTTGGGCATGTAGGCGAACCCGGTACAGTATCGAACCCCATTCTTTCTCCTGACGAACGGCGCGTCGCAGTCGACATCGCTGACCTCAGAGCCAACAACGTGAATATTTGGCTGCAAGGAGTGGAAGGGAGTTCAAGCACGCGATTTACTTTTGACCCTTTCGAAGATGCGAATGGAGTCTGGTCGCGAGATGGCAAGACGATCGCGTATCGCTCGGTAGGCGGCGAGGGCATCCAGCTGATGGCAAAAGCCGCATCCGGACTGGAGCGAGAAAAAGTCGTGTTTTCCACGGATATCAATCAGGACATGCTGGCAAATTCCTGGAGTCTGGATGACCAGCAGATTCTGTGCACCATGTTTCTGAAAGACACCTCGAGCGACCGAGCGACCGGGTTGTTCCTGGTTCCGGCAACGGGGGGAAAACCGAAGCTGTTTCTCGAAACTCGAGGCTCGGAGCGAACCGGGCAGATTTCCCCTGACGGAAAGTGGGTGGCGTATGCATCCACTGAATCTGGAGATTGGGAGGTCTATGTGACGACTTTCCCCGATGCGGCGGGCAAGTGGCAGGTATCGCGGGGAGGGGGGACGGAGCCGCACTGGCGCGGCGATGGCAAGGAGCTTTATTACATTGGACAATCGGGAATGTTGATGGCAGCTCCCATTTCGACGGCGGGCGACTTCTCCAACGGAACCGCGTCGCCGCTATTCCCGCTTCGCGGCCGCACACACGTCTCGACGACCGACATTTATACCTACGACGTCACCAAGGACGGACAGCGGTTTCTGGTGAACCGGTTTGTGAAGGCAGACCATCCGACACCGTTGACGATCGTGTTGAATGCGACGACAGCCGAGAAATAGGACTCAAGCTGACTTCTTCACAAAGGTGATGAGCTTCCCGCGACGCTCTGCGGGAGGCAATGTCTTTTTCCTGAATCTGGTTGGCACGTAGAACTTAATTATTCTCGCCACGCTGCCATCATCACCGGAACGAGCAGCCCTGTAAATGGCCAAACTGTGCCACTGTGACTCACTTTCGGCCTATGGAACGAATTCTTGGCGAATCACTCCCTCGTTCTGCGGGGCGCTTGCTGATCAATGAACAGTAGAAAATTGAGAGTGGGGCAAGAGGGGAAAATCTTGGCATCGCCGCGGGAAAAGGTTCCTCAGTTATCGAATACTTCGACCCACAAAGTCTGATCGTTCTTCAATACTCCGAACTCCATCCATTTGGGAACGTTCGAAGCATCGGCGTAGATCGGGCGCGAAAAGCAGAAGGTGCCAGGCTGCTGGTGAATGTAGCGCTCCATCTGGCGATAAATCTTGCCTTGCACTGAATGACCGCGATTGAGCTTTCGATCTTGAGAAAAAAAGTTGAGCCCGAGGTTGGTGCCGCCAAGGCACTGAGCGATCAGGTGGCCGTGGTCACGTTCGGTGACGGAAAGTTGCAAGGTGGGATCGATCCATCTGCGCGACTGGCGTGGGTTCGCCGACTCTGTGGGGTATGAAGTTCCGAAGGCCGCGACCACTCGGTCCTGCAGCGATTGATCGTAGGCGATTTCTCCTTTCGACTCGAGATCGGAGTAGATGTCGCAGAGGTACTCGAATGTGCCGACCCGGAGGCGGGCAAGATTCGGCTGATGGGTGATGGTCTTCAGGTACGCATCGCGCCATAAAGACGGAAGAACTTCTCGGAGGAACAGGGCAACAGCAACAGCAACTGCGCCTTGGCTCGGCGCTGCGGACATGAGAGATTCGTAATCAACGTGGTGGCCGCGGCGGGACACACAATCTCCTGCTTACTTAAACTCGCGAAGCTGAGTGAACGTCCAATCGGGATGCTCATCTGCCAGGGCGTTCTTACAGCTTTCGCATAGAGTTATGCGGATGGCCGCGTTTCCGACGCCGATCTGAAACTCAGCGATGGGAAAACCGCTGATGCATCGAAAACCCTCTATGATCGCCTGACAATTTTGATGCAGCGAACCGGGATCGACTTGCACTGGGTAACGCTCCGTTAGATCCATATTATCTTGAGCGGTAGAGGTGTTGATGACGTTCTGCATTCACCCTAGGAAAGCCAGTGGATTGGCTCTGGTTCCGCAGGTAAAATGCCCTGATGGTAAGGATCACGTTATTCGTCCCGCAGTCACAGAAACCGGAGTTGTTCGAGGTTGAGCGCTACCGAATCAAGGATGGAGTGCTCTCCTTTCTAGTGGAAGAACCCGCAAAACAGAGGGCAACGGAAATAGAAACGACCGTACCTTTCCTGGTAAGAAGGGTCGACGATGCGAAAGCGAGCCTTGAAAGGTGGGCAAAGCTATAGCAGGGCTGTAGAAGAGAATGAACCGCCTGCTGCCGGTTGCCACGTCCGGTTATCGGAGTGATGGATGGTGGGCAGTGCGTGACTCGAACACGCGACCTCCTGCTTGTAAGTTTAACGTTCGACCTATCTTGCTGAATTCCATAGCGAAGTTTATTAGCTGTCCTCCAATATAAAGCAGGAAATCCAACTTCTCTAGTGCTAACCCATCTGCTGACCTGCCAAAGAAGGGCTTAGCCGATACTCCAAAGCTCCTCTGTCGCAAGGTCAGGGCAACAGCCATTCCGCGTGCTCAGCTTCGTCGTCTCGCATTTGTAGACACTCAGTCGTGGTTCGCCCGATTCGCAGATCAAACAACCCTCCTCTGATCCTGCTGCGAAATTTACATTCAGCGTACGTTATGCGTCGAACTTCCTAGACATTGTCACACCCGTGCAACAATGTACGAAGTGGGTACGAGGGGGTGCGAGCCACCAATAAAGGTATTGTTTTCAACAAGCGTCCTCGTACCACTTTTGTTCGACAAAGTGCGAGGCATCGATAAAGCGCGTGTTTTCAATAAGAGGTCGAACCTGCTTCGCATCGCCTCGTACTCAATCTTGGGGCTTACGCTTCGTTACCGCGTTGCATCTTCCAGCCACGAAAGAAAGGAGTTGCCGACAAAAAAACCGCAAGTCGGGGCGATCACGCACTCTGAAAAAGTAGCGGTTTTCGGCATTCTTCGCCCAATAATTCCTTGCCAAAAACATGTCTACGGCTCGTTTGTTATCCCGCGAGTGATGGGGGCGCGGTTCCTGTGGTTGGGCACACAGCATAGTCACAGACGAATGTATCCGCCATCACCGTGCAGCATCCCGGTGCCTTGAATGATGGATCGAGGTGCCGCCAAGTGAGCCATTTCAAGATGTTCGAAAAATACGCCTCAGAGAACTTCTCGACATCGCTGTTGGCGTTTTGCATGGCTGTTTGCCCGCGCTTCAAAGAGTCCATCGTACGACTCATGTTAGCGCGTTCACGAAACTTGATGATCAAGGATTTAAGGATAGACGAACTAGCGAGGGAATACCCCATCACGTTGGACGATGCTACACGAAAGCGGCCCGACTTGCTTGTGCGAGGCATAGCAGACCAAATGGGTTTTGTCGTCTTGCTAGAAGCTAAAATAGACGTCGAGTTTAGTCCGATGCAGCTTAGCTACTATCGCAGTTGGTTGGACTCGCAACCAGAGCACAAAGACTGGAAGCTATTGGTTACCCTTACGAAACGTAAATACGATCCGAACGAACTTGTTGACGCGCAGTTGTTATGGGCAGAGCTGATTCCTGAGATCGCAAAAGTTGAATCCGAGAACCACTCTCAATTCGAGCGCTCATTCTGGCACGAGCTGAGATTACACGTGGAGGACACGATGCGAACGTTCACCGGATTTACCACGGGATATTCCGATGTGCTCAAACTCATGCAGGAAGTGGATATGTTCTTGACGGAAATATTGAGCAGGTTACCCATCAAGAAGTCGGTTGATTATTGGCAGAAAGAGCGAGCTGCGTATTATTTACCGGAACTGAAGGCAATCGTTGGATTTTACTGGTGGCAAAAAGACTTCTGGCGCGAGCCTTATCCAAATCAATTCTGCGTTTGGAAAGACGGGGAAAAACAACCGAGACCCATTGTGAGTCCCGATAATCACCCGATTACTCTTGGCGAGATAATTCGTAATACAAACGATCCCGCGACCTCCGAGGAATACATTTTGAGGATTACCAAGCAGATCGCCAGACTCTGTGGCGTCAAAACAAGCAGTAAGGGCGCATGACGACTGCGAATCGTACTCCTAGATTCGCTAAACCCTAATTCAGAGCAACCCTTCCTGCTTCATTTTTCTTTCGCAAGCTCTCTGGTGACCAAATATCTCACGAAATTACAGGGCTTGTGTGAGAATGCTGTCAGAACGAAGATGTCAGTAGGAAGGATTATCCACAACCAGAACCACTTCAAGTGTCAGCGACTATCTCCAAATCAGAATTTATTGCTGGCGTCCAATGCCTGAAACGCCTGTACCTGCAAGTTCATCAGCCTGAACTAGCGAGCCAGTCTGACGCCGCCGACCAAGTGATTATCGAGCAGGGCCGTGAGGTCGGGCTTCTCGCCCGGCAACTGTTCCCCGGTGGTGTCGAGGTCAATGCTTCCCGTGGATTGGATGAACAGATACGCGCCACCAGAGAGCTGGTTGCAAATCGCGAAATTCCGGCAATATTTGAGGGTGCCTTTGAGCATCAGGGAGTAATCGTTAAGACTGACATTGTGCAACGCCGCAGAGAAAACCATTGGCGCTTGGTCGAAGTAAAATCGACCGCCGACTTGAGAGACCAGCACCTTGAAGACGTGGCAATTCAGAGCTACGTGCTTTCTGGCACAGGTTTGAAACTAGCCTCAGTGTGGCTAGCTCACATAAATCGGGAATATGTGTTTACTGGAACGACAGTCGATCCCCACCAATTCTTCCTGTTTCGAAACCTCACGAACAGAGCGAAGAACCTGCAACCCGAACTTGTACTTCGACTGCGCTCACAATTCCGCATTCTAGCTATGCCCACCTCTCCCGATACACCCACGGGGCCGCATTGCATCAATCCTGTCGTCTGCGAATTCTTCCACCACTGCAATCAACCCCTGCCAGACGACCACATCGGCTACCTTCCACGGCTCCATGCCAGCGCAATGGAACAGCTTGAGGAACTGGGCGTCGAGTCCATCCATAAGATACCCGATGATTTCGAGTTAAGCGAGTTCCAGCGTCGTGTCTGTACGGCAATGCAAACGGGTCAGCCTTGGTTTAGCGCAGACCTCAAGGCCGAATTTGAAGCTCTGAAATACCCGGTCTACTTCATGGATTTTGAGACGGTCAACCCAGCGATTCCTCGCTTCGTCGGGATGCATCCTTACGATCACATACCTTTTCAATTCTCGGTACACGTCCAGCAGGAGCCCGACGCAGCCCCAAGCCATTTCGAATTTCTAGCGATGGATAATGCTGATCCTCGTCCTGCGTTTATCTCTTCGCTCTACGAGACTCTGGGAGAAAGCGGGAGCATCGTCGTGTACAACGAGCAATTCGAGTCTCAGCGCCTTTGGGAGCTTGCAGGTTGGCTACCCGAATACAACCAACGCATCAGAGATATTCAGAGCCGTCTGTGGGACTTGCTTCCAGTGATACGCAACCACGTCTACCATCCGGCATTCGGGGACTCGTTCTCTCTGAAAGCCGTTCTTCCTGCTCTCGTGCCGGAAATGACTTACGAGGGGATGGAAGTACCGAACGGGCAGGCTGCTGGCCTAGCTTGGGAGGCGATCATTGGGGGCAATGGCACCGAGTCTGAGCGTCGCTCGAAACGGCAGGCATTGCTCGATTACTGTGGACAGGACACGCTAGCGCTGGTCAAACTGGTCGAAACCCTGCGTTCGTTATCGGCTAAGTCCTCAGGGAAAGAACCCCTCATTTGACTGGTATTCCATGAGCCTTTTCGGAAACCTCCCCGTTACGCAGCGCCCGCTCCTTGATATAGGCCAGCATATCGGCCTTTGAAAGCTCTTGGGACGAATTCCCACTTCTGACGTAGAACCGCTCTAGCAATTGGCCGTTTTTGTCTGGAAATCTCACGAGGATTGGCTCAGAACATGGCATGATGTCGATCTGGCAAATGTCCTTATCGCCAACTGAGTGGAAGCGAATCTGCAATTTGGTCGTTACAAGGGCCACGCCGAAATGGTTGTTCAACATGCTTCGGAGATGAAGTTCAAATTTATCCCGGTCTATATCCCCTAAACCTGCGTAGTCCGATTCCAGCCCCAGAAGCTCTCCATCGTCAGCCACTCCGATGAGCAGGGTTCCCCCTTGACCATTAGCAAACGCCGCTACCGACTTCACGATCACTTCTTCAAGCTTTTTGTTGACGGCCTTCTCTTTGTAGTCCCAGCGGAGCGAAGACTT
>DATJOJ010000059.1:0-106832 GCA_035507035.1 Terriglobales bacterium | reverse complement strand
ACCGGCTATCTCGCCGTCACCGGGCAGGCGCCTCAAACCAAGCTCAGCGATCTTGTCTTCGATCCCTTCGTCTCCAAAGAGATCGCCGAATCCGGCGCTCTTCTCATGCACTACCAGGTTCCACTGGTGAACGGAACCAGTGTCTTCATGGAGCTCAAGACCGGCAAGTACATCTCCTGCGATCCTCCCGGTTCCGGTCAGCCTTTTCCTTGCGGCCCCGATGCCTGGGACGATGAGATTTGGAACGAGGTCGGTCTGCGTTGGGAAGGAGGCAAGCTCACTCCGGTTTGGAGATTCCGCACCGATTGGTTGCCTCCGCCGAACTCCGGCAGTTCTCCTGCCAAAGCCACGCTCGAAGGATGGGAACCGCTTTTTCAGCCGCTGCTTTCCGGTTCTTACGTCTACGTCCCCGGTGCTGGCGGCACTCTTCACAAAATCAATCAGAGTAACGGAAGAGAAGTCTCGAAAATTAATCCCTTTGGCACTATCAATCTCAGCAGATTCGTCGCCGGAGGCCTGACTGCCGATAATTCTGGAAACATTTATTACAACGTCATGCAGGTAGATCTCGCGTGGCCTTGGGAAAGCGATGTCATCAATGCCTGGCTTGTGGCCGTCGCTCCCGATGACAGCACGCGCATAGTAACGTACTCATCTCTCTTGCCCGGCGCCCAAGCTGAATGCCTCGGCAACTTTGCCGGACAGCCATATCCCTGGCCTCCTTATCAAGGTGCGGTGCCCGGAAACGTTCGATGCGGTTCCCAGCGCAGCGCGCTCAATCTTGCGCCCGCCGTCTCCGCCGACGGTTCCACCATCTACACCGTGAGCCGCGGACATGTCTGGCCGCGCAGCGCCTATCTGCTCGCCGTCAACGCTTCCAACCTTACGCTGCAATGGTCCACGTCATTGCAGGATCTGCTCGACGACGGCTGTAACATTTTGTTACCACCCAACGGCCAGCCCGGCGGATGCAGCATTTACGGAGCTACTGGGGTCGATCCTACGCAGAACAGCCTGGGCGGCGGCATCATCAACGATCAGGCTTCCGCCTCGCCCGTGATTGCCCCGGATGGCAGCATTCTGCTCGGCACCAATGGCGCCTATAACTACGGCCGCGGCCATCTGTTGAAATTCAGCCCCCAAGGCCAATTCCTCGCGAGCTACGATTTCGGCTGGGACAGCACGCCTTCCATCTATCCCCAGGGCAACACCTATTCCGTCGTTCTCAAAGACAACCACTATGACAACGGTTCTTATTGCAACGATCCCACCTGGTGCCCGAAAGCTCCGCCCGGACCGTATTACGTCACGCAATTGGATTCGAACCTGAACATTCAGTGGCAATTCAAAGATCCCACGGTCGCCAAAAATCATCCTGATGGCTACGAGTGGTGCGTCAACGACGCTGTCGTCGACGCCGACGGCACGGTCTACGCAACCGACGAAGACGGCTACTTATATGTGATCCCGCAAGGCGGCAACGATGTTCAGCAGATTTTCCTCGAGAAGTCTCTGGACGCCGGCTATACTCCCGTTTCCATGGGCGGAGACGGAACCATTTACGCCCAAAACGCCGGCCACCTGATCGCCGTCGGCCAGTCCACGCCCCGTTCGTCCGACGTCTCGAAGCACTGATTCCTTTAGAAAGAATTTGTAGAGTGCCCCACTCCTTGCCGGTTTTGCACGGGGCGGGCGAATTTTCTGTGCGCCGATTCCAACTCTAACGAGCCTTGTCATTTCGAGCGCAGCCGAGAAACTTGCTGTTGCAACCCGTGGTTGACTAGTTATGTGACTAGTCATTACAATCGACGCATGTCCTCATGGCAAGTCCAGGATGCGAAAGCCCGCTTCAGCGAATTACTCGACGCGACCGTCAAAAAAGGCCCGCAAGTGGTTACGCGGCGGGGGGTCGAAACCGCAGTCTTGGTGCCGATCGAAGAATGGAACCGCCTGCAACGAGCCGCCCGCCCTGGTCTCAAAGTTTTGTTGCTCGCTCCCGAAGCCCGCTTTGAGAACTTACTCCCGGAGCGCCGGAAGCTGCGGCGTCGGGCCGTCCTAGCCCTGTCATGAACCAGTACCTCTTAGACACCAACGTCGTTTCCGAACTGAGAAAACCACGCCCGCACGGCGCCGTTGTGGCTTGGCTTCGCCGCCAGGACGATCAGCAATTGTTTCTTTCCGCCGTGACCGTGGGGGAATTGCAGGCTGGCATCGAGCGCGCCAGACGCCAGAATCCCGCTCGCGCAGCAGAAATCGAGCTGTGGGTCGACCAGTTGGCCGCTTCGTATCAGATATTGGCCATGGACACACACTGCTTTCGCGAGTGGGGGCGAATCATGGATCGAAAGCCCGACCATTTGCTGGAGGACGCCATGATCGCTGCCACAGCCCGCGTTCATCACCTGATCGTGGCCACGCGAAACGAGGCAGACTTCCACCACTTCGACGTCCGAATTCTGAACCCGTTCAAGGCCAGCTAACCCGCATAACAAAATTTCCGTCATTTCGAGCGCAGCCGGATGGCCCGCTGCGCGGATCCTCCGGCGCAGTCGAGAAACCCGCTGTTCCGGCGATGGTTTGGAATTTCCGAGTCAAAGGGGGCGGCCGCTTTTGGGTGGCGCAGCGCTTCAGCGCTGCGATTAACGCCTCGCACTGAGGCCGCGCTTTAGCGCCCGAGGCTCGGCAGGGCACGAGCCATTCAACCCTGTCATTTCCACTGGCTACCGGGAAGGGCACGACTTGAAAAGTTGCCCTGAGCGCAGTCGAAGGGTGCCGATTAGCCGCCGCTGCAAGGCGACCGCGCGCCCATCGGGCGCAACCATCGCGAATGTCGCACCCACGCGGAAGCATCCCCGCGGTCCCGTGTGGCATCGAAGACGCTCTTCGCAACCGCATGGACACGTCCCGAAATCCGCGATAATATCGCAAGCTCGGCCCTCCCAGCCGTTGAATAGGAGACCGTTTCCTGTGCTCCGCAAGTCTCGCATCCTAGCCGCGCTCTTTGTCCTTGCCTTCGCGCCAACCGCTCTCGCCCAGTGGAACGAAGAAGTGCTTTACAGCTTTCAGGGCGGCACAGATGGGGTGCACCCGACCGGAAGCGTTGTCTTCGACAATCAAGGGAACCTTTACGGCGCTACTTCGAACGGGGGCGGCACTTCACAGTTCTGCTTAGGCCCAGCGGGCTGCGGGATCGTCTACGAGCTTTCACCACCAACCCAGAATGGCGCTCCGTGGGCTGAGACTATTCTTCACATATTCCGGGGCAGCGCTTATGGAGATGGTGCCGCGCCTACGGGCGGTTTAGTCATGGACAGCAGTGGCAACTTGTACGGGGTTACAGGCTACGATGGCAGCGGCCAATGCACACTGTTCGGAAGTGTTGTTGGCTGCGGCACAGTGTATGAGATGGTCCCGCCATCGCAGCCCGGCGGATCTTGGACGGAGACTGTGATCTACAACTTTCAAGGCGGCAGCGATGGTTACGTTCCTCAGGGAGATCTCGTCTTCGACGGCGCCGGGAACTTGTACGGGGCAACACTATTTGGCGGCGGCAAGGGTGCCAACTGCGACACCCTTTATGGGGGAAATTGCGGCACGATTTTCGAACTGAGTCCGCCGAAGGTCAACGGCGGCGCATGGACGGAGAAAGTATTGCACAGCTTCGCGAGTGCTGGATTGTGGGACGTGTTCGGAGACGGAGCCGAGCCGAATGGTGGATTGATCCTAGATGAGCAAGGCAATCTCTATGGAACCACATATTTCGGAGGATATGCACTGGGACACTGCAACGGGGGCGTTGGCGGTACGGGTTGCGGTACAGTTTTCATGCTTGCGCGACAGGAAGGAACGGGAGAGTGGCCGGAGACGGTTCTGCATAACTTTCTTGGCGACCCGGACGGCGCAGGCCCACTC
Organism: Terriglobales bacterium; assembly: GCA_035507035.1. GTDB lineage: Bacteria > Acidobacteriota > Terriglobia > Terriglobales > Acidobacteriaceae > DATJOJ01. The sequence goes on along the minus strand of DATJOJ010000059.1, from coordinate 102,920 downwards.
GCGGGTGTCGTGGCCGATCAAACCGGCAACCTCTTTGGTACAACGTATGGCGGAGGAAGCGACGATTACGGAGCCGCGTACCAGCTAATCCGCCCCAGCAAATCAAATGCCCCTTGGACGGAGAAAGTCTTGTATAGCTGGTCCTATACCCAGGGAGCCATCCCGATTGCCCCGCCGCTAGTTGACCCAAGCGACGGGACTATTTACCTGACCGCGGCCGGCGGGGGCGCCTTTAACAAGGGAACGCTTTCCAAGCTGCAGGATGCAGGAAAGTCATGGACAGACACGGTTCTGTACAACTTCAATGGCGGCGGGAGTGAGGCCGGTCATCCGGATTCCAAGCTGGTTTTCCACTCTGGTGCGCTCTATAGCAACAGCCCTGAGGGGGGAACCGGATCCTGTCAAGGAAACTGCGGTACCGTCTACAAAGTCTGGCCCTAACGCTGCGTTTGACTCCTCCGCCTCGCCCCGCCGAAAATCTCTTCTTGCCCACGCGCCTCGCCACTCCCGCTGACCTCGCCGCCATCCTGGCCCTCGCGCAATCGGCTCCCACCGCAGCGCACTGGTCCACTGATCAGCATCGCGCCGCGCTCTCCGACCCATCTCGCCTAACGCTCATCATCGAAGAAAATTCTCAAGCCGTCGGCTTCCTCATCGCCCGCGCCATCGACGCCGAATGGGAACTCGAAAACATCGTCGTCGCTCCGCACGCCCAACGGCGGGGCCTCGGCACCCAACTCTTAAACGAATTTCTTAACTTCGCCCGCGCCCGCGACGCGCAATCAATTTTTCTCGAAGTCCGCGAGTCCAATCTCCCCGCACGCTGTCTTTACGAAACGCACGGATTTGCACGATCTGGCCGGCGTAAGAACTACTATTATTCGCCCGCGGAAGACGCCATTGTTTACCGCCTCATCCTCAGTGAACCTGCTTGATTGCTTCTTCTATCCTGTGGAACTCGCTGAAAATCCACGTCTTCAAAAAAACAATATTCACCGTTGAAGCGTTTTTGGCCCTATGGTACCTTGATCTCGTAAACCCGGTTAGGAGGTCTGCTGGATGCTAACTTCTAGGGACCAGCTCCTGGCCAGTCATGACGAGTTTCGGAGGCTGGTCGTGGAACACACGCAGTACGAAAGACGTCTCGATTCACTGACCCAAAAACGCTATCTCACAGACGACGAGAAGCTAGAAGAAGTCCGACTCAAAAAACTCAAACTCCGTCTGAAAGATCAGATGGAAAGTATCGAACGGCAGTACCGGCTAAGCGCCCAGCAGAACCAGGTCGCTTAATTTTTTTGTCCATTTTTCATGCGGTTCCAACCGCAGCCGGATTTATATGTCTCAAAGGCGCTTGCAAAAGCGCCTTTTTTATTGCCCTCCGGGGCCGGCAACCCACCCAAACTCTGTCATCCCGATCGCGGACGCTTATCCACAGCGTGAATCAGCGCTGCAGTGGAGGGACCTGCCCTTATCCAAACTGAACGCGAATCCTTGACGCATCATTCCCATGCTTTACGACCTTGATCCGTGGGAATCCGTGTGGATCCGTGGCCCGCTTTTCCCCTGCTCTATAATGAACTCTGACCTCTCCCATGGTTCGCGACGCTTATTTTTACGCCGTGCCGCTGTTCGCGGCGGCTGTTCTCATCGGCTGGCTGACCAGTCCCGGTTGGGCCGCGCCTGCGTTGCTGCTGGCGGCGTTTTTTCTCTGGTTTTTTCGCGATCCCGAACGCGCTATCCCCAATCTCGCCGGCGCGATTGTTTCTCCCGCCGACGGCAAAGTCACCGCGGTTGGCAAAATTCTCGAAGACGGCACTCCGCGCCTGCGCATCAGCATCTTTCTCAGCGTTTTCGACGTTCATGTGAACCGCTCGCCCATCCGCGGCGTGATCCGCAAGGTGAGCTACCAGCGCGGAAAGTTCATGAACGCCATGAACCCCGACTCCGCCGCCAACAACGAACAAAACATTGTCGCCGTTGAAGGCGAAGGTCAAACCGTCATCTTTAAGCAGATCGCCGGCTTGCTCGCGCGTCGCATCGTCTTTAACCACCAAGTCGGCGATCAGCTTGAACGCGGCCAGCGTGTGGGCTTGATCAAGTTCGGTTCTCGCGTCGACATTCTTCTTGATCCCTCCGCCAATATCCAGGTCAACGTCGGTGACAGGGTCCAGGGCGGAGCCAGCGTACTCGCCTTCGTCTCAAGCGAGCCGCAATTGGCTGCTTCTGCTGCCGCCCGCGAGCGGCAAGGAGTCCGATGATCAACGACCCCGAAGTGCCGGAGTTTCCCAAGCGACGCCTGGAGGATAAGCCCCCGCGGCGCATGCGCAAAGGCATGTACATTTTGCCGTCATTGTTCACCACGGCCAACATCGCTTTCGGCTACTACGCTCTGCTGCAAACCAGCCACGGCACCATCGCTGAACCATGGCACTTCGACTTCGCTGCCAAAGCCATTGGCTTCGCGGTTTTGTTCGACGGTCTCGATGGCCGCATCGCCCGCATGACCCGCACCAGCAGTGATTTTGGCAGGGAACTGGATTCTCTCGCCGATGTGATCACTTTCGGCGTCGCTCCCGCATTCCTCGCCTGGATGTGGGGCTTTCGCCAATTGCCATCGCTCTGGGGATCGTCGGAATTGACCGGCAAGCTCGCTCAACTCGGCGTGATCGCCAGCTTTCTTTTTTTGATCGCCGGCGCCAGCCGCCTTGCGCGTTTTAATATCACCAGCAATCCTCAGCCTTCGAATCCCGGCCGCCCGGGCAAAAAATATTTTGTCGGCATGCCCATTCCTGCCGGTGCTGGTGTGATTGCTGCCGTCGTTCATTTTTCCGGCGGCGCGCCCATCGCCTCGCTTTGGAGTTGCATCACCTGGACGCTCATCATCATTGCCACCGGATATTTGATGGTCAGCACCTGGCGCTTCTACAGCTTCAAAGACATCAATTTCGGATCGCGCCATCCTTTCCGTCTGATCATCTTGTTCGGGCTGCTTTTCGGCGCCATCTGGTTCTTCTCACAAATTGTGCTGTTTGTCATCGCGCTCGCGTATATGGCTTCTGGTGTAGTCTGGCGTTTGCAGTGGATCTTCCGGCGTCGTGGCAATCCGCCCCCCCCGCCGTATAAACCGGTATCGCAGATATCATGAGCTCACCGCCCAAATCCGGAGATATCTCCCAGCCCGATCTCACTCGCGCCGGTCTATATAAGGTCGCGATCGTCGGCGCTGGCTCGCTCAAAGGCAAAGAACTGGCTGAAGTTCTCAACGACCGCAACTTTCCCTCCGCCCAGGTTAAATTGCTTGATGACGACGAAGCGCTCGGCCAACTTGAAGCCGTAGGCGACGAGGTCACCTTCATTCAGAAGTTGCGCGTTGACGAGTTCCGCAATCTGGATTTCACGTTTTTCGCATCCGATGCGGAATGCACTCTCAAAAGTTGGAAGATTGCGCGCGACGCCGGCAGCGCGATCATTGATCTCTCTTACGCTCTTGAAGATGACGCCGATGCCATCGTCCGCTCTCCCTGGATCGAACGCCAGTTGGGTCTCGGATTAGTCCCCGAGCTTCAGCCTAAAGCCGCCGTAACCGCGCATCCGGCTGCCATCGTACTGGCGATGTTGTTACTTCGCGTCCAAAAAGCGGGTTCGGTGCGCCGCGTTAACGCCACGGTTTTCGAGCCTGCCTCCGAGCATGGCCAAAAAGGCATGGATGAGCTGCATCAGCAGACCGTCAGTCTCCTTTCCTTCCAGCCGTTGCCCAAAAACATCTTCGACGCTCAGGTGGCTTTCAATCTCCTCGCTCGTTATGGCGAGCAATCTGTCCCGCCGCTGGCGACCGTCGAAAATCGAATCCTGAAACACTATCGCCACATTGCCGCCACGGCGCCCGTCCCATCTTTACTGTTGTTGCAGGCACCGATTTTTCACGGCCACGCTTTTGCCATTCACATCGAACTCGACCAGGTTGCCGACGTTGAAAAAATTACCGCTGCCTTGTCCGGCGAGCACGTGCATGTCACTCACGGCGCCGACGACAATCCCACCAACGTGAATGCCGCCGGTCAAAGCGACATCCAGGTTTCCATCGTTCCGGACTCGAACCAGCCGAATAGTTTTTGGCTGTGGGCCGCGTCCGACAATCTTCGTATCGCCGCTTCCACCGCCGTCGAATGCGCCGAAACCATGGCTGCCACTCGCCCTCGAGGCGTTATCCAATGATCCGCGCGCAGCTGAGTGTCCCACCCAAACCGGTTTTGCTTGGGTGGGAAAATGGGGGTGCCCCATCCAAGCCGGTTTTGCTTGGGTGGGAAAATGCGGGTGCCCCATCCAAACCGGTTTTGCTTGAGTACGAAAATGCGGGTGCCCCATCCAAGCCGGTTTTGCTTGGGTGGGGACGTTTGAACGGGGTTCCACCAGTCTTGGTGGTCTTATCACTATTCATGACTCTTTCCTGCGGCTACCATACCGCCGGCCACAACACCACCATCCCCGAAGACGTGCACACGATTGCCATCCCGGCTTTTGTGAATCAAACCCAAACTTTTCGCATCGAGCAAATGCTTACTTCCGCCGTCGTTCGTGAAATGATTACTCGCACTCACTATCACGTGATCACTCAATCCGATTCCGACGCTGACGCCATACTTCGTGGCACCGTGCTCGCCACCTCCACTACCCCGATGACGTATGATTCCACCACCGGCCGCGCCGCCAGTTTGCTGGTCGTCATCTCCATGAAGGTTTCTTTGAAGGACAAGCAGGGCAAAGTCCTTTTCGAGAATCCATCCTATCTTTTTCGCGAGCAATACGAAGTCTCGCGTGATCCCAACGCCTTCTTCGAGGAAGACACGCCCGCGCTGCAGCGTCTCTCGCGCGATTTCGCTCAGACCCTCGTCTCCAATATCCTGGAAGGGTTCTGAATGCGCGCTTTCGCCCAAGCCGATCGTTTCGTCTCGCAAGTGCAGTCCCGCGAGTTGAAGGCCGCTTATGTGTTCGTGGGCGATGAGGTTTTCTTCCGTAAACGCTGCCGCGAGGCCATCCTCGAACATCTTGTCCCCGCCGATCTGCGCGAGTTCAGCCTGTTTGAATTCGATCTCGCCGAAACCGATCTCGCGGAAATCCTCGATCGTGCCCGCACTCCGTCGCTCATGGCGCCGTTTCAGATATTTTTCATTCGCGGAGTAAAGAATCTTTACGGCCGCGGATCGAACGAAGCCAAACTCGAAGCCATCGAATCCTATTGCAAAGATCCCAATCCCGCGGCCGTTCTTATCTTCATCGCCGATCACATCAGCATCCCTTCTGACGCACGTCGCATGGAGTTGACCGACAAAGAGCGCTACGAGCGGATTCGTGAAACTCTCGGCCAGTTTTGCACGATCATCGAGCTTTCGCGGGTGGAGGAAAGCGAGGCGGTGCGCTGGATCGGCGAATACTGCGCAACCCAATCCGTCAAAATCGATACCGACGCGGCCCGCGAGCTGGTCGACGCTCTCGGGGGCGATCTCATGATGATTTCCAACGAACTGGAGAAGTTGATTCTCTACGTGGGGGAGAAAAAGCGCATCACTCTCGGCGACGTGGAAACCATGGTCCTCTCCGCCAAGCAGCGCTCACTTTACGAACTCACCGACGCGATTTCTTCCAAAGACCGCGTCCGCGCTCTCGAAATTCTCGACGCGATCCTTTCGACGAGCGAAGGCGACGAAGCCGCGATCGGTCATCTTTATATGTTGGCCAAAACCTTTCGCCAGATGCTGGTCATTCTCGAACGCAATGTGCGCGACCAGCGTATGTTGTGGGCCGCGCTCTGGCAAGGATTCCGCGTCCCTCCCTTTGCTGCCGAAGACATTATTCGCCAGGCCCGCCGCTATCAATCCAAGCGCGAGCTCACGCGCGCCATTCGCCTCGTCGCCAAAGCCGATCTTGCCCTTCGCTCCAATCCTCCAACTAAACGGCTGGTCCTGGAAAAGCTCGTGCTCGATCTCACCGCCGAACCCAAACCCGATCTCGGCTGGACGCAAGAAGAACTGCCGGTCTGATGTTGTAGCGCGGACATTCCTGTCCGCGCATCGCGATCCGCATAACTCGAACCCTTGTCATTCCGAATCCGCTTAGCGGTGAGGAACCTGTAGTTGCGGAGAAATCACAGCGATATCACTTGATGATCGAGGCAGTCGGTGTGGATCGAATCATACAAATCGCGGAGAAGTTCCGTCCCATGCCGCACTACGAAATAAATCCCGGCAATCTCGCGCTCCTGAAGAACCTTGTCGGGAAATAAAGAATTGCTGAGCACTGCCGCGTGCCGTCCCAAAACTTCACTCTGCCGTAACTCCGCTCGCGCGGCGCGGGCTCGCAAGCTCTCCAACTGGTGCCGCATCTTAGCCGCTGCATTTTCCGCCGCGTCCACCAATGTCTTGTCCAACTGCGACAGCGACTCGCGAACCGCTGCCATCGAGCTATCCACCGCCGCTTGCGCTCGATCAAAATTTGCTTGCAGTTCGCTCGGGAGCGCGCTTTCCGCCAGCTTCTCTTGCAATTTCTCTGGTCCCTGGAATAAATCCGGCAGGCCTAACTCATATCGATCAAGTAAGCCGCGCATCTTGCTGTCAACAATGGTTGCTGAAAATCTCGGAACAATCGGCGTAACCCGCCCCAGCAATTTCTCATAAACAACCGCCGCCTGCGCGAAGTACGCGACCTCCGCCGATCCCCCCGTATAAGCCAAAGTCGGCAGCAAGAAATCCTGCACCACCGGACGCAGCAGCACATTCGGGCTGAAGCTCTCCGGCGTATCCCCAATTCGCTTCAGCAACTCTTGTCGCGAGATTTCTTCTTTTCCAATAACAAACTGATCGTTCTCTCGCCGATGCACCGCAACTCGCGCCCCGTCCTGCCTCGCGAACAGCAGTGTCGACGACGGCGTCACTTTGACCTGCTGATGGTATCCGCCCGCTTCCAACTCCTTACCGCGCGAGAGCAGGGCCTCATCCAATTCCGCTGCTCGCTCGATCGTCGCCCGATACAGCGGTTCGGCAATCCGATGCAGCTCGGGATCACTGGCATCCAGCAGTACGACTCCCCAATCTCCAAATAATTTCGCGAACAGCCGAGCAAACGCACTGCCGAAACTTTCCCCCGGCCGATAGCTCTCCCGCAACGCGCTCGTTACAGGCGTGTCACCGAGCAATCCCGCCGCCGATTCCACCGCCGCCAAAATCTCTTCGCCAAATTTCACCGTTCCAACCGGCGCATCTTCCGCGCCATGTGTGAGCACTTCTAGTTTCTGCAGACCATCCGTTCCCGGCACAAAGGTGTGATTCACCTCGGCCAGGTCGTGATCTTCAGTCGCTAACCAGAAGATCGGAACGCACTCCACTCCGCTCTGCGTCGCTACCTCGGCGAGTTTCACCGCCGTCAGCGCTTTATAGATCGAGAACACCGGTCCGCCAAACAGTCCCACCTGTTGCCCGGTGACCACGGCCATGGCTCCAGCCCGCAGCCTCTCGATATTGTTCATGACAGCCGCACTTGCTCCCCAACTCCGATTCTGCCGCTCCAGAATCGCAGAAATCCGTACCCGCCGCTCCTGGTCGTAACGCACGGACGCAGCCTCATCTTTCAGCCATTCTGCAAAGTATGCCGAGCGGGGATAAAACGGGTGAACCTTGGCCGGATAATAAAGATAATCACCGAAAAGCTGCGTGGTGTGCGGAATTTGGCTGAACGGCAGACACTCCGACTTCACAATCGCTCCCCCTGACAACATTGGACGAATGTTTTCATGTGAAGTCACCGCCCCAAAGCCGCCCTAGATCAGATGTCGAAAAAGCCCAGGAGATGCACAAACCCCGTCGCATCTCTCTGTTCCTTGCGCCTCTGTGTTTAGCTTTTTGTAAACTGCCGTAAATCAGTTCCGGTCATCTCCCTAGGCTCATCCAGTCCCATCATCCCCAGAATGGTGGGCGAAATGTCGCGCAATGAACCGTTCGGCTTCAATGTGAACTGCTTGCTGTTATCCGAAATGACAATGAACGGCACGGGATTCGTGGTATGCGCGGTATGCGGCCCTCCCGTCGCCGGATCGATCATCATTTCCGCGTTTCCGTGGTCGGCCGTGATCAACATCGCCCCGCCCTTTGCCCGTACCGCCGGCTCAATCCGTCCCAGGCAGGCATCCACGATCTCCACTGCCTTGACCGTCGGTTCGATCTTTCCCGAATGTCCCACCATATCGGCGTTCGCAAAGTTCACAATAATCACATCGAACGTGCCGTCATTCACCGCTTTGACCACCGCATCCGCAATCCCTGAAGCACTCATCTCCGGTTTTAGATCATACGTGGCAACTTTTGGTGACGGCACAAGCACCCTGTCCTCTCCGGGAAACGGCTGCTCCACGCCGCCATTGAAGAAGTATGTAACGTGAGCGTACTTCTCCGTCTCTGCCACGCGTAGATTTCGCAGCTTTGTCTGCGCCATCACGTTGGCCAGAATATTGTTCAGCGACTCCGGAGGAATGACCACCGGCAAGTTGAAATTCTTGTCGTACTGCGTCATGCAAACGTAGTGCAGATTCTTGGGAGCGCGCTCCCTCGCTATCGTCGCGTCCAGATCCTCCGCCCCCGGCAAATTACGCCCGCCCTCGGCATTCAGCCCGCTGTTGCGCGTCAGCGCCCGCGTGATCTGCCTCACACGGTCCGCTCGAAAATTGAAACAAATGCACGCGTCCTCGTCACGAATCATTGCGAGCGGCTCGCCGTGCGCGTCGCTGCAAACGAACGGCACAATGAACTCATCCGTCACGCCTCGATTGTAAGAATCCTTTACACCTTGCACGGGGTCTGAGTACTTTCCTTCCTCGCCGTCGCCACTCACCATCGCGTTGAACGCCTTGGCAATCCGCTCCCACCGGCGGTCGCGGTCCATCGCGTAGTAACGGCCGTCAACCGTCGCAATTTTTCCGCAGTTGTACTCGCGCATCTTCTGCTGAAGTTGCTCTAGATACCCAGCTCCATTCGTCGGCAGCGTGTCGCGCCCATCCATGAAGGCATGCACAAATACCCGCTCCAGTCCATTCTGCTTCGCCATCTTCAGCAGCGCATAAAGATGTGCCTGCTGTGAATGCACTCCTCCATCCGAAACCAGGCCAAAAAAATGCAGTCGGCGTTCGCCCACGCGCGCATGCTTCATCGCCCCAAGCAGTACCGGATGCGAAAACAACTCCCCGTTCTGAATCATCAAATCGATTCGCGTGATGTCCATATGCACGATCCGCCCGGCACCAATATTGAGATGGCCAACTTCGCTGTTGCCCATCTGCCCATCCGGCAGTCCAACGTATTTGCCGCTCGTGTGAATCAGCGTATTCGGGTATTCGCGCAGCAGTCGGTCATACGTTGGTTTGCGCGCCAGCGCGATCGCATTGGCATTGCTCTCGGCGCGGTATCCCCAGCCATCCAGAATGATAAGAACCACCGGTTTGGGACGGGCCATTGCGCTCCTAGCTGTTTCCGGCAGCTTTCACCACGGAGCCGCGGAGACACAGAGAAAATCGTCGAAAGAAGAATCTATAGGAGGGAACTCCGCTTTTCAATTCCGCGCAGGTGAGCTTTCCTGTCCTCTGTGCTTAAAAGCTGTACCTCAGTCCTTTTCCGTCGGCGGATTCGGCGTCGAACTCTTCTTTTCTTGCTTCTCCTTTTCTTCCTTCACCATCTCTTCCACCTGCTCCATCGCCGCATCCACCTGCGTCTGCATGCGCTGATACGAAACCTGGATTGCCTCCTGCGTGATCTGCGGCAATTGCTGCATCAACTTTTTTCCAGTCGGCGACGAATAAAAAACAATCATCGCGTCCACGTCCGCCTGGTTGAGGTGTTTCTGATAGATCGGAATCATATCGCTCAGCATCGCATCCACCGGGAACTTCTCCAGCGTCTGTTCGGAGATCTGGTTCAGCCGCACCATCTCTGCCCGGGTGATCTGCGGATACCGCGTCTGAATGGTTTGCGCCGTGATGGTCTGCATCTGCTGCTGCATCGAACCCATCATAGCCACCGTCTGCTGTCGAATGTCCATCACTTCAAACAGCTTTTCGATTTGCTCCTTGCTGGCGGGAGTGTCGGTTGTGGTCGAGGTCACTTGGGCGAAGCCTGGAAGGCACAGGCAGAGCGTGAGAGCGAGAATTTTGAGTTTCATAGCGATATGAGCGGTTAGATGCCGTTTCCTTCGCAAGCCATAACAAAACTGGGTCGCTTCCTTATAGAATAAAGCCCTGTCGCACGGTCAATATTAAAACTACCAGCCGTTTGAGGAGCGCGAATGTCCATTACCGATCACCTATTATCCGAGTTCGATGCTGAAATGAAAACCACGCGCCTCACCCTCGAGCGTGTTCCCTTTGACAAGAAGGGTTTCTCCCCGCACCCCAAATCCATGCCGCTCGAAAAGCTTGCCCCTCATGTGGCCGAGTTACCCGGCTTTGGCTATACCATCCTCACCACTCCGGAACTCGATTTCGGCAAAGCGCCGCAGCGTACCCGTCCACCTTTCGAGCTGGCCGGATTAATCAAAGCTTTTGACGACAACGTCGTCAAAACGCGCGCCGCTCTAAAGGCGATCACCAACGACGACGCTTGGACGCAACCGTGGAAACTCAGCTTTCAAGGGAAAACGATCTTTGAGGGCAGGAAGTTCTTGGCCTACCGGCAAATGTTTCTGAATCATCTGGTCCATCATCGCGCGCAGCTTGGCGTCTATTTGCGGCTCAACGACAAACCGCTTCCCGCGACCTATGGCCCCTCCGCCGACGACACGTTGGGGTTCTGAAAGAAAACGACAAATTCCTCGCTGCGCCGGAATGACGAGTCTTTTGAATCACGGCAGATCCGCGTTTATCTGCGCGAATCCGCGGCGAAAGAATGCCCATCGTTCGACGTCAGCCGTCAACCTTTGATAAGCTGTCGATTCCGTTGACTACACTGGGCAGCGACTCTCGAATTTTCCTGCCCAAAAAAAATCTCAATGCCCTCCGATCCCATCAGCGTTCCGGAATCCGCGCCAGCGACAGCCGTCTCGCAACTGGTCTCTTCGCCGCTCACGCGCGCGGCGATTTTTCTCGTCGTCACCATCAATCCTGGCGACGAGAGCCGAGCCGCAATCCTTTCCCTGTGCGCCGATCTCTCCGGGTTGCTGCGCGCGGTGGGCTTTCGCGACATCGAAGCCTCGTTGTCCTGCATTATGGGCATCGGTTCCGCTGCTTGGGACCGCCTTTTCGGCTCGCCGCGTCCCGCCGAACTTCATCCTTTTCGTGAATTCCGCTCCGGCCCGCGCCATGCCGTCTCCACCCCTGGCGACCTGATTTTTCACATTCGTGCCAAGCGCATGGATCTTTGCTTCGAGTTGGCCACGCAAATCATGGGTCGCCTCGCGGGTGCCGTCACTACTGCCGACGAGGTCCACGGGTTTCGCTACTTTGACGAGCGTGATCTCCTCGGTTTCGTCGACGGCACCGAGAATCCCACAGGACAAGCCGCCGCCGATGCCGTCTTCATCGCCGAAGAAGATCCTACATTTGCCGGCGGAAGCTACGCCATCGTGCAAAAGTACCTTCACAACCTCGACGCCTGGAATCAGCTCCCCACTGAAGCTCAGGAAAAAATCATCGGCCGCACCAAACTCGCCGACATCGAACTCGACGATTCCGTCAAACCGACTTGTGCTCACAACGCCCTCACCGTCATCGAAGAAAACGGCACCGAGATCGATATCCTGCGCGACAACATGCCTTTCGGGCGCCCCGGCCACGGCGAATTCGGCACTTACTTCATTGGCTACAGCCGCTCGCCCCGTACTACCGAACAAATGCTCGAGAACATGTTTATCGGCCGCCCGCCCGGCAATTACGATCGCATTCTCGATTTCAGCACCGCGGTTACCGGCGGTTTGTTCTTCGTCCCCACTGCAACCTTTCTCGACGACGTGTCTCCCGATCAGGCGGAGCCGTCATCTGCCGCCGAAAGTTCTGCTCCGGCATTGTCATCAGATGTAACTTCCCCCTCCGCCGCGGAATCCAACGATGGTTCGCTTAGAATTGGTTCCCTCAAAGGAAAGGATTCTCATGAATAACCTGCATCGTGAGTTGGCCCCGATTTCTGACGCCGCGTGGGAGCAAATCGAAGAGGAATCTTCGCGCACCATTAAGCGCTATCTAGCCGGCCGCCGCGTCGTCGACCTTCATGGCCCCGCAGGTTCTGCGTTCTCGGCCGTTGGCACCGGTCATCTGAATACCATCGCCTCGCCCGGCGACGGCGTGATCTCCCGGCAGCGTGAAGTGAAAGCCCTCGTCGAACTCCGCGTTCCTTTCGATCTTGAGCGCCAGATGATCGACGACGTCGAACGAGGCTCGAACGATTCCGATTGGCAGCCCGCCAAAGACGCCGCACGAAAACTCGCCTTCGCCGAAGACCGCGCCATTTTCGAGGGTTATTCCGCCGCTGGAATCATCGGCGTTCGCCAGGGCACCAGCAATCCTCAAAAGCCTCTTCCCGCCGACGTGCGCAAATACCCCGAAGCCTTCGCTCAGGCTCTAAGCCAGTTGCGCCTCGTCGGCGTCAACGGTCCGTATTCCATTCTGCTCAGCGCCGACGCTTATACCGAACTTGCCGAGACCAGCGATTACGGCTATCCCGTGCTCGAACACGTTAAACGGTTGTTCGAAGGCAAAATCATTTGGGCGCCAGCCATCGACGGTGCTTTCGTCGTCACCACTCGTGGCGGCGATATGGATCTTCATCTCGGCCAAGACGTCTCCATCGGCTACTTAAGTCACACCGACAAGCAAATCCGCCTTTATTTGCAGGAAACGTTCACTTTCCTTTATTTGACCTCTGAGTCGGCCGTCGCCCTCGGGCGTCGTTCTAAGGGGAAGTGATGTTGAGGACGTTCGGGCCAATCTATTCTGATTCTTTCGCGATCAAGTCCGCCTTGGTGGGTTGTCCCGAGTTCTTGTAAAACTGGATGAGCCACTGATGCGCGAGGTGCAGGTGGTAGCGATCGGATGCCGAGATACTGTCCTTCCGCGCCTGCATGCCCTGAAAACCTTCGACCAACGGCGTTTCAGCTTCCGTGTATTTTTTTTCTCCCGCCAGGCTGGCACCGAGCAGGCTCTCTGCGCGGAAGCGTTGCCAGTCCTCTGGCTGATTCTTTTGATATAACGCCAAAAACTCGCGGGCAAGAGGCTCGCTCTCGGCAAATTTCCCTTCCGAAACATAAACCAAGGCGAGATCATTCGCCGACCCCATCGTATTCGGATTTTCATTGCCTAGGGCGCGTCGGCGGCCCGCCAGGGTTTGTATGCCGTAGGTCTCAGCCAAAGCGTATTTACCCTCTCTTTGGTACAGCGATACGAAATTCGAAAGAGTGTAAAGCGTGTCGGGATTTTCAGGGCCTGCGATGCGGCGGCGGATTTCCAAAGTCTGCTTGTCGAGCCCCTCGGCCAGCGCGTAGTTGCCCTCATCTTGGTAAAAATTGGCCAGATTATTCATGGTCATCAAGGTATCGGGATGCTCGGGCCCTAGTACCCGGCGCCGGATTTCCAGAGTCTGCTTTTCCAGTGCCACGGCCTGTGCATACTTGCCCTCATCTTCGTAGATAGCGGCCAGATTGTGCATGGTGGCCAGCGTGTAGCGATGCTCGGGGCCCGATACGCGCCGCCGGATGTCCAGAGTCTGCATCGCAAGCGCCTCGGCCTGCGCGTATTTGTGCTGATTCCAGTAGATGATAAACAGATTGTTCATGGACTTCAGTGTGTCAGGATGCTCCGGTCCTAGCACCCGTCGCCGGATTTCCCAAACCTGACTGTCGAGCGCTTCTGCCTGCGCGTAGTTGCCCTGATTCCAGTACGCGATAACCAGATTGTTCATGGTCACCAGGGTGTCGGGGTGCTCGGTCCCTAGAACCCGGCGTCGGATTTCCAAAATCTGGCGATCGATCGCTTCGGCCTGATCATACTTGCCCTCATCGAAATACACGACAGCCAGGTTGCTCATCGTCGTCCACGTGTCAGGATGATCGGGGCCCAAGACCCTACGCCGGATTTCCAGAGTCTGGGTATCGAGCGCTTCGGCCCGCGCATAGTTACCTTCATTCACGTAGACGACAGCCAGATTGTTCATGGATTTCAGCGTGTCGGGGTGTTCGGCACCCAGCACCCGGCGCTGTAGATCTACTGCTCGTTCCAACTGCTTTTGTGCCTCGGGGAAGACTCCGAGATCCGTGTAGGTCTGCCCGATGGTGTTCCGAATGGCCGCCTCAACCTCCGGTTGCTTGGCGAATTTGCCCTCGACTCTCTCCGCGGCGCGGTCCAACGCCGTCCGTACTTTCAGGTCGGGATCAGGTTTGACGCTCGGTCCTGCCTGCGTCGCTGCACTCGCCTGGGCCAAGAGATCGTTCTGCAGAAAGTCGTTGACCGCTTGGGCAATGGCTGACTGTTGTTTCGCTTGTGCTTCCGCCCGGCGCGCTTTCACCGCCTCCCATGTGCTGATGATTACACCCGCAACCAAAACCACGAAGACCGCTGCCGTTCCGGCCACCAGAGCTTTGTGCCGCAGCACGTATTTCCTGGCTCGATAGCCAACGCTAGCCGGCCGTGCGGTTACAGGCTCGTTGGCAAGATAATGTTTGATGTCAGCCGCCAGCTCCATGGGCGAGCCGTAGCGCCGGGCGCGGTCTTTTTCCAGTGCCTTCATGGTGATCCAATCGAGATCACCTTTGAGCGAATTGATTAACTGCTTGGGCTCGGCACTCCGCCCTTCTGCCGTAGATTTTGAGGTTTTTTTATCTGCGCCGACCTTGGTACTGGGCCGCTGCGGATCCTCTTCCCGCAACTGCCGCAGAAACTCGTCCAACGGCTGCTTACGCCAGTCCTTGGTCTCGAGTGGCAGCGAGCCGGTGAGTAATTCATAAAGCACCGCACCCAGCGAGTAAACGTCGGTGCGCGTGTCCACATCTATCACGCTCGGATCGGCCTGCTCCGGGCTCATGTATCCGGGTGTGCCCACCCAACCACCCGCCTGCGTGACCAGCGTTTCACCATCCAGAGTTGGATTCGCCGCTTTCGCCAGGCCGAAGTCGATGATCCGCGGCACCGGCTTGCCGTCGACTTCTACCACGAGAATGTTTGCCGGCTTGAGGTCCCGATGCATTACCGCCTTCTGGTGGGCGTGCTGAACCCCCTCACAGACTCTGACGAACAACTCCAAGCGTTCGCGAATATTGAGCCGTTTGCGATCGCAATAGTTTGTGAGCGGCTGGCCGGGGACGTACTCCATCACAAAATAAGGCTGGCCATCCGCGGTGGCCCCGGCGTCGAAGACCTTTGCGATCGAGGGATGATCCATCACCGCCAGCGATTGGCGTTCCGCGTAGAAGCGCTGTAACACCGAGTCGTCATAGCGGCCGACCTTGATGAGCTTGAGTGCAACCTGCCGATGAATAGGAGCGGTCTGCTCCGCCAGCCATACTTGTCCCATCCCGCCTTCGCCGAGTTTGCGAATAAGCTCGTACGGTCCGATGGATCTGGTTTCACTGGCGCGCTCCGCCGCCGAAAGAGTTGCGGCCCCAGCAGTATTCAACGTCGCATCGGAGTCAAAACCATTACATTCATTCTGCGTCGTACTTAACCGAGCATTGGTTTTTTCTGCAACTCCGTCGGCTTCGATCATACCCACCCCCAACCTTCGCGGCCGAATTTAGAGACCAGAGTCGACACTCCGGCCTCTAAATAGAGAATCGGAAATGGCAAGCAAAAGACGACAGGAGGCGCAGCATTTTCTGGCTGGCAGCCAGCTCCCAAGTCTATCCGCGCCGCTCATTACTTTTCACGTGTTGGTTTTCCGTTGCCTGCCAGTAAAGAATCGTCGGCTACAATTGTCATTTCGAGTGGCTTTTAGCCACGAGGAATCTGCTTTTCCGCATGGCTTCGATTTCGGCCGTCGTAACTTCACCACAACTGTGTTTCCTGAAGCCATGCTCGCGCATCAACACAGTCACCGCTTCCCAAGGGTCCACTAACTCATGCCTCACCCTGATCAAAGCAGCTTAAGGATTCAAAACATGGCAAACGAAAAAGTAATCATGCTGATCGAAGCGAAAATTCAGCCGCAGCGCCGTGCGGAACTTGTCGAGGCCGCACGCCAATACCTGCCGTTGGTGCGCGCCGAGCCAGGCGTAGAGGTGTTTTCCATCGCTACGCGAAAAGACGATCCCAACACATTCATTTTTTTTGAGATTTACAAGTCGCAAGCGGCGCAGGACTTCCATCTGCAGCAGGATTTCACCAAAAAATTCCTGGCGACGCTAAAGAGCGCACAGGTCGCAGACCGAGTGCGGACCAATCTCGTCGAGTTGCCCCCGGAATGACACGCTGACTCCGACAAGGACTGGAGACGGGTTCAGGTCTCCTCAACCCGTCTGTTTTTGAAGATTGATCGCGCTCCCCGCGACTAATTGATACGTTCTCTAACCGAGCTTGGCGACACAAGCGCGATATCAACGAACCCTGTCGCCACAGAGTGCCTGGACTTACCCCCTGTAATTCAGCGCCTTAATCCCTAAGAACCTCGCCGCATCGCCAAGTTCTTCTTCAATCCTCAGCAGCTGGTTGTACTTCGCAATCCGGTCCGTCCGCGACGCCGATCCCGTCTTGATCTGTCCCGCTCCCGTCGCCACCGCCAAATCCGCGATGAATGTATCTTCCGTCTCGCCTGACCGGTGCGAAATCACCGACGTGTATCCATTCCGCCGCGCCAGATCGATCGCATCCAGCGTCTCGCTCACCGTCCCAATCTGATTCACTTTGATCAGAATCGAATTCGCCACTCCCTTGTCGATCCCTTTCTGCAGGAAGTCAATGTTCGTGACAAAAATGTCGTCGCCCACCAGTTGGATCTTTTCGCCGAGTTCCTCTGTGAGCATCCGCCAGCCTTCCCAATCTTCTTCCGACAATCCGTCTTCCAGCGAGACAATCGGATAGTCCTTCGCCCACTTCGCATAGTATTTCACCATCTGCTCCGAACTCTTCGTCGACTTGTCCGATTTCTTGAAAACGTATTTCCCATCTTTATAAAACTCGCTCGCCGCCGGATCGAGCGCAATCGCGACCTGTTTTCCCGGTTTGTATCCCGCCTGTTCGATCGCTTCCAGCACCACCTCAATCGCCTCCACATTCGACTTCACCGACGGCGCAAATCCCCCCTCATCTCCCACCGATGTGTTGTACCCCCGCTTCTTCAGCACGCCTTTCAACGTGTGAAACACTTCCACGCCCCAGCGCAGTCCCTCCGAGAACGACTTCGCACCCACCGGCATCACCATGAATTCCTGGAAGTCAACATTGTTATCCGCATGCGCGCCGCCATTCAGGATGTTCATCATCGGCACCGGCAACACATTCGCCGGCCCACCTAAATATCGATACACCGGCAGCGCAAACGACGAGGCCGCCGCCCGCGCGCACGCCATCGACACTGCCAGAATCGCATTTGCCCCCAACCGGCTCTTCGTCGGTGTTCCATCCAGTTCAATCATCTTACGATCCAGATTCCTCTGGTCCGCCGCGTCGAAGTCGAACAATGCCTCGGCGATTTCGCCGTTTACGTTCGCCACTGCCTTGAGCACGCCTTTGCCCGCGAATCGCTTCTTATCCCCATCTCGCAATTCGACCGCTTCATGCTCACCGGTCGACGCTCCGCTCGGCACAATCGCCCGCCCATGCGAGCCGTCACCTAAAATTACTTCCGCTTCCACCGTCGGATTGCCGCGCGAATCCAGCACCTCGCGCGCATGAATATCGCTAATAATTGTCAGAGGCATCGTTGAGTCCTTTAGAGATTTCTTAAAACTGGCGATTATAAATTACAGACCGGTACCCCATCCTTAGCGGAGTGTTCTTTACGACATTAAGGCTGGGTCGGCAGTGGTTTCCTTCCCGATTCCGGAAGTTTCTGTGGGGCGGACGTCCGCCCCATTTTTCTTGTCATTCCGAACCGCTATGGCAATAAGGGGATCTGCTTTTCGCCAGGATTTTAGTGCCGCTGCACCACCGTCAGCCGAACCGCAACCACTCCGAAACAATTCGAGATGCGCGCGGTGCCATAGCTGGTGGGCGTCGTCGCAATATTTTCCCGGTCGGTTTTCATGACCTGCTCATCGTCATTATCGTGGTCTTTCGACTTGTAATCCACGGCAGCGTCGAAGGTGGTCGCCCCCCGCCCTGACTGGGTATCGCGATACTCGAGGTTGCAGACCTCGGAGTTTTCGTAAATGTGCGTGCGGTATTCGATGTCCGGGTCGGTGACCGTGCCGACCCAGTCGGTGTGCTCGTCGGCGAACGGCGTTCCGCACAGCAGAAGCATCAGCCCGCTTAGCGTGATCGCAAAAAGTGTCTTGGTCATCGTCATCTCGTCGAACCAAATGGTATCGCGCGGCGTCGATGATCTCAAGCCCATGTCCGAATTGTGGTTTTCAGCTGGGTGCCCCGTTCTTATCGGAGTGTTCTTTACGACGCTAAGGGCGGGGATTTTGATCGGCCCTCATGCGAATTGTCATCCCGATCCGAAGCCGAGAGACCGGCTCTTCCAGAAGTTGTTTCCCATTTCGGAACTCATAACTTCGGCACTAACCCCAACTTTCGCAATTCGCCTGTCAAGCCCCCTTTTCCCATACTTTCCCGCTAATCCGCTGATTCGACACCAAAAATAAACTTTCCAATTGTGGCCGACTTACCTCTCTGGTTTGATATTCTATAACTAGGAGCGAAAGAGTCAGGCGCGGCCTATAGCCGCGCCTTTTCTTGTGCCTATGATCGGTCGTGCCAATACCAAACGCGTAGGAGAATTATCCGAAGCAGCATTCTTGCTCAAGGCCCAAACTCTCGGCTTCCACGTCGCCAGACCCTGGGGAGACAGCGAGCCCTATGACTTCATTCTCGATTCCGGCTGCCATCTTTGGCGCGTACAGCTCAAATGCACCCAGGTCATTCGCGCCCGCGGATACGACATTCAGCCCACCTATGCCATCTATGGCCAGGGCAAAGTCGCCTACACCGCCGACGAGATCGACATCCTCGTCGCCCACATTGTTCCCGTCGACACCTGGTACGTCCTTCCCGTCGGCGTCTACGCTCCCTCGCGCAGCCTGCGTTTTTATCCCGATATCGAATGCCGCCGCGCCCGCTGGGAGAAATATCGCGAGGCCTGGGACCTTCTCCGCGTGTGGGAAAAAGGAGAGAACCATCCACCTCTCGCGAAGTCGCTTGCAACTCACGCCGGCTAGAAGACGTTGGTTCCACTTGGAGGGTTCAGCCGTCACATGCGATGCCATTTTGAATTGTCATCCTGGGGCGACAGAGTCGCTCGCGCGCGAGCCGGGTGCCCCATTCTAACCGAGCTGCACTTGCGAGGTTAGGGTGGGGAGTTTTTACTCAGCCTTATTCGAATTGTCATCCTGAGCGGAGGACCTGCTTCGCATAGCGAAGCAGGTCCGCAGTCGAAGGACCCATGCAACGCTTGAGCCGTCCCGTCAGCGTCGAGGCATTCTCCCCGCGCAGCTTGCGTAAGAAGAATTCCCTGACGCCGGGTGCCCCATTCTAACCGAGCCTCATTGCGAGGTTAGGGTGGGGAGTTTTTACTCAGCCTTATTCGAATTGTCATCCTGAGGCGGCGGAGTCGCTCGCGCGCGGGCGACTCCCAACGAGGGACCTATGCATTTCCGCGAGCGATCTCTCTTCGGCACATCATGAGCAATCGCTCAAAAACTCTGTACCCGGGCGTCACGAATAATCAGCGGCGGAGTTCTGGGAGCATAAAAAGGGAATCGAGTCGGAATTCATCCGCGTAAATCCGTGGCGAGGTTTTGTTTGCCGTCTCTTATCTTTTAATAACTTAACCCGGGTGCCCCATTCTAACCGAGCTGCATTTTGCGAGGTTAGGGTGGGGACTTTTCCCTCAGACCTAGTCGAAGGACCCATGCAACGCTTGAACTGTCCCGTCAGCGTCGAGGCATTCTCCCGCGCAGCTTGTGTGAGAAGAACGCATCAGCAGTGTCGGCTGGCAGTGCAGAGGTCCCTCGCTTCGCTCAGGATGACAAGGGAAAGGTTGGTTCCACCTGGAGTGCTCCCCGTCACATGCGATCCCATTTTGATTGTCATCCTGAGGCGGCGGAGTCGCTCGCGCGCGTGCGGGGCGGGGACTTTTTCCTCAGCCTCACTCGAATTGTCATCCTGAGCGGACGACCTGCTTCGCACAGCGAAGCAGGTCCGTAGTCGAAGGACCCATGCAACGCTTGAACCGTCCCGTCAGCGTCAAGGCGCTCTCCCCGCGCAGCTTGTGTGAGAAGAACGCATCAGCAGTGCCGGCTGGCAGTGCAGAGGTCCCTCGACTTCGCTCAGGATGACAAGGGACGGTTAGTTGCACCTGGAGTGCCCCCCGTCACATACGATCCCATTTTGAATTGTCATCCTGAGGCGGCGGAGTCGCTCGCGTGCGAGCGACTCCCAACGAGGGACCTATGCATTTCCACGAGCGATCGTTCTTCGTCTATATCACGAGCAATCGCTCAAGAACGGTGTGCCCTTTTAATAACTTAACCCGGGTGCCCCATTCTAACCGAGCTGCACTTGCGAGGTTAGGGTGGGGACTTTTCCCTCAGACCTAGTCGAAGGACCCATGCAGCGCTTGAACTGTCCCATCAGCGTCGAGGCATTCTCCCCGCGCAGCTTGTGTGAGAAGAACGCATCAGCAGTGCCGGCTGGCAGTGCAGAGGTCCTTCGACTTCGCTGATCGGCCCGTTTTCGGGCCGATCAGCTTCGCTCAGGATGACAATTCTCTTTAGGGAACGGCCTACGGGGGCGGCAGGCGAGGCCTTGTGGGACTGAGCAGCTTTGACAGGGCGCGGCTTCAGCCGCGCCGATAAGCGCCGGAACTTGCACGCGCCGTAGAGGCGCAACCGTGCCTACGCCCCCACGTTAGCTCACTGAAGCAGCTCGCGGAACGTGGGGCACCAGGCGCTTCCAGCATGTCGGGAATGCTGTTGCGCGTGAGAAGCAGATCAAGGGCCTGCGGGGTGCCCCATTCTAACCGAGCTGCATTTGCGAGGTTAGGGTGGGGACTTTTTCCTCAGCCTCACTCGAATTGTCATCCTGAGCGGAGGACCTGCTTCGCACAGCGAAGCAGGTCCGTAGTCGAAGGACCCATGCAACGCTTGAGCCGTTCCGTCAGCGTCAAGGCATTCTCCCGCGCAGCTTGTGTGAGAAGAACGCATCAGCAGTGTCGGCTGGCAGTGCAGAGGTCCTTCGACTTCGCTGATCGGCCCGTTTTCGGGCCGATCAGCTTCGCTCAGGATGACAATTCTCTTTAGGGAACGGCCTGCGGGGCGGCACGAAAGCGCGGTGAGCTGGCACAAAAGTGCGCTGGACATCGACGCGGCGTAGTAGTAAAACTTGGGCGACTCTGAGGGGGAGTCGTGGCGCCCAAGCTACGACTCCCTTTTTGCTAGGAGAAAGACATGCGCAAGTCCGTCTTGCTCTTCACCGCTTGCTTGTTCGTCAGATCCGCGCTTGCCCAGTCCGGAGCCGTCATCCCCGAAAAAGCCACCGCTGGACATGCCCAGAAAGCCAGTTGCGTACTGCTGAAGCGAATGGGCCCCGCCGACCAAGTTACCAGCCGCCTTTACTCCTTCGGCATACGGGGCAAACAGTTCCAGTACGTCGAGGGCAAGCTGCCCGACGGATTCCCGTTCCACGGGCGACTCACCGACCACGACGTACGAAACCTGCAAGCGCGCGGCGCCGAGGTGATCGTGCTCAACCAGAACTACACCGATGGCGAACTTAAGCAGGGGAGGACAGACTGCCAGAGCGTGACCGGCGAAACACCAATGCAAGGTAACGAAAAATTGCAGCCCGCGACCACCCAAAACACCGCCGCACCGCCGGTTGTTCCGGCGGCCTCGATCGAGCACGCTGGGGCAAGCCCATCCGCCATAGCCGGTGCGCAAACCCCTGTCGCGACCGCAACTGTGAAGGTTTCCTCCACCCCCGACAGCGCGGATATCGAAGTTGACGGGAACTACGTCGGCAGCACACCCTCGACCGTGGGCCTCGCCGCCGGCCAGCACGAAATTTCTGTGAAGAAGCCCGGTTTCAAACCGTGGAAGCGGGAAATTTCCGTGTCCAGCGGCCAAGTGAACGTGAACGCGGCATTGGAACCGGATTCGAAATGAGGGGCAAGAACCGCGGCCCGGTAGCGAACTAAGGGCGCAGAAGCGTTGTGCTAATTCCAGCCTCCGTTGAGGCAGTGGACATAAGGAGGAATTACGGCATACTGGCGAATGCAACTGCACCCAAGCGAATCTGGGGGGGCAATCCGGCATACAGTAGAAAGTCTGTCGGCCGGCTACATTGGGCTGGATTTTGCTGCAGATGTTCCCGATTTGCTCACCGTGCCCCAGAGTGCTCTTCCCGACAATCAGCGTAACTACTGGGCCTTCGCCCACGAAATGGGCATTGGAGACTGGGTTCTACTTTTCACGCACCATTTCCCATTTGCTTTGGCGAGAGTGGCAGGCGAGTACAACTACATCCGCTCGTCCGCACCGGAACTCGGGGTTTGGTTCAGACACTTCCGGAGAGTGGACGAGGTGCGATACTACGGCGATCTGGTTACTAACGCGCGCACTTGGGAGCCTTTAACAATGACAGCAACAATCACCCCACTTCGTGAGCCTGATTCGGCATCGTATCAGCTCATCGAGCGATGGCTCGGGATCGTTCAATGAGACGTGTCAGCCGACCCGCGGGCCGCTCAAGCCACGTCCCCTGCCTTGAGAGGAGCAGCTCCGGCGCGACGGCAGCAGCGAGAACGAAGTGCCGGGCGTGAGCCTGCTATCATCACGCTGGAAGTGATATGCATGGTCGACACTCTGCCACCGTTCTCTACCCGCAACCGTGGGGATGCTGCGCAGATAGATGGTGAAGTCCCCGCCACCGCACGGGTTGGGCTGCTCCATCTCCTGGCTGAAGCAGTACGCGAGGACTACATTGCTGGTTGGCACGCAGCGACGACGGAACTCCAGAGAATTGCGCGACTGTCTCCCCTTATTGACTGGACAAAGAACGAGAGCACTCAGGCAAAGCTGAACGCTGAAGAAATCCTAGAAACGCTACCTTGGGCTAAGGTTTACGATTTTTGCGAGCGGCTCCACAGCCACTTAGCAACCGAAATTGGCTATAGCGATTTCAACAATGAGTACATCGTAAGACTCTCACGAACCGAAGTGCAGCAGATTCTTGCAGATGAACTTGAACGTTTATTTCGGGAAGAAAATCTAGCATTCGAGTTTCGAGACGGTCTTGTCCAGAGGCGGGGTAAGCGGCACACCGTAAGTCAAATTTCTAAAGCCGAGTCCGTTCTTGCCGATGCGCGGCTGGTCCCCGCGCGCAAACATTTTGCCAAGGCACTACGCTACTTCCGTGACCGCGTGAAGCCGGACCCGGAGAACGCGGTGAAGGAAGCTGTCTGCGCTGTAGAGGCCGCCGCAAAAGAGCTATTCCCGAACGCTAAGGCAAGTACGCTCGGCGACGTGACAAAATGGCTGACCGGGACGGACGTGGGCAAGCTCCCCAAGGCATTGGGTCAAACCTTCGCGGGATTGTACGGATTCCGCAGCGGTGGTGACGGAGTCGGGCATGGAGGGACCACCGGCGGGGTCGTTACGCCGAGCATCGCGGAGTACGCGCTGGCCCTGGCGGCATCCCAAATCATACTTTTGGTCGAGCTTGCCAGCGGTGACGAAGAGGAAATTCCATTCTAGCCGGAGCGGCACCCAGCGGCGAAAGTGATGTTTCGATCCGTGCGAATCCGTGTAAATCTGTGGCTGAGGTTTTAATGCCCTGAATGCTCGATCCGCGTTTATCCGCGAAATCCGCGGCGAGGTTTTGTTTGCCGCCTCTTTTCTTTCAACAACTTAGCGCCATCCAATGCCGGTTTCGACCGCTAAATCCCGATTTTGTACCGTTCATTGGGTTCTCCGTGCCTTAGCCGTGCCCCTTCAATAACATAAGCTCAGAGAAATACCGGAGAAGGTACTGCCAGTCCTTCTCCCAGGTGAAGGTCAACACCAAGCGTTTGGACGTAAAGTAGCGTCTCCCGCGAGTTGTGGGAAGAAGAATTTGTGGGGAGAAGAACCCGGGCAGCGGTCGAGCCGCGAGCCCCAAGGTATTGGAAAGCGAGAGGAAATGCACAAGCCAATTAAGTATGTCGAAAAAGCTGTGACCATGAGTGCCAAGGGCGCGTGGTTCTTCTTTGAGCGGTTCAACCGCATTAAGCCCAATCCTTCTCCCACGCCGAAATGGTCGGACAAGCCGCTGCTGAAGTCCTATGAGAAGTCGAAGCCACCGCTGGGGTGGCCGCGCTCGACTGACTCGCTCTGCCCGCGCTGCGTGCCCGAAATTCGCCAGCGCATTCTCGATGGCGAACTGCCGGTCGATGTGCTGATGAACGAAAAAGCCGGCGAAGTGAAAGCCACCATCATTGAGCGCGACGGCAAGATCCTGATGGTGAAGGACTGCCCCAAGCACGGGCACTTTGAAGATGTCATGTCGGTTGACACGGAATTCACCGAGCACCTGGAGCAGGTATTCCCCGGCCGCGACATTCGCGCCCACGACGACGAGCACCTCCACCACCATGGATCGAGCACCATTAAGTATGGACGCGGCTCGGTGCTGACGATCGATCTGACCAACCGCTGCAACATGATGTGCGATCCCTGCTTCATGGACGCCAACCAAGTCGGCTTTGTGCACGAGCTGACGTGGGAAGAAATCAAGCAGATGCTCGACAACGCGATCACCATCAAGCCGCGGCGCCAGATGAGCGTGCAGTTCTCCGGCGGCGAGCCCACGTTGTCACCGTATTTCCTGGATGCGGTGCGCTACTCGCGCAAAGTCGGCTACAACAGCGTGCAGGCGGCGACGAATGGGATCGAATTCGCGAAGAGCTTTGAATTTGCGCAGCAGGCCGCTGAAGCGGGATTGCGTTATGCGTACTTGCAGTTTGATGGAATTGGAAACGCGGCCAACGCGCACCGCAAAGTCGGCAATCTGTTCGATGTGAAGTTGAAGGCGATCGACAACCTGCATGCCGCCGGCGTGGAGATCATTCCGGTGATCACGATTGTCAACGGAATTAATAACGAGCAGGTGGGAAGGATCATCCAGTTTGCGCTGGATAATCCTAAGAAGATCGGGTTCTTATCGTTCCAGCCGGTGAGCTTCACCGGACGTGACGAAGAAATCACCGACGAGCGCCGCCAGGCGCAGCGCTACACGCTGTCGCATCTCGCCCACGACGTGAAGAACCAAACCGGCCTCGGCGAGCCTGCCCGCGACTGGTTCCCCATCAGCTTCATGGGAACGTTCAGCGATTGGGCCGATCTCATGCACGCCCAGGACGCGAATAACAATTGGGGCCAGCTCTCCTGCGGCTGCCATCCGAACTGCGGGACGGGAATGGCGGTGATGATCGATAAAGAAACGAAGGAGAGCGTGCCGGTGACGGCGTTCCTGCACGGTGACCAGCTGGCGAAAGATATCGCCAAGGTCAACGATGCGGCGCGGAGCAAGTTCTGGACGGGAGTGGGGATGGCACTGTGCCTGATGAAGAACTACGATCCGTTCCAGTCGCCGACGCACTTCAAGCTGATGGACCTGCTGCAGAAGTTCGACAAGAACTACAACGTGACCGGACGGAATTACGGCAAGGTCGGGGCGGACCGCACCATTGAAGACGTCATGAAGCGGCGGAAGGACCGCTGGAATTTCCTGTTCATTGCGGGCATGTGGTTCCAGGACCTGTTCAACTACGATTTCCGGCGCACGGAGCAGTGCATTATTCCGTACGCGACGCAGGAAGGCGAGATTTCGTTCTGCGCGTATAACACGGGCGTGGGCTGGAGAAACATCATCGAGAAGATGCACATGACGGCCACGCTTACCAAGTGGTACGAAGAGCATGGACGGCACGAGATCTTCGCGGGCGGCAAGAACGTGAAGATGGAGTCGACTGAACACTCGCTGGTGCTGCGGGATGGGATCGTGACGGAGGAAGAGCAGCACGATCTGGATAAGCTGGGCATTGCCAAGAACTCGCGGGAAGAAAAGACTCGGGCGAGAGATGCGAAGTTGAAGACCGCCGAAGCACGAGGGCCGAAGAAAGACGATGCGGCGTACAACGCCCGCATGGCGGCGCTGTATCGCGAGGTGGTGCTGAAAGAGAAGACGGCGCAGTCGGAGGGCGGGTTCATTCCGCTAGGAGCGCTGGCGAAAACGCCGGCTAAGCCGGTTGAGGTGGGTGAGCCGGTAGC
This sequence comes from Terriglobales bacterium, assembly GCA_035507035.1. Taxonomy (GTDB): domain Bacteria; phylum Acidobacteriota; class Terriglobia; order Terriglobales; family Acidobacteriaceae; genus DATJOJ01. The sequence goes on along the minus strand of DATJOJ010000059.1, from coordinate 76,496 downwards.
GGGAGATTAGAGCTTCTGGCTTCTAGCAAAACGAGGGCCGCCGCCAGGCGGCCCAAACTATTTTGCACGGTGCCCCAGGTTCGGCGAGCGGGTTCTCGCGAGCTCACCTGGGAAGCAGATTCAGTTTGCGCCTCAACGGCGCGTGAGTCTGACCGGAGTGTTTCGGCGCGGCTGAGGCCGCGCGGCTTCAAAGCAGTGATGAAGCGGCGATCGCGATAAATTGCATAGGTCCTTCGTTGGGAGTCGTCCGCAGCGCGGACGACTCCGCGGCCTCAGGATGACAATGCATTTGAGAAGCGATTGCTCGTTGCGGCCCGTAGCTTTACCCAGGTGAGACTCGCAAAGAACGCTCGCGGCACCTGGGGCACCGGGCTTCAACTCAAAACCCCACTTTTCGGTTGACAGCAAGAACTGCGCTATATATATTACTTGTCAGTTATGGAACAGAATGGTTATAGTAACGAGCGGCTGGATGCGACCTTCGCGGCGCTGGCCGATCCCACGCGGCGGGCGATCCTGGCGAGGCTGGCGTCGGGAGAAGCTTCCGTGCTGGAGCTGGCGGAGCCGTTTGCGATGACGCAACCGGCGGTCTCCAAGCACCTGAAAGTCCTGGAGCGGGCTGGGTTGATTTCCCGCGCCATCGATGCGCAACGGCGCCCGCGACGGCTGGAGGCTCGGCCGCTGCGCGACGCGGCACGCTGGCTGGAGCGGTATCGGAAGTTCTGGGAGAAGAGCTTTGAACGGCTGGACGATTTGCTGGAAGAGATGAAGGCCGGCGAATTCAAGTCCGGCGAAACACATATTAAGGAGAAAAAACATGCCCGTGGAATGCGAGAAAAAGGGAATCGTCATGAATAAGTCGGCAGACCTGAAAGTAGAGGCGCGGGGCGAGCGCGAAATCGTGATGACGCGAACCTTTAATGCGCCGCGCGAGCTGGTGTTCGAGGCCTTCACGCGGCCCGACCTGCTCAAGCGATGGCTGTACGGGCCGGACGACTGGTCGTTGCCGGTGTGCGAAGTGGATTTGCGGGTCGGTGGAAGATATCGCTACCTGTGGCGTTGCGGCAAGGACGGACAAGAGATGGGGGCAGGCGGCGTATATCGCGAGATTGTGCCGTCCGAGCGGATCGTGGCAACGGAGAAGTTTGACGATCCCTGGTACGCGGGTGAGGCAGTGATCAGTTTTGCCTTCACTGAGCAGGGCGGAAAGACCGTCCTCACCCAGACCTTAACCTATGAGTCGCGCGAGGCGCGGGATACGGTGGTCAAGTCGGGCATGGAGGTGGGTCTGGGGCGGAGCTACGACAGGCTGGAAGAAGTGCTTTCACACCAGTAGTCAGGAGTTAGTAGTCAGTCGTCAGCGGGGCGGACAGGAATGTCCGCCCTACACAAAGCTCAAGTCGGGGCGGAGCTACGACAGGCTGGAAGAAGTGCTTTCACACCGGTAGTCAGGAGTTAGTAGTCAGTCGCCAGCGGGGCGGACAGGAATGTCCGCCCTACACAAAAGTCATTCCTCGTAGGGTAGGCAGTCCTACGAATCGTCCTACGTTGCGGCATGTAGCTACTACCTAGGGAACCAGCCTTTGATACCGTAGGGGCTTCCGCGGCAGGGATTTGCACATCTCAATATCGCTGTCATGAACTCTACTGAAGGAGACAAATGATGGACGATAAAAAGCACGGAACGCATTCTAGCGAACAAGAGCACGGAAATCGCAATCCTGGCAATGAAGAGCCCAATCGTTCGGGGCAGAACATGGACGAAGAAAAGCGGCGCCGCGAGCAGCAACAGGGCGGAAACCGCGATATGGAGCACGATAGCGAGAAAGAGCGGCAGAAGAAGATTGCTTAATCTCGCCTAGCGGCCCACGGGATCGGGCCATAGAATGTTTCAACAGGGCCGCTGCCAAGCGGCCCTGAATATTTGCAGCGCTTGCCCATCGTGTTTCGCTGTTATTTTGTTCTTGGTTTTCGCGACTTCTCTGCATCCAGTTCAGCGATGAGTTGGTGGGTCAACTCAATCATCACGGCAGGATCGGTTTCCTGCTGGATGCGTTGCGCCAGTTCGCGCCAACTTTCCGAGGCGGAGGAATGAACGGAGCTTGTGTTCCCAGGCGGCCGATTAGGGACGATCTGCGGTGGTTCCGGAGAGGTCACTGGCGGCAGGTTTTCTCGAACCGATGAAACGTCATTTCGCTTTCTTGCGCTGGTCATTTACGTTTACTTCCTTTCGAATCCGATTTCCACGACCGCTTAGTGGCGATGTTCGCCGCGACTGGCGGAGCGGCGGTTCTTTCGACGATGGCCTTCACCTTTTCCACCGAGATCTGTTCAAAGTGCGTTTTCCGCTTTGCCACTGAAAACTCCTTCCAATTCAAACAGTAACAAACCTGGATTCGTACGGGTTATATCTTTTGGCTGGCGGTAAAGGTGCCTTTAGGCGGGCAAGGTGCTTATTTCACCGGCGGTTAGGGGGCAGATTGCGGGGCAAGAAAGAAACTGTGTGGTTAGGTTAGTATAACGTCTAAATTTTTTACTTGCATTATTACGGTACGTCAGGTTACGATAACGTTACGTTAACTAAACGTTTCACGCTTGATCCTATGGGAGGGAGGAGTGAGATGAAACGCTCGGGTAAGACAACTATGAACTTCAAGACTATGGCTCAGGTAGATGTGCCGCAAGGCCGGAACGGCAAGCACCGAGAAGTCGTCAGCAAGATTCTGTCGGACCTCGACCAAATGCCCAAGGGGATGGCGATGAAGGTGCCATTGGCCGAACTGGCGGAGAGCAAGGAAAAAGTGCGGTCGGCATTGAACCGCGCGATCCACAAGGCTGGCCGCAAAGCCGCCACCGCAAGCGACGAGGCTTTCTTGTACGTGTGGAATGAGGAGTAAGGTTGCGGGGTTTTTGAAGCAGATGGCGCGGGAAAAATCGAAATACCTTCGCCGCGAAATCGTGATGATGGCCAACCGGTAGGCGCCAGGGCCAAGGCCGCGCGGCCCCTACAGGGGGAAACTGGCGATATAGGCGGCTGCGTGAGAACATGGCTGACAGGAGTGGCCGCATGCCGCGCTGGTTAGTTGCGCTCATCTTATTCGTTTTTGGAATTGTGGGTGTGTATCGAGGAGTCACAGACCTCTGCGTTCAACTAAGAGGATCAAAAGGCCCCCTCAAGAAATGGCAGGGGCGCCTTTTCCTTGGCTTCTACAGCCTCCTATGCTTGGGGGGCGGCGTGGCAATCTGGCTGACTCGATAATTTCAAACTGAGGCACTACCCTTTCCTGGGTAGTGGCTCAGTTTGAAATCTAAATATTGCGGTAAACCTGACCGCGTGAGTCAATGTCGGACACGATCAAGTTATCCCCTTCTATTGTGAATAGCACTCGATACTTCCCGACGCGGGTGCATCTCTTTACCGTGCCTTCAAGGGGTTTTGAGAGTCTTGAATCAGATGGCGTGGTGGCGATCTCGTTTAGCTTGTCGATGACTCGTTGCTTGGTGGTGGCGTCCAGGTTCTTCAGATATTTAAATGGCGTTTTGGTTAGTTTGACGTTTAGCGCCACTTGGCTTGCTCGTTAAACTTCGCTTAAATCGTAGATGTCCCCCGACTCCTTTTCCTGTGACGCCCGAGTAAATGCCGCATTGTTGTACTTTGCGTTGAGAGTAGTCTCAAGCCAATCCGCCAGATCGAGAAGCTCCTCGCTGTGCTTCTTTAAAGAGTGCAGGCTACCTGCCGTTAACCGATTGTTCGTCAGCCGTGCGCAACGGCCAGACTCATAGATGTAGTCAATTATCCGGTAAACGTGCTCCATACTGTCAGCCGTAGCCTTTAGCTGTTCGGGCGTTGGCGGCTCACCCGTGGTAACAGGCTTCTTGCGGCCCTCTAATATGTCGTGGACTTGATTGAGGAACAAGATTAGAGAGCGATTAAGGTTGTACAGGCGCACAGCGATGCGAAGAATGTTCGTGTGATTCCTTGCATGGGCTGCCAAGCCGGACGCATCCGAAAGTACGCCGTACACCCGAGACTCAACGTCCGGGCTGCCAAAGGTTTTGAGTACCTGACAGTTATCCATGGCGTATCTTTGCCTTGCTCCAACGCTTTGCGTTGGCTTTTTTGGCGATCTCGACTCGGCGCTCACGGCTTATTGCACGTGCACGTGCCGGGCCACCTTTAAGGCCACCTTTCCTTGATGCTTCGCGCCTGGCTTGTGTTGCGTGGGAAGGGCCATTGACGGCTTCCTGAACGACTCGGAATGCCCTAACATTCAGATCCATCTAGACGCCTCGCTCCTCCAAGTTAGACGCGGTCCCAGATGTTGAGTTTGCTTAATTGCGGAATTATACGTGGCTTGTCAAGTGCCGAAAACGGCACCCCTGTGCCGGTATACCGACACCCTGAGGATAGCAGTTACTAAAGATCAATGTCAAAATAAATTGATCAAAATGCTTGACTCGGTTGATTACACTCAAGCATAATGCTCAATATGAATAACCTAACAAATGAGGAGCGAATTAGAGTTGTAACGGCTCTAGTTGAAGGTAATAGCATTCGCTCAACGTCACGAATGACAGGCGTCGCTCGCAACACAGTCACCAAATTACTCGTTGACCTTGGCCGCGCTTGCATGAAGTTCCATGATCAGCATGTTCGCAATGTTCGCGTTCGCCGTTTACAGTGCGATGAAATCTGGGCATATGTTGGGGCCCAGGCTAAGAATGTTAGTGCCGACAAAAAAGAAATCGGCTGGGGCGACGTATGGACTTGGGTTGGAATTGATGCGGACACGAGATTGGTTGTCAGCTATCTCATCGGCGGACGCGGGGCAGATTGGGCAATGGACTTTATGAAAGATGCTGCAAGCCGCGTCCATGGCAGAGTTCAGATCACTACCGATGGACATAAAGCATATTTGGTTGCTGTCGAAGATGCCTTCGGTGCTGATGTGGATTACGCTCAGTTAGAAAAAATCTATGGTGCATCTCTGGAAAACCAGACACGCTGCTCGCCTGCTGTTTGCATCGGCTGCGACATGAAAACGGTGAGTGGGAACCCCGACCCGAAACATGTGAGTACATCCTACGTGGAACGCCAGAACCCTACCATGCGGATGCACATGCGCCGCTTTACTTGCCTGACAAACGCATTCTCCAAGAAGATTGACAACCACGCTTACGCGGTCGCGCTGCATTTTATGTACTGTAATTACGTGAGAATCCATCAGACTTTGCGCGTCACTCCAGCCCTCGAAGCGGGGTTGACTGACCACGTTTGGAGCCTTGAAGAATTGGTTGCGCTCTGCGATGGTATGCAACAATCGAAAAAACGTGGCCCTTACAAAAAGAGAAATTCAAACTGAGCCACTACCCTTTCCTGTGCAAACTTGCACAGCGAGTTCGATTCCCGGATAATACGCAGACTGGAGCCCTGACAATTCAAAAGTGTTTTCTCGGAGGACGGGATGAGACACGTGTGTCTAGGGGTTTTGTGCGGGCTCGCCATTATGTTGACCGGGTGCGGCGGCGGCGGCAACAGTTCTGGCAACGTGAGCGGGAACTGGTCGGCGACGCTGAGTTCGAAGGGCGCAACGATTCTGACTTTTAACACGGTGCTGACGCAAGGCAGCAGCAGCTCCATCAGCGTCAGTAATCTGGTTTTTACCACGTCGACAAACTGCTTTGGATCGGGAACGACGGCGAGCAGCACATACCAACCGAGCGCTGAAAACGGCATGCCGGCGAATGCGTTCTCATTAACGATGCAGACCAGCAGTTCATTCGTCAACGGGACGAACCAACTGGTCTTACAGGGAACGGTGAGCAATTCCAGCATCGGTGGGACGTGGGCCCTGACGGGCACGGGCGAGGGATGCACGGGATCGGGATCGTTCACCATGTCGGAATTTTGAGCCCGGTTGGCAGTGGCTGGGCATGGTCGCCTGGCACGGCGAAGGTGAGGATTCGCAAATTTCTGCATTGCCAGTTTCAAACTGGAACGCGCTTGCCGTCTAGTCTAAGTTGAACATATCAGAGGTTTGTGTAGTTCCATCTCGGGCCTGGACCGCATTTCTGCGGCGTCTCGAATTGAAAAGTTTGGGTGCGATTCGATTTTTTTCCGGATAATACAGAGTTGCAACTCTGGAGCGGAGAGCTCGCATCTTTCTTGTTTTGCCGCGCTCGGATTGAGGACCTCGTTTAGTTACGCGCCCGGTTGGAGGCGGCGGAGGAACGAATGAAGTATTTCAGTTTTTCGATTTTATGCATGGCGCTGGTAATGCTGAGTGGTTGCGGCAGTGGCTCGGGTACACCGATTAATGGAAACTGGTCGGCCACACTGACGAACACGAATGGAGCTACGGCATTCGTTTTCGGCTTGACGATGAACGAAAATAGCAGCACGGGAGCTGTGACGGTGAGCAATCTCAGCTTCACGGGCAGTCCTCCGTGCTTTGGCCAGGGCAACACGGGAACGGGCACGTTCACGTCGACGAGTACGGCGAATGGAATTACGACGGGAAATCTGCAACTGACGGTCCAGTCCGGATCGTCGAATGGCGATGGATCGAACCAACTGACGTTAATTGGGACTTTGACTCAAACGACGAATAACAATACGATCACGGGAACCTGGAACCTGACGGGAACGGGCTCAGGCTGCACAGGAAGCGGCAACTTCACGATGGCACCGGCGAATTAAATCATCAGGAGAAGCTGGCTGATCCGATCTTAGAAGGCGAGTAAAATCACCCCTCCAGCGACGAGCAAGGCAGCGACCCAGCGCCGCTGATCCACGCGCTCATGAAGAAAAAACCTGGCTGCAATGGCATTGGTCACGAAAGTGAGAGAAGTGGAAGCGGGAACTACCAGGCTGACATCGCCCCAGGAAAGGCCGAAGAGCAAGCTATAGAAGGCGATGGCCATGGCCAAAACACCAAACAAAAAATTGGAATTCTGCAGCACACGCTGAATCAGAGTGAGCACGCCAGAGCGGCGACGGACTTCGCCGAAATCCCCGACTTGTTTCATGCCGCGGGAGAGCAGCACGTCACCAGCGGTAGAAGTGGCCACGATACAAGCGACCGCGCCCCAGGCGTAGAGGCTGGTCATGACTGCGTCCTCGGGGAGACCGTGCCGGCCAAGCACTCAGTCGACTCAGCATGACGCGGCTTGTGGGTAAGCGCCGGACCCTGGGTGACGAATCCAACCCCGGCGGAAATCAAGAGCACGCCACACCAGCGCGACACGCTGATGGTTTCATGCAAATAAAACTTGGCGAGCAGCGTGAGCAGGATGTAGCTGACCGAGGTTGCGGGCAGAACGTAAGTGAGATCGGCCCAGGAAAGCGAAGTCATGTAGCAGGCGAAGAAGGCCAGCAGGAAAACGATGCCGAGGGCGACGGTCGGGTTGAGAACCATCAAAATGATGCTTTGCAGGTGATGGATGGAGACGCCGCCGATCTGCTTCATGCCGCGAGAGAGCAAGGAATCGCCGGTAGCGGCAAAGACCGAGACCCCGAACAAAACTAGATATCGGCGGAACGTCACACGGTTGTCCTAAGCAGTCGCGGGCGCGGCGGCGGAGTCTTTCTTCTCGCGCTTGTCTTTGACCCATTTGTGGCGCATGGCACGAACCTTGAGGAAGGTCTTGGCTTCCTTGTACAGGCGCTTGCGCTCGACGTTATCGAACGCGGCCTTGCGGAGAATGCGGATCACAGCCCTGGGCCGGAAATAATATTCGTCGTAGAAGCGGTGGACGGCCTCCAAAATATCGTCGGCAGGGAGGCCGGGATACTGGATATGCGCGAGTTGGTGGCCACCTTCGTCGACCATTTTGTTGTCAGAGACCATGAAACCATTCTTGACAGCGTAGTCGTAAAGCTCGGTGCCGGGATACGCGTGGGCCACCGAAACCTGGATGGTTTCGACATCAAGTGACTTGGCGAATTGAATGGTGTTTTCGATGGTCTCGTGGGTTTCGCCAGGCAGGCCCATGATGAAGTCACCGTGAATGACAAGGCCGAGCTTGTGGCAGTCTTTGGTGAACTGGCGGGCGCGCTCGATGGTGGCGCCCTTCTTGATGTTTTTGAGAATCTGCTGGTCGCCCGATTCGTAGCCCACGATCAGCAGCCGGCATCCGGCTTCCTTCATGGCCTTGAGCGTTTCGTAATCGGTGGTGACGCGTGAGGTGCAGGACCAGGTCAGCTTCAAGGGCTTCAGCTTCTCGCAGAGCTCGATGGTGCGCGCTTTCTGGATGTTGAAGGTGTCATCGTCAAAGAAAAATTCGCGAACGTTCGGCCAATATTCTTTTGCTTTGGCCATTTCGCGGGCGACATCGTCGGTGGAACGCTTGCGCCAAGGATGACCACTCAAGGTTTGCGGCCATAGACAGAAAGTGCATTGCGCCGGACAGCCGCGCGTGGTGTAGAGCGAGACGAACGGATAGAGCAGGAATGGAACGTTGTAGCGGGTGACATCGAGATCGCGCTTGTAAACCTCGGTGACATGCGGCATGGCATCGAGATCGTCCATCACGGGGCGATCGGGATTGTGCACGACGCCGCCGTTGTGGCGATAAGAGACGCCAAGAATTTCCTCGAGCGGCTTGCCTTGGGCATATTCAACCACAGCGTAGTCGAATTCCTTGCGCACGACGAAATCGATCGCCGAGCACTGCTTCAACGACTGCTCGGGCAACACGCTGACGTGCGGGCCGACAAAAGCGACTTTGATCTTGGGATTGACGTCTTTAATTTTCTGTACGAGCTTGATGTCGCCCGGGAAACCGGGGGTGCTAGTAAAGAGCACCAGAAACTCGTAATCGCGGCAGATGTCGATGGTCTGCTCCGCGGAGACGTGGTGCGGCGGGGCGTCCAACAGGCGGGCGCCTTCGAGCATTCCGGCGGGATACGCCAACCAAACCGGGTACCAATAAGACTCAATTTCACGGGTGGCGGGCCAGCGTGAACCGGCGCCTCCATCGAAATTCTCAAAAGAAGGCGGATTCAGGAACAGTGTCTTTAAGGGCATAGAATTGAATAACTTATAGTAACACTTTCTGGCCGAACGCCGGGGTTGCTTTGTTGGTGCTTTTCCATAGTTTAGATGCCCGGGAGGGATGGGTCGAAGCATTTGCGTTTAATGGGGAATTGGAGGGGGTGGGCGGTGGAAAGGGGAGTTGAAAAGGAGGGGAGGGCGGGCCGCAAGGCCCGCCCGGTCGATTACGGTTGTTTGCCGACACCGGCCCAGGAGGCGAGATCGCCGGTGGCGCGGAGCAAAAGAATGCGCGCGCGCTCCAACTGAAAATTGGCATCTTGCAGAGCGTTATAACGCTCTTGCGTCTGGGTGCGAGCCTGATCGGCGTCATGAATGGTTGCATTTCCGGCATCGACGCGAATTTCGACGGCGTTGAGATCGGACTTGGCGACATCGTATTCGAGCCTGGCGACATCCTGGGCGGCAGCGAGCTCCTCGACTGAGCGCTGCAGTTGTAAGGTTTGTTCACTGACTTGATGGCGAGTAGCTTCGACTTTCTTCGATGCTTGAACGGCTTCGGCGTCGGCGGCCTGAGCACGGGCGCGCTGCGTGGGATTGAAGAATGGAAAACGAATAACCGCTCCGATGCTGACGTTGTTCGCTTGGAAGGTCCCTTGGCGGAAGTAAACGTTGTAGTTGTTGAATGTGGCGAGTAACGCGTATTGTGCCGCGAAATCGAAAGTGGGCCACATGGAGCGATGCTCGCCGCGGGCGGCGAAGTTCAGCGCGGTCGAATGCAAAGAGGCCATCTGAATGGCGGGACTGGTTTCGACGGCTTTGGCCACGAGGTTGTCATCTTGCTTGACAGGCGGCAAAGCGGGGATGGAATCGGGATCGGTGGTGATTTCGGAAGCGGGCAGGCCGGTGAGTTGCGAAAGATGCTGGCGAAGGACGTCGATGGAGCCTTGGGCCTGCGAGATGTGCAAATAGACTTTTGCGGTGCTCAGGCGAGCTTGGGTGCGGGCAATCGGGCTGTCGACGCCTTCCTGAATACGCTCGTTCACATACTGCTCCATTTTTAAAGCCGCGGCGTAGTCTTCGCCGAGATGCGCCTGCAGAGCTTCCCACTTGCTGAGTTCGGCATAACTGACGGCAGCGTCTTGAATGACCTGCTCGCGTTGGTCTTTGTTCTGGACGGTGGTGGCCTGGTATTCGGTCTTAGCCTGGCGAATGAAATCCTGGAGAGCAAGATTGAAGATCGACGACTGCGCGGTGGTGTTGACGATCGAGGGCGCAGACCCCTCGAGGCTGAGTGGGTAGCCATAGGTCCAACCGAGGCCCGAGCCCACCATCAGCGATGGTAAATATTGGTTACGGCTCTGGCGAAGAGCCGCATAGGCGCGCTGCGCGGCAGCATCGGCCATGGCGGTGGTCGTACTGTGGCTCAGGGCCAGCTCGACAATGCGCTTGAGTGGCACGGGCTCCGCAGCGAAGCAGGACAAGGCAGTCAGAAAAAGAGCAAGCGACGTGAAAAGAAAATGGCGCGGGGAACGACGGGAAGCGAGCGGCATCGGTTCACCTCGATGAAACGGAAAGATTTGAAGAAATGATTTTAACGTGGAGAGGGTGCAAATCCGCAGTCTATGTTGCAGAGAACGCGCCGTTAAGGTTGGGCGACCCGGCTCAGTGATGCCGCTTCAGGAACTTGTCGCGGAAATCCGGCCAAAATTCGGGAGCCAGATTGACGAAGCCGTTATCGGCCATGTCGATTCCCCAGTGCATCAGGTTGCCCATGCCGGTACGGCTTGCCGCCGGGTAATAGGCATTCGAGAAACCCGTACTCATGGCGCTGCCAAGCACGTTGTCGAAATTGAAGGCATTGGTTTCGTCATCCTTGCGGATGACGACAGCGCGGCTGATCGCGTAGCCGACACGATGCAAGAAACTGTGATCTGGTCCCAAGCGGTGGTAGCGCGGATCCTCGTGAAAGGCCGACGCGACCACGAAGTCGCCAAAAAAATTCTGGGTTGCGATGTCGGCAACCGAAGCGCCGAAGCGCTCGGCAAGCGCGCCAGTCCCAACCCCGTATTTGGGGTCACTTTGAGTCGCTTGGGAAAAAGCGGCATTGAAGGCGCCTCCGCCGAAGGTGAGAGGGCTGGCGGTCTCATGCACAAAGTTGTCCCACTTGCCTCGCGTCGTATTTATTGGGGCGGGCTGTGGGGCAGAAAAGTAGTCGCCGGAGCTAGCGCTTGATTCCTCGGAGTGGCTCTGGGCCAGGCACAGTGACGGACACAACAAAAGGATTGCCAGCCATAGCGTCTTGGACCTGAGGGACTTCATGCCTCCCGATTTGATGCCGGCCGGAACAGCCTGGAGTCAGGAAAACCTGTTGAACATGCCGGAACGAATGTAAGGGTCGGTGACAGCGTCACTTACCCACTCTAAGGTTCTGCAATCAGGCAGCGCGCGCCCGGATGGATTGCGGCGCGATGCGGAACTTCTTTATCGCCGCATAGGTCAGAGCGATGAAAATGGCGAGCACAATCAACTGAGCAACCAGGAACGGAGGTTCTTTCCCCGTCGGAGCCAGCGCATGCAGCGCAGGGATTTTCATGAACGACTGTACGACCAAAACAAATGTATTGAAGTACAGCGCGAGCGCGGCGGTAAGCACATAAATGGGTCGCCAAGCGCCGGAGAGATGAAACGCGTAGAGCGCGACGATGGCCACGGCCAGCACGATCATGGAAAGGGTGCCAATCACCAGGCCGGGCGTCAGATGCTCAATCGGAAAAAGATAACCGGTCAGACTGGTTAATATCGTGGTGATTAGAAAAAGACCATTCCAGCCGTTGAGCGGCTTTCCCGCGGCCAACCCAAAAAATACGACGAAGCCCGAGCCGATTGCGACCAAGCTAATCAGGACATGCACAAGCGTGAACGTCGCGGTCGTCATTTCCAGAATCATAGGATCTCCCCTCGAAGGCGTGGGATGTGAGATATCGTGAGCCGGTTACATCTGCTTTGAAATTTCTAGCTGGCGCGGGACTCGACCTTAGCTTCCGCATCGCTGGTCGGCAGGCGAAGGGCGGTGGCGAGACTTTCGGCCAGCATTGTGGGCAGGGTGCAGTAGAGTCTCGGGCGCAGGCTGCGGTAGCTTTGCGTGCCGGCAAAGAGATCTGACATTAACGAGCGGAAGCTGGCGCTGCTGGCAACGAACTGCAGTGTGCGTTCGACTACCGATTCGCCCATCCAGCGGCCGGTATAAAACCGGATCGCCATTTGGGCGGCGAGTTCCAACTCCGGCAGAAAATCGCTGCGAAGAAGAGCGAGGTAGAGTTCCGGCCGATCAGCGAGCAGAGCCTGCGCAATCAACTCGCCGGAACGCATCGCATAATAAAGACCCTCGCCGGTGATGCCATCGACAAAGCCAGCAGCGTCACCGACCATAGCCCAGCCGTGGCCGCTCACTGGCGCTTCGCGCAAAGTTTTTGCTCGCAGCGAAGGCAGGACATGGGAATAAAATTGCGCGCCGTGATAATCGAGGCCTTGTTTTTCCAGATTTTCTTCGAGCAGCACACGCAAATCGCGCGTGCTCATGGCGTTCATCTTGCCGCAGATCCCGGCCGAAACATGATCGGAGCGGGGGAAAATCCAGATGTATCCGTGAAAATCATGCAGGAACTGAATCTGCATCGGTTCGCTGTGCCGCGGAATTCTGTAACCGGCGGTGACCATCAAATCGGCTGGGGCAAACGCATCACAAAATTGCTTGCGGAAGGGATTGCGCGCGCCGCTGGCGAAGATGACATACGAGGCACTCCATCCCGAATTCGCGGAGCGCAGCTTCCAGCGGCTCTGAGAGCGCTCGACGCTAATGATCCGCTCGGAAGCGATGACGGCGCCCGCATCGCGCGCACGCTGCAGCAGGAGGCCATTCAGCACGGTGCGCGAGAAAATGGCGATGGGATGTTCGAGGGAGAAGCAAGCCCGGCGGCCGGTGTTGCTGCGTAATTCGCATTTCCCGACCCAGTTTCGTTCGACGTTGGTTTCACGCAGAAATGGCCAAGCGAGCAGAGCCTTGTGCGTGACTCCGCCGCCGCAGGGTTTTTCCCACGCCAATTTTTCGTCAAAGAGAATGACGGACTTTCCGCCACGAGCGAGAGCGGTTGCAGCTACAGTGCCGGCGGGACCTCCGCCGACAATCGCGATGGGATCGAAGTTAGGCACCAGGGATCGCAGACGTAATCGTCACTGATGCGCGAGCTGGTGGATTTCGGAAAACTCTGTCGGACGCCAGGCGAGCCTTCGCATCGCGGCCAGACAGCAAGGACAACCGATCAAGTTGGCCAGAGATGCGCGAGGAGTCCGACCGCTCTATTGCATTTGCTGCAGCTGTTGGTAGACGAACACACCAACAATCACCAGTCCCAGGACACCGGAAGCGGCGCCCAGCCACTTCACCATGGGGGTGACTTTGTTCAGCTTTTGCATGACCTCAATCTGTTCCCGTTGCATGTGCGACTCGGACTCGGTCAGGAACAATTGGTCGTCCTCGTGCATGGAAAGCGTACTGCGATAAATAAGGAGGAGAACCAGCAGGATGAGCAGAGCTCCCTCGATTACCAGCGGCCACATCAGCATTCCCATACGTCACCTCAGGGCTGATTTGTTATTTCCGCGGCTCTGCCGATCCTTGTACCAAGATCGGCTAGGGCCCCACCGAGCCGAATTATATCTCGAAACAGCCAGCAGGGAAGGCTTTTGTTTTGTGGCGTCCGTGGGGGCCTAAGGGGCATCTAAATCAACAGGGGCAAGGAGCGGGAGAGACTTGCCTAGTTTGCTATAATCATGTATTGATTACCAAGGAGAGATCAATGGCCACGACAACCGTACCGGAAGTGAAGCCCAAAACCGCGCCCATCACGCTGACCCCGAATGCCGTCACGAAAGTGAAAGAGATTATGAGCCAGCAGGACCCGGTGCCGGCGGGATTGCGCGTCGGCGTGGTTGGCGGAGGATGCTCCGGCTTTTCGTATTCGATGTCTTTTGAGAACGCCGCTGGGCTGATGGATAAGACCTTCGACATGGATGGTCTGAAGGTGTACGTCGACGCAACTTCGGTGATGTATCTGAATGGCTGCATCGTGGATTATGTCGAGACGCTCGAAGGCGCGGGCTTCAAGTTCGACAATCCGAATGTGAAGAGCACCTGCGGCTGCGGATCGTCGTTCAGCGTGTAAGAGTTTTCGCGGCAAAGATCAAAGCCCCATCGCGCAAGCGGTGGGGCTTTTTGTTGTCTGTGTGGGAAGACCGCGCCTAGGTGCGAAGAACCCGGGCAGTCCCCGGATTACCTGAACGAGATTATTGTTGATTGGGCCCCTGCTCGGGAGGGAATTGCGGTTGTTGCGGCTGCTGAGGGGTCGGAGGATAAGGCGAGGGTTGCTCTACCGCGATGGGTTGCTGCTGTCCACCTTGCGGGCTGAACGGCGAACCCGAGTTACCGCCGAAACCGAAGCCGCCGTTTTGCTGGCCGGGCTGTCCTGGTTGCGTGCCATTGGTGGGCGCGCCGAGGCTGCCACCGGCTTGCATCGCGGGCGGCTGGTTGGGAGTAGTCAGCATACCGCCGGTGTCACTGCTGGGATCATAGATAAACTGCCACTCGTAATATTTGTCTTTCTTGTTGAAGATGCGGATCGTCTTATCTTTACTGATGCTGGCGACACCGACGATGGGACCGCCGCCAAAGGTCTGATTATTCGATCCGGAACCTTGCTGGCCCTGGCCGGGCTGTCCCGGTTGACCGGGCTGTCCAGGCTGGCCGGAGTTGGCTTGAGATCCGTCTGAGGCGGGCTGGTTGTTGTTCGTTCCGGGCTGATTCGTGTTTTGACCTGGAGTCTGGCTGCCGAAGAATGAGTTGCTTCCGCCACCGAAGCCGCCATTATTGCCGCCAAACGTGCTGCCACCTCCGAACGTACTACCGCTGTTTCCAAACGTGCTGCCGTTATTTCCGCCGCCGAAACCGCTGTTACTGCCGCCGAAGGAATTTCCGCCGCCGAAACTACTGCCGGTGTTTCCAAAGCCGCCCGAAGAGTTGCCGCCGAGGCCGTTACTGTTTCCGAATCCACTGGAATTGAAGATGCTTTGTCCGAAGCCCCCGCCTTGACCGCCCGCGGCGGCTCCGCCTTGGGCCATGTTGGCCACCGAGGTTGCCCCCTGTAAGCCGGGACCGAACGTCATTTGCACATCGCCCATGTGGAGAATCTTGAAATCCTTGCCGGTCACGGGATCTTTATAGCGCTTGCGCAGGAAGTGAATGGTGCCGCTGGTCTCGAGCTCGTCGATAGTATTAGGATAGCGTCCATTCTTCTTTACAAAGTGCTGAATGGCCCGCGAATACTGCACGCCGCGATGGATAAGTTCTTCTTCGCGGTCACGCTTCAGCTGCCGCATGAGCTCGGGAGCCATCATGGTGAGGCCAATCGTGAGCAGCGCCACCATCAGAATCAGCGTAATGAGCACGTAGCCTTGCTCATTGTGGCGAGACGACTTGGGAGAACGAACGAGCATTGGAAAATTTTGTAATTTTTGTAATCGGCTAATTTTGTAATCTGCAGAGCACTGCAGCGATGGTTTTCAAATTACCAAATCACAAAATTACCAAATGCCTCTACCCCTGGGTCAGCGGAATGCTCTGTCGATTGTTGTAGAGCATGTCTTCAATCTCCACGGACACCGGGGAGATGCGCAACACTTTGTAGCGCCGGTCGATGACCTGGCCTTCGGTGGCGATGAAAACGTCTTCTCCTTGCGACAAGAAGATTCGCTTCGGCTCACCCGCCTTGCTGGCGTAACCGTAAAACTTCAAATTGATGGGAGGCGGCGGAGGCGGTTGGGGCGGCCCTTGCTGCTCGGCGAGCTTCTGCTGATCGGTAGCACCATTCTTGATCGGCTCGGGAATCTCCGCCTGCGCCAGAAAAATGTTTCGTCCGTTGCCCGCGTATTGCGTGTCTTCACTGACCTTCAACCAATCGAAACGCAGCGTAGGATCGATGGAGTTGGGCGCTTTGGCTATTCGGGTAAGAGCAGTCTTGGTTCGCGCCGGGGCACGGTTCTTGCGAGCGGGAGCGGCGGGCAGGGCGGGAATCTGCGCGACGGGCCCCACCGAAGTGGGCTCGGGAGCGCTCGAATTGAAGACCGCGCGCACGACAAATAGAAGCGCGAGAGCGCCTAAGACACCGAGCGCGATGACCTGCTTGCGATTTTCCGCTCCCAGCTTCATTTATGCCGCGCCAACCTTCATATAGGTTTCAATCTTCATCTGCAGACGAACCACGCCGCTTTGCTCGCCGCCGAGGTGGACACTATTCACCAGGAAGAACATGTGATCGCGTTCGAGGGCATTGATGAATTGGACCAGCTGCAGGTAGCCGCCAGCCAGATCAGCCTCGATTTCGACCGGTTGCAAGCCCAGGACTGGATCGTCCTTTGTATCGTACTTGACGCTTCCAACTTTTACGCCACTCTCGCCGGCCAGCTTGCCGATGTTATCGGAGATGGCGGAATTCTGCGCCGGAAAGCGGGTTATGTAGAATTCATCGATCTGCTTCTGCGCCACCGGGATTTTCTTGTCGAGTCCCTGCAGCGGTTGCACTTCCTGCGTTTTCTGTTGCAGCTCTTTCCACAAGTTAGTTAACTGTTCGCGGCGCGAAGTAGGAGTGCCGATCAAGGGTGAAAAGTAGACGATGATGACAGCCAGATCGAGTACCGCCAGGGTGCCAAGGGCGATTTTTACTTTGCGCCGAGTGCGACGAAGGTCAGGCATTAGTGGCTCACCTCCGCCTTGGATTGGCTTTTCTCTGGCTTAGCGTCGACCGGGGATTGGAGATCGGTCGCCGGCAAATAGAGGGCGCTGATATCGAACTTCACCGTGTCTCCGGCGAAGGTCCCATTGCCGGCCTCGGCGGTTTCGGTGTCGATCTGAGTCTGACGAAAATGTTTCGAGTCTTCCATTTTGCGCACCAGTTCGAGAGCGCGGTCATGCGAATCTCCCGCGACGATCAGCTTGATGGCCAGTTCATTGTCGACGGACAATTCAGGAGTGATCGAGACCACGTGGACGCGCGGAGGCATTACTTTTTCGAGCTCTTCGAAGACTTCAGTCCAGGAAAACGCCTTGCGATAAAAGAGGTCGTTCAGGAACTGTGAGCGGTCGCGAATGCTGCGGTTTTGCGGCAAGTTCATCATGGCTTGCGCGTCAGCTACTTCTTTGTCGCGCTGGGCAATTTGTTTCAGATAGCGATCGCGAACCAAGTGATCTTTGCGGGCGTAGGTCCATTCGTGGCCGGTGTAATAGAGGAGGCCGGCGGTGAGAATTCCGAGGATAGCAAGTGCACCACCCCAGCGAAACCAAAAGCTGCGGGCATCTTCGTAGGGGTGAGTCGCGAGATTGATATCGAGGCGCATCAGGAAATCAGTGCCCCCACCACTCCGGCCATGCGGAACCGCGGAACCGAGCCATAAGTTGTGCCGAGTTGCGAAGCGGCGACCAGCTCGTGCACTTCCATGCCGACTTGCGATTGAAAAGCGGCGAGCGCGCCATCGGTATCCGACAAGCCGGCGACGAAAATCTTTTCGATATTTAAATGATACGTGTCCTGAAAAAACACGATGGAAGGGTAAACTTCGTCGGCGAGTTGTTCGCCGCTGACGGTGAGGCCGCGCGTGTTTTCGAGAGTGCGGAAGAGCAGAAGTTGCTGCTTATCGAGAATGGCGATGCTGATGGTGCGCGCGTCGACTTTGACCACGAGCGTGGGACGGCTGGCATCGGCGGCACCGAGCGCGGCAAGCATCGAAGGCATTACGACTCCCGGCGTGTATCCGGCGTCGCGGAAGGCGGCTTCGTAATCCTCAACCACGCTATTCAACGCCACGGCAGCGATCAGTCGGACGCCGGTGGCGGAGGTTTCCGTTTGGTAGGAGATCTTGGCTTTGTCGACGTCGAAGGGCAGCGATTTCTTGAGGCGGAACCGGATGACGCCTTCGGCATCGGCTCGCTTGGAGGGCAGCGTCTCGAAATCGAGCAAAACCACGCGGACGGCGACGTCGGGCAAAATGGCGATCACGTCGCGGGAGCGGCCGCTGAGACTGCCCAA
Source organism: Terriglobales bacterium (assembly GCA_035507035.1). Taxonomy (GTDB): domain Bacteria; phylum Acidobacteriota; class Terriglobia; order Terriglobales; family Acidobacteriaceae; genus DATJOJ01. Next base: position 58,366 of record DATJOJ010000059.1, on the reverse strand, counting down.
GGTTTCGCGAATTGCCGCGCGGATCGCTTCGGGTTCTTTCAGGTTAGTTTCGGTGAGGTCGGGAACGACGGTGCCGGGTTTGAGCTCTCCGGCGGCGCACATCTCGATATTGTGGCCGCGGTCAGCGACACGTCCGGCGAGCACTCGGTCGGCAGAGATCTCACATGCCAGCTTCGGTTTGGCCCCGGAACTCACGTTTCACACTACTCCCTGTGACTTCTATTAGTAGAACGCGGTGGTACGAAATCTTGCAATATCTGGAAGGGAACTCGCGACCCTGGCCTAAAGGGTTGTTTATAGCGCAGTTATAAGGAAGCGAGCCAAGCTCGCGATCTTCCTGTCGCACCAGGCAGAGGCCGAGATCCCTTACCGACTGCTCTCGATAAACGTTACCTTATTGATCTCTTTCAGCGTGGTCAGGCCGTTCCGAACTTTGTCCAGAGCCGATTCACGCAAGAACCGCATGCCTTCATCGCGGGCGGCGCGGCGAATCTCCGAGGTTGGCTTTTTGGCCAAGATCAGCTCGCGAATGCGGTCGGTCAAATCCAGCAGTTCGTGAATGGCGGTCCGTCCGCGGAAGCCTGTGCCCGCGCACTCGATGCAGCCCTGACCCTCATAAAAGGCGACTTTGCCCCACTCCAGGGGATCAAGCGCGTTGGCTTCGAGCGCGGCCGCGTCATAGTGCACCTGAGTGCGGCAGGATTCGCAAATGAGTCGCACCAGCCGTTGCGCCAGAATGCAGTTCAGCGCCGAAACGAAGTTGTAGGGTTCGACGCCCATGTTCAGGAATCGTCCTAAGACGTCAACCACGTTGTTGGCGTGGACAGTGGTGAAGACCAAGTGGCCGGTAAGCGCGGATTGAATGGCGATCTGCGCGGTTTCGGTGTCGCGGATTTCGCCGACCATGATCTTGTCGGGGTCGTGACGCAGAATCGAACGCAAGCCGCGGGCGAAGGTCAGGCCTTTTTTCTCGTTGACCGGAATCTGGGTGATACCGCGAATCTGATATTCGACCGGGTCTTCGATGGTGATGATCTTGTCTTCGTCGGTCTTGATTTCATTGACGGCGGCGTAAAGGGTAGTAGTTTTGCCGCTTCCCGTCGGTCCCGTCACCAACACCATGCCGTATGGCTCTTTAATGTAGCGGCGGAATTTGCGTAGATCTTCTTCATCAAAACCAACAACGTCCAAAGTGAGCTTGTGGAACTTCTCGCTCATGGATTCTTTATCGAGCACACGGAGGACGGCGTCTTCGCCGTGGATCGACGGCATGATGGAAACGCGGAAGTCGATGGGGCGCTCGGGAGTTCCGTACTTCACGCGGAAACGGCCGTCCTGCGGTACGCGGCGCTCGGAGATATCGAGCTCGCTCATGACCTTGATACGCGAAATGATGGTCGAGTGGTGCTCTTTGGCGATCGGCGGCATGGCTTGCGTCAGCACGCCGTCGATGCGGAACTTGATGGAGACGGAGTCGTCGCGGGTCTCGATGTGAATATCACTGGCGCGGCGCTGCAGCGCAGTGAAGATCGTGGTATCGACCAGACGAATAATCGGGCTGATATCGCCCTGTTGCTGGGTCAACCGGTCGATCGAGATGCTTTCCTCACCGCCAGATTCGTCTTCACGTACAACGTTGAGCGCGAAACCCTCGCTGGCGTCTTCCAGGACGCGCTTCGACTGCTCGGTTTTCTTGAGGATGTCGGTGATCTGCGCCAGCGTGGAAACTTTGGTGACAATCCGCTTGCCCAGCAGCAGGCTGATTTCGTCGATCATCATCAGTTGGCTGGGATCGGCGATGGCAATGGCCAGACGTCCGTCTTCGGTTTCTTCGAGAGGCACGAAGTTATAGCGGAACATCAAGTGAACGGGAATGTTCTTAAAGAGATCGTGGTGAAGCTGGAAGTCGCGCAGGTCGATAAATTGACACCGATAGCGGCGCGCGATGTCCTTGGCTTTTTCCAGTTCTTCGTTGACGGATGGGGGCGGAGCGATACGTCCTCCGTTTGCCCCACCGGCTACAGCGGCTTTGTTGTCCGGTACAGTTGCCATACTTAGCGTCCCCGTCGGGCGTTGTGGCCCGCACTATGGTTAGTGAATGCTTGATCCTAAGGTAAAAATGGGCAGATAGAGCGAGATCAAAATTCCGCCCACAAACACCGCCATGATAATCAGAATAACAGGCTCGATCAGAGCCATGGCCGCGCCCAGCGCGGTCTGCACGTCTTCTTCGTAAAATTCGGCGACTGAATTCAACATGGCGGGCAGCGCGCCGGTGGATTCCCCGACTTCGATCATTTCGACCGAAAGATCGGGAAACATCTTTTGCTGCTCCAAGCTCTTGGCCAGGGATTGCCCCTCGCGAACCTGGATAGCGGCTTCCTGAATGCCATTCAAGATTCGGCGGCTGCTCATGGAAGCTGCGGCAGTTTCGAGCGAGGGAACCAGCGGCATGCCGCCAGTCAACAAAGTTGACAACATGCGCGAGAAATTAGCGACTTGATATTTCAGCCAAATGTCGCCCAGCAGCGGCAACTTCAAAATGCTACGGTCGATGGTCTCTGCGCCACGATCGGTTTTTTTCCACTGCCAGGCCAACAAGCCCACAACCACGATGACGATGCCGGCGATTGGCCCATATTTTTGCGCGTGAGTGCCGATGTCGAGCATGAGCAGCGTGATTGCCGGCAACTGCGCGTTCATGTCTTCATATAGCTTGGCGAATTGCGGGACGACATAGGTGACCAGGAAGACGAGCATTCCGCTGACGACGGTGATCAGCAGGGCGGGATAGACAAGCGACACGGCCAACTTCTTTTTGAAGGTCAGCGCCATGCGCTGGAAGTTGATGAAGCGGCCGAGGACTTCTTCCATGTTGCCGCTTTTCTCGCCTGCCATCAGCGTGGTGGTGTAAATCTTGGGAAAACCGCCTTGGGCGGCAAAGGCGGAAGAGAGCAACTCGCCGCTCTTTACCTGATCTCGCACATTTTGCAGCAGGCTTTGGAAGTGCTTGTTTCGCTGTCGTTTGATGAGCAAATCGAGCGAGTTCAGGATGGGCAGGCCGGCCTTGATCAGGGTCAGAAACTGCTGGTTGAAGATGACGAACTGGCTTTGCTTGACTTTGCCGCGCCGCCGGAAGGAGAAGTCGCCGGAGAGCACGCCGCGGGGTTTGACCCAATAGACGAGAAACCCCTGCTGCACGAAGCGGTCGCGGACTTCGGCCTCGGAATAGCCGTTTTCCAGCTTTTCGAGCATGTGACCACGTTCGTCGACTGCTTTTATGAGGAATTCTGGCATGTGGTACCCGGTTAGCCCGCACCCCACCTAAGTCTAACATTCAGAACGCGGTGAGTCGGTTGAATTGCAAGCGAAAAAACGCGCCGGTAATTGCTTTGGGAATTAGATTGTAAGTGTTTATGGACTAATTAGTTAGCTCGTTACTGCCCAAGCGTTCCTTCAATGACCTCCGCTCCTGGGGGAACTTTGAACACGAACAGCGAATCGGCCACTGGAACGTCCTCTTTCTGATCAGTCAGACGGTATTCCGTGGTCGAACCGTCGGTCGAGTCGATCACGATGCGAGCGATGGCGTTCTCCGGAGTGACCTCCAGAAGTACCTGGTTGACGCGGTCGGCCAGGTTTCGCGGCGCACCGCGGAGAACCACGTCGCGCGGGTACAGCGGGGAGACGTCCGGTGCCAGTGAGAGGCCGAGCAATTCTTTCTCCAGCTTCGTTTTACCAAGCAGGAAGGCCAGGGGAGAACGCAAATCGTCGAGCTTCTTGACTTCGGTCTTTCGCACCTGCTGTTCTCCCGGAACGTAGAACCAGGCGTCCTTGCCGTCGCTGACAAACAACTTGTCATTAGGAGAACGGTATTGCCAGCGCATCTTTCCCGGCTTCTTAAGCCAGAGGGTGCCAGATTCGCTGCGGTCCATGCCGAGCCCGGTGTAGGTCTCGGTGAACTCGCATTGCAGGCTGCGGAGGTGGTTGTAATGACGGTCGACTGCGTCGGCGAGGGAGTGGACGTCGGCGGCGTGGGCGAAGAGTGCGCCCGCCAGAATTAGAAAAGTCACCTTTAAAGAGTGAGAACGCACAATCGTAGTCTACTGGAGAGTTATGGCGCCGACGAGAAGCGACTTTGCCAGCACTCTATTCCACCAATTCGACGCCCGCTGAGTGGGCAGCGCGCCGCAGCTTGGTATCGAGCGTGGCTATCGGCAGCGCCTCGCGCAGGGCAAGCTCGAGGTATGCGGCTTCATATTCTGTCAGTTGCAACTGACGAGCGACCGCGAGAATTGGCGAGAAAGCCCGACCAGCCGAAATGGGTTCGACGACTATTGCCAATTTCGCGATACGCTCGAGGAGAGCTGTAACTTGCGCGGTTGTGACGCGTTTGCGACGCTCCGCTACGAGCAGGGCGTTTGCCACTTCGAATGGCCAAATAGCAGGTACGTGAGACTGTGCTCCGGCTCCGACAATATCGAGAATCAGCTCTGAGAAGGCGTTGGTTTCGTCCTCGAAGCACCATGCGAGGGCGACAGAGGCGTCCAGAACCAAGCGTTTAGTAGCGGCGGCCTTCATCGATCAACTCGCGTAAGCTTATTTTCCCCAACTTAGTTCCTTTGCGAAGCTGGCGAATGCCTTGCACCACATCGACAGGATTCGCCTGCTCTCCGTCGTTGTCGGGCACGAGTTTGGCAATGGGAACTCCCCGCAGCGTGATGCGGATGGTTTCGCCGCGCGCGACCCTTTTCAAGAGGGCATTGAGATGGGTCTTGGCGTCGAACGCTCCAATCGTAGTCATAGAGGGTCTCTCTTCTTACAGACCAGTCTATCAACTAGTTTATTTGATTTCAAATTTCGGATAGAAAGCCCTCAGGTCCATGACAAAAGCCGGTGTCAGTCGTCCAAACCTGTAGGCTAGTCCTCGGCGAGGAACAAAGTCTCCGCCTCGCACGTATACTTCAAGGTCAGTAGAGGTGTGCATGGAATTGCAAATCAATCGGCTGTCAAAGCGCTATCCCAACGGCGTGCAAGCGTTGCAGGATGTCTCTCTCACGATCCCTCTCGGCATGTTCGGACTGCTTGGTCCGAACGGCGCCGGCAAATCCACGCTGATGCGGACCCTGGCCACGCTGCAGGAAGCGGACAGCGGTAGTGTCACGCTCGACGGAATTGACGTGCTCAAACAAAAAGATGAAGTGCGCCGGGTGCTGGGATATTTGCCGCAGGAATTCGGGCTTTACCCCAAGGTCTCGGCGGAGAATCTGCTCACGCACTTTGCTTCGCTCAAAGGAATCTCGAATCCCAAGGAACGGCGCGAGGTCGTGCAGGCGCTGCTGCAGCAAACCAATCTTTGGGACCATCGCCGCAAGCCGCTGGGCAGCTTTTCGGGCGGCATGAAGCAACGCTTCGGAATTGCGCAGGCGCTGCTGGGAAATCCACGGCTGATTATCGTCGATGAACCGACCGCCGGGCTTGATCCTGAAGAACGCGTCCGCTTTCACAATCTGCTGAGCGCGATCGGGCAGAACATCATTGTGATTTTGTCGACGCATATCGTTTCCGATGTGAGCGATCTGTGCGGGCAGATGGCGATCATTCATCAAGGGCGAGTAATGGTCACGGGTGAGCCGACCAGGCTGGTGGCCGAACTGCAAGGCAGGGTTTGGAAGAAAGCGATCGACGCGGCGGAGTTGGCGGCGCATCGCGAACAATTTCAGCTGGTGCTGGTCAGGTTGTTTGCGGGAAAGACGCTCATTCACGTGCTGGCTGACGTACAACCGGGAGCGGGATTCGAGCCGGTCACGCCCGATCTGGAAGATTTGTATTTCGCAACCATTCGCGGTTTTGTGGAAAAGCCAACGCTGACCCAGGTGAGTTGATCCCATGGTTCTAACCATTGCCGGTTTTGAATTTCGCCAGAGACTAAGCCGCATCTCGACCTACGTTTATTTTTTGGTTTTCGCAGGGCTGGGATATTTGTTTGCGCTGATGTCGGGTGGCGCAATAGGCGAGGCGAGCGTCGACTTTGGCACAGGCGGTAAAGTGCTAGTGAACTCGCCCTACGCTCTAACCATCATCATTTCGTATGTGACATTTTTTGGCGTGGTGGTAACTGGAGCGATTGCCGGGCAGGCGACTTACCAGGATGTGGACAGCCGCACGACGGATTTCTTCTTCACCGCGCCGATTAGTAAATTTTCGTATCTCGGTGGACGTTTTCTTGGCGCGCTGGCCATTCAGGTTTTGATCTTCGCCAGCGTGGGTCTGGGAGCGTGGATTGCCACTCTCATGCCGTGGCTCGATCCGACACGGCTCGAGCCGCAAAGATTTGCGGCGTATCTTTTGCCGTACGTTCTGATGGTCTTGCCGAACCTGGTTTTGCTGACGGCGATCTTTTTCGGTCTAGCCGCGTTGGGAAAGAAGATGCTTCCGGTCTACGCCGCGAGTGTGATCTTGCTGATTGGATATTTTGTAGCGGCACAATTGCAGGGGCCGGCGACGCCCAGCGTCTGGGGTGCGTTGACGGATCCATTCGGTTCGAACGCGATGGATCGGATAACGCGATATTGGACGCCGTTTCAGCGCAACACCCAGTTGATTCCCCTGACCGGAATTCTGCTGTGGAACCGGGTTTTCTGGCTGGGAGTGGGAGCGGCGCTGCTGGCGATTACGTATGTGAAATTTAAGTTTTCCTATGCGGCGCGCGGGGGCAAACAAAAAAAGCAGGTTAATGGAGCCGAGGAAGAAGTCACGCTGACTTCTGCCCAAGCTTTACCAATTTCGCATCCAGAGTTTTCCTCGGGAAATTCCTTTCGGCAATTCTTCACGCTGACACGGATCCAGTTCAGCGAGACAGTCAAAAATGTTTTCTTCATCGTGCTCTTGCTTGCTGGTGGATTGTTTGCGATGTTCACCGCCAACTCCATCACCAACCCGTTTGCCACGCGTACTTATCCGGTGACTTATCAAATGCTGGAACAGGCGAGCGCAGGGTTCTTCATTTTTGCGCTGGCCATCATTACGTTCTACGCGGGTGAGCTGGTATGGCGGGAGCGGGATGCGGGGCTGAATCAGATCGTCGATGCGCTGCCGGTGCAGAGGTGGGTGCTATTTGCTTCGAAGCTCGTGGCGCTGATGTTAATTCAGGTGATTATTCTGTTCGTCACCATGGCGTCGGGAATCCTGGTCCAGATCTTTCACAATTACTATCGCTTTCAGCTCGGCCTTTATTTCACCGATCTGTTCGGCGTGCGGCTGGTGCAGTTTTGGATTCTGTGCGTGCTGGCGCTGCTGATTCATACCATTGTCGACAACAAATACCTCGGCCATTTTGTGATGGTTCTGTACTTCATTGCCACGATCGCGGTACCGGCGCTGGGGTTGCAGAATTATCTGTATCGCTTCGGGCAGTCGCCTCCGTACACCTATTCCGATATGAATAGTTACGGACCGTTCGCAGCAACGTTGTTCTGGTTTCACCTTTATTGGGCGATTGCCGCAATTGCGCTGGCGGTAGTCACGAATCTTTTGTGGGTGCGATCGACCGAGGGGAGTTTGAGCACGCGAATGAAGCAGGCGGCCGCGCGACTGTCGCAGCCGACGCGCGTTGGGCTGACGGTTTGTTGTCTGCTGTTCCTGGGCGTGGGCAGCTACATCTTTTACAACACGGGGATTCTCAACTCATACCGCACAACGTGGCATGATGACGAAGACCGCGCGCAATATGAGAAGCAGTATCAAAAATACCTCGCAGTGCCGCAGCCAAAGATCACCGATGTGAGTACGCAGATCGATCTTTATCCTGATCGCGAGATCGCCGACATTCGCGGCACGATGATGCTAGAAAATAAGACGTCGACGCCGATCGATCAGGTGTTTCTTACGGTGTGGCCCCTGGATCTGGCGCCGATTCCGCGAGGACACATTCAGATCAATAAGCTGGAATTGTCCGGTGGCGAAAAAGTTGTCACGCGCGACGACAAGCTCGGTTTTTACATTTATCAATTGCCCACACCGTTGCCGCCGCAGGGGCGCATTTCCCTGGATTTCGCGCTGGAATACGCGAACAAAGGCTTCGTCAATTCCCGCCCGAATACCGATATTGTCGCGAACGGCAGCTTCTTGAACAGCGCCTACATTCCGTTTATCGGATACGAAGCAGAGATCGAGTTGACCGATGACAGCACGCGGCATAAACATGGCCTATCCAAGGCGAAGCGCATGCCGACGCTCGAGGATACGGCGGCGCGCAATTTTAATGGCGTCTCGACCGACGCCGACTGGATTAATTTTGAAGGAACGGTGAGCACGGCTCCGGACCAGATCGCGATTCTGCCAGGATATCTGCAAAAAGAATGGGTGGAAAACGGGCGGCGTTATTTCCATTACAAAATGGATGCGCCCATGCTGGCGATTGCGTCGGTGAATTCCGCGCGCTACGCGGTGCGGCGGGACAAATGGCAGGACGTGAATCTGGAAATTTATTACCAGCCCGGTCACGAGTTCGATCTCGATCGCATGATGGATGCGATGAAGGCGACCTTGCAGTATGCGAGCACGAACTTCAGTCCGTTCCAATTTCATCAGGAGCGGATCATCGAATTTCCGCGCTACGGCACGTTCGCCGAATCGTTTCCCAACACCATTCCTTATTCTGAGGCGATCGGCTTCATCACTTATGTTTCGAAAGATCCGGATGCGATCGATATTCCGTTTTACGTGACGGCGCATGAAGTGGGCCATCAGTGGTGGGCGCATCAGGTGATAAGCGCGCAGGTAGAGGGCGGAACATCGATCGTGGAAACACTGGCGCAGTATACGGCGCTGATGGTCATGAAGCATCGTTATGGTGATGCCTCGATGCAGAAATTTCTGCATTTCGAGATGGAAAGCTACCTCCGCGGACGGGCGGTGGAGCGAAATGAAGAAGAGCCGCTCTACAAGGTTGATGAGAACCAGGGCTACATTCACTACGGCAAAGGCGCCGTGGTGATGTACGCGCTGCAGGATTACATTGGCGAGGACAATGTCAATAAAGGGCTGCAGGAGTTGATCAAGGAATTTGCTTTCAAAGGTCCGCCGTATCCGGTGTCGCTGGACTTGATTCGCTGCCTGAAGATGTATACGCCACCGGAGTATCAATATCTGTACGACGACATGTTCGAGAACATCACGCTCTATGACAATCGAGCAATGTCGGCAACGTATGTTGCGCAGGCGGACGGCAAGTATCAGGTCACGCTGGACCTTGATTCCAAGAAAATTCGTGCCGACGGCAAGGGCGAAGAGCACACGGTTCCCATTAATGACTGGATCGATGTCGGCGTGCAGGATGCGCAGGGGAAGTATCTCTATCTGCAAAAGCAGAAGATGGACAAAGAGCGGACAGAGTTGACGCTGGTGGTCGACAAGCTTCCGGCGAAGGCGGGAATCGATCCGCTGAACAAGCTGATTGACCGTAATCCGGATGACAATGTGGTGAAGGTTGAAAAGAAGTAGCAGACGCCAATGTCTGACTGCTGAGAAATGGGCGATCCCGATTCAGAAAAGCGGCTTGTACCAATCTTCGCAAAGTGGCTTTTAGCAAACTCGCCCGGCTTCCACTAAACTAGACCCACGTTAAACAAAAATGTGGGGAGTTTCATTGGATAAGCTCGCACGCCGTTTTCTCCGCTTATTTCTTTTTGTTTTGACCTTTTGCCTGGCAGCTCTTGCCTCGGCGCAAAGCGTTCCTGCGGATCTTTATTCCGGGCTCAAATGGCGCTTGATTGGGCCATTTCGCGGCGGACGCGTAGTCGCCGTTAGTGGAGTGCCCGGCAATTCGACCGCTTTTTATTTCGGCGCGGTGAACGGAGGCATCTGGGAGACGACGAATGTCGGCATGACGTGGAAGCCGATTTTCGATAGCCAGCACATTGCTTCGATCGGGGCGATCGCGGTGGCGCCGTCGGATCCGCAAGTAATTTACGCGGGGACGGGCGAGGCCGATATTCGCTCCGATCTTTCTTCCGGCGATGGAGTTTACAAATCTACCGACGGCGGGCAGAGCTGGGCCAACGTCGGCTTGCGTGATTCGCGCCAGATTTCTCGTATCGTCGTCGATCCGCGGGATGCAAACATTGTGTACATCGCGGCACTTGGTCATGCTTACGGGCCTAATCCGGAGCGCGGGGTTTACAAGTCGACGGATGGCGGCTCGAGTTGGAAGAAAGTTCTCGATCAGGGTCCAGATATTGGCGCGGCCGACCTGGCAATTGCCACGGGGAATCCAGACACTTTGTTCGCGGCCACCTGGCGTGCGAAACGCGCGCCGTGGAGCCAATATGCGCCGCTGGGAGGGGCAGGCACGGCGATTTACCGGTCGCTCGATGCGGGGAAAAGCTGGACCCGCCTGACCGGCAACGGATTGCCGGATGGCGAATGGAACCGCACGGCGGTTGCAGTTTCTGCGAACGGCCAGCGCGTGTATGCGCTGATTGATGCGCTTAAAGCCGGGCTCTATCGCTCCGATGATGGGGGGAACACGTGGACGCAACAAAGCTCCGATAAACGAATCACAGCGCGGTCGTGGTACTTCGGCAATTTGACGCTTGACCCGAAAAATCCGGATGTTCTTTATGTACCCAACGTGGCGCTATATCACTCGGAGGATGGGGGGAAGAACTTCTCTGTGCTGCGCGGAGCCCCGGGCGGCGACGATTATCACCAGATCTGGGTTGATCCGCAGAATTCGGCGCGAATGATTTTGGGAACGGACCAAGGAACGACGATCAGCGTCGACTACGGCAAGACCTGGAGCACATGGTACAACCAGCCGACGGCGCAGCTTTACCATGTCACCACGGATGACAAGTTTCCTTATGCGGTTTATGGAACGCAGCAAGACAGCGGGGGAATTGCGGTGATGAGCCGCACCGATCATGGGCAGATCACGCAGCGCGACTGGTTTTCGGCTGACGGCAGCGAGAGCGGTTACATCGCGGTGGATCCGAACGACCCCAATATTCTGTATATCAGCGGCGTGTTTGGCTCGGTGTCGCGCTTCGACCTGCGCACTTCGCTTAGCCAGGACATTACGCCATGGCCGGCCACGAGTTGGAGCACTGAAATCTTTGAACACAAGTATCGCGATCCCTGGACGCCGGTGCTAGTTCTTTCTCCCTTCGACAAGAAAACTTTGTACTTCGGCTCGCAATTCGTGATGAAGACCACGGACGGCGGATTGCATTGGGAGACGATCAGCCCGGATTTGACGGGATCGACGCGTAAGTTGACCGACAAGAAGCCGGAGGGTGCAGCGACCAATGAAAATGCGATGCAGCGCGGTTACGGCGTGGTGTTCAGCATTGCGCCGTCGAGCCTGGATGGAAATTTAATGTGGGTGGGAAGCGATACGGGTCTGATTCATCTGACGCGCGATGGCGGTGCGACCTGGAACAACGTCACGCCCAAGGGCGTCAGCACGTGGAGTTTTATCGATTTGATTGAAGCTTCGCATTTCGATGCAGGCGAAGCGTTCGCCGTGGTAGATCGGCATCAAGTGGATGACCGGAAACCTTACTTGTATCGCACGCGCGATTACGGAGCTACGTGGCAATTGATCACGAACGGGCTGAGCGCGCCCTCGTTCGTGCGGGCGGTACGCGAAGACCCGCAGACGAAGGGCTTGCTGTTCGCGGGCACGGAACTCGGCGTTTATGTTTCGTTCGATGACGGCGATCACTGGCAATCGTTGCAATTGAATCTGCCGGCGACTTCAGTGCAGGACCTGACGATTCACGGAGACGATTTAGTAATTGCTACGCATGGGCGCTCGTTCTGGATTCTCGATGACATTACAGCGCTACGACAGGCTGATGGAGTTGACCAGACCAAAGGAGCGTGGCTGTACGCGCCAGCGAAGGCGGTTCGAGTGGATAACGACGGTTTTCTGGGCACTCCGCTGCCCCCGGAAGAACCGATAGCCCAAAATCCTCCGAATGGCGCAGTGCTGGATTATTGGCTGAAGAATCCGGCGCAGCATGTGAGCCTGGAAGTGTTCGATGGCAATCAGAATCTAATTCGGAGCTTTTCTTCTGACGACAAAGAAGGGAAGCGGCCGATAGCGGCCATTGCCGATCGCTGGTTTCCCAAGCCGGAGGTTGTAGAGACACTGCCCGGCATGCATCGGGTGGTGTGGAACCTGAACTGGGGCGATGGGCACGGAAAGGAAGTCACGGCAACCGACGAATACTCCGCACTGCGCGGTCCGCGCGTAGTTCCGGGGACGTATCAGGTGCGGTTGACGGTCGATGGCACGGTTCTCAATCAGTCACTGACCGTGACTATGGATCCGCGCTCACAGGCTACTTCGGAAGAGTTGGCGCAGCAACTGCAACTGGGCCGCCAGATTTTTTCGGATGCTCTGCAAGCGCGGCAAACTTTAAGCGAGATCCATGGAGTGCAGAAGCAGTTAACGGAACTCAGTCAAAAATTACCGGACCGGCAGGATGCGCTCAAGAAAGAAATCGCGCAGCTGCAGGATGAGATCAAGAAAATTCTTGCAGGCGGTGGAGCTTCGACTGGAAGCATTGCCGGACTCGATCAAGCCAACACAGCATTGGGTCCTGCGCTCAGGGTTGTGCAGAGCAGCGATCGCACCGTGCCTTCTCAGGCCATTGAAGTTTTCCAGCAATCGCAGGAAGCTTTGAAAGCAGGCCAGGAGCAATGGAACCAACTCAAGAGCACCCGGCTGCCGCAATTGAATGAAAGATTGCGGCAAGCTAACCTGACGCCAATTGCTGCCCTGGCGTCACCGGAGGACGAGGAGTATTCAGATTCCGATTAAGAAAGCTGTCTACTCCTGGTTGACATCCTCGTCGCCGCCAGTGGGCGCCGTCTCTAAGTTGATCGGCGATAGGTTTGCGCCGCCCAACGCTTTGTTCAGCGCCGGAAGATCGGTTTTCTTCAACTCATCCCAGCGCCTGAGAACTCCGGAAGCATCTTGCTCGGCCTTTGCGGTTGCGGCGAGTTGAGCGGCGGTGGGGGCTGCGTCGGCTCTGTCGACGTCGTCGTACAGCGCGCTGGCAGCGCCGTTCACCCGACTGAGAGTAATTTCATCTTTACCGGTTGTTGGCATGGCAGAGCCGTTGAGCGCTTGCAGCTTTTTCTTGAAGTCCGCCAATGTTGTGGCTGTCGAGCCGCTGGCTTTGTCTGAGAGTTTGTCGAGTTGGTCTTTAATTGAACCAGATTGCAGCACCGCTTCGGAGGTCTTGGTGAGCAGGGAACTGAGCCGCATCTGCAGGGCGAACATCTGCTGGATTCCCGCGGCTGGCGTTTTCACTCGCGGGTCCATTTTGATGACCAGAGGTGCGGTCTGAGTTTTGCCGTTGACTGTGAGTCTTACCGTATACTGTCCCGGCAGAGCTCGTACTCCCTGTGGTATTTGTGGCGTGCGGTGAGGGACGGCAGAGATCGGGTATTGGTGCTCGGTGGCCACGGGTTTCGCGTAGTGCAGGTCCCAAACCCAGCGATGCATGCCGGCGTCGGTAGGAACCGGCTTTGGCATGCGGATCCAGTAAAGCGGGATCAGTTGTTTTTCGAGTTGCTCCCGGGTTGGTTCGAGTTTGTCGGTGCTGGAATAGCGGCGCACCACGCTGCCTTTTGCATCGAGAATTTCAATGGTCACCGGGCCGGATGCGGATTGTCCGAGGTAGTAATCAATGATTGCACCGTCGGGAGGATTCTCGGCGATCGGTTCATCTGGAGGAATCGGCGTGTCGGGATAGGTGCTGCGGCGAACGCGATACGCTGGAGCCGGTTTGAAAAGATGGGCATCGGATTTCGCGGTGGAATCGTTGACCTGGCGGAGCAAGCTCATGTCATCGAGAATCCAGAAGGAGCGGCCGTGGGTCGCCACGATCAGATCGTCATCGTGAATCCATAGATCGCGCATGGAAGTATGCGGCAGATTCAGCTGCAGCGATTGCCAGTGATCGCCGTCATCAAACGAAACCCAGACCGCGGTTTCAGTACCCGCGAACAGCATGCCTTTGCGAAGCGGATCTTCGCGGACTGTGTCCACGGGAGAATTGGGCAAGCCGTTCGTGATCGATTGCCAGGTTTTGCCGCCATCATGCGTGCGGTAGAGGTAGGGACGAAGATCATCGACACGAAAGCGGCTGACGGAAGCGTAAGCCGAATTCTCGTCGAAGTGTGAGGCTTCGATTTGGGTGACCTTGCTCCAGGGCGTCAATTCCGGCGGAGTGATGTTGTTCCAATTCTTGCCGCCGTCGCGGGTGCGCCAAATCCAGCCGTCGTCGGTCCCCGCCCAGAGCGTATTCACGTCATGGAATGACGGTGCAAGGGAGTAGATCACACCGCGCTGTTTGGCCGCGTTCGGGTTCTTGGAGAGCAGGGAACCGATGCTGGCGGGAACTCCGGGATCGGGGCGAGAGAGATCTTTGCTGATCGGCTGCCAGGAATTTCCGCCGTCGCTGGTTTTGAACAAAATGTTGGTCGCGTAGTAAAGAATGTGCGGATCAACCGGCGAAAAGCGAACCGGCTCGGTGCGATCGGCACGATATTTGCTGCTACGAACCGGAATCGGCGTGACGTTCTGAATCTGGGTCGTCGACCAGTGGAATTTCGAAACTTCCGTACGTCCGCCACCATAGACGACATCTGGATTGAGCGGGTCGGGCGCGGCATAGCCGTACTCGATGACACCCACCGGCTGCCAGTCACGTTCGGTGACTTCGCCATAATTGCCGCGGCTGGAGATGCAGACCGAGCCGCTTTCCTGCTGGCCGCTGCATACGCGATAAGGAAATTCGTTGGTGACCCCGACATGATAAAGCTGCGCCGTCGGCTGGTTGTACCAGGAGCCCCAGGTCTGGCCGCCATTGACGGTGACGATTGCGCCCTGGTCGCTGACCAGAAGAATAATGTTGGGATCATTGGGATTGATCCAGAGATTCTGATAATCGTCGCCGCCGGGCGCACCACGGAAACTCATCCAGGTTTTTCCGCCGTCGGTCGACTTGTGGGTGACGATGCTGGCGCTGTACAGAACGTCGGGATTCTTCGGATCGACACGTAGCACGGACAAATCACCGCCGCCGATGCGCATGGCCGGACGGCCGTCCTTGGTTGCCTGATACCAATTTTCACCGGCGTCATCAGAGCGGTAAACGCCGAGGCCTGCGCCGGAGCCGTAGGAACCGCGATCGGTGGTGCCGATCGAAATGTAGACACGCTTAGGATCGCTGGGAGCAATCGCCAGGTTGACTTGCACGATGTTTTTCGGCAGGCCGTTGGTTAGTTGCTTCCAGGTGTTGCCGCCGTCGGTGGACTTGAACAAGCCACCGCCGGTGCCGGGAAATTGATTGTTGTCCTCCCACGGGCCTTCACGGTTTTCCCACATGCAGGCATAAACCACGTCGGGATTGGCGGGATCGATTTCGACATCCGAGCCGCCGGTGTTTTCATCTTTCGACAAAACTTTTTGCCAGGTCACGCCGCCATCGGTCGAGCGATAGATGCCGCGCTCTTCGTTCGGGCCATAAGGGTGTCCGAGAACGGCCGCGAACACGCGATTCGGATCACGCGGATCGACGGCTAGAGCGGGAATCTGCTGGCCGTCCTGTAATCCGAGGTGACTCCAGGTTTTTCCCGCGTCGGTCGATTTGTAGATGCCGTTTCCTACGGAAAGATCGGGGCGATGCAAACCCTCGCCGCTGCCTGCATAAATGATGTTGGGATCGGAGGGAGCGATGGCGATGGAGCCGATGGATTGCGTCGGCTGCGAATCGAAGATCGGATTCCAGGTGCGCCCGAAGTCGTTAGACTTCCAGACACCGCCGTTGACCTGGGCCATGTAAAAGATGTTGGGCTGCGAGGGCACGCCCGCAGCAGCCTTGACGCGTCCGCCGCGGAATGGACCGATCATTCGCCAATGCAAGTCCTGATATGTGCTGAGAGGATATTGTTGGGCTTGAACAAGGAACAGACCGGAGAACGAGCAAAGCAGAAGAGCACACTTAATGGCGCTGTTAAATCGAATCAATGCTTCCCCCCTCGAGGAAAATGCCGCGCAGCAAAGCATAAATGAATTGACGAAGAAAAACGAATGGAGTTTGGCCGGATGGCTGGACCGCAGGTCGAAATCTGACGAAAACCTAATCCTGGCGTTGCGAAAGCTCTCGAATTCGCGCGTCAATCAGCTCAAGCACGCGGTCATTTTCTTTTTGCTCTTGAACGACGTCAGCGCTTCGTTTCTCTAGCTCGAAGGTTCCCTCAAACTCGGGCAGTTCGGATTGCAATGCCTCCAGCATCTCTTTCTGACTTGCCCACAGTCGGCCAATCAATTCCTGCTGATTCCGAAGCTGGTCATAAATCGTCCGCAAGTGTGACTTAAGAGCCTGTTCGTCCATTCCGAAACTGTACCAGAGTCGCGAAGGACGTTTTGGGGCATCAAGGATCAATGGGCGAAGCCTGATTAGCACTTTGGTGGAGGCGATAGCCCGGCGGTGCCATTTACGATTTTGGGTTGCGGAATTACATTGCTAATTGAGCAGTTCTGGGGGAGGGCTGTTCAGGCGTCCTGCGACTCAAACCGAGTCTGGGGCGCCTTTAAGTTTTTGTGGAGAACTTTGGGCTTTAAGGAATGATCGCAGCGGCGCCGTCGATGGAGTCGCTCTTCACTGCCAGCAAGGCCTCATTTGCCTGATCCAGCGAAAATTTGGTCACCTTGGGATGCAGGCCGATTTCAGAAGCCACGTGCAGAAAGTGCCGCGCATCTTCGCGCGTCATGTTGGCCACGCTACGAAGCTGACGTTCTCCCCAGAGCAAGCGGTCGTAGTCGAATTGGGGGATGCGGTCGAGGTGAATGGCGTTTATGGCGACCACTCCCGCTTTGCGCAGGCTGGAAAGTGCAGCGATGACGACATCGCCGCTGGGCGCGAAGGTGACGGCGCGATCGAGTTCGACCGGCGGCTTGTCGGTTTCGCCGCCGACCCAATCAGCGCCGAGAGAAGCAGCCAGCTTGCGATGGGACTCGCCGCGCGTTGATACGTAAACTTTGCACTTCCACGATTGCAAAACTGCAATGGCAAGATGAGCCGAGGCCCCGAAGCCGAATAATCCGACTCGCTCGCCGGGTTCGACTCCGGCAACTCGCAGGCTGCGGAAGCCAATAATTCCGGCGCACAGCAACGGTGCGGCGTGAAGGTCGTCGAGGGCCTCAGGAAGGGGAAAAACGAAATCTGCCCGTGCTAACGCAAATTCTGCGTAGCCGCCATTGACCGTATAACCGGTGAATGTCGGCGAGTCGCAGAGATTTTCCATTCGATGTTGACAGTACCAGCAGGTGCCGTCGATGCCGCCAATCCAGGAAACGCCGACGCGCGCGTGAACGGGAAGCTCGTTAGTAGCTCCGTCGACGATCTCGCCCACAATCTGATGGCCGGGAATCAAGCGCTCGCGGCGAACCGGCAACTCACCCTCGACAATGTGCAGGTCCGTGCGGCAAACTCCGCAGGCACGGACCTTGAGCAACACATGGCCAGGAATGAGATTTGGTTTGGGGACGTCGATGATTTGCAGCGGACGCTTGGCGATCGGATTCGGGGAAGAGAGAACGGCGGCTTTCATCAAAAAGTTCCTTGTTCCATCGTAAACGCGAAATAGGTTCCGTGCCGATTGTAACGAAAAGTTACTAGTGGCCGGCGCTGATGCCGCGTTTGCCTACGGCTTTCTTGAGCAGAAAGGTGACAGGGATGCAGAGAAAGCAGACCAACGCCATGTAGCGAAAATCGTCGACGTAGGACCAGAGCGTGGCTTGCGCGGCCAGCGTGCGGTCGGTCAGAGCCACGGCCCGATCCATGGCGGATACGGCGGAGGATCCCTGCGACATTAAGTAATGCTGCAATCCCTGGAGGTGGTTTTGGAGAACAGGATTGCCGGGGCTGAGCGAATGGGAGAGTTCGGTGCGATGTAACTGCGCGCGCCGGATGACCATGGTATTGACTACGGCGATGCCGATGCTGCCGCCAATGTTGCGCAGCAAGTTGTATAGGCCAGTGGCGTTGCCAATCTCTTCGTTGGGCAATCCGGCAACGGAGGTGGTGGAAAGCGGGACGAAGATGCAGCCGGAACCGAATCCGCTGATGAGGATGGCCCAGAGAAACGTCCATTGCGAAATGGCAAGATTGGCTTGGCCGAACCACAAGCTACTGATGCCGAATAATAGAAATCCGACGGCAATGAGCCAACGGTTGTCCATCCTCGCGGTGAGGATGCCGATGATCGGCATGGCCAGGATTGCTCCGATGCCACGTGGACTGACCGCCCAGCCGGCCGCGAACGCCGTATACCCCATCAATTCTTGATAGAACAGCGGGAGGAGCGTAACCAGGCCATAAATGGCGGCGCCGAAAAGTCCGATCAGGATACAGCCGAGCGCAAAATTGCGATGGCGAAACACGCGCAGATCGACCAGCGGTTTTTTGTGACGGAACTCGCGAACGAGAAACAGCACCAACGCGACAACCAGCGCGACCGTGGCCCAGCGAATCCAGGTAGCGCCAAACCAGTCGTCTTCCTGTCCTTTGTCGAGGATAATTTGCAGGCACGCCAGCCAGATGGCCAAAAGGCCTAAGCCAATGCCATCGAGTTTTCCTGGCTTCGCGTTTTTGATGTAGGGAGGATCCTCGACGAAGCGCGAGATCATGATGATGGCAAAGATTCCGATGGGGATGTTGATGTAAAACGCCCAGCGCCAAGTGTAGGTGTCGGTCAGCCAACCGCCGAGAGTCGGTCCAAGCACCGGAGCGACGACAACGCCCAAGGCAAAGACTGCCATGCCCAGGCCGCGTTTATCGGCAGGGAAACTTTCGAGCAGAATCGCCTGGGAGAGTGGTTGGAGCGCGCCGCCGCCCGCGCCTTGCACGGCGCGCGCAATCAGGATGAGTGCGAGACTGGTGGCCGCACCGCACATGAAAGACGAAATCGTAAAAATGATGATGCAAGTGATGAGAAAGCGCTTGCGCCCAAACTTCAGAGAGAACCAACTGCTGGCAGGAAGAACGATGGCATTGGCAACCAGATAGCTGGTCAAGACCCAGGTGGCTTCATCATTGGTGGCGGAAAGACTGCCCGCGATATAGGGCAGGGCGACGGCGGCGATGGAAGTATCGAGCACCTCCATGAACGTCGCCAGCATGACGGAAACTGCGATCAGCCACGGATTTTTACTCGCTTGTGCCGGCTCAGCCGCCATTCAAACCCTTTGCGAACCCCATCGCTTAAGTGGCACAGATTAACAGAAAGCGCGGCATCGCAGCCGCGCCGGAAGAATTCTTAGTTCGATCCAGAATGCGCTTGTACAGATGCCTGTGGCGGCGTATAGGTTTCAGACGGTTCGCGCAAAACGGTTGTTCTTGACAGACTCGGTGCGGCAACCGCAGAATTCGACCGTCGTTGAGATTAAGACTATGCGTTTTCTCTTGATGGTGTTGATCGTTGGCATGGTTTATCGGTCGGCCTTTGCGCAGGACCGTTCGCATGGGCGATCGATGGTGATTACACGCGAAGGAATTGTAGCGACAAGCTATGTGCAGGCGTCGGTTGCCGGAGCGCAGGTGCTGGCAAAGGGCGGTTCTGCGGTCGACGCGGCTATCGCGGCGAATGCGGTGCTCGGTGTCGCCGAACCAATGATGAACGGCATGGGCGGCGATCTGTTCGCGATTTATTGGGAAGCGAAAACCGGCAAGCTGTATGGCTTGAATGCGAGTGGTTGGGCTCCGCAAGGGCTGACCGTCGAACACTTGAGGGCGAAGGGCGCCAGTTCGATGCCCGAGTCGGGCATCGATACGGTGACGGTGCCGGGAGCGGTGGCGGGATGGAGCGCGCTGCATGCGCGATTTGGACGCTTGCCCTGGAAAGATCTGTTTCAGCCGGCAATTTTTTATGCCGGCCAGGGATATGCAGTTCCTGAGGTCATTCAGGCATATTGGCAAACTTCGGCCGACTGGATTGCCGGCGATCCGGAAAGCCGCCGCGTATTTCTTCCCAATGGTAGAGCTCCAGAAGTTGGACAAATTTTCCGCAACCCGGATTTGGCGAAGGCTTTGAGCGTAGTGGCGCAGGATGGGCCGGGTGCGTTCTACAAGGGCGAGATTGCAAAAGCGATTCTGAGCACCTCGCAATCGCTGGGGGGAACGATGTCGGCCGATGATCTCGCGCAATTCTCTCCTGAGTGGGTCGATCCGATTTCGACCACGTATCGCGGCTGGACGATCTACGAACTTCCGCCGAATGGTCAGGGCATGGCTGCGCTGGAGATGCTGAACATCATGGAGGCTTCGCCAGCGTCGCCGGATGGTCCGTCGAGCGTAGCGGAACTTCACAAGAAAATCGAAGCCATGAAGCTGGCGTACGCGGATTTGTATCGTTACAACGCCGATCCACGATTTGCCAGGGTTCCCGTGAAGGGAATTTTGTCGAAGGAATATGCGAAACAGCGTGCGGTGTTGATCAATCCCGACCGTGCGAATTGCGAAGTTGCGGCAGGGAATCCGCCGGGCAGCGATACGACATATCTTTCTGTGGTGGATCGTGAAGGGAACATCGTTTCGCTGATTCAAAGCAATTACGATGCGTTTGGATCGGGCATCACGGTGCGCGGCATGGGATTCGTTTTGCAAAGCCGTGGGGCATTGTTCTCGCTCGATCCGTCATCGCCGAACGTGCTAGCGCCCAGGAAGCGGCCTTTTCACACGATTATTCCGGCATTCATGGAGCGCGGCGACGTTCACATCGGCTTCGGAATCATGGGGGGACCGAATCAGCCAGTGGCACATGCGCAATTTGTCTCAAATGTGGTGGATTATGGGATGAACATTCAGGCTGCGCTCGATGCGGCGCGATTTACCGTTAGCCCGAAGCGCGGCTGTAATGTTGTGATCGAATCGCGCGTGAAGCCGGAGGTTCTGAAAAAGCTTAGCGCGATGGGGCACGAGTTCGAGGTTGAGCGGGAGTATTCGACGGCGATGGGACGAGGCCAAGCCGTGCTGCACGATTCCAAGGCGAAAGTGAATTATGGGGCTTCGGATCCGCGAGCCGATGGATCGGCTGAGCCGGAGCCGCTAGTAACCAAATCTCAAGTCAACTTTCACAACACCGAGGTAACCTTGGCCTGCCGTCGCGAATGGTAAGATTGTCCGCAGACTCGCCGAAGTGACGGTCCTACAGATCAGAGGAACACTGTCTTGATAAGTGGTTTTGTGTTGCCATGACCAGCGAAGAGATACGACTTGCCGAATCCCGAGATCGAATCAAGCACTGGAAACGTTGGGGGCCCTATCTAAGTGAAAGGGCCTGGGGTACGGTTCGCGAGGACTACAGCCCGAATGGCGACGCGTGGGGATTTTTTCCTCATGATCATGCGCGGTCCCGAGTCTATCGCTGGTCGGAAGACGGCATTGCCGGCATTTGTGACCGCCATCAGATGATTTGTTTTGCGTTGGCCCTGTGGAACGAGCGCGATGCCATCCTGAAAGAGCGTCTTTTCGGAGTAAGTGGCACGGAGGGGAACCATGGTGAGGATGTCAAAGAATGCTACTTCTACCTCGACAGCACCCCGACCCACTCCTACATGAAGTATCTGTACAAGTATCCGCAGGCGGTATTTCCTTATGAAGAACTGCTTGAAGAAAACCGCAAACGCCGCAAAGATCAACCGGAATATGAGCTCCTCGATACCGGCGTCTTCAAGGATGATCGTTATTTCGATGTATTTGTCGAATATGCGAAGGCGGACGTCGAAGACATTTTCATCAGAATCACGGTAGAAAATCGAGGTCCGGACCCCGCGCCCCTAAGGCTTCTGCCCACAATCTGGTTTCGCAACACCTGGTCCTGGAATACCGGAGAGCCGCGCCCGGAAGCGCAACTCCGTCGCAGGGGAAACGATCCGCAGGTTGAATTGAAGCATCCAGAATCCGGGGAGCGATGGCTCATATGTCAGGGATCCCCAGAGATTCTTTTCACCGAAAACGAAACCAACCGAAAACGGCTGTTCGGGGCGGAAAATGATTCGCCCTACGTCAAAGATGGCATTAACGACTACATCGTTCATGGCGACATCAGAGCGGTGAATCCGGAATCGCGCGGTACCAAGGCCGCTGCCCATTACAAACTTGAAATTGGCGCCGGTCAATCCGCCACAATTCAACTGCGGCTGACGAACAACTTTACCGTCGTTGCGACAAGCGATGCCTTTCAAGGATTCGATCAGCTTTTCGCCACGAGGCTGCGCGAGTGTAAGGATTTTTATGCAACCATTATTCCACAACACCTTTCGCCGGACGCGCAGAATGTGATGCGGCAAGGCTTTGCCGGCATGTTGTGGTCGAAGCAGTTTTATCACTATGTAATCCGCCAGTGGCTGGAGGGCGATCCCGGAAACCCAGCGCCACCACCAGATCGCCTCAAGGGCCGAAACACGGAATGGACGCACGTTTACAACGCCGACGTCATTTCCATGCCCGACAAGTGGGAATACCCCTGGTATGCCGCTTGGGACTTGGCATTTCATTGTGTCCCTCTGGCCCTTGTCGATGCCGATTTTGCCAAAGAGCAACTTGTTCTTTTGTTGCGCGAGTGGTACATGCACCCGAATGGTCAGCTTCCGGCTTATGAGTGGTCCTTTAGCGATGTGAACCCTCCGGTTCACGCCTGGGCGTCCTGGCGCGTCTACAAAATTGACAAGAAGAGGAATGGCAAGGGGGATCGTGCATTCCTGGAACGCGTGTTTCACAAGTTGTTGCTGAATTTTACCTGGTGGGTGAACCGTAAGGACACCGAAGGCATGAACATCTTCCAGGGAGGATTCCTGGGGCTAGACAACATTGGGGTGTTCGATCGCAGCGCTCCGCTTCCGACCGGCGGCTATATTGAGCAGTCGGATGGCACGAGTTGGATGGCACTCTACACTCTGAACTTGCTTGCTATCGCAATGGAATTAGCCCGAGAAGATCCGACTTACGAAGATGTAGCCAGCAAGTTTTGGGAGCATTTCATTTACATCGCTCGCGCCATGAATCATCGCGGCAACGACGGCATGGGTTTGTGGGATGAGACCGACGGTTTCTTCTATGACGTCCTGCGCTTTCCCGACGGCAGCAAGTATCCAATGCGGATTCGTTCCATCGTTGGCTTGATTCCGCTGTTTGCCGTGGAGACGCTCGAACCGGAAGTGCTGGACCGCTTGCCCGGCTTCAAGCGGCGGCTGGAGTGGTTTATCGACAATCGTCCGGATCTGACCAACAATGTGGCCTGCATGCGCACCAAAGGTGCCCAGGAGCGACGCTTGCTCTCGATTGTCGGCGCAGATCAGTTGCGGCGCGTTTTGCAGACCATGTTGCACGAGCAAGAGTTCCTTTCGCCCTACGGCATTCGAGCGTTATCGCAGTATCACCGCGACCATCCTTATGTGCTTTCGCTGAACGGCATGGAATACCGCGTCGCGTATGAACCGGCGGAGTCCAGCAGTGGCTTATTTGGCGGGAATTCGAATTGGCGCGGACCGGTTTGGTTTCCCATGAATTATCTGCTGATTGAATCTCTGCAGAAATTTCATTACTACCTGGGGGATGATTTCACCGTGGAATTTCCTACAGGCTCTGGCCGTATGCTGACTCTGTGGGACGTCGCCGCCGAATTGTCACGGCGATTGACAGGGATCTTCTTGCGGGATGAGGATGGCAAGCGTCCCGCTTTTGGCCACCAGGAAAAACTTCAGTCCGACCCACACTGGCGCGATCTTCTGCTTTTTCACGAATATTTTCACGGGGACAGCGGCATCGGCCTAGGGGCGGCGCACCAGACTGGTTGGACCGGACTGGTCACCAAACTATTGCAGCAGAGCGGGGAATCTCCCAAGCGACGCAAGAAAAAGAGAAAACAATCGTCTCCGCCGGTCGCGCTCATGCAGGAAATGGCGAGATAGACGGGCTCACAACTTGTTCAATCCGTCCAGCGCCGCGACCTTGTAGGCCTCCGCCAGAGTCGGGTAGTTGAAAACCGTATCGCGAAGGTATTCGATGGTTCCTCCCAAGGTCAGCACCGCCTGGCCAATGTGCACCAATTCTGCCGCTTGATCGCCAATAATGTGAACGCCCAGCAGTTTGAGAGAATCAGGATCAAAGATCAGTTTCAGCAGGCCTTGCTCGTCGCCTAACATTTGCCCTTTGGCAAGCTCGGCGTAGCGCGCCAGGCCGACCTCGTAAGGAATCTTCTCGCGCGTGAGTTGTTCTTCCGTATGTCCTACCATGGAAATTTCTGGAATGGTATAGATCCCATAAGGAATCAGATTGGCCGGCATGGTGCTCGGTTTGCCAAACATGGCGCAACTGGCCAGTCGGCCCTGCTCCATTGAGGTGCTGGCCAACGCTGGAAATCCAATCACATCTCCCGCCGCGTAAATGTGAGGCACATTGGTTTGGAAATGCTCGTTCACGATGAGCTTGCCGCGGCCATCGGCAGTGAGGCCCGCCGCTTCGATGTTAATTTTGTCGCTATTGGCCTGCCGTCCAATCGTGTACAGCAGCCCCTGGCCGTGAACTTTCTTGCCGCTTTCAAGCTTGGCGAAAACTCGATCGCGTTCCTGATCGAAACCTACCGCAACCACCTTTTCTCCGAGACGAAACACCGTGCCTAATTGGCGCAACTGGAAGCACAAACTCTCGATGATTTCGCGGTCTACGAAATCGAGCAGGATAGGTCGCTGGTCGAGCAACGTAACTTTCACTCCCACCGCGGCAAACATGGAGGCATATTCCAAACCGATAATGCCGGCGCCGACGATAATCAGGTCGCGAGGCACCTCCTCAAGGGTGTGAACCTGATCAGCATCGAAGATGCGCTGGCCATCGATGGGAATATCAGAACTATGCGCGGGCCGCGTTCCACAGGCAATAAGAACGTTGTTACCGTGAAGGACTTGCGACCCTTCTCCGTTCTTGACCTCGATCGTATGGGGATCAGAAAAGTGCGCTTCGCCCTCAAACATGTTCACGTAGTTTCGCCGCAACTGCGACTTGATCACCTCGACCTCGCGCGTCATCACAGCTTGCGCGCGAAAGATCAGGTCGGACATGGCGATTCGGTCTTTCAGAACGTATCCTCGGCCATAAAATGTGCGCTGGCGGAAGCCGCTGAGATACAAGACGGCTTCGCGGAGGGTCTTGCTTGGAATCGTCCCAGTGTGAACGCAAACGCCGCCGATCGTGCGTTGTCTCTCAACGATGGCGACCTTCTTGCGCATTTTGGCCGCGCAGATGGCGCCCTTCTGCCCCGCCGGCCCGCTTCCAATCACAACCAGATCGTACTCGTTCGCTTCCATGCGAGCGTTTCTCTCCCTGAGATTTCGTGGGTTCTGAGGGTATTAAGCTAACATTGATTGCAGAATAACAAAAGGTTCAGCGGTTGGATTTCGCACCGGTGGTAACGCGTTCCAGTAAATACTAAGAGTTATAAGAATCAATCAATTAACATCAGGCTTGGCGACGAACCCAGTCTTCAGGTGTAAGCTCTATCTGGTGACCTTCATCACCTCGGGCTGTGATTCGCACCACACCTTTCAGCGCGCGGGGTGTTAAGTTAGACATAGCAGTCCGGGTGAGGTTCCGATCAAATGAGCTTGCCGGCTGCCCAGGAGGGTTTATGGGTGAGGGTCTATTTCAACCGATGCACTTGCTGGTGATCGCGTTCATCGCGTTGCTGGTTTTTGGTCCAAAGCGGCTCCCGGAGTTGGGCAAAGGGCTCGGCGACGGCATTCGTGCCTTCAAAGACGGAATGAAGGACCCTGAAAACCAGAACAACGGCAGCTCTTCCGAAGCAAAGAAGTCGTAATTAGGACGATTTCCGCTTGAGTTTCGGCGGGTCGCAGAACGACTCCAGATGGCCGCGCGCCGCGTTGATGCCAGCCATGCGATGCCGTGATAGAGCGGTTTGATGGTCCATTGGCCCCATTGGCCCCATTTTGCCCGCATCTGTGGCACGATTAATACATGGCCATCGCCAGTATTAACCCCGCAACTAATCAGGTCCTGAAAACCTTCGAACCACTTTCCGACTCCCAGATCGAAGCGAAGCTGCAGCGAGCAGCACAAGCATTTCGGAAACATCGGAACCTGCCATTTGCCGAACGCGCCCGCATGATGGTGAAAGCCGCCGAGATTCTGGAAAACGAGAAGCAAGCCCACGCTAAGCTGATGACCACGGAAATGGGCAAGACTTTTCGTTCGGCGGTTGACGAGGCTGCCAAGTGCGCATTGGCTTGCCGCTACTATGCGCAAAATGCAGAGCGCTTTCTCGGGGATGAGATTGTCGAAACCGGGGTCAAACGCAGTTACATTCATTACCAGCCCATCGGTCCAATTCTCGCAGTGATGCCGTGGAATTTCCCCTTCTGGCAGGTAGTTCGCTTCGTGGCACCTGCGCTGATGGCCGGCAATGTCGGCTTATTGAAGCATGCTTCGAATGTGCCGCAATGTGCTCTCAAGCTGGAAGAAATTTTTCTACGCGCTGGTTTTGCCGAGGGCGTCTTCCAAACTCTTCTCATCGGCTCGCGACAGGTGGATGCAATTCTGAGTGACCCACGAATTGTCGCAGCCACCTTAACCGGAAGCGAGCAGGCGGGCGTGGAAGTCGGTGCCGGCGCGGCCAAGCGCATTAAGAAAGTCGTTCTTGAACTTGGCGGCAGCGATCCGTTCATCGTTATGCCGAGCGCTAATCTCGACCAGGCGGTTGAGACGGGTGTCAAAGCGAGAATTCTCAACAACGGTCAATCTTGCATCGCTGCCAAGCGCTTCATCGTCGCTGAGCCGATCGCTGACGAGTTCGAAAAGAAATTCGTGAGCAGGATGGAAGCGCTCAAAGTCGGAGATCCCTTCGAGGAAACTACTGACCTCGGACCGCTAGCGACACCGGATGGTGTAGACGATCTGGATCGAGATGTTCAGAAGACAATAGCCGAAGGTGCGCGAGTTCTCACCGGAGGGCAACGACTGGAGCGACCGGGAAATTTCTACGCGCCTACTGTGCTCGCGAATATTCCCAAGGCTTCTCCTGCGTACCGCGAAGAGTTGTTTGGTCCTGTGGCGTCAATCTTTCGCGTGAAGAACATCGATGAGGCCATCGCCGTGGCCAATGACAGCCGCTTTGGTTTGGGTGCAAGCGCCTGGACCAATGACGACAAGGAGCGCGATCGCTTCGTCAACGATCTCGAGGCGGGCATGGTGTTTATCAATCGCATGGTTGTCTCCGATCCGCGTCTTCCATTTGGTGGCGTCAAGCACTCGGGCTATGGCAGGGAATTGGGGCCATTCGGAATTCGCGAGTTTACCAACATTAAGACCGTGTCTGAATCCTGAAACCGTATTCGAGGCGCTGCCATCTCAAGCAGCAAGCCTCAGAAGGCGGGAAAATGGCGAATCTCGGATTTGTCGGTTTGGGGACGATGGGCGGGCAGATGGTCAGCCGGCTCCTGAGCAAAGGTCACGCTATCACCGGCTACAACCGCACCAAGTCAAAGGCGCAATGGCTGATCGATAAGGGTATGCGTTGGGCGGATTCGCCCGGCGCCGTCGCCGAGGCCGCGGATGTGATCTTCGCGATGGTCACCAACTCTGCGGCACTGACTAACATTATGGAAGGCCCCGACGGCCTGCTTGCGGGATTAAGCAAAGGCAAGGTCTTCTCCGACATCAGCACCGTGAGCCCCAATATCAGCCGCGCATTTGCCGAGCGCGTTCGCGCCAAAGGCGCAGACATGGTGGATTCGCCGGTCTCGGGTAGCGTCATCACCTTGCAAGAGGGCAAGCTCTCAGTGATGGTTGGCGGACGTCACGAGACCTTCGAGCTCATCAAACCAATCCTCCTCGACATTGGTCCAAACGTTACTTACGTGGGTGACAACGGACTGGCCCTGGTCTTGAAGATCGCGATAAATCTCAATCTCGCTGTTCAGATGATGGCGTTTTCTGAGGGCGTGCTGTTGGCTGAGAAAAGTGGAATCAGCCGTGAAACTGCAGTGGATGTTTTCACCCACAGTGCCGTGGCCTCTCCCATGATTCAATATCGCGGACCTTTCGTGATCAAGCAGCCGAGAGAGGCGTGGTTTGACGTCAACATGATGCAGAAAGACATGCTCCTGGCGATGGATCTCGGCCGCGAGCTTGACGTGCCGTTGCCCACAACCGCTGTCAGCAACGAATTTCTTACCGCCGCTCGCGGAATGGGCCTCGCCAAATTGGATTTTGCCTGCGTGTTCGATGTTCTAGCGCGAATGTCAGGGTTGAAATAACCGGCTTCGACCTAGTGGTGGTACAGATTATTTGAAGGTTTGCAGAACGCTGCTGTAATCATCCGTCCAGAGATCCTTCGATGTCCCCTTCACACTCCACCATGAGGGAAACTCGGGACGATTCAGTACTGAATCACTGCCTACCAAGATCCAGCTCGCGCGATAAATCTCTTGTGCCTCGTCGGGAGGGCTGTCGATCAGCACCGCACGGCGACCAAGAGTGGTCGCCGCCGCAGCTACGACTGGCTCGAGGTCCAAGTATTTGTTCGAGACGTGTACGGCGATAAGGCCTGTGGATTTGGTCTGACGGGCATAGAGTTGGAACGCCTCGCGGGTGAGCAAGTGAATTGGGATCGCATCGCTGGAAAACGCGTCTACGGCAAGCACGTCAAATTGCTGCGAAGGTCCTTTCTCGAGCGATAAGCGGGCATCGCCGAGCACCACGTTCACCTGCGCCCGGGATTGTCGAAGAAAGCTGAATTCATTATTCGCGACTTCGATCACCAACGGATTGATCTCGTAGAAGGTATAGTCGTCTCCGGGCCTGCCATAAGCCGCAATCGTACCCGCTCCGAGCCCGATGACGCCAACTTTCACCGGCCCCTGCTGTGCGACCGATTTGATCGCCAGCCCGACTCCAGAATTTCGCGCATAGTATGTCGTTGCCTCAAGCCGTCGTCCACCGGATAGAAATTGGATTCCATGCTCGATCGTGCCATTGATCAGATCGCGGTAGCGGGGATCGGCATCGAGCGGCTGAGGCTTATCTCCTTGGGTCAGGGCGACGCTGGTGGCGACCCGATCCTCAACCCGTAACGCGCCATAGAAGTTCCTCACGGAAACGCGTGCTCGCGCACCGCTTCGCTGAGCGCTAACGTATAGGCTGGCGCAGAACGCCGTGATGAGGACAGCGGCCGCTAGAAAAATCTGCTTGCGAAAGCGCGTGTGGGCAGCAAAGTCGGTGTCACGATAGAGCACGATGGGAATCAGAACTCCGCAAAAGCCAAGCGCAACCGGGAGTTCGTAGTATCCCGTGAAAATATGAGGAGCCAGCAGAGCGACAAATAAAGCGCCGACTGTGCCACCCAACGAGATAAGAAGATAAAAAGAGGTCAAATGCGACGGATCCGGCTTCAGCCGAGCCAGTTCTCCATGGCAAACCATGCAGCAGGCAAACAACCCAGTACAAAACAGGGGTACGAGAATGGTGGGAGGCAAATTGCCGTGTCCTGGAGCTAGTGCAAAAGCCATGCCTGCCAACGTTACGGCCAGCAGTTGCAAGAAAAGCCCTTGCCGGTAGAAACTGCGATCTGCAAAGCAGACGATGAAAGTTAGTAGATACAAGCTCAGTGGGATGATCCACAGGAGCGGAATCGCGGCAATATTCTGCGAAATGTGGTTGGTAATCGAGAGCAACAGCATGGAACCGCAGGCGGCTAACGCTACCCACCAAGCTCTGACTTCAACAGCGGGAGTGGGCGCTGAATCCATGGGGAGGGAGATTTCTCCGGAGGCATGGTTCGCAAATGTCAGCGTTGCCAACAGTGCGGCAACTCCGGCGTACGCCACCGACCAGCAAATCGCTTGGTGACGATTGGAAAGTCTCGGCTCGAAGAAAACCGGATAAGTCAGCAATCCTAACAACGAGCCCGCATTGGACAACGCGTAGAGACGATAGGGATCTCTTGCCGAAGCGGAACTCGCGACCCACGCCTGGAGTAGGGGGCTGGTGGAAGCCAGGAGAAAATACGGAAGCCCAATCGTTAGTGCGAGCACTAGCAAAACACGCAACGCCGGATCCTCGGTTCCATCAGGCTGTAGCGTTGCCCGCGGTACGATGGGCAGAACCAGAAGACTCGCAGCTAGAAGCGCGGCGTGTACCCAGCCTTGGGCGCGCGGCTGAAGCTTTTTGGTCAGCAGATGTGCATACAGATATCCGATGAGCAAGAAAGTTTGAAAGAACAACAAGCAAACCGACCAGACTGCTGCGGCACCTCCAAACCATGGGAGGATCAACTTGGTGATGATGGGTTGAACCTGAAATAGGAGAAAGGCGCTAGAAAAAATCGTGAAGCCGTAGGCAAGCCGAGAAACGACAGGATGAGCGCGCGCCCTAAGACTGACATTGCTCGATGGGGTGGCTGCCGCTGACATGTTCGCCTATTTGTCCCAAGCTAAACCAACGAAGTTTAAGGCTGTAATGGAAATTCGACATCCAGGAGATCACAGAGTTTCCACATGAAAACAGTGTTCATATCCGAACACTTGCTTCCCATGAATGAACAAATGGCGCGCTTTCTCTCTGGACACCCATGTGTAACCCCTTACAAATAATATGGTTAGCTGGCCGATCCTGTTGGTAGGCCTCGTGCCTTTTACATTGGAAATGGATATTGCTCGTCCAGATATATCGCGGAAAAAGCGCCGCCGACGAATCATTTATATCGCGCTCGGGATTGTCCTGCTGGTCCTCGTCACTATGGGGCTCTCGCGGCTGAAGCCAGCCGCGCCGAGCGTAGAACGCTCCACCGTTTGGATCGACACTGTTAAACGCGGATCCGTACTGAGGCAAGTGCGCGGCTTGGGCACGCTGGTGCCGATGGAAGGCTCCATCGAGTTCCTACCCGCCATCACCGAGGGCCGTGTTGAAAAAATTCTTGTTCTGCCCGGCGCACAAGTAAAGCCCGACACAATTCTCCTGGAAATGAGCAATCCACAATTGAGCCAGGAAGCGCTCGATGCCAGCTGGAAATTAAAAGCAGCCGAGGCGGACTACAAACAGCTCGAAACCGATCTCGCGAGCCAGGTGCTGGCGCAGAAAGCCGTCGCGGCGCAGGTGAATTCGGATTACAGCCAGGCAAAGATGCAAGCTGATATTGACACGCAACTTGCCAAGTTGGGCGTGATCTCCGAACTCAGCCAGAAAGTCTCCAGTCAGAAGGCGGCTGAACTGGCGACGCGGGACGAAATCGAAAAGCAGCGCCTGAAGAACAGCAATGAAGTCTTGATCGCGCAACTGCAGGCAAAGCAGGCGGAAGTGGAAGAGTTTCGAGCGCTGGCCAAGCTAAAGCAGGATCAACTGGATCGCCTGAAGGTGCGCGCGGGAATCGACGGTGTGTTGCAAGAGCTATCGCTGAGGATTGGCGAATATGTGACACCGGGGACGGTGCTGGCGAAGGTGGTTCAGCCACAGCGACTGAAGGCGGAATTGAAGATCGCGGAGACCCAGGCGAAAGATGTGCAGATTGGGCAGGCTGCGTCGATTGATACACACAATGGAATCATTTCGGGTCACGTTACCCGCATTGATCCGTCTGTACAGAACGGAACGGTGACGGTTGACGTCGCTCTCGACGGAACTCTGCCACAGGGGGCGAGGCCTGATCTCAGCGTGGACGGAACGGTTGATTTAGAGAAAATGGAAAACGTGATTTACGTCGGGCGGCCGGCGTTCGGGCAGGAACACAGCACGGTGGGTATGTTCCGGTTGGAGCCGGATGGCGTGACCGCGGTGCGGGTGCAGGTAAAACTGGGACGCAGTTCGGTGAATACGGTGGAAATCTTGCAAGGATTGCAGCCCGGCGATCAGGTCATCTTATCCGACATGTCACGCTGGGATAATTTCGACCGCGTTCGATTGGACTAATCGGTCTGAGCCCTCTGTGTTTAAGAAAAGTTGGAGGAAAGGAATAGCGATGGCGGCAGCCGCTAACGGAACGTTGATAAGGATGGAGAACATCACCAAGGTTTTCTACACCGACGAGATCGAGACGCATGCACTCTCCGGAATCCACATGGAGATTCGCAAGGGAGAGTATGTCTCGATTGCCGGTCCATCGGGTTCGGGCAAATCGACCTTGTTGGCCATTATTGGCCTGCTCGATTCGCCGACCGACGGCTCTTATGTCCTCAATGGGAACTCCGTTGCCAATCTCAACATCAGTGAGCGCTCCCGCATCCGTAATCGCGAAATCGGATTTATTTTTCAAAGTTTCAATCTGATCGGCGATCTAAATGTCTATGAAAATGTCGAGTTGCCGTTAACCTATCGCGGCATGCCGGCTGCCGAGCGCAAACAGCGAGTGCAAACCGCGCTGGAACGAGTGGGCATGAGCCACCGTACGAAGCATTATCCATCGCAGCTTTCTGGCGGTCAGCAGCAACGCGTTGCTGTAGCGCGAGCCTTGGCGGGATCTCCGTCCATTCTTCTCGCCGACGAGCCGACAGGGAATCTTGACTCGCGTAATGCGGAGGCGGTGATGGACTTGTTGCGCGATCTGCATCGCGAAGGCGCGACTATCTGCATGGTCACGCACGATCCCCGATTCGCCCGCCACGCCGACCGCCAGATTCACCTCTTCGATGGCCGCGTTGTCGAGGAGAGCGTTGAGGTGAGCTAGGTGGAGACCCTCCTGCAAGACGTGCGTTACGGCTGGCGAATGCTGCGCAACTCCCCCGGCTTCACGCTTGTCGCTGTGGTGACACTTGCCCTGGGAATCGGCGCCAACACGGCCATGTTTAGCGTGATCAACCGTGTGCTCCTGCGTTCGGTTCCGTTTCCCGATTCCAACCGGGTGATGATCGTTTGGAAAACCATGTCAAACGGAAGCCCGAATGCGTTTTCCACGCCGGCATTTCTTGAGTGGAAGCAGCAAGGTGGTTTCACCGAGCACCTGGGCGCGTTTACCGCCACTGGAAAGAATTTATCCACCAACAGCCTGCCTGAACGCGTTGCTGGAGGGAAGGCGAACTACGATTTGTTTCCGATCCTCGATGTTCAGCCGGCCTTGGGGCGCATGTTCCTGCCAGAAGAAGATCATCCCGGCGCGGGCTCTGTAGTCATCTTAAGTCACGCCCTTTGGAAGACGCGGTTTGGTTCGCGTCCCGACATATTGGGGACCTCGATCAGCTTGGACGGTGCGCCCTTTGTCGTAGTCGGGGTCATGCCAGCTGGTTTTCACGTTCTCTCGGATAAAGAGCTCTTCTGGATACCATTACAACTCGAATCCGCGAACGCGCAAGCCTCGGCTCGAAATCTTCACTGGTTGTTCGGCTTCATCCGATTGAAGCCTGGAATTGGCCAAGAACAAGCTCAGGCAATCTTGAACGGGATGGCGGCCCGATTGAAGGCGCAGGATCCGACAGGCGAAGGCGGATTTGGAACAACGTTGCAGCCGATGGCCGACTTCCTTTACGGCGACGTGAAGCCCGTGCTGTATTTGCTGCTCGGTGCGGTTGCCTTTGTACTGCTGATTGCGTGTTCGAACGTGGCGAATCTTCTGCTTGCGCGGGGCACTATGCGCCGCCGCGAAATTTCCATTCGTACAGCGCTCGGGGCTGCACGGATTCGCATGATCCGGCAGTTTCTGACAGAAAGCATTCTGTTATCAGTTGTCGGCGGAGTGGTGGGTATTGGCTTGGCCTGGGTTGCATTGAGAGTTCTACGAGCAATTCACCCCTCCAGCATTCCGTCAGTGGACGCGATCAGCATCGACGGCACAGTTCTCGCTTATACGGCTCTGCTCTGTGGCGTTGTGGGAGTCTTGTTCGGTGTCGCGCCCGCGCTGGATTACTCGCGAGTGAATGTCAGCGAAGCCCTCAAAGAAGGATCGCGAGGCAGCAGCGGTGGGTTGGGAAAGCATCGGGTTATGTTGGTTGTAACCGAGACTGCATTGGCGTCGATTTTGCTGATTGGCGCGGGGTTGTCTCTTAAGAGTTTGTGGCGGACGGAAAAGATCGACCCAGGATTCAATCCGAGCGGGGTAATGACGTTCCGCCTGGCTTCTCCGGCGCAGTTTACCGGAGATCGCATTCCGGTTTTTTACCAGCAAGTGATTGATCGCCTGCGCGCAGTACCAGGAGTGCAATCAGCGGTTTTGGCGCGCAATCTCCCGATGAGCGGCACCGATCCGTCACTCGCCATCAGCATTGAGGGAACGCCCCCTCCGCCTTCGCAAATTCCCATCGTCACCCGCCTTCGTGTCGTCGGGCCGGATTACTTCAACGGCCTGCAAATCGCAATGCTCAACGGACGCGAATTCAACGAGCACGACTCGGCAGCGTCGCCGAAAGTTGCAATTGTCAGCCAAAGCCTGGCGAAGCTTTACTGGCCGAACGAAAATGCGCTGGGCAAGCGACTCAAGCCCGAGATGCCGGGGGGAGAGTGGTGTACGGTTGTAGGCGTCGCCAGCGACGTTCGTCACTGGGCTGCGGATATCACCGATGTCGAGCCAACCGCCTACTATCCCTACGCTCAAATTCCTCCGTCGTTTTTACTCTTACTTGAAGGAAACATGAGCATCGCGGTGCGCAGTCAGAACTCTTCTGGTCTTCTGGGTTCGATCCGCACCGCAGTCGGCGAAATTGACAGTTCCGTTCCGCTTTATGACGTCAAGGGCATGGAAGAGATGGTCGCGGACTCTGGTTCGCTACGCCGCTTTGATATGTGGCTGATCGGCAGCTTTGCGGGCTTGGCCCTGGTCCTTGCCGGTGTCGGCATTTATGGCGTCATGGCATATTCCGTGGCGCAACGGACGCGCGAGATCGGTATCCGCGTGGCGTTAGGTGCTTCCGAGGGCAATGTGTTGCAACTGATCTTGCGACAAGGCGCGAAGTTGGCGCTGGCAGGCGTCGTGGTAGGGCTCGTGGGCGCTTTTGCCTTGACGCGGCTGATGCAAAGCCTGCTTTTTCAGGTTGGAGCACGGGATGTTTCCACTTTTACTTTCGTTCCTCCAATTGCACTGGCGATGATCTTGTTGGGCTGTTACATTCCGGCGCGCCGTGCCACGCGCCTTGATCCCGTAGACGCGTTGCGCGAGGAATGAGGCGGGAAGTGCGGTTGAGTTCAGATGGGGTGAGAGATGATTCAGCTTCGCAACATTGAGCGAACCTATAAAACCGGCGCTGGAGTGACGTATGTGTTGCGGCGCATCAATCTCGATATTCGCGAAGGCGAATTCCTGACGGTGATGGGACCATCGGGTTCGGGAAAATCGACACTGCTGAGCATCGTCGGCATGCTCGATGACAACTGGACAGGTGAATACTACCTCCTCGACCAGGCCGTGCATAAGCTGGATCGAAGGAAGCGTTCCGAACTGAACCGGAAATATATCGGATTCGTATTTCAGAGTTATCATCTGCTCGACAATCTCACGGTGTACGAGAACCTCGACGTTCCTCTTTCGTATCGCAGCATTTCTCGATCACAACGCCAAAGCATGGTCGGCGAAATTCTGGATCGCTTTCAGATCGTCGGCAAGAAAGATTTATTTCCCAGCCAGCTTTCCGGAGGGCAGCAACAACTTGTTGGTGTGGCGCGCGCGGTTGCGGGAAATCCGAAATTGATTCTAGCCGATGAGCCAACCGGCAATCTGCATTCCAGTCAGGCCAAGGGAATCATGGAGCTGTTCAAGCGGCTGAACGACGAGGGTACGACCATTATTCAAGTGACGCATTCTGAGGTCAACGCTTCGTACGGGCATCGCACGATTCAATTATTCGACGGATGGATCACCAGCGATCCGGCCAATCCGCAGGCAAATAGTCCTGCAGCAGTTGCGAGATAGTCATGGAAACCCTTCTTCAAGATCTTCGCTACGGCCTGCGCATGTTGCGCAAGAGCCCGGGGTTTACCTTCGTGGCGGTGTTAACGCTAGCGCTTGGCATCGGTGCCAACACGGCGATATTCAGCGTCGTGAATGCGGTGCTTATACGCGCGTTGCCCTATAGGAATCCACAGCAGCTTGTGCTGATCTGGAGCGATGAGCAAAAAGGCAGCGCTCGCGATCAACTTTCCTACACGGATATCGACGACTACCGCACTCAGAGCCATTCGTTCCAAAACGTAGTTGCCTTTGCCGACTGGAGCGCAACGTTTACCGGGAACGGCGATCCAGCGCGCATTCCAGGGGTGCAGGTAAGCGATGGGTACTTCAGTTTAATGGGGGCGCGGCCGGTGTTGGGCCGCGACTTTCTCCCGGAAGAACAAATTGAAGGTAAAGATCAAGTCATCATTCTTACCTACGGGTTATGGCAGAGCCGGTTTGGCGGCGATTCCCAGATTGTCGGTAAGCAGGTCAGCTTAAGCGGCAAGCAATACACGGTGGTTGGTGTTGCCGCGAAGAATTTTCCCATGCTGCCCTCAACCCTCGTCGATGGTCCGGCCCAGTTCTACCGGCCTGCGGCGGAGAAGCATGATGACAACGAAAGACTGTCGCGACATTTTCGTGCCATTGCGCGCCTTAAGCCAGGGGTTACGGTCCGAAAGGCGGAATCCGATCTGCAAATTATCAATCATCGGCTCGCCAAGCAGTTTCCCCAGGCCTACTCGACGACTGGGGTGCGCGTCGTCAAGCTGCAGGATGATATTGCCGCAGGATTGCGTCCAGCCTTGTTGGTTTTATTAGGCGCGATCGGATTCTTGCTGTTGATCGCCTGCGCCAACGTTTCAAACTTACTGTTAGCGCGCGCTATTAGCCGCCAGAGAGAGTGTGCGATCCGTTCTGCCCTAGGCGCGGGACGTGCTCGTTTAGTCCAACAGGTGTTGGTCGAGAGTGTCCTCCTGGCATTTTTTGGTGGTGCGCTCGGGATTCTGCTAGCAGTTTTGAGCACAAGCCTGATCGTGGCGATTGGCAGCGCATTCATTCCTCAACTCGTAGGAGTATCCGTCGATGCGAGCGTGCTTGCGTTTACAGCGGGGATCAGCTTGCTCACCGGGATCCTGTTTGGTTTGATTCCGGCCTTGCGAATATCAAACATTACTTTGAACGAAGCGCTCAAGGAAGGCGGCAGGAGTACTGGTTCACAGCACGAGAATCTTCGGCAGGCTTTGGCAATCAGCGAAATCGCTGTCGCGTTAGTTCTGCTTGCCGGGGCGGGGTTGCTCTTGCGCAGCTTCGGCAAGCTACTCGCTGTTGATCCCGGCTTCCGTTCGGATCACTTGCTGACCATGGATATCGGGCTGCCGTCTTCGAAATATCCACTCGGAAGCGAGAAGCCGCTGGCTTTTTATCGCGAACTGTTGGCACGCATTAAGGAACTGCCCGGCGTGGAGTCTGCGGGCGCCGTGAGCACCTTGCCGCTCGGCGCCAATTTCGACACGGCTGGAGTGCAACCGGAGGGATTGAATTACGGACCGGGTGAAATGCCTTATCCCGAGCGCTACATTGTGACCCCCGGGTACCTGGCGGCGGTACAGATCGGTTTGATGCGTGGACGCCTGTTTACGGAAGCCGACGATGAAAATGCTCCCCTGGTCGTGATGGTCTCGGAAACAGCGGCACAAAGCTGGTGGCCGAATCAGGACCCGATCGGCAGGCGCGTCAAGGTGCCCGGGTTCGATGAAAGCCCGCAGCCGTGGCGCACCGTTGTCGGCGTTGCGAAAGACGTAAAGCAAGCGAGCTTGGGTGCGCCGCATACCATGCAGATTTATCTGCCGCTTGCTCAATATCGGAATGGGTATCTCACCTTGGTGGTGAGGACCCAATCGGATCCTCTGAGTTTGGCGGGCGAAGTTCGACAGCAAATTCTGAAGATAGATCCTGATCAAGCAGCTTCAAACATCGCCAGCATGGATCAAGTGATCTCGGGCTCAGTGGCTTCACGCCGATTCTCAGCGGTGCTGCTCGCTAGTCTGGCGGCGCTCGGCCTGCTCCTTGCTTCCATCGGGGTTTACGGCGTTCTCTCGTACGGTGTCTCGCAGAAGACCCGCGAAATCAGTATTCGCATGGCACTGGGGGCGTTACAGAAAGATGTGCTGTTCTTGATTGTTGGTCAAGGCATGAAGCTACTGTTGATCGGCGTTGGATTCGGCATTGCCGCAGCTCTATTGCTCACGCGGCTCATGACCGGATTGTTATTTGGAGTGAGCGCTAGTGATCCCGTGACATACGGCGGCATGATTCTATTCCTGGCGATTATCGCGATGTTGGCCTGCTATGTCCCGGCGCGGCGCGCAGCGCGAGTAGATCCCATGGAGGCGCTGCGTTACGAGTGAGGAATTGATGGAAACCCTGATCCAAGACGTTCGCTACGGCTTGCGCATGTTGCGCAAGAGCCCGGGGTTTACCGCCATTGCAGTACTCACCCTGGCCCTCGGGATTGGGGCGAACACAGCGATCTTCAGCGTTGTGCGGGCTGTGCTGCTGAAGAGTCTTCCCTATCCCGAACCTGACCACTTGATGGTTCTGGACGAATATCAGGAACACAGCGGTCGTGAGAGTGTCGCCTGGCCGAATTTCCTCGATTGGCAAGCGCAGAACCAGTCGTTTGAAGCGCTCGCCTCCTATCACGATGTTCATCGAACCCTGACCGGATACGGTGAGCCGGTTTTGCTGCGCTGCGCCGAAGTTTCCGCTCCATTTTTTTCAATTCTTGACGTCAAACCGATTTTGGGCAGAACGTTCACTCAAGCTGAGGACAAACCGGGTGCTGCTCCGACCGCTTTATTGAGCTATGGCCTGTGGCGAAATCTCCTGGGCGGAGATCGGTCTGTTTTGGGCCGCGAAATCACCCTCTCCGGCGAATCGTTCACGGTCGTAGGCGTCGCGCCTGCGGATTTCAAGTACTTTCAACAGCACATGGACGTTTATCTCCCTATCGGCCTCGAAGGAGCAAGAGCAGCTTGGATTAATCGCGAGAACCATCCTGGATTGTTGGTCGTCGGACGCTTGAAATCGGGCGTCTCTCAGAAGGCTGCCCAGAATGAGATGGACACCATCATGCGCCGCTTGGAGCAGCAATATCCGGCGTCCAATAGCGGCGAAAGAGCGTTGATCACCCCTCTTTTTGAAAGCCGGATTTCGGGCTGGCGCACCCTGTTCTACACGCTCTTGGCTGCGGTCGCCTCCGTGTTGCTGATTGCCTGTGTCAATGTCGCCAACTTGCTGCTGGCGCGCGCTACAACCCGGCAAAAAGAGTTTGCTGTGCGAGCTGCGATTGGTGCTGCACGCGGGCGGATCGTCCGCCAGTTGCTCACCGAGAGCATTTTGCTCGCGTTGATAGGCGGATCCCTGGGTTTGGCAATTGCTCCGCAAGTCTTGCGACCATTGTTACACCTGGCTCCGCAAGATGTCCCGAGGCTTGGCGATACAACTGTCGATCAAAACGTTGCGCTCTTCACGTTCCTCATTTCTGCTCTGACGGGCATTTTGTTTGGAATGGCCCCAGCGTTCTATTCCGCGCGAACCGAAGTAAACGTCGTAATGAAAGAGGGAAGCGCGACATCGACGGCAGCTCGGGGACGCCAAAAGTTGCGCGCCGGCCTGTTGGTTTCCGAGGTAGCACTGGCAGTCGTCTTGGTGGCCGCCTGCGGACTGCTCGTTCGAAGCCTGCTCCGAGCTCAGCAGGTCAATCCTGGATTCGAGGCTGATCATATTTTGGCGCTCGACGTTCTGCTTCCATCTCAGCAATACAAAACAGAAGAAAGGATACGAACATTCTGGGATCAGGCGCTAGACAGGGTTCGGTCGCTTCCAGGCGTCGTTTCCGCAAGCGCGGTCATGTGTCCGCCACTGGTGGGAACATGTTGGACTTCGGTCTATCTCGTGTCAGATCGTCCCGTTCCGTCGCAGAGCCAGATACCGTCGTCCGTGTTCAATGCTGCCGATCCCATGTACTTCCGAACCATGAAAATACCTTTACTGGCAGGAAGACAATTCAGCGATATCGATACTCCCAGCAGCCCGCCGGTGATCATCATTAACAAGACCCTGGCCGATCTGTGGTGGCCGCATGAGAGCCCCCTGGGCAAACGAATCAAGCAGGGATTCCCGCAGGATGATGGCCCGTACCGCGAGATCATCGGCGTCGTAGGCGACCTCAAACAGGACGGCCCGGATGCGCAACAGTTGCCCGAAGCCTTTGAACCGGCATCGCAGAGTCCCTATCAGGCAATGACGCTGGTCGTTCGCACGCAGGCTGCGCCGCTCTCAATGGCCTCGGACGTCGAAGCGGCGATTCACTCGGTCGACAAAGACCTGCCACTCTCTGCGGTTCAGCCTATGACGCGCTACCTCAGTGAATCCCTCTCGCGGCGTATTTTCTCTACGCTTCTTTTAGCAATCTTCGGCAGTTTGG
This sequence comes from Terriglobales bacterium, assembly GCA_035507035.1. Classification (GTDB taxonomy): domain Bacteria; phylum Acidobacteriota; class Terriglobia; order Terriglobales; family Acidobacteriaceae; genus DATJOJ01. Next base: position 17,934 of record DATJOJ010000059.1, on the reverse strand, counting down.
CGCTGGGTCTGGCCGCTCTCGGAATCTATGGCGTTACGGCATACGCGGTGGCGCAGCGTCGACGCGAAATCGGCATTCGCATGGCGTTGGGTGCGAGCAGGCAAAACGTTCTGACATTGGTTCTGTCCCAAGGCCTACGTTTGGGGCTTCTCGGTGTGGCAATCGGACTCGCTGCTTCTTGTTTGCTTACGCGCTGGATGGCAAGCCTTTTGTTTGGTGTGAGTAGTAGGGATCCGATCACGTTCGGCCTTGTGGCCTTGTTGTTGAGTGCGGTGGCGCTGCTGGCCTGCTATTTGCCTGCGCGCAAAGCTGCGCAAGTCGATCCCATGGTAGCGCTGCGCTATGAATAGTCAAAGAACCAGAACGGAGAGTCATGATTCTTAACTCAATTCAATTCATGAGGCAAAGAAACAAAGTATTCTTTCTCGGCCAATTCGCGTGCGTTCTCCTCGCATCGCTATCTCTCACGGCGTCGGCCCAGACTCTGACGGACTATTCCAAGCCGACTGGACATTTCCCGAATCCGTTCGGCCCTTATCTGGCGCACCAAGTGCCTCCGCCGAGCTTCGGAAATGCACCCAGGGTTGAAACTCTCCTAAAAAATGGCAAGCTGAGTTTATCGCTGAGTGACGCGGTCGCGCTCGCGCTGGAAAACAACCTTGATCTCGCGATTGCGCGCTTCAATCTCTCCATCGCCGATACTGACATCATGCGGGCCAAGTCCGGGCAGGCTGTTCGCGGCGTGGCAACTGGACTGGTGCAGGGAACTCCGGGCGGCGGTATTGGAGGTTTTGGCACCGGCGCGCCCGGAGCGGGAGCGGGCGGAACGTCCGGCGGCGCGGGTGGCGCGGGTACTGGTGCGTCAGGCCTGGTGCAATCGACTCTGGGCACTGGCACTCCCATCGACAATTTCGACCCCATCGTCGGCGGAGGGTTGAATCTTGATCACGCCGCGTTTCCGGAATCGAGCCAAGTCCTCTATGGTGTTCCGACGTTGAAGCAAAACACCGGAATTGCGAATTTCAATTACAGCCAGGGTTTTGCCTCTGGAACTCTGATGAGCGTTACCTTTAACAATGACCGTATCACCAGCAACAGCGCGTTTACTTTCCTTTCCCCTGAATTGGATACCGGTTTCCGCTTGCAGCTTCGCCAGCACCTTCTGGCAGGTTTCGGTTTCGGGCCGAATCTGCGCTACATTCGCATCGCTCGAAATAATCGTGAAATTTCCGACGTAGCCTTTCGGGAGCAGGTCATCGCCACAGTTTCGCAAATCGAGAACATTTATTGGGACCTCGTCAATGCGTATGAAGATGTCAAAGTTAAAGAACGATCCTTGGAGTTGGCAGAAAAAACCCTTTCTGACGATCGCGAGCAAGTAAAGATCGGCGCGATTGCTCCCATGGAGGTAATGAAGGCTGAGAGTGAAGAAGCATCGGCGAGTCAGGATTTGTTACTCTCGCAAAACGAACTGCAATTGCAGGAGTTGCTGATCAAGAATGCCGTAACCCGCGACCTGAGCGATCCGGTCCTCGCTTCGGCTCCCGTCACTCCTACGGACACCATGAGCATTCCGGAGAAGGAGCCGGTGACGCCCATTCAAGATTTGATCGGGGACGCCCAGGAACACCGTCCGGAGCTAGCCGAAGCGCGGATGGATTTGAGCAATCGCGAGATTACCCGCAAAGCTGCGGCCAACGCACTTCGACCGCAGGTGGACCTGGTCGCGTGGTACGGGACGTATGGGCTTGGCGGCGTGGAAACTCCCTTTGGCACCGACAACGGCGGCTCGGCCTCAACTGGAGGATATTCCTCCGCCTTCAACGATCTTTTCAAAAACAACTCTCCGGATTACGCCGTGGGTTTTAACATTTCGATCCCGCTGCGAAATCGCGCTGCTCAGGCCGACCAGATCCGCTCTCAACTCGAATACCGTCAGGCGCAATTGCACTTGCAGCAGTTGCAGAATCAGATTGGAATAGAAGTGCGCAACGCTCAGTTTGCACTGATCCAAAACCGCTCTCGCGTGGAGGCGGCCCGCAAGGCGCGCGATTTGGCGCAACAAACCTTCGACATCGAGCAAAAGAAAAAAACGCTGGGTGCCTCAACGAGTAATCTAGTGTTACAAGCGCAACGCGATCTTGCGCAAGCCGAATCCAATTTTGTGTCGGCGATGTCTACCTATGAAAAGTCTCGCGTCGAACTCGATCGCGCGACCGGTTTGACCCTGGCGCATAGCGGCATCGAAATGATGGATGCTGAGCGAGGAGTAGTTCGGGGATTGCCTCGCTTCTCCGGGGTTGCGCCCCGGGCAGAGATTTCGGTAGAACAGCCAAGGAGCGATCAGAATTGAATCCAGTCACCTCTAACCTGGAAAAAGATAAGCCGACCTCTCGCTCTTCGACGGTCTCTTCAACAGGTCACGCCGGTGTTCGACTGTTGATCGCGGACGATCAACGGGATGTCTTGGAAGCGCTGCGCTTGTTGCTGAAGCCCGAAGGGTTTGCCGTTGAAGCGGCAACTTCTCCCGCCGGGGTGCTCGACGCGCTCGCCTCGCATGACTTTGACGCCGTTCTCATCGATCTCAATTACGCGCGCGACACTACCTCGGGCGAGGAAGGACTCGATCTGCTTTCCCGCATTCAAGCCGTCGACAGTACACTGCCGGTTATCGTAATGACGGCTTGGGGGAGTGTGGAACTCGCAGTGGAAGCTATGCGGCGTGGCGCTCGCGACTTCATTCAAAAGCCCTGGGAAAACGCGCGTCTATTGGCCACGCTTCGGACTCAGATCGAACTTGGCAGCGCTTTGCGCCGCAGCCAGCGACTGGAAGCCGAAAATCGTTTGCTGCGCGCCGAAGGTTTGCCGAAATTCATCGCCAATGCCGATGCTATGCAGCCCGTATTGCGTTTGATTAGCAGCATCGGTCCATCGGACGCAAACGTTCTCATCACGGGCGAGCACGGCAGCGGCAAAGAAGTTGTGGCACGAACCCTGCATGCGATCTCCAATCGCGCCTCCCGGCCCTTGGTTGCGGTGAACACCGGGGGGTTATCCGAAGGAATTTTTGAAAGCGAGTTGTTCGGCCATGTCAAAGGGGCCTTTACCGACGCAAAAGTGGATCGCATTGGCCGCTTCGAATTGGCGCATGGTGGAACTGTGTTTCTGGACGAGATCGCCAACATTCCACTGGCCCAGCAAGCTAAGCTGCTGCGCGTCCTCGAAAGCGGAGAGATGGAACGGGTCGGCTCCTCGCAAACTCGCCGCGTCGACGTCCGAATTATTTCAGCGACAAATGCTGATCTGAATCAGGATGTCGCGACCGGCCGCTTCCGCCAGGATCTTTTGTTCCGGCTGAACACCGTGGAGATTCAGCTACCGCCGCTGCGCGACCGCCGTCAGGATATACCTCTCCTGGCCATGTATTTTCTCCATCGCTATTCCGAACGCTATCGCAAGCCTGCGAATACATTTGATCCTGCCGCGATGCAAGCTATGTTGGAGTACGCGTGGCCCGGCAACGTGCGCGAGTTGGACCATGCGATCGAGCGGGCGGTGTTGCTCTCAAGCGGTGATACACTGCGGGTCAGCGACCTCAGCCTGCGCGCACCCCGCGAAAGCACGCAGCGGCTTGAAGAGCTCAGCCTGGAGGAAGTCGAATCTCTTTTAATCCGTAAAGCAATCGATCGTTACAGCGGAAACATCAGCCAGGCCGCCGAAGCGCTGGGCTTGAGCCGGAGCGCACTCTACCGCCGGCTGCAGAAATATGGAATCGGGAGCAGCTAACGAGTCTCGTACTCAAGCCGTAAGCGCGGTTACTTCTGCGCCACGAACTCACTCGCGGCCGAAACATAAGCATCGCCATCTCAATCACGAAAATCGAATCCTGCTACTGGCGCTTGGATCGGGCGCGCTGGCCATTCTGATTGCTACTATCCTGCTCTGGGCAGGAGATCACGAATCGAGCACTCGTTGGAGCCTGGTTTTCCTGATGGTCGTGGCCTGGCTGGGATTCGCCTTTGCCGTACGGTCGTCAGTCGTTCACCCTCTGCAAACGCTTTCCAATATGCAATCCGCGCTGCGCGAGGGTGATTTTTCATTTCGTGTGCGCGGCGCAGACGCCGGCGACGCTTTGGGCGAGTTGATGCTCGAAGTCAACACGCTATCAGAGATGCTACGGGCGCAGCGTTTGGGCGCGATGGAAGCCAGTGCTCTTCTAACTGTTGTGATGAACGAGATCGACGTTGCCGTCTTTGCATTCGATGGTGATCGCCGTGTGCGTCTGGTCAATCGTGCGGGCGAGCGTTTAATGGCGCAAAATTCCGAGCGCCTTCTCGGAAAAACTGCGGAGGAACTAGATCTGTTCGAGTGCCTTGAGGGCGAATCCGCTCGTACGCTGGAAAAAAGTTTCCCGGGACAATCCGGTCGCTGGGGGTTCCGACGTTCGGTATTCCGGCAGGAAGGTAGACCTCATTACCTGGTCGTTCTCGCCGATCTCAGTCGAGCATTGCGCGAGGAGGAGCGGCAGGCTTGGCAACGCCTGGTGCGAGTTCTCGGTCACGAGTTAAACAATTCCCTCGCTCCCATTTGCTCGATTGCCGCTAGCTTGGAAGATGCCATGAAGCGCGAAGTTCGTGCTCCCGATTGGGAGGACGATATGCGCCGCGGTCTGCGAGTGATCGCCGAGCGTTCCGACGCCTTGAGCCGATTCATGCGGGATTATTCTCGCCTTACTCGCCTTCCCAAGCCTCAGCTTCGCCCCGTTGACTTGGGAACGCTTGTCAGAACGGCTGCTGGACTCGAGACACGCGCATTCATCGAGATTGAACCTGGTCCTGAGATCATCGTCAGCGTCGACCCCGATCAATTGCAGCAAGCACTGATTAATCTGATCCGCAATGCGGTCGATGCCTCGCTCGATAAAGGGGGTGTCGTGACAGTGGGCTGGGTGAAGAATGGAAATTGGATCAATCTTTTCGTGCAGGATGAAGGCCCGGGAATCGCCAATCCGGCGAATCTCTTTGTTCCTTTCTTTACCACCAAGCCCGGAGGATCGGGGATCGGCTTGGCGTTAAGCCGCCAGATCGCAGAAGCCCATGGCGGCACGCTTTCGCTGAGAAACCGTGAGCAACAAAAGGGCTGCGAAGCCATCCTGCAACTGCCGTTGGTAGGCTGAGTGAACTTGTTGCAAGCTTGCTTCGTCAACCCAATCGTGGCAAATCTGGAAAGTAGAGCGCCGGACTACTTACTGTCCAGCGCCTTTTTGCCGTGATACAAATGGGTTTCAGCAGAAGTTGAGGCAATCCGCGTCGCCGCATCGGACAAACGCCGCGATAAAGGCAAATTCGGCAGCTGGGCTTGCAGGAACAATAAACGAACAGAACCGAGAGGACGGCATAGAAACCTAACAAGGCCTCGACCAGATGGGGGAGTTGGAGCACGATTGCCACCTCCAGACCAATATCCGCTTCGACGACCGTATCGTCTGTGATTTTTGTCACATATGTTTTCAGTGCGCAAGGAAGAATTCACAAACCCGCGATGTCTTTGGTGGTTCCTCTTCCTTCTCGCGATCTCACTTGTCCTCGGTGCACGCACATTGTTGACTTTGTGTTCTCTCGCATGGACCACCGATGCGTACACTCACATACTGCTGATTCTTCCGATCTCTGCAGCGGTGATTTGTCTCGAATGGCCGAGCAAGGGACTGCAAGTAGAACCCAGCTGGCGGGCAGGGTCGATCCTTTTAGTCGTCGCCCTGTTGCTTGCGGCCTTCCTGAAATGGGAATCCACTGCGCTTGGGACGGACGAACAACTCTCTATAAGCACACTAGCCCTCGTGCTGTGGTGGCTCGGCAGCTTCATCGCATCCTTTGGAACGCGGCTAGCGAAGTCTTTTCTCTTTCCCCTATGCTTTTTATTTTGGATGGTACCGCTCCCCACCTCAGTCCTTGACACAATCATCGCTTGGTTGCAGCAGGGCTCTGCCTATGCGGCACAAATATTGTTTACCGTTGTCGGTGTTCCGGTTACCCAAGACGGAGTGCGGGTGACGATTCCCGGTCTAACCGTTGAAGTCGCTCAGGAGTGCAGCAGTATTCGATCCTCGATGATTTTGCTGGTCACGACCATGGTTCTGGCCCAGTTATTTTTGCGTTCACCTTGGAGAAAGACTTTCGTCATCGGGATTGCGATTCCTTTATCTGTGGCGAAAAATGGTCTGCGCATTTTCACCATTGCAATGCTGGGAACTCGCGTTGACCCTGCGTTCCTCACGGGCAAGCTTCACCATAATGGCGGCGTGATCTTCCTAAGCCTCGCGCTAGCGGTGATCTTTCTGTTGCTTTGGGCTTTGCGGGACCCAAAAAGCGCTCAGTCAGAAGGAAATTTACGTCCGGCGATCTCTTCCGCGAATCAGTCTGATGGCGGCTGAATTATTGGGGCACTTGCGCGACGGCCTGATTCGAAAAAACGCTCTCAACGTTATTCGAGTCGACCGACGTCGCCACGTAATAATAGGTTGTGCCGCTGAGCACGGTGGTGTCCGTATAGGCAGTTGCGGGTTCCAGCGTTGAATTTAGCTTAGAGTAGGGCCCGCCGTTCTGAGTTCCGCGATAAACGTTGTAACCGATCACAGTTGAAGTGCTAGCGTTCCACGAAAGCGCCACGCTGTGGACTCCGGGTTGTCCCTGCGCGCCATCACCGGAGAAACTCTGGCTCAGCGTCGAATCGGAAGCATTACTGAGAAATTTTACGCTGCCGGGAGATGAGCCTGATGCGCCCGGAGTAAAGCTCACAGTATATTTGGCGCTTTGACCGGCTGGAATCGTAACCGGAAATGTAATTCCGCTCACAGAATAACCCGAACCCGTCCAGTCTGCCGACGATACCGTCACATCCGCCGAGCTCGCCGTCAAGGTGCCGGTAAGCGATGAAGTGTTGCCCACGGCCACATTTCCGAAATTTAGAGAAGTCGGCGAAACCGCCAATGTTCCGGCCGAGGGATTGTTCGGCGGACCTTGCTGGCCGCCGCCCGACGAAACGCCGGAGCAGCCAGTTAGCACTAACAGGCATAGGCCCGCAAGGAGCGCCTCGGCACACGTCATCCGAAATCTGAATACCCCATCCACGAAAGCGATTATCGGTTGGGAACCGACCCTGGTCGAGAGAGCCAAATACCATGGCCCATTTCACAACGCTTATTGAACGTTAGTAACCGGTTGCCAGAATTTGGGAGATTATAGTTCGATACCCGACGAAAGGGAAGCTCGGTTTTCCGGAAAAACCATGGTGAAAAGCGCCCAGTGAGAGAAAAAGCCGGGCGAAAGAAGGATCCAAACGCTTATCTATGCGACAAACCGTAAGCCACGGCTACCGCCGAGGCGCCTACATTTACCATAGGCGTCAGACGTTCCAGTCTGTGATGTCCTGTCTTGTGAAAGAAGTAGCTCAAACCGACCACGCCCGCAGTTTCGCCTGCGAAATTGACGGCCAGTCCAGCCGTGCTGCCACTGAACAGGCGGGTGACAGGATTCAGTTCCTTGCCGCCGCTTTGCAAATTCTGGTAAGTCACTGCAAAATCGGCAGCCGCGGCTGCAGTGGTGGCGGCGAATAACAATTTGTTTTCTCGGTCAAAAAACTTGTGACCCTCCGTAGCTCCGGGGAACTGCGCCGGCTGAATGGCCGGGGCCGGCGGGGCCGGCTCAATGTTTTCGGTGTGGTATGCGGCGAGCGTAAACTGCTGCGCAAAGGCCGATCCACCGCTGAAAAGCAAAAGCACCAAAATGGCCGATCCGGATTTTAGCTTCGAGCGGAGCCTATTGTTTTTCATGACTTTAGTGAAGGGCCGGTATCGGCCACTCGTACTAGTACTAAAGCATCCAGGCAGCCGGGCGGAATGGCCCTGAAGTGCCACTAACTCTTGTGGATTGATTACGTTAGCCGTGACCTGAGTTACTGTAGTTACCACGAAGCGATGCAAATATTTGCAGATAAGTGACTTAGGCGAGTGCCTCGGAACGACTTCCCAACTTCATTTATCCTGACGAAATGGAGCGTCCAGAGCCAAAATGGGAGTCAGATCGAGTTGGCCTTTGTTTGCGCTGCCTTCATTCGCGGCGCACGGAGTCCGATCGTGGATCGGTCTTCTATCGCTGCGCTCTGGCTGAAACGGACTCGCATTTCCCCGAAATATCCGCGCCTGCCGGTTCTCATTTGTCCTGGATTTGACTCGGAATCGTGAAGTCTTACAACCAGCCGCGAGTTTTGTAGTTTCTTATTCCTTCCTCAAGTGCACTTTTAATCTGCTTGAGGAGATCTGCGTCGAGCTGTTTTATATGGAAGCAGGTCTTGCCCTGCAGAAGCTTGGTGAATGATGGTGACAGTTTCTCCTTTAGTGCGGGCTCCATATAAATTGGCATGAAGTAAAAGCCCACATAGCCCCTCTGCAGGATAATTACAGCCAAGTCAACTTCCACTGGCTTGCCTTGATATGCTCCCGGAACCACGACCGCTTTCGGTATCGCAAGATGAAAATCTTTTTTACCACGAACCGTTCCGCTTTTCGTCTTCAGCGGAGGCGAGTAATGGGATAGAAGCCGGTAAAGCTCATCGAACACTTGTTCCAGAGATTCGGTTTTTGATGGCGCACTCACGGGCATGGCTTTGAATCCTATCGCGTTCAAGTGTGTTTGCTCAAGAGGCAGCTTTCAACTGACCGAATCGAGCCGGAGAAAACGCTGAAAGATCCTGCTCTGGTTTTGCACCCGTGATCACCCGCGCCATCAGTTCAGCCGTCACCGGTGCCAACAGAATTCCATCGCGGAAGTGACCGGTGGCAACGAAATATCCAGGGGTTTCGCTTTCTCCGAGAATCGGCAAACCGTCGGGCGTGCCCGGCCGCAGTCCCGCCCATGCCTCCAGTACTCGGGCCTGTTGCAGCGCGGGAAGCAATCGAATTGCAGCCTGATGTAAGCGTTGGACTGTATCGGCATCGGTGCGCTTGTCATAGCCCGCTTCTTCGACCGTCGCGCCAATCAAAATTCGGCCATCGCTGCGGGGGACAAGATAAATCTCCGCGGTCCGCACTACGTGCGTAAGCACGCGCGGTCCAACCACTGCGAGCATTTGACCTTTGACCGGCCTGGTAGGGAAGTGATGCGGGGACAACTGTCCCGCCCACGCCCCCGCACAATTGACGACCACATCGGCTGCATATTGCGTTTTCTCCGTCGCCACGCCGTATGCTCGACCATTCGACAGAAGGACTGCCGCGACGGTTGAACCGGAGGAAATATCAACCGCACGATGCTTTGCCGCCTTTAGCGCGGCTGCCGTCAAGGCGCGGGGGTCGACGCTACGTTCCTCGAGAAATTTTGCAGGCGCGTCTGGACTCGCTAATGCAGGCTCAAGTTCAGACAATGGACAGGGAAGAAACGAGTCATTCTTGTTGACTGATTCTCGCGAAAACACGATCGCTCCTTGATCGCGTAAGTCAACATGGATGCCGGATTCATCTTCCAATTCGTGCGCGAACTCTGGATACATCCGCGCGCTGGCGGTCGCCAAGGCCTGCAGCACCGCAGGGGTCTCGTCGGGACAATCGACTAGCATCCCAGCAGCGGCATGCGAAGCTTCCTGGCCTGGTTCGCCGCGCTCCACCACGAGCACCTGCACTCCGCGCTTGCGTAAGGCAATCGAAAGTGACAGCCCAATGATGCCTCCACCAACAACGATGACGTCCCAGGATTTCACACTAGGATTGTAGAGGAGGAAAGCGTGGTATTTAAATCCTGGGGCGAAGGCTTAAGATTCCGGGGGCGACCCACGAACCCTACAGGTAAGCGCCTGGCGGTTCTTTTACCCTTAATTTTTACAATTGCGTCACAACCATTGTGATACGGCCTGGGACGTACAAAATCCCGTTCGGAGACCGGTCTTCTCGGTCATCGTGTTATGAAAAAGCGAGGGGTTATCTGTAGAACTACGGCTAGACCGTGCTCATCCGTGCAGTGTCACGGATGGAGCCGCGCCTGTTTCTACCACCTTGACTCGATTGCTATCGACGTTGTGATTGCGTGAAACTCACCTTGAGCGAGCGAATGTCCAGATGGCGATCAAAATCCTCATTGTCGATGACAATACCGCGGTTCGAAGCGCAATTCGCTCCTGCCTTGACGGAAACCCGCAGCTTGAAGTTTGCGGCGAGGCATCCAACGGAAGAGCAGCAGTGGATGTAGCCAACCGTTTGCATCCCGATGTCGTCATTCTGGATGTTTCAATGCCAGTGATGAATGGGCTTGAGGCTGCGCGTGAATTGGTGGCACTAAGCCCCAGGCCGGAGATCGTCTTGTTCACAGCCTACGACGGCGAGGTCCTCCAGGAAGACTTGCAAGCGCTGGGCATCAAAATAGTCGTGTCCAAGAATGACAAGCACATGGTGGAGCAGTTGAGAGAGTCGGTTCTTCGATCTTCAGGGTATCCGTGTTAGGCAACCCCGGGTGCTTCCAAGTCTATTTTTGGTTGTGGCAGCGTAGCGGTGACCGTCGTGCCTGTTTCTCGGGAGAATTCCACGCCATCATCCGTTATCTGCAGATATTGGCTGAAATGCAGTGACGACGGTAGAGTTATTTACGCCAACATTTTTGAGTCGGTTTCAACGGATATGAACTCGTGTGCGGACGAAGCGAAAAGGCAACTCAGACCTATGCCTCGAAGACGAAGGACTACACAAAATTAGCAAAAGTTTGCAAGATGATCGATAGAAATCCATTTTTATGAGGATTTGGCGGACCCGGAGAGACTTGAACTCCCAACCTCTGCGTTCGAAGCGCATTGCTCTATCCAGTTGAGCTACGGGTCCGCGCTCGGACGTCTCCAGCTTAGCAGGTCAAGAGGCGAAAGACTCACCCCTGAATGACACATCCGGCGGCCTTTTGCGCTATGATGTTCGACCGAATGTAGGGGATTCCTGCAGGTTCACCCGCACGGGCTGCACGTCTTAATCAAGGAGAGCAAATGAACGACTGGAAAACGCGCTCGTCAATCCTGACCGCACTTATCTTATTCGCTATTCCGGCTTTTTCTCAAAGCGTTGAGCGAGATTCATTCGTGATTCCCGCTGCCAAGCACGATGTCTCACTGCCGTTATGGCAAATGGCAAAACATGCGGTGCCAACTCAGCAGCGCACCGAAATGCTCGAGCCCAAACGCAAACATTATGTAAGCGCTGGCGCCGTCGATCCGGGAGTACAGCGCGAGTTCCTGCCGGATGTCTCCACAACCAACCTGCTCAGTTTCGATGCCATGACAGCCTCAGTCAGCGGCGGAGCGATTCCGCCGGACACGAATGGATCGGTTGGCAGCACCCAATTTGTCGAGATCGTTAACGTGGCTTTCGAAGTATTCGACAAGGCGACCGGCAACGTCGTCCTCGGTGCCACGCCGATTACGGCGATCTGGTCGGGATTCGGAGGTCCGTGCGAGAGCAGCCCGGGCGGCGATCCCGTCGTTCTTTGGGACAAGGCAGCCCAGCGCTGGCTGGTAACCGAACTGGCATTCAGCTTTACAGACGACTTCCAATGCGTCGCCGTTTCGACCACCTCGGATGCTACCGGCGGTTATTACCGTTATGCTTTCAACGAGGGCCCGAACCTCACCGACTATCCGAAGTATTCGGTCTGGACTGACGCTTACTACACCACCGCCAATATTTATTCGACGAACGCATTTCTTGGAGCACGGCCCTGCGCCCTGGACCGCGCTTCTATGCTCTCGGGAGGAAACGCCAACGCGATCTGCTTCCCGCCGAATCCAGAGAACTATGGTTTCCTGCCTTCCGATTTCGATGGAACTACGGCTCCGCCAGTTGGAGCTCCGGCTCACTATGTTGATTTGGGTAACATGACGAACGAGTTGACCGAATACGATTTTCATGTGGACTTCACGAACCCCAAGAACTCCACCTTTACCGGCCCTAACAATATCAGCGTACCCAACTTCGTTCTGCTGTGCGATGACGGCAATGTGTTCGCTTGTATTCCGCAGCCGTCACCCGGTGAGAAAGTCGACTCACTCAGCGGACTGCTCATGCATCGCCTCGCCTATCGTAATTTTGGCGATCACGAGGCGATGGTTGTCGCTCATTCGGTCCAGCCGGGCGCAGGTTCCACGGCAACCTCGGCCAATCGCTGGTACGAACTTCGCGCCACGCCGCCAGGCAGCGCTTTCAAGCTGTATCAATCGGGAACTTATCAGCACCCGACGATCAGCCTATGGATGGCGAGTATTGCCATGGACAAAAAGGGCGATATTGCGATGGGGATGAGTGCCACGAACCCTACGAACGTGAAACCAAGCATTGCTTACACCGGTCGTGCACCTAATGATCCTTTGGGCAAGATGGAAGCGCCGTCGGTGGTTGTGGTGGGTAACGCAGTGCAGGTGAATGGAGGCAATCGTTGGGGCGATTACAGCAGCATGAGCATCGATCCAGCCGATGATTGCACATTCTGGTATGCGCAGGAGTATTACAACAAAGTCAACGGTGGTAGCTCGAGCAACGATTGGACTACGCACATCACCTCCTTCAGGTTCAACAGTTGTAATTAAAGGTTACGCTCATGGCGCGCCGGCAACATGCTGGCGCGTTTCCTCCCTTTTGTTCCCAGTTAGTCCTTGCGCATCCAGCCACATTTTTGTGACCATAGGAGCGGCTTCTCAGGGGTCGCGTTGCACGCACATAATTCTGTCCCGGAAACACAATACGATTTTGCCCGGAGTGATTGGCTAATGCATAAGTCGTCGACGCGTCGCTTTGCCCGCTACCGCACCGAGATTCCTGTGATCGTCAAAGTACTCGGCCAGGATGGTTACCTGCGGATTCATGGCCGTTGCTTTGAGATTGCGGAGAATGGGTTGGGTGCGGTCATTAGTAGTGAGTTTCGAGCTGGAGAAATGGTATCGGTGGAGTTTTCTCTTCCGGAAAAAGAAGAACTTCAAGTGGTACGCGCCGTGGTGCGGCATCGTATGGGATTTCTCCACGGTTTTGAATTTGTTGGTTTGGAACCGCGGCAGCGAGACGTCATCAAGGAATACTGCCGAAAATTGCCCCCGGCTTAGGCGAATCGCCTGCGAGTATGTCACCGACCCTCAGTTCTCAATCTCGAAGCATTCTTTTCATTCGGTTAGCTGTCGGCCTGACTTTCTTCACGCAGGGAATTCTAAAATTCATCGACCCGAATATGGGAGTGAACCGCTTCACCCGGATTGGCTTTTCTCATCCTGCGTTCACCGCACATCTCGTTGGAACATTCGAAATCGTTTGCGGCCTTATGGTGCTGTTTGGTGTTTGGACCCGGTTAGCGTCAGTTCCGCTGCTCGTCATCATCTCAACCGCAATCGCAACGACGAAGGTTCCCGAACTCTCTCGCCCTAATCAGGGACTCTGGTTCATGGTCAGCGATGCGCGAACCGACTTTGCCATGCTGTGCTGTCTGTTGTTTCTGATCGTTTCCGGAGGCGGAGCCTGGTCACTCGCACGCAGCATTGGTAGGCGCAAATCGCTGGTGGGATGAATTCATTTGTTCAGGCGGCCTCGGGGAACCTTCTGCCTACCCACCCGAACACGGCTCTCACGATAAACACATTGATCAAAATTGAAAGCAAGGACGCCGCAATTGCCGTGCTAAAAACATTTTCTCCCACCATCCCTGCCGAGCGTGCTACTTGCACCACTACGAACGAGAGTTCGCCAATCTGAGTCAGTCCCGCAGCCACAGCAATGGCAGTATGAAACGGGTACCGAAACAACCAAACAATGGCGGTCCATACCACCAACTTGCCGACCACGATGAGCAAGAGCATCAGTCCGAGCAGCGGCAGGCTACTAAGGAGTACATGCGGGTCGATTAAAGTTCCCAGCGAGACAAAGAACAATGCGACGAATGCATCCCGCAGTGGTACGAGTTGCGTGTGTGCGTCGTGAAGGTCTTCCGATCCGCTGATCGAGAGCCCTGCCACAAAGGCGCCCAGCGCCACCGAGAATCCGGCCGCCTGCGCCAGCGCAGCCGTTCCGAGACACACCGCGATGGCCACGAGCAGGAACAACTCCGGATTGCAGGTCATCTTTACTTGTCGAAGAATTCGGGGAATAACCTTGATCGCGAGCCAGCCCAAAGGAACCAGCAGGATCACCGCTTTGGCGAGAGCCCATGCTGCTCTCAGCAACTTGCCTTCCTCCGAACCGCTGAATACCGGGAGAACCACCGTCATGCAGATCACGGCCAGATCTTCCACGAGCGTGATTCCAATCATGATGCGGCCGAGCTGGGTGTTCAGCTTGCCGCCATCGCTGAGCAATCGAGCCAGGACCATCGTGCTCGCGACCGATATGGTGGCTCCAATGACCGCACCCTCGGTCGCATTGCCACCCAAAAGTGTCGTCGCGCCAACTGCAATGCCGACAAGTACCAGGATGCCCAGTGGCGCGCCCACCAGTGCAACCCATTTCACTCGCATCAGGTCGGGAATCGAGAACTCAACGCCAATGGAAAACATCAACAGAACGACGCCAACTTCGGCAAACACTTCGAAGCTGTGCAGGTCCGAAAGCTGTGGTCCTGGAGTGAATGGGCTGATCACGATTCCGCCCAACACAAATCCCAGAATGACGGGCAAGCGAAGGCGCCAAGCGACCAATCCGCCGATTACGGCAGCCAGAAAGATATAAGTCAAATCGCGAAAAAGAATGGGGCTGGCTTCCATTACCTCTCCAACACCGCAGCTGCAGTTGCGAACTTTAACACAAGTTCGGTCGCCATTTGTTTCAATGTCTTAGTTCGAAGTGTAATTCCGTTACGACTGACAGTGTTATTTCAGACGAAATTCCGACCCGCGCGTGACCCGCGGTTCGGGAAATTTATGCGCCGCATGGGCCGGGGAAGGGTGGTAAATCTTCGATGGACGTCCCTCTCGCTCCAGGCGGGCGCAGGCTTCCGCCCAACTAGGTAGTTCGTTGCCTTCTTGCGTCCAGTGCACCAGGGCAGCCTCATCGCACCAATTCAGGAGTTTGGGCATCGCGCCGCGATGGACACCGCTCAGCATGAAATGTTTCATTGCGGCATCGCTGGTCCAGATGGTTCCAGTCCAAAACGTATTTCGTTGATCCCGCAACAGCCTGGCGGCGAGGTTCCCGTCAGCCTTTGCAGCCTGCCGCGCAGAACGGAGGGCATACAGGAAGAACCACGGCAGGAAACGCCAGGAGCGAACGCGAAGTCGGGTGATGGAAACCACCGCCATCAGAGGTCAATTCTATTCCTTTGCAGTTCGGCCCTGAAATGCACGCTGAGTTCAACCAGGACCAAAAGGCATTTCGCTCCCAGAGGAAGGGGCTTTTAATCTTGACTATTGCCTTGAAATGCGAGAGCCTACCGCCGTGTTAAGGGTGTCATGGGGACGATCGACCCTAATCTTTCTACGCTCATTGGCTTGGCAGAGCAGGGTGACGAAGCATCGGCAGCCAAGCTTTTCACTCTTCTCTACGGGGAGCTGCATCGGCTTGCCAAGCGACAGCTCGCGAGGCAGGGTGATGTAAGCATCAGCGCGACCACGCTGATCCATGAGGCTTACCTTGACATGATCGCCCAACAGGGCCATTCCTTTCCCGATCGCGGCCGGTTCATGGCTTATGCGGCGCGAGTCATGCGCGGACTCATCATCGACCATGTGCGAAATCGACTCGCAATCAAGCGCGGCGGCCGGTTCGAACTGACTTCGCTCACTACCGATATCGGAGACGTTGTTAACAATGACCAAGAGCTTACGCGCATGAGCCAGGCTCTCGACGAGTTGGCCCAGGTGGATAACTCGCTCTCCCAGATTGTCGATCTGAAATTCTTCTGCGGATTTTCTTTCGGCGAAATAGCCGACATGGCAGGGGTCTCCGAACGAACCGTGCAGCGGAAATGGGAGAAAGCGCGCATCTACCTGCATCGCAGTTTGCGGACCGATTGTCCGCTGTGAGAAATCGATGTCAACCCTCACGCCAGATCAGTGGCAACAAGTTAGCCCGTACCTCGATGAGGTGTTGGATATCGCTCCGGAACAACGCACAGCATGGTTGGCCGGTTTAGAAAGAAAAGATGCACAGCTCGCGTCGATGGTGAGAGGTTTACTGCACGAGCAGGCGCAGGCGGCACGGGAAGGGTTCCTGGAGAAATCCGTCTTCGCTGCCGGTAGCGGACTTGCAGGCCAGAAGGTTGGTGCGTACACGCTGGTTTCACAACTTGGCGAAGGCGGAATGGGCAGCGTCTGGCTGGCACAGCGCAGCGATGGCCGATTCGAGCGGCAAGCCGCCGTGAAATTCGTCCGCCTTTCGCTTACAGGTCCCGCGATAGAAGAGCGCTTTAAACGTGAAGGCAGCATTCTCGGTCGACTGGCTCACCCTCATATCGCTGAACTTCTGGATGCCGGCATTTCGACGGAGGGAAACCCTTATCTCATTCTTGAATACGTCGACGGCGTCGCCATCGACCAATATTGCGATGGCCACAAACTCGACGTGGAGAAGCGCATCGCACTTTTCCTCGATGTCCTGAGCGCAGTGGCAGATGCTCATGCCAATCTGATTGTCCACCGCGACATTAAGCCCTCCAACGTATTAGTACGAAATGATGGAGAAGTGAAGCTGCTGGATTTTGGTATTGCCAAGCTGCTGGCGGCCGAGGATGCCGCGTTGGCAACCGTGCTAACGCTGGAGGGAGCTGGTGCGTTGACACCGCGATTTGCCGCGCCGGAGCAAGTGACCAACGGAAACGTGACGACCGCTACCGACGTCTATGCGCTTGGAGTGTTGCTGTACCTGTTGTTAACGGGGCAGCATCCTGCCGGTGCGGCCGTGCAGTCTCCAGCCGAACTGGTAAAAGCGATTGTCGAAGTCGAAGCCCCGCGAGCATCGGGAATCACGTGTCCTGGGAATGTTGCCGAGAACCGTAGCACCACTGCTGAGAAACTTCGCCGTCAGTTAAGTGGAGACCTCGACACAATTCTCAGCAAAGCTTTAAAGAAGAATCCGCAGGAGCGCTACTCATCGGTAACCGCATTCGCGGACGACCTTAAGCGCTATCTCAAGCATGAAGCTATTAGCGTGCGGCCCGACACCTTTGCATACCGTACCAAAAAATTTCTGCGCCGTAATAGCGCGTCAGCCGCATTGGGCGCAACTGCGGTCGTGCTTGTGATCGGAAGTTTGACTACAGGATTGCTGGTCGCGAATAGGGAACGCAAAATTGCCGAACGAAGATTCGCCCAGGTGCGCCAACTGGCAAACAAATTCATTGCGCTCGATAACGACATCCGCGGCTTGCCGGGTTCGACAAAAGTCCGAATGCAACTCGTATCCGATGCGCAGCAATACCTGACTTCCCTGGGCAGCGACGTTCACGGCGACAAGGATCTCGCGCTCGATATTGCCTATGCGTACGTTCGTGTGGCGCACGCGCAAGGCGATCCTACGTCTCCGAACCTGGGTCAATTCAGCGAAGCGGAAGCCAGTCTTGCTAAAGCCTCGACATTTGTCGATCCTGTGCTGTTGAAGGATCCCACAAATCAGCGTGCGCTCTTTATCGCGACCACAATTGCTCATGATCGAATGGTTTTGGCCGACAATCTGGGCGATCGAGAAGCCGTATTAAAAGACGCTCCCGTGACCGCAGCATTGATCGAGCGATTCATGAGTACTCGCCCGGTCGAGTTTCATGACCTCTATAGCATGAGGTACTTCTATATGAACGTTGCCAACGTTTATTTGAATGCTAGGCACCTCGATGAGGTAATTCGGTATTGCCAACGAGCTCTGGACATCGCGGTACCGGGCCCGAGGGCGAATGATTTGCGCGGAAACGCCCTTGCCATTTTGGGATACGCTCGCTGGGACTC
>DATJOJ010000058.1:0-4848 GCA_035507035.1 Terriglobales bacterium | reverse complement strand
AGCACCAGGTTGTGGCGTAGATGATCAGGGTCGTCGAGGTAAATCGCGTGGATTACACGGGGCAATTTGTCTTCTTCGCCGACCCACATCTCCGCAAAGATTCCGTTGCCGGCAAAGGCCACGATGTCCGTGGTAATGCCTCCCACGATTTTGGATTGGCCGACGTAGTAGGCATGTTTCAAACCAGGAGCCATGTCGCCGTAGGGATCGGTGACGATTATGTCGGTAAATGGAAAGTAGATCCCCGCAGAATGGAAAACCGCTTCCAGGGTCTTATCGATCGTGGAGGGTGCGTCAGCTACGGCGACAAGATTTTCCACCGGCGCGTAGGCCATAACGATTTTGCCGTCGTAATAAAACTCTGAGGTAGGGCCGTCGCCCTCCAGAAGTACGCGAAGCTTATTGGGCCGCTGCAAAACCGTTTCGAATCTATTGCAGTAGACGAGAGGAGCGCCTTGACGGCTGAGACTCTCGAATGTCTCCACCGCGGTAAACGACAACGTGTGCGCCCCGGCCAGCTTGCTGCTGGTGGCCTTCAGGATTTCAATGGCCTTGGGCTCGAGCTCGAGAGGAGGTGCTGGCGCGGTCTTGTGTGATACGGCTTTCGACTTGGCGAGTGGCGGCTTATCCTGTGCCGCAGCAAGGCCGGAACTTACAAAGAAAAGACTGAACCCAATCAACACTAATTGGCCAATTTTATTGAGTCGAAGCATCGTACACCTCGAATTGCGTCGGAAAAGGCGCCGGAACCTTCATGGGATCATCCCGCACTCGAACATCTTGTTGGCGATTGGGGGCGCAACCTTGTTGATAAACGCCGCGCGCATCTGAGGATCGCTCTTCAGAAATGCGATGGCTTTCTGTTCTTCCGCCGTAGGTGGGGCCTTTTCGGACTTCTTCATCCACAGCTGCTCGCAGGTGGACTGTTGGTATTTCATAATGACCTTATCGGCCACTTTGTCCATGATTGGATACTGCTGAGGCGCCCGCGCTGTGGCGTCGCTGATCCGAACCAAAGTGAGCCCCAATAACAACAGAGAACACAGCGCGAGCGTGACCATCCATGCCAGCAAACGTTTCATGATGACTTCCTCCTAAAATTAATCTGTTCTTCTTCTGCTTCAACAAATATCCGGACTAGTGCTTTGGTGGGGGCGGTGGGAAATTCTTCAGGAGCTTGGCAACCGACTTGTTCAACCGTTCCATGTCCTTCTGCTGATTGCCGCTCGGGTTCAGGGTCTTGGTTGCGGAGCCGCGCCAGACAAGATTCTTCGAAGTTGGATCGTAAAAATCGACCGCCAGAGTGCCGTTGGATATTGTGGAGGTAGTGGCTCCGCCCATCCCGCCCCCGATGCCCCGCATACCCCAGGCATTCAATTGCCTTTCTTGATCTACGGAGCACTGATAACCCACGTAGACATCGGCGGTGTCTCCGTTAGCTTGCGTGAGGCCTTTTGATGCCAGTACGTTGTTTACCGCCTGTTTGATCTCCTGACTGACGATCTGGTTCGGATGTACGTTTTCCGGCAGGTCCACCCACTTGTAGGTGTGGTATTTTGAGAAATCGGTACCGGGCATGAAGTTGTATTTCACGTCCTGTGCCGAAACGGTCGCACTTACCAGAAGTGCCAGGCCAAGCAACATTAAAAACCGACGAACACGACCTTTTGCCTCGAGATTCATTTCCTTCCTCCTTAGAAATACCGACTCAATTGTCACCAGGCGGACAGGAGATCCGTTACAAAGAGCTGCCGACGGCCTTTCGCGCCCCCCGTTCGGCCGGAATGCGTGCTTCACGGCTGGCGACCTCGCCCTGCCAACGAGCGCGATTGATGCTGCCGACCGGCAGGCTGTCGGGTGTCGAGTTACCCGTGACATCGAAATAGACCTCGTCGGAGGCGTCTTTTGGGAGCTGTGAATTCGCAAGGAGAGTAAGGCGTGCAACCCAGTGAAAAGGCGTTTCCGATTCTTTCCAGTTAACACTCGCGTTTTCGGTCCAAAAATTCGCGTCGTACTTTTTGCCCCAGTAGGTCATTCGGTCGGGATCGAGGAACTGGACTCCAAAATCGAAACTGCTCATCTTGCCGTCTTGCGTCAGATGGCGCACAAGTTCATCTTGCAAGGCGTTCAGGTTATCAGTTTGCAGAGGACGAGCTGGATTATCTGGGAACGGCGTTGCTGAATACTTCACAAGATCGTTGGGCCCGTGACGAAAGGGTGTGTTACTGCCGTAGCGCAATTTTTGATATGGCTCGATTTTCTGGTGTGCCTGTATTTGCACCAGTGTAAGAATTCTTGCCACCCGCAATTTGTCCTTGAAAGGGAGAGACCACAGGCCGGCGGCCGGGTGCGACGCGGTCAGCAGCTTCATAATCGCAAGAAATCCGGGTGCGTCATTTATGGGAAGAGTCGTTGTGTTCTGCAATGAG
Source organism: Terriglobales bacterium (assembly GCA_035507035.1). Taxonomy (GTDB): domain Bacteria; phylum Acidobacteriota; class Terriglobia; order Terriglobales; family Acidobacteriaceae; genus DATJOJ01. Next base: position 2,419 of record DATJOJ010000058.1, on the reverse strand, counting down.
AAATCCTGTCGCGTGACATTTGCGTCAGGGGTCACTGTCCCGTCGCAGGAGAGGTCTACCGAGAAAGACAACGATCGGACGTCTGCCTTGAAATCGGAATTCACTTTGGGGTCAGCATTTCCAAACCGCACAATCGCCGGATAAATGCCGGGTTTCGCGAAGATTCCCCTCGCCAGGCGCGCCGCCAGCGCAGGCGCCCGTCCTGCCGAGACGTCAAATACTTCAAAGCGGGCGCGAGCAGAGGTCCCTTTTACGTGCGTTCCCCGGCCCAACGGACGTTTCTGTTGAGTGGCAGCATTCGCTTGTAGCAGGAGAACTTGTTTCGTGATTTGCTCGACGATCGCTGCTTCGCCGGCGAGGTTGCGCTCCGCGTCGCTGCCGGTCACTCCAAACAGGCGGGTCAGGAACAGCATGCTGGCTCCTGCCTAACGCGCCGGATCATTGGCCGACCCCCAGGTTGGCGATAAATTTGATCGCGGTGATGCTGGGCAAAAAGCAGTACGCAGCAGCTTTCGTGGTCACAAAGGTGGAGAGACCGGTCACTTTGATTGGTGGAACTCCGTTCGGCTGTGGCATCACGAAAATGCTTTCCGCCGGGTCTTGCGTGCCTATCATCGGATCCTTTGACTTGGGATTCAGCCTGACCGCACCAGCAAATTCGCTGTCATTGACCCAATGTCCGAGCACGAACTCATACTGGTTTTCGATACTTGAATTAATGAAGTAACCGAGGAGTCCGCGCGCGATACCATCATACGGTTGCTTCGGATCATAGCTCGGTCCGTAAGGCAGCCCACGGCGAATCAGTCGGTGAGTATTGTTACTGCCGCCGGGCACACCCTGCCCGGTGACCGGCTGCCCACGCGGATTGATGCGACGCATGTGCGCGCCGACGGGACAGCGCAGGCCCTTTGGATCGCCCGAACCATCCGCATTCACGTATTCGAAGTTATTCCACTGTTCGGGAGTGAGCCCGGTAGGGCTATCCGTCTCTGGGGACAAGGCCAAAGGAACACCGTTGCGCCATCGCCCGCACATCTTGGCGGCTAACAGTTCCGGATCAATCTTGTCTTTGTTTGACTGCAGAAAATTCTCGAAGCCAACCACATCGGTCTCCATCATTTTGAAAACCGCAAAGCTCCCGTTCAGACCGAGCTGCTTGGGCTCCGGCACGATGTAGTTTTCAGCCTCGTCTTGCAGAACAAAAAGCCATGGTTCGCAGGGCTGTTGATGGTCGGGCGGATATTTTTCTGGGCCACCGCGAATCGTGGTCATGCTGATGCCGTCGGTATAGCCGAAGTGAACTTTGGCGGTGGGCACAGGTTGGCCGTTTTGCATCTCGATCAACGCCATGCCGTCTTGGCGCCAGATCTCTCGAAACCCGCCACCTTCCGAAAATAGAGCCACTAACCGGTCGGTGTAGGCCTTCATTGCTTCCGGACTGAGGGCATGCAACGTCACCATCACGTGGCCCTCATCCTTTTGGAACGCGGCAATCCAGTTTTCTGGCGAGCTTGCTCCGGTATCTCCCACCAATTTCGCGCGTGCCGCGGCCCCTTCCGTGAATGCCCCGAAGGATTTGAAGGAAATGTTCGGCACAAGCTGCCTGATCTCCAGCGCGTTGATTCCCGACCAAGTAATTCCCACATTCAAGCAATAGTCGGGTTTGCGTCGAGGTGCTTCTGTTGGATCGTCTACGGGGCCAGGCGCGAATCCCACGTGCCAATCTTCGGCAGTGGTGATTTGTGGTGCGTCCGTTTCGCTGCCGCTGACCAGCTTGCCAAGCACCTTGCGCGCTTGCGCAGGAATGTTCACGGTCAACAAGAAGTGCCGGACCATCGGCATCCTATACCCACGCAGAATGAAACCTTGAATGTCTGCGAGGTCTAGAGTTGACGTTTTCCGCGTTGCCGATTGGCTATCATTCTTCGCGGGGGCATGCGCAACTCGTCCGAAGATACCGCCAAGAAGTCCTTTGCCTTCTTTTGGCGCCGCCGATTGTTTTTCGCCGTTCTGAGCCACCGCCTCGCTCCTTCTTGATCCAGGCCCTCATTAGGGAAGCGCGAACTAATCGCCTGCCGCGGATTGTGCTTTGCTGTCGGCGATCAGTGCATGAATATCCTGAACGCTCAGGCCCGGATAGGCTTGGTAGAACCCGATTGGTCTGCGGTTTGCTCCGGCCGCAAAGTCAATGAACTCCTGGAGGTATTTTCGGCAAGGCGACGGCGGCGCACCCTTCGTAAACTTGAAGAGCAGATCGAAGATGGGTCCAATATTTTTGGTGAAATCGGCAATATATTTGTCGAACGAACCGTCGTACACGGTGAAGAAACCGATTTGATTGTCTTCCAGCTTGACGAACTGCGCGAAATGGGGCGTGCCGACTTTATCGAGATCCTTGGTCGTTCCGCTCCCTCTC
>DATJOJ010000057.1:0-4871 GCA_035507035.1 Terriglobales bacterium | reverse complement strand
CAAGCGTTTTGTGGAGGGCTTTCAGCACCTTCTGGCGTTTCGGCTCTTCGAGCAGGTACATCGGTAAGCGTTCAAACCATCGCTCCACATCCCACGCACGCAATTCTCTCCAATCAGGCCCGAGATGGGCGGCGATTACTTTGGCAGGGATTCTGCTGCTGGGATGCGTTTTTTGTTCGTAATACTCAATGCATTCTTGTAACTGCTTCGTCGTACTGAATCGGAAGGTAAATGACGCAACTCTCACCAAGACCACTTCGCTTGGCTCCAGTTCCTCGCTCCTGCCGAAACTGTCGATTCGTTCCTTCCAGATGCGAGCCACGACGGATAGTGTAACGCCAATCGGGGACCATTATTGGCGTAACATCTCTATATCACTGATTGACGCGAACGGCGGCGCGAGGCGTCCTCGACTTGAGAACCATTCGCGCGCGAATGGTTCTGCTTCGCTCGGAATGACATTTAGGAGGAGGATCGTTTGCGGCGCGACTGAAGTCGTGGCCTTCCCGCGCGTCGAGGTGTACCGGGGCTAAAGCCCGGACATTTTTAACCCGCCTTACGCGGCGCTGAAGCGCCGCTCTTCCACCCGTAAATCACGCGTGTATTTCGACACGGCTGAAGTCGTGACGCGCGGTGCGTCGAAGCGTACCGGGGCTAAAGCCCCGACGTTTATTATCGGCTTACGCGGCGCTGAAGCGCCGCTCTTCCACCTGCAACCCATGTTCACCTTCGTGGTCATTGTTGGCGGTAAATCGCGGTATCGCTCATTGACGCGAAGGGCGGCGCGAGCCGACCTTTTGATTTGACGGCCTCAGCGGCTTAAGCCGCGTTCGTCGAGGCAATCATTCGGCACGACTGAAGTCGTGCCCTTCCGGTCGTGCTGCGTTTTGATTGTGATTGTTTCTTGACCTGTGTTATGCGGGAATGAAGCTCCCTTTTCGAAAAGCAGATTCTTCGACTCGAGAACCATTCGCGCGCGAATCGTCCTTCTTCGCTCGGAATGACAGTGGGAAGGGCCAGTGCGCAGCCTAAAGGGCCGCTCTTCCACGCTTACTTAAGCGGACAATTGTTGCGGCCCGTGTCGGAAATATTTGCGATGAACCACTTACCATCAGTCCGAATTAAGCTGAACAAGTCGGTGCCGCAGTGCTGCACCTTGCCATCCTCCAGAAACTCGAAGGGGGCCCACACAACCGCGAGATCATGGTCAATGCGCACAAGGGGATCGTGAATTCGCTCCTCGATGTGAGTGGTTCCAGGCTTTGCTACGCGGTCGGCGAAATCCGCGAAGGTCATCTGGACGGGTTTGCCATCTCGCATGAGCACCAGCGAGCCGCCAGCGAGCAAAGGTTTCTTGATGGCCTCGGCGTCGCGTTTCGCCATGCCGTCAAATAACGCCATTACAGGTGCCAGGACTGCTTGCTTCTCGGCCGTCGCGGCTTGAGAAGAGATCAGAAAGCTAGCGACCATTACACAGGTGAGAAGAAACACCAAACAGAAGGAGGGAGCAATTTTCATGGCTCCCGATTCTAAACTGAGCGACTGATCGCAGATTTAGAATTTCGGCCGGGCATTCGAGCGACTGCGTGCGAGAGACACTCACCGGCGCGGCTTACCTCCTTTGCAGTTCGGCGGGCCAGTTTTGCACCAGAGTTAGCGGTTGCGAAGTGCCTTCTGTCGGCGTAATGGCGATAAATCTCTGCCCGTCACGGGAGACATCGTAGTCTCGGGTGAGGCCTTTGAGCGGGAACGCGAAGAGCAGTTTGCTCTCACCCACTTGAAATGACGAGCCCTTAGCCTCGACTTCGGCGGCCTCAATGCCGTTGAAGTTGTAGTAGTAGAGTTCTTTCCCATCGCCTCGCCAGCGCGGGAATGCGCCACCGCCGTTCGAGACCTGCCATTTGGTTCCGGTCCAGGGAAACGGCGCGACAAATATCTCCGGACGTCCGGTTTCCAGGGACGAATATGCGACCCAATGAACGTCGGGAGAAAATACTCCCCAACTTGCTTCTCCGGGATAGTAGCGGAAGGGTTTGCGATTACCCGTCAGGGGAAGTACCCACAACTCGAGCTGCAACCCATTGCCTTGGGAATAGAGCAAATATCGCCCGTCGGAAGACCAGCTCGAAACTGACGCATACACGGTGCTAGATTCGGCGAGAAGCTGTTGCTCGGGAGTTCCTCCGCCAACCTGCTTAACCGAAATGCGACTCATTTGGTCAGATGAGTGCGCCACCCTGCTGCCGTCGGGAGACCAAACCGGGCTCCTTTGCACGCCACCGCTGAAGGAAAGCCGCGACTTCAACCCGGTGTTCAAGTCATAAATCCAGATTCCAGCGGAGGCCGTGTTGAAGTCGGTGACGGCAAGCTTTTTGTCGTCAGGAGAAAGGTCCAACTCGGAGAAGCCACCCCGCTCGCCGACGGCGCGCAGCGGCTTTCCGTGCCTGTCATACCAGGTAAGCGTTTGCGCGCCCGCCGCGTCTCCCGAGGCATAGACGAGCATGCCATTGTTGGAAGCGCTGAGATTACCACGCCACAAGGCCTGATCGAACTGAACGCTATCCCCCAGCACTTGCGGATCACCGATGAACTTCTGGCTCGAAGGATCGAAGGCTTGCGCTACCAGAGCATTGTCGCGTTGGTAAAGCAAATATCCGGAGGCGAAGACCGCGTTTGACAGGCTGTGGAACAGCAGCCGATTTTCGTTGCCGTCTAAGGAGGCAATGAATATGGCGGTTTCAGGGCCCGCGGGCAGATTATGATTCACCGCAAGATAGAGGAAGTGTTTGCCATCCGGAAGGAACCAGGGCCAGCGATTGGAAGTGTATTTCTGGTTATCGACGGTTGTGACCTGAACCGGAGTTCCTCCGCTGGCGGGGACGCGGGAAATTCCTCCAGTAAAAGCGAGAGCGGCAATGATCTCGCCGTTTTGGCTCCAACTACCGCCACGACCCAACTGAGAATCGCATAAATCGATGGGAGTGCCGCCACCTATATCGATTCGCTTCAGCTTGTCTGGTGTGAAGAACCCGATGGAGTGGCTATCGGGCGACCAGAAGGGAAACATCCCGCCTTCGGTCCCTGCCAGTGGCTGTGCGGCAACCGAGTCAAGCGAGCGCAGATAGAGCTGCAGGTGTCCACCCGCGCCTGCGGAAAACACAACGTATTTTCCGTCTGGCGAAATCATTGCCGGACCAGAGGTATCTCCGGAAAGATTGAATTGGGTTTTGTCGGGAGGAGTTATCGACAGCCGCAGCAGTGGTTGCTGTGCGTGATCAGCCTGATAGGCAATTACCGAGGCAGCGATGGTGATCACGCCCAGAATCGTGGCCACGGCCCAGGCCAGCGCGCTGGACCTCCTGCGCGAACGTGGAGGCAACGCGATTGCCCCCGCCTGCGAACTCCCCTCGGCAATTTGCTTGAGTTGAAGCTTCAGATCGTGAGCAGTCTGCCAGCGGTCGTCGGGATCTTTTGCGAGGCAAGTTTTTACCAGGCGATCAAGAGCAGGCGGCGCGGCGGGCTGCAGAGCGCAGATCGGCAGCGGCTCGCGCTCGAGTACGGCAGCCATGGCACTCGCCGCGGTCTTGCCCTCAAAAGCACGTTTGCCGGTGATCATCTCGTAAAGCACCGCACCAAAAGCAAAAATGTCGGAGCGGGCGTCTGCCTCCTTGCCCTCAACTTGCTCGGGAGACATGTACTGAAACGTGCCCACGACGGTGCCTTGCGCGGTTAAGGGATGAGAGCCGGCAGGGGTGGTCAGCGTCGCGGAGAGGCCGGACGCAGCCGATGTGGAGGCAACCGACGGTTTGGCCAGGCCGAAGTCCATGAGCTTGGCGCCGGATTTCGTCAGCATGATGTTGCCCGGCTTCAAATCGCGGTGCACCACGCCGCCACGATGAGCTTTCTCCAAGCCGTCGCAGATTTCAGCGCCGTAGCGCACCACCTGGTCAGTTGGCAGCGGTCCTTTTCGCAGACGGTCGGCCAGGGTCTCGCCCTCGAGGTACTCCATCACCAGAAAATCGGTGCCATTCTGGTGACCGACATCGTGCAGAGTGCAAATGTTGGGATGATTGAGACAAGAAATGGTGCGGGCTTCGCGGTCGAAGCGTTGCCTGGCGTCGGGATTCTCGGAAAGATGGCCGGGAAGAATTTTGATGGCCACGGAGCGATCAAGGCGCGTGTCGCGGGCGCGATAGACTTCGCCCATGCCACCGGACCCAAGCGGCGCTTGAATTTCGTACGGTCCAAGTTTGGTACCGGAGGCGAGGGACATCAGACGAGACGAAGATTATATCCCAGCAATATGGCAACGTCTCTAAGGTCCTGGGCGGGATGCTGGTTCCTTACCCTCCGTTGCGGTATAAGGTTGAGTGATGAAAACCTTGAAGCGAACTTTGGCGGCGGCGGAATTGGTGCTGATTTTCCCGGCTGGGTTGTTTATGACGGCGCTGTTTGTACGCAATGTGCAGCCGGAGCAGTATCAGCCGGCGCACGCGGCAGCGCAGATCGTGACCTGGTATGCGAAAGGACCAGTTTGGCTGACGTTGTGGACGCTGATGATGGCGCTACCATTTGCGGTGTTGGTCATCGGCGGAGCAACGCTCGTGCGGAACTGGAGGAGAGATGCTGAGTTGCGTCGAGCCGCGTGGGAAATGTTGAGCTTGATACGTGGGAACTTGGCAACGTTGGTCATCGCGGTAGCGACGCTGGCCTCGGCGGGAATTTTGGGAATTGTTGCGCTGCATGCGCTGACAGACTGAGTGCGGCGCGCCAGACCGCCAAGGACTTTACGCGGTAACCGCGCTCTCCGCCTTGAGGCGCTCCGCCTGGTAGTGCGTGACCAGGGCGTCGATCATCGGCTGCAGTTTGCC
>DATJOJ010000056.1:0-76964 GCA_035507035.1 Terriglobales bacterium | reverse complement strand
TGCTTCCGCGAGCAACAGGAAACGCGGACTGAATTCCTGTCGCTGATCCGCAACCGCGCGAATGGCCAATAAATCCCTGCGAGGAAAAATTGCGCTGGTGACCGGCGCCAGCCAGGGCTTGGGATTTGCCATCGCGAATGCGTTAGCCGCGGAGGGATGTGCCCTGGTCCTGTGCAGCCGGAATCAGAACTCTCTCGATCGAGCGGCCAAGAAGCTGGCTAAACATAAAGTGCGGATCCTCGCTTTTGCTTGTGACGTGGGCGATCCCGCCGCGGTTCGAGTCTTGCTTGCCGAGGCAAAACGCCGCTTTCGTCGTCTGAACATTTTGATCAACAACGCGGGCATCAGCCATGCCAACTTCAGCGTTCCCGAGCTGCCGGTAGAGAAGTGGAACGAGGTCATTCATTCGAATCTTTCCGGACTGTTCTATGTTACTCGGGCGGCCTTGCCGTTGATGAGGCGCGGTGGCGTCATTGTGAACATTTTGTCGATAGCAGCAATCAAGATCTTTCCGCAATTTGCCGCCTATAACGCTTCCAAGGCGGGAGCGCTGGCCCTGACCACCGCGTTGCGCGAGGAATTGCGCCCGAAAGACATTCGCGTGATTGCGGTAATGCCGGGCGCAACCGATACGGCAATCTGGGAGCAGTTTTGGCCCGACGCACCGCGCAAAAAGATGATTCGGCCGTCAACCGTTGGGCAAGCGGTAGTGAATGCGGTGGCCCTTCCGGAAGATGGCGTGGTCGAAGAATTGATCATTCGACCGAGCGTGGGCGTGCTGTAACCATCCGCCTTGTCATTTCGAACCCGCTTTAGAGGTGAAGGAGTCTGGGGTTATCACTAGTGCGCTCTAAAAAGAGAGGGTGGCTTCCGCCACCCCCCCTTCCTTACTCCGGCTTGGGCAGCTGCATGAAGAAGCCACCGTTCTGGCCGGACTGCACCGTTGGCAACTGCCCGTTCCACTTCTCGATCAAGACCCGCTGGTTTTCGAGCCTTCTCAATTCGAGCAGTTGCGGCGTCAGCGAGTTTTGCCGGATGCGGTTTGAATCGGCCTCGCCTTGCGCCCGCGTCACTTGCGATTTGGCATCGCCTTCGGCTTCGGCGATTTTTTTCGCCGCCTCGGCCTGCGTCGTCGCCAATTCATTCTTGGCGCGCTCCGCTTCCTGGATCGCCTGTGCCTTTGCCGTGATCGCCTGCGCAATCACCGCTGGAACCCGCGGCGCTCCAATGAATCCGAACTGCTGCACACCCACGCCGACGTTCGTAACTTTGTCCTGAATCTGGCGCTCGACCTTGCCCAGGAATTCGGCCTTTCTCTCGCCATAAACATCTTCCACCGTGTAAGTCGAAGCCACCTCGTTCAGCGAGTTGCGCACAATGTCGCGCAAAATGCCATGCGTGAAGCGATCGAGATTATTCACCCGATACTTCACATAAAAATCCGGCACCTTGCTCGGATCGATCGCATACGAAAGCGAAACGTCTGCATAAATTTCCATCCCCTCCTTGCTGTTAAAGCCCATTTCTTCGTTCAATGGGTTGCCTTCGTTCACGTCTTTTGTCCACTTCACCGTCTGCACGTAGGTCGGGAACTCGATGACCTGCGTCGTCAGCGGGCTGTATAGCACCCAGCCGGTGCGCACCGGGATTTCCGACGCGCCGCGCTGGCTACCGGCAAGGTTAACTTCGACGCCGACATAACCGGCTTCAATCCGCGTGACGTTGACCAGGAAGCTGGACACCGCCCACAGGCCAAGCAGCACGCCCACCACTACCATCACCGGAACCAGAAATCGCCCACGTGAAAAGCCTCCAATATTGATGGTCGGGGGAATCCGTTTCTCACGATCATTATCAAAAATCGTCATAGTCTCCTCCAGATCGTGTGCACAGCCACTGGCACGATCCCCAGCAAAACAAAAATCAAGGCGATCCCGCCGAGCACCGACGCATCCCGAGGCTGATTGATCAAGTGGAACGCCCCGAGAAGCGCCGCATATGCGGCTACACACACCAACAACGTCGCCATCAGGCGAAAGTGTCCTTTCATGTTTCTCCTTCCTGAATGTTCAGGCAGGCTGCTCCACGCTTCACAGCGGGGAGGGATAGAGCAGTTCTGGGTTTACGATGGAATTTGCCAGAAGCGGCTTGAGATGGTCGTCAGCATGGTCGAAACCACCCTTTCAACGACAATATGTGGATGGCCGCATAAGCCCGGAAGATTCAGAGTAGATTGGCCGTGAAATCAAAGGGATGCGGCGAGCTAGAAGAATATTTCGGGCGAAACGTGGAACCGTCGGCTGAGCTTGCGGATGTGATCCGTCGTGAGCTTGCGCTTCCCGCTTAGCACTTCTGAGACAATACTGGGCGTTCCGAAGATGTCGAGCAGGTTTTTCTGCTTGAGTTCGTTCGCCGACATGAGTTCTTCGAGCACCGCAACTGGGTTCGCAGGCTTAAAAGCATAATGCCGTTCTTCGAAATCTTCGATCAGCAGAGTGAGCAACTCCGCCAGACGTTCTTCTGCTGCAGTCAGCTTGGCTCCTTTCCGATCCAGCTCTTCCAGCAAGGCGATGTAACGTTCGTTCTCTTTCTCGCTGCGAATGACGCCGGGCAGAGTTTCGGCTAAAAGCATTGCGTAATCAGGTCCGCTGGTTGCAGTACTCATCGTTTCCATTTCTCGCGGTCATATTCCGCGTGGGTCAGTACATGTCTGATATAAATTCGTTGCCAGCGATAATTGATTTCTGTGATGAGGCGGAAATCATTTCCTTTGACATTGAATATCGTCCATCTTTCCACCGCGTCCGCGCTGGCAAAAGTTTTTCGCACATCCACCAGACTCGACCATTCGGCTCCCTTTGCGATGCGATACCAGACGTCTAGTGGTGCCTCCAACTCGGGATGCCGCCCTACCGCTTCTCTGAGGCGTTTGCGGCTAATGACGTGCAATTGTTGCCCTTCGCGACATTTCGCAAATTGCGAATATTATTGTAGTTCGCAAAACGCGAAGAAGTCAAGGATGTTATTTGCCGCGGGCGATCTAGCTCTGAATCAATGGGTTGCCCACTTCACAAAGGAGGCCTGATGCTTGGTTCGATCCATGTCAATCCGCCTTGATCCGTGGCGCCTTCTAGGTTCTAGAATGCCTCCACTCCCGTCACGCTCTGCCCAATGATCAGCGTGTGAATGTCGTGCGTGCCCTCGTAGGTCTTCACCGACTCCAGATTCATCATGTGGCGCATCAGTGGATACTCATCCGCTACGCCGTTCGCGCCCAAAATGTCTCGTGACATGCGCGCACATTCGAGCGCCATCCAGACATTATTCCGCTTCGCCATCGAAATGTGCTGGAAGCCGGCGCGGTCCTTATCTTTCAGCCGCCCGACCTGCAAAACCAACAGCTGGCCTTTGGTGATTTCGTTAATCATCCACGTAAGCTTTTCCTGGACGAGCTGATGAGATGCAATCGGCTTGTCGTGGAACTGTTTGCGCAGCAGCGAGTATTGCAGAGCGCAGTCGTAGCAAGACATGGCCGCGCCTAATGCTCCCCAGGCAATCCCATAGCGTGCCTGATTCAAACACATCAGCGGCGACTTCAGGCCACCGCTCTTGGGCAGTAGATTCGATTCCGGAATCCGCACATCCTGCATCGACAGCCCAGACGTGACCGAGGCACGCAGCGACCACTTGCCGTGAATGTCCTCAGCTTTGAAGCCGGGACGGTCGGTCTCGACGATGAAACCGCGAATCTTGTTATCTTCGTCTTCAACTTTGGCCCAGATCACGGCGACATCAGCGATGGAACCGGAGGTGATCCACATCTTCTCGCCATTCAGAACATACTCTTTCCCTGATTTGCGGGCGCGAGTGCGCATACCGCCAGGGTTAGATCCAAAATCGGGCTCAGTCAGACCGAAGCAGCCCAGCTTTTCGCCGCTCTGCAATGCGGGCAGCCAGGTGTTTTTCTGCTCGTCGCTGCCAAAGGCATAGATCGGATACATCACCAGCGCCGACTGCACGCTGACAAACGAGCGCACGCCGGAGTCGCCCCGCTCCAGTTCCTGCATGACGAGACCATACTCGACGTTCGACATGCCGGCGCACCCGTAGCCTTTGAGGCTGGCACCAAAGAAGCCGAGGTCAGCCATGGGCTTAACCAATTCGCGTGGAAAACGCCCGGCGCGGTTGCACTGTTCGATGATGGGAATGAGGTTGTCTTCGATGAACTTGCGGGAGGTATCGCGCACCAGGCGCTCGTCGTCGCTAAGCAGCGCGTCGAATTCGATGAAGTCCACACCACGGAATTTCAAAGCCATAGGATTCTCTTTGGATTTCGGTATTTGAGGAGACTTTCCAAGCTAGCAAAGGGGGCTGGGGGCGTCAAACGCTGCACTTTTCCACATCGTCCCATTGACAGGTCGTTTTGATCCGTTAGAATGGCTCCCAACTTTTGCTTGGGGATTTTCCTGAAAATTCAGGCCCAACCGGACTCAGTCCTCGTGCAGGCTGAGCTAGAGTCCGCGCGCCACTAAAGAAAGATCAAGAACGCAAAATTGGCGGGGGAGTCGACGACGGTCCATTCGGACGAAGTGGCTCCCTGGTTGTCCCACGTGTGTTCGGCCCCTAACCAAAATCTGGAGGAATTATGAGTCGTCACGTCATGGGCGCACGTCTGTGCGTCGCCTTACTGCTTTGCGCTCTCCCTCTCGCGGCACAACAAACACCAGCCAATTTGACCGTGCCCACCATGATTAACTTCAGCGGCGTCCTGACCGACGCTGCCGGTAAGCCTTTGAACGGGTTGGTTGGCCTCACCTTCAGTCTCTACACCGAGCAACAAGGCGGGTCGCCGTTGTGGCTTGAAACCCAAAGCGTGCAGCTTAATGGTTCGGGGCATTACACGGTGATGCTGGGTTCGACCACTAGCCAAGGATTACCAACTGAATTATTCAGTTCCGGGCAAGCGCGCTGGCTCAGCATAAAAGCAGAAGGTCAGGCAGAACAGCCACGGGTGTTGTTGTTGAGTGTGCCTTACGCATTGAAAGCGGGCGACGCTCAAACTGTTGGCGGGCTTCCGCCCTCGGCCTTTGTGCTCGCTGCGCCACCCAGCGGTAATGCGGTGGAGAGCGCTGGGACGAACCTTTCTGGATCGTCCGACAATCCTGCCGTGGGTGGAAGCGGCACTACCGATTTCATTCCTCTCTGGACGCCCAACGGCACGACCTTGGGCAATTCCGTGTTCTTTCAATTGGGTTCAGGAAGCAGCGCCAAGGTCGGACTAAATCTCACGAACCCTCTTGCGACTCTCGATGTCAATGGCATGACACTGATCCGTGGCACGCTGGAACCGATCACCACGGGAATCGCCACAGCCACCAAAGGATTCAATTCCCATCCGTTGGATCTGGAAGCATCTTCGTTCAGCAGTTCCACCCACAAAGCCGTTATGCAGCATTTCGAGTGGCAGTCTGAACCGACGGGTAACAATACCAACAACCCGGGGGCCACTCTGAATCTGTTGTTCGGCCAAGATAACAACGCGCCCGCCGAAACCGGCTTGAAACTGAGCAACAAGGGAGTCTTCACTTTTGCTGCCGGACAGACCTTCCCTGGGACAGGCGATATCACGGCTGTGAATGCCGGCACCGATCTCACTGGAGGTGGAACCAGTGGTAGCGTCACTCTGAATCTGGACACCACGAAAGTTCCGCAACTGGCATCCGCAAACACGTTTACCGCCGCACAGACCATCAACAATAATTTGACCGTCAGCGAAATCGTCAGCGGGGCGCAAGGCGTCTTTGAAGGAAGCGCAACCGAAGGCGTCTACGGACAAACTACCGGAAACGTCGGGGTTCTGGGGGTGAGTGATGTTAGCCGCGCCGTGGAAGGCGACGACTTCGCCGCTAGCAATGGTGCCCTCGCGGTGTTTGGCGATGAACTGGGCAGTTCGGGTTCTACCATCGGAGTTCTCGGCCAGACCTTCAGTCCTACGTCTATCGCCGTGGAGGGCGCCGACTTTGGCGGTGGAGGATACGGAGTTTTTGGCTATGAAAACCGTCCGGACAATCTGCCGGCCAACGCGGCCGGCGTATTAGGAGAAGATGTTGAAGGGAGTTCGCTGGCTGTGGGCCTCGACTACGGAGCGGGTGTGTGGGGCGATACGGGTGACAGCATTGGGTTGGGAATGCTGGCCACTGCCGACAGCGGAAATGCGATGGCCGTTTTCAACAACAGCACTAACTCTACCACTATGTTCATTACCAATTTTGAAGAATCCAGCGGCAGCGCGTTCATTCTGGATATTTCTTCGTTCTTCGGGGGATTCTGTAACTTCCTGGCAAACGGTACTTTGAGTTGCAATGGTGCCCTCACCGAAGTAGTCCCTGCGGAAGCCGACAAGAAAGTGCAAGTGTATTCAGTGCAATCGCCTGAGAACTGGTTCGAGGACTTTGGCTCGGCTCAGCTCGCGGCTGGAGTTGCCCGGATTCAGATCGAGAACACCTTTGCACAAACCGTCAACGTGGCCTCCGACTACCATGTATTCCTGACTCCGAAAGGGGATTGCAAGGGACTTTATGTCACCAATGAAACGGCTTCCGGATTCGAGGTACGGGAGCTCAGCGGAGGCAGGTCTTCGGTTGCTTTCGACTATCGGATTGTGGCTCATCGCAAGGGCTATGAAACGTTGCGGCTTGCCGACGCCACAGAGATTTCGAAGCTACCGGTGATTAAGCGTATGAACAAATCTGTTCAGCGTCCGGCGCCGCCGCAGCCAAAAGCGCCGACCCGCCAAATCGCGCAGCGCTCGCCCGCTATCGCCAGCAAGTAATTTTGCCTTTTCAACTATTATCATTGGCCCCAGAGTTCCCGAAACGCTGGGGCCGTTTCTTTTACTCAATTTTGACAATCTTTTTGCAGACTGAGGACTGCCCGATTTGTTATGCAGCATCTAAGCCCTTAAGAACAAAATGGCCAGAGATCAGAAAGGAAAGAACAATCGGTGGCTGCCCCTCGCATCTGCCATCCGTCGCGGAGGTGTAATTATCCTGCTCTTAGCAGGATTGATGGCGGGACTGTTTGAGCAATGCGCTGCCGCTGATCTTCCTTTATCTCCGCCGAGTTTGGATAGCGGATTTCATCTGCTCTACGACCTGAATTTTGATCGCGCGCAGCAGGTCTTTGCTTCCTGGCAACAGGAACATCCGGACGATCCGATGGGCTCGGCTTCGGAAGCAGCGGGGCTGCTTTTTTCCGAATTCAACCGCCTGGGTGTGTTGGAAAGTCAGTTTTTTGCCGACGATCATGCCTTTGCTGCGCGGCGAAAGCTAACTCCTGATCCTGCGGTCCGTACAAATTTCGATTCGGCGCTGAATCGTGCCGAAGCTACAGCTCAATCGCGGCTGACCCGTGATTCCAAGGATCGGAATGCGCTTTTTGCCATGGTGCTGATTTACGGATTGCGCGCTGACTATGCGGCATTGGTCGATAAGCATAATTTGGAGTCGTTGCGGTTCACCAAACAGTCGAACCTCTGGGCGCAGCAGCTCTTAGCGGTCGATCCGACATGTTACGACGCGCATTTGGCCACCGGGATCAGCCAATACATCATCGGCAGCATGGCCGCTCCGGTCCGTTGGTTTCTGAAAATCGGCGGAGTTTCCGGCGATAAGCAGAACGGAATCCACGAACTTCAACTCACGGCAGAGAATGGCCGCTATCTTGCGCCTTTCGCCCGAATTCTGCTGGCAATCGCCTACGTGCGCGAAAAAGAGACTACTCACGCGCGCGAGCTGTTAGTTTCTCTGCAGAATGATTTCCCGGAAAACCCGCTCTTCGCGCGGGAAATTGCGCGCTTAGACGGACGGAACTGACGCAGGCGAGTTTATCCTTCGTTGACTGACAGTCATCGCAGCCCATCCAGTAACTTCAATTCTCTCTTAGCCTTTCATCAGAAATTCACCGCGTTGTAACAGTTCTGTAACATTCGCAACGTAAAAACGACGGTGACTCAAACACAACCAGGAGGACTCATCGCGTGATCCGCCGCATCGTGCTGTTGTGTCTCGCTCTGGCCGTTCCTGCACTTGCGCAGACTACCTTGAACGGGGCTGGTGCAACGTTCCCGAATCCCATGTACCAGAAGTGGTTCAGCGAATACCACAAGCTTCATCCTGACGTTGAATTCAACTATCAATCCATCGGCAGCGGCGGCGGCATCCGGCAAGTTCTCGCGGGCACGGTCGATTTCGGCGCCAGCGATGGCCCCATGACAGACGAGCAACTCAGCCAGGCCAAGACCAAGATTCTCCATGTTCCAACCGTGCTGGGCGCGGTAGTTCCGGCCTACAACATCCCCGGCGTCAGCGCCGAGATCAAATTCACTCCGCAGGCGCTGGCAGGTATTTTTCTAGGCAAGATCACAACCTGGAACGACCCGGCCATCGCGGGCACGAACCCCGGAATCAAGCTTCCGGGCGATCAGATCATCGTGGTTCACCGTTCCGACGGGAGCGGCACGACTTACATCTGGACCGACTACCTGTCCAAGGTCAGTCCCGGATGGCAAAGTCAGGTGGGCAAAGGGACCTCGGTGAAGTGGCCCGTCGGCCTCGGCGGAAAGGGCAATGAAGGCGTCGCCGGCATGATACGGCAGATGACGGGTTCGATTGGCTACATCGAGCTGATTTATGCCGTCCAGAACAACATTCCCTACGGCGTGGTGAGAAATGCGGCGGGAAACTTCATGAAGGCCAGCCTGCAAAGCGTGACTGCTGCGGCGGGATCGGTGAAGAGCATGCCTGCCGACTTCCGCGTTTCGATCACCAACGCCCCCGGCCAAGATGCATATCCGATCTCGAGTTTCACCTGGCTGCTGATTCCTGCGCAGTCCAAGGATCCGGCGAAGGGAAAGATTTTGGCGGACTTCCTGAACTGGATGGTGGGCGACGGGCAAAAGATGACGGCCGAGCTTACGTATGCGCCCCTGCCGGCGAATGTCGCAGAAAAAGTCAGGGCTGAAATCAAGCAGGTTCATTAGTCGAGCTGCAAATCTGATTCCCAGTGAATTTTTAGTGTCTCCCTTGAGGAGCAAAGGAGAGAAGATGAAGTCGGTTCTCAGGTGGTGGGTAATTTTGGCTTTGATAGGAACGTCGTTGGCGCAAACCGCGACAACGGAAACCAAGAAGAAACCGGCGCGTGCAACCACGATGGCCGCTAAGGACGTGCAGGAACTGAAGGATGCGTTAGCAGCCCAACAACAACAGATCCAACAACTGCGCGATGAGATGCGGCAGCGCGATGCTGCTCTCCAGCAAGCGCAACAGCAAGTTCAGCAGGCCCAGCAGGCAGCCCAAGCGGCCGAGGCCAAGGCTGAGCAGGCGGCGCAGGAAGCTAGTCAGCAAAGCCAGGCAGTTTCCAACCTCAAAACCGATGTCTCGGACATGAAGCAGAATGAAACCAACGCGGCTCTGAGCCTGCAGGAAACTCAGAAGAACATCAAGTCTGCACTGGAAAACCCGGTCGCGATTCACTATAAGGGAATCGACATTACGCCGGGCGGCTTCCTGGCGGCAGAAACTGTATGGCGCCAGCATGCCCTGGGTTCTGACATCAATACTCCGTTCAACTCGATCCCCTTCGATGGCTCGACGGCCGCGCACATGTCCGAATTCTTCGGCTCTGGCCGTCAGTCCCGTATCTCCATGCTTGCCGAAGGCAAGTTGGATAACATGAAGCTGAGCGGCTACGTGGAGGCTGATTTTCTTTCGGCGGGCACGACTTCAAACAACAACGAAAGTAACAGCTACTCGTTGCGCCAACGCCAAGCATGGGGCCAGGCAGCTCTCAATGACGGCTGGACTTTCACCGGCGGCCAGATGTGGAGTCTGGTGACGGAAACGAAGAAGGGCGTTGATAACCGGACGGAAGCCTTGCCGATGACCATCGACCCTCAATATAACGTGGGCTTCAGTTGGGCGCGGCAGTATGGATTCCGCGTGTCGAAAAACCTCAACAATAAAGCTTGGCTGGCCTTCTCGGTTGAAAATGCGCAGACCACGCTCGGCGGACACGGAGCCACCAACAACTTCATCATAGGCTCGCAGGGAGCTGGAGGCGGACTCTATAACGGCACTGCCAACTACTCATTCAATGCCACGCCTGACTTTGTGGGCAAAATCGTCTTCGAGCCAGGTTTTGGACACTACGAGGTCTTCGGCGTGGTCCGTGACTTCCGCGACCGCGTCTTCCCCTGCGGCGGCAACTTGAGCGCAAGTGGCGGCCTTTTGCCGGCGACGACCACCTGTAACGGTTCGAAGTTCCCCAACGCTCTAGGCGCAAATAACGTTTCCGCGTGGGGCGGCGGCGGGGGCGCCAATGTTCGCTTTACCATGGCTCACCACGTCGATCTGGGGTTCCACTTTCTCGGTGGCGAGGGCATCGGCCGTTACGGCAGCGCAGGATTGCCGGATGTAATCGCTGCGCCCGCTGGGTACCTTGTGCCGTTAACCGAATACCAAGCGTTGGCAACCCTCGAATATCATTCCAAGCGTTGGGATATCTATTCCAATGCCGGAGCAGAATATGCTGGGCGACAAGCGTACGGTACGTCGAACATTGGGTACGGTTCTCCAAATGCCAGCAACTCAGGCTGCTACACGGAACTCCCCCCGAGCTCGACGATCATCAATGTGCTGGTTCCCGGCAGTTCCACTCTTCCCGTTACGCCCACCAGCGGCACCGTATCGCCGGTTGGTTCGTTGGGAACTCCACTCACCGGTGGCTTCAACCCCGCAAACGCCTCCTGCAACGGCGATACTCGGGTAATCTTTGAAGGCACGCTAGGCTTCTGGTATCGCGTGTACAGCGGTCCCAAAGGCAGGCTGCAGTTTGGTCCGCAGTATTCCTACATCGACCGCAACCAGTGGGCGGCCATCAAGGGTGGTGGCCCCAACGCAACTGAAAACATGTTCCTCACTTCGTTCCGTTACTATCTCCCGTAATCTCGGAAGGAAGCCTCACACACCGGCGTCAGCGAAAGCTGGCGCCGGATTTTTCTTGGCATGCACCGAAGGTAACGTCGTCCCCCTAAGCTACAAGCCATCGATGCTTTGTACTGGCGCCGCCTTCGGCTCGAACAACGAAATACCAATCGGATCGCAGGCCCAGCGGGACCTAAGTTGGGGGTTTTTAGTCTCAGCCGGCTCGAATAGTGCAACGGTTTGTGGAGCGGGGAACAGCCTCACAGAGTCGTCATCGTTCTTGACAGCCCTAGCCCTTCGCGCAGATAATGCTG
The DNA here is from genome assembly GCA_035507035.1 of Terriglobales bacterium. Classification (GTDB taxonomy): domain Bacteria; phylum Acidobacteriota; class Terriglobia; order Terriglobales; family Acidobacteriaceae; genus DATJOJ01. Next base: position 65,668 of record DATJOJ010000056.1, on the reverse strand, counting down.
GTGCTCGGCCAGCCGCACGTTCCCCCGACCTGTAGCAATGTCGAGTTTGTTTTCTCTCGCGTGAGAGATTGCCGGAGCTGAACACCCATGACGCGAATGTCGAGAACATCTGGAGCAGCAATTCTGGTTGGTTTGTTTCTAGCGGTAACGGCGGGTAGCGCGTTCGCCAGTCACAACTATGTGATCGCAAACAATAATACTTCTCCCAACAATACGATCACCGTCTATGAACTTTCGGGGACGACAGAGGGAGCGTCGCTGGTTGCTGTGGCAACGGTGCCAACCGGGGGAGCGGGCATAGGCGGCGGATATCCGGCTAACAAATCCCTGGCGTCGTTCCTTTCGGGTTTCGGAGGCTGCGTTTATGCCGGCGACGCCGGGTCGGGCGACATTGCTTCGATGGAATCGATACACGGGGGCCCGTTTCAGGTACGGAACTATCGCCCGGAGGAGGAAAATGCGGCCACGGCGGGCGGACTTGGCATCATCATCACACCCGGGGACCAGTCCGAAATCCTTGCCAACTACACCGGCAACGGCAGTAACATCCCACCCGCCATCGTCGTCTTCGGTATTGGAGAAGGGTGCGAGTTGGAACCGGGGGTGCTTACTACCCTACCCAGGGACTTAATGGTGGGCCGATCGATAGCATGGCGCTGACGCCTAGCGGACATATACTGATCGTCGCTTATACAGATGGCTCGGTTGGATCTTACGTCGTTCAAGGCGGCAGAATCCGCCTAGTTGCCCAGGAACTAGTCGCAGGAAGTGGGGTTGGTTCTGGGGCCTTCGCGGGAAGCGTCACGGTTTCGCACGACGGCAAATGGGCAATCTTTGGTGACTCTTCAACTTCAAACACAACTCAGGTTGACGTTGCCGCTATAAACTCTGATGGAACGCTGAGTCCGACGACAACTTACGGCGGAACTGGCGGCCTTGGAAGCGGCCTTGATACCGCGGGCATCGCCATCAGCCCTGATGAGCGATTCATCTACGCGGTAAACAGCGGGTCTGGACAAGAAACAACACTTGCATTCGACTCGACCACTGGAATTGTCGCCTATCCCAACAACTGTTTAACGAGCCTGAAAGATTACAACACGAGTTGGGCCACCGCATCGCAGGTCGACGTGATAGGAGATGCGGGAACGGGGCAAGGACTGTATGTATCGGAAGGTTTCCTCACGGGCGACTCCTATATCGCGCTCCTTGCAGTAAATTCGACGACCGGCTGCACGACCGAGTTACCACGTTCGCCATTCGTGGATTCTAACGGCGGAAGCCTGCAGTCGATCGCCGCCTTCACGTACTGAGCCGAGTGATGACGATGGCAATCTTGAACCTTAATGCGAGACTTGTCTCATGTGTCCTTCGTTCGCGTGAGGATTCACCGGCGTGCTCACCAGCAACGTCCCGTTTCACGTGATTCCGTAATTCTCTCAAGCGTGAAAACCTCAAAGAAGGGCGACGAGGTTCACTATCGTAGCTTTTGACAAGCACTTAATGCCGTATACTGGCGTCAATGAAGCACTTGATTCTCATTTATATTTGCCTCTTGCTGACGGCGGCTCCGCTGTTCGCGGCGAAGCAACTCTTCCAAGCTGCCTCGATCGTCAGCATTCAGCAAAAGACCAATACCCGAGTTCTGTATTACATCGTGAATACGCCCATCACCAAGGATGAGCCGTATTACGAAATTTCTGTTCAGCTAAAAGATATCGTTTATCTCGGACGCTACATTCCCCGCCATGCGGACGAAACGTTGCCGGACGAATGGACGCCCGGAGCTGCGGTCGAAGCTCGCGTCGATGGACGGCGTCTTTATTTGAAACGTCCCAGCGGGTCGGAGCTTCAACTTGCAGTTATTAAGCAGACTGCCGCTGCGTCCGTCAAAAGCAGCCCAGAGGTCGCTCCAGCGGGAAAATAGCTCGTCGGGTTACAATTAAGAGGGTCTGTTAGTCCACCAGCGAGGCCGGGCTTTAATCGCTGTCTCCGATTTGTCCCACTTGCAATATTTATGGCGCGTTTTCTGCTCGACAACCCGGCTTATTACATCAACCGCGAATTATCGTGGCTAGCCTTCAACCGGCGGGTCCTCGAAGAAGCGCAAGATACTGCCAACCCGCTGCTCGAGCGCGTAAAATTTCTATCGATTACCGCCAGCAATCTCGACGAATTCTTTGAGGTCCGCGTTGCCGGACTCGTACAGCAGATTGAAGACGGCTACAACGAAGCCGGCCTGGATGGGCTAACGTTGTTGCAAGAACGCGATCGCGTTTCCCGTGAAACCCACGATTTCGTCGACGATCAGTATGGCTGCTGGAACGAGCAACTGCGCCCTGCGCTGGCAGAAAATGGCATTCGCGTGCTGGGATTGCCGGAACTGGATTCGCGGGCGCGGGAATTTGTTGAAGATTACTGCGAGCGTGAACTCGACCTGCTGTTGACGCCGGTAACTTTGGATCCGGCTCATCCTTTCCCGCGGGTGATCAATAAGGCGCTCTGTGTCGCATTTCTGCTTCGCCGTCGCCGCCGGTCTTCCATGACGTACACCGGCGTCGTAACCGTGCCGCGTGCACTGCCCCGCTTGGTGCGTTTGCCTTCGGAAGGAACTGTCGATTTCATTTTCCTTGCTGATTTGGTCGCTTACCATGCCTCGCGCATGTATCACGGATACGACGTTCTGGCATCTGCGCCATTCCGAGTCACGCGGAACAGCAATCTGTATTTAGCGGAAGAGGAGTCGCGCAGTCTCTTAGAATCCGTGCGCACAGAGTTGCACAATCGCCGTAAGGGCGACGCAGTTCGCCTGGAAATCGAATCGGATGCCGACCCGGAAATCGTCGAGCGCCTTCGCACGAATTTTGAGCTTGAACCTTGGCAGGTTTTCCCGGTCAATGGTCCGGTCAACCTCTCGCGCCTATTTAACATTTACGAGCAGACGCAGCACCCGGAACTCAAGTTTAAACCGTTCATTCCTCGCGAACTGCGGCTCACTGCCAAATCCAAAGATCTATTCGAGGAGCTGCGGCGGCACGATATTCTCCTGCACCATCCTTATGATTCCTACGATGCGGTGGTGTCGTTCATCGAATCAGCGGCGGAAGATCCTAACGTGCTGTCGATGAAGCAGACTTTGTACCGCACCAGCGAGCATTCGCTGATCGTTCCGGCGTTGATGTCTGCCGCAGCGAAAAAAGAAGTGACTGCCGTGGTGGAGTTAAAGGCACGCTTCGATGAAGCTTCCAACATTCGCTGGGCGCGTGACCTCGAAGATGCCGGCGTCCAGGTATTTCATGGTCTGGTCGGATTAAAAACGCACTGCAAATTGTCGTTACTCGTACGCCGCGATCCCGATGGCGTGACTCGTCGTTATGCTCACCTCGGAACGGGAAATTACAATACCACCACGGCGCGCATTTACACTGACTTGAGCTTGCTGACAGCCGATCCACAGATTACGAACGCCGTGCACAATGTGTTCAGCTTCCTGACCGCTTATGCGGAGCATCCCAATTACGATCCCTTGCTCGTCGCTCCGCTGAACCTGGCGGAAAATTGCCTGGCGTTAATCGCGCGAGAGGCGGAACACGCGCAGCATGGCCGTCCGGCGCACATCATTGCTAAAGTCAATGCACTGGTCGACAAGAACGTCATCATGGCGTTATATCGCGCGTCGCAGGCGGGGGTTCAGATCGACCTGCTGGTGCGGGGCATTTGCGCGCTGCGGCCGGGAATTCGCGGCGTGAGTGACCACATTCGCGTGCGCAGCGTTGTGGGCAGGTTCCTCGAGCACAGCCGTATTTTTTATTTTGCCAACGGCGGGGAGGAAGAAGTCTACCTGGGCAGCGCCGACTGGATGCCGCGCAACTTGTATGAGCGAGTAGAGGTGATCTTCCCCGTCAAAGACGAGCTTCTTCGTCAACGCGTACGCCAGGAAATCCTCGAGGCTTACCTTGCCGACAACATGAAGGCGCGCTTACTCGAAAAAGATGGCCGCTACGTTCGCGCGTGGCATGCGCAGGGAAGGCGCCGTCCGCCCACTGCTGCGAATGCATTTAATGCGCAGGAGTTCCTCATCAGCCTTGCGGAAGGCAAGCAAGGCCCCGCTGCCATTCCAGCCGCCGCTCCGCGTCGCCGCGCTCGAGCTCTAGCGGAGAGGGAAAGATAATATTCTATGATCATCTACTTTCTTCGCCACGCCAGCGCTGGCGAGCCCTTTGCGAGTCCCAAGAAAGATGAAAAACGCGCTCTGGACAAAGAAGGGATTGAGCAGTGCGGAATGGTGGGACGTGTATTGGCAGCGCTGGATGTTCAGGTGGACACGATTATTTCCAGTCCACTGAAGCGATCCACACAAACTGCTTCGCTGGTTGGCAACGAACTCAGCTATGAAGGCAAGTTGCAGTTAGAGAACGCTCTGCGGCCCGGCGCTTCCTACACCGATTTTCGCCGCATGCTGGAAAAATATGCGCGCCAGGAATCGATCATGGTTGTCGGTCACAATCCGAACTTGAGCGAGTTCGCGGGACGTGTGATCAGTGAACCCGGATGCGAAGCCAATGTCGACTTGAAGAAGGGCGCCGTCGCAAAGGTCGACATGGGACGTAATTCGGCAGTTTTGCAATGGTGTATCACGCCTCGACTTCTGCGCGGCGTTCATGCAGCAGTGGCGGAAAGTTCCCGTCCAAAAATCTCACGGAAGTAATTCTTTTCTTTTTCTACTGCCCAGACTTCCAGATCTGGCTTGCCCCGCGTTCTGGAAAGCAACGTCAGACGGACCTCCGCGTCCTGGAGCTTCACCCGTACTCCCTGCACCGCCCCGCTGCGGCTCAGGTTCAACGCTCGCGCCAAACGCAGCAGCAGCGATGCTTTGGGAGCATATACCTGATCGGTGCGAAGCAGCGCCTTGATCGGACCATCTTCTGGGGAAGGCCGCGACTTTCCCAGATAGCGCGCAACGGCTGCGATAATTTTTCTCTGCTCGGGCGTGTAACCAAGAATCTCCGAGTGCGAAATGATGTAATGGGTGTGCCGATGGCGGCCATTGCGGTTGACGAAATCCCCGACCTCGTACAACATCGCCGCTGCCGAGAGCCATTCTTCATATTCCGCCGGCAATCCATGCAAGGAACGCAATGCGGAGAACAGTTGCATGGCGGAAGCACGCACTTGCAAGGCATGATTCATATCCACGCGATAATGTTGCACCGCGGCGCGGATCGAATCCCAGCGTTCGGACTCGATCTGCTTGCCCGATTTCGTGCTGCGATCGTATTCCGCCGCCATCTGTGCCAGAAGCCCGTCGCGAAGTCCGAGCGGAGAGTAGCGAAAACCGGCCAACTGGCACCGATCTAGAAGAGCAGCATATACGGCACTTCCCGCGACGATAATTTCTGCACGCCGTGGCCCGACGCCCGACAGTTTTCGTCTTCCCTCCAGGGGCAGTCGTGTAATCAGCTTCGCAATTCGCCGCATTTGCGCACGCGAAACACTGCTGGCACGAGCACCCTTGGTTTTATAGAGACCATGACATACCGCTGCCAGCGACTCGGCTGTTCCTGAAGTCGCTATCACGGCTTTGGGACGCTCTCGCCGGATGCGGTCTGCCGGACGATCAAATTCTCGAGTGATAAAGCCGCTCATCTGCCGCAGTTCTGATTTGCGTGGCGGATCGTGGGTCAGAAACTCGTTGGTCAACCGCACCGCTCCGAGCGGCAAGCTGATCGTGTTGCGAATATGGTTGGCGTCAGAAATCGTCAGTTCACAACTGCCTCCGCCCAAGTCAACCATGAGCAATCGCGACGCACTGATCCTCATGCTTGAGACGAGACCAAGGTGAATGAGCCGTGCTTCTTCCAGACCGGAGATTATTTCGACATTCCATCCTGTTGAGGATCGCACCCACTCGAGAAAAGCACGCGCGTTGCGAGCATCACGCAGAGCGCTGGTTGCCACAACTCGCACGGCATCTACGCCGGCGTTCTGCACGGCGCGGTGAAAGCGGCGGAGCACTTTCACAGTGCTGGCAATGGCTTCGGGCGAGAGAAATCCATTCCGAAACACCGACTCTCCCAGGCGGGTGACTTCACGATCTTCGAGAATTTCGGTCAGGTGATGCCGTACCAGGCGGGAGATTTTTAAACGAACTGAGTTCGATCCGATATCGACCGCGGCGAAGGTCGGCATGAGGGTAGGGCTAGTTTACCCTAGGCGAACTGACGACGGGTCTCCTGCCAGTTCCTTCTTACTGCGGCAGTCCCACGAAGATCGAATTCGTCACCGGCGTATTCAGCAGATCGGTCACAGTTCCCGGAATGCCGCCATCGGCGTCGAGTTCCGCCGGAGGACCGAAGCCCAACAGTTCCGCGCTAGCCGAGTGAATGACTCCATTCACCAGGGTGAAATCCGTGAGCCCTGCAACTTCGCTGAGCGCCGGGACAATTGAGTCGCTTTGCTGGCCAAAAACTTCGGGCCAACCCGTGGAAGTAAGATGCCGCGCCAGATAATCCGTAAAACAAAAGAGCCGGATGTACTCGGCTACAGAGGAATTGTCGAGACCATCCAGTTGGCCTTGCGATTCTAGACCCTGAATCAGAGCGGTGGGCAACGGATGAGAAATCGGATTCTGCAGTTTCTGCAGGGCCGGGCTTAGGCTTCCGCCGAAACCGTCGCCTTCGAGATCGCCGACTCCTCCGGTCGCGGTGGTGCCGTTATTGAACGTTACCGACGAAAAGCTGGGGCTTCCAGAAAGCGCCAGAATGCCACGCACGCACTGATTATTGTTGTCCAGAAGATCCGTGGCGACAGGTGAACCCCAATGCGGTGTTCCGATTGTAATCATCTTATGCACATAGCCAAGTGCGAATGTGGCGTTGCTATAGAACTGCGTGAACTGCGGGAAAGTGCGCGTAATGTCGCCGCCCATGCTGTGCGCCACAATATCTGCTTGAACGGCCGCAACCGGAACGCTTTCTGTATTCGCGCCCATCTTGAACTGGTTAATGAACGTGACTAATTGCTTGCCGACAATAGGAGCGTTGTAGGCGAAGCCGAGAGAACTTTGCTGCGCACTCTTCAGGCTGCTAACGGCCCACGAAGGATACGAAGGCTTGTAGGATTTGATTTGCGGACCGATGGTTCCCGAGTAATCCGCTCGCAGGATGCTGAACCTCGTGTCGTTGATCAGCGGTGTGAAGTTGTCCCACGATGCCGGACTTCCCCACAGACCATGAATCAACACTAAAGGTGGACGCAGGATCGTCACCGGAGTGTTCGAGGACAGGCCCGTATCGTTAGCGAGAACGTTGAGAGTGATGAAACGCTCGGTTGAGCCGCCATCTTGACCTTCAGGCCTTGGGAAGTCCACCGGTACACCGTAGATGGCGAAGGCCATCGGGCCTTTCGAGGTGTTGACGGCGGCCACGATGAGCTGGCTTGCTGTAAAGGCGGAAGAACCGATCATACCCACGCCGCCATCTTCAGCGGACGAGGTGCTCTGCTGACCCTGGTCATTGAATACCGTAAAAGTAAACTGCTCGCCGACCGAGTTGGCGGGCACGCGCAACACTACTTCGGTCACTGCATCCGCGGCGACCCCCTGCACTGCCCGGCCTTGCGTGGCCAGAACGTTGACATTGTTCGTGACCATAGGGCCACTCAGCAGAGAAGGAACCGGATCGAGCAGAGTTAACTGTGGCGCGCTGGCTTGCTGGGCGATCGCAAACCCAGAAAGGCAAACGATCACCGCGATGCAGACTTTGGTAGATCTGTTATGACACTTTACAAAGGGCAGCAACAATCGACGAGGGTTCATGGCGGCACCTGCGCAGGGTTCGACTCGGAGGCAGCATGCGACGGCGCTCGAATCGTCCAACCTGTTTATCACAGCTTTGGAGTCTGAACAATCTTAAAAGTGCCGAGCGGCACACCTAGCTGAGAACCCGCATCAATCCCGATGCCGGCAGATCCGGCACTAGAAATTTCGCATTCCGTCCCGAAGCCTTTGAGACGCGTTCCGCCGCGATGTATCCGCTGCGCACCGCCCCTTCCATGGTGGCAGGCCAGCCGGTGGCGATCCAGTCTCCAGCCAAAAAGATATTCGGCCAGACGGTCTCTGATTTTGGACGATACGCATCCAGTCCAGGGCTGGGGGAATAAGTGGCGTTTACTTCTTTAATCACCGTGGACTTGACCAGGTTCGCATCTCGCGCCGCCGGGAAAAACTCGCGCAGCTCTTTCAGTGCCAGCTCAACAATTTCCGCCTTGGATTTTTCTACTAGCGTTTTCGAAGAGCTAACTACAAGCTCCACATAGCTGCCCTTCCCTTCTCTCTCGACAGCTTGAGATGACGTCAGCAGCTTCGATTTGTGGAACATCCATTGAATCGTTCGCTCAAGCAGCACCGCATGGTCCAGGTCGGTGATCTGGCGATCGAACCACATGTGAATTCCGGTGATGGGCGAACTTTCGAAATGATTGAGTTCCGAGCGCAACGCGTCGGCGTCGCCAGTTTGTGGCAAAATGCGAGACAACACATCAAAGGATGCGGCGAGGATCACGAAGTCAAAATCCTGATTCTTATCTGCAAACAATCGCACGCCGCTCGTTTCCGGTTCGAAACCTTCCACGCTGCTGCGCAAACGAAGTTCACCGCCTCGCGACTGAATGTAATCTCCAGCAACGCTATAAAGTTCTGTCAACGGCACAGTCGGCACACCCATGCAGCCCGCTTGCGGAGATTTCAAAAAAGATTCACGCACAACTTGAGCAGCGTAGCGAACGGAAACGCGGTCCAGGTCCTCATTCAACGCGCTGACTAGAATGGTCTTCCAAAAGCGATCAATGGCCCGTGGCGTCTGGTCATGGCGCTGCAACCAACTCAGGAATGATTCGCCGGTCTGTGCGGAGTGGCGAGCCGAGGACTGAAATTCCTGATCAAAAGCGAGAGTAAACATCGCGCGCGCAATCACAATCTTATCTGCGAAACTCAAGCAACTCACGCGCAGGAATGAGGGGGCAGTATGAAGGGGCGCAGGCAACCCGGAGGTAGCGACAATCGATGCCCGGCCGCCCGGTTCAAGAAAGGTCAACCGATCGTACCAGCGAATTTTGTCCTGCACCCCGAGCCGCTCGTAGAACTGAATCAGGTTAGTACAGCAGCCAAGCAGAACGTGCTGGCAATTGTCGACAATCTCTCCAGTGCCGGGGTGCTGATAGGAAGAAGCACGTCCGCCGAGGTAAGGACGGCGTTCAAAGAGTGTGACCTGGAAACCGACATCGGCGAGCGCGCAACCCGCGGCCAATCCGGCGAGTCCGCCGCCGACAATCGCGACCGAGGGGGAATGAGCCGGACGCGAAGTCATCACAAGAGGCGCTTCACCAGTCCTCGACCCAGAACAACCAACTTCTCTCGCACGGAAAGACTGACCTTGCGACTGAAAACGTCGTAGCGGCGTTCAGCTATTCGGTCCAGAAGGCGGCGATAGATCGTGGTCAGTACCCAGAGCGCGGGCTGGCTGTCCTCATCGACAAGCGGAATTAGCTCGTCAGCAGCGCGGTAGAACTCCCGCGCGCGGTCCGCTTCAAATTGCAGCAGTGGGCGCAACTTCGCGATGTCCGAACCGGATTTCAATTCGGCCGGCGCAATTCCGAACTTTTCCAGATCTTCCTCTGGAATGTAAATCCTGCCCATGTCCGCATCTTCTTTAATGTCGCGAATGATGTTGGTCAACTGAAAGGCCAAGCCACAGCGCTCGGCTAGCGGTTCAGCGGCCTTGTCCCGATAGCCGAAAATGCGAATACAAACCAAGCCCACCACCGAAGCCACGCCATAACAATACTGTCGCAGATCATCGAAGATCCGGCAGCGAAGTGTAAGGATGGGCGCCGAAGCTTCGCAGAGGAGTTGGTCTTCTTCCTCCACGTCGGTTTCCGTCCCGTAGGCGAGTTGATCCAATAATACTGTAGGAATGTCGTAGCGCCTTTGCGCGTCGGCTAATGCCATCAAAACTGGATCATCCGTTGCGACACCAGAAGCGGCGCGATGAAAGGCATCAAGCCACGCCACCAGCTTTTGACGGCGCTCATACACCGGAGAAGTTGTGTCGTCGGTAATGTCATCGCAACGCCGCATGAAGGCATAAACGGCGCATAACGACTGCGACTTCGGGCGGGGAAGAACCACGAATGCGTAGTAGAAATTCTTGGCCGCCGATCGAGCGATGCCTCGACAGACGGAATATGCCATTGCCAGTTGCGATTCGGTCGGGGCGACGGGTGCGGGGGCTGGTTGCACAGCAGCGCTCATCGCAGCTTTCCCCACGCCGCGCGTGCCAGCAGCAGCAACTTGCGTGACTTGGAGATCGCCGGCCTGTTTCCCAGGACTTTGAATCCCTGGCGTTCGATGGCGTTGAGAATTTCTTGTCCACCGCGGCTGAATAGCTCGAGGTCGATTGCCAGCTCGTGATCGACTTTGCCAACCAATGGCAAGCCTTGACGGAACCAATCTCGTGCGCGCTCGACTTCGAAGCGCATCAACTCACAAAAAGCTGGAGTGTTGCGCTGACCGGCAATATCCTCTTCGCTGACCCCAAACCGCCGCAGGCTATCGAGAGGCAGGTAGATTCGACCTCGGGCATAGTCCGAACTAACGTCTTGCCAAAAATTCGCCAACTGCAACGCCGTGCAAGTGAAATCGGAAAGCGCCTGACGTTCGGCGTCGCGATAACCGCAAACGTATAGTACGAGCCAGCCGACTGGATTGGCAGAGTTGCGGCAATAACCAAGCAAATCCTCGAAAGTTGGGTAGCGGGATATGCTTTGGTCCTGGCGGAACGCGGTCAGAAGATCGAGAAACGGTTGCTTGGGAATATCGAATCGCCGAACCGTGTCGGCTAAGGCCACGAACACCGGATGCCGAGGGTTACCGGAATAGCATGCGTCCAACTCTAACTGCCACTGATCCAGCAATTGCAAAGATGCAGCGGTATCGCCCACTTCGTCTCCCAGATCATCGGAGATCCGGCAATAAGCATAAACATTGAAGAAATGCTGCCGCAGCCTTGCGGGCAAAAACCACGTAGCCACCGAAAAATTTTCGTAATGGGCGCGAGCTAAGCGTTGACAATAAGCTTGCGCCTCAGCAGAACTCGGGGCCACGGCTGGAATCGCATATTCGGGCGGGAGCCTGTCCCACCCAGACGGGATGGAGTGCACAGGCGCCACTTCCGAGTCGTTGCTGGCAATGGATGACATGGTTAACGTCGCGCGGGTGCGAGAGCACACAACCTCGCCCGATCAGTGCCCCGGAATAATCGCCGTTTTGATATCGCCGTTGCGATTCAACATGTGACGCAGAACGTGTTGCAGACGGGAAAGCGGCGCCTCACCCGTAATGTAATCAGTAGAACGAATTTTCTTTTCCGCGATGAGGGCAAACGCCTTGCGGACAGTTTCCGGCGTGTGGTGGAAAGTCGCTTTCAACGTCACCTCGGAATAATGCAAGCGGTTAGTATCCAGTTGCACCTTGGTTCCGGCCGCGCATCCCCCAAAGAAGTTCACTGTCCCGCCTCGCCGTACCATCTCAACAGCCCACTCCCAAGCTTCGGGACGGCCGACCGCTTCAATCACTACGTCGCCTCCCCGCTTTTCAGGAGAGATCATGCGGACGGCATCGACCGGATCCGTCACTTTGGTGATCTGCACCACCTCGTGTGCCCCCATCTGCTTGGCAGCGGTGACCTGCGAATCGCGTTTCACCACCGAGATGACCTTGCATCCCACGGCGTTAGCCACCTGCACGAACATCAGGCCGATTGGGCCGCCGCCGATCACGACTACGGTATCGCCGATCTCAACGCCGGTTTCGTGCAACCCCCGCAGCACGCAAGCCAGCGGCTCGACCATCGCCGCCTCTTCATAGCTCACGTCAGGGGGGATGACCAGCATATTGCACTCCACGATGCGGCGCGGAATGCGGATGTATTCTGCATACGCACCATTATTGAAGAGCAAATCCTCGCAGAGATTTTCCTGATGACGCGAACAGTAGAAGCACATCTGGCAGGGCGCAGAGTTCAGCGCTACTACGCGCATTCCTCGTTTAAAGCCGCGCACACCGGAGCCGACTTCTTCGATCACGCCGGCTAATTCGTGGCCGAACAAAGCGGGAGGCACAATCATGCGGGCGTGGTACCCGCGCTGATAAACTTTCAGATCCGTGCCACAGGTCAAAGCGACCTGCACTTTAACCAGTACTTCTCCCTCGCTTACGCGCGGGATCGGAACTTTTTCAATCTTTACGTCCTCTTTACCGTAGAGGACGGCTGCTGTCATCTTTCCGTTCACTCTTCGTTATCCTTTCCAGGAACTGCCTGCCTGGATCACGATCTTCATGGAATCCGGCTGGGGATTCGCCGCCAGCTTCAGGGCCTCAACGCTACGCGACAGCGGAAAACGATGGCTGATCAGTTTTTCCAAGTCCGCTTCGCGATTCATGACAAACTGCACCGATTCTTCCTGTAAGTCGACCGAAGCGCTATAGGATCCCAATAATGTTTTCTCATCCACGCAGATCGCTGAAGGATCAATGGTTGCCTCGCTGCGAACCGTCTGCGCAAATAACATGACTCGCCCGCCCGGCCTTACCGAATCCATAGCAGTGCGAACCAGGCCGTTGCCACCCACAGCCAGAATAGCTGCGTCGGCACCCCTGCCTTCTGTCTGCGCCCGCACCGCCTTGATTGTGTCGGCGCAAGAAGCATCTATCCCATGATGTAAGCCGAACGATGTAGATATTGTAAGCCTCTGGCGATACAAATCGGAAGTGATTACGCTAGCTCCCACGCGTTTCGCCAATACACTCAATAAGATGCCGATGGGACCCTGGCCAATTACGAGGACCGTTTCGTCCTCGGTAAGGTGCAGAGTCTGGATCGCCTTCATGCAAGTGTTGACCGGCTCGACGAAGCAAGCCTGCTCGAACGAGATGCCATCGGCGATGCGCACCGTGCCTTGACGGACAATCCAATCCATCACGCGCACGTATTCCGCGAAACCTCCGCCGGAAGGCTCAAATCCCGCGGTGCAACCGACTCTTTTGTAAGTCTCGCACTGGGCAAAAATCTTGTGGCGGCAATAAAAGCAGCTGCCGCAAGGAATGTGATGAAAAACGACAACACGGTCGCCCGGCTTGAAGTTGGTGACTTCGGTTCCTACGGCAGCCACCACGCCTGCGGTCTCATGCCCAAAGATTCGCGGAGCGGAGTGCGAGCCCGTGGCTATCTTTTTCAAATCGGTTCCGCAAACCCCACAGGTGTGCACGCGCACCAGCAGTTCGCCCAGACCGATCTCCGGGACAGGAACAGTCTCTACCCGGACATCGTCGATGCCGCGATATACCGCGGCCTTCATCGTGGTAGGAACCGCGCTGATGCGTTCCTCGATGCTCAATGTTCCAGCGATTGCCATTTAATCAAATCAAACCCTTAATCCGGCATCAAGTTCTGCCGTATTCTTCAATTCTCCGTTCAACTGCCGCCGCAACTCTTGGCAAAGCGACCTCGCGGCTTTTGTACTTCTACGCCCCATGCCGATTACTTTCGCCCAGAGCCACGGACGAACCGCCGCAAAGCCAGCAAATCGACCTGTCTGAAATTGGCCGTCATGAGTAATAAAGTGTTCCATGAACGGCATTTCAAAATCCAATTCGTCGGAAATCACCTTGGTCGCCATGCAGCGAATCCCATGAGATTCCGCGACTCTCGCTATTCCAGCAGCTTCCATGTCGATCGCTTGCGCGCCGTACGCTTTCGCCAACTTCGATTTCTGCTCCGCGCCTGCAACCGAATGAAAGCTTAGTAGTATGGCGCTGCCGTTTTCAAGATTGACGCTGCTGCCGTCTTTGCCATCGATCACGCGCCAAGGGGTAACGATCTGCCCCACCCTTAGCGTCGGATCAAGCGCTCCCGCGAAACCTACGGATTGCATAACATCCGGTTTGTACAGTGCGATTACAGCTTCAGCCGCACGACGCGCCGCTTGCTCTCCGATGCCGCTGCAAACGAGAACTGTACTCACTCCATCCTCAAAGAACTTGAAGCGCTTGCCGTCGTATTCACGCTCGGCGACAGACCAGTGCTTCACTAGTGGCTTAACTTCCCGCTCCAACGCCGCGACGATTGCCAGCCTCGTCATACATATCCATTTTGCCGAAACCAAGCGACGGCACGGCACAAGGCGTTGTCCACAGAAAGCGACCTCCAGCCAAGTTGTTTTTCGGCTTTTGCCGAGGTCACAAACATTTTCTTTCGCCCCATGCGAACCGCATCGATGGTGGCGCGCGGCTCCCGGCCCAGCATCCGCCCGGTGACCACCTCGTCGACCACGCCAGTGACCAGGGCCACGACGTACGGCACTTTCACCTTCGGCGAAGGCAGACCGGTAATAGCCGCCAGCTTGTCGAGAATCTGTTTAAGCGTCAGATTCTCGCCGCCCAGGATGTATCGCTCACCGCTCTTGCCTTTTTCCAGAGCGGCAATGTGACCCCGGGCGCACTCGGCCACATCGACCAAATTCAAACCCGTATCCACATACGCGGGAAACTTCTTCTTCAAGAAATCCACCACGATGCGGCCAGTCGGTGTCGGTTTGATATCGCGTTCGCCAACCGGTGTCGTGGGATTGACCACGACCACATCCATTCCAGCGCGAGCCGCATCCATTGCCACTTGCTCGGCCATGAATTTCGAGCGCTTGTATGGCCCAATCATGTTCGCGAGCGAGACTGGTGAATTCTCGTCCGCCGGGTGACCGTTTCCCGTAAATCCCATGGTGGCCACGCTCGACGTGTAAACCACTCGCTGCACTCGGTTCTTGCGAGCGGCGTCTAAAATCGCCCGCGTTCCTTCGACATTCGCGCGATACATCTCATTTGGATCGCGCACCCACAAGCGATAATCGGCGGCGACGTGAAACACTACGTCGCATCCCTGCATGCCCTTTTCAATCGATGCCGGGTCGCGAAGATCGCCGACCACTCGCTCCGCTTTGAGATCTTCAATGTTACGGAGATCGCTGCTTGCACGAACCAGCAAGCGCACATCGGTACCCTGATCGGCCAAAGCGCGAGCCACGTGGCTGCCTACGAACCCGGTTGCGCCAGTGACAAAAGCAAGCATTTAGCAATTAGCACTTGGCATTTAGCCAAGAAATTTTTCGCTTGGATCACCGAACTGCGCGAGGGCTAAATGCTAACTGCTAAGTGCTGCTACTCAAGCTTCTCGGGCTCAAGAGAAATGTCGTGTTCGCCGGCCGCTTTCTTTTCCCAATAGTGTTTGACCCACGCTTCCCAGCTCTTGCCGGCGGCCATATCTCGGCCGGTGAAAGATAAGGCGGCGATATCGGCATAAGAAATCGCAGCCTTCGGCCCGCCGTCTTTCGGTAGCAAGCGGACGACGCTGTCATTCAGTGTTTGGCCGTTGCGGCGATCAAAAACGTACCCCTCGAGCTTGGTCCCATCTTTGCGCGTGATCAGCACATCGCCACGATAATCGAAAGCTTGCTCGAGCGCCGCGCGAAGCTCATCCGGCGTGGCCAATTCCGGAACCCAGCCTTCCAATTTTTCATGAGCTGTACCGGAGACAACTTCAAGCTGATCCGGATCGGTCTCCGGAGGCGTGTGTCCTGCTTCCCTGCCGCTCAAACTGCAGTCTCCTCGGTGGCCTTGGTTTCGATCTGCACCAGTGGATTAAAGGAATGCACCGGGTGAACTGGCTCATCCAGTAGGCGCAATGCCCCAAGATCGTCGTATCGACCGAAGAGCGTTGCTTTCGCCGTGGCCCAGAGTCCGCTCAAGGATCCGAAAGTATCATTCACGGCCGAGGCCTCATATCCACTGTGCACCATGCAGTTCGCACACTTGGGATTGCCGGATTCGGTACCGTATTTTTCCCATTCGGTGGATGCCAATAATTCCGCGAATGTGTCGGCGTAACCGTCCTGCAGCAAGTAACACGGCTTTTGCCAGCCAAAAACATTGAAGGTCGGCATGCCCCAAGGAGTGCAGGGATAGTCGCGCTTGCCCATGAGGAATTCAAGAAAGAGCGGCGACATATTGAAGCGCCAATTCGTTTTGCGATTCGAAAGAATTGCCCGGAAAAGACGCCGCGTTCGCGCGCGACCGAGGAAATGGCTCTGGTCTGGCGCTTTCTCGTAGGAATACCCGGGCGAGAGCATCATGCCTTCAACGCCCAAGTCCATCATCTCGTCGAAAAATGCCCGCACGCTCTTGGGGTCAGCGCCATCGAATAAAGTTGTGTTGGTCGTCACGCGGAAGCCGCGATCGAGCGCTTCCTTCATGCCGTCAAAAGCCTTCTCATATCCGCCTTCCAGGCAGACGGAAAAATCGTGGTGCTCGCGCTGCCCGTCCATGTGGACGGAGAAAGTCAAATACTTACTCGGCTTGAACAGATCGATCTTCTGTTTCAGTAAAAGAGCATTAGTACACAGATAGATATATTTCTTGCGCGCGACCAAGCCTTCCACAATTTCGGCGATTTGCGGATGCAGCAGGGGCTCGCCACCGGGAATCGCAATTGTGGGCGCGCCACACTCATCGACTGCACGAAAACATTCTTCGGGTGTGAGCTGCATCTTGAGCACATGCGCGGGATATTGGATCTTGCCGCAGCCGGCACATGCCAGATTGCAGCGGAACAGCGGCTCCAGCATCAGCACCAGCGGATACTGCTTACGTCCCTTGAGCTTTTGCCCGATGACGTAAGTCGCCACCGTCCACATTTGCGAAATCGGAACAGGCATTGTCTGTCTATCAGCTCCTACTGATCTTACTTGCTGCTCAGCACTTGGCACTCACATGGTGTTGCCGGGATCAGGAAAGTTCTCCCTTGGCGAAATGCCAATTACTAAGTACTAACAACTAGCTTGGCCTCACACCAAAGCCATTTCCATTTCCATTTCCATTTCCATTCTCGGCAATCGCCATCACTTTCTGATACGTGGTCAGCGCGATCATAGGGAAGTACTGCCGGTACATGTGATATGCGAGGTAAAACACTCGCGGAAAACCCGTACCGGTGAAGTATGCTTCGTCCCATGATCCATCTTTTTTCTGCGTGCGCAACAAATATGCGATGCCGCGCTGCAGGCTATCACTGCGTGTATCGTTGGCTGCGAGCAGGCCCATCACCCCCCAAGCGGTCTGCGATGGCGTACTTGGCCCCACGCCTTTCGTCGATGGATCATCATAGGAACCGCAAGTTTCGCCCCATCCGCCGTCGGCGTTCTGCATCATGCGCAGCCATTCAACGCCCTGCTGGATGTACGGCTCGTGATGGTCGACGCCCATTGCTTCCAACCCACGCAACACCTGCATGGTTCCGTAAATGTAATTGACGCCCCAACGGCCGAACCAGGAACCGTCGGCTTCCTGCTCGTCGAGAATGAACCTAATCGCTCTCTTCACCGCCGGATGATTACGGTCATACCCATAGGCCGCGAGCATCTCGAGAATGCGGCCGGTAATATCGACGGTCGGCGGATCGAGCATGGCATTGTGATCGGCGAAGGGAATGTGCTGGAAGACCATTTTGTCATTGTTCTTATCGAATGACGCCCAGCCACCGTTCTTGCACTGCATCGACATAATCCAATCGATCGCGCGCTGCACTGACTCGCGTTGATAACGCCCATTCGGATGCTCCACATGGGTCAAACCCAGACAGACCATCGCGCTGTCATCGACGTCGGGATAGAACTCGTTGTTGAATTCAAAGTACCAGCCGCCCGGCTGGCCACTCTTATTTTTGATCTTCCAGTCGCCGACGGTTCGCACTTGCTTTTGCAGAATCCAGTCGGCGCACTTCACCATACGGGGATCTTTTGAAGGCACCCCGGCTTCCCCAGCGGCGAAAACCGCATAGGCCGTGTCCCAGACTGGAGACTTGCAGGGTTGCATACGAAACGTGGTTTCTTCTTCGATACCGAGTTTCTCGAATTCATCCAGCGCGCGAATCACCTGCGGATCGTCGGTCGAATAGCCCAAGCACCGGAGCGCGATAATTGCGTTCAACATCGACGGATAAATGGCGCCGAGACCATCGCTCATTTCAAAACGTTCCAGCATCCATTTTTCGGCTACCTTCAGCGCCACGGAACGCAGCGGGCGAATATGGACGGCTTCAAACCAGTGAACCAGACGATCCAATACCAGGAAGAAATTACGCCAGGAAACCTTCTTCTTCGACCAGTGCAAACGCATGCGCGACTTGTCCCGCCCGCCGACGAAAAGTTCCTCTACCCCCATCTCGTCAGGAATCTTCTTGAAGGGCTTTTTCGCGTAGCAGATCGAAAGTGGAATCAGAATAGTGCGCGACCAGGAGGAAATCTCGTAAATATTGAACCAGAACCACTTGGGGAACAAGACGATCTCTGGCGGAATCGCGGGAACCGCGTCATAGTCGTACTGCCCAAGGAAACACAGGTAGATCTTCGTGAACGTGTTCACTTCGGTGACGCCGCCCATTTCGAGGATCTTTTTGCGGGCGCGCTCTAACGCAGGATGGTCTGGCTTGTAACCTGCCAGTTTCAATCCAAAATAGGCCTTGACCGAAGCGCTGACATTCGACGGAGCTTGGGCATAAATTCCCCAACCGCCATCTTCGTTCTGGTGCTGCAGAATGTAATTCGCGCATTTCTGGAAGCGCGTTTCGTCCACCGTGCCGAGCAAAGTGTGGAGGAGGATGTAATCGGATTCCAGGGTGGTGTCGGCTTCGAGTTCGCCGCACCAATAACCTTCTTCGTGCTGTTGCGAGAACAACTGCTTGCGCGCGGCATCGATGGCCGCAGTCACCCGGCTGCTCAGATCATCAATCTTGCCGAACCGCATTTGCGGCGCAGAGGCCGGAACAGGGGAGGTTTCATCCATAATCTTCGTCTTACTCCGCACTCACGACTGCTGGAGCACTGGCAATGGCTTCCACAATCTCAGGCGGCAAACCAAAGCGCACATTCTCCGGCATGACCTCGACTTCCTGCACGTTCCCAAAACCTTTCGTGGCCAGGAATTTCACCACTTCCTCCACCAGGCACTCCGGTGCGGAAGCTCCGGCGGTAAGGGCAATGGTCTTCACGTTCTCCAGCCACTCTGGTCTGATGTTTCGGAAGCTGTCGATTAGATGCGAACTGGTTCCCAGATTACGCGCCACTTCCACTAAACGATTGGAATTGGAACTATTATCGGAGCCAACCACCAGCAGCAAATCGGCGTCGGATGCCACCTGCTTCACGGCAACCTGCCGGTTCTCTGTGGCATAGCAAATATCCTGGGCCGCGGGACCCTTGATGTTCGGGAACCTTTCACGCAGAGCCGCAATAACGTCCTTGGTCTCGTCCAGGCTCAAAGTGGTCTGCGTCAGATAAGCGACCCGGTCAGGGTCCGGCACGGTCAGCGATTCCACCTGCTCCGGCGACCCGACGACCTGCGTCACCAGCGGCGCTTCGCCCAAGGTCCCAATCACTTCATCGTGATCGTGATGGCCGATCAGGATGAGGGAATAACCTTCTTTGGCGAACTTGACGGCTTCCACGTGAACTTTAGTGACAAGCGGGCAAGTAGCATCGATGACGCGCAAGTTGCGTCCTTCACTAGCGTCACGCACTTCGGGAGAAACACCGTGGGCGCTATAAATTACCCGCTCGCCGTTGGGCACTTCATCCACGCTGTCAACGAAAATTGCACCCTTGGCCTGCAGTTCTTCGACCACAAAGCGGTTGTGGACGATCTCCTTGCGAACATATATCGGCGGGCCGAAGGCCTCAAGCGCAATGCGGACAATATCGATGGCCCGCACCACCCCCGCGCAAAAGCCTCGGGGTTTCAGCAAAAGCAAAGTCTTACCGTTGTCCATAGACACGAGCAATTTCCTCTTTAAGATTACACTTCCCCACTATGGGATTTATATTATTAAGGCTACCCGAAGGCATCGTTTTGGTCAATGTAAACCTCTGAAATACAGAGGATTAGCAGTGTATGGCGAGATTCCGCAGCAAGCGGCATATAGGAGGTCCCGATGAGCGCAAGCGATGAATTGCGCACGCGGCTAGAGCGGTATCGGCAAATCGAAATTACGGTGATCGGGCGAAAATCGGGAAAAAAGGTTTCCCGGCCGGTGTGGTTCGTTCTGGAAGATGCGAAACTCTATCTTCTACCCGTGCAAGGCTCGGACACACAATGGTACAAGAATGTGCTCAAGAACCCTTGGATTCGCATCGAGGCACGCGGCACCGGCGCTGAGTTCCAAGCCCAACCGATCAAAAGCGCCAAAGAGGTAACGCCGGTGGTGGAGAAATTTCGCGAGAAATATGGCGCCGGGGATGTAAAAAAATATTACTCGAAGCTCGACGTGGCAGTGCTTGTTAAGCTGGCGTAATTATTCACTAGATTCGCTTGATGTCGTAACGGTCAAGAACCCGATCCGCGCCCAGTCTTTCACAGTTTTACGGGCCAGCATTCCGGAAACAACGACTGTGCCCAGGCATCGACCGGTCTCACACTCGATGAGGCAGGCAACCTGTGGGGGACCACCAGGGGTGGAGGTAACGGGGACGTGGGAACGATCTACGAGATTGCGGTGGCGCCCTGAGGATTTTCCCGCATTCATCGCAACCCGGCCATGTCCTTCGGGTTCTTCTTCGTGATCTTGCGCAGGATGTCGACTGCGAACTCGCTGAAGATGTTGTAGGCGCTGCCGTAGCCGGCCTGGGAGAGCATGGCAAGACCTCCATCCCGCAACACGTTCTGTCTTCCCGGCAGCCATTGGGAAGAAACCACGCCAGACACGAATGCCCCAGCGTACGAAGGAATTGCCGGACGGAGTTTGATCTCGGTTCGATCGTAAGTGACAAAATCGCGCACTACCGCATGTTTTACCCGCGCCCCAAAACCCCGGCAGCGGCAAAGGTCATAGCGAGGCTCATAGCCCAGGGCAGCGTTGCCGAGCGCGCTGACTGAGTTGGCAACCAGCAAGCGGCCATAACGATTTGCGACTCTTTCGCCGTAGGCGCCGATCCCCCCGCCCCACTGCGAGGGATAATCCCGGGCCTGGTCCACACCTGCGCTGAACAGACGCACCACGTAGGGTCCCGGTGTTACAAACGTCTGGCGCAAGTAAACCTCTGCGCGCTCTTTGCCGGTCAACGGTACAAACGGGCCGCTGCTGGGGATATAGGGGCCGATAACTTTTTCTGCGGGAAGATTCTTGAGGACTACCAGAACACTTTCCACCTTCTGCACATCCGAGCGCTCTTGCTTCTTTTCCGGCTGGGGAGCGTCGGGAATTGCGTCCTGGGCAAGGGACGAAACCACTAGAAGCACACTCACGCAGAGGAGGCCGAAGGCAGTGCGCATCCGAGTACGTTAGCACAGCTCAAAGAATTGTTTCGCCGACAAAAAAACACAGATTGTCTAGGCATTCGCCTTCAGCATTTGCTCGGCGTGTTTGCGGGACGTTTCTGTCAGCTTGGCGCCGCTTAACATGCGGGCCACTTCTTCGGTGCGTTCCTCTCCGGTAATGCGGCGCACCTTAGTCTTGGTGCGCTCGTCAGAAACACGCTTCTCGATAAGGTAATGATGATCGGCGAAGGTCGCGATCTGTGGAAGGTGCGTCACGCACAAAACCTGATTGGTTCGGGACAAGGCCTTCAACGTTTTCCCCACAGCTTCGGCCGCGCGGCCGCCGATACCAGTGTCGATTTCGTCAAAAATCAAAGTGCGCTGCCAGCGCGCAGCGCCAGTCTTCTTTCCGCCAACTCCGCGCTCCACGCTGGCCTTTAGCGCCAGCATCACTCGCGACATTTCACCACCGGAGGCAATTTGCTCCAGCGGCCGCATCGGCTCGCCGGGATTCGTGGCAATCAGATAGACAACCTGATCGAAGCCGGAGGCGGTCCAGTTTTTCTCCTCGTCCGTGCCAGCAACCTCGACATGAAAATTAGCTTTCATTGCGAGATCGTTAATCTCCGCTTCGACTAGCTTCTCCAGCTTTCGGGCCGCTTCATAGCGTTTCTTCGAGATGGCCCTCGCCGCAAGCAAATAGTCCTGCGCGGCCTCCGCCTGTTCCTTTTGAAGCTGCGCCAAGACCTCGTCTTTGTTCTCCATTTCGGTCAGCTTCCGGGTGACCTCTGCGCCAAGTCGAATTACGTCTTCCAGAGTCGGCCCATATTTGCGCTTCAATCGATCAAGCAATGCCAGGCGATCCTCAACTTCAGCGAGATGCTCTGGCGATGACTGAATGCCGCCGGCGTAATCGCGCAATGTCACCCCGACATCTTCTACGCTGATCCGCGCCGATTCGAGGGCCGCCAGAGCCTCGCCAAATTTCGGCTCATATCGCGAGAGTTCCTCAATATGTTTTTGCGCGGTTCGTAAGGAACTGGAAGTGGAGGCCGAGCCTTCATACAGAAGATCGAAGGCATTCATGGCCGCGCTATAAATTTTCTCGGCGTTGGCGAGCACGCGCTTCTCGCTCTCGAGACGCCCGTCTTCTCCCGCTTGCGGCTTGGCCTCTTCGATCTCGCGCCTTTGAAACGTCCAAAGATCCAATAGTCGCAGCCGGTCCTGTTCGTCGCGCTGCAGTTCCTCGATTCTGGTTGCGATCGACTTCCAACTCAAATATGCGTCGGCCACTGAGTCAAGTTGAGTTGCGGCAAAAGCGTCGAGCAGGTCCAGGCGCATCGCCGCATCGAAGCTGACCAACGATTCATTTTGCGCATGAATGGTCGCGAGCCACGGCGAAAGCTGCCGCAAAACGCTCACGGTCGCCGGCTGATTGTTAACGAAGACGCGGCCTTTGCCACCGCTCACGATCTCGCGACGAATAATAACTGCTTCTCCTTCGGCATCAATTCCGTTCGCTTCCAAGAGTTTGGAAACCGTCTTGGCCGCGCCTCCTTCAACCTCGAATACCGCCGAGACGACAGCGCGCTCGGCATCGGAACGGATCACGTCGGTGGAAGCTTTCTCGCCGAGCAACAAAGCTAAAGCGTCAATCAGAATGGATTTGCCGGCGCCGGTTTCGCCGGTCAGCAGATTCAAGCCAATCGCGAACTCCACTTCGACACTGTCAATGACGGCGTAGTTTTCGAGCCGCAACTCCGAGAGCACCGATTTTCCTGGCGTGCGAGATTGGAGCGAGAATAGCACGAAAGCCGTTTGGCCTCGCAACGATTTACGAGCCAAATTGAAAGCTACAATGAAATCCCTATTGATCCATGGGGTGCACCGCCCTGAGGCGCCGTTTTCTTCGTCTATAATCTGACGAGAGGTTTTTCCCCGAAAAAATGCATCTTCCTTCATTGCTGACTTGTCTGGTCGGCGGCGAGATCGTCGACTTAGTGGCGGAAACTGGAGTGGTCGCCAAAGCGGTCCTGCTGATTCTTTTGCTCTTCAGCGTGATCTCTTGGGCCGTGATTCTCTCCAAGTGGGGCTTGTTGCGGCGGGCACGCGTGCAAAGTGGGCGCTTCGTGCGAGCATTTCGCAAGGCCCAGCGCTTGCAGGATATGGCCACGGTCGCCGAGCAGTTCAAGCCGAGTCCTCTGGTCGCGGTGTTCCTCGGCGGGTTCGAGGAACTGCGCAAGCAAGGCGGAAATCCCACGGGGGTCGCCAACAATCCTGTGGCGATTCAGCGTGCCATGCAGATCGCCAACTCCGAGGAATTAACCCGCTTCGAGCGTAATTTGCCCTGGCTGGCAATCACTGGAGCCGTGACCCCGTTCGTCGGTCTGTTCGGCACGGTATGGGGCATTATTGACGCGTTCCATGGATTGGGAACGGCTGGTGCCGCAACGCTGCGCGCCGTCGCACCCGGCATCTCCGAAGCACTCATCACGACTGCAGCCGGGCTGGCGGCCGCCATTCCTGCAGTCATCGCCTATAACTTGATTGGCAGTTCGATTCGCGGCTTCGCCGCGCGAGGGGACGATTTCGCTCTTGAAATGATGAATGCAATCGAACGAACACAGCCGCCTCAAGAGGTGCGTCGATAATGGCGTTTACCGCTTCCAATGGCCGCACTCAGAGCGCTATTGCCGACATCAATATCACGCCGCTGGTCGACGTAGTGCTTGTCTTGCTCATCATCTTTATGGTCACGGCGCCGATTTTGCAGTCGGGGATCGAAGTCAATGTTCCCAAAACGCGCACGGTAAAAGAGATTACCGAAGAGCGGTTAGTTATCAGCATTGACAAGCAGCAGCGGGTGTTTCTGGGGAACGATCCCATCAACATCAATGAAATTGCGTCGCGGTTGCGGCAGAAGATCCGCGATCCGCAGCATCAGTCGATTTTCGTCCGTGCTGACGAAGACGTTCCTTTCGGCGCCTTCGCGACGGTGATGGACGCCGTGAAGCAATCGGGAATCACCAACGTCAGCATCGTGACCCAGCCACTGCAAACTCATGGAAGCCAGCACTGACATTTTCTTTGAGCATGAGCGCTGGGGCCGAAACCTGGGCTGGTCGGTCGCGCTCCATCTCGCGGTGGCGGGATTCATCGTTCTTTACGCCGTCGTCATTCCCGCAGGACACCGCGAGACTTGGGGAGCGGGCGGCGGTGGCGACGCCATCGGAGTGACTCTGGTAAACACGGTTCCACTCCCGGCAAATCCGGTGCAGACCCAGAACATTTTGGCAAACGAATCGAAGGGGCTGACGGAATCGTTGCCCAAAGCACAAGAACAAGCACCGGAGCCGGAAGCGATTCCGATTCCTGGCAAAGAGACGAAACCAAAACCCAAGCCGAATCCCACGAAGCGCAAGCCGGAACCGCAACCCGTGGAAGAAGCGAATAACGTTGTGCCTTTTGGCGAAGGCGGTCCGGTCAGCGGACCATATGGCGTTTTTAATGTAGGCGGCGCCAAGGGCGGTTTCGGTTTCACCGGCGGCGGAGGTGATTTCGGCAGCCGCTATGCATGGTACGTTCGCGTGGTGCAGCAAAAAGTTTCCGAAAACTGGTTGAAGTATGAAGTGGATCCGGGGATTACCGAGGCGCGGCGAGTCTACTTGACGTTCGACATTGCGCGTGATGGCAGCCCGCGCAACGTTGCAATTGAACAATCCAGCGGCGTGCCATCGCTCGATCAATCGGCGATGAGGGCCCTGCAGCGCATTGACACCTTTGGTCCGTTACCTTCCGATTACCCGGGTAATAAAGTGTCTGTGGAATTCTGGTTTGATTACAAACGGTAGTTTTGAAATGAGATGGAACTGGAGATGAACGATTTGCATCATATCGTATCGGGATGTATTTAAGTTTATCTTGAACTTTGGTTTGGGTCGTCATACGATATAAATTGGATCCATGGCACAAGTATAAAGTGACTAAGATTACGAAGCCTATTCATCACAAAATCGCGCAATTATTTGTCATCTTTGTTGTCACTCTACTGTTTGGACTTTCATCCGCGGCCCAGGATTGGATCAAAACCGGCACGGGTTTAGGGGTAGAAAAGATCCGCCTCGCCGTTCCCGACTTCAAAGCTTCCACTCAGGATCCCCGCAATGCCGATCTTCTCAAAGTGTTCAACGACACGTTGTGGAATGATTTGGACAACGCCGGCATCTTCGACATGGTTTCGAAGAGCTTTTATCCGGTCGGCCCGATCGGCTCCCCCCCGGACGTGCGCTTCGATCTGTGGAACTCTCCGCCGCCCAACGCCGCCATGATGGCATTCGGGAATCTTGGCGCCAGCGCCACTAGCCTCACGGTGCAAGGCTGGTTGTATGACGTTAAAAACATCAGCTCGCCGCAAGTGTTGGGCAAGCAGTATACCGACGCGCCCACCACCGATGCGGCCCGCCGCACCGCGCACAAATTTGCCGACGAAATCATTTTCCGCCTGGGCGGCGGCATTCCTGGCATCGCAGAAAGCCAGATCTTCTTCGTGAGCAATCGCTCCGGACACAAAGAGATTTGGGTCATGGATTATGACGGCGAAAATCAGCGGCAAGTGACGCACCTTGGCTCGATTTCGCTTTCACCACGGATTTCACCCGACGGCACTCGCCTTGCATTCAGTTCGCTGACCAAGTCGGGTTGGCAAATTTTGATGTACTCGATGGATTTGAACCGCCTGCTGACCTTCCCTCGTTTTGGCGGCACCAATCTTTCTCCGGCGTGGGCGCCCGACGGCAGCAAGCTGGCGTTCTCATCCTCTCGCAGCGGCGACCCCGACATTTATGTGGTCGATCAGTCGGGGACGAATTTGAAGCGGCTGACCAATTACAAAATGCCCGACGTTTCCCCGGTGTGGAATCCGAAAACCGGGGCGCAGATTGCCTGGGTCAGCGGCCGCACCGACTTGCCGCAGATTTACATCATGGGCAGTGATGGCACGAACGTCCAGAGAATGACCGATCAAGGATATGCTGTGTCTCCTGCTTGGTCACCGAATGGCCAGTTTCTGGCAATCTCCTGGATTCGCCATTACGGGCCGGGAGCGCCGGGAGCCTGGGATATTTATCTGATGGATATTGCCAGCAAGCAGTTCGTGCAACTGACCCACGACGGAGGAAAGAATGATTTTCCGTCCTGGTCGCCAGATGGACGGCATGTCGTGTTTCAGTCCAGCCGTTCGGGGAGCGAGCAGATCTGGACCATGCTGGCCGACGGCACGAATCAGAAGCAGCTGACTGTTAGCGGAAGTAATACCCAGCCAAACTGGAGCTGGAAGTAGTAGATTGTTTCTGTCAATCTGAATCATTATTTGGCGTTGTCTTTAGGGTAGTTTAAGCCCGGACGATTTCTTGCTATTCCGCCGGGATCGAATCCAGGCGCGCAACGCTTGACGCGCGCACTTTGCAGGGAGGAAAAGTGAAGCACGCACGCTTGAAGTGGATCACGCTCACCGTTACTCTGGCCGCCGTTCTGTTGCTCGCCGGATGTCATAAGAAAACACCACCGCCGCCGCCACCGCCGCCGCCACCACCGGCCGCACCGACGGCTTCGCTCACGGCCAATCCCAACACAGTTGAGAAGGGTCAATCCACGACGTTGAGTTGGCAGACCAGCAATGCTACCGACATCAGTATCGATGGCATCGGCGCTGTCCAGGCCACCGGCTCGCAGCAAGTCACTCCGACCGACTCGACGACTTATACTCTGACGGCCAAAGGAGCTGGCGGAACTCAAACAGCCACGGCGCGCGTTACCGTGACTGCTCCGCCGCCACCACCGCCGCCACCGCCGTCGCCTAGCGAAGAAGAGTTGTTCGCGCAAAACGTAAAGGACATCTACTTCGACTACGACAAGTCCGATGTTCGCGCCGACCAACAAAGCGCTATGCAGGGCGACATCGACTTCCTCAAACAGCATCCCGACATTCACTTCACGGTGGAGGGACACTGCGACGAGCGCGGTTCGACGGAGTACAACTTGGCGCTCGGCGACAGCCGCGCCAACGCTGTCAAGAATGCCTTGGTGCAGGGCGGCGTCAGTGCCGACAACATCAAGACCATCAGCTACGGCAAAGAAAAACCCTTTTGCACCGAGCACAATGAGGAGTGCTGGCAGCAGAACCGCCGTGGCCATTTTGTCTATCAGAAGTAATCACTCCGGTTGGGGTGCGGAGAGTTCCGCACCCCACCACAATTTCGGCGACGCGCCCACGCCGCTTACCTCCGCAGGACAACTGTGTCTGGAACGCGCTATCCTGCTGCTGGGAAGTTCCCGATCGGCGTAAGCTCGCGTCGTAACTTCCGCATCCAAATGGAAAACCTTATGCGAATTCAGCGAAACGCAGTCCTCATTACAGCCGTCATCGCTCTTTTCCTCAGCGCACCCGCCTGGGGTGTGAGCAAAGAGATGATCCAATTGCAGACCCAGGTCCAGAACCTGCAGGATCGAATCGCGCAGATGCAGCAGTCGTTTGACGAGCGCATGGGCGTGATGAAGAGCCTGATGGACCAGAACACCGACAGTATGAACAAGGTGGCGGCCTCGATCACGGCTTTGCAGGGAAGTTTAGAGAAGTTACAGACCGATAACGGCGCCAAAGTGGACCAACTCTCCGGCCAGATCCAGGCGCTCAACGACTCGATCGACGAATTGAAGGCACGCTTGGCCAAGGTCAGCAAGCAACTGGAAGATCTTCAGGCCACGCAGCAGAACCAAGCGGCCGCCCAAGCCGCAGCGCAGGCACAGCAGCAGGCACTAGCCCAGGCCCCGCCGCCCGACGTCCTATATAAAAATGCCCTGCGAGATTACAACGCCGGCAGAAACGATCTCGCAAAGCAGGAATTTTCCGACTATGTAAAGTTCTATCCAACCACCGACCTGGCCGGAAATGCGTTCTTCTATCTCGCAGAAATGAACTACAAGGAAGGCGATTTTCAGGGCGCAGTCAAGAATTACGATCAAGTCCTACAGAATTTCCCCACAGGCAACAAGGCGCCTTCGGCCGATCTCAAGAAAGGATTGGCTCTGATCGAGCTTGGGCAAAATGATGAGGGCATTACCGAACTTCGCCACGTGATCCAGCGTTATCCACACAGCAATGAAGCATTACAGGCGCGCGATCGCTTGCGGAAGTTGGGGGCTTCGGCTAACGCGAGCACCAAACCGAAATCAGAGTAGATTGCGCACCAATCCTGCCATTTCTGAGTTAAGCTCTCTTGGTCGTGGTGTTTATACCGGTCTCAAAGACCACTCTCAACACTCATCCAAGCCCCCATCGCTCTTTCGCTGACACGCTTTTTTCAGAGAAGCCGATCCTTGCATATCCGGATGAGGGAATCCGCCGGAAAGTGTCGCTTACCTAAGTGAGGGGGAAAGCAAGCGGTGACCTCCTCACTTCGATATTGGAGGACACAGGCATGCGACGTGAAAAGCTGGAAAACAGTTTCCTGAAGGTACTGACGGATGCGACGCCAGATATCTACCCCGACATCCGAACTATCTCCGGTTGCCCAACCGACCCAGAGATTGTGCTGCAGGGCCGGAACGCTCTTCTCATCTGTTCACCCAACTACCTGGGTCTCGCCAGCCATCCTGACGTGATCAGCGCTTTTCAGCACGCGACGCAGCGGTATGGCGCCGGCACGGTTGGTTCGGGAATTATCTCCGGCTATACCGCCGTCCACCGGCAGGTCGAGGAGGACATTGCGGGCTTCATGGGCGAAGAAGCAGCCATCTTTTTCAATGCGGTTTCTGATGCTTCGGCCGGCGTCATCACGGCCGTTGTCAATCCACCGTTGCTTCCCATCCTCAATGTCCCGGCCGACCAATTGGGGTCCTGTGCCGTTTTCGTCGACAGCCAGAACCACGCTTCGATCCTAGATGCGGTGCGGCTGGCGAAACCGGACAAGACCTACATCTATCGCCACTGTGACGTCGAGCACCTGGCGCAGTTGCTGAGCCGCAGCTCTCACCCACGCAAGCTTGTAGTCACGGATGGTTACTTTTCCATGAGCGCCCGGGTTGCCCCGCTGATAGAGATTGCCGACCTGTGCGAGGCATTCGACGCCATGCTCTTCGTAGACGACGCCCACGGCACGGGCGTGTTCGGCGACACCGGACGCGGCACGCCTGAAATGCTGGGCGTGGAGGATCGTGTCGATTTCTGGCTCGGATCCACCGCCAAGGGCCTTGGAGTCCGCGGGGGCTATATCGCCGGTCCGAGAGAACTGATGAACTACCTGCGCATTTCGTCGCGCCGATACGTTTTCAGCGGCACGCTGCCGGCGGGCATTCCCGCTGCCGTCTCCCAAGCTCTCGCTACTGCCGCCGAAGAGTCATGGCGCAGACACCGAGTGCTCGAAAACGCCGAAATGCTACGCCATGGACTTCGCAGTCTGGGCTGCGATATTCGAGGTGAAGGACACATTGTGCCCTGGTTTATTGGTGACGACGAAGAAGTGGACCATGTCTCGCACGTGCTCGAAGAGGAGGGTGTCTTCGCGTCGGCAGTTCGCTTTCCCGCAGTGGCTCGAGGCGAGGCCATCGTGCGCTTCATGCTGATGACAAGCCATACGGAAGAACACATCCAGCGGACGCTGGACGCCTGCGCAACTGCCTTGCGAGGCAGGCAGTACCACGTACATGTGGAACTGCTCCCGCAAGAGACGGCCGTGGGAAGTCGGGATTTCTTGGAACTGCCCGCGACGGTGTGAGTGCTCGTGAAAACGAGTAAATAAAAGTTACAACTGACCGCGTCGTTCGAGCTGCTTATAAAAGAACAAAGAATAAGCTGCTGGTATCAGAGGCGCGGCCAGCAGGACCGCGAGAACCGGCCAGCCCTGGAATCCAACCAGGGTCAGCGCCAGCCCCGTAAGACCGCCGACCACGAATGTTTTTGCCGCAAAACGATGGGTCGCGTTCCACACTCGTTCGTTGGCCAGGGTCCAGGGGGTGCGAACGCCGATGTAGAAGTTGCGGCGAACTTTTCCAAGAAGATTGCCCAGCAGAGCCAGCAGTAAACACACGCCGCCAACGATTGCGCGGCCAACATTGGCTGAACCGGTCATTCCCGCCCACAACGTCGCACCATACAGGTAGCCCATCAGGGCGATGACGATCAGCATGACTTGCAAATACGTACTGCGAAATGAATCAACCTCCCACTGTTTTGGCGAAAGCCACGGAAGAAAGCGGAACAAAACCAAAAGCAGCATCATCAGGCCAGGACCGATCAAGAACAGCGCCCACTTTGGACTGTAACCATTCGGCCGATTATCAATTCCCCAATGCGTGGCAACGCGCTCGGGAAGTTGCGGATACACGGCCACTGTGGCCAGCAACGCCGCCAAAATCAGCAACACGCAAACCAGATAGTATTTATTCGCTGTCATCGCTTCCTCCGCGCTTTTTGCCATCCCCAATCAGATCCATCGCCCAAGCCAGAACATCCTGCACGACCGTCGTGTTCAGCCCATACCAAATTTGTTGACCTTCACGCCGGCTGGTGATCAGGTCCGCTTCTTTCAATACCGCAAAATGATGGGACATCGACGGCTTGGTCATATCGAAATGCTCAGCGAGATCTCCCGCAGTTTTTTCCCCGTGGCGCAACAGGCCCAGAATCTCTCGCCTTGTCGGGTCGCTGATCGCCTTGAATGGTTGATTGCTACTCATTTCCCACTTTGTTAGATGATCGCTTAATTAGGCCGATGTCTAATTATTATCGAGCAGCTTAGTTCCAGTCAAGTCAATCACTTAGCGTCTCAGAAGCAAGTCGCCGGCAACAAAAAGGAAGAACACCACGGAAATCACGCCGTTCATGGTGAAGAACGCGGCATTGAGCTTGGAGAGGTCAGTCGGCGAGACGAGGGAATGCTCATAGGTGAGCAGGAAAGCCACGAAGACAACTCCTGCGATGGCCAGTTTTCCCAACCCGAAGACGACCACAAGACTGACCAGCAGCAGCGCCATCGACAGGTGAAACAACCGCGCAATCCACAGCGCGTTGGCAATTCCAACATAACGCGGGACCGAGTGCAGCCCACTCTGGCGGTCGAAATCGTAATCCTGGCACGCATATAAAACGTCGAAGCCGCCGCCCCAAAAGGTCACCGCCGCGGTCAGCAGCAAGATTCGCGGATCAAGCGAGCCACGGACTGCGATCCACGCCGCGGACGGCGCAATCCCCATAGCGAAGCCTAGAATCAAATGGGACCATCGGGTAAAGCGCTTGCTGAAGGAATAGAGAAGAATGATCGCTAGCGCAACCGGAGAAAGCATCAATGACAAGTGATTCAGTCGCCAGGCGGCGACAACGAAAACCACACACGAAATCACCACGAACGTCGCTACAAACGTTGGCGTGAGTGTGCCTGCGGGTAGAGCACGGGTTCGGGTGCGGGGATTCGCCGCGTCAATCGAGGCATCGGCAAGACGATTGAACGCCATCGCAGCCGAGCGCGCGGCTACCATCGCTACAACAATCCAAATCAACGTATGAGCATTCGGCCAACCGTGCGCGGCCAGCATAGCACCGCAGAGAGCGAACGGAAGCACAAACACCGAGTGCTCCCATTTGATCATCTCCAGAGTTACGCGCAGATTACGGAGGACAGCCACCAAAAAGATTGTACCGGACGCGAGGCTGCCTGAAACTACCCGCCTTCGGGATAGCCTTGGCATCCAATCAGTGGTACAAAGCGGCAGCCTTCGAGTTTTCTGATCGCCATTTCGCCGGATTCTTTCCCCACTAACTGGAATTCCTGCGCATAGGCAGGTCCTACCGGAATCGCCATGCGCCCGCCTTCGCGCAATTGTTCGAACAGCGATGGCGGAATCCGGGGAGCAGCCGCCGAAACGACGATCGCATCGTAAGGCGCGTGTTCCCGAAACCCCTGGCTACCGTCACCAACCTGCACAGCTACGTTGCTGTATCCCAATCGCTGCAGAACGGCCTCGGCCGACCGGGCTAGTGAAGGGTGTCGCTCGATCGTGTAAACCTGTCTGCTCAGTTCTGCCAGCACCGCCGCCTGATAGCCCGAGCCCGTTCCAACTTCGAGAACAGTCTCAGTTCCGCTGAGTTCCAGCGCTTGCAGCATGATTGCAACAATATAGGGCTGCGAAATCGTCTGCTCTTCTCCGATGGGAAGCGGATGATCTTCGTACGCCTGATTCCAATATTCCTCCGCGACGAACTCGTGGCGTGGAACGCAAGCCATGGCTGTCAAGACGCGCTGATCATGGATTCCGCGAGCGCGCAATTGTTCGTCGACCATGCTTTGTCGCTGGCGAGTGAATGCGTCAGTCTTGATGAGAGGATCCATTGCGTCTCTGCGATCAGAATAACGCTAAGTCGCGGCAAACATCTCGCTTTCCGCTAGCCTGTCTTCAACGCGCTCTCATAGCCACGCAATCGCGTATCCGGTGATTCGCCCGGCGTGTCACCAGGTATAGCTCTCCATAACCGGGCGAAAACGGCGACGAATGCGGCCAGGCCAGCGATCCATATCGCGAACGTTGTTTTCACAACCCAGTTCGAAACCACACCGACGTGCCGCAAAAGAAATGGAAGGAAGTTCCACGTGGTGATGTGGACGTAGTCCCAGGGGTCTTCCGTCATGGCATGATTGTTCAGACCCCACGCGTCCATTTTTCCGAGAGCAAATGCCACGATGTTCTTCAGGCGAAGAAAAATGACGACAGTAGGATGGCCAAGCGTCTCCATCTGGTAGATTTCGAGGGGAAGCCAGAAGGCAAGCGACGCGATCTGGATGACCACGCTGGCAACAATCAGCACAACACTGCCCGCAAACAAGTATCTTCCGACATCCTTCCGATAGCGCAGCAGCAAGGGCACGGAGATGAACGCCCCCAATTCGGCCGCTGTGGAAACGTAGCGATCTCCCCAGGCAAAATCTCCGCTCCATACCGTGTATCTGGCGTAGAAGCAGATGTACGCCAACAATAAAAACAGACCCGCAACCAGGTATGCCTTGACCGCGGGAGTGAAGCGCCGCCAGAACATGATCGCCATCAGCATCGTGAGCAAGAGGAGTGGATCGAACAAAAAGATCGATTTTTCCGCCGTGATCAGTGGCCCCAGAAATCCCACATGAAACGGCGTCTCCCAAGGATAGTTTGGGGGCAACAACGGATTGAGCGAGCGAAATTCCTTGGCCGTCACCGACGCGTAGGTATTGAAGAATGACCCAAAGCGGTACCACTGATACAACCGGTCAAGAAACAGAAAGACGGCATAGATTGGCAAAGCGGCTCTGTAATATGAGAGCATCCGCCATCTGAGGTTCTCAGCGCGCTCAAACCAGAGAACGAGCAGAATGAAAATTGCTACAGCTATCAGATCCAAGACCGTGGTCAAACGCGTCAGCAGGTTAAGCCCGAGAGCCGTTGAACCCAGAACCAGCGCGCGCCGATTCCCAGTCTTCAGCCATTGATATTGCCAGGTAAGTCCGGCCAGAGTGAGCAGCATAATGTAGTTGTTCTCCGTCATGTTCTGCGTGTAATGGAGATGAGTAGTGGCAAAGAGTAAGGCCAGCACGCCAAAGACGGACTGCCTCATGCTGAAACCAAGCAAGCTGAGAAATCGAAAGCAGATGAGCGCGGTGAAAACGTTGATCACAACGTTCGTCGTGTAGGTGACGAAGATATCGCGAACACTCGGGTCATTGCCGTTGTAATTGTCGAACCAGGAAAGTTTCTCGATGTAGGTTCCGACAACATCGGCAGGCAGCAACAAGAGGGATTGTCCGATGCCGTACCAAGCATAGAGCTTGCCGCCTCGGCCATGAACTCCGAACTCGGGATATTCGTCCGGAAAGACGGCAGGTTCTGAGGTCCACCAGGAGTGCGTCGTCTGCAGACGATGCATGGTGTCGCTGGTGCCAAGCTCGCCCGATTGCACTGCAAAGGCACCTAACCCGGCGACGAGGCAGAGAAGAAATAAGGGATCACGAAACCAGCGACGGAGAGCAGACATTAGCGGCTATCTTAGCAGCGGTGCGATCAGGAAATGGCCTCAACAAGAAATGTGTTTCTAGCCGGTGTAAGACAACTCAACTACCGTGCAGTCGTCACTCAAGGGATTGCCGGCGCAAAATTTAGAGATCGCCGAAAAGATATCGTCCAATCCGCCGGATCGCGCGGCGAGTTCCAGTCGCGAATCCTCGAAAAATTCTGCACGCGCATTTTCTGCTTCCGTAACTCCATCGGTAACTAGAATCAGACGGTCGCCCGCCTTGAGCTGCACTTTCGCACTGCCGTATTCCGCATCTGGCAAAAGCCCAACCGGAAGATTTCCATGGGATGGGCGCTCGACCTCACCGCCGGAAACGATCAGCGGCGGAACGTGGCCGCAATTTACATACTCCAACTCGCCATCGCTGCGGACGCGCGCCAGAATTACCGTCGCGTATTTTTCTCCAATGTGCTTGTGCGTGAAGAAGCGGTTGACACCGCTAACAATTTCGACCAGCGGCATACCAGCCGCCAGCTGCGAATAGATCATGCCCTGCAAGGTTGATGCCAGCAGCGCCGCGGAGACTCCTTTACCACTAACGTCCGCCAGAACAACTGCTAGACCGTCTTTGGTGTTGACGGCATCGAAGAAATCGCCGCCAATCTCTTTGCAGGAAAGATTGCGTCCGCCAAGCCGCGCAAATGGGACTTCAGGGATGGTGACGGCCATCAGCCGCTGCTGAATCGAGGCCGCAATCGAAAGTTCCTGCTGATAGCGGCGCGCCGACTCTTCCGCTTGCACCAACCGAGCGTTTTCGATCAGCGAGGCCGCTTCGGTCGCAATCGCGTGCAGAATGTCGTTGCTCACACTTGAGATGTCACGCGAAGCAAAGCGCGAATCGACGTACAACGCTCCCATAGCTTCGCCGGACGATGGCGCTGGCTGACCCTCGGCTTGAGGAGCAGTTTGTACTTGGGGCTTGCGCAAGGGAACGCAAATCACGGTCCGGAGATCATAAGCAACGATGCTCTTGCGGCCGGCAAGATCGGCCGATCGGCTGGTATCAGTGAGAACGAATTCTGAGTTCGACTTGAGCGCATCCTCCAGAATGGAGTGCGAAATCGTGGTGTCTTCGAGCAGCGG
Organism: Terriglobales bacterium; assembly: GCA_035507035.1. Lineage (GTDB taxonomy): Bacteria > Acidobacteriota > Terriglobia > Terriglobales > Acidobacteriaceae > DATJOJ01. The sequence continues at coordinate 30,080 of DATJOJ010000056.1, read as the reverse complement.
TTCGCCCTTGGAGTTGCGTCCCGCAGCCAGCTTCAACTCCCCATGATCATTCTTCATGAAGACGAACGCCCGCTCGGCGCGGGTGAGCTTCAATGTCACGTCGAGCAGCGTCATCAGAATTTCGTCCAGCACTCCGATGGTGTTCAGCTTACGGGCGGCTTGCAGGAAGAGGGTCAATTTCTCCAGATCGGTGGTCTCATCGGAGATGTGCATCACCGAAATCTGGCTCAGAAATTCGCGGGCGGAATTGGTGGTCGCGTGTTGTGGGTTAAAAATCACATACGTGACTTCGCGCACACCAAACTCCAGGCGATCGTTACGCTCCAGAGTTTTGCGCTGCACCCGCTCACCGTTGACGAACGTCCCGTGCTTGCTGCCCTGATCGACGACAGCAAACCTGCCATTCTCCGAGACGATTAACGCATGGTCGCGGGAGACGCGTGGATCCGCAATCACCAGATCTTTATCAACTTTGCGACCGACAGTGAAAGGGCTATGGTTGAGCGCAATCACGCGCTGCTCATTCCCCTGAACGAAGATGAGCGTCGGGAACACTCCCGAGCCCGGTTCCGGCGGCGTGATGATTGTGGATTGAAAGGCCATAGCGCGCAACCCATCTCATGGCGCTAACCATAAGAGGATACAAGAATAATGACAGGATCGAACATCGGTGAAAAGGGGGAAGGATGATTTCTTTTGCGATTGATCCGAGGTTGCAACGGCAAAAGCGGCTTATCCGCGCTGCTGTTTCCAGGCCGCAATCGCCTGCTGCACGGTGTCGTAGACCTCGAATACGGTGACTAGTTTTGTGATCTGTAGTAGATCGCGCAGGCGCTGGTTCAATCCCGCAAGTTTAATATCCGCACCCGTGCCGCGAGCCGAGGAATAAACGCCCACCAACGTTCCTAACCCACTGCTGTCAATGTAGCTGACTCCGGAAAGGTCGAGCACCAAATGTTTCGAGGAGGTCAACGCTCGCTTCAGAGTATCGCGCATGCCGGCAGATTCTTCCCCCAGCACGATGCGGCCGTGACACGAAACCACGGTGACGCCATCCACTTGGCGGGTCTCAACCTTCAGGCTCATTCCGTCCTCCGAAAGATTCTATAGCCGTGAGAAGCGTAACGCGAGCAGCGAAGGAATGCAAATTCAGGCCGCCATTGCGTGACCACGGATCACCAACCTCTGCTGCTGAAGTTTAATTTGCTGCACACAAATGTCACCTCCACAAACACGATCAGCGGGATCAGAAGACTGGTGTAAATGGGCAAGGACCATGCCTTCAGTAATTCTGGAGCAGGCAAGAAAAGCGAGGCGACGGTGATCGCTAACGCCGCCAGCCAAGGCCAGGAAAAGAGAAGCGTAGCAATCACGAAGCAACTGCGCGACAAGAAACTCCCGGCCCATAGTTGGGACGCACATTGGACGATCAACAAAACCGGGATTATCAATAGCACTTGATTATATGGAGCTGCCTTGGGTGTGATGGCGACCGTGGCCGCCAGAATGAGAGCAATGGTCCGTCCGAAAATGGGATCATCGTTGGACACATTGCGAGCCCTCCCACAGATAAAAGCCACCGCAATGATTACGGCAAAGGTCAAAAGTTTTCCGAAAGCAGACCCAAAAAGGAGGTCGAGGATAGATCCGGCGCCGTTGTTGTAGCGACGATAATCGATAACGGCGGCGCGAAATTCGCCGATCCAGCCCGGCAAGATTGCTTCACTCCCGATAAACAGGGCCATCATCGTGGCGGCGAAGCTGAATATAAACTTCCGTCCCAATCGCCAATTGTGAAGAGCCCAAAATAAAATGGCTACCGTCAACGGTAAGGCAAGCTGTGGTTTTATGGTCGCCAGGGCCATCAGAATACCGGCCACCACGAACTGGCCTCCGACGAGCAACATGGCCGACGCCGCAAGCAACCCACTGACCAAAAGGCTCAACTGCTGCAGCTTGATTCCTTGGATGGACTGAAAACTGCCCATCACCAGAATGACAATGATTGCTATCTTCGCGACCGAAGGTCGCCAGCGGAGAGCACGCAACGCAAACAGCACGGTCGCGGCGGTCAAAACGGCGAGGAACCATCGCGCCCCAATCTGAACCATCCAAAAGGGTAGGAATACTGCCGGTGCAAGCAGGAAAACGACGTAAACAGGATAGGCAAAGGCTTGTTGATCGATCGGATCGTAAGCGCGGTGCGAATCAAGGGCGCGGCCATAATAGCCAATTTGGATTTCGCGGGTAATTTCGGGGCTGTAAGGATCACGGTGGCGCAACAGTAACTCGCGCGCTCCCAGCCAGCGCGGATAAAGGTCGGAGAGATTGCCGCGCGGGATATCGTGGGTCGCAGCCTCGGCTTCCTGATGCGTGATCAGAACGCGCTGCATATAAAACCACATGCTTGCCGCAAACAAAAGGGCGGCGGCAATGCCGATCTTGGAGCTATATTTCAGCATTCTCGGGGGCACGGACTTCCGCTCGCGAGCGCGCTCCACGAGCGGTTGCCTAAATCCGCCTCATGGGCAATGTCAGAAACTGACGGCAACGGCGCTTCCCTCTCTGGCCTCGCCTTGCGGTCTCAGCGCATCCCACACAAGCACGACAAAGAGTACCAAGAGAATAAGGGCCATCCACTCCAATCGTCGGAATCGGAAAAACAGGAGCAGGTAGAGAGGGCTGCAAAACAGAATTGCCATGCAACTATATAAGCTCACTTTGACCCACCGCTCGAAGATCGGACGATGAGACAGATATTCCACAACCGCGACCAGCGCCAACAGCAAAACACTGAGGTCGTGAATGAAGACGTGAAAACTCAGCAGCACGGCACCTAGAATGCCAATAGCGAATGCTCGCTGAAGCGAGCCAGATCGCGAAGGTAGAGTGTGCCAGACCAAAATTATGGCGAACAAAACCACAGCGGACAACAGAACCAGCACACTTCTGCCCAGCAACGGATCGCTCGTAAACGCGTATGACAAACCTCGAAGGTTGGGAGGATGAACCGAGGGTCGATTCCACGGATAGGCTTTCTCGTGCTCCGCGCTCCAAACGTATGCGGGATAAATGAGCAGAATACGCCACCCGAAAACAACGACACTCAATAAGAGCAGGGCTAGCGCGACCGATAGAAAACCAGCGGCCAACTTTTTGCGGTTCACGAGAAGCAGAGGCAATGCGAATGGCAATATAAGGTTGAATTTGAACAAGCCTAATCCTAGCCATACGCCGGCCCGGAAATCAGCACGGCGCAGTAAGCATAGGTATGCCAGCGTAAAGCAACCCAGCAGGAGGATGGAATCCTGGCCTTGTAGCAAGGCGATAAAGATCGGATGGAAGGTAAGAGCCGCCAAAAGCCATAGATAAGCCGGAAGACGCCCGATGGGTAGAACTACCCTGCGCAATTTTAGCGCCAGCCACACAAGCAAAAGGATGTTCAGACCAACCCAAGTCAGATACGCAGCGAGGTACGAAAGATGGCTCAACGGTGGAAAGAGAACCGCTTCAAAAGGAGGATGATTATACGGAAGAAGCAAACCTCGTTTTTCAAACCCGACGGGCGTGACCGCTTCTTGAACCTCCTTCTGGAGACTGTTGTCATACAGGTCCGGCGCGCGGCCCATCTGGAGTATCTTCCCAGCCGTATAGAAGATCGTAAAATCGGGTAGACCACGGGTAATGTCGCCCCACGCATGGGCCAGAATCCAGAGGTCGAGAAACAGCATTGCTGCAAGGTAAGCAGAGAGTAGCGCTGTTTTCGGCAGTTTCCTGAGCATGATGGAAAGCCAGAATCAGGGAAGACCAGCCCAAGGAGCATTCCAGTGTAGCAGCGTTGTTGCGATAAACTCAGGCTTTAGAAGGGACGCATTCCCTATATCGCTAGGCACTATGGGAATTTTTGTCGGGGCAACCGAGGATACAGATCGGAGAGATTGCCACGTGGTATGTCGTGCCGCACGGCACAGTAAGCTGGTGCGCGACCATCACATGCTGGACGTAAAACCACATGCCGGCAGCCGGAGCCCGAGCTGGCAACAATCCCGTGCGTTCCAGAGTGCGCACTATGTGGCCTCGCCAACGGATCGCAAATTGGAAAGCGATCCAGTCACAGATGAGAAGAAACCAACGCTGACAACCGCGATGAGGGTAAGCGGCGCCACTGCCAGAAAAATGTGGTCCGGAAGCTCGGGCGTGAAAAACAGTATCAGTGAACCCTGGCCGAGCATGGACGCCATGCTTAACACCATAGCCATAAGCCAGTGCAGAAGCAGGCATGCAAAAGGCGCACTCGCCAATGCGCGCAAAACGACTCTGTCCTTTTGTATGTTTCGATACTCGGTTGACAATGCCAGTAATGGCGGAATCAACAAAAGCTGATTGTAGAAGGCGATTTTTGGAATGATCGCAAGCGTAACTATACACGTCCACGCAAGGGACCAGCGAAACTGAGGGCTGGTGGCCGCCTCTGTTCTCCAAAGAAACCAAAGCACTACAAGCAAAAGCACCAAAAACAGAGAGATGACTGTCCCCAGAACCGGTGTGAAGACCAACTGAGAGACGTTCGGAGCCGTACCGTAGGTTGGATATTCGCGGATCCCTGCGATGAAACGCCCGATCCAATGAGGAAGTAACGTCTCCGAGACGGCGAACAGTCCTGTCAGCGTCGCCGCAAAGCTCCACAGCATTCGCTGACGATCTCTCCATCTTGCCACTGCCCAAATTAACAGCCACAAGATGAGAAGACCGGTCGTGTCGGGCTTCATGGTAGCGACTGCGAGAAAAAATCCGCCTAGAATCAACTGACGCCGCGCGACGCAGAACGCCGACAGGGCGACAAACAGAATCACTGCTGCAGTGAGATTTTGCTGGTAGTACTCGACCAGAAACGGGAGGCTGCTGAACACGAATAACACTACCGAACAGACGAGCAGGGGGCGAAGCCGCGAGCCCATGAGGTTCATCCAAAGCATTGCGCTGAGACCGATGCTGCCCACCAGGATCCATCTAAATATTGTGATAGCAGACGCGAACTTCAGAGTGACCGTGGGTGCCACCAGCAATACGACCCACAATGGATAAACGAAAGCTTCCTGAGCTCGCGGATCCGTTTTGTTCTCCGGGTCGAGCGGGCGGCCGTAAAACCCTGTCTGGATTTCGCGTGTGATCTCGGAACTGTAAGGATCGCGACCGTGGAGCAGCAACTCTCGAGCGCCTAGCCACCGCGGATAGAGATCCGAATTGTTACCCACCGGCAGCCTCCTTGCGCGTACCTCGGAAGCATTGGCAGGAATGTAAACGTGCCTGGCCCAATACCAGAAGGAAAAGAAGATGAGCATCGACACTATTAAAAGGCGGATATCGAATGGAGGCGTCTTCCACTTCACGCCAGCATTGTAGCGCGTGAAATTCATGCCCCTTCAGCAAAGCTAAGGCGTGCGTCGCTGCAGAATCACTACTGTGCCCGCGAGTGCAGCCGTGAGCGCCAGCAATACCAAAGCTATCCAATAAAATTCGATCAAGGGGACACCCAACATCCAGTACAACGGACCGAGTAGCAACACCCCGGCGCTCATGACAAACGTACTTCGTGGCCATCCCCGAAGATTGGAATCGGAAGCCAGAATTCCGCCCGTCAAATGGAGCGGGATAAGGAGCAAGGTGAGATCGTAGCTGGTGGTGTAATAGCTCGTCAGCAGCAAGACCGAGATGCAATAAGAAAAACCGACTCGATCAAGCGGAGACTGTCCTTTTCCCTTCCACATTCTGGCCATGCTCACGATGCCGAGGGCGAAAATCAGCAACAACGCGACCTGTATCGGCGTTGGCACCCGTCCTGCACCCAGGAATGGGCTTAGCAATCCGCGAAGGTTGGGCATTACCAATCCGTTAGTCCCCAGCAGATTTGGCGACTGATTCAAATCCCAAAGGTACTTCGGATAGCCTGCCAATCCCGACCATCCAACCACCTCGATTGAGAGCAGCAACAACACCGAGGCAACGCAGGCAAACCCGACAATGGCTCTCGTTTTCCTCTTGATGAGCAAGATCAGGAATAAAGGCAGTATGAGGTGAAACTTGAATAGCCCCAGCCCCAAACAGGCCCCCCATCGGAAATCCTCTTCCCTTCGCAGGAAAAAGAAAGCCGCAGTTACGACCAGTAACAAAGGGATCGAATCTTGTCCTTGAACCACGTCAAAAGCAACCGGAAGAAATCCGATCGATAAAAATCCTTGAACCCATGGCGAGCGCAGCCAACGCCATTGGCGCCAATTTTCTTGCGGAAGAAAAAAGAATACGCTGATCAGGAGAATCAGCTTGATCAACGTCCAGATTGTGACCGCGGCGGGATATGACAGATAGGCAAGCGGGAGGAATAGGAGCGCCTCAAATGGCGGACGTATATAAGGCAGCGGGCCTTTCCGAGTGCTTACGGAAGAGGCAAATTCTTGCTGCACTTGCCACTGCAACTGCCGGTCGTATAAGCGGGCGCCTTCTCCCCGCTGCACAATCTTCCCCGCGGTGTAGAAGGAGGTGAAATCTTCATATCCTCGCAGGATAAAATCATAACTTCGCCATAGAACCCATCCATGCAGCACGGCAAAAGCGGCGAGGACGACGACCAAAATTTGCTGCAGGCCGATCTTGGTCGAAGGAGATTTGGCGGAAGATTGCACAATGAAGAGGCGATTTTATACCCTGTCTGGCCAGGTCTTTCCAAATCGATGAATCGTCTTCAGACGCGCAATCTGTTCGTCGCCATTTTAGCGCTCGGCCTGTTTACCATGGCCGCGCGGAGCGTGACCGATCCCGATGTCTGGTGGCACCTCCGCACCGGACAACTTATCGTGCAAGGCCACAAGATCTTTCATACTGACCCATATTCATTCAGCAAATTTGGTCAGCTCTGGATTGATCACGAATGGCTGGCTCAGATCCTCATCTACGCTACCTATTCGCTAGCGAGTTGGGGCGGGCTAATCTTCGAATTCGCCGCTGTTATCGCGACCGCATTCTGGATAGTTTTCTTGCGCTCTCCGGGCCGGCCCTATATAGCAGGGGCCATCACCGCCTGGGGCGCGGTCGCGTCCATTCCGAGCTGGGGTGTGCGCCCGCAAATGCTCACCTTGTTACTTGCCAGCGTTTTTCTTTTGATCGTTGAGAAATCCTATCGCCGTCCGAATTTGTTGTGGTGGGCACCCGCGCTGATGCTGCTTTGGGTAAATCTCCACGCCGGTTACGCACTCGGAATTGTGTTCCTGGTCTTGTACCTGGTGGGCAACGTACTCGACCTGGCATTTGGTCAGGGCGATTTACTTGATCCTGCAACCTGGTTCAAGCGCATCGCCCTGACAACGGGAATTTGTATCGCTGTTGTGCCCTTGAATCCGTACGGTGTGCGTTTGTACTCGTACCCACTCGAAACCCTGCGTTCAGCTGCCATGCTCTCGAATATCGCGGAATGGCTTTCGCCGAATTTTCATGAGACAAAGAATTTCCCAATCCTACTGATGATTCTCGCCATTCTGGTACTTTGTGCCTTGTCGCCGAAAAAGTTGCGCCCCTCGGAACTGCTCTTGCTCACCGCGACTCTGTACGCCGCGCTCCGATCCGTTCGTCACATTCCGATCTTTGTTTTGATCGCAGTTCCGATTCTCAGCGGCATGATTCAGGCGTGCTTGGAGCAAAGCGGCAGAGCCCGGCTTTTCGACACAAGTATCGGATCGCTGAGCCGAAGCAAGTTGATTTTTAATTGGCTGCTCCTCATTGGCATGCTGATTTTCTGCAGCGTTCGGCTGCACTACGTGATTGTTCATCAATCGCAGGCCGAGGCGCGAGAGTTTCCGGCGGCTGCAGCGTCGTTCATTGCTGAAAGCAAACCGCCAAGTCCGATGCTGAACCACTACAATTGGGGCGGATATTTCATCTGGAAGCTTTACCCCGAATATCGGGTTTTCATCGACGGCCGGGCGGATGTCTACGGCGACTCTTTCATAAACAATTTCGCTTCCACGTATTACCTGCGCGGGCCCGCCTGGCAGTCGTTGCTGGAGAAATGGAATATTCGCACGGTGGTGTTGCCCCCAGATTCGCCGCTGGTGACAGCTTTAAAATCCATTCCGGGCTGGAAAACAATGTTTGCTGACCCCCAGGCAGTCGTCCTGAGCCGCTGAATCGATTTACGAAGCGCCACGGGTTACCGTTAGATAACCCACATTCCATTTTTCTTGACCTTTCCGCTCATTTCTTTGAGAGACTAGCCTTACTTGAAGAGTTCAGGTACCGGCAAGGGCAACAAATTGTCGCCAAAGCCGTCATGTATCGCGTTATCATGGGGCCGAGGAGTGAGGCGCGGGCTTTCCTTCGCAGCTCCTCAATTCGACACAATTCGGATCAGGTATTGGCGCGCGGAGGTAGATAGCGGACATCGTGTTTCCCTATCCTGGTTCTGAAGGAGCACAAAATGCGTAACAATCTCCTCAGGCTTTGGCAGGAGGATGAAGGCCAAGACATTGCCGAATATGCGGTTATGCTTGCGGTCATTCTGGTGATTGTGGTGGGTACGATACGACTTATTGGCGGAAGCGCTAATAACGTTTTTTCGTCCGTCGCCAGTTCGATTTCGCAGTAGGCATAACACTGCGAAATCCTGAGACAACTCCGCTTGCGGCCAGTTTGCCGATTTTGGGGTCCGGATGTCTCAAATTGTTCGCCGGACAGTGTCGGGCAATCCTGGAGTCAGCTAGATAACTTGCAGAGTGATTCGATCAGGACATGGGCCGGCGGCAAGACATGGGGGGATTGAAGTTCGCGAGGGGTAGGGATGAATCGTAATCGGCTCTTAATGATAGGCTTTATCGCCCTGATCGTGGGTGCTGTTGCAAGTTCTCTGGTTTATCGAAACCTGCAATCCGGGCGCGGCGGCGATAACGGACCGGGAGAAGACGTGCTGGTAGCCGCCGACGATCTACAAGTTGGAACCAAGATCGAAGATAACGATATCCGGTTTGTCCATTTTCCCTCCGCCAGCTTGCCAGCTGGCGTCTTCCATCGTAAAGACAAGGTGTTAGGCCGCGGTGTCATCATTCCAATTTCCAAAGGTGAATTCATTCTCACAAACAAACTTGCAGGCGAGAATGCCGGATCGGGATTGCCTGCACTGATCCCTCCCGGAATGCGGGCGGTATCCGTTCGCGTAAATGACACTACTTCTGTTTCCGGCTTCGTCCAACCCGGCACGCGCGTAGATGTGATGCTGACCGGGAATCCGGCCGGATCCAGCGAGCAGCAGACCACCACTATCCTGGAGAATATCGCGGTCCTTGCTACCGGAACAAGGATGGAACGCAATGCGGCAGGCGAGCCGCGCGCAGCCCCGGTCGTCACGCTACTAGTCACGCCTGACGATGCTCAGAAGCTCACTTTAGCGAGCAATCAGGGTCACATTCAACTATCTCTGCGCAGCCCACTCGATACCAAAGAAGAAGAGTTGTCCGCTGCCCGATCCGGAGAGCTCTACAAATTTTTGCCCCAGCCCCCTCCGGTGGTTACTCACAAGGAAAAACGTGTCGCCCCACCCCCGCCGCCACCGCCTCCGGCGGCTTATACGGTCGAGATCTACAAAGGCGACAAGAAAGAAGAAGACAAGTTTTGAAGACACCTTGGCCATCCAGGTTGGGAAATATACGCATGGGTCGCGGCCAGCGATTGCAGGCCCTGTGTTTCTTAGTTGGAATTGGTCTTTTGTTCTCGCTGTTCTCGCCGCGGATGTACGGGCAAGGACAACAGCCTGCGCAGCAGTCTTCCACGCCGTCGCAAGCGCCCGCTTCGCAAGCTGCGCCGCCGCAGGCGCCCGAGCAGGGCCCAGAGGCGACGGCCCAGGCTCCAGCAGCGGCAGACCAGGGATCTGCGCCGCTACGCGTAATGGTGGGAAAGTCGATCCTGATCAACACAACGGAGCGCATAAAGAGAGTTTCGGTAACCGACGACTCGGTCGCAGATCCCAAAGTGGTTTCGCCGACGCAAATTTTGGTGCACGGACGCTCCGCTGGCGAAGTATCACTTTTGATTTGGGATGAGCTCGAGCGCTCGCGCAGCTTCGATCTGCGTGTGGATGTTGACGTCAGCGCAGCCACCGAAGAAGAAAAGCGGGTTTTCCCGGATGAGCAGATTACCGTCACGCCCTCGCGGTCCGCGATCGTCCTCTCCGGCCATGTTTCAACCGAGGATGTTGCCAAACGCGCCGGCATGATTGCCGACGCCTATTCCAAGAACGTGATTAATGTGCTGACTTTCGGTCCAGTGGGGGCCCAGGAGGTTTTGCTGCAAGTGAAGTTCGCGGAAGTGGACAGGACCGCGGCCCTGCAACTGGGCGCCAACTATTTCACTCCCAGCACCGGTAATACCGTCGGAACGCTGGGGACGGGGCAATTCGGTGGTTCGACGATCAGTACCTCGGGCACTTCTACCGTCACTACAGGGACGGTAAGCAGCACCACCCCGGTCTCGACGCCGCCAATCGTCAACGTGGTTAATCCCCTGAACTTATTTCTGTTTCGTACCGACCTCAACTTTGGCACGACCATTCAAGCGCTCCAGCAGAAGAGCTTGCTGCAGATCCTGGCGGAGCCCAATCTGATCGCCATGAACGGAAAAGAGGCCAGTTTCCTGGCCGGCGGGCAATTTCCCTTCCCGGTTGTGCAGCCTGGCCAAGGCTTCACCGCGGTCACTATCGCTTTCAAGGAGTTCGGTGTCCGCTTGAGCTTTACCCCCGTCATCATGCCGAACGGCAACATTCACTTAAAAGTCGCCCCGGAGGTCAGCGAACTCGACTTCGCCAATGCTTTGACCATCTCCGGCTTCACAGTCCCCGCACTGAGTACCCGTAAGGCCGAGACAGAATTTGAGTTACAGGATGGCCAGAGCTTTGTCATTGCGGGCTTGCTGGATAATCGGGTGACCGACGTGGTCGATAAGATCCCTGGCTTGGGGGACATCCCGATCCTTGGCAACTTATTCAAAAGTAAGAATTTACAAAAGAGCAAATCTGAATTGATGGTGCTTTGCACGGTGCATCGCATTTCTCCGAACGCGCAGGATCAGATCGGACCGAAGAATCCAGAACCCTTTCTGAATGAACAAAAGTTTGACGGTAAGAAGTCATCCGGAGGCGGCAAGTAGAGAATGTGGTACTGTAAGTCAGCGTCTCTGAATCCCCCCAATTTTCAGGAGTAGGCCCGTCATGCCCCAATTGTCGGCCATCATCGTTGCTGCGGACAGCGAACAACGCGCCGTGTTGCAGGTGATGGTGGACGGCTCGAGCGTGGCACACACCTCTTATGCTGCGGCCACGCTCCCAAGCGCACCGACGGATCCCGTGCTGCGTCGCATACAAAGCGAAAATGCGGGCGTTGTGTTAGTTGACATTCCCGCCAACAATCCCCAAGCTGCGTTGGCTGCGATCGACCTCCTTCATCAGGAACTACCGGAGGTCGCGGTCTTCGCCATCGGCAGCCTTTCGCATCCGCAAGTCATCGTGAATGCCATGCGCGCCGGAGCGCGGGAGTTTCTTGAGCGGCCGACTACTACCACGGACCTTCTAGAAGCATTCGTGCGGCTAAGCACCGCCAAACGTCGCAGCCAGCGGGAAGAGAACCGCGGCAAAATGTTCGCCGTTATCAATGCCAAAGGTGGATCTGGCTGCACCACAATCGCCGTGAACCTCGCTCTCGCGTTGCAATCTGTTCATGGTGGCACAGCGCTGGTCGACCTTGCGTCTTTGGGGCATTGTGCCTTGCATTTGAATCTGAAGCCCCTGTTTACCGTAGCGGATGCAATCCGCAACCTCCATCGGCTGGACAGTTCCCTGCTGGAAAGTTTCATGACGCGTCACAGCGGCGGATTGCAACTGCTCGCGGGACCAAACACCCCCTCCCCCACCGACCCCTCCACCGCGGAGTACGCCAAATTGTTTGACTTGTTGAGCGGCCACTTCCGTTATGTCGTGGTGGATATCTCCACTCGCATGGACGGGACTACGCGTTTGGTCGGAAACCTGGCGCAGATGATCTTGATGGTGGCGCATACCGATGTTGCTTCCTTGTGGAGTGCAGCACGAGTACAGCAGTTTCTCAGTGAGACCGGCAGTCGCGACAAGATCCAATTGCTGCTGAATCGTTTCCGGAAGATTCCTGGCTTCAGCGAAGGCGATGCCGAAGCTGCCGCCGGCGTAAAGCTTCTGTGGAAGATTCCAAATCAGTATTTCGCTGTTTCGACAGCAATTGACCGTGGCATACCGTTGATCCACCAGAATCACACGGAAATTGCGCGAGCTTTTTCGGGCCTCGCGACGCGCCTTACCGAGAACGACCTCGATGTGAAGCGCAAGACCTGGTCGCTATTCAAGACGGTATAAGCACTAGTTCTTGAGTACAAAGATGCCGAATCTGCAAACTTTCGAACGGGCGGAGTACCAGCAGGTAAAGGCTGACCTGCATCGCAAGATCCTCGATCGCCTGGACCTCGAGAAACTGGGCCGCACTCCCAGCGACACCGCCCGCGATGAAGTCTTGCTGTTAATTCGCAACACGGTTAACAGTGAAGCAGTTCCGCTCAGCTTTGCCGAGCGCGAACGTTTGTCGCGGGAGATTCTGGATGAGATTTTCGGCCTTGGCCCACTCGAGCCGTTGCTGAAAGACCCTACCGTCTCCGACATTCTGGTGAACCGATTTGACCGGGTTTATGTAGAACGCGCCGGCAAGATTGAGCGCATGCCGGGCCTAAGTTTCAAAGATGACGCTCACCTCATGCAGATTATCGATCGCATCGTCTCGCGAGTAGGCCGCCGCGTTGACGAGTCTTCCCCGATGGTGGACGCTCGCCTAGCCGACGGTTCTCGTGTGAATGCCATCATCCCTCCGCTGGCGATTGACGGCCCTTGCCTCTCTATCCGGCGATTTGGCCACGATCCTCTTACCTCTCGAAACATGATCGAGAACAAGACTCTGACGGAGCCCATGCTGGAATTGCTGATGGCAATGGTGAAGGGCAGGCTCAATATTCTGGTTTCCGGAGGAACCGGCGCCGGCAAAACCACTTTGCTGAACGTTCTCTCCGGGTTCATTCCGAATTCCGAACGCATAGTCACCATCGAAGACGCCGCCGAGTTACAAATGAAGCAGGAACACGTAGTTCGCCTGGAAACCCGCCCGCCTAACGTCGAAGGCAAAGGCGCGATCCGGCAGAGGCAACTCGTGATTAACAGCTTGCGTATGCGTCCCGACCGCATTGTGGTGGGCGAGGTGCGCGGCGAAGAAGCCTTTGACATGTTGCAGGCTATGAACACCGGCCACGAAGGCTCCTTGACCACGGTTCACGCGAACTCTCCGCGCGACGCCCTGTCGCGCGTCGAGAGCATGTTCTCGATGGCGAATCTCAACCTCCCCGAGCGCGCCATGCGCCAACAGGTAGCTTCCGCGATTCATGGCGTGGTGCAGATTGCCCGCCTGTCCGACGGCACTCGCAAAGTAATCTCGGTTTCCGAGGTGACCGGCATGGAAGACCAAATGATCGCCATGCAGGATATCTTCGTCTTCGATCGTCTCGGCATCGATGAGAGCGGCCATGTGCGCGGTGTATTTCGCGCCACCGGAATCCGACCGAAATTTGCCGACCGTCTGGCAACCGCCGGCTGCCGCTTGCGGCCCGCGATTTTCCAATCGCAAACGGAGGTTTAGAGCACTATCACGCATTGAGCTTATGCCCGTCCTTCTCGCCATGTTGGTTTTTGCGGTGGTGGTCTTAGCAGTATTCGTCGGCTTGTCGTTTGTCGACCGTCGCAATGCCCAGGCACGGCTGCTTCGCGAGCGACTCGCCTCCGTTCAGAAAGGTGCCGAGCGCCAACCCAACGAAGAACTGGCTTTGCTGCGCGATGAGATGATGAGCCAGATTCCGGCGCTCGACAATCTGTTGCGCCGCTCTCAGCGTCTGGCAAACTTCCAGAGTTTTCTGGAGCAGGCTGATCTGAAAATGCGCGTGGGCACGCTGCTGATGGCCTGCGTGGCAAGCGCCGTGGTTACGGCTGGATTGGGCTTTGTACTCGCGGGCTCGCTGCCTCCGAACCAAGCGATGCTGTTTGCGCTCATCGGACTGGTGCTGGGCGCAATACTTCCATATTCCTACGCGTCTCGGCGCCGCCGAAAGCGCTTTCAGAAGTTCGAAGAGTTATTTCCCGACGCGTTAGACACGCTGACGCGAGCAGTGCGCGCCGGGCATGCCTTCACGACTTCGCTGGAGTTGATCGCCGGAGAGATTGCCGATCCTATCGCCGGGGAATTCCGCAAACTTTATGAAGAGCAAAAGTTCGGATTGCCGGTTCGTGACGCCCTTCTGAATCTAAGCCAGCGCATGCCACTTGTGGACGTTAAGTTTTTTATCACCGCGGTCATGTTGCAACGTGAAACCGGCGGCAATCTGGCGGAAATTCTGGATAACCTCTCCTACGTGATCCGGGAGCGATTCAAAATCCAGCGGCAAGTCAGAGTTTATACAGCTCAGGGCCGGCTTACGATGGCCCTGCTGATGGGAATGCCGCCGGTTATCGTGGTCACGATGCTCGCGACCAATCCCCCATTTATCCGGCCACTGTTCGCCGATCCAATTGGGCACGCTCTGGTCGTGGTCGGAATTGTGTTGCAGACGGTTGGATATTTTGTGATTCGAAAGATTATTCAGATTCAAGTTTGAAGCTATGGCTTTTGCGCTTGCCATTCTGGTGTTTTTGACGGTGGTCGCGATCCTGTTTTCTTTCGGGGCCGCAGCCTACGCACCTTCGTCGGTGCTGGGGGCACGACTGCGTGCGCTAGGTTGGCAGAAACCCCAAGTTGAACAAAAGCCCGCCATCAAGGAGCGGCTGGAACAGGCTTTGGATCCCTTAAGCAAAGCCATTCCTCTGTCTCCCGGCGAGGTGTCGCGCGCTCGTCGCTGGCTGATCCAGGCGGGTTATCGCACCCCCAATAGCTTGACCGTTTATGTGGGCAGCCGGTTGGCATGCGCAATGATAGGCTTTGTATTCGTCGTGGCCAGCAGCGGATTTGCGTCGCCGATGCTGCTGGTTAGCGTCACAGCCCTTGGTTTTTTCCTGCCTCGGTTCGTGCTGAAGCGCATGATCCAGAAACGCCAGCAGGCCATCAAACTAGGATTGCCCGATGCTCTCGACCTTACCGTCATCTGCGTCGAAGCCGGACTCGCCCTCGACCAAGCCCTGATGCGCGTGGGCCAAGATTTGCATCACGCTCATCCTGAACTGAGTGACGAATTTCACCTCGTAAATCTGGAGATGCGCGCCGGCAAACCTCGACCTGAAGCTTTGCGCAATCTGGTCGATCGCACCGGGGTCGATGACATTCGCTCCCTCGTTGGAACTTTGATTCAGACCGACCGCTTTGGCACAAGTGTGGCGCAGGCTTTACGTGTGCATTCTGACTCTCTGCGCACCGAACGGCGGCAGCGGGCCGAAGAGCAAGCCGCGAAGACAACGATTAAAATGGTGATTCCCCTGGTGTTGTTTGTCCTCCCCTCGATCATCTTTGTGACTTTAGGTCCGGCGGTGATTCAGTTGGTCCGGACGCTAATGCCAGAGAGCGGTCATTAACGCGACCACCTCGTCTAGGATGAAATCCAGGAGTCGTTAATGTTGGCCATCGGGCCCACAGGATATGCGTTTAACCGCACGCGCCAGGCGCAGGTTGCGGACCGCCTGAGTGTGGCGGCGACGCATTGGTCCCGTTTTCGCGGCTTGATGGGACGCTCCCCCTCTGCCTTCCGAAGCGGGGATGGATTGTGGATCGTTCCCTGTCGTGGTGTGCACACGTTCGCCATGAATTTCCCGATCGATGTAATTTATTTGGACACTTCGAATCTTGTGGTGCATGTTGAGGAAGATCTAAAACCGTGGCGCTTGGGGCGCGTACATTTCCGCGCTCATTCTGTTCTTGAGTTGCCGGCAAATACGATACAAAGCACCGGAACCATCCTGGGCGACGAAATCGAGATTGTCCCCGAGCAAAATCGGGAGGCGAGTCGGAAGTGAACGAAACCGCCACCAAAATTGCCGTTGAGACCGCTCATGAACCCAAATTCCTGATCGAGTGGTCGTCCCCCTGGCGCGAATTCTTCAGTGCCATCGGTCCAGCACTGGGCAAGTCTCCCAAGCGTCTCGCCGGAGAAGCGCCGACCGGTATCTTTCCCTACAGCGGCATGTTGCTGGGCTGGATCTTTGAGGCGGCGTTGCTGATCGCGTTGATCGTCTTGCCTGCAAAGCTGGCTTCGATGCGGCCCTATCAGCCGCCGCCTCTACCCAAATACGACGTCATCTACTATTCAGGCGACGAACTGCCACAAACGGAAGATCTCGGCGGAGCAAAAGCTGGTCATTCAGGCCAGGCTGGCGGAAAAGAGGCGTTCCACCGAACGCAGGTCATTCGCGTGGCGCGGGGAGACGAATTGCGCGAAAAAGTCGTCGACGCTCCCAAGCTCAACCTTCCGGAAACCAATTCTGCGGTAGCAAATTTACTTGCCTATAAAGCAATTCCCGGGCCGGCCCCGGCCGAAGGCCTGAAGCCGTCCCTGCGAGCGCCGGCACTTGAGCAAAACGTCGCCGGGCCAGCACCGGAGATTGAACGCGAGAAACTTCACTCCGCGCCAGCAATGGCGGCAGCTGTGGTTCCTCCTAGCCCCAGCGGTCCGGAGCGTGATTTGCCGAAGGTTCACATTCCAGGGTCGCAGACGGTAACCGTTGTCCCCCCTCCTGTCTCCGCGCCGGAAGAGATAAATAGCTCCCGTGCCCGGCTAACGCTCCCCCCGCGAGTGGTTGCTCCGCCGCCGGCACAAATCGCAGATCAGGGATTCACCAAAGGGCCAGGGTTCGGAGCGGGGGATTTGCAGAAGCAGATCGTGCCGCCTCCGGTCCAAGTCAGCAGCTCCGGCAATGGGCGCTCGATGGGCGGTTTGGGCACATCGAATGTGGTCGCGCCTCCAGTGGCCGTCAACGGAGTCTCGGGCGAGCGTTCCGCAATCGCCGGCTTGGGAACCGCGGGCGTTGTACCACCACCAGTCCAGGTTGGCAGCGGTTCTATAAACTCAAAGGGAATGTTGGGCCTGCGCGGCGGAACGGCGGTTGTTCCGCCTCCTATGGAAATTTCCCGCGATGCTTCGATTTCAGGACACGGTCGCGGTAATCGCGGAAATGGGTTTGGCGGGCCGTTCGATGTCGGATCAGTTACAGCGCCTCCCAGCAATGCGGGCGGCAGTACGGCCGGAAGCGGTGTGGTGCTTTCCAGTCAACCGGGATCCAAAGTCGGTGTGCCCGGAAGTGGAGGAGCGGGGGCTTTGGCTTTGTCTCCGGCGGGAGGTCTTAAACCTGGCCTCGGCGGGCCGGGGGGTGGGACCGGCATCGCGCAGGGCGAAGGTTCAGGAGCAGGAATTACTGGCAAAGGCACGGGCGCTGCAAACACGGGTAACGGAGCGGGAGCGGATCTTACGGCCCGCAACGGAGTCTCTCCGTTTCCCGGTCCCGGAGGCGCCGGCACAGGGAACGTCAGCAAGCCGCCGATGCCGGGCGTTTCCGTGCACGGTGGAAGCAACGTCATCACGCTGCCAAGTTTTGGGGGCGGTGCCGACCCACCGGCGAGCCCCGGTCGATCATCCACGATGGCCGCCAACATGGGCCCGGACATCACCGTGGTGGGAACCTCGCGCTCCGGCGGTGCATTTAACTTTTACGGCACGCTGAAGGGCGATAAAGTTTATACGATCTACATCGATACCGCGCTCGGAACCGCGGTGCTCGAATACGCTGATCCGACATCTGCCACGCGACCTTATGGCGAAGATTTGAAAGCACCCATGCCGCTGCGCTCCGAATTGCCCGCGAACTTGCAACGTTCCCGGCTGGTAATTTCTTGCGTTCTCGATCGCTCAGGGTTGCTTCGAAAGGCTCAAGTTCTTCAGTACGCGAACCGTGCAACAAGCGACAAAGTCATTGCGGCATTGTCGAGCTGGAAATTCCGCCCGGCGTTTCGCGGCGAACAGCCGGTCGAAGTCGATGCGATCCTGGGATTTGATATCGACACCCGTTAGCTTACGTTCCACTGCGTTGAAACAGCACTGCCATCCCATCCTGGTGAACGATCCTCCAACCGTGCGTCAGCTTGAGCATGTTGGCCAGAGTGGAATCCTGCGGCATCAGTATCCAGTTGATTTGCTTTTCATCGAGCACTTTCTCCCATCCCGGCTGAATGAACACGATTTTTAAATAATCCTTGAAGAATTCATCCCCATATAAGTCGTGGCGGTCATCCACCACGACCTTGTTTTTTGGGTACAGTTCGTAAATCAAGTATCCGCCCCAAAAATCCAGGCTGAAAATTGGCTCGTGAATATGGTGCGTTGCAATGTACTCAACCGACTCAACCGGAAAACGCTTTTCGTCGAAATATGCATTAATAACCTGTTCCGAGCCTAGCCTGCCTCCATAAATGCACGCCCACAGGCCAAGCAGGAAGATCACTGCCAACCAGAAATGATCTTCGAAGTTCACTTCCAGATTTCCCATGCGTAATCCGAAGGAATGCATGCGTGCGAAAAAACGACCCAGCCAGGGCTGAAGCCGAGAGCTCTGGCTCGCGTCGGCAATGCTTTGGGACAGCACTGGCGCGATGATCAGCGTAATCAGAAGTGACGAAGTCGGCAGACTGCGAGTTGCGTAGAGTCCGCTGTACGCCGCCAAAACGATGACCATCAGCCTCGCTGGGGTGATTTTTTGGCGCGCTACAGTCATCGCCACAATCGCTATGAGCAAAAGGACGGCGAAACACTGCTGGGCGGGACTATGAAAGTCCGGTGACAGAAACTCCGTGATCCGGTCCATCAAATAGCGGTCCGAAAGATAACGGTACACATGAACGTGGAGCTGATAGCCATAGGGGTTCAAAAAACTCGCGCCAAAGGTAAGAAGCGTCACCAAGCCGAGCCGTTTCAGCCAGCTTCGCGTGTGCTCTCTCTGCTCTGGAGCGGTAAAAAATCGAATGCCGCCATCCGCCAGATAAATCGCGAGCAGGGCGAAGCCCAAAACATATCCGCCGTGCACATTGACCCACAGCGCCATGAGAACCGGCAATGTGAAGAGATGCGTGCCCGCCTTGGAATCTGGCGCCTCAGCGGCGGAATCCAACAATTCGAACCAGACAACCGTCAACAGCCAGCTCAACACGTGCGGGCGGGCGAGGAAGTGCACGGCGGAAGCTCCCAGCGACAACAACAAGAGAAAAAATACGACGACCAGATTTCCGCCCCGGCGCACTGCAAAGTGCAAGGTGAGCACAAAACAGGCGGCGATAATAGCAGCCGTGAAAAACACAACCCCATTCAAGCCGAGGGTCAGGTGAACCAACGCAATGACGATGTCATAAAGCCACTCCCAGGCATACCATTTGCCCCCATGAATCGTCGCGGAGAAGGGATCGGTGCGGGTAATGGCGTGCGTTTGCAACATGAGTTGGCCATTGCGGATATGCCAGCCAATGCCCGCGTCGTGCAGCAAGATTCGCCCTAATGCCCCGCAGCTCAGGCCCGCCAAAATGGCAATGAACAGGACGTCGCTAACGGATGGAACAAGAAAATGAAGCCGGCTGCCTAAGGTTTGTCGCGGAGGTGGCGTGCCCGCGGACAGGCTCGATCCCATGGGTGGAGAATTGGACGGCAATGCGTCAGCTCGCCTTGCCGAACATCTTACAAGATAAGTGGAGCGGAGTCCGATCGCCGAATCACGGATGGTACGTCAAGAATCCCAGCCCCACTCGCATGTGGTGCATGAGGCTATCGGGCAGACTGGCAGCAATGGTCAAGCCCAGAGCAGCGTGAACAACTCCGAGAGCATAAATATTGCGATAGCGGCGGAACATTTCGCAGAAAAACAATGCGCCGAGGAAACTCAGCATGGTTAAAACAGGGCTTGGAATATGCGCGACGGCAAAAAGAAATGCGGCAACCAAGACGGCACGCCGCGAGCCATACAGCGATTCCAGCCGCACATACATGAAGGACTCGAGGATGAACTGCTGTAGCAATGACCAGACCCCGTACTGCCAGGCTCGGAGCCACGGAAGCGGCTGAGGTGGGCCCAAAGACTTAAGCAAGAGCCCCAGGCTTGCGATTACGCCAACTAAGAGCACGCCTGCCGCCAGCGTGACTACAGCTCCCGACAGCGGGCGGTTCAGTCCCAGCTCGCTTGGGGAATAACATCCTCGCAATGAGAGTCCCACCGTTGCCAGCGCTGCCGCCAGGCAGACGTACCTGTTCAGCCTTCCTTGCGGAGTCCAGACGGCGACCAGAATCAAACCATAAACGAGGCCAATTTCGATAAGAGCGGTTCGCTCACGCAGTTGGATCCTTGGCGACGCCTCCCCAAGCGGAACCGCAGAAATGAAACTTTTCGACTCACTGGCCATCACAGGAATCTATTACTACGTGAGATGCATTTTCCACGCTCAGAATAACAGAGCTCGATGCGCTGGAACTGCCCAATGACAAGCGAAAACAGGCCGCGAGTGGTGGTTGTGGGAGCGGGTTTTGGCGGGCTTCACGCTGCGCGAAAGCTGGCTCATTCCCAACTTCCGATCACCCTGATTGACCGCCGCAATCACCACACCTTTCAGCCGCTACTCTATCAGGTGGCCACTGCTGGAATTTCTCCCGCAGACATCGCCGCTCCAATACGCTGGATCGTTCGTAATGAGCGAAATATTGAAGTCCTCCTCGGTGAGGTTGAGGATTTCGATCTGCAAAAGCGCCTGGTGAAGCTGCCGGGACTAGAGATTCCCTACGACTACCTGGTTATCGCTGCAGGCGCGACCCACGCTTACTTCGGACATCCGGAGTGGGAGCCCTTTGCCCCCGGTCTGAAAAACATCGAGGATGCGGTGGAGATTCGACGGCGGATTCTCCTGGCATTCGAATTGGCCGAGCGTCAGGCGGCCAGCGGTCAGCCTATGATGCCGCTGAACTTCGTCATCGTTGGAGGCGGACCAACCGGAGTGGAATTGGCGGGAACGTTGGCGGAAATTTGCCACCAGGTGTTAAAGAACGAATTTCACTCGGTTGATCCGAAAATGGCGCGGATCATCCTGCTGGAAGGCGGACCTCGCGTATTGCCGAGCTACCCGGAAGATCTTTCTCGCAGCGCAGAACAACAACTTCGCCACTTGGGCGTTGAAGTGCGTACGTCCGCCATGGTCACGGGGGTTGAGGCTGCGGCGGTGCGAATCGGTGATACCCTGCTGCCCGCGGCGGTGACACTATGGGCAGCGGGAGTTGCGGCCTCCCCATTGGGAAAGAAGTTGGGCACTCCGCTGGACCGCGCGGGGCGGGTCGTGGTCAATCCCGATCTGAGCATCCCTGGGCATCCCGAGGTATTCGTGATCGGGGACCTCGCTTCGCTGAAAGACAAGAAGGGCAATATGTTGCCCGGCGTCGCTCCGGTCGCCATGCAGGAAGGCACAGCTGTCGCACGGAATATCGAGCGCGATCTGCGCCACGAATCGCGGGAAAACTTTCATTACTTGGACAAAGGGAATCTCGCCACTATCGGGCGCGCTGCCGCGGTCGCGCAATTCGGTAAGATACATATTTCTGGCTACATCGCATGGCTTGCCTGGTTGTTCATCCACATTTTCTTTCTCATTGGCTTTCGCAACCGGGTGATTGTGCTTATGCAGTGGGCCTGGTCATACTTCACGTACGAGCGCGGAGCCCGGCTGATTACCGGCGATCAGAAGTTGCCAAGCTGGGAAGCCTTACAACCGCCGGATAAAGAATCCCATACCGACCGCATCAGCGCCTAAGAGGCTAGAACCAGCCCATACATCGGTCAAATCACCGCCGGCGTGAGTGCCAGCCGCTATAATCAAACTGTCTTGAAATTGCTTCGAATTTTCCCAATTATTCTCTTGTTTTCGCTGTGGCCGTGGTTTTGTTTTGCCCAAAGCCAAGGCGGAGCCGGCCAAACTGTTCTCGTGGTTCCGTTCGAAAATCAATCCAAGGCTCCCGGTATCGAGTGGATTGGCGACTCTTTTCCCGAGTTGCTGCAGGAGCGCCTGGATTCGCCCACGTTATACGTTGTTCCTCGCGAGGATCGGGTTCGTGCCTATGACCGGCTCGGAATCCCAATTCATTTGCGCGCCTCCCGCGCGACGATTTATCGCATCGCCGAGCAACTGGATGTCGATTACGTTGTCCTCGGTCAGTACAGTTTCGACGGCAGGATTTTCACCGCCGATGCGCAATTATTGGATATGCACCACGAGCGGCTGTTGCCGCGAGTGATCGAATCCGGCCCTCTCGTGCAGCTAATCGAGATTGAGACTTCGTTAGCATGGGACGTTATGCGTGGCCTGCGTCCAGACCTGACAACTTCGAAACAGCAATTTATCGGACAAGCAAGCCCAGTTCGCCTGGATGCCTTTGAAAGCTACATCCGGGGCGGGATCGCTGCCACAGCATCGGAGCAGATCCGCCATTTCCGCGAAGCCGTCCGGCTGAATCCAGCATATTCGGAAGCATGGTTAGAGCTCGGCAAGGCTTGTTATCGAGATCGCCAATATGCGGAGACGATTGCCTCACTCTCTCACATCGAGCAGAATGATCCACGAAACGGAGAAGCGAACTTCTATATCGGCCTCGCTGCTTATGCCCAAGGAGACTTCGCGCGAGCCGAGTCTGCGTTCGACCTGGTAGCCGCGCACTTGCCTTTATCCGAGGTCTACAACAATCTCGGCGTCGTCGTGGACCATCGCGATCCAACAGCAGCGCTTGAGTATCTGCAAAAAGCAGTTGCGGCCGATCCGAATGAAGCGGATTATCGCTTCAACCTTGCGGTCGCCCTTTATCAAGCCGGCGACGGAAGTGGCGCCTCACGCCAGCTTCGCGAAGATCTCTCTATGCGCCCGAACGACGGTGAGGCAAAGACCCTCCTCGACGAACTCTCAAGCGCCCCATCGGTGCATGGGGTACGCACCCCGGCTGCGTCCGTTTTCAAACTTCCCGCCGAGCGTTTGCGGACAAATTACGAGGAAAATAGGTTTCGGTTGCTGATCTTAAAGATCGATGCGACCGCTGAGCAGCGCATGGCGAAGGCTGACCCCATGACCCACTCGCGCTTTCACTGTGACCGTGGACGCCAACTGCTGCGCCAAGGATTT
The DNA here is from genome assembly GCA_035507035.1 of Terriglobales bacterium. Classification (GTDB taxonomy): domain Bacteria; phylum Acidobacteriota; class Terriglobia; order Terriglobales; family Acidobacteriaceae; genus DATJOJ01. The sequence continues at coordinate 6,822 of DATJOJ010000056.1, read as the reverse complement.
CTTAGCGAAGCCGAAAGTGAATTTCGCGAAGCGGTCTCGTTGAATTCTGCAAATGCCGATGCGCATGCGGGCCTGGCAAGTGTCCTCGAGGCCTCGAATAACCCCGTCGCAGCTCGGTCCGAAGCCGAGGAGGCTTTGCGCTTGCGGCAATTTGCCGAGCCATTAGTTGTTCTCGCTCGCCTCGATTTGCGAGACAATAGGACCGAAGCCGCTGCCGACGAGATCGATCGAGCCTTGAGGTTGGAACCCAATGATGCTGGCGCGCAGGCATTGAAGCAAACCATCGCATCAAGACTCAGCGACCAAGCAGCGGCACCATCAAAGCAATGAAGCGTTTATTCGTTCTCTCGCTAGTGTTAGCTGGGTGTGTTGGATTTGTGTCTGCGTCGTCCGCCGCGGATGTTTTGCGCGTGGTGGTGAATGACACCATTCAGCCGATTACAGCTGAGTACATCAGCCGGGCAATTACCGAGGCAAAGCGTAACAATGACCAAGCAGTCCTCATTGAGCTGAGCACCCCTGGCGGCTTGCTCGATTCCACCCGCGACATCATTGAAAAAATCGAAGCCTCCGCCGTCCCAGTGATTGTTTACGTGGCCCCCAGCGGCAGCCGGGCTGCGTCGGCTGGTTTTTTTGTCCTCGAAAGCGCCGATGTGGCCGCCATGGCGCCAGGCACGAATACCGGCGCGGCCCATCCCGTTTCCGCGTTTGGCGGCAAGATGGACGACGTGATGAAGGAGAAGATTGAGAACGATTCGGCGGCCTTCATGCGCTCCTTCGTCTCGCAGCGCGGACGCAACGTCGCAGTCGCCGAAAGTGCCGTTCGGCAGTCAAAATCGTTTACTGACCAGGAAGCGCTCTCGCAGAGGCTAATCGATTACATAGCCCCATCCGAAGAAGACCTGTTCAAACAACTGCAGGGCAAGCCGGTGAAGCGATTTAACGGGCAAGTTGTCACCCTAAATCTCGTCGGCGAACAAGTGCGTGATTACCGCATGACGCTGCGCCAGCAGATCCTTGACTTCTTTATGGATCCCAACATGGCCTTCATCTTGTTGGCGGTGGGCGCTTTGTGTCTTTACATCGAGTTTAATCATCCCGGCGCCGTGGTGCCCGGACTTGTCGGCGTTATCAGCATTCTGCTGGCGGCCTTTGCATTTAATTTGCTGCCCACCAGCATCGCTGCGGTCGTCCTCATTTTGACATCATTCGTTCTCTTCGCTTTGGAAGCTAAATTTGCGACTCATGGTGTGCTGGCCATCGGCGGCATTGTGACTCTGACTTTGGGTGCGCTCATGCTAGTCGACGCGCCCATCCCACAGATGCAGGTGCACTTGTTGACTGCGCTGGCCGTTAGCATTCCCTTCGGAGTTATCACCGTATTCCTGATGAGCATTGCTGCGAAAGCTCGCGCCAACAAGGTGGTCACGGGAACGCAGGGCTTGATCGGCGAGGTCGGACTGGCGCAAACCGTACTCTCGCCGCAAGGCAAAGTCTTCGTGCACGGAGAACTATGGGACGCGATTGCCTCCGCTAACGTCGCTTCCGGACAAACGGTGATTGTGCGGGAAGTGGACGGCCTGCGCTTACGGGTCGACCCCGCGGAGGCCGACGAAAAATCTCGCGTGGCACCAGTCCTTTAACCTTCTCCGATTCCCCGAATCTTCTGAGACAACACGCTCGCTCGCGATTCACCGCTCCTGGCCAGCAGATTGCGTTACAATCCGCCAAAGGAAGCGTCTGCAAATTCGCGGATGCGGAGGCTCGTATGGAGCTCGGGTTTGGTTTCACAACCATCGTCATCGTTGTCATCGTCCTTTACATTCTGAGTTCGATCAAAATTCTGGCGGAGTATGAACGCGGCGTTATTTTCCGACTTGGCCGCCTGCTACCGGCAGCCAAGGGGCCGGGCATCATTTTGGTCTTTGCCCCCATCGATCGCATGGTGCGTGTGTCCTTACGGCAGGAAGCTTTGGAGGTCCCGCCCCAGGACATCATCACGCGCGACAACGTAACGCTGAAGGTAAATGCGGTCATCTTCCTGCGCGTTATTGATCCACGCAAGGCTGTGGTCGAAGTTTCCAATTACGTTTACCAGACTTCTCAGTTTGCCCAAACGACGCTGCGCTCGGTTCTGGGTGAACAGGAACTCGACGAACTGCTGGCCCATCGCGACAAAATCAATATTCGCCTGCAAAGCATTCTCGACACGCACACCGCCCCCTGGGGCGTAAAAGTTGTGAACGTCGAAGTGAAGCAGGTCGATCTTCCCGAATCGATGCTGCGCGCGATGGCGAAGCAGGCCGAGGCAGAGCGCGAAAAGCGTTCCAAGATTATTCACGCGGAAGGCGAGTTCTCGGCAGCACAGCGCTTGGTGGATGCAGCCAAACTACTCGCCACTGAACCAGTCAGCGTGCAATTGCGCTATTTGCAGACCTTAACGGAAATCGGCGTCGAGAAGAACACAACGGTGGTATTCCCGGTTCCTATGGACTTTTTGTCGGGAATGCAAAAATTTCTTGAAACCAAAAATCCGTCGCCGGATGCGGCCAAGGGCTAGGCGTAAAAATGGGGGTTGAGTTATGCCAGTCGCTACTTCGGAAGACACTGAAATAACGCTAGGCACAGGGAAAATGCTGCTCCTGTTCTTTGGCCTGGTGGCTCTGTGCGCGGTTTTCTTTGCGATGGGATTTTCTCTTGGCCGGAACTCAGTGCTGAAGACCCCGCTGGCCGAGGTGTCCTCTGCACTCCCGATTTCTTCCACAGGCCCGAGGCCCTCGGCGGTGAAAACGGCACCTGAGGAAACAGCTGCGACAACGCCCGCCCCCGCAAATCAGGACGCCAGCCCAGTACCGTCTCAAACTGCCTCAGCGGGAACCGAGACCGCGTCCCAGACGCCTGCGGCAAGTTCTGCCCCGGCGCCTGTCACCAACGGTTACTATGTGCAAGTAGCGGCTGTTAGCAAGCAGGAAGATGCCGATGCGCTGGTCGACGCGCTTAAGCGCAAGCAATATCCGGCGTTTGCCGCCAGCACCGCTTCCGACAAGCTGTTCCACGTCCAGATCGGTCCCTATGCCGAGATCAAGGATGCGGAAGCCATGCGCATCAAGCTGGTCACCGACGGTTACAATCCGATTTTGAAGAAGTAGTGGTAACTGACGTTAGCACGGCTAATTCGCGCTTGCGGCCTGGGTTTTCTGCAGCAGCCTTCGGGTATGAGCGATAAGATCGCTGACCTCAAATGGCTTCATCAGATAGGGCACATTTTTTTCCTGAAGAAAATCCCGGATTTCCGTATCAGGCGCACTGGAGAAAGTAACCAGCCAGTGTTTTTCGACTCTCGGACAATGCTCTGCAATCCAATTGTGCACTTCCGTTAGAGAACCGGTACCAGGGATCTTCCCACTCATAATCAGCGCATCGAAAGTCTGATCGCGGAGGAGCGTTTTCAGATCTTCACCTTTTATGCAGGTAACTACCTCCGCGCCAGCCCCCATTAAAACATCACGTTCGAACTCCAGGATGGACTCCTCGTCTTCCAATAGCAAAATCCGTCCCTCGATGACCGACTGACGCGGCAGGGCCGGTCGAGGCTCCTCTACCGGGGCTGCCGCTCCAGCTGAAGGCAATACCACCGCGATCACCGCTCCGCCCTCGTCTCGGTTATGAGCGGTGATGCGTCCACCGTGCTCCTGAATAATTCCGTAGCAAATGCTGAGACCGAGGCCGGTGCCCTTTCCTACCGTCTTGGTCGTGTAGAACGGCTCGAAAATGCGATTTGGCTCTTTGATGCCAGGGCCGGTATCGTGAAATTCAACATGAATCTGGCCGTCTCTCATGCAGGCAGTCGCCTTTAGGCAGCCGCCATGCCCTGTTTCGAGCATTGCATCCACCGCATTATTGATGATGTTGAGAAACACTTGCTCCAGCTGATGAGGATCAGCCGTAACCGCCGGCAACTGGGCGTCGATCTCGCGTTCGAGTTTGATGTCGTTGACTCGCAGGTCGTAATCCCGAAGCGCCAGAGTTTCTTCCAACACCTTGGCAATAGCGATCGTCTGCTTATGGGGCTTGCGCTGGCGGGCAAAAGACAGCAGATTCTGTACTACGCGGTGAGTGCGCTGGGCCTGCTTGAAAAGTTTACTAACAAAATCGGCGGCGCGTTCCGCCAGTTCCTCGCTTTGCAGAAGCTGGGCGTAACCCAAAATCGCTGTAAGGGGATTGTTCAACTCGTGAGCCACACCGGCAATCAGTTGACCGACAGCGGACATCTTCTCGCTTTGCAGCAATTGTTCTTGCGTGCGCCGTAGGTCATCGAAAGCGCGTGAAGTTTCGTCATACAGACGCACCCGTTCGATGGTGGTGGCCAGTTGCCGCCCAATAGCCACCAGTAGGTTCTCGTCGCTTTCCGTATACGTGCGCGGCTGGCGGCTAGTGAGTCCCATAATTCCCACGCATTTGTCCTTGCTCCACAACAGAACCCAGATTCCTGAAGCTTCGCCGCGGATAAAGTCAGCGGCTGCGCTGGGCAGGTGGGGTAGGAATTCAGGAGTGATGACCTCGGTGCGCGACCTCGTTACCAAGTCTCCAAATCCTTCGTTCAAATCGACCTCGGAAAGGCGTGCCCGGTCGGCGCTTCTCTGCCCCCAGGTCGCACGACGACGGAACTTGGGTCCTTCGGGGTCAGCCATATAAATCGAGCCGCCGTCGGTTGCCATCAAGGAAACTACCTGGCGCAGGGTAAGATTCAGGATTTCGTCAAGATCAAAAGACTGGGTTGCAATCACCGCCATCGCATTGAGTGCGTTGAGTTCGCGATTGCGTCTCCGAATCTCATCCTCTGCCCGCTTCTTTTCCGTGATATCGAGCAAAAAACCCTGATAGCGCTCGATCTTGCCATTTGCATCTTTGGTGACAAACGTACTTTCAAGAACGGTCAGTAGAGAACCGTCTTTGTGACGAAGAGTTACTTCGAAGTTGCGAACAAAATTATGCAGCTCAATTTCACGGTGAAAGGCTTCTCGCTGGCTGGGGAAGGCGTAGACCTCCGTATCGAGCCCCAGAGCCATGATTTCTTCCCGCTTGCTGTAACCCAGCATGCGGATGAGAGCGTCATTGCAATCGATCAATCTGCCGCCCGGAGATGCGACAAAAACTCCTTCCTGCGCTTGCTCGAACAGCAGCCGATAATTTGCTTCGGCCACTCGGCGATCAGTAGTGTCGCGCACAACATGAACGGTGCCCTTTTCCGCCTTCCCTTGCTCGGTATAAGAAGACGTCGAAACCACGGAGAAACCGCCAAAACACGGGTCCGGCGCTTCGTGAAAAATCTCATCGGCACCCAGACAGTAAGGGCAATCTTTCCACTTACTGTTCTTCGGCAACACCGCTTCGCAAGGCAGGTCGACTACATCCGCCGGGGCTTGCCCAAGGCGCTCGAGTAAGGCGCGATTCGCCTTCATGATGCGGAAATTAGCGTCATGAACGAGGACAAAATCCTGAATCGAGTCGAAAGTATTCGCCCACTGCCGGTGAGACCGGACGATCTGCTCCACCAAACGAAGGTTCTCTACAGCCAAGCCAAGCTGGTGCGCGGTTGTCTCCAGGAACTCCATTTCGTCGGGTGTGTAAGCCAAGTGATGCCGCGAACCCAGAGTCAGCACTCCGATGATCGACTTTTTCCCTTTGACGGGCACGAGAACGCTGTGATGGAATCCTTCTTTTTTCAGTTGCAGCCGCGCTGTCTCATCAGACGTAGAGGTCTTTACCAGAATTGGCCCCTCATGGGTCAGAGTGTCTTCAAATTTGTCGTCCAGCGGAACCGAGCCGCGGTCCTGCATGAACTCCGGGGAAAGCCCAATCTGCTGGACAATCACCATCTTTTCGCCTTCCACCATGCGGAACCACGCGGCTTTGGCCAGCATCAGGCGCTTCAACTCCTCGAGGGCGGTCACCATCATTGGACCTTGCTCGCGAGCACGCGTGATGCTGGTGGTCAAGGCATTGACAACTGCCAGCCGTTGCGTGCGGGCGCGAGAATCATCGAGCACCACCAGGAGCATGCTCAGGCCGAGCAGCAGGTCCGCCACCAAGTTGAATCCCGGCGGCAGGCGACCCGCGAGAGGAGACCAATCCAGATGAGTGATGATCAAACTCGCGCTCAACAGCCAGGTCCCGATTTCCCACCTGGCCCAACGGTAGCGGATCAATTGGAAAGCGGCAACGATCGCAATCAGCCGATAGCAGGCCTGAAAGCCGATCTCCAGAACTTCAGAGCCGGGCAATAGAATGCCCCGGGCAAGCGTGCCAGCGATTAGCAGTATGGAAAAGATCAGCAATCCACTCAGTAACTTACGCGCGTGGCAATAGATTTGCGTGCCCGCGGCGAAAAGGGAGAGAGCCAAAATCATCTCCGCCTGATTGATCGCTGATTCGAGCTGCGCATTGGGGTGGTTCAGGACAACGTGGCCGGAAACCGAGATGTAATACGCCACCCAGCCCAGAATCCAGACCAGCAAGTAACGCTCACGGAAAGTGCGGAACACGAGTAGGGCAGCCGCCAGCAGGACGAGGGTGGCCGACTCCACCGCTGTCAGCTTTGGCAGCACCAGTTCCCCTAGGGTATACCCGGCGCTGAAAACCGAATTCATTGTCCTAAAACAGGGTTCAAGCTCCTCCTTTGGAATACCATGCCTTCAACGTCGAAGGGTGGGGTTTCAGGTAGGGAGTAGTTACTTTTGGCACTCAGCAAATTGCCTCAACCGAGGTACACTGTGGAATACAATGCCCGGGGAGCGCATTTTAGTCGTTGATGATGAGGAG
>DATJOJ010000055.1:0-67865 GCA_035507035.1 Terriglobales bacterium | reverse complement strand
CGGCTGGCGAAACGCATGTCGCAAGCCAGCACAAACTCGTTACCGATGCCGCGCGTGCGGCCGCGAATCTTGGCGATGCTCACGACGGGCGGGGAGGAGAGGCGCAGCACAATGTCGCGCCAAAGGCCCAGCATCTCTCGCCGCTCAGCTGCCTTCGCTACATCGAGATGGGCGATGAAAAAATCAGGGTTCGCCGACTCGAACACGACGACCTTCACAGCTGGGTCCGTCTCAAGTTCGGTCATCAGCGCTCTCAATTCAACGATCGTCGCGGGAACAAACATGTTGATCGGCGGGTTGCTAAAGGTGATCGTCCACCGGCCTGGTTGGGTTCGGTCGGTCGTGAACTGCGAAGTGTCAGGCATCGCGAATCTCCCTCCTGGTTTGCGAAGAACGCTAACGCGGCGATCTGAAGCCCTCTGCGAACCTTCTCACAGAGCAACTTCGGCTGGCAAACGTGAATTCATGGCGCGTAATGGGTAAACACCAGGTCGGTGGCTTTGGCCTTCTCGTCGCACGAGACGCACGGACTCATAAACGCTGCATCCGCGGCCTTCCCGTCTTTGCTGACATGTCAGCAAAAGATAACAAGCTGCGAGCCATCCGTCCTACACCAAGCGTACATTCCGCTCGATCGTTTTGATCACCGAGTCCATCCGTCCGGAAAGCACCTGCTTAGCCAGGCTCAAGGTGTAGCTCTTCGCCGTATGGAAGGGCACATGCGCCGGCAGCGAAAGTGCGAATGGGTCCACCAGGGCGTCCACCACAACCGGACCTCCCCTGTAGGCAAGGGCCTCGGCAAGCGCGTCCTTCACATCTGCGGGGTCTTCCAGACGGATGCCCTTGGCGCCCATCGCTTCCGCCACTTTCGCAAAGTTAGGGTTCTCAAAGTTGACGCCATAAGGCACCAACCCAGCCTCCTGTTGTTCGATATTGACGAAATCAAGCGATTCGTTATTCAGCACGATTTGAACCACGGGTGTCTTGCGCTCAACCATGGTTAGCAGATCGCCCAGCAGCATGGTGAAGCCGCCGTCGCCGCAGAGTGCGATCATCTGCCTATCGGGATACGCTAGTTGTGCGCCAAAGGCGTTGGCTGCGGCATTGGCCATCGATCCCCATGAAAACGAACCGAACAACCGGCGGTTCGGCCCACCTTTGATATGTCGCGCCAGCCAGATGCACGCCGTACCTGTATCGGCGAAAAACATGGCATCGTCTGACGCCAGATCACTAAGCGTCGCCGCCAAAAATTCTGGGCGGATGGGCTTGATGCCCGGTCCCTTGTTCACATAATGACTGAGCAGCTCATCGAACTCGCGCGTCTCAGCCAGATGCTTCTCAAGGAAACCCTCATCGCTTCGCTCCTTCACCTTTGGGAGCAATGCTGCCAGCGTCGCCTTCACATCGCCAACCAGCGCGAGATCGACCGGAGTACGTCGTCCGAGGTGCTTCGGGTTGGTATCGATCTGCACCTTCTTCACGCCGCTGCTGGGAAGAAATTCACTGAACGGAAAGTCCGTTCCCAGCAGCAACAGAAGCTTCGCGTCATGGATAGCCTTATAGGTTCCTCCATAACCCAAAAGCCCGGTCATGCCGGTCGCGTACGGATTATCGTGTTCCAGCCACTGCTTTCCGCGAAACGTATACCCAACCGGCGCTTTCAGTTTCTGAGCCAGCGCGATGACTTCCTCGTGCGCCTCGCGGCACCCCTCCCCTCCGAAGATAGCGACGCTGCTCGCTTGCTCGATCATGGCTGCGAGCTCTTCCAAGTCCTCATTCGCCGGACGATATATCGGAGCGACCGGGATGGACACTTCGCGCGAACTAGAAGGCGCGTCGGATGCCGCCACATCACCGGGCAAGGAGATGACGGTTGGACCGCGATCAATCACCGCAGTGCGTAACGCGGTTCCGATGACGGCGCGGGCTTGAGCTGGATTGATGAGCCGTCCGATGTACAGGGCGGCAGCGTCGAACAGCTTATACGGATTGACCTCCTCGAAAGCGGCTGTGTCGATAATGCTGGTTTCAACATCGCCCGCAATGGCGATGACTGGAGCACCCTCTTTGCGAGCATCCATCAGCCCATTGAAAAGATGTGCCGTTCCCGCTCCCGCCGTGCCGCAAACCGCGACCGGCTGGCCGGTCATATAAGCATCGGCAACCGCTGCAAAGCCGCCGTACTCCTCGTGCCTGACGTGTACGAAGTCGATGTGTCCATTCCGTCGAAGGGCATCGATTACGGGATTCAGTGCATCTCCCACGATCCCGTAGCAGCGCTTCACTCCGGCTTTCTCACACATCTCCCATAGCACGTCAGCTACATTCGCCATAAGGCATCTCCTGAATCATCGATCTTTTGCGGGCACGAGGCTGTTGGATATTGCGCCTCAACCGTTGATCCGACCGGTGACTTTCACTGCGACATCCGTTGTTTCCCTGTGTGCTTGGGATGCGGAGAACGCACTTTCGTTACAACAGTTTCATCCTCAGTAGTTCGCATGAGCCTGCCGCGCCGTCCTAAATGAGCTCTTTGCACTATTCACGCTGATAGGACGTGTTAATAAGATTTACAGATTATTCATTGCCCACAGGTGCCGAACAAGGTCTTGCACTCGGTGGCTTCTCGAAGAGATCTCGTCCGCGCTTTGAAGCAGCGACCGACTGACGGGCATCCGGCTGTGTACAATTTTAGGTGCCGCGCTGGATTCCATGACTGCTAAAGCCTCCGTCGACCCCAACCCTTTCTTCGAGAAGGTGAGGCTCGTCGTTTTAGACCTTGATTGCTTTCTCTACCCTTACAACAAGACGTTCCGAAACGCCATCCTCCGGTCTTGGCGCGAGATACAAAAGAAATACGGCCTTCCCATATTCCGGAGGAAAATAGCGCAAGAACTGATTGAAAAGGCGAAGCAGGAAGCGAACAGAAATCCAGATGACGCGTTATGCGGGTCTATCAGTAAACTGGCGGAAAGCCTGGAAAACAAGGGACTCCCCGCCCCCTCCTTGTTTGGCATGCTGGAACTCTATTACGGCCGAAGGAAGGCAGCGCAGTCGGGCGAGAAAGAAGAACCCCTCGCGGTTCAGGTCGTTGATCCGCCCTATAAAGACATGATCGCGATGGCTTTTAATCTCAGGCTCCTTCAGGACCGCAAGAGGGGAAAAAAAGTGGCGCTCACGCCCGACGAACTGCAAAGAAAGATTATAGAGGGAGGCAAGGGGGCTACCCGGTTATGGCACAAGCACATGGGCACGGGATTCATCCAGCCCGACGTTGAATTAGTAAGCCGAATACGGCGGCTCACGGACGCCGGTGTTGAGGTTGCAATCCTCACGCATTCCTTCAAGCAGGGAGAAGGAGAGGCGATGGAAAAGCTGGAAAAGCTTGGCCTCGGAGGGTTGATTGCCGAGCACAAGATCTTTGGGCTGGAAGAGATTTCTCCTCACAGAAAGGGCACGAGTCCAGAGGTTTTTGAGAAGGTGCTTGCGGCCGTTAACCACATGCGCGACGCGGCTGACCCGATTCAGTCGCTCGAGACCATCATGGCGGAAGATACGATCGCCCACCTGAAGGGGGCCAAGAAAGCAGGCATGCAAACCGTCTGGGTGCCGCGCTCGCACAAAGGTCCGCCAAATCGCCGCTCACGTAAGCTGCAGAAAGAACTCGCTTCGGTCGATTCCATCTACGCTACGCCGCATCAGTTTCTGGACGCGCTGTTGCGAGCCCGCCGGGCCACCAGTTCCAATCGCCCGCAAGACGAAGCAGCGCCGGACCGATCACAATGCGAACCAGCGTGGCATCAATCAACACCGCGACCGCCAAGGTAAATCCGATCATCTTGACCACCAGGAAACTTCCGAAAGTAAATGCCGCAAATACCACAATCATGATCGCGGCGGCGCTCGTAATCAGGCCTGCGGTTCTGGCCAGGCCCTCGGGGATCGCATCTACTTCACTCAGCCCACTCCTTCTAGCTTCGAGAACGCGCGCTACCAGAAATACTTCGTAATCCATGCTTAACCCGAAAACGATTGCAAAGGTGACGATCGGGACCAGAGGAAAGACGCTGGCCGTTCCCTCGGGAACCCGGAAGAACTGAATTCCATGTCCCTCCTGAAACACCAGAACCAGCGCCCCGAACGAGGCCGCAACTGAGAGCAAGTTCAGGGCAATGGCTTTCACCGCGGCGAAGAGTGAACGGAAGCCACCTAGAAGCGCCAGCAGAGTCCCTCCCACCACCAATTCAAGCACGGGAGCGAACCGGTCCCGGACAATCGTCTGATAATCGGCGGTGAGTGCGGGAATGCCTCCAATGCGCAGCGTGGCGCCGGGCACTCCGGTGAGAACCCCTGCGCCTTCCTTCCGCAGTTGCCGCACCCAATCGACTTGATCGTTCAGCGTAACGGATGTCGCGGGTAACACTTCGATCAACGCCGCGTGCCCGTCACGACTCAGAAACGCTCGTTGCGTATCTCGAGCAATGTTCGGCAGTAAAGATCGGTTACTGTCCGCAATCGTAGTCAGTGAGATGACGCGGAAGGCACGAGGATCGCTCGCCAGCCGCTTGCTGAAGCGATCGAGCGCATTCCAGCCTGCATCCGTGTGCCCAATTGAATCCGGCAGTTCGAGGATCACACGCAACGAGTACACCATACCAACCCGATCCATTCGCTCGAGAGTGTGAAGCGCGCGAACCGACTCCGCTTGCGATGGCAGCCAATCGCCTCGCGGCACGTTGGTATTGAGCTTCGTCGCTTGCGATGCCAGCAGTAGCAAGGGGACACCTGCCAAAATGATGGCAAGCCAGGGATGAGCCACTACCAGTTTTCCCCATCGTCTCCAGCGATTTACCGTGCGCTCTGCCCGACCCTCGTCAAAGTTTGCAAGAAACGGCACCCGGCCGGCATTGATGCGCGGACCGAGAATTCCCAGCAGCGCCGGAACCAGGGTGACGGACAGCAATAGACTCGTTCCCGCCACCAAAGATCCAGCCACACCGATGGAACTGATTTCGCTGATGGGGACGGTCAGGAGAGCCAGGAATCCGATGGCCACGGTCGAGGCTGAAATCAGGAGTGTGCGGCCTGCCTGGCGTGCCGCGATCGAAGAACATGTGAATTTGTCTTGCCCCGTGGCAATCGCTTCCCGGAAACGGCTGACCATTAGGAGCGCGTAATCAATTCCCAGCCCTAGCCCCAGCATGGTGGACAAATTATGAACCAGGATGGACAAGTGCCAACGCAGGGCCAGGAACCCTGCGATCGCCAGAGCGCTGGCGATGGCAAGCTGACCGATGGCGACCGGAATCGGCGCTGCCACCAGGCTTCCGAAAGCCACCAGCAGAAGTGCGAGGGTGGCAGGAATGGCAAGAGTTTCCGCGCGGCGTACGTCGTCGGCGCTGGTTTTCCGAATGTCGAAATTTAGTGGAGTCTCGCCTGTCAGTTCGAGTTTCACCTCCGGATAGCGGCCGCGCAATTCCTCTTGCAGTGAATCCTCCAGCGCGTGAAGGTTGGGGACGAGCGACTCTACGGGACCCTCGGTCGGGGCAAGTCCGACCAGAATAAAAGTTCCTCCGCCTTTGCCGAGAAAAATCGGGTCGCGAAAATCAAGATAAGAAACTACTCCAGAAACGCCGGGCTCGTTCTGGAGTTTCTCCTCGATCCCCGCCAATGCTTTTGCTCCGTCGTCCGAATTCGCAGGAGGGAGTCCCTGAATCACCAAAACCACACGGTCGACGAAGGGCGAATGAAAACGAGTGGCCAATTCCTGGGGGACTTTACCCGCCTCGCTGCCCTCGATGCGGGTTGCTGTCTCCAGATGGCGCTCGGCGTGAAAGGAAAATGGAAGCAGCGCAACCACCACAATGAGGACTACGCCGGCAAGCAAGAAACGGCGCACGTGCATGAGATTCATAGTGTCACGCAAAATAAGGTATGGGCTATTTGTTCGTAGTTTCGCTTATCTAATTCCAATCTAGAGATGGGTGGGAAAATCGGCAACCCACAATTCGCCTACTACCCAACATTGTTACCTGAGACGCGATTCAAATTTCGCGCCGCGAGCGGTTGAATCGTATGATTATCTAGGAGGCCTACACTGTTTTCCGGAGGACCATTGCACAAACTCGCGTTGTTTGTCTTGTTCGCCGCCCTGCCGCTTTGGGCGGCAGACCCGCGCATCGGCTCATGGGTGCTTATCTCTGCGCAGTCTTCGCTAGATCCCGGCAACAAACTCTCGATTACCTCGAACCATGACGAAGTCCACGTAGTGGTTACAGGCGAGACTCACGCTGATTTCACCGCCAAGTTGAACGGTCATGACTCCTCCGTACAGGGAAATCCGGCATTTAACCAAATCGAGCTGCATAAGATCAGCAAGCATCACGTCGAAGTGAAAGAGAAACGTGATGGAGCCGTCGTAGAGACAATTCATGACAAACTGTCGAGTAACGGCAATGAGTTGACGAGCAAGACTTCTCAGCCTGGCCATCCCGACACAATCACTGTCTGGAAGCGAACCGGGGGAAAGAAGATTGCCAGCGATTTATTCTCTGGCGACTGGACCGAGGACCTGAGCAAGTCTCGGATGGCACAAGGCATGGCGCTCAAGATCGAGGCGGAGGGAAACAACGGAGTGCACTTCTCGGGTGACTTCAGCTACAGCGCCCGTTTTGACGGCAAGGAATACGATCTAAGAAATTCCCGCAACGATACTGTAACCCTCCAGCTTGTCGACGCTCACACCGTCGATTCGTTCTACCGGAGAGACAATCAAATCACGCAGAAAGACCGCTGGGTCGTTTCCGCCGACGGAACCCAGATGACGCTGACCACGACCGGCACGCTGGAAACCGGCCAGCAGATAAAGGAAACGCTGATATTTCGGAAACACTAACCCTTCCGCGCTGGACGCGATCTATGCCAGCCGCTGAGCGGCCAGTTTGCAGTTGTCCGCGCTGTTGAGCTCGCGGATGCCAACCGAGATGATTCCTTTGCGATGCATGAATCGCAGAATGCCGTTGACTGTAGCTTCAAGTGACGGATCTGCCTTGCCCCAGGTGGAAGCGTCTCGGGCCGCTTGATAGCTGGAACTATCGTAGCGTTTGAACTCCATCGCCGAAATGTTGTCCACCGAGCCCACCAGAAAGTCCAGCAGCGGGAAGAGCAGATCTTCTTTCTTGCATCTCCTGATCAGCTCGGGAACGAAATCGGGAAGACTGAATATTTCAAACTGCCGGCCGGTGGCTTCTGTAATGAGGTCGGTAATATCCATCATGTTTGCGTAATCGTCCCGCACTACGTGATAGGTCTTATTCTCGGTGCCGGGAGTTGCGGAAATCGCAACAATATTGTTCGCCACGACATCTGCGGGAACGAAACTCACTTGGTTGAGGGCATCGACCCCAATGCCGTGATTCACCATAAACGCCACTAACCGCACGGCGATGTCGAAGTTGTTGCCGCCACCGGTAATCGAGGGGCTCACTAGAGCGGGACGGAAAATTCGCGTCGCCAGCCCGTGGCGGCGTGCATCCATCACAACCTGCTCCGAAACCCACTTGGATTGGCTATAGCCGAAATCGAGAAGCTCCATGTTCTCGTTGAAGTCGGTTTCATAGAGAACCTTCTTGACAGCCCAGCCAAAAATGAAGGTGGTTGAGACGTAATTAAAGCTCTTGGCCCGTCCTTCGAACGCCAGTCTCAAAACCTCATTAGTCCCCAGCACATTCGCGTCACGCATCCGGTCATAGTTGAGCAGGTAATTTACGGTTGCGCCGTTATGAAACACGGTATCGATTTCGTTCGCGAGGCCATCCCAAACCTCTGGCGTCAATCCCAGGTCCTTCTGGCCAAGATCTCCGCAAACCGGTACTACGCGGCTCTCGAACATCTGCATCAGTTTCGCCGGGCAAGGCCCCATCGATTCCATCGCCGCCCGCAATCTCTGCTTGCCCTGATGCTCGTCGGAAGACCTGACCAGAACGTGGATGGTCGCTCGCGTTTGTTCCAGCAGGCTTTTCACCAGGAACGGTCCGATAAATCCCGTGCCACCAGTGAGCAAAACATTTTCCAGTATCGGTGTTTCGGGCAATAAGGCAGGCGCCGGAGGCACGAATATGAGCTTTCTGTCATTACTCATCATCCGCACTTCCGCTGCACGCTGCTCTTCCCGGAAAGTCGCTAGATACTTCCGCAGCGGAACCAGTGCTTCTTCGGGTGCACGTTGCAATTGTTCAGCCAGTTGAAACAACTCGGCGACGCTCACGCGCTGAATGAGGCCGATATCCACCTGCCTCGCCAGCATGTCGGCGTCCTTGTTCTTTAGGAGTTCCTTGATCTCGTGCATGAACACAACCAGATCCAGCGAATCCAGCCCGGCTTCTACGAGGGTGTAGGACTCCGTGCCGGTCAGGTTGTAACGGGCTTTTAACACGTCGAAAGGCGACTGCCCTGCGGTACCGAAGACCGAGGACTCAGCGTCTTTTTCCCTGGAAAATTCTGAGAGAACTGTAAACTGCCCTTGCTGCCACATGTGCTTGGCTTTGTGGCGCATGATCTTGCCCGAACTGGTTCTCGGTATGGAGTGAGGTGCGATGAAAGAAACCACGGCGACTTCAACGTTCAGGTGATTCCGGACGGCGGCCGCGATCTTCAGCGCATCGGGAAGCGCCTTAAGATTCTTAACCTCGGCTACGATCGCCAGGGCCGGCTCGCTGTCTTCGTTAATCTGAAACGCTGCGACGCAATTGCTTCGGATCAAGCCTGACGCTTTCTCCGCCACCGCTTCGATATCCTGCGGGTAATAGTTTTGCCCGCGGAGAATGATCATGTCCTTAATACGGCCGCAGACGAACAGTTCGCCATCATGAAAAAAGCCCATGTCGCCCGTACGAAGATAGCCGTCGTCATAGGGGCTATCGTCCACAAGCCGGGCGTGGAACAGCCTTAGCGTCAGTTCCGGATTGTTCCAAAAACCCGGACACTTACTCCCGCCCGCAATCCAAATCTCGCCAATTCGGCCCGGTTCCAGAACCACGTGCTTTTCGGGATGAACGATCTTTACCGTGAGACCAGGTAGAGGTGTTCCGCAACTGACAATCTGAGTTGCTCCGCCGATCTCGGAAACCTCCTTGGTCATGCGGGCTTTTCCCAGCGCAACCGCGTTCTTGTTGACGGAAACAATACTGCGGCCGCCGAGCGAAACCGCCAGAGTATTCTCCGCCAGCCCGTAAGCGACAAAAAAACTCTCCGACTTAAGTCCGCGGGGCTGGAAGGCCTGCAGAAACCGCGTGTAAGTATCCGGTTTGACGGGTTCGGCGGCAACCAGCAACTGCCGAAGGGAACTGAGATCGCAGCTCTCCAAACTTTCCTTCGAAATCCGCCCCGCGCGCAGGCAATAGTCATAGGCGAAGTTGGGCGCCGCGGAGGCGCTGGCTTCATAAGTCTTGATTGCATCAAACCACAGGGTCGGGCGCTGAATGAAATCGGTGGGAGCAAAGCCGTAAGTCGTGCCGCCTTTGAGCGCTGGATAAAGGTAGCACCCAATCAACCCCATATCGTGATATTGCGGCAGCCAGGAGACCACAACCGGCGCGTCATGGTCGATCACCAGCGGGCAATTATGCAGTATGTTTTCGTGCGTGACCATCACGCCTTTAGGATCTCGAGTCGAGCCCGACGTGTACTGGAGAAACAGGACATTCGAAGCGCCGTTGAAAGTTTCGTCCGAAATAAGATCAACGAAATCTTCCGTCACCAGCCAACGAAGACTGGAAACGTAGTCGACATCGACTCCGGTTGAACAGACGCCGCTTCGGGCAAGATTAGTTCTCAGCGATCCGAGATAATCCTTGCTGGTTAAAATGCCCGCCGCCTGGCAGTCCTTTGCAATGTGGACCATTTTGTACAAGGCACCCTGAAAGCCACGAGAACTGGGGGGATAGACGGGCACCGGGATCAACCCGGCGCGCACGCACCCGAAAAAGGCGCAAATCATCTCTAGTCCCGGCGGATACGCCAGGAGAACACGGTCCTGTGACTTGAAACCGTGCAGCTTGCGCAAGTGTCCGGCAATCACCTTCGTCCGGCGGAGGAACGACTCATACGAGTAGCCCCCAATCGGGTTGCCGTTCACATCGATGTACGAGTAGAGAAGCCTGTCTGGGTGCTGATTTCCTAAAATATCTAACTTGTCTAAAATCGACGCGATCATAGATCGGACCAGTACTCATGGCGGTGTTGCCGCCATTCGTCAACCTCCTGTGTTCATGGAAAGATTCTGTACCAGAGAACTAGAGTCTCCCAGCGCCCCACGCGCACCGCGGGCAATCCTCTCCACATCAGATCGGCCCACTCAAACCCTGTTCGTTCGATATAGCTGAGTGGTTGATCGTAACAGAGATTTGCCAAAGCTGGAAGAATTTCCGCTCCTATTCGCTCGGAGTACGCACCTCGACACGGGAGGTGCCGGTAATCTGGAATTCCCTTGATCTTCGTCAAGTTTTCGAGCTAGCATTTGTTTCTAACACTGATTTCTAACCTTGGCCCGAAGGCTGCGTCGCTGCCACAAAGTCCGGCGCTGGCTTGGGCGATCCTCGGTAAACCGGCCCGGGGGCGTCGGCCTGACAGCATTGTGCCGGTAATTTTGCGGACGAGGCGCTTATTCCGCTGCACCCCGAAATCCATGATCTTGTACCGTCGGAGGCCGAGCTCAGGCACTCCATTGTGGACGGGGCTGCCGCTTCATTTCCGAAAGTTTTGCGCCGCCGCCTCGACGATTTCTTTTCCGGCGGAAATATTTCTCCCAAAGCCGACCGTGCCATGTGGGTCAAAATCTCGGTGGGGCTGGTGGTGCTGGCGGGCAGCTGGATTGCGATTTATGCCTTCAAACCGGATTCCTGGTGGTTCGTCAGCCTCTATCTATTGAATGCCATCGCACAGACGTTCCTTTTGCTGAATATCGCGCATGACAGCAACCACAACGCCATCTCGTCGACGGCGTCTGTGAACAAATCCCTGAACTATGTTTTCGATGTCTGCGGAATCAGCTCTTACATGTGGCGTATCCTTCATCATCGAGGTCACCACTCCTGCATCAATCTTCACGGTGAGGACGACGCGCTTACCGGACGCGGCATCCTTCGGTTTACGCCCCACGAACCCCGACTCCCCTTGCAGCGGTTCCAGCATATCTACGCCTTGCTACTTTACGCGATGTTTTCTCTCGATTATGTATTTCTGAGAGATTTTGAATGCTTTTTCTTCCCCTCGCACGATTATCTGAGAAACACGAAGCATCCGTGGCGGGAATACGTCATCCTCTTTGCCGGCAAAGCCTTCTACCTCACCTACATGCTGGTCTTGCCGGTGGTGTTGCTGGGAAAATCGCTTCTGCTGGTCGGCTTGTCTTTCTTGCTCGCTCATTTGATCATCGGCTTGAGCGTAGCCCTGGTATTCCAGACCACGCACTGTGTTGACAGCACTTACTTCCCCTCGAGCCGCAGCGAATTTGACAATGGGATCTACCACATCTTCGCGACCACGGCTGACTATGCGACCACGAAACCGCTGGTTGGTTGGCTTACGGGTGGGCTCAATCACCATATCGTCCATCATCTTTGCCCTTTTGTGTGTCACACTCACTACCCTTCGCTGACCCGGATTGTGAAGCAGACTGCCCAGGAGTATGGCATTCCCTATCGCCAACATCCCACGATGAGACAGGCGGTCAAACATCATCTGCTACTCTTAAAGCGATTGGGCAGCGAAGATAAACTTTCAGGTACGCTTCTGGATAGTGAGGCGTGAGCTTGTCACAAAGCATACCCGCGGTCTCCCGATTCCAATCCTTTCTGGATTCGCGTGCGATGGCGCAGAATCCTGTGCCGGTTCTCACCAAGTACATCGAGCTCCATGGCGACACTTTCCGGTTCTATTTTGGCGGAGTCAAAGAGGCGATCGTCACCGTCAACCCCATCGTGATTCAGCATGTCCTGAAGACCAATTCGGAGAACTACTACAAGTCCGAAATCCAAAAAAAAAGGATGGGCCATTTCCTGGGCAAGGGGCTTCTCACTACCGAGGGAGAACCTTGGAAAACCCAGCGGCGCCTCATCCAAACAGGTTTTGAGCGCAAGCAACTCGAAGTTTTGTCGTCGATCATGCAGGACTCCCTCGCCGACTCGCTGCAGGACTTCGATAGGCAGGCGCGTACCGGCCCAGTTGATATCTACCCTCTCATGATGAAGATTACCTTCGGCATGGTCGCCAGATCTCTGTTTGGCGCCCGGTTGAAGGAAGAGGACATCGCGACCATCAGCCACGCCATCTCGACCGTACAGGAATTTATGGTTCGGCAAACCATTCAGCCCTATCTGAATCCCTGGTTTGCGGTCTCGGGCGAATTGCGGCGGCACTGGGAAATGCGAACTCGCGCGTTCGGCATTTTAGGCGACTACATTCACGCAAGACGCAGCGACGAACCCGGTCATGACCTGCTTCAGATCCTGTTGGATGCTCGCTACAACGACGGTCATGGCATGAGCGATGAGTTAATCATCAGCGAGAGCATGCAATTGCTGGTCGCCGGCCATGAAACCTCGTCGAACGCTCTGTCGTGGTTTCTCTACCTGATGAGCTCCCGTCCAGATTGCGTCGAAAGGATACGGCAAGAGTTCGATTCTGTGTTGGGCGAAAAGCCTCTGAGTTACTCAGATGTTCCGAAGTTCGAGTTCACGACGCAGGTCATAATGGAGGCGTTGCGCCTTTATCCGCCGTTTTGGATGGTGGATCGAATGGCCCTCGCCGACGACCGCGCTGGCAACGTCGATATACCCCGCGGATCGACCGTGGTTGTGTTCGTTTACGGTGCGCACCATTCGCCGCGGTATTGGGAGAACCCAGAGAACTTCGACCAGGAACGCTTCTCCAAGGCGAGGGAAAAGCTGAACACGCCTTTCGCGCATCTGCCCTTCGGTGCGGGGCCGCGAGGATGTATCGGCGGCAACTACGCCATGCTGCAGATGCTCATGGTTCTGAGCGTTCTCCTCAGAAAATACGATTTTTGCCTGGTTCCAGGCCAGACCATCGAAGCTCGCGCCATGGTGATCTTGCGACCGGAGCACGGTATCCGCATGACCTTCACCGAGGTTGAGGCGCTTGGTGCGGCGTCCGAGCCGCACGCCGAAATCCTGAGCAAGCAAAGCGAGTCGAAGGACCCACGGGGCGTGGGCAGCCTGTCCGGCCGCTCAGCCTGATTGCTCTACATCCCTTGGCCGGAACGCTAGGGTGCCAAGACGACCGAGTTTTCCATTCTCGACCTTGTCCCGATACTCATTCCACCGTCACCGCCCCTATCGAGGATGCGCTGCTGTGGAATAATTTGGCGATCTCAAGATCCCCGGCCTTGGCGAACATGTGACACATACTTGCGCGACAGCATGCTTACTTGAGCTACGGTGAACTACAATCACAGATATCCGTGAAACTCGGCCGTGTACCCCTTGGCTGAAGGAGAAGTACCGTGCGTTGCAAGGATTTCTGGATTGTTGTTGCCATCGGGCTCGCGTCATTGACTCTGGGCACACGGGCCGGCGCTTCTCCCCGATCCAACGATCCGGATGCCTTTGCCGACGCCTTGCGAGACGATCTCAAGCCTGACCAAACCATTCGCCAGGCTCGGCAAGCTCTCGATCAGATCGGCGACCAATTCGACTCCGGCGATTATGACCGGCTCCCGCCATCCGCTTTCTCCGCCATGGGGCTGGTGGCGCTCGCGTGGTCCCGCATCGGCTGGGCAAAATTTCTACAAGGAGAAACGCTGGATGCCATTCCGTTCCTGAATTCTGCCTGGCTGTTGAGCCAGTCTGGTGTAGTCGCCGATCGTTTGGGCCGAGTGTATGAAAAAGAGGGACAGAAGAAAAAAGCATGTCGCTTTTATGCCTTGGCCGTAGCCGCCGGAGGACCCGACACGCAAAGTGCGCGCGAACAAGTGACCAGATTATCCGCTAGCCCTGATGCTGCCATTCAGGAAATCGCCCAGGCATCCACCGAGTTATTGGCAATGCGCACGGTTAAGATCCCGGCTTCTGCTGGCAACCCGGGCACCGCGCAATTTGCACTCGTCTTTGAAACTTCCGGCAAGCCCTCGCGAGCGGAATTCCTCGAGGGCGACAGCGGCCTCCGCCCCGCCGCCGCCAAAATTCGCGAAAATGAGTTCCTGGTTGGGTTCCCGGACATTTCGTCGATCAAGCTCGTGCGTCACGCCCAATTGTCATGTGCACCAGCAGGCTGCTCGGTTGTCCTGCAACCCGTTGATGTCCCGCAACCGGTGGAGACTCCGCAGGGATCGCCTGCGCAGCAAGCGGCGAATCCGACTGATGCGCTGCCGGTCGCCTCGCCCCCGCCTTCGCTGGCGGAGGCCGCATCGGCCGCGCCTTCGCCGGCGCCCCCGCAATCCTTGATCGAAAGGGCCAGGGAGGCAGCGTGGCAGTTTTCACAAAAGCTTCCCAACTTTGTTTGCCAGGAGTTTATGTCGCGGTATGTCCAGCAGGGCCGCCAGGACAAGAAGCCCCTGGACTTAGTTTCGGCAGAAATCATTTATGAGGATGGGCACGAGAGCTATCGCAACGTGAAGATCGATAACCATCCCACGGACAAGCCCCTGCAGGAGATCGATGGGTCCTGGTCCACCGGAGAATTTGCGTCCATACTGCTGGAACTTTTTCATCCCGACACCCACGCAAAGTTCCACTCCGGGGGTGCATCAACGATTTCCGGTCTCAGTGCCCAGGTTTACGACTTTCAAGTGGAGGGCGAGAATTCACGCTGGATGTTGCATGCCGGCTCTCAGAATCTGGCTGCGGCTTACCAAGGTTCTGTATGGTTGGATCCGAGCACCGCGCGCGTCCTGCGAATCGAGATGCAAGCCCGCAACCTCCCGTCAGATTTTCCCATGTCTACCGTCGAAACCGCGGTGGATTATTCGTATGTGAGGATTGGCGAGACATCGGTATTGCTTCCCGTCCATGCGGAGGCTTTGGGTTGTCAAAGGGGCAGTAGCTACTGCAGCCACAACATCATTGACTTCCGCAATTATCACGAATTCAAATCCGAGATCAAGATTCTTCCTCATCAGGACCAGCCGTGATAGCGACTACACGTGTCGCGACTGTTAACTTCGCGGATTCTCTGTCGGCCCTGGAGAATTTTGCGCTCGATGTCGAATAAGTCCAAATTTGAACTTTTGAGAGCCCCGATTAGGGCGCTGACAAGGGTTCAGTTAAGCACCCATGTATAAGTGCTTACACCTTTTGGACGTATGAGCAGAGCGAAAACTCGGTGTCCGCCCGGTATCCGTATTTAGCTTCGGGCGCGAGCCGCGCGGAGGGGCATTTTGAGTGCAATTGCGATTTTTCAACAATTGACCGACTCCCTCGTGGTTTCCGGGTAGCCGACCAACTAGAAACAAACCAATTGAACCGGTAAGATCGCGAGCAAAACAACACGGTTTGTAAGTCCGTTCAAGAGCTGCCATCAATTGAACTTCGCATAGTCCGTTTTGGCTCGCTTGAGAATGGGAATATCAGGGTCGGCATCTTTCCAGAGTCCGAAGAAATCCTGGTACGCTCTTTTCGCACTCGCAATGTCGCCCGCGAGCGCATAGCCGCGGGCCATTCCCAGATACGAGAGTGAATAGTACTGTCCCCAATTGGGGTGGACCCAAGTCGCTCCCCAGTTCGTGCCCTTGTGGTCCACAATTTTCTGAAACTCAGCGGCTCCTTCCGCGCCTTTATGCATTCGCAAGTAAGCCAGGCCACGCACATAAATCGCATCGGGATACGCGCGTTCGTAGGGCGAGGCAGATGCCAGCAGTTCTACGCTCTTGGCAGGTTCATCGCGTTGGAGCGCGATCATGGCTTGTATCTCGGGTAACTGTACGGCATTCCAGATGGTTCCGTTTGGGAGAGCTTTCGAAGTCTCTGCGGCGAGCTTTTCCGCTGTGGCCGCTTCGCCACACATCGCAACTGCCAATGCCGGACGTCCCAGACGGCGCACAGTCTGACAATTGCCTGACAATGCGTCAGCGCGCGCATCGGCTTCCTCATACTCGTCGGCGACGTACCGCAATCCTAGACGCCGCGCTGTGTCGGCGGCCCGCTGATACAACTTATGCGACTCACGACGCTCCCCGTGCAGGTTCAGGTTGGCCGCTTGCAAGCCGAAGCTGAGATACTCTTCCGGTTTGCCTGCGAACCATTGAATTTCCCGGGCGATGGCGATTTTATCGTCCTTGACATAGGCCAATTCGAGGAAACGCTGGTGGATTCTCGAACCATCAATTCCCAGCGTCCGCACTTTCGCCGTTAGCTGGTCGGCTTCCGAGAGGCGATCCAGGCAGATATATGCGTCCAATTCGCGACGATAGGGAGGCTCGACAGTGGGTTCCAACCGAGTTGCTTCCTGACCTTCCTTCAATCCCTCTTCAAATTGCCCCATATCGATATGGATGAGGCTTAATTGGTTATACGAGCCCCATCGATGGAGGTAGTTGGCGGAGGCCAATTGATAGGCGTCAAGCTCCTTGTCCAACTCACCCGTGGTTCTGTAGTAGTAGGCAGTGATCTCGGTTCGCTCCGTCTCGGAGACCCGATCGGCCAGACTGAAGGCCCGTTTCGAATACTCCGCACTCCGTTCCATATCCCCGGCCTGTTCATACGCGATGCCTTCAAGATAGTAAGCCAGTGCGAAGTTCGGATCGATTGCAGTGGCGCGCTCAAACAACGGGACAGCGGCTAGAAAGTGACCCTGACCCATGATGGAAAGTCCGGCAGAGTAGTCCTGAAGGGCTTCCAGCGAAGGTGTCGTTACCTGTTCCAGCGGTCGATCCAGCTTCTGAATAGAGCTGAGCGACTCGCCTAATTTTCGGCGCATGGCGGTCGTCGCGCTTCCCAACGCGCTCAACACGTGCTCTTTATCTTGGGCCTGCGTCTGCTCACGCGCGAGAGTTGCCCCGTCCTGACACGTAGTTGCCTGCAGGGTGATTACGTAGCTTTTTCCCAGGCTGGCGATTGCGCCATTGATGGTGGCGGCGGCTCCTTCGCGGACACAGACGTCGTGCGCAATCTGATTGGTGATCCGTGAGCCAGGCTGAATGTTCATGAGTCGCAGATCGCGCTGGAGCTGCGCATCATCCATGATTCTTAGGAAAGGCGACTGTTCCAGTTCCACCGCGAGACCTTCGCGCAAAGTGCCATCAAAAACTGGGTCGCCGGTGGAATTTGCGAAGTCGGCGAGCACGACGCTGTCTTTGTCGGTGAGAGCTGGCGAGGGATGGACGAGGAACTTAATCGTGCCAATGGCTGCCCCCACTAACAGCACCCCGGCAACGGCGATCCATCCCCAAGGCTTGGTTTCTTTCACCTCGATCTGCACTTGGGAGTGACTTGCGGCAACGAGGTTCAGCTCCTCTTCGGGCACGAACTGAACGTCTTCCGCAAACCGATAGCCACGGCCGGGCACAGTGACAATGTACTGGTGATCCTGCGGACTCTCGCCGAGTGCCTTACGTAAAAGAAAAATGTTCCGGCTAAGGTTGGTCTCTTCGACGAACGTATCCGGCCAGACGGCCTTCAGCAGTTCATCTTTCGTGACGAGTTCCTGCTTCCGGCGCATCAGCACCAGCAAGACCTGAAACGCCTTAGGAGAAAGTGGGATGGATTCTTTGTCCCGTAGCAGGAGTTCCTTTTCCGGGTCTACGCGGAAGGGGCCAAATTCATAGAGTTGCTTGGTCTTCTGATCTGCGCTCGAGGCCATCGGGCACCCTAATTCAACATCGGGCGTTTCAGGAATTGGATTCTAGCACGCTTTCACTCTGACTCAGACACCACACCTGTCGCTTCGCCATCGCAGGTAACTGCTCTTGTTTCTGCGATCTGCGGCCAACGCGAAAAATAATCAGAAATAATCAGGACTCTTGAAAAGACTTCCGATCCGTCCTTCGGGCAAGCTCCACCTGTTCATCCGCGAAAGCACTGTTAACAAGGGGCCTCACTGGGCAAGGAAAGAGCGCGGGTTATGGCAAAGCACACGAAGATCACGATTGAAACGGATTCGATGCTGGTTTTGCGAGGGCGGAGAGCACTGCGTGCGTGGTGCCCCCAATGTGCGGCTGAAGGCGAAATGATTCCTTTAGGGGGCATTGGGGTGATCTCGAACCTGTCGCCAGCAGAGGTAGAAATCTGGCTTGAGTCCGAGGCAATCCACCACTCGCAAGCGACCGATGGTACTTCGATGATTTGCCTTAACTCGCTGCTCAAACGTGTTCAGAAACCGAAGGCCGCCAGCGAATGACGCAACCCGACAGTAAAAGGAGAAAAAAATATGAAATCCAAAGTCTTGTGGTGGCTAAAAGGCGGGTCTCGAATGATTTCTCAACCCCGGTGGAATCAACGGTTGCATTGGGCTGGTATCGCCTGCCTCGGCTTAACGCTCGTCAGTTTCGGCGGGCTCACGCACGCACAGTCGCGGGCGCGAGGCCAAAATGGCACCCAGAATGTGCAATACACAATCCAGGATCTCGGTATTGTTGGAACCAATGCCAACCAGCCTGGCCAGCCGTTCGTGATCTCGAATGGTGGTTGGGTGAGTGGGGGCGCTGCAGTAGGTGCGGCCGAACATGCCGTTCTGTGGCATGGCGGAGAGATGACCGACATCGGGAACCCCGGCCTCGGCGGCAACAGCATCGCGTTTGGCGTGAACGAATGGGGCTTCGCGGCTGGAGAGGCAGAAAATACCTCGTCAGATCTTTCGACGACGGAAGACTTCTGCGGCTTTCAAGCGATGGGCTACTCGTCCTCGCCCACGCCGTGCGTCCCATTCATCTGGAAGCAGAACAAGATGGTTGCGCTCAAGACCCTGGGAGGCGCGAATGGGGTCGCGAATCAGATCAACATCTGGGGCGCGATCGCCGGCTATGCGGAGAATACGAAACAAGATCCGGCCTGCACCGCGCCACAGAGCTATGAGTTCAAGCCCGCGGTGTGGTTCGGCAACTCGATTCAGCCACTCCCGACGACGGGGGGCGACGCTGAAGGTGTGGCGTTTTCGATCAATAACCTGGGCCAGGTGGTCGGCACCTCGGGAAGCTGCGGCCCGTTCAATCCAATCTGGCTGTTCTACCTATCACCGGTTCATGCTTTGCTTTGGCAAAGCGGAAGAGCCACTGACCTCGGTAGCCTGGGAGGGGTGACCAACAACATGGCTCACGGCATTAACAATCTCGGACAAGTAGTCGGTGGCTCCGATGTGACCGGCGACCAGACGACTCACGCATTCTTGTGGACTCCCCAAACCAGGAAGATGAAAGACCTGGGAGTAGTCGGCAGCGACTTCTGGAGTTTCGCGCTGGGCATTAACGATGAAGGTCAGATTGTCGGCGCTTCAGCAAACTCTGACTTCAGTGTGCTGCGCGCGTTCGTGCGCCAGAACGGAGTGCTCGTCGATCTCAACACTCTCGTTGCCGGAACCACCGGTCTGTTTTTGGAGACGGCCTGCTCGATCAATTCCAGGGGTGAAATCATCGGGCTCGCATTCGACCCGAACACTGGTTACATACACGCTTATCTGGCAATTCCAACACCGGGAGCATAAGCCAGCAACTCAACCTGGCCGCAAACCTGTGGCGCTCCTAGATTGAGTTCGGCAAAGCTCAGGTTTGCGAGGCCCTTTAAGCTCGCTTGATACGGCCGGATCGCGGAGATCCGGCCCTCGCTTCCGCGATTGTGGACGTGTGACGAGCAACTCGGAAGTCAACGGACGCTAACAGGCGATAGCCCAAGCGTGCGCTGTTTGTTCGCCTACTTCCAAAGGACAGTTGAGTCACTCTTCCATCCCGTGCCCTATTCACACCAGTGAGCAAGTCTACGGAAAGCGGACACAGTAAGGACGCGAACTCGACTGAGAAAGTTTGAGAATTGAAGAAATCGCGGCAAACACGCATTAATACCGAGGATTTATTGGCTGCCCCCCAGGGATTCGAACCCCGATATGCTGATCCAGAGTCAGCTGTCCTGCCGTTGAACGAGGGGGCAACATCTTTATTATCCGGTAGCTTCGCCTTCTCGTCAAAAACTTCGGTAAGAGGCCGTACCGTCACCTTTCCCAATCCGATCCCGTAGTTCGCCCTACAGACCACCATGTACTTCCTACAGTGGACTTCCGAGTTTGACTCAGGTGAAAACCCGAATTATTTTGTAGTCACGGTCGTTGACTTCGGGGCTTGATAGTCAGTTCCCCGCAGAAGTTCGGTCCCTCCTTTAGCGTTGGGTCCCTTCCTGTGATGGTTCAAGGCTCAGCTTCGCGCCCGCGGCTTAGCACGTCTTGCGGTTTCGTTCCCGGTGTTCCAAGGATTGGTTTGTGCAGAACGGTCCTTGCTCTGGTTCCGGGTGGGCAACACAACTGATGGCCGAATAGCATTGCAATCCTTTAGCGTGCCCGCGGAAAACTGAAGTTGCGTCTCGCATTGCCGTGTCCTCCGAGTTCGACCCCGGCGTCAGCAGCATTCGCGAGATGCGTCACTTGTTTTCGTCAGCCCCGAGTTCGGCCAAAGTTAATTCAACGCTGCACCGCCGCGTCGCGGCGTACAAGAGGATATTCATGCGTTACGGCATTTTTTTATTTTTTCTAGGTTTTTCGATTCTCTCATTTGCCGGCAATCTGACCGTCCAGCCAACCACTACACTTTCCGCCCTCACTTCGAACAACACCAGCGCCGCCAACAGTTTTCGTTCGCAGTCGAACGGCAATCTCGGAGCCAGCAACATCAGCAAAGTCGACGTTCATTCCTTGCTCTATTCCGGCGCAAATACGCAGGTCTTCGCTCATCTTCTATTGTGGTTTGGCAGATCCGATCACATGAACATTGGCTACAGCTCGACCGACCCTGCGCAAGTTCACGCGCAAGTCGAGGACATGATCAGCCGGGGCATTCAGGGTGTCATCCTCGATTGGTATGGTCCGAACAATTCCGAAGATCAAGCCGCCCAGCTGGTAATGAAAGAAGCCGAAACTCATCCCGGCTTTACTTTCGCCATCATGCTGGATCACGGTGCTCTGCAGCAAAGCTGCGGAGGCTGTTCCACGCAGGATGTCGTGATCCGGGACCTGCAATACGCCGAACAGACGTACTTCCCATCTTCCGCCTACTACCGTATCAATGGCCAGCCCATGGTCACGAATTTTGACTTGTCGACGTCCGTCGATTGGAACGCGGTACAAAGTGCGCTTGCCAGCAAGCCGGCATTTCTTTTCCAGGACAATCCTGGCTTCTCCGAACCATTGTCGCAAGGCGCATATTCTTGGATTCAGCCCACCCTGCCCGATTACGGCATGCAGTATCTGGCGAGCTTCTATCAGGCGGGAATGCCCTTTGCAAAAGAAGAAACCATCGGCGCCGGCTACAAGGGTTTCAACGACACTATGGCGGGGTGGGGTACCCATCGCGTCATGTCACAACAATGTGGACAGACTTGGCTGCAGACGTTCTCCGAAATCAACGGCCTCTACAATTCCGGCAAACAGCTCTCAACGCTGCAGCTGGTCACTTGGAATGACTACGAGGAGGCCACCGAAATCGAGTCTGGAATCGATAACTGTCTCAGCATTTCGGGTTCGGTGACTGGCAGCACGCTGCAATGGAGCGTGAAGGGCAACGAAAATACGCTCGACCATTACACGGTCTACATCAGCACGGATGGCCAAAATCTCATGCCGCTCGGCGATCAGTCCGTCGGGTCGAGTTCCGTTGACCTGTGCAGCTATCCCCTGGCAGCCGGAAACTACAGCCTGTTTGTGCAAGCGGTCGGAAAACCCGGAATCCTCAACCACATCACTTCCGTTCTGGCATACACGCCGCCATGCCCGGTGAGTTCAACCACGCCTTCCGCCACTATTCAATTAAGCGCATCGCCTCAATCTGTGACCATCGGAAGCGCCGGGTCCGCCGGCCTGGGATTGAGCGTAGCTGCTCCAACCGCTGCCTTGAGCGCTCCCGTTTCGCTTAGCTGCTCCAACTTGCCTGCTGGTCTGACCTGCACGTTCTCTCCTGCCTCGGTCACTCCCAGCGCAAGCGCCGCCAAGTCGACGCTCACAATCTCGAGCACCGCGGCCTCTGCTGCCAATAAGCGGCACTCGAAAGAACCCGGCTTCCCGTTCTACAACCTCGCGGGCTTCGGCATCGCCGGCTTTGTTGTTGTGGGAGGAATCGAGAAACGGCGGGCCCGTCGGCTGATGGCTCTCTCCGCAATTCTTGCCGGCGGACTTTTACTCTCCTCATGTGGAGGAAGCGGTGCCGCTCAGAAGACTGTGACTTCCACAGGCACGAGCACGCCTGCCGGCACTTACTCAGTTGTGGTGAATGCGTCTTCCGGATCCACGCAGGCTACAGCCAAAGTATCGGTTACGGTGCAGTGAGTCTGGCCGCCCACGCCCACTGACGCGTAATCGTGCTTCGCTTTCACTCCGGTTGCGCGTCGGCAGCAGGTGTTACTGCTGCAGGATTTGTCCGGGTTGCGGGTGAACGCGGTCGCCCTTAATTTCACTCGCATCCCAACCCCCGCCCAACGCTTTCACCAGATACACCGAGCTCACCATCCGCTGCCCCAGTAATTGCGTTTGCAGTCGTTCGCTGTCGAGCAAGGTGGTTTGGGCCGTGATGACATCGAGATAATTAGTAACTCCGCCGACGTAGCGATTATTAGCGATATCCAACTCGCGACGAGCCTCTTCGACCGCCGCAGTTTGCGTCGAGAAAGCTTGGGCCAGCGTGCTCAGGTTGCTGATGCCATCTTCCACTTGCTGAAATGCGGTTAGCACCGATTGCCGATAGTTCGCCACAGCTTCGTCGTAGGCCGCTTTCGCTGCGGCATAGTTCGCCCGATTCCGTCCGCCTTGAACAATCGGTTGTAATACGTCCGCGCCCAGCGACCAGAAAAGGCTTGGCGCATTGAGCAGGGAAGCGATGTCCGTGCTCTGCCATCCTCCCGCGCCACTCAACGTGATGTGCGGATAAAAAGCCGTTCGAGCCAGGCCGACTTCTGCATTCTCATAAGCCATCATGCGTTCCGAGGTGGAGATATCGGGACGGCGCTCCAGCACATCCGACGGCACTCCCAGTGGAACCGGTGGCGGCGTGGCGTTGAGCGGGACCACTGCAACGCTAAACGTGTATGCCGGCTGTCCTAACAATGCGGCGATGGCATGTTCGTATTGCGCCCGCGTTTGCTGCACCAAGGCGAGCTGCGAAATAGTCGAATCGAGCAACGCCGCCTGTTGAGCCACATCCAATCCACTAGCGATTCCCCCCGTATGACGGCTATTCACCAGGTCCAACCCCTTTTGTTGATAGCCCACTGATTCTTTTACAACCGCGTATTCCGCGTCGAGCTCACGCAGCGAGAAATAATCGGCGGCCAGTTCCGCGGTCAACACCAGTTGCACATTCGCCAAATCGGCAGCCGTGGATTGCAAGTTGGCGTTAGCCGCTTCCACATTGCGCCGCACGCGTCCAAACAAGTCGGCTTCGTAATTCAAGGAAAAGGGAATCGTGTAAACGTTTTCGGTGTACGGCGGAACTACCTGCGTGGATGGCGCAAACCCATTTAGCGGACGGTTGCCCGATCCGCGCTCACGATATCCGCTGGGATCGGCAGCGAGCTGCGGAAAATAGTCGGCAGTCGCCACGCGTGCTAACGAACGCGCCTGATTCAATCGATCTCGCGCCGCGATCAGCGACTGATTTGCTTGCAACAACTGCCGCTCGTAATCATTCAACGTGGTGTCGTGATAAATCTCCCACCACGGACCCTTGGGAATCGAATCCTTCGGTGTTGCCTGCTCCCATGGCGGTTGCGTCTTCCACGCATCCGGAGCTTGCGCCGTTGCCGCTGGCCGGCTGTACCTCGGGCCCACGGTGCAAGCGCTCGTAAGCATCAGCAGAAAAACAACCGTGGCTGGGGAGATTCGCTTCACTGCCCGCCCCCAGCAGAGCGGTTCGCCGGGGCATTTTCGTGTTGCTGCGGGGATTGACCAGGTTGTCCCTGGCTTCCGCCCGCGGGAGCCGCCGCCACATTCACCAGCTGTCCGTCCTCCAAGGAATCGGGAGGATTGATGACGATTTGGTCATTGACCGTGACGCCATCCAGAATTTCCAGCGTGGTTCCGTAATCTCTTCCAATCGTGATCGACCGCAGCTGCACCTTATTATCGGGTCCGATCACGGCCAGTTGCGCGTTTTGTGCGCGGAAGAGCATCGCATTGACCGGCACCGTGACCTTGTTCACGTTGGATCCTACCTTAAAGTGAACCTCTCCAAACGAACCCGGTAGCAGACGTTCATCTTTGTTTGGCACGTCCACTTCCGTGAGCAAGGTGCGGGTATTGGTTTCAATCGATTCCGATGTGCGCGCGATCTTGGCGGTAAATTTCTGTCCCGGAAATTCTTGCAGCGTCACTGTCGCGTTGTGGCCCACAATGATGTAGGGCGAGTACGCTTGCGGAACGCTCGTGAAGACGCGCAAAGGGTCGACACGCTCAATGTCAAACAATTCCCGGCCCGCTGCCCCGCCACCGGTCGAGCCCGCGTTGATCAGCGCGCCCGGATCGACGTTTCGGCGTGAGATCACGCCGTTGAACGGCGCATAAACCCGCTTAAATCCCTCCAACTGTTCCAGCCGGCTGACGTTGGCATCCGCTGCGGCCAGATTCGCCAGGCTTTGCTTGTAGCCGCTGCTCTGCACGTCCGCTTCCTGCGCCGAAACCGAATCGGTCTTGCGCAAGTTTTCCCAACGGTCGGCACTGATCTTCGCCAGATCCAGTTGTGCCAGAATTTGCTGCCGCGTGGCGCGAGTCTGGTTCAGTTCTTGATCGACCTCAGGAGTGTCAATCGTCGCCAGCAAGTCGCCCGCTTTTACATGACTGCCAATGTCCTTGAACCATTTCAGAAGATAACCATTCGTCCGCGCGTAAATCGGAGACTCTTCCCAGGCCAGCAGCGATCCAGGCAGCACCAGTTCCTCATCCGGTTTTTCCGCCAGGGGATGTACAACCGCCACCGTTGGAATTGCCTCGCGATCGGTTGCGGCCGCTAAAGCGCGTTCGTGGGTGGCATGGCTAAACAAAGTAATGGCTCCAGCAATCACCAGCACAGCAAAGACGACCGCCACAATCAGCAAAGCTTTCCGCGGCGAGGCTGGAGAAATTTCCGGCGGCCGCTGAATCGTCACCGGTTGGTGCTTGGAGTGCGCCTGTATGGCGGCGATTTCTTCGTCACGCTGCGCCTGCGCACTCAGATGGGGCGATCCGTTCCCGTCCTCCTGCGACTGCGCTTGCTGTTCCGTCGTGGGCCGTTTTAGGTCTTTATCCTCGCTCATTCTCTACTCTGCTTTCCCAAAACCCCTCGTTCTACCCCAGCTGTTGCCGCTCTCGCTTGGCTTCTCGGCGGCTATGAAAGATAGCGAATACACTCGGTACAAAGAACAACGTCGCGATGGTCGCAAAGAGCAGTCCGCCAATTACGGCACGGCCTAGCGGGGCGTTTTGCTCGCCCCCCTCGCCCAGGCCGAGCGCCATCGGCACCATTCCGATGATCATTGCCAGCGCCGTCATCAGCACCGGCCGGATACGTGTGTATCCCGCGGCCACCGCGGCTTTCACTGCAGGTACGCCTTCGTCCAGCTGCTCGCGGGCGAAGCTCACCATCAGAATGGAGTTCGCAGTTGCCACGCCCATGCACATGACGGCTCCCGTCAGGGATGGGACGCTCAGCGTGGTGTGAGTCAGCAGCAAGAACCAGCAAATGCCTGCCAGTGCTCCGGGCAGCGCCGTAATAATGATAAAAGGATCAAGCCACGACTGAAAGTTGATGACAATTAGCAAATACACCAGCAAAATTGCGCCGGCCAGCCCCACTCCCAGGCCGATGAACGACGATCGCATGGTCGCCACCTGCCCCCGCATGATCAGTTGAGTACCGCGTGGCAGGTGGGGCCGGAAGGTGTCGAGAATTTTGTTCGCATCCTTGGCCACCGCGCCCAGATCGCGGTCCTGTGTGCTGGCGTAAACATCGATGACATTCTGCACGTTGTAATGATTCACCGTCGCCGGCCGCGCCGTTGCGGTCAGTTGCACCAGATTGCCCATCAGTTGCGGTCCTTGTTGCGATACTACCGGGATATTCAGCAGGTCCTGCAAATCGGTCATCCGGTATTGCGGTGATTGGACAGCGAGCTGGTAGGTTACTTCGTTCTTTGTATTCAGCCAGAAATTTGGCGCCGTCTGAAAGCTGCCGCTCAGGGAAATCAGCGCACTTTGCGCCACATTTGCGGCTGTCAAACCGACCTGCGTGACTCGCGTCCGTTGAATGTCCATATACACGGTCGGCAGCGAAAGCAGTTGCTGCACGTGCACGTCCGCCGTTCCCGGAATGTGTCGCATCTTGTTCGCAATCTGCTGCGCGATGCCATAGTCGCTTTGCATGTCCGCGCCCACAACCTGAACGTCGATCGGTGCCGGCAATCCAAAGTTCAAAATTTGCGTAACGATATCGGCGGGTTGAAAGAAAAACTCCACTCCAGGAAAATGTTCCGGCAGATATCGCCGCAGCTTCCGCATCAGATCTGCCGTTGGCACGTGATGCTCAGGGTTGAGCGAAATCAAAATCTCCGCGTCGCTGCTGCCAATCGTTCCATTCGAGCTATACGACTGATTAATGCCGGAATTCGGCAGTCCAATATTGTCGAGGACCGTCTGCAGTTGGCCCGCAGGAATCTGATCTCGTAATGCGCTTTCGATTTCATCGCAAAGCCGCGCTGTCTCTTCCACGCGTAAACCCGGCCGCGCCCGCACATGCAGCCGCAACAGACCGGCATCGACTTGCGGAAAGAAATCCTCTCCCAGGAAAAAGTAAAGTCCCATCGATAGCACACAGAACAGAAGAAAGCACAGCATGAACGCCACGCGATGTTGAATCGTCGTCTCCAACAACGATTCATAGCCGCGCCGGAAATTCTCAAACTTCTGCTCAAACCCACGCTGGAAGCGTCCCATAAACGTTTTCGCCGCTTCCGCGCGATGCTCGTGTCCGCGCATGATGTACATCACCAGCGTAGGAATCAGAGTGCGGGACAACAGATAACTGGCTAGCATGGCGAAGCTGACCGCTTCCGCCAGCGGCACAAACAGGAATTTCGCAACCCCAGTGAGAAAGAACATGGGCACGAATACAATGCAGATGCTCAGTGTCGAAACAAACGCTGGCACCGCAATCTGCTGCGCTCCGTCGAGAATCGCCTGCTTCATCTCCTTGCCCATGGCCAGATTCCGTTCAATGTTCTCGATCTCAACCGTGGCATCGTCCACCAGAATTCCGACCGCCAGCGCCAACCCTCCCAGGGTCATGATGTTGATGGTCTCGCCGATAGCGCCCAGAAGGATCACCGAGACGAAAATCGACAGCGGGATCGAAATCGCGATAACAATCGTCGGACGCCAATCGCCCAGGAAGATAAGAATCATTACTGCGGTCAGCGCGGCGGCGATCAATCCTTCCCGCAAGACCCCTTCGATCGATGCTCGTACAAACAACGATTGATCGAACAGAGCACTGATTTTGAGCGCCGGCGGCAGAGATTGCGACGCCAGCTTCACAATGTCCTTGACGCCCGCCACAATCTGCAGCGTAGACGCCGCGCCATTCTTATAAATCGACATCAACGCGCCGCGATTCCCATCTTGCCGCACGATATTCGTCTGCGGCGCAAAACCGTCGCGAATGTGCGCCACATCCCGCATATAGAGAGTCGCGCCATTCAGCGTCTTCACCGGCAGGTCGTTCAACTCCGCAATCGTCTCCGGGGTCCCATTGATTTCCACATCGTATTCGAGTTGACCCATCTTGATCGTGCCGGTGGGCAAGATGACGTTCTGCGCGTTTACTGCGTTGACAATGTCAGTCGGAGAAAGTCCATAAGCTTGCAACTTCGGTAAATCCAGATCGACCTGAATTTGTCGAATCTTGCCGCCATAGGGATAAGGTGTCGCCGCGCCTTGCACCGTGGCCAAAAAGTTGCGCAGAAAATTCTGGCCAAGGTCGAACAGTTGTTGCTCGGGGAGCGTTTTGCTGCTCAACCCGAGCTGAACGATCGGGGTGGTGGATGCGCTATACGAGATGACCAGCGGCGGCGTAGTTCCGGGCGGCAGGGAACGGACCGAGGTCTGGCAAATCGCCGTAATTTGCGCCACCGCTCCCTGTACATTCGTCCCCGGTCGAAAGAAAACCTTGATAATCCCCAGTCCATACACCGACTGCGATTCCATGTGCTCGATGTTGTTTACCGTTGTGGTGATGCCGCGTTCGGAATTCGCCACAATGCGGTCGGCCATATCGAGGGGCGACATGCCGGTGTAAAACCACACCACCGAGACCACAGGAATATTAATGTCGGGAAAAATATCCGTCGGGGTACGCAGAATGGTGATGGGTGTAAGAATAATGATGACCAGCGCCATCACTACGAACGTGTACGGCCTTCGGAGCGCTAATGCAACAATCCACATCGCTTAGGAACCAATCGTATTTAGATGAAAAACGGCTGTACTCGCGTTGGTTAGGCAGTTATATGACGAACGCACCTTTTAGATTCGATACTATGCGTATCGGATTCTAATTACCCTTGCTGATTATATGGTAGGGTAACGTTATGCGCCAGAAGCTCGCAGCCGGCGGACATAGCAAGAACCATATTGGAAAACGCCCTCCGGGCCGCCCCCGCAGCGAAAAGGCGCGTCAGGCCATCCTGCGCAGCACCTTGCAACTTCTCGGGCAGCGCGGCTTTTCTCAGTTGACCATCGAGGACGTGGCGGATCGAGCCAAAGTCGGCAAAGCCACGGTGTATCGCTGGTGGCCAAACAAAGGCGCGCTCATCGCCGACGCCTTTGCCAACAGCACCATCCGCAAGCTTCGCTTTCCCGACACAGGTTCTCTGCAAACCGATTTGAGCCGACAAATGCGGCAAGTTGTAAAGATTTTTTCCAGCCGCCAGGGCCGTATCCTCTCTGCCATTCTCGCTGCCGGTCAAACCGACCGCGAATTGATCGCCGCATTCCGCGAGCGCTTTATGTGGCCCCGGCGGCGCGACGCCTATGCCATCCTTCGCCGCGGCATCGGCCGCGGTGAGTTGCGCAAGCGCGTCGACTTGGATCTTCTTCTCGATTCGCTCTACGGACCAATCTACATGCGCTTCCTCATTCGCCATGACCGTTTGACCAATGATTTCGTCGACCGCCTCAGCGGGCTGGTGCTCGCCGGAGTCCGTCCGCAGCGAAAAACATCCTCTCGCCGTAGCTCGAAATAACTAACTCTTTCTTCTCACTTCACACCGGCAAGCGCGCCTCAGAACCACCTCCCCACGACCTGCAGCAGCAGACAACCCGCGACGGAAGCTGCCTTACAGAGCTACTATGGCTTCCGTTTCCCTTTAGTTCGCAAATGTTTTCACCTTCTGTAACTGATTTGTAAAATCACGTGAATATTCTTGAATCCCTCCTTGACATATGGTTAGCTGTTTTGGGTCATTAGGTTGCTCTGCAAGGATCAGCTATGAAGGCATCCTTCCGCTTTTTGTCATTCCGCGTGACAATCTTGCTCCTGGGATTGTGCTTAACCAGCATCTTCGCTTCCGGCGTCGATCACTACGTCATCACCAACGATGATGTCCCTCCCAACCTGCTGAATGGCATCTCGATCTACTCGATCTCGCCCGGCGGCCAGCTGACCTACCAGGAATCGATCCGTCCCGGCGGCTACGGTATTGGCGGCGGGTATTTCGGCATGGATCGGGTGCTGACCACGAACATGCCCGGTTACGAATGCGCCTATTTCTCTGAGGCCTTTGACGGTTTTATCGTCGGTGTCGTTCTCCAGACGGGTGCTGTCGGCGCCATTGCCTCAGGCTCCTCAGGCGATCAAGGCACAACCAATGGCATCGGCCTGGCGCTGAACTCGCAATATTTGTATGCCAGCTTCAGCGACTCCAACACCATCGGTACTTTCCAACTGCAACCCGGTTGTGGTCTTACTTTTGTGAATGACATCTCGGTCGCCGGGCTGCAAGGCGGAGTCATCGACGCTATGGCCATTCACGGAGACATTCTGGTTGCCACTTTCGGCGACGGCTCCATCGCGTCCTTTAATATTGCCGGCGGCACACCCGTTCCCAATGGCGACGAACAGAACTCCAGCGCGTATAACAGCTCGCAGGGAGCCACCTATCCCAGCGCGATCGACATCACCGCCGACGGGCATTTTGCAATCTTCGGTGACACTTCGACGGCGGCCGTCGTCGAAGTCTCTGACATTTCTTCTGGGCTCTTGACCAAGACGGTTGTCTATCAATCAACCACCGGAATTAATTCCAGCAATATCATGCTGAGCCCGGATGAGACTCTCTTATACGTTGTCGGCACTCAAGCGGATCGCCTGGGAGCCGCGTATTTCGATAAGAAAACCGGCAAAGTTTCCCCCGGTTGTCTTTCGAACTTCTTGAACGGTTATGTCCAGAACTATTCTTACCTGGCTGGCTTGAGCCTGGCCACGAATACGGGAACTGGCGACCAGGTTTATATCGCGGAGTTCGGTTCACCATCTTCCATCGCCGAGGTTCGAGTCACCTCGCTCGCTGGCAAATGTTCTTTGCGCGAGGCCCCCAATTCCCCGGTGAGCGATCCTTATAGCCCCGGGTTACTTTCGATTGCCTCGTATCCTCCGCGTTCGTTCTAGAGCACTAGACTAGGTTTGGCGTGCTGATGATTGTAGGAAGTTTGAGGAGGTCTGATTTGCGTACGATTTCGCGATTCTTGCTCGGGGTCCTCGTCTGCGGTTTTTCTTATGTCAGTGTCGTTGCCCAATGTCCTGCTCGCCCCAATCCTGGCACGGTGGTGCGCGACGCCTTAAGTCTCAACTCGCAGAATGGCACGCTTAATGCCGATTTCATCATGGGCCACTCCGTCGATGTTTTCGGCTATACCCATTACTGCTATAGCTACAATACCGGATCAGGCTATGTCGAATCGCCCACCTTGCGCCTGAATCCCGGTGATTTCCTGGTTTTGGGAATCAAGAATCACATCCAAGAGAGTGATCCGGACGGGATGAAGATGGATATGCCTCCCTCGGGAAAGATTTGCGGTGACAACGGCCCCGTCACCATAAGTTCAACCAACGTGCATTTTCACGGCCTCAACGTTCCGCCCATCTGCCACCAGGACGACGTCATTAATACTCTGATTGAGCCCGGCACCCCCGGCTTCCGATATGACATGCAGATTCCCAAGCAGGAGCCGTCTGGTCTCTATTGGTACCATCCCCACATTCACGGCTTTACCGAATTTCAGGTGAATGGCGGCGCGGCGGGTGCTCTGATTGTAAACGGCATTGAAAAGCTCTATCCCCAGGTCGCGGGTCTTACCGAGCGCGTTTTCACAATTCGCCAACAGTATCTGGTTCCATGGATTCCGGGCCCCTATCAGTTGAGTATTAACTATCAGGTTGCGGCTTTTCCCAACTCACCTTCACCGATCATTCAAATGAAGCCGGGTGAAAAACAGTTCTGGCGCGTTACCAATGCCACCATTCAGGACTTCTTGCAGTTGCAATTTGTGGTCAACGGTACGCCGGCCCAGTTCGAGTTGATCGCACTCGACGGATATCCTTTGGCACACGCGAGAATGGAGACGTCGGTTCTCATCCCGCCCGCCGGTCGCGCCGAATTCGTCGTCGTCGCGCCTCCCAGTGGCAGCCAGGCGCAGTTCCTCACTCAGTCTTATTCCACTGGCCCCACCGGCAATCCGGACCTGGAACAGATTCTCGGCCAGATTCAGCTGACTAATGACCCGGAGAAAGGCTCTCAAGTTTCCAAGATGCCGGCAGCTCCTGCGTCTCCGGCTCAGCTGGCCACCAAATACACCGATTTATCCACCGCGACCGTGACTGCGAATCGCAAGTTGTATTTCTCGGAGGAATTTGGTGGCACCAACGGTCCCATCCAGTTCTACATCACGGTCGACGGTGACAAGCAGCGCGTCTTTCAGCCTGAAGAGAAGCCAGTCATCACCACCAAGGTCGGAGCCGTCGAGGAGTGGACCATCGAAAATCGCGCCCTGGAGACACACGCGTTTCACATCCACCAGATTCATTTTAAGGTGCTGGAAATCGATGGCAAGCCGGCCGCCAATCAGGACCTGATGGATACCATCCCCATCCCCTTCTGGGAAGGCCCCGGCACTCCTTATCATAGTGTGAAGTTGTTGATGGATTTCCGCGATCCTACGATCGCCGGAACCTTCGTGTTTCACTGTCATATCCTGTTACACGAAGATCTGGGCATGATGCATAAAATTCTGGTCGAGCCCAATTAAACTGGTCCCAGGAAGGGAGATCGCACTGCTCATGCGTAAACGCATTTTGCTGATGCTCTCGGCTGCTCTTTTATTGACTCTCGGCTACTTCGCGGGAAGCAGAGGAATGCCCGTGGTTCATGCCGCGCCTAGCCAGGGCAGCGTACCCAAGTCCTATGGACGGCTCGTGGCCGCAATTGCCGATCAAATCGGCACCGGCCTGGTTTTCGAGGATTCGTCCGGAGTGATCCGTTTCGTCAGCGTCACCGGCATGAAAGAGGGCGAGCTGGCCCGCTACGACAAAGCCCCCACGCACGGCGGGATTCCCAAATCCTACGGCCATCTCGTGACCGCCGTTGTCAACAACGGTAACACCGCCCTGGTTTTCCAGGATGATGCCGGTACCATTCGCTTTCTCACCATTACCGGTACTGTCGAGAGCGAACTGACGCGGAATTAAAGCGGTGGCTTAGTTGTGTAGGTGCTGATGTAGAAAATGGGCGATGACAACGTGCCCCGTCCCGTATAGGAGGCGCGCCAATGCCGGACGTCATAGAAGTTCTCAGCTTGGTTTTGTATACAAGCTCAGGGCGGAAGTTGTCCTAGTCCTATCTTATGAAGCAACAGCAGCTAGTTGCACGCTGCTTTGGTCAATCCATACACGTCCAGTTCGCCGCGCGTATTCGTCGGATCGGTTGGGTCCATCGTTCCCAGATATACCATTCCATTCGCCACTGTAGGCGTCACAAACTTAACCGCGTTTCCCGCCCCGTCTCGCGTCGGACATTGCGTGCTGTCCCACAACTCCGGCACCGTTCCCGTTGGATTTTCGTGCTCCGCATCGAGCGCATAAAGCACCGCTGGCGCTGGTCCGTTCGCTCCCGGCCAGCCATTTCCG
The DNA here is from genome assembly GCA_035507035.1 of Terriglobales bacterium. GTDB lineage: Bacteria > Acidobacteriota > Terriglobia > Terriglobales > Acidobacteriaceae > DATJOJ01. The sequence continues at coordinate 34,516 of DATJOJ010000055.1, read as the reverse complement.
CTCGCTCCCCAAATGATTGCTGTCCCGCTCGTATTTCCCGAGGAAGAGATCGCGGGCAAGGTCCCAACTCCGAAGGTGAACCTCGTCCTCGCCATGCCGGTCGTGCAGACTGGCCCAGGATTGCACGAGAGACTGAGCGTATAACGGACCAACGGCGACTGGTTCGCCACGTAATACAGATACCGATTCCAATAGGTAGGCGTTGTGAAGTACTGGTGGGTGGCTCCCCGAAAATATTCCTGGTTCCGGTTGGTTCCCATGGCCGGGCAAGTGTGGTTCTTCGGCGGCATGTAGCCTCCTGGATTGGCCCGGTCCATCACAAACACCTCACCCGTCTTGGAGGCGGTGATCGCGTAGTATTTCGACGTGATGTTCGGCGTCAGCAGGACTCCGCCGGAGCCAAAATCCTCATCCGTCGGATCAAGACACGCCTGATTGAAGGGAGTGAAGAATCCATTCGCCACAGTCGTCAGTTGCGGTGTCAGCTTTAGAAAGCTGTCTCCATAATCGACTCCTCCGTTATTCACATCAAACGTTCCGTCGCCGGTCGCCACATACAAATAAGTGTTTCCCTGCGGCCCATCCAGTCCGGCGGCTAGGCCTCCGCCCGATTGCCAGACTCCGCCGCCTTCGCCGTTTGGTGTGCTGCTCCACGCGACCGGCGTCGCCGCCAGATTTTGCGCATCGTAGCCAAATACCCATCCTTGCGGAATGCTTTTTCCCGGCTTACCGTATCCCGCGATCGCCGCAAACCCGAGATAAATAGCACCGTCCCCGTTGGGCATCACGTTTGCCAACTCGAGCAACCCCGGTCTTTGAATATGTTCCCGCGGGGTAAACGTGGCATTTCCAAAACTGCCAGAAATAATGACTGGGCCGTTAAACTTTTCCGCCAGCGTCGTCAAATCCAGCGCATGCAACCGATGGATAAAGCACGCTTCTGCATGGCTGCTTTGGCAAGAACGTGATGTCGACTCGGTTTCCATCGAGACATAGATTGTCTTCGACGCGATGTCGATCACTGGCGTGCTCAAGACGCCGATAAGCGGATTGATAATTGCGCAATGCCCCGAGTTCAGGTCGACGCACTGCACCGGCTCTTCGTTGGCTGGAATCAGCGACACGTGTCCCAGTTGGCTGCAATTGCTCCCATCGATCGCGTACACATTTCCATTCATTGTCCCTAAAAAAATCGTGTTTTTTCCGAGAATCGAAATTACCAAAGGTTGGGCGTACAGTTGGCCGTCCACCACCGCCGAGCAGATTTTGCCAAAAGTCGCGGAATTTACGTTGCTTTGATTCAGCACGGTTTCACTGGAATTCCATCCATCGCGGGAGATGTCGTTCCGTGACGTGACCACGTTCACTTGAGCGTTCAGCGATGCGGCTACAGCGAAACTGAGGCAGAGCACCAGAACCGCGAAGCGTGCATTCGACGACATTTTTACCCTCCGGGGGGCGGTCGTGCTGACTAGACCACAGACAAGCTCTTTCTGGAATGAGAAGAAAGACAGTCCTTGCGCCATGAAATCCTCGTCCAAAGGCTTGTCTGCAACGAACGACCCCAAAAACCCTATGCTAAGATGGCGAAGATCGCCATACCGTACACCAGATCGCCTGTGAAAAAGCTTCCCATTCAGTTTGCCAATACTGGCGTGGAGATCTCTGCCCGCTTGAACACCTCACCAATTTTCCCCAGGAGAACCTTCGTATGAAGACGGTGTTGGCACTCTTCTTGTTGAGTGCGTCCTTGCTCTTAATGCCCTGCTCGGCGCAGGTACAGGAAAACTTCTTCGGACTTCATATCAATAAATACACTCACGGAGAACCTTGGCCCACTGTTCCTTTTTACATTCGCCGTACCGTCAGCGACCGCGTCACCTGGGATGATCTTGAAACTTGCGCCGGTGGAACTGATCCCAACAATCCCTGCTATCACTTTCGGCGAAACCGCGAAGACGGTGATATGGACAAGTTGGTCAACGATGCCGCCGCCCACGGCGTCGAAGTCATGTTTACCGTCTACGACACTGCCGGTTGGATTTCCAATCGCGGCCCGCGTTGCAAGGGGAAGGGAATTCCCGAGGCCACCTGCGATGGTCCCGCTGACGAAGATTGCGGATGGAATTCTGTCGGGCTCTGCGATCCGCCGGCCGACATCGATGCCCGCGTGGGCAGCGGCGACGCCGACGGCACTAACAAAACTTTCAAAGATTTCATCACCGCCGTCGCCACCCGTTATGGCAGCAAGATCAAGTATTGGGAACTATGGAATGAAGCGCCCAACATTCGTTCCTCGAATCCTCGTTATTGGACTTTCAAACAGTGGGCGCGCATGACCAAAGACTTTCACGACGTTGTGAAGAGCATCATCCCCAATGCAATCATTCTTCCCGCTAATACCTGCTCCTGCTCGCCGCGCGGCTCGGCCGATTTCGCCTCCTGGACCGAGGATTACTTCACTGCGCTCGATCAATACGGTCCCTCGCTGGTCGATGGCGTTTCTTTTCACGGCTACGCCTATCCGCCGGAAAACCAGATCGACTTTGTACACCAACTCCAGGCCATCGCCAACAAGCACGTCAGCACTCGTGGCAAGCCGCTTTATGACACCGAAGACGCCTGGCCCGGCGGCGCCGGCATCATGGTCACCGACGATAACAAGCCCGACTGGAATCTGCGCTCCGCTTGGATCGCGCGCTCGCTAATCCTGACCGCGTCTTTAAACGTCAAGATGTACATCTTTTTCGGCTGGGACCTCGGCCCCATCGGCCAGATGTGGGCCGACGACAGTTATCTCTGGAATTGCACGACCCCCAATAAAGACGGAAAAAGAGGCTACCTTTGTCCGACGGCGCCCGTCTATGAGCAAACGCGCAACTGGCTGCTCGGCGCAACCTTCGACAAAGAATGTAGCGTGAAGGATCTCGGCTGGAAATCGGGTAGCGTGGTGGTCTGCGACTTCACCAAAAACAATGGCGCCTATCACGGCCGCTTCGTGTGGGACGCTCTGAAAGATACCGTTAGCTACGAACCCGAGAAACAATTCACCATCGAGCGCCAGTTGGATGGGAGCGTTACCGAACTCAAGAAGGGCACAATTCAGGTCGGCCCCAAACCGGTGCTATTGGAGATGAAATAGGGGTGACCCAGCCCTCCGCATTTTGTGTGGAGTCTTGGGCTTTGCATGGGCGGGTGCCCCACTCAAGCCCGGTTTTGGCTTGGGTGGGAAATAAAGGATGCGTGGCCTTTTAAGAACCCGAACGGTCGAGAAGCTTTTGGGTGGCGCAGCTCTTCAGCGCCTGACGCAAACAAACCTCCGCCCCTCTAAGCCACGCCGATAGAAGTAAAACTAGGACGGGTGACCCATTCAAGCCAGGTTTTGGCTTGGGTGGGGAGTGCCTACGACGCGCGCGCGCTGCGCTCGCTGACCAGCACCGGTGCTGGCGCCGTCAGCGATCGCGGAGCTTGGGTCTCCGCTTTTTGCTCTCGAATGCCGCAATTCCATGCCGCACGCATGTATCCGACGATGCCTTGTTCACGGCTGATTTTCGGCGGCTTCATCACTAAACATAACAAGGCTCGCACCATCAATCCAAAGAATATTCCCACGCGCAAAATAGCGCGCTGTATCGGCCCACGATGCTTGCCAAAGTATCGCAGCATGTTCCGATACCAGATCAGCTGGTGATCGTAGAACGAGATTTGGTTCACGCTGTGCGCGGCCATGATCGAACACTGCCGTCGGTTCATACATAATTTTCCAGCCCGCCTTGCGCACGCACGCGCAAAAATCGGCGTCTTCAAACCACACAGGGAAGAATCCCTCATCAAATCCACCCACGGCATCCCAAACGCTGCGCCGAAACATCAAAGACGCCCCAGCCGGATTTTCCACTTCTTGCGGCTTCGTGTAATCGAGATCTAAACACCGGTACGCCCGATTCCACGGATTTCTCCGCCAAATATTGTTCAGCAGCAGCAACTCCGCCAACGCGCTGCCCAACGTTGGCAGCCGCCGCACCATGTTGCCAGTTTGCGGCTTTCCGTCTTCCACCAGGAGCAATCCGCCCACTGCCCCGGCGTTATGCCTCGACAGCGACTCCGCCAGTTTATCCAGCGCGCCTGGCGCCGCCACCGCATCAGGATTCACCAGAGCCAAAGTGTCTCCGCTCGCCAACCGCACACCCTGGTTCACTCCCCCGGCAAAACCCGTATTTACCGAGTTGCGATAAATTCTTGCCTGCCCCGCGAATCGTAACGCGCGGCTCACAGTATCGTCTTCGGAAGCGTTATCGATCATCAACACTTCCCATCCCTGCTGCGCGAGCAGCGCTTCCAAACAGCGTTCCGTCCAAACAGCAGAGTTGTACGTTACTACAATAGCCGTGCCTTTAATCATGATGGGGAGTCACGAAGTACTGAGTTCGAGCGTTGGATGGCGCAACGCCTTTGCGCGTTGCGATCGGAATCGTCTAATTGGCGCTTTGTTCAGCGCTTGCGATATCTAGGCAGAAGTTTGCGCATATCAGTTAGTTAGCCTCGTTTTTCAATGTAGAACTTCTGGAAGTTGTCCCGTTCAATTCGCTGCGGTTTCTCGGGTTTATCCGCCAGAAATTCATCAATCGCCATGTTGCACCCCGGCCACGCCGGATCGTTATATTCATCGAATAGAACGACGCCCCCCCGGTTTAGCCGCGGATAAAAGAACGACAAACACTCTTTATACGAATCGTAAGTATCACAATCCAGATGGACGAACGAAAACCGGTTGTTCGCGCAAGCTGGCAGGGAATTGTGAAAATATCCCGGGACCAGCGTCACGCTACCCTCCGCGCCAAACAGCCGCAACTTCCCGCCAACCAGCTCCTCCGACGTTTCCGAAAATCCTCCGACTTTTCTCTGCTCGTCTTTGCTACCGCCCAGCGCCATGTCTTTTGTCACCGACTCGTCGAATCCCTGAAACGAATCGAATCCAAACAGGTGCTTCTTGATCTTGTTTTGCTTGAGAAAAATTGCGGTGGGCACCAGTGTCGATCCGCGAAACACGCCACACTCCGCCTGGTCCCCGGGCACCGAAGCTACCCGTTCCACCAGTGCGAGAATAATGTTGATATTCGCGTATCCCGCCGGAGACGATACCGGCTGCGGTCGAACTCCTCGCGGCACGCGGATATCGTGGACCACCCCAACGATCGCGGGCCAAGTGGCGATCGGCTTATCCAAGAACGGTTGCCGCGGAAAAACGTGCCGAAGGGGAAAGAGTGAGTTCTTAACCAAAAGCCTGAGTTGTGACATAGAAATTGAAAAGTATGGAAGGAAAATCTAAAGACTGGCGTCCCCATCCAGACAGGTCGGGTCCCACACTGCCGGATCTTTCAGTTGTTCTGCCAATCCCGGCTGGGCCGCTTTATACATATAACGCCAAGCATCGAGATTGCGGGATTTCGGAGATAGGCTGTCAATGACCGCTTGTTTGTCCGGAGCAAAGCCCGACGCCTCCAGCATGTGAATCCGTTCTTTCCTGCATCGTTCGACCGCCGCTGCCAACAGCGGTCGCAACAATTCATTACTCGGTTCCACGGTCTGAAAATCCACCACCCTCATGCGCATAAGTCCGTGCACTGGGTTGTCCTGGCGCAGAAAGATCGCGTACGCAGCCAGCTTTCCACCCTTGCTTACGGTTAATATCCATGCCCATTTCTTTTCCAGCGGAAGCTTGAAGTGCCACGCAAGCGTGGCTCGTGAACGATTCGCCCATAAGCGCCCGGGATAGCGTTCGCACAGCTCTTGCCAGAATGCGTCAAAGCGATCGTCAAATCCGTTGCAAAACTCCGGCTCACCATACTTTCCCCGTGTCCTGAAAACTCCACCCGCCACAGCGTCTCGAGCCCACAAGCCCAGGCCTACAGGAATGCTCATCGCAGCTGCGCCCGGCAATTCCTTCATCTTGAGAACACTGGCGGCGAAGCCCCGATAATTCGTGATCCAAAATACCGACTTGTCCCATGTGCCCGCCGGAACTCGCACCGCACGAAACACTTCATAGAGCTTGGTGGCTTGCCCGTTGACTGTGGTCGCCAAGAACAGGTCGGCTTTTTTTTGCCGGAAAAATTGATTCAAGAGCTGAAAAGAATACGTCCGATATTTCGGATCGACCATCACCGCACGGCTGGCGCCGGCGATCAGCTTCCGGTTGCCGAGTTGATAAGCCAGCGGAACATTCGCCAGTTGACCCACAATCTGGCGCTCTTCATTCTCTAAGACCCAGCCCATCGGCCAATCCGGCACGGCCTGAAACACCGGATTATTGGCCCACAAATGCGCCCATTCTTCATACGGCTCTTTTCCCAACCCATAAGGTGCGCCTAGCGCGCAAATCTGCGCATAGTCGTCGAAGCTTGCTTGACGCAGCTTGGGGGTTGATTGGGTACTGATGCCATTGCTTGTTGTCACAAGAGCCGAAGACAAAGCGTTTCCCGAAGGCTAAGACATCATACGACACGGGGTAGTGCGATTGGAAATTCGGAAATGTTTAGTTACTGAGTTGAGGCAGAGAATCGCGGGAGTCGAGTTGGGCGGATACGGCAGTACCGCCCGAAGTTGAGGACGCGCTCAATACACCGTCAACTTCAATGCCGGCAGGAAATGGATAAGGGTCACGTAATGGCCAGCTAAAACGATTTTCCTTTTGCCCAAATCCGGAAGACGTCCAGAACGTAAGACAAGGTTTATTTTTTGCCGTTGGCAAGTATTCGGCTTGCAATTCTTCCAGACCCAACGCTGAACCATACTGCACCGCACACGCTACCATCACCCGCTCTACATTGCGTCCCATGACTCGGCAACTCATCACGAAATCTACGATGCGCGCCGTTCCCCCGTCGACCTCCAGGCTCAGAATTCCCGTAAGTCCGGAATCCCCGAAGCGATCGCTCACGCGGAAAGCCCACAATTTTCGCCGGCCTCCACTCAGCCAATTCTGCAACTCTTGGCTCGATAAGCGCCGGGTCATCAGGTTCATCTGATTTGTCTTATTCAGTAACTGCACCACGCGTTCGCGATTTGCCTCGCTGAACTCTTCCGCCTTCACTGCTGTCTGTGCTGACAGCAGCCATTCTTCCGCTGACGTAATCGTCGCCCGTGCTCGCTTGCGTTCCGCCTCTTCCGCATACATCTCGTTTCGCGATGCATCCTCTGCCGTCACATAGGCAGAATCGAAGCAGTCGAGTTCGCCCAGCGAGCTTGCATACAGTGTCTTGTCTTCCGGCCACTCCGGCACCAATACTTCTGGCAACGCCTCGCGCACCCGTGCCCGCTCTACCGGATTGTCATCAATGAATACAACCGACTGCAGCCCAAGATTCAGCTCCTCGGCCAATTCGACGATGTTCGCCGCCTTATCGTTCCAATTGATACGTCTGGCGGCAAAATCCTCCGCCCGCAGCAGCATCTCCGGGTGTTTGCCCAGAGCCTCAAGCGCGATGTTTTCTTCATTCTTGCTCGCAATCGCCAAGAGGATGCCGCGATTCCGCAGCGCTTTGATCGCCCGCTGAAAATCGAGAAACGCTTCGCCGATGTGATCGTGTCCGCCGAGCCTCAGATTCTCCAATCCCACATCGCCCACGATGCCGCCCCACAGGGTGTCATCGAGATCGAGCACCAGCAGCTTGCGGGAGCTGCCCAGCACCGCTGCAATCGCAGCCTTCAAATCCCTTGCTGCGGCGCTCAGCACCTTCGGCTGGAACGGCGTCTTGGTCAAATACCAGAGCTTTGGGCTATACGCGTTCTTGCCCGCCTCATCCAGCCAGCGCTGCCCATCCAGCAAATAAATGCTCGGACTATCCTCCAACTTGTCTGCCAGCATGAGATTTAACTTGAGCAGTAACTTTCGTGGCCCACTCTTCCTCATGCTCAACATCCCGTTTCCACGTCGGTAACCGGGTAGCGTCCACGAAACTACAAAAATCGCGCGAAAGTGCTTTTGGGCCGCCAGCAAACAATCGCCAAATTGATTTAGCTCCGCCCTCAATTGGGTCTCATCTACTTGCTCGCCATTCAAAGCTTGCTCGAAACCGGGGATAATCTTCTCGGGTAGCGTCCACACCAGGGCAAAATCCGAGGGATCGCTATTTGGCTGCAGGAGGGTAGGGAAGACTTGCCCGAAGGGCGCTGGCTGCGCTGTCACTCGGGGTGACAAGTCGTTGTTCGCCAGGCAATTTCCGAGGGTATCGAGATTGAAATCGGAGATGAGATGCAGCTTTACCGCAGTCTCACCTTGATTTTGATTACTGCGAGGAGCGTCCATCCAACTGCGCTTAGCCTTCCGTCTTTCTAGTTACCAGATCTGAAATATAGGTTGCGAGCGAGTGAATGGTTCGGAAGTGGCCAGTAGCCGAGGAGAAAGGATCGTCTGCGGTTAAATCGATTTGAAATCCGAACGACTCATCCAGTTTCTGTTCCGTGATTACGATAAAGTTCGCGAGTCCCAGCGAATCCAAGCGACCGCCGTCGCCAAACAGCACCGTCGCCGGCGTCTGCTCGATGCGCTGTTCCTTCGGCAGTTGCTGGTTGAGTTCTGAAACCGATGCGTAAATCACCTTCAGCACATGATCAAAGCGGCTGGCGCCGTTTTGCGGTGTTTGTGTCACAGAAACATTCATAGAATTAGTTCCTTGCAGAGTCAAGCTGCGCTTTCCACATTGCAAACAGCTCACCGTTGGTCACCCGCGTAAACCCTTGCCGTTGCGATATCGCGGCCAGCGTCGCCTCCAATCGGTCCCACTGTTTCAATTCGTCAATCTCCCAGCTATGAAAATATAGGTGGGCGATCCCACCATTCTGTTCTACATGATCTAGCGCGATGTGAAAATGCTGCTGCCAGTCCGTTGTACCTTTATAGGTACTCAAAAAGTTCACCAAGCCGCGATAGTTGCCTTCTAGCGCGGCGTGCCGGAGTTGAATCATCTTGCTATGCGAGTAAGCATGCGTGCTCAAGCCCCACAAAAAAGGATTTTGCGGAAACGTAGTCAAATTGAATAGGCAAGTCCTCGCGCCCAAAAATCCTGCTTTCTTGATCAATCCCGGCGTGCTGCTGTTGAACTTCCCGCGCGGATAGCAAAAAGAAACGCACGGCTTGCCCAGCAAATCTTCCAGCCAGCGCTTGCCTCCCGAGATTTCCTCAAACGCTTGCGAGTCGGGCATCGCCTTCAGCGGCAAATGATTCACCGTATGTGCGCCAATCTCGAAGCTGCCTGCCAGCTCTCGCACTTGGTTCTCCGTCATCACCGGCCGTTCCGGATTCTTGGACGGAATATAAAAGGTCGCTTCCAGCCCGTATTTCTTCAGCAGATCTGCCGTTCGGAAATCTCGCGGATCTCCGTCATCCACGCTGATCGTCACAAAGCGGGTGGTGGTCAAATCTGTCATTGCCCGTTTTCTAACTCCGGACACTCGATCAACTCGACCAGCAAACGATTGGGAAGCATCAGAAAAGCTACTTTGCGTCCGCCAAATGCAATCGCAGGCTTCGGTCTCGAGAGCACCACCGCGTGTTGCGCGGTCAACTTGGCCAAGCCGCGCTCCATCGAATCCACCTCGTACGCCTGGTGATACATCTTTATATCTTTATTCAGCCACGACAGAATCGGCGAGGTTTCGTCCAGCGGCGCCAGCAACTCTACTCGCGGGCCAATCCCCGCTAAGAAGCAGCCGTGTATTCTTTGCAGCGGATCCGTGAAGGGCTTGCCCTGCATCTCATAGCCCAGCAAGCGCAGCGCTTCCGCTTCCTTTTCCATATCGCGGCACGCGACTCCAATATGGTGAAAGCGGAATCCTGTCATCGTCGCGACTGTTGCCGCCGGTTCAATCGCCGGATCTATCACTTGGCTCATTAATTTACGACCTAGAAATAATCCCCTAGAAATGCGCTTGGGGCGAACATAGCTTCGCCCTCTCAGTCACATCTGGCTGACCCCTGGACACATTGGCGAATCGGACACCCCATCCCAGAACCGCTGGAAGACGGTCCTCCGCCACCGTAGTTAAGCAGCACTTGCCCCACCAAAATGTCGCCCCAACGACCACGTGATTAGCATGATACAACCCCCTGAGAAACCTAGCCAGACCGTCCCCTAAAAGCCCATTTTCCGTGGGTCTATAAGAAGTAGGTGTGCAGAGTGTTGCACACTGGCAAGCATCTTTCTCCAGGGTCGGGAGTGTCAGTGCAGAACTCAGCTAGGCCTTAACTCCGTTGTTCTGACAATGGGTCGCATTTCGACTTCCACGTATCCGGAATCAGATTCGCGCGATCCTTCTTTTCGGGTTCTCCCCAAACAGAGATATCGTCATCCAAATCACCACTAAGCATCTCGTTACGATCTTCACCCGCCAGCCTTTAGGAATTTTTGGCAGCCCTCAGCACAGCTGTTCCTTGGCCCCCTGCTACTTGAACATTGCTAACCCGCCGCATGCGGTCGGCTGCACTGTAGTCGTCGGCACCGGACAGTTTGTTCCGCCGGGCAAGTATCCCTGTGCCCCGCCGCCCAGAAAAATCTGACCATCGGCAATCGTCGGCACGGTGAACTTCACCGCGCCCGGATTGCCGGGGTTCGTCGAGCTGTATGCCGAGCTATCCCAAAGTTCGGTCCCCAGCGCCGTCGAAGGATTCTTGCTTGTCGGAATCGCCCGGTATGCGTAGACGACCGCGTTCAGGGCCTGCTTGCGTCCTGTAGATGCGCCCGCCGTATCCAGAGCCCACACAATTCCATCCGTAATCTTCGCGCCCTTCGCGCTATTCCATGTCACCGAAGGCGAAGCTCCGGGGTTGAAAATATGAGGCGAAATGGCCGTTCCCGCTACCGGGTAAAATCTCCCGACTCCGTTGTGGTTTTGCAACCAGAAAACATTCAGCGGGCCCAAGATCGCAGCTGCGTACATGAAGTTGTATTCGCTGCCAGGCGCGCCCGCGAGGAAGGCCATCGAACCCCGAATTCCGCTATCGTCTTCATCCGGATTCGTAGTGGGAGGAAAACCCTGCAAACATTGCGCGATTGCGCCCGATGTCGGCGCATTGGCCAGCCCGCAGGCGTACTCCGAAGGATTCGCCTCATGCGAATCCACGTGGCCTAAGCCGTCGGCATACGCTACGTAGATCATCCCTTGCTTGCCCGACGCAACGATTTCCGGATTAGTTAATTTGAATGAAGGACTTAGAAGTAATACTCCACCCGCGCCTAAGTCCCAGTCATCGCTCAGCAATTCAAACTGGCAATATTTTCCGGTGCTGTCGAGCGAACACGGTGCGGGGCAGCTTGGCGGATTCGGATTGGTGCAGGCCACCACAGATTTTCCATGATTCAGCGCGTCGAAATCTGGTGGTGAGTAGAAATCCTGCAAGCCGCTATCGTTCAGGCGCAAAATGCTGTTGCTATATTCCCCAGCGCCTTGCAGTGAATCCGCTCCGTTTCCTGTCGCGAGGTAGACGTTCCCATTCGCATCCGCCGCCGGCGACCCACCCGCCATCCAGATTCCCGTCTGGCAAGGCTGCGAAATACACGAAGGAGACGCACTCACCACGTTGTAGGTATTGGCAAAACCCTGGGTTCCCGTGTAGTTGTACACGAATTCCATTTCCAGGCCCCAGTACGGAACGAAATCGCAATTCGATCCCCACGAAACCCAGATTTTCGAAGTACCGCTTCCGGTTGGAATCAGAGTCAGTCCCGGCCGCTGATGGTTGTACAAGGGGTCGTATTCCGGCGCGTAAGTCTCGGCAAAGTTCGTATCCAAAATGAGCGGGCTGCCAGGAATTTCCTGCAATGTGTCGGCATAGATTCCGTGCAACTTCTGACGATAGGTTTTTCCGCCTGAGCTGCTCACGTCCTCATGCTTGGTAATGAAATAAATCACCGGCGGAGTCACGGAGACGTCGATCACCGGTGTTCCCGTAATCCCAACCTCAGGAACCACCAGGCTGCACTCTCGCGGCAGATCGCTGTAGGGAACCGCAATCTCGGTCGTCCCGGATCCCAGATCGCTGGCATTGTTCAGATTGACCTGCGCCAATGCAGTTCCGCTCTGGCTGGTGCTGTCGGCGTCAAACGCGTAGATGCTGTTGTTCTCCGTGGCTGCATAGACCACATTCTTCGCCACGCCATTGATCATCAATTGGTGGACATAGAGTGGCTGTGCGTAGAGCAGCCCGTCCGTCGTTGCCAGCCAGCGCGGAGTGGGATGGTTGGTCGAATTCAGGGCCGAAGCCTTCAAGATGCTTTCGTTCGAATTCGCGCCGTCACGATTGTTGTCATTATGGGCCGTCAGGACGCACGCACTCGAACCAGTGCAGTACGTCTGACCTACCGACAGATGAGGATTACCAGTTGCCGGAGTATGCTCGCCGGCAAAGCTGAAAGTACCGCCGGCAAGGAGCAGTGCAAACACAACGGTGCTAATCGATTTCACAGGTTTTCCCTTCACGTCGGGGCGAGAGGTTCGCGGAGGAGGGAGTTGTCCCCGAGTGCCTTGGTCAGGATGCAGCAGCACAAAATCGTTGTCAAGAGCCGAAGAAAGAGTTTGTTACGCTTCACAAATCATTACAAAACGCTCCCATCCGTCAGCGCAAACTCTCGTGGCATGGGCTACTCTCTGCGAGATGAAAGTCTCCATTTGAGTTGGAGCCTTCAGCCTCATCCTGCCGCTTCGCGAAGCGCTGACGGTCAGTGTAAACTCATCCCTGCGCCCCTTCATTGGAATCATCCTGAAAGAAAGGTACTCATGAAAATCCGTTGGGGTCTTGTGTGCGCCTATCTGGTCTTCGCTGCGATTTCGCATCCCGCCACTTCTGAAAACATCTCCTTCGGCCAGTCGAGAAATCCAGTGGCGTCCTCATCAGGCCTCGAATTCTTTGTGGCACCCGATGGTAATGATTCCTGGACCGGCAAACTCCCCGCTCCTAACGCCTCAAAGTCCGACGGTCCCTTTGCCTCCATCGCGGGCGCTCAGGTCGCTCTACAAAAGTTGATGATCAAGGGCAATCCCCATCGTCCAATCTCGGTAAAGCTCCGCGCAGGTACCTACTATCTCGGGCTTAGCCCGACCAACCCCGGCACTCTGAACTTCACCGTCGACGATTCCGGCACGGCCGATACGCCCATCACCTGGGAGAATTACTCGGGAGAATTGCCCGTCGTCAGCGGAGGCGTTGCAGTCGGCAACGCTGGTCTTGGCTTGACCTGGACAAAGGTTTCCGGCAATCGCTGGCAGGTTCGTCTTCCTGCCAATATCCAGCCCTTCGAATATCTTTTTTATGACGGCGAGCGGCGCATGCGCTCCCGTGTGCAGTCAGCGTCTGGAACTGGGTACTACGTGAGCGGCAGTTCCTGTCGCGACACCGTGAGTGGCCAGACCGTCAGCACTGCCAATTGCAATCTCGGTAGCTTCCTCCGGGTTTTTGGCGAAGTCCATCCCGTCGGACCGGACTCCGATTGTCCGAGCGTAAGACAAGTTCGCTATACCCAGGACTCTAAGTGCCTGGACCGTTTCGAATATGACCCTCGCGACACCGGCATTACCGCTTGGAAGAACCTCAATCCCACCGCCGGCAATCCCTGCCGGGCCCCAGCCACAAACTATCCCGCTGGCGACATCGAAATCACTCTCTTCGACGCTTGGACCGTGGATGTCATGCGCATCAATTGCGTCGACACCCAGCGCCACATTATCTATTTCACTGCCGCTACCAAGGGCAAAGACACGGAGTTCAACTTCTTCGGCCCCACCCCCGGCCATCGCTACGTCATCGATAACGCCAAAGATGCCTTCGAACAAGAAGCCGCTGCTGGTCAAACCGGCCTGTGGTTCCTCGATCGTTCCACTTCTCCCTGGACCCTAAATTACGTTGCAAATGCGGGAGAGAATCCCAATTCCGATAACATCGTCATCGCGCAGCTTCAACCTGCGGATTCAGTCAGCGGCAGCCTGCTTTCCGCCCTCGATCTCGACTACGTCACCTTTCGCGGCATTACCTTCGAAGTCGACAATTTTATGCCAGCTTTGTCCGGCTTCAACGATGACGAGAACGGCGAATCGGTTCTTCCCGAAGCCATCGATTGTGAAAGTTGCCAGCATGTCACTTTCGATCACATCGTCATCCGCCATACTTCTTCATCTGGAATCCTGATCGCCTCGGCTGACAGTCGCTCCGGTGATTCTGCCGCAAACGACATCATTCAAGACTCCGCCTTTTACGACATCGGTGACAGCGGTATCCGTATTGGTCATCACCCCATCGGCTGGGACAAGGCGTCCTACGTCGTGCACTCCATCACCGTCCAAAACAACCTCATCCAGGGCTACGGCCGCATCTTTCCCGACGGGGAAGGCATCGCCCAGGGCAATGGAAACGACATCAATTACAGCCACAACGATGTCACTGACGGTTATCACGCCGGAATTTCCATTTGCCTGATCGCTTGCCCGGGAGAGAATGGGTCCAACATCCTCAGCCAGTACAATCATCTCTGGAACCTGCTGCAAGGCATCACTGCTGATGGCGGGGCGCTTTACTACAACGTCGGCGGGCCCAAGAAAAGCGGCACCGGGAATCGTATCCTCAACAACTTGGTGCACGACGTGAGCGATTCCTCCGTCATCGACCAAGGCGTTCATGGCTCAGCCTACGGCGGTGCCGGAATCTATCTCGATATTCAATCCGCGGGATTCGACATCGAAAATAACGTCATCTTTCGCAACTCTCAAAACGCCGTTGAGATCAGCGGCGCCCCTCCGCCCGGCTTTGCCGCCAATGTTTTCAAGAACAACATATTTGCGTATAGCCGGGAGAATATGTTCACCGAACTCTATCCCTGGCCGCAGGGCTGCAATCGCACAACGCCGCAGGTCGACATGATCAGCAACATCTTCTATTTCGACCGCGCGGACTCGCCCGATTTCTATGTCATGGATGGCTGCGCTTATTCCTGTGGCTTGCCCTACAACCAGTACCACAACTTTCAAGCGAACCTGTATTGGCGCACCGACGGCCGCTTCGCCAGCGATTCCCGGGCCTTTCACGTCTTATCGGGCACCCCTCCAAACTTGAACGCTTGCACTCCGCCGCCTCATGCCAAGCCGCGTTTTTGGACTTTTCTTTCTTTTCGCGAGTGGCAGAATGGAACTCCACAGGTGGACGGCAAGCCGCTACCGATGAACGAAGATCGTGGCGGAACGATTAGTGATCCCGGGTTTCGCCACACCGGCCAGCCTAGCGACTTCCTGTTATCGAGCTCGCCCGTTCTCGGTTTCGACTACACCAAGACCAACGACACCATCCAACACGCCGGACGCGTCAATCCCTCCATCACCGTACCCAAAGTGCCCGCAACCTTTCCGACTTACTCCTATCCCGCGGCGGAGTTTTGAAACTTGAGTTGTCATCCTGAGCAAGCGCTTGCGCAGCGAAGGATCTGAGCGAGCCGTGCGAACGGTGTCGGGTTCCTTGCGACAGCATAATCACGCGCGTTTTGCTCGCTTTCTTATTTAAGTCCAGCGACCGGAGTGCAGCCAGCTATTCTTTCCCCGACCCCACGGTTTAAGATTTCCCCAGGAGAATAATTCTATGGTTACGACCCTCGGCAGCGTCACTCAACTCGGCAACGATCCCGCCGAAGTAGCCCGCCAAACCCTCGATCCCGAACGCTGCGCTCTCATCATTATTGATATCCAGGAAAAACTTCTGCCGCCCATCTTCGAGAAAGACCGGCTGGTCAAGAATTCGCAGCTCCTCATCCGCCTGGCCGGTATCCTGAAAATTCCTCACATCGCCACCGTCCAATATTCGAAAGGACTGGGCAGTACCGTTCCCGAAATCGCTTCTCTTATCCCAGGCTCGGATCCGATCGATAAGCAAATCTTCTCCTGCTTCGGCAGCGACGTTTTCTGTTCCATGCTCAAACGCCTGCCCGGCCACCGCAACACGGTTCTGCTGTGCGGTATGGAAAGTCACATCTGTGTTATGCAAACTGCGCTGGCCGCGCTGCGGGAAGGCTATATCGTCCACGTCGGCAGCGACGCCGTGAGCTCCCGCACCGAATGGAATTGGAAAATTGGATTAGAAAGGATGCGTGCTGCCGGTGCTGTCATCTCCTCAACCGAGATGATGATGTACGAACTGCTTCGCTCTTCCGGTTCGCCCGCCTTCAAAGAATTGCTGCCGTATCTCAGATGATTGTCATCCTGAGCAAGCTGATGTTGCGCGGCGAAGAACCTGCGAGAGCCGTGCGAAGTGAGGGCAAGCACCGAGCTATCCCTCGCTCGACTCCTTCTGTTTCACTCTCACCACTGTGATCTTCGCAAAGCCCTCATCAAACGTCGGCGCCTTCAACTTTCCCGCCATCCGCCGCATCACGTCTTCCGGAACCACGCGCTCCCGCTTGCGATTCCGCTCCAGGCAGACATCCACCGGCACATCAAAAAACACCGCCTGCACTTCATACCCAAAATCTTTCGCCAGCTTGATCCACCCATGGCGTTCATGCGGCGTCAGGTTGGTCGCGTCCACATAGTTCATCGGACGCCGCGCGATCAGCCGCGCCTTCAACATCGACCGCAAATTCGAGAAGATCAAATCCTGAAATCGCTGTTCGGTCGGATCGTCGAACAGCATGGCTCGCAGCAGATCGCTCGAAAGCGGCGTAATGTTATGCCGCTTGAACCACGCGCTCTTGCCCGACCCTGGCAGCCCAATCGCCAGCACGACCGTTCCTTTCGGAGGCCTCGGTGGCGCTTGCGGAATCTGAACCGGAGCTGCCGCTGGCTGTTCCTGAACCGACGCGGCCGACGCCGCTTCCGCGACAGGCTGCGGACTCACGTCCCCCTGGTTTTCAGTTCGAACCGCTCCCGCCGGACGTCCACTCCTGCGCCGTCCCCGTCCGCCTCGACTCCGACGCCGTCGCCTTTTCGCGGCGTCGCCATTTCCGCCCGTGGCCGGTGATGCCGCCGAATCGGCCTGACTCTCAACCCCCTGGGGTTCAGGCTGTTCCGCCTCGGGCTGGTCGGCCGTTTGTATTGGTAAGCTCTCCGCCGCCTCGCTCGGAGCTTGCGTATCGTAAAATGCCGGCTGCAACGGTGCTGGAGCCGCCTCTGCTCCAGGCTTCTCCGGCTCTTTTTTGCGGCGCTTTAAGCGCTCGCGCATCCATTTCCGCATGTCTGCTGTGTAACACAGGTAAGGCCCCTCCGGCAATGTGCGCCAAGGTGCGGGTGAGGCCGGGTCTGAACAGGTCACGTGGGGACAGCCGCCTCGGCAGTCCAGCGGAGCGCAGCTCCGCAGCCTGGGTGAGGCGTGTGCCCTCGCCCGCGGACACAAGCAACCTAGGCGCGAGCGTCCTCCCCTCGTGCAGGTTTAGGTGTGCCGGAGTACCTCGTTCCTCATGGAGCGTTCTTCGCGACATAAGGGCGCGAATTTGGGATGTGCACGAGTTCACTCGTGCCCGGTTGAGAAATCATCTTTGATTACGCGCCGATGAGGCGCAACCACGTCAAAAGATCCCCTCCGATATCTGGACGCCGTAGAATAGAAGCCATGCCCATCCCTCCCTCCGTCTCCGGCCAGAAATACCTTTCGCTCACTACTTTTCGCAAATCCGGCGCTCCCGTTCCGACTCCAATCTGGTTCGCGGAATCGAACGACAAGCTCTATGTGATGACCCGCAGCGATTCTGGCAAAGCCAAGCGCCTCCGTAACAATCCTGACGTTCGCATCGCCCCCTGCACCATCCGCGGCAAAGTCACCGGCCCCGATTTTCCCGCCATCGCCCGAGTACTTCCTGAATCCGACTGGCCTGCCGCCCGCCACCTTCTCCACAAGAAATACTGGCTCGCCCGTCTCCCCATCTGGAGCAAGAAGAATGTCTACCTCGAGATCGATCCAGAGAGGAGCTGACCACTTTGTCCGGTTAGGATGTTGGTCGGTACAAGCCGTATTTCAAAAGAAACCAGGCTCCATAAAGAAACCAAAGAGTCATCAACAGGGATCCTGGCCATTGAAGACCAAATGACCGTATGCACCAACTGCCAAGGAGCGGCGCAACTACAAGGCCGGCTGCTAAGACGCATACATGGATCCATTTTGCTTTCATGTATCCAACTCACCTGACCACATGCCCCACGGTTAATAGTGCCGCCAATTCAAAAACGCTACCCATCAAGGCTACGCAGCCGAGGACTCGCCAGAAAAGCCTAAGTTTACGCTTCTCGCTGATCGATCGCGGCGCTCCAATCGCCCGAGCAACTTGCAGTGGAAAAATGGCAACACTACAGCCGAGTGTGCCGAAGAACAAAAAGAACACGATCCAGATCGTGGTAAAGGGACCCATTTGCGCATTGTCATACGCCAGCCAAGGAAAGAAAAGGGGGGCTGGAATTTTCTCTTTCCATCCCCCTAATCCCATTTTGGAAGCGCCTTGATCGTCCTGAGCCATTCCCCATTTGCTGCCCCCTTGCCCAACCTGCTACCATTTTTAGTTTCCGGCACGACATATTTCTCATCTGTATTCATTCGCACGGAGAAGCCATGGCTATCAAAGTTGGCATTAACGGTTTCGGACGCATCGGACGCAACGTCTTGCGCGCCTCGCTCAACGATCCCAATCTCGAGTTCGTCGCCGTCAACGATCTCACCGATCCCAAAACGCTCGCTCACCTTTTGAAGTACGACTCGGTCCTCGGCAACCTGCACAATAAGGTCTCCGCCGGGGCCGACAGCATCACTGTCGACAACAAGACCTTCAAAGTTTTCGCCGAAAAAGATCCCGCCAAACTTCCCTGGGAATCCGTCGGCGCGCAGGTTGTCATCGAATCGACCGGCCGCTTCACCGACGCCAATGATGCTAAGAAGCACCTCCGCGGTCCGGTCAAAAAAGTCATCATCTCCGCGCCCGCCAAGAATGAAGACGTCACTCTCGTGCTCGGCGTCAATCACCAAAGCTACGACCCCGCCAAGCACCACATTATTTCGAACGCTTCCTGCACCACCAACTGCCTGGCGCCGATCACAAAAGTTGTGCACGACAATTTCAAAATCGTCAGCGGGACCATGACCACGATCCATTCCTATACCAACGATCAGGTCATCCTGGATTTCCCGCATAAGGATCTGCGCCGCGCCCGCGCCGCCGCGCTTTCCATGATTCCGACCTCGACCGGCGCCGCCAAGGCGCTGAAGCTCGTGATTCCTGACATGGCAGGCAAGCTCGACGGATTTGCCGTCCGTGTGCCCACGCCCAACGTTTCGGTCGTCGACCTTGTCGCTCTGGTCGAAAAGAAAACTACGAAAGAAGAAGTCAACGCTGCGCTCAAAAAAGCGTCTGAAGACGGACCGCTGAAGGGCTACCTCGGATACGAAGAGCACGAACTGGTTTCAGCCGACTTCCGCGGTGACTCGCGTTCTTCGATCGTCGATTCGCTCTGTACTATGGTCGTCGGCGGCAACATGGTCAAAGTGATTTCCTGGTACGACAACGAGTGGGGCTACTCCTGCCGTGTGCGCGACCTGATCGAATACATCGGCAAGAAAGGCCTGTGACGAATTTGTCATCCTAAGTGAGTCGCGGTTTGACGAACCAAGGATCTGAGGGAGGCACCGCGCGCAATCGCGTGAATCGCGATTGCAGTAATGTGCGGGGCGACCTTCCTTATTAAGGACAACCAGCCATGTCCAAACTTTCCATTCGCGATCTTCCCTTAAACGACCACCGCATTTTCATGCGTGTCGATTTCAACGTTCCGCTCGAAGACGGCCGGGTCATGGACGATACTCGCATCCGCGAGACTCTGCCCACCATCGAGTACGCTCTGCGCCACGGTGCGCGCCTCATTCTCGCCTCGCACCTCGGCCGCCCCAAGGGCAAGCCCAATCCGGCCATGAGCCTCAAGCCCGTCGCCGAGCGTCTGCGCATGATGCTCGATAAAGAACTGGCTCGCGGCGAGAACGTTGGCTTCTGCCCTGATTGCGTCGGCATTGAAGCCGAAGAAATGGCGGGCAAGCTCGAAAAAGGTCAAACTCTTCTGCTCGAAAATCTTCGTTTTCACGCCGAAGAAGAAGCCAACGACGAAAAATTCTCCAAGCAACTTGCCAAGCTCGCCGACTTTTACGTCAACGACGCTTTCGGCACCGCCCATCGCGCCCACGCCTCCACCGTGGGCATCACCAAGTTTGTTCAAAAGTCCGCCGCCGGACTGCTCATGGAGAAAGAGCTCGAATATCTCGGCCGCACCACCCATCATCCCGAGAAGCCGTTCATCGCAATTCTTGGCGGCGCCAAAGTCAGCGACAAGATCGGCGTTATCCAGCACCTGATGACCAAAGTCGATTCGCTCATCATCGGCGGTGCCATGGCCTATACATTCTTAAAAGCTCAGGGACTCAATGTCGGCAAGTCGCGCGTGGAAGACGACAAACTCGACCTGGCCCGCCAGATTCTCCACGACGCGAAAAGCAAAAACGTAAAGTTTCTCCTGCCGATGGACCACGTGATCGCCGACCGCATCGACGTCAATGCCGTTACCCGCACCGTCAACGGCAATCAGCCGATTCCCGCAAACATGATGGGCCTCGATATCGGCCCGCAAACCGTCGAAGAGTTTTCTGACGAGATTGCTCGCGCCCGCACCATCGTTTGGAACGGTCCCATGGGAGTTTTCGAAGTCTCGCCTTTTGCGAAAGGCACTTTCAAAATCGCCCACGCCGTCGCCGAAAATGTGGGTGCGGTTTCGATCGTCGGCGGCGGAGACTCCGTCGCTGCCGTCCACGCTGCCGGCGTCGCCGACAAAATTACCCACATCTCCACCGGCGGCGGCGCCTCTCTGGAATTTTTGGAAGGGAAGAAGCTTCCCGGTGTCGAAGCCCTGACTGACAAGAAGTGACTGTGGCGGACGCCTTGTCCGCCCGCGCGAGGGCTCCGCACAACACGGTTTGCGTTGTGCGGGCATCCATCCATGGGATTGGAAGACGTGAAAAAATCAGTTGGGCCGCAGATGGACCTGCAGGAACGCGGATGACCTACAGTATCTTCTATCGGCGTTCATCCCCGTTCATTGCTGCACCCACTAGATTCGCGCTGAAAGGACTACAGGATTGCGGAAAGGGTTTACGAGAAAGCCACAACCGGACGAGCCCGCGGCGCGAAGCAAGAACTACATAACGCCGAGCGGGCTGCAGCGCCTCAAAGATGAGCATCGGTTTTTGCTCACCAGGGAACGCCCTGCCGTGGCGGAGGTGGTGGCGTGGGCTGCCGGCAACGGCGATCGTAGTGATAACGCCGACTATCGGTACGGCAAGCGGCGCCTGCGGCAGATCGATGGACGGATTCGCTTTCTCACCAAGCGAATCGAAGCCGCGGAAGTGGTGGACCCGGAAACTCCCAGAGCGGGGCAGGCGGCGATGAGGGCATTCTTCGGAGCGACCGTGCGCTATGCAAATGCCGCGGGAGCGGAGCGAGTCGTCAGCATCGTGGGCACCGACGAGGTCGATCTCAACCGCAACCACATCAGTTGGGTGTCACCTCTGGGGCGCGCGTTGATGAAGTCGGCAGCGGGCGACAGCGTAGTTCTTCACGCTCCCGGCGGTACAGAGTATCTGACCGTGCTGGAAGTGTGTTACCAGCGCATTTCTGTGGAGCCGTTCCGTGAACCACCTGGATCCGAGACCTCGGCAAAGAGACTCCCTCGCCGACGCTAATCCGCCTGACGAAGAAGAGGCGGAACGGCACACGTGGCGAAAGAGCCACGACCGTCATAGCGAGCTATCGGCCGTTGGCAAGCGACAGGAGATGAGTTGCATCCTCCTAAATACGCTTATCGCCATCAACTTTCAGAATCTGCAATCCGGAAGCTATCTCAGGCTCCATCTGCTCTGTAGGCGCGTCAATCGCGATTTGACTCATCCCCCCGCAAACGGGCGAAGCAAAAGCGCACGCTTGCGCTATCGCCCGCTTTCGCCAGCGAACCCTCATCGAGCTTAAAATGGCGGCGTGGCATTTGATCGAGAACAGATCGAGGCGAGACTCGCATTAGACCTTATCGCTTCTGCCGACATGCCCCAGATTGCGCAGGATGCGCTAGAAGCAGGTCTCGATGGTCCAGCGACACTGCGTTTGGCCATTCTCGAACGTCCAACTTATTTTGAAGTTGCAGAAGTGCTCCCACGAGTGGTGAACGAGCTTGGTTTGGCTCAGATCACCATCGGAGAAGCTGC
The DNA here is from genome assembly GCA_035507035.1 of Terriglobales bacterium. Taxonomy (GTDB): domain Bacteria; phylum Acidobacteriota; class Terriglobia; order Terriglobales; family Acidobacteriaceae; genus DATJOJ01. The sequence continues at coordinate 12,267 of DATJOJ010000055.1, read as the reverse complement.
CCTCAGAGTAGCGAAGGAAACGGCACGAGAGATTCTACGAAATGGTGACGATCCGATTCGGCACGTTCAAGCCTTTGAATCGCTCTGGGTCCGCTCAAAGTACGCAAAGGAGATTCAGGCATTAGGAACTCTGCACGACGACGTTTGGATTGCTCAATCAATGGGCCGGTCTGAGGAACAGATTAGAGATTGGGTCACGTCTGTCCTCAAAGACTTTGCGCAATAGGTGCCGGTCAATTGGTGAAAAATCTCTATTTCACTCAAACCCTCCCTTGAGCTTGCTCAGGCTCGCGGCTTTGCCTTCGCCCATCCCCTTCCTTACACTCATTCCTGGATTTCCCATGCGCCTCCTTCTCCCCAACTCCAAATCCATCTCGTTCCACGGCCCTGCCGACATCACGCGCGAGACTACAGACGCTATCGTCAACGCCGCTAACTCCTCGCTCCTCGGCGGCGGAGGCGTCGATGGCGCCATTCACCGCGCCGGTGGCCCGGCCGTCCTCACTGAGTGCAAACAAATCGTCGGCAAAATCGGCCGCCTTCCCGCCGGCCAGGCCGTTATCACCACGGGCGGCCATCTTGCCGCAAAACACGTTATCCACACCGTCGGCCCGATCTATCGCGACGGCCAGCACGGAGAGCCCGAAACCCTGGCGAGCTGTCATCGCGAATCGATCCGCCTCGCCGACGAGCATGCTCTCGAATCCATTTCTTTCCCTGCTATCTCCACCGGCGTCTACGGATATCCTGTCGCCGACGCTGCCCATGTCGCCGTGACCGCCGCTCTCGAAGCGCTCTCCGCAACCACTCATCTGAAGCACGTCCGCTTCGTGCTTTTTGACGCAGACGCCTTGCGTGCTTTCACCTCTGCCGCTCGCAAGCTGCACAATTCCGCGTTCCCGTGCACAATAGAAGAGGGAAAAGAGTAAGCTCGATTCCTCGGCGTCCTCTGCGGTTGAAGATTTTCAAAAAAATATGCCACGCAAAAAGCTCATTGCCGCCAACTGGAAGATGTACAAGACTCCCGACCAGACCCACGACTTCTTCCGCCACTTCCTTCCGCTTGTCACCAATCATCACCGCGACGAAATCGTCGTCTGCACCCCCTGCCTCGATCTGCACGCGGCCATCGAATCGGCCAAAGGCTCGAACGTGGCCGTGGGCGCGCAGAATGTCCACTGGGCCAACGAGGGTGCTTATACGGGAGAGATCTCCGCGCCCATGCTGCTCGCTCTTGGCTGCACCCACGTCATCATCGGACACTCTGAGCGCCGCCAATATTTCGGCGAAACCGACGATACCGTCAACCTCCGTCTCAAAGCCGCGCTCGAAGCCGGATTGACTCCCATCGTCTGCGTCGGCGAAGTCCTGCAGGAGCGTGAAGCCGGCCTCACCGAAGATGTCCTTCGCCGCCAATGCGACCGCGCATTTCACAAAATCTCCACCAAGAAAGCTGCCAAGCTGGTCATCGCCTACGAACCTGTCTGGGCCATCGGAACAGGGAAGACCGCAACTCCGCAAATGGCGGCCGACGCGCATCGACTCATTCGTGGCGAAGCCGCTACCACTTTCGGCGAAGATTTCGCCAACCAACTGCGCATCCTCTACGGAGGATCGGTGAAGCCTGAAAACGCCAAGGCTCTGATGTCGGAAGAAGAAATCGACGGCGCGCTCGTCGGCGGCGCCAGCCTCGATCCCAAATCTTTCGCCGCCATCGTGCACTATTGACTCGCCGCAAACGCGTCGGGCTCCGCCCTCCGCCTTTGCTATAATCAGTTAGCCTCTACGCAGTTTTTCGTGCGCCTGTGCGGAAGTGGTGGAATTGGCAGACACACCATCTTGAGGGGGTGGCGCCGAAAGGCATGGGGGTTCAAGTCCCCCCTTCCGCACCACGAAATTTCGCGAAAATATACATCGCTGGCGCGCTCGGAGTGAATTAACCCTATGGTCGTTTTAATTACCGTGATTCACATTATCGTTTGCTTGTTTCTGATCATCGTCGTGTTGCTGCAGAGCGGCACCAGCGGCGACATTGCTGCCGCCTTCGGCGGCATGGGCAGCCAGACCGCGTTCGGTCCGCGCGGCTCTGCCACGGCCTTGACCAAAGCTACCACCTGGGCGACCGTCATCTTTCTGGTGACTTCGATTACGCTTTCGGTGTATGCCTCGCGACGCGGCGGCCCGAAGTCGGTGCTGCAAGGGGTTAGCTCGGCGCCGGTGAAGCCGGTGCCAGCGAAGCCGGCGGTGCCGGCGCAGCAGAAGTAGTCCTTGGTCCTTCGTCCTTGGTCGTTCGGAAGATCTCATAGCTGCCATCGACGAACGACCGACGACCAACGACGCCTCTCATGATCCACGAAATTCTTCCCGTCGGACCGCTGCAGTGCAACTGCTCCGTCATTGGCGATGACACTACGCGCGAGGCCATGGTCATCGATCCTGGCGACGACATCGAAGATGTTCTCGCCCTCGTTGCCAAGCACAATCTCAAGGTCAAGCAAATCGTCATCACCCACGCGCACATCGATCACGTGGGCGGAGCGATGAAGCTGCGCGCGGCCACCGGCGCGCCCATTCTGCTCAACCAGAACGACTACGCGTTACTCAAGATGCTCGACATGCAGGCCGCCTGGTGCGGCATGGCGTCTCCCGGCAAAGTGGAGATCGATCAGAGCGTGGCTCAATCCGATAAAGTCCAAACCGGCTCGCTGGTAGCCGACGTCATCCACACCCCCGGCCACACCGAAGGCAGCGTCTGCCTGTATTTTCCGCTGGAGAAAAAACTGATTGCCGGCGACACGCTGTTTGCCGGTAGCATCGGCCGCACCGACCTGCCCGGCGGATCGTTCGACAAAATTATCAACTCCATCCAGGAAAAAGTTCTCGCCCTGCCGGATGAGACCGTCGTTGTCCCCGGCCACGGCCCGTTGACCACGATCGGCGAAGAGCGCGAAAGCAATCCGTTCTTGAGATAGCCGTCGTCTGAATGAGTTCTGCAATGCTCCCACAGCGCCAGGACCCACTCAAGCCCGCTTTCGGGCAAGTTTCTCCCCATGATCGCGGATCAAGCCCGCAGCCGCTGTCACCAACTGAGCGTTGTCCCGCGCTTCCCGGCCGTCAGGGAGCACCGTCACGTCCTCTGCCCCGGTGCGAATTCCATGCCCACGCTCAAGCCCGCGTCGATTCACTGCCCAACAGGCAATGCCTTCGCCGTGATGAACCTGCTCCAGCGTGATGCCCGCCGATAGGACAATATCCTCCATCGTCGCAGCATTCTGAACCGCAACTTCAGGATCAACGTCCAACGGCTCAATGAGCACGCGGCGACATCGGTCTGCCAATCCGGAACGCACGAAAACCCGCGCATCTTCGGTACTCAACAGTCCGGCTTCAATTCCAACGCCTCTCGACAGCAGCAACTCGCACAGCTCTACGATTCCCGCTTCACCTTGATTCGCGGTAACAAGGTCAGGCATTTCTTCCCATGCTTCGACAATTCTCAACCGCTCACGCGGGTCGCGCACGATCGTCGCCGAAGTTGTTAAGGAAATCGGAGTTTCAGGGCAGAGAACTCGGATGGCACGCACGACTCTAGCGCAGGCCGCGCTGTCGAGAGTCTCCCGGCCCGCGTCATCAAAGGCATGAACGTGCACCGATTGAGCGCCCGCATCCACGGCTGCGCGAGCCGCTTCTGCGATCGCTGCCGGAGTGCGCGGCGCCGCGGGGTGGATCCGCTCGCCATTCAGCGCGCATTGCAGGAAAACATTTGTGGGCATAAATGCGGTCTTCGCACCTCCTGCGTTTTTTGCGAGGGATGACGGCGTTGGAAGTATAACTCCGCAGACGCTGGTATTAAGTCAGCTCGCAAACGCGGCCCGGCGCGCTGCGTGATCCATCGTAAGTGAAGCGTACGTGATCGTATCGGCGGCTTAAGATTGCCGCCAGTCTTCCACCGCCGAACCTAATATAATGGTGCCGCTTTTGCACGCCCGCCAAATCCAAACCGAAAACCACAACCGCGAAAGGAAATCACCATGAACAAGTTCGCGAAGCTTGCGGCCGCGCTGGCCGCGATTTGTTTGGCCGGAACGTTTCTCACGCTGTCAGCCGCGCCGCAGAATTCCCCCAGGGCGACGCCCTTCGGGAAACAATCGTCGCAACCGCCTGCGTCGCAGTTTATCTATAATCGGCAACTGCTGAGCACAACCCAGAGTTATGGCGACTCCAGCGGGTACAACAGCGGCGGCAAATTGGTGCCAGTGGATTCGCCGCTGAAATTCACCTGTCCGAGTGGCAGCACCTGCACGGTTTCCGCCGAGCAGCACCTGCAAGTCGGCGGCAACGCCGTGACGGGCAATACTTTTGCGATCTGCACCGAGGTGGATGGAACGCAAATGAGCCAACCTCCGTGCCCGACTCTGGGCGAAATCCCCACCGACGGCAGCTACGTCGCCGGCTCATTCACCCAGAACATGGACAATGTGCAGCCGGGAACGCACACGCTTCAGACTTTCTTCTTTACTCCCTCCCCCGCTTTTGCGGTGTATTACGACTTTACCTACCGTCTCTACAAACCCTAGAGGGGAGAAGGCTTCGAGCCGTCATCCGCAGCAATGGCCTTGTCATCTCGAGTGCAGCATGGCGATTCGCTTTGCGAATCGCCATGCGGAGCCGATCCGAAATCAGGTACCCCTCCCCCCTCCCCCTCGATCTAGTGGTATCACGGGTTTAGCGGAAAATTCCCGCAAGATCCTTGCGTTCAAAGAATTTATACGCAAAATATCTCGGACAAAGGAGTTAGCTGCACAACTTGCGTCCAAACGACTTTGGGCGGTGATGCGTTGGCCCATCGCTCGATGGACACACATCGCCGCCCGTAATGCTCGCTCACAGTATGGCGCAGCTGGCGTGTGAATTTCAGTGACAGTCGTCACCGGCGGACGATCATTCGGCTGTGCAAAAACGGAGTCGCGGAGTGAGCGTTTTTCCCGGGGTGAGCTCGCGGAGAGGGTCGTGGCTCGCTAGGACACGAGGCAAAGAGTGGGCTACTTGGTGCGTTGTTCACGGAACCGCTTTCATGAAATACGGCGAGTATCGGTGAAAGTCAGCATATTGTCGAAGCTTTCCTTCGGTTCGCCTTATGTCGTTGTCGATCAGGTAGCCCAGCGCACGCCTTAAAACTCGACCCGCATACCGGTCGCAGGGCAGCCTGCGTTGGAGGTGAAGTCGCTCTTTTGTGCTGAGAGTTGGGACGTCGATCACGCTGGGCGTTCCCCAGTTTAGATTTCTGAGGTGCCAGTCACCGAAGGCGTGCTTAGCCTTGCCGACATCTTCTCTCGCGCAGACCATCCCGGTTAGCGAAAACATTCCGGCGCCATCCGCGTAGCGGAATGATGAGATCGGAAAGAATTGAGAGGCCATGATTGCAGACAAGGTCTTTTGGGCGGCTATCCGGATCATGTCCTGCAGCAGCTTGGCAAGTCCAGCGAAGTCTGCCGGGGGCTGAGATGTGCTATGGGGAAGCAACTCCCTAAACTCGTCCCGGAATTCAGCCTTCTTTCTGCCAGCGTCAACTTCGCACTTGTCGATGTAGTCGCCCGGTTCGCATCGTAGGGTGATTTTGATGATGCTACCGTTCGATACCTTCGTCAGCAACTCCATGAATTCGTCGAACCAAGCATATCGAAGGTCGAGGTAGTCGAGCCAGAAAATACTTTTTTCGTTGTTGCCGTCATACTGGTCGAGGAAGGACTTGAACTCCGTTTTCTTTAGCTTGAGCTGAGACGAATGGCACGGCATATGGAAGACTTGCCGCTTATAAATCTCGTCATTGTTCTCGATCGAGATCATACGAATCTCAGGATAGAATTCGTAGAGCAGCCGGAAATCCTCGAGATAAGGACCGCCGAACCCGTAATAGGTATACTCGCCTGTATGCGTGTCGAGTGTGCTGGCGCGTTTGATCACGTCGATTAACGTGAGCCGATCAACGGCCTTGTTTGCTCGAAGGTGGTACGCTGGCTGCTTCACTTGACCGCCTCTGCAAGAGTGATATCAAAACACTTCTCTCCGACGTCGGAGGGATCGACCTCGGGGTCTTCGAAGAGATATTCTGCCACTTTCCGAACGTCATAAACGCGCTTTGTGAAAGAGATACGGCGCATGCTGGGCACAATCTTCGCGGGCAGAGGGAGGCTCGGGCGGAATTGCTCGCCCTGTGGAACAGTCCCCTTCGTGGCGTTTAGCGGCAGGTGGAGCGCTTCCGCCTTTAATTCCTCGAATGAGAGCTGTTCGCCCTTCTCGATCTGTTTTCGGGATTCCTCTGGCCTGAGTTTCCACTTGTTGGTGTAGCTCGTGAAGATGGCCATTCCGTCGCGCATTTTGTTCTTGATCTGAAGGTACAGTGGCGAGGACGCATCAACACCTCGCTTGGTTGTAGTGGTCGGGAGTTTGGCAGGATCGTCTGATCTGAACTCGACGATTCCGGATATCGCGATAAACTGGGTATGGTAGCGTGGCACCCCCGCCTCTCCCCAGCCGGTTAACTCGGTACGATCACAATACACGACTGCTCTGTCGTTGCAGAGTATCGTCCATCCAGCATCGAGTGTCGAGTACTTCTTCTCTTCCTGCTCCTGAAGCACCTCGTCCTGAGACGGGATCGGCCTCGTGAACCCGACGGCTAGGAATATCTGCACGCCGTTGCTTTGCGCTTTGAAAATATACGGCCTGATCGCCTCGCGCCCCCTGATTGCTTTTTTGTCGAAGACTATGTTTATCGGTCTGGGCTTGATGAGTTCGCCGTTTATTCTCACACGAAAACCCTTGTCGATAATAGAAACGTACTGAGTCGCGACCATCGCCTCAAGGTCTCGCTGAAAGGCCTGCGCGTCCTCACCGAAGCGCTTCGCAACTCCGCCGTGAAGATCTGAAATGTAAACCGTTGTTCCGTCATGCGGCTGTCGCGTAGTTGCTGGCCTGACCGGAATCTTCCAGTCGCTTTCGTCGTTCGTCCAATCCGGGTCTATCTCTACGTCATATGCGTCTTTCGCGTTCTGGGTGGAAATTAGGCAACGCTTGCCCATTTTGAATATTGCCCTTTTCATCCCAATGCCGTAGACCCCAATACTCCCAGACGCCCCTTCGGGGCGATCACTCCTCGGTCCCATTCTGAAGGCATAATCGTGAAGGCTCCATGGGATACCTCCGCAGTTGTCGGAGATGGTGAAGGAGTCGCTCTGGAATTCAATTTCGGCCCAGAACCCGTCGTACGGCTTTTTTGCCCGAGCCGCACCTTTCTCCTCCCTATTGCGCAGTATCCCGTCTACGCAGTTGTCCAGAAGGTCGAGAATGGCGTCCTCCAGACGGATATCTCTCGTCAACATGTGAACGAAGAATGACTTTACGGGTGCGGCATTAACGGGTTCATACCGTTTCGGTTGAGATTTACTCATGCTTCACCTTCTCGCTTGGTGTGTGTTCTAAGGGCCCGTAAGACGCCGCGAGCTACCGCATGCGCAAGATACGGCGGAACCGCGTTACCTACTTGTTGGAACCCGTGCCATTGTGTTGGGTGAAACGTGAACCAGTCCGGAAAAGACTGCAATCGCGCAGCTTCGCGAACGGTAATGCAACGCGGCTGAGTTGGGTGTATTGGTCGCGCAGCCGTAAACGAGCCATGCGATCTTGGAGTTCCAGCTCGGATCGTTGGTGCAACCTTTCTTTTATCCAGTCTTGCGAATCGGCTGACTGCCTCCGTTTCTCCCGGGGCGGTCTTCCGGAAGCGGTCCACAACAGTGCTGTCGTGGCAGCACAGCCGACAACCGCTTACTCGCCCTTTGCTCCGGGCGCGAAGTTTTTTCGCATAGGCGCTTGGCGATCCGAGGGATCCCACAAATACATCGGCTGCGAGTAGGTTGCGGCGTCTGGCGATGTGACTTAGATCGGAGATGGCCTCCCACACGGTTGGCCCGGTTCTGCGCGGGGCAGGGTATAGCGGCTGCTGCTCACCTTTTTTGAAGCCCAGAACGAAGACGCGCCTCCGCCGCTGAGGAACGCCATAGTCTTGCGCGTCTAAGATTCGCACCGGGGTGACCCACTTATAACTTCCTTCCTCGAGGCGCCCGAGAGATTGCTCGAGAATACAACGGCTTTCTCTGTACATCAGTCCCGCCACATTCTCCATCACGAATAGTCTCGGGCTTAGTTCTTGGACGAGCCGGCAGAACTCCGCCAGCAGCCGATTGCGTGGATCGGCGATGTCGCGTTTCCCAATCGTTGAGAAGCCCTGGCAGGGAGGGCCCCCAAATACGACGTCGATGTGCTGGCCTTCGTCCAGCTGCGCCGCCTCGCGAATGTCTCGCGCAGTCAGCCGAAAGATGTCGTCGCAAATGACTGTAGTCGAGGGGAAGTTTTGACCGTACGTTGCGGCGTTCAACGGATCCGAGTCTATGGCGGCTATGATGTTGAATCCGGCCTGAACGAATCCGAGGGAGAGTCCCCCCGCGCCGCAAAAAAGATCAATAGCGAGTGGACGATCATCCAGCATTAGCAATTTTTTCTGCGCGCATTATAATTCATGCCTAAAGGTTTCCTAAGACGTTCGAAAGAAAAAGGGAGTAATGGACAGGGTATCCCCCGAGGCGCGGTCAAGGATCATGTCGCTGGTGAAGTCGCGCCATGGCCGCACGACTGAGAAACGGTTCCGTGCGTATCTCGTGTCTCGCGGGATCGGGGGTTGGAGAATGAATGACCCGAGCCTACCAGGGAAGCCCGACTTCGTCTTTCGGAGAGAGATGATTGTCGTCTTCGTCGACGGCTGTTTCTGGCACGGCTGTCGTAGGTGTAAGCGCCCTCCGAGGAGCCGCGTTGCGTTTTGGCTGGCCAAGTTCGCCGAAAATCGGCGCAGGGACAGGGCGGTCGCGCTCCGGTTGCGTCGGGCTGGATGGCTCGTGCTCCGCGTTAGAGAGTGCGATCTAAAGAATTCGACCCGAGCACGTGCTGTACTGGCCAATCTCGAAAGCCTGCGCAGCGGGTTTGCCGCGGGCCGCTTGCTCCGTCAGCAAGCTTCTCGAAAGCCGATGTGGAAAGTGCGCTAGGGCGGACTGGCGTCCGCCCTCTATGGGTCACGGTCAGGCAGCGACAATGGAGCGCGAAACCTCACTCCCGCACAAAGGGCTGATCCCTTTCGCGCGGCACGGCGGTTCCTAGTGGATCGGCAGAGAACGACCGAAGCAACGATGTCTCCGGAAATAAAAAAGGCCGCATTCGCTCGCGCGATGCGGCCATCCCTACGAAATCGTCCTAGTGCCTTCCACCCCGATGATCGCCGTGCCCGCCGCCGCGTCCTCCACGGCCGCCGCGACCTCCGCCACCACCGTGACGCCGACGTCCTCCGCCACCACCACCGCCGCCGGGACGTCCGCCACTCGGTCGCCCGCCGCCGCCTTGGTCATCGCGGTTCCCCGGTTGATGCGTTTCGCGGTTGAAATCGGGCTCATCGGGAAAATCGCCACCGCCTTCGATGGTTAGCGCCGGAGCGGGTTGTTCCTGGCCTTCCTCGCTCGCAACGACCCCACCTTCAGCCGCCATCTTGGCGCGCTGCTCTTTCAGGATCGCTTTGCGCGATAAACGAATGCGGTTGCCCTCGACCGCCAGCACTTTCACCAGCACCTGATCGCCTTCTTTCAGCTCGTCGCGAACATCTTTAATACGATGCTCGGCAACTTCACTGATGTGCAGCAGGCCATCCGTGCCGGGAATGATTTCGACAAACGCGCCGAAATCCGCCAGCCGCGTGACCGTTCCCAGATAAGTCTTGCCGACTTCCGCCGTCGCCGTAAGATCGCGAATGATCTGCAGCGCCTTGTTGGCCGAAGCTTCGTCGTTCGAAGCAACGTTCACCTTGCCGGAATCCTCGACGTCGATCTTCACTCCCGTTTGCTCGATGATCGAGCGGATCATCTTGCCGCCGGGTCCAATCACGTCGCGAATCTTGTCGACCGGAATCTGCAGGGTGTAGATTCGCGGCGCGAACGACGAGACTTTCTCGCGTGCGCTCGAAATCACGGCGAACATTTTCTCGAGAATGAACAGCCGACCGCGCTGTGCCTGGGCCAGGGCTTCGCGCATGATCTGCGGGGTGATGCCGCCGACCTTAATATCCATCTGGAGGGCAGTAATGCCGTCAGCGGTTCCGGCGACTTTGAAGTCCATATCGCCGTAGTGATCTTCCGCTCCGGCAATGTCGGTCAGGATCGCGTAGTTGTCGCCTTCCTTGACCAGGCCCATGGCCACGCCTGCGACCGGAGCCTTGAGCGGAACGCCCGCATCCATCAGCGAGAGCGACGCGCCGCAGACCGTCGCCATCGATGACGATCCGTTCGACTCCAGAATGTCCGACACGACTCGCATCGCATACGGCCACTTGTCCTCTTCCGGCAGCATCGCCGACACGGCGCGCTCTGCGAGCGCTCCGTGTCCAATCTCTCTGCGCCCTGCGCCGCGTAGAAATGCAACTTCTCCCACGCTGAACGGCGGAAAGTTATAGTGCAGCATGAAGCGCTTTTTGGCTTCGCCTTCGAAAACTTCGAGGCGCTGCATGTCGTCGCTGGTGCCAAGGGTCGTGGTCACCAGCGCCTGAGTCTCGCCGCGGGTGAAGATCGCCGAGCCGTGGGTGCGAGGCAGAACCCCAACTTCGATCCAGATATCGCGAATCTGATCAAAGGCGCGGCCATCGGGACGGCGGCGCTGATTGGTGACCTGCTCGCGGAAGATCCGCTCGCGCAAGACTTCAAAATAATGCTCGAACTTGTCCGCCGCCTCCTCGTCGCCTTCCGGCAGCGTCGCCAGTTGCGCTTTCTTCAGTTCGCCGACCAGGCTGTAGCTCTCGAGCTTAGGATGCTTCTGCGTATCCAATGCTTCGGTCAACTGCGCCCCGATCTTCTTCTTCAGTGCGTCGTAATACGCCTGATCGAACTCGGGCGGCTCGACTTGGCGCTTCGGCTTGCCGACCTTCTTGCGCAGATCGTTCAACGCGGCGCAAATCTTTTTGATCTCTGTGTGGCCAAACTCGATGGCATCGACCACCGTCTCTTCTTTTACTTCTTTCGCGCCCGACTCGATCATCACAATGCCTTCGGCGGTGCCGACGACCATGATGTTCAGCAAACTGTCGCGCATTTCGCTGTACGTTGGGTTGGCGATGAACTGTCCGCCCACCAGGCCGACGCGCACAGCGCCGATCGGACCGAGAAATGGAATGTCGGAAATCGTCAGCGCGGCGGATGCGCCATTAATCGCGGCAACATCGGGATCGTTCTCGGTATCGGCCGAGAGCACAAATGCGATCACCTGGGTTTCGCAACGGAATCCTTCGGCAAAAAGCGGCCGGATCGGACGATCGATCTGGCGGCTGGTCAAAATTTCGCGTTCGCTGGGGCGGCCTTCACGCTTGATAAAGCCACCGGGAATGCGTCCGCCGGCGTAGGTGTACTCGCGGTAATCGACGGTGAGGGGGAAAAAGTCGATGCCCTCGCGCGGGTCGGCATTGGCCACGGCGGTGGCGAGCACAACGTTATCGCCGATGCGCACCACGGCCGATCCATGGGCTTGCTTGGCAATTTTTCCGGTTTCAAAGCTGATGCGTTTACCGCCGGCGAGTTCAACTGATACTTCAACTGCTTCTGGTTTCATGTGTGTTTCCTTCTTGGCAGGAGGCACGGAGACGTGCCGCTAGGGGAGATTGCGCAGAAAGACAATCGCCGATGTTTTTGGAATCTTGAGAACGCACCTGACTCGCCTCTCGCTGGGGTGCCCCGTTCCTTCGCGTTCTTGGCGAAGGGGCGGGATGACTAACCTACATCCGTTGTGTGCTGGGTGCCCCATTTCTCGCGTTCTGGGCGAGAAGTGGGATCCAAAATTTAGTGGCGCAGGCCCAGCTTGTGGACGACGCTCTTATACCGCTCGGAATCGTAGGTTTTGAGGTAATCCAGCAAGCGACGCCGCTTGCTGACCAGCATGAGAAGGCCGCGGCGTGAGCCGTGGTCTTTCTGGTGCGTTTTGAAGTGTTCCGTCAACTGACCAATGCGCTCACTCAACAGCGCGATTTGAACTTCCGGGCTTCCGGTGTCGGTGGGATGTACGCCGTACTGGTCAATGACTGATTTCTTTTGCTCTCTGGCTAGCACTACTCTGGTGCACTCCTGTCTCTATTCAATTGTCGTTTGTAACGGATAAATGGTAACAGGTGGGAAGGGAGAGTGGCAAGCG
>DATJOJ010000054.1:0-4872 GCA_035507035.1 Terriglobales bacterium | reverse complement strand
CGGGGAGCGTCTTCTTCGACGTACGGGCTTTTCTTCGCGCCGTCGAAGACGTAGTCCGTGCTTACGTGCATTATCACCGCGCCCGTTTCGCGTGCGATCGTCGCCAGGTTCCGGCTGCCGATTCCATTCACGCCAAACGCCTTGTCCGGCTCGGCTTCGCACTTGTCCACGTGATGCATCGCCGCCGTATTGACAATCAGCCCGGGACGCAGCTCCTTGATCGTCTTCGACACCGAGTCCATATTCGCGAGCTCGATGTCAGAGTGCGTCAGGGCGACAGCCTCGTCGCCGTTGGCAGCGAACGCGCGTACCGCGTCGCTCCCGAGCTGCCCGTTCCCTCCGATGACGGCGACCTTCATCGGGCGTTGGCACTCGTCATCGAATGCATGTCGATGCTGCTCTCGAGCTTCTTGAACTGCTGAATGTTCGAGTAAAGCGGATTGTCCCAATCCTGGAACTTGTCCATGTTGTCCACCAACGTGTTCACGATGGACCTGATGTCGCTCGTCGCGTGGAAGCTGAGGACGTTGCTCGCCTTCTGCGTGCTGACCTTGTAGTTGCGGAAGTCCTGAATGTGTTTGATGTTCAGGTTCACACGGATTCCCAGCCGCTCTTCCACAGCCGCTTTCACCGCGTCGGCCACTTCGCCCACCGTGAAGTTTCCGGACGCGACGTTGAAAATGCCGGAGAGCTTGTAGTTCGCTTCGACCGAACGGATATACGCCGTTGCCGCATCCTCGATGCTCAGAATCGGCCGCCAGATCGAGGGGTTATTGACGGTGATCACGTGCTCGCGCACCGCAGCGCGGAACATCGTGTTGATGATCAAGTCGAAGCGCATGCGCGGGCTGTAGCCGGATACAGTTCCCTTGCGCAGCGCGATCACGGAGAACTTGTCGTCGGAGAGCTGAATCGCCGCCTGCTCGCCCTGCAGCTTAGAGATGCCGTAGGGATAATTCGAACTCACTGGACGTGTCTCATCGAAGAGCTCGTTTTCCGTGTAGCCGTAGACCGAGCAGGACGAAGCGTAGATGTAGCGTTTCACCTTCGCGTTCTTCGCCGTATAAGCCAGATACGCCGGCGCCGCCGCGTTGAAGATGAAGTTCTTGCTCGGCGAGAATTCGGCCATCGGGTCATTCGACAGCCCTGCCAGGAAGATCACTTGTTCGTACGGCTCGAGATCCTCCACCGTCAGGTCGAAAATATCCTTGTTCAGGATCCCCACCTGCTTCGGCAGGTTATTCCCGAACCAAAAGAGGTCCACTACGTCTACTTTGTACCCGCGGTCGAGCAGCTTCGGTATCAGGACGTTCCCCAGATACCCTGCTCCGCCTGCGACAAGAATCTTCATTTGCTCTCCTTAAAATTGAATTCCGTTGTGCCCAAGACCTGAGAGAAGCGCCAAATATCCGTAGCGCCCATGCATCAAGAACGAAGATCAGTAACAAAGTTCAATAATGAAAGTTATCCGAGTCCGGCCTCGCGAGCCATTGCGCCAGCGTCTGCGCCTTCTTGTCTTTTTCAGACAGAGTCGCGTCGCTCGCCTTGATCGGCCACTCGATGCCAATCTCCGGGTCGTTCCACAAGACTCCCGATTCGGCCTTGTTGCTGTAAAGTCCGGTGCACTTATACTGAATCTCCGCGAACTCCGAGAGCACGCAGAACCCCCGCGCGAATCCCGCTGGCGCCCACACCTGCCGCCGGTTTTCCACCGACGCTTCCACGCCCACCCATTTCCCGAGCGTCGGCGATCCCTTGCGGATGTCCACCGCCACCAGAAACGCGCTGCCCTGCGTCACGCGCATCAACTTGCCCATGGGCGGTTCCCATTGAAAGTGTAAGCCCCGCACCACGCCGCGCGCCGAACGCGAATGGTTGTCTTGCACAAAGTGATAAGGCAATCCCATCGCTTTGAACTGGTCTTCGCGATACGTTTCCATGAAGAAGCCGCGGCTGTCTTGAAAAACATCCGGTATAAGCACGGCAACATCCCGCAACGATCTTGACTCAAGCTTGATTTCCATAATTCCTTAATCGACCTCGTCTCGCAATTTGTGGATCTCAACTTTGAAAACTCTGTCCGCTAGGCAGATCTTGCTTCGTCATCGAAACAAGCGGCTCAATGTCTATCGCTCAAGCACGCGGCCAAGCGGCTTGACGTGTAGTTCGGGTTCCTCGCCATTTTTGGCAAGACGGACTGGATCAACTCGCAAATTCCAAGCAAACAATGTTCGGAGGAATTCCAAGTTCTGCTTGCCTGCGTCGCTGGGTCTCGCCATGTACGACAGCCGCGCCGCGAATCGCCGGAGTAAGAGCCCAGCCAAAATAGACCGTCTAGAGCTGCGTACTCCTCGTTCGCCATAGTATTTGTAAAAATAGAGATACCGCGTGACTTGGCGGTCGATCGCGAATCCGATGGGTGGGAATTTCTTGTGCGTCGATTGTCCTCCCAAGTGGGTAATGCTCGCCTTGGGTGTATAAAGAATCGGGTACCCGGCGTCCCAAATCCTGCGGCAGAGATCCGTCTCTTCGTAGTAGTAAAAAAATTGCTCGTCGAAACCACCCAACTTCTTGAGTAAATTGTTCCGAATCAGAAGGCAGCATCCTGCCGGATATCCTACTGCGCGCTCGGTCTCACCCTTCCATGTCACGTATGCGCCGGGATGGAACGCTTCCGATAGATACGCAAGCGACCGCAAGCCAAGGGCACGTCTCCATTCGGATCCGGGCGTGGGAAAGGGCCAGATACATCCTTGATATGTGCCATCGGCATTGAGCACACGGCACCCAAATGCCCCTGCTTCAGGGTGTTGGTCCGCAAACGCAACCATCGTTTCCAGGGCGCCTTCGTGGATGATCGTGTCCGGATTCAGAATTAGTGCGTACTCACCTTGGCTGGCGTGAATTCCAACATTATTTCCCTTTGCGAACCGTAGGTTCCTGCCATTCTGGATTAAACGAACTTGCGGAAAGTTCTTGATTATGAAATCGATAGACCCGTCGGTTGATCCGTTGTCAGAAACGATCACCTCCAATTCTAGCGAGCGAGTAGAAGAGTAAATGGATCGGAGGCAGTCTTCGATCACCTTTAAGTCATTCCAGCACAGAATTATTACAGACAGTTTCAAGGCTTTCCCCTCTTGAAAACCACTTCCCAATCAGCGCGAGATCCGTTTCAGTTTTCTACCAAGCCGCCAAGATTGCGATTCTACGGCTTCAAAAACTAACGCCACTCACAACTCGACGGCAGCGGTGTTTCCTTCGGTAGTGGGACGCTTCCATATCGCTCTGCCGATCATCTGCCGATCGCTCGCGCCGCAAACGAAGAAAAATGTTGCCATGCAGCCGACCGCAGCTTGTAAGCCAATGACCAGAGAAACGCCCGCCAGGCTTGAAAAATGAACGTTCCGCAAGAAAGTCCAGAACACGGTCGCGCAAATTGCCGGCGCCAGGATTCCCGCACCAAGATCCTTGATGTAATATTTCATCAAAGAAATCCCAGCGGAACGGCATACGTAAGCCGGCTGCAGCAAGACCTTCGCCACGAACATCGGCACCAGCGTCCCCATGGCAACTCCAATCATCCCATAAGACCTTGCCCAGTAAATGCTAAGCGCAAGGTTCGCGACGCCTTCTAGCAACGTTTGAATCGCTAGGTAGCGATGTTTCGACACCCCCAGCAGATAGGATACCGATGGTTGCTGTGCCAAATCGCAATAGAGTGCCAGCATCAGAATCAGCGCTGGCCAATACGCGTCCACATAACGGACGCCCATCCACTGCTCGATGAAGGCTCGTCCATAGAAGATAAACGAGCACGCGATGACCGTTGACAGCGCTGCGGCTATTCTCGTCGAGAACGAGACGAGCCTCCGGATGCCATCATCATTCCTGCTCCCGAGCATCTGGCTGAACCAGGGCGGCAGCAATCCCACCGCGTTCAGCATCACGGTTAAGTAATAACTCGAGAGCCGGGATGCAATCGCGTAGTGCGCCACCGCCGCTACTCCCACGAACGCCGCCACCACCCATCCATCAACCGCGAATCTCAGTTGATCGCCGATCCGCATGACCATCGAATACTGGCCGTAATTAAACAGCTCCTTCAGCGCCTTTCGGTCCACCAGCGAAAACGAGATGCGCAGCCCACGCTGAATCCTTCGCAAAATGAAATAGCACGCCACATACGTCAGCGCGTCGGTAATGAACGAGACCACCGCCAGCCCCACGATGCCCCAGCCGCTCAGGATTGCCCACACCACCAGCCCCGTTCGCAGCACAAGCACCACCGCGTTGACCACTGCGACTAGGTCGTTCCGCAGGTGAGCGCACAATCCAGCCTGAAACGCTCGCCCCGGAAAACCAAACGCGCATCCCAACCCAGTGATCAACAAAACCACGCGAAACACCCGGGCATCCGACGCTGACGCAATAAAAAATGGACATACCGCCCCGAGCACAATCGCGATCAGCAGCACGGCCATTCCAATTGCAGCAAGCCCTGCGACCGCCGCTGAAAGCGTCCGGTTCTGCGCTTCCTCGTTCCCCTCCCCCATCGCTTTCGCCATGTGGAACGAAACCGCCGGCGTAATTCCCAGGTCGAGAACGCCGTAATACCCCAGCAGCGCACCTACCAGCGACCAGTATCCAAACATCCGGTCGCCCAATCGATGCACCACGAACGGCATCAGGAAGAAGCCCACCAGCACCGACGCCCCAAAGCCGGCGACGTTCAGCGCGGAGCCCATCACGACTGCGCGATGCTTCTTCATGGTTTGGTTGTAGCTTTCACGAACGGCTTGTTTGGTTTTCGCCTGCCGCCGGGATGGCGGAGAGAATCAGGCATCGGCGACGACGGCGCCAACCGCTGGT
>DATJOJ010000053.1:0-87786 GCA_035507035.1 Terriglobales bacterium | reverse complement strand
AGGTCCGCGTCGCCAGGAATTGTTTCTCGGTTTTCTCGGACGCGACGGGCAACTTCGAACCGTTTGATCTTGCGAGTCGTGGTTCGTGGCAAGTCTTCCTGCCAAATCTCGTAGCTGCCGACACGCTTGGTCGAAGGCAGTTGCGATCCAAGACCCTCAACGTCGTAGCGAATCACTTCTTTCGCATTGACGATTTTGCGTCGCCTTAATTCGTCGAAGTTCGGCACGATCACGGCGTGTAGACGATCCGGCTGGCCAGCCGACCCTTCTAGTCCGAGCACACAAATTTCCTTAATAAATTGCGATTTCAGATATTGATCCTCAACCTCCTCCGGGTAAACATTTTTTCCATTGCTGAGAATGATGACTTCTTTCTCGCGGCCCGTGATGAAGAGGTTTCCCGCCGGATCGAGGTAGCCGAGGTCGCCGGTGTAGAGCCATCCGTCTTTTAGCGTGGCCGCAGTGGCATCGGGACGGTTCCAATAACCTTTCATAACAATCGCGCCGCGAATCAGAATCTCGCCGACGGGTTGAGGCGTTCCTTCCTGGGTTTGCGAATCGGAGATCTTTACTTCGACTCCGGGAAGCGGCGGTCCAACCGAGCCGATCACGATATTGTTGGGCGGGTTAGCGAAAGCTGCAGCGGTCGTCTCCGTTAGCCCATAGGCTTGTAAGACGTCGATGCCTAGCGCATAGAAATCGGAGGCAATCTGCGGATCGAAGCGGGACCCTCCAGTCACCAGATAGCGCATACGGGGGCAAAAAGTCTGGTGGATCTTTCGAAAGAATATTTTTCCTGTGTTCCAGCCGAACATTCGCGTAAAACGAGTGATGGCCATCGCCATGCGGAGGGCCCCTGTCGCCAATCGCCCCCGTTCTGCAACTTCCTTGAAGATGCGCTCGTGAATGAGATAAAAAAATTGCGGCACGACCGCGAACGCGGTGATTTTCCTTTCGGAAAGCGCTCGTAGCAATTCCGTTGTATTCAAAGTTTCGAGATAGACGACGCGCGCTCCCTTGACGAGCGGCAGCAGGATGTTCGCCATCTGCGAGAGAACATGAAACAGCGGCAAAACTCCGAGTACCGCGTCACTGGGACCGATATCAATCCACCCAAATACCGTTTCGACTTCTCCCAAGAGATTCGAGTGACTCAGCATCACGCCTTTGGGATCGGCGGTGGTGCCGGAGGTGTAGAGCAGGCAAGCGACGTCGTCGCCGGGAGAGTTATGCGGAATGAAATCCGCGGGACCAATGTTGGCGATGCTGTCGAGGTCGGGATTCGTAGAAGTGGTCTGGCTGTTTTCGACCGACTTTTCCAGCAGTAGAATTTCGATCTGCGATTCTTTTGTTGCCTGCTGAGCCAGTTGCAGATGCCGCTGATCACAGATGACTAAAGAACTACCGCTGTCTTTGAGTAGTTTCGCAACCTGGTCGGCGTGGAACGCGGTGTCTAGCGGCACGGCGGTGCATCCCGCTGCGATGACCCCCAAGTAGGCCGCGACCCAGCGAGGATGATTATCCGCGAGGATCGCTACGCGGGAACCGACTGGAAAATCGTGCTCCGACAGCCAGCGGCCAAGCGACTCGGCCATGTGCCGAACTTGCGCGTAGGTGTAGCTTTCGACCCGATCGCGCCGCTGGATTTCCAGCGCGATGTTCTTCGGCCAACGCTGGGCGCACTCGCGAAATCGGTCGTAAAATGTAGGCATGGGCCGGACGTGGAAATATACCTGAAAACAACAAGCTTAGATAATCCCTTGCTGGAGGCGGCTTGCGACTAACCACAGGCGTCGGCATCTAAATATGCTAGGCTTCTAAAGATATTGGGGTTTGTGCCCACCGGGGATACCTGATTGATCGATACCCTTATTGCCAAGGTTTTCGGAACCAAGAACGAGCGGGAAATCAAGCGCTTGCTACCCAACGTGGAGGCTATCGGCGCGCTCGAACCTGCCATGAAAAAGCTGAGCGATGAGGAACTTCGGGCTAAGACGGAAGAGTTCCGCAAGCGCATTCAGGAGCGGGTTTCCCATATCCCGGATGAACCAGACGCCGATCGCGATCGGCAAAAGCAGATAGAAGATGAGCGCTCGAAGGCGATCAATGAGGGTCTGGACGAAATCCTCGCCGAGGCCTTTGCTGTGGTTCGTGAGGCGGGACGCCGCGTTCTGAACATGCGGCACTTCGATGTGCAGTTGATCGGCGGCATGGTTCTGCACCAGGGAAAGATTGCCGAGATGAAGACCGGCGAAGGCAAAACACTGGTTGCGACGTTGCCGGTTTATCTCAATGCGCTGAGTGGGCGCGGCGTGCACGTTGTAACTGTCAATGACTATTTGGCCAAGCGCGACTCGGAGTGGATGGGCAAGCTTTACACCTTCCTCGGTCTGACGGTTGGCGTGATTGTGCATGACCTTGATGATCAGCAGCGTCGCGATGCCTATGCCGCTGATGTAACCTACGGCACCAACAACGAGTTCGGCTTCGACTACCTGCGCGACAACATGAAGTTCGATCTCAAAGACTGTGTGCAGCGCAAGCACAATTTTGCGATCGTCGACGAAGTCGACTCCATCCTGATTGACGAAGCCCGGACGCCGCTCATCATTTCCGGCGCTAGCGAAGAGTCGACTGACAAGTATGAGCGGGTCAATAAGATCATTCCAAAGCTCGAAAAGGGCGAAGAAATAGAAGGTCCTCCCGGCGAACCGGCACAGCTGACCGGCGACTTTGTGGTTGACGAGAAACATCGCAACATCAGCGTTACCGACGAAGGCTGGGAAAAAGTCGAGCAGTTGTTGGGGATTGGGAATATCGCTGATCCTGAGAACTGGGCGCTGAAGCATCACGTCGAAACGGCGATCAAAGCTCATGCTCTCTATCATCGCGACGTCGAATACGTGGTGAAAGAAGGCGAAGTCATCATTGTTGACGAATTCACCGGGCGCCTCATGCCCGGCCGGCGTTGGTCGGACGGCCTGCACCAGGCGGTCGAGGCGAAAGAGAACGTCAAGATTGAGCGCGAGAACCAGACTCTCGCGACCATCACCTTCCAGAATTATTTCCGCATGTACAAAAAGCTGGCAGGCATGACGGGAACTGCTGAGACCGAAGCGTCGGAGTTCGAGAAGATTTATCGCTTGGAAGTGATGGTTATTCCGACCAATAAAATACTACTGCGTATAGAAAATCCAGATGTGGTGTATCGCACGGAGAAAGAAAAATATTTCGCGGCCGCGGATGAAATTCAGCGACTGAATGACAGCGGGCAGCCGGTTCTGGTGGGTACGACTTCGATTGAAAAGTCCGAGCGGCTTTCCGAGTTGCTGAAGAAAAAGGGCATCAAGCATGTCGTTCTGAACGCCAAATATCACGAACGCGAAGCCGAGATTGTTGCTCAAGCTGGCCGCAAAGACATGGTAACGATCGCCACCAACATGGCCGGCCGCGGTACGGATATCTTACTCGGCGGCAATCCTGAGTTTATGGCCAAGCAGGAGTGCGTGAAGAAGGGAATTGCGCAGCCCCTGCGCGCCGCCCAAGGCAAAGTTCAGGCCGCAGTCGACGATCAGAAAAGTACCGTGTGGTATTACGGCGGCAATGAGTACGTCGTTCCTACCGAGCAATGGACGGAGGCTTTCAATCGTTACAAGCAGCAGACCGATAAGGAGCACGACGATGTCGTGTCGGCCGGCGGGCTGCACATTTTTGGCACGGAACGCCACGAAGCACGGCGTATCGATAATCAGCTTCGCGGCCGCGCCGGACGCCAAGGCGATCCCGGTTCATCCCGTTTCTACCTCTCTCTCGAAGATGACATGATGCGCGTCTTCGCCCGGGAGTGGATTTCAAATCTGCTCCAGCGTCTGGGCATGGAAGAAGGCGTGCCGATTGAGTCACGGATGATTTCCCGGCGAATTGAGAAGACACAAGAGGCAGTGGAAGCGCAGAACTTTGAAGCCCGCAAACATCTGCTCGAATATGACGACGTGATGAACAAGCAGCGGGAGGCGGTTTATGGCTTGCGTCATCAGTTGCTCGAAGGCATCGATCAGAAGGAACTGATTCTCGAAGACTACGTCGCCGGAATTCTCGGCGGTTTGATCGATCAATTCTGCCCAGTGAAAACGCATCCGGCCGACTGGGACGTCAAAGGCTTGAAGGACGCGATCTTCACGCGATTCGGTGTCGACATCCTGGCGGAGGGAATCAAACCCGAGACTTTGAATCGCCAGGAACTTGGCGACACGATTTTCGACAAGCTCAAGTCCCGCTACGACGCGAAAGAGAAGCTGATCGGTCCCGATGCCATGCGCTATCACGAGCGCATGATCATGCTGAGCGTGATTGACGCGCAGTGGAAGGACCATCTTCGCGACATGGATCATCTGAAGGAAGGAATCGGCTTGCGCGGCTATGGCCAGCACGATCCGCTGGTGGAATACAAGCGCGAATCCTTCGACATGTTTGAAGACATGATGCGGCGATTCCAGGAAGAGACGGTTCGCTATCTCTACCTGATGCAGATTCTGGAGCGCCCGCCCGACTCGGTTGCATTCGGTCCCAGCGGGGGTGGGCCTGAAGGTCAGGGGCCGGAGGCTGGCGTTCCTGCAGGTCATCATGGCGGGGGCGGAGATGCGGGGAACGGGCGCCGTCCGCCTCGCGCCGTCGCGACTTCGGTGGACGAAATTGAAGAGGCCTTCCAACGCAAGAAACGTCGCGAGTTGGAGCAAGCTCGCATGGCCGGTTCCGGCGATCGGCAACCGGTTCAGCAAGTGGTTCGCGGCCAGGCAAAAGTTGGGCGTAACGATCCTTGCCCATGCGGCTCCGGCAAAAAATACAAGAAGTGTTGCGGGGCTGGCGGCTGAAAGCCTACTTAGGCTGAGGAGTGCGGAGTAGAAACGACTTCACCACGATGTTGTTCGGTTGTATTCCCACCGGAATAAGAGTCAAAAGCGAGTATTCCCCCGGTTCGAACTTCTTTTTCGGCGTACGCTTCTGAATTACGGTGACGTCGCCCGATCCCGTATCCAACACCAACAGGTAATTTTGGCTTTGCGATAGCGCCAGTCCGTCGGGGTGTGTCCCTACCGGCAAAGTCGCGATCATCTTTCCCATGTCGATGTCGTAAACCGCAACGTTATTCGCGCCGAAGTTGCTGACGTAAAGTCGCGAGTTATCAGCCGTGACCAATCCTCGTGCGGGATTGCTTCCGATTAAATATGTAGCTCCAACTTCGTTGGTGGTGGTTTCGATAACCGAAATATTGTCGGAATCGAAGTTACTGACGATCAATTCGCCGCCGTCGGGCTTGAGCGCAAGCTGCACCGGAGTCTTGCCGACATCGAGCAGCGCGAGAAGCTTATTCGTTTTGAGATCGACAGAGGCGACCTGGGCCGAGCCCGTGCAGGCCACGAATGCCTTGCTATTGTCGGGCAGAATAACGATATCTTCCGGCTGGTTGCAAACCGGAATCGTGCTTCGAACCGCGAGCCGCTGAGCGTCAAGGATGGAAATCGTGTTGTCGGCACGATTGCTGACCACGACGGTCTGTCCGTCGGGTGAAACCCTTGCCAAGCCCGGCGCGGCTCCGACGCGGATATTGCCAAGAATAATCCGTTTTTCCAGATCAATAGCGGAGACATTGCCGGATCCGGAGTTGGCGGTGTAGCCACGTTTTCCATCGCTAGAAACATCGATGAAGTATGGCTTGCCATGAACGCCAATAGTGGCAACAACCGCATTCTGCTCAGCATCGATGATGCTGACGTTGTTCGAGCCGGTATTCACGACATAGATTTCATTTTTCGTGCTGTTGGCCGCGATCCCGGTCGGTTCGCTGCCTACTCGAATCGTTTTGGCGGGCGCGAAAGTGCGCAGATCGATGACGCTGACGGTATTGCTCTTGCCATTCGTAACATAGGCATATTCGCGATACGCAGGACCGTAATCCGTGATTTGCTGCTCGCGAAGATACCACCAGGCAAAGCCGCCCAAAATCGGGATACAAACAATAATGAGGAGAAGCTTTCTCAACTGAGTGGTGAAGCAGAAGGCCTGATCGCTGAGCCCGAAGGCACTGGCTGGGTCGGAGACGCATGAGTCGCAATGCCTGGGACCGATCTCCCAACCACTGGTGCGATCTGCCGAACTTGAGTCATCAACTCGTCGAACTGATCGGGATAGAGCGACTGCATGCCGTCGGACAGCGCTTTGTCGGGGTTATTGTGCACTTCGACGATCAGCCCATCAGCACCGACGGCAACTGCGGCCCGCGAGAGCGGTGTCACTTTGTTTCGCTTTCCGGTGCCGTGGCTGGGATCGACAATAATCGGCAGGTGACTCAGACGCTGCACCGCCGGAATGATGCTTAGATCGAGCGTGTTGCGCGTGTGATCAGCAAATGTGCGCACGCCGCGTTCACAAAGGACGACGTTGTAATTGCCCTCACTCATGACATATTCAGCTGCCATGAGGAATTCTTCCAAGGTGGCGGAGAGTCCGCGCTTGATCAGTACCGGCTTCTTGGAACGGCCGGCACGCTTCAGCAGCGAAAAGTTCTGCATGTTGCGAGCGCCGATCTGAATGACGTCCGCGTACTCTTCGACCAATTCCAGCGATTCGTGGTCCACCGCCTCGGTCACAATTCTCAAACCGTACTGCTCGCGAATCTCAGCCATGAGCCGCAAACCCTCCTCGCCCATTCCTTGGAATGAGTACGGAGATGTGCGGGGCTTGTAGGCGCCGCCGCGAAAGAACTGCGCTCCTCCGCGATATACCCGCTCAGCAACGGCAAAGGCTTGCTCGCGGCTTTCAATTGCACATGGTCCGGCGATAACCGCCAGAGACGGCCCGCCGATTGTCGCCGCGGTGCCGGCGAATTTTACAATGGTATTGTCTTCTTTAATATCGCGGCTGACGAGCTTGTAAGGCTTGGTGACACGGATCACTTCCTGCACGCCCGGCATCTCTTCCAGCGCGCCGGCTTGCACTTCACCCTGATTGCCGGTGATGCCAATCGCCGTGCGCTCGGCTCCCGGAATGGAGTGAGCGCGATAGCCTAAAGACTCGATTTTTCCGCACACGGCACGAACCTGTTCTTCGGTCGCGTGCGACTGCATGACAACCAGCATGCGCCAGCCTCAGGGTACTTAGTCTACCGTTCGGGGCGCATAGCAGGCAACCGGGAGGTTCTAGCAGCTTCTCGCCGACCAAAGGAAAATCCAATTCAAGGCTGGGGAAGTAAATGGCTGCTCAGCACGAAACCGTTGCGGCGCGCCAGTGAGCGCAGCAAGTAATATTCGTTGACAGGATGGTCGTCGAGCATTGGAGGAGTCTGCGGGGACTGGGCAATTACCTTATTCGGATCCTTCTCTAGCGCGAGCAATACGCTGAAAATCTGTTCCGGAGTGAGAACCGCCGGAAACCACTCCACCATATCGCGACTTGCTGCTACCGGCATTCGGCTCGCCAGTTCGGTGGCGCTACGGTTAGGAATAGGGCTTTCGCTGGCGAGGAAATGGTATCCAAAGGTGGGCTTGTAGGCGAAGATGCGGACGTAGGGGAATGAATTTACCAAGGCCCTGGTCACTGCCGCGCGCACTTCATCATCGCCATCGGGTAACCATTGCTGCAGAATGCCGTCGGGACGAAGCCGTCGCCGGATGACATCGTAGAATTCCTGCGTATAGAGCAAGCCGGAGCCAGCTGCTTCGACGGGCGGCGGCGGGTCAATCGTTATGACGTCAAATTGCTGCGACGTGCGCTCCAGGTAGCGCCGGCCGTCGTCGACGATAATGTGGCCATTCGGCGAGCTGAGGACCTGCGCGGCGTCTGCGTGGAAATACGGAAACGTCTTCGGCACGCTGGGTACCAATTCGACCGCCGTCACCGGAATGCCCCAAGTAAGCAGAGAGCGGAAAGTGGTGCCCATGCCGAAGCAAATCGCCAGGGCATTCTGCGGTTGGCGATCGAGAAAAACTAGTGGGATGTGCGCCATCATCTTGGTCGCAGGGCTTAGTCCGGTCATGCCGATTCCATTTACTAACAGACGCTTCTGCATGCCCTGGCCGTAAGCGATAACGGTCGCGGTGTCATCGCGAAGAATAAGGCTTTGCGGATATTCCACCGGATAATCCCGGCTGAATACAATCAGCACGAAAGCAGCGGCCAACATAGCAAGTGAAATGGCGTACTTACGAGTGACTGCCGATGGCGATTCTGTCGATCGCTGCGGATAGACTCCGAAAAGCAACCACGGGACTGCCAGCGCGGTAAGAACCCAGTGCTCGCTAAACCACGGGAGAAGCACGAAACCGGAGAGCAGCGGACCCAAGATGCAACCGACCACGTTCACTGCATAAGCGTTTCCAGCACGATTCGGATCGCCACCGGACCAGCGATCCACGAGCATGGGAGTAAGGAATCCCAACATGCCGGAAAAAGGCGCGATGCCCACGATGAGGCGCACCATCGTCATCATCTGAACTCGGGGATCAGCTGTCACAAGTGGTAACAGGGCAGCAGCGCCGAGACACGCCCACACCAGCCGTTCTTCTTGCCGAGGTTTGCGGCTCCAATAGCGGTAAATCTGCGAACCGATGACTGTGGCCGCCAAGTAAAGTCCAAGAATGGCGGCAAAGGCGTACACCATCGTCCCCAGAAAAAACGTGAACTGGCGAATCCAGACCACTTCCATGCCCATGCTGGTGAGCCCGGTCGCGAATAAGAGAACAAGAATCCAAGGATTCTGGTCCGCAAGACCTCCTGGGTTTGTGGCTTTTGCTGGTTGCTGACTGCGCTGGGACGTCTGGGTGCGTCCGGCAAACGACAGAGCAGTTGCCGAAATGGCCAAAAAACAATTCAGGATGGCAGCGATCTTCAATGTGCCATGAAAGCCTCGCAGTTCGATGATCAACGGCGGCAGCACCGCGCCAAGGATCGCGCCAGCTACGTTCGAAAGATAAAGGTAGCTGAAGGAGCGCGGAGCTTCGCTCACAAAGCGCTGTTTGATCGCCTGCATCGCAATCGGGATGGTGGCGCCCATGCAGGCGCACCACGGAATCAACGTGATCGCGACCCATGCCCCCGATCCCAAGTAATAGGTGAAAGAGGAGGTAAGCCCGGCATGTTCTAATAGCCGACGTCCCCACGCCAGTTCCATCGGTACCAGAATCGCCGAGAATCCAATCAGCAATTCTGTCAGGGCATAAAATCGCAGCGCAGGAAATTGTCGCCGGTCGCTCGATTGGCGGATCAGATGCCCGCTCAGCCACGAACCCAGCCCCAGCCCGGCCATAAACATGGAAAGGACAATAGAGACCAGCGCGCTCGTGACTCCGAACCGCGCCATGGCCAGCCGCAGCCACACGATCTCATACAAAATGCTGCAAAAGCCGGATATCAGGAAGAACAGAAAGAACCAAAACACGCAGGTCCTCCGGTGCCATCATGGCGGGTCAAAATTGATCAGAACACATTAAGCTGGTTACCTTCCACGGTACGGAGGTAATGTTGGGTTTGAGGCCCCGCGCCGGACCAATGCGGTAGATCCTCTGCGAATATACTTTTTGTATGGTCCGCTCGATTGCTCGCGAGCAGGATATTCTAAAGTTGCCTGTTCCGAAGCGCCCTCCCCGATCGACCTCTCGACGGATCGGCATTCACACCTCTGCTGCTGGGGGCGTGCAGAATGCTGCCGAGCGTGCGTACCGCCTGGGCTGCAATACATTTCAAATATTTTCTTCCAGTCCACGGCAGTGGGCGCCATATGACCTCAGTCTTCCACAATGCGACGAACTCAAACGGCTGCGCGAACGGTATGATCTGAGGCCCTTGGTGGTTCATACGAACTATCTGATTAACTTGGCCGCGACTAACCCGACCTTCCTGAAGAAATCAATCGAGGCGTTCCGCGGTGAGGTCGAGCGGGCTCTGGCTTTGTGTGCGGATTATCTGGTGCAGCATCCGGGGTCGTTTCGTGGCGCAGATCGCGAAGCGGGTCTATTGCAAACTGCGGCGGCGATTGCCGCCGCAACTCAAGGACTCGACCTGGCAAAGCACGGTCTAACGATTCTCATCGAAAATACAGCGGGAGCCGAGTTCTCACTGGGCGGAAGTTTTGAACAAGTCGCGGAGGTGGTTGACCGGTTGCGCGGCATGGTTCCGGTCGCTGCCTGCATTGATACCTGCCACACTCACGTGGCGGGCTATGACATGGTGAGCGAGGCTGGAATGCGTGACACGCTTGCCCAGCTTGACGAAACCATCGGTCTGAAGAATGTTCCGGTCTGGCATTGCAATGACGCGAAGGCAGATCGCGGATCGAAGCTGGATCGGCATCAACATATCGGGAAAGGGACGATCGGGTTAGAGCCGTTCAAGCGATTGCTGAATGATCCTCGCCTGGCCCAAGCCGCGTTCATTGCCGAAACCCCCATCGATGCGCCGGGAGACGATAAGAAGAACGTCGCAGCATTGAAGAAGCTGGTAGCGGGATGAACTCATGGTGCTTCATAAGGAAATGTGTTATGTGAAACATGCTTAACATCTTGGGAATTCGGCTTGAACCGTATCGATGACTTACTTGTAGGTCCAAGACCAACGCAGCCCGGCTCTGACAATCGTTGTAAAATTAAGTACCCGTTTTCTATGGCTCAAAAAGAGGACATCACGACGTCTCGCGCCTTGGATCAGCGCGACGATCGCTACGATGCCCAACGCATCGAATCCAAATGGACAGAGCGCTGGCAGCAGGATGAGTCGCTCTACGCGGCAGATGCGGATTCCACCAAGCCGAAATACTATGCCCTCGAAATGCTGCCCTATCCCTCGGGCGTGCTGCACATGGGGCATGTTCGCAACTATTCCATCGGCGATGCCCTCGCTCGATTTATGTGGATGAGCGGCTATAACGTCCTTCACCCCATGGGCTGGGACTCATTTGGCCTTCCCGCGGAGAACGCTGCCATCTCGGCTAACGTTCCGCCACGGGAATGGACGCTGCGGAATATCGGCAACATGAAGGCGCAGATGAAGCGTCTGGGTTTTGCCTACGACTGGTCACGGGAAGTGACTACTTGTCTTCCCGAGTATTACCGCTGGAATCAATGGTTCTTCTTAAAGCTCTATGAAAAGGGCCTGGCATACCGGAAGAAGAGCAAAGTCAACTGGTGCCCGAAGTGCGCGACCGTGCTGGCCAACGAACAGGTAGTCAACGGCTGCTGCTGGCGGCACGAAGACACGCTCGTCGAGCAGCGCGAGTTGGAGCAGTGGTTCCTGAGAATTACGAATTACGCCGAAGAGTTACTCACAGGGATCGAAAAACTCGAAGGCTGGCCGGAAAAAGTCCGTACTATGCAGCGCAACTGGATTGGGCGCAGCGACGGCACTCTCGTGGATTTCAAGGTCGATAGCCCATCTGGCGAAACCGTCAGCGTGTTCACCACGCGCGTCGACACCATCTATGGTGCGACCGCGGTGCAGCTTGCGCCGGAGCATCCGCTGGTAAGTAGTTTTGCCAAGCACAATGATCTGTTGCGAGCCGATGTCGAACGGCTGATCGCCGAACAGCGGCGGGCGAAAGAGATTGGCGAAATCGGCACGATCGTGAAGCACGGGGTCAGAACCGGCCATTATGCCATCAATCCGTTCAACGGTGAGCGCCTGCCCATCTGGATCGCGAATTACATCCTGATGGACTACGGCACGGGCGCGATCATGAGCGTGCCGGCGCACGATGAACGCGATTTTGAGTTCGCGAAGAAATATGGCATCGAAATCCGCCTCGTCATCGTGCCAAGTCCCGACGATCCGGAAGAAACTGTGGCTGAGCCTGCTTTGCCTTTCACGACGATGCATGGAACTTTGGTAAACTCAGGGCCTTTCAGCGGGCTGTTGTGTGAAGATGCGATAGAAAAAATGTCGGCCTACGCTGAGGAACATGGCTTCGGCAAAGCGACAGTTACGTATCGTTTGAAGGATTGGGGCATCTCCCGGCAGCGTTATTGGGGCACGCCGATCCCGATGATTTATTGCGAGAAGGACGGAATCGTGCCCGTGCCTGAAAAGGATTTGCCGGTGATCTTGCCCGAAAAGGTTGCGATCACTTTAAGCGGCGGGTCCCCACTTTCCAAAGTGCCGGAATTCGTGAATGTGATGTGTCCGAAGTGTGGCGGAGCAGCACGCCGCGAGACCGACACCATGGACACTTTTGTGGATTCGTCCTGGTATTTCTATCGCTACACCGATCCGCGCAACGATCACGCCCCGTTCGATTCGAACGCGGCCAACTATTGGTTCCCCATCGATCAGTACATCGGCGGAGTCGAGCACGCGATCCTGCACCTGATTTACTCGCGCTTCTGGACCAAGTTCATGCGCGATATGGGCATGATCAAGAACGATGAGCCTGCCGAACGGCTGTTCACCCAGGGAATGATCATCAAGGGCGGCGCGAAGATGTCGAAAAGCTTGGGCAACGTGGTTTCGCCCGATGAAATGGTCGCGCGTTACGGAGCCGATGCTACACGCCTTTATACATTGTTTGCCACTTCGCCGGACCGGGAACTCGACTGGCAGGATGAAGGCGTGGCGGGCATTCAGCGGTTTTTGGGAAAGCTGTACCGGGTTGTAACCGATGGCACCGAATTAGTGGTACGCGCTCCCGAACCGCACGGCGAAGGTGAACGCGCCGCGTCTGCCCGTGCTTTGCAACGCAAACTTCATCAAACGATCAAGCGTGTATCGCTGGATTTCCAGGGTCGCTGGCACTTCAATACCTCGATTGCCGCGCTCATGGAATTGAACAATGTGCTCTCCGGCATGGGACCGGAAATTTCGTCAGGGAATGTTCCGCGCCAGGACGTGGCCACTACCAAGAAAACAATCGTGCTGCTGTTGGCCCCGTTCGCCCCTTTCCTCGCTCGCGAACTGTGGGAAACGCTCGGTGAGAAAGGGAGCTTACTCAAGGCGCCGTGGCCGAAGTACGATGCAGAACTCGCAAAAGAGGATGAGATTCAGATTCCGGTGCAGGTAAACGGCAAACTGCGCGCCGTGGTTACTGTGCCGTCAGGCAGCACGGAAGATGCGATCCGCGATGTCGCTTTGGCCGATGAAAAGATCAGGTCGAGCATTGCCGGGAAAAACATCCTCAAGCAGATCATCGTACCCGGAAAACTAATCAACCTCGTCGTACGATAACCCTCGTCCTCATCGCGCGAAGTTGTAACTGTTGCAGGCTGCGTTATCCTACAAGGTGACCTCGCGTTCCCCTACGCTCGAAGGTTTCCGCACGATCCTCCGCCGACCGTCCTTCGGCTTTGCTGAAATTTCCTGGCGATGGAGTTTCAGCGCCGCGGCCGGCCTACTGATCACGTTCTCGTTTTTTGAATATTTAAGCACTCTGCCAGTTTCTCGGTTGGATGTGCTTCTGCTGAAAAGCCGGCAGCCGGCGTTGGTAGGGCAGGCCATCGCACACATCTTTCGGGGCAGCGCGCTGCGAGTAGTCCGTACGTCGATTGTTCTGACTCTATGTTTGGCTGTTCTCTGGATTGTGATCGCTGCACTGGGGCGCGCGGCAACGGTTAAATCTCTGTCGGCTCATTTTCGTTCGCAACTCCAGCCTGACTGCAGACTCAAGAATTTCCGGTTACGATCCCTCTTCGGATTGAATGTCCTTCGTGTAGCTGCTGTACTTGCTGCTAGTGTCGGTGGCCTTGCCGCCCTGATGCTGGGAAGTGCAGTATCGCCGAGGGCGGAAGCTGCGCCTGGCCTGAGCTTTTTGATTGTTCTCTCCGTGGTGCTCCTGGTATGGCTGGCTTGGTCGGTGGTGAACTGGTTTCTTTCTTTGGCCTCAGTCTTCGCAGTTGTCGCCGGCGAGAATACGTTCGGGTCGCTTACATCTGCGGTGAACCTGTGCCGCGATCGAACCGGCTCCGTTTTTGCCGCGGGGACCTGGTTTGGTTTGGCGCATGTCGTTGCGTTCTTCGTGGCTACTTCGGCGGTTGCGTTTCCGTTGGGCTTTGCCGCAGTTCTTCCACCGGCAGTAGTGATGGGCGGCGTGCTCATTGTTACGCTGGCATACTTTGCCGTGGCGGATTTCCTTTACATGGGCCGCCTTGCTGCTTACGTCGCGATCATTGCGCTTCCGATGCCCCAGAGCGTCGAGTGTAATTCGCCCGAGTCAATGGCGCCCCAAATGCTGCAAGCTACGGCCAGTTCAGTGGATCCGGAGGAACTGATCTTGAGCGATATTCCGCTGGCGGGTGAGGCAAAAATTGGTGGGAATCAAGCCTAGCTCAGAAGGTTCTTATCCTTGCGCCGCGGCTGTAGATTTCTTCGGATTGCACGCGCGACCATATCGTAGCGCGATGTTCATGTACACGTTTCCGCTGGCCGTTTCGAAGCAGATCACCAAGGCTTCGGTATCTTCGGTGCCCTTCGGTCCCTCGTCGGAAGTGTGCAGCGATGGAGGGTGAACGCGGAAGTTGAATCCCTGGTCGTTGAGGGTTGTGACCGCATTGCCGGTCACTTGATTGCCGAGCTCGAACACCGCCTCACGTACCAAGTCGTCGGATTCCGGCAACTCCGCCCCGGCAATTTTGCTGGCCACGCGAACGGCGGTCTCCGGAGACATATCGAAGATAATGCGGCCTTCGATATCGCCGGTAATCCAGATCAGGGTCGCGACGCCTTTTCGCCGGTAGGCGTCCTCCTCCATGCTGAGGTTGCCGATGGACATGGGAGACTCTAAACCCTGGGCCAGAACGGCATCTGCCGCATTGATGAACGGCTGGATCAGCTCCATTCTCATCTTAGACTCCCGCTCCAGCGGCTTGCGCCACGGTTCCGTCGTCGCCCATTACATATTTGATGACTTCGTACAATACTTCCGGCTTTACCGGTTTCTGTACGAAGTGACGAGCGCCGCGCTGCAACGCGGCCACGATGTTTTCCTGATAACCCACAGAAGACACCATGACGACACGCGCCTCAGGGTGCTTCTGCACGATCTTTTCCGCGGCCTCAATCCCTTCCATCTGCGGCATGGTGATGTCCATGAGCACAATGTCCGGCTTCGTACGGTCGTATTCGGAGATCGCGGTTACGCCGTCGCCGGCTTCCCCCGCGAGTTGGCCGCCAAACGACTCGATCATGCGGGCCAGGTTCTTGCGGGCGAAGACAGAATCGTCGACGATCAGATAGCGGACCGGTTGCCCGTCCTGCGTCCTTTTTACGGCTGCGAACTGCTCCATACATACCTCCTGCTGCTCTTTCCTTCCGGCACAGTTGTGCTCACCGGAAGTGAAATTTAGTTGTGTCCAGCTCCGGCGGCTTCGCCTTTAGCGATGCCGTTCTTACGATCTTGCGTGCAATGTACGATTAAGCTGTTGGCCAGCGCATCGAGCCCTACTATTCGGGCCGCATATCCGCGCTCAATCGCGGCTTTGGGCATGCCGTACACGATGCAAGAGTCCTCATTCTGCGCGATGGTCAAGCCCCCGGCATCTCTAACCATGCCGAGTCCGTGAGCGCCGTCTTCTCCCATCCCGGTCATGATCACGGCGATGCTGTTATCGCGGAACTCTTCCGCAACGCTTTCGAACAATACATCAGCTGAGGGACGATGGCCATTTACACGCGGCTCATCACTCAACACGGCGACCGGGCCCCGCGCCATCCGCTTGACCCGAATATGTCGGCTGCCGGGACATACAAGCGCACGCCCTGGCAACAACAAATCGCCAGATTGCGCCTCTTTCACTCGGATAGCGCAAATGTCGTCCAGGCGCCGGGCGAACATTTCCGTGAAGCCTTCCGGCATATGCTGCACGATTACAATGCTCGCCGGAAAATCCTTGGGCAATTGCGGCAGTAAATATTGCAGCGCCTGTGGGCCACCGGTGGAAATGCCAATGGCAATCACCCGTGTAGGTAGGCCGCTGAGAACGGGAGTGGCCTTTTCGCGCGCGGCAATAACCGGCTGCTCTACGCGGGAAACGGTGATTCCGCGGCTCTGGGCCGCCGCCTTGATTTTGGCAATTAATTCCTTCCCGACCTCCGACATGCGCGAGGTGACGTCGGTGGGTTTGGCGACGAAATCGAAAGCGCCCATGGACAACGCTTTGAGCGTGACTGAGGCTCCTTGGGTGCTGTGCGAACTCACCACGATCACCGGCAAACGGTGAGTACGCATGATTTCCTTCAGCATTTCAAGGCCGCCCATGCCGGGCATTTCCAGGTCCAGGGTGATGACCTGGGGCCGCAATTCCTCGATTTTTTTCAGGCCGAAGATGCCATCCATGGCCGTGCCAACCACCTGAATCGAACTGTCAGCGGCGAGAAGCTGAGGAATCAGCTTGCGCATCAGGGCCGAGTCATCCACAACCAGCACGCGCACGGGACTCGTCATGACTGCCTCCCGAGCGGAGCTTGGATGGCTCGCGCTTTGTCAGCATGGGAAAGCAAGATGCCGAAAGATGATGTTGCCCCGTCGTTCGAGGAGTTCTTCACGAAGCGATCGACGATTGTGGCCAGATTCAGAATCAAAACTACACGTCCGTCTCCCAAAATCGAGGCACCACTCACGAGATCGGTCTCAACCGCATGGTCGTCCAGAGCTTTGATTACCAGTTCTTCTTCGCCTTCCAGGGAGTTCACCAGCAATCCGAATTTGCGATCCCCAACATGAATGACCAAGACGAAGATTTTGCTGCGTTGGCCATCGGCATCGCCGGAAGCGGCTCGTCCTAGCCGGATCACGGGCAACACCTGGTTGCGCAACTGCAGAACCTCGCGGCTGTCCACCTGGTGCAAATCGAATTCGTGGGCGCGCGCGATCTCGGATACTGAATTCAGCGGAATAGCGTACAAACGATGTTCCACGCGGAAGAGCAAAGCTTTGATGATGGCCAAAGTCAGCGGCAATTGCAGGCGGAACGTCGTCCCGCGGCCCAGGCGCGACTCTATCTGTACAACGCCCTTTATCCGATTCAAGACGCTTTGCACCACGTCCAACCCAACGCCTCGACCGGAGATTTCTGTGATCTCATCGGCAGTGCTGAACCCGGGCCTGAAGATCAGGGCGAACGCTTCCGTCTCGCTTAATCTTCCAGCTTCTTCCGCTTGCAGGAGGCCTCGCTGGACCGCCCGCCTCTTGACCTTTTCGACATCAATGCCGTGCCCATCATCGGCTACTTCCACGACGACTTGATTGCCTTGGTGGTAGGCATCCAGTCGTACGGTTCCCAGGGCAGGTTTCCCGTTTCGCACGCGTTCGTCTTTGCTCTCAATGCCATGGCCCACAGCGTTTCGAACCAAATGCGTGAGCGGTTCGGCAATACTGTCGAGAAGACCTTTATCGAGATCGGTATCTTCTCCGCTGACCACCAACTGCACTTCCTTGCCACATTGCCGCGCCACGTCCCTCACCATTCGCGGGAAACGGCGGAAGAGTTGCTCGACGGGGACCATCCGAACCTTCATCACGGAACGTTGCAGATCGCCCAACACGCGGGCTTGAAAGGCCATGGCATCGGCAAACCGGCCGCGCAACGCATCTTTCGGGTGCCGGCGGCTGAATTCTGTCACGGCTTGTTGCAGCATCGACTTCCCGATGATCAACTCGCCCACAAGGTTGAGGACGATATCGATGCGCTCGGCATCGACCCGCAGAATATTCTCTGGTGTCGTCGTGGAGCGTTTTACCGGAGTATCGCTCTCCCCGGCAAAGGTTTCCGGCGCTGCATCAACCGAGTCTTTTTCCGGTTCCGAAGCTGCGTTAGATGCAAGTGGTTCTGCGGTTGCGAAAGGGACTTCTTTGCATACCTCGACGGGCAAGGCCTCAATCTTGGTGGTCCCGACAACCGTGGGAATGCGGCACTTTGCCGCCAACTGCTCGCTGGTCTGCCGGCTCGCTAAGAGTACGTCGAACTGTTTCGTGGCTTGGGTCGAATCCTGCTCCGGCCGCGACGCAAGAACAGTTCCGGCCTCGCTCAAAGCTTTGCGGACCAATTGCCGCGCCGCGATTGGCATGGCGCAATCGGCATCGATGGTTACCTGGACCTGAAAAACTGTCAATCCACTTTCGGCCGCCTGCTGCATGGCAAGCTTCTCGGCGTCGGTCCATGCGATTTGCGGGGGCCGGGATGGGTCGGACTTTTTGCGCCGCGGCTTTCGACTCTTGGGGGTTCCGCTTAACTCTTGAATTCGCTTCCGCAACCCGGCCGTGGAAGGCAACTTACTTTGGTTGCGATAAGCGCTGAGCATTCCGTCGAACAGATCGGCCGTCTGAAATACGATTTCGGCCAGCGACTGGTGCGCCGCTGCGGTTTCCATCGCGAGAGCGTCTTCCAGTTCGTGAGCGAATTCGCTCAGTTCGCGGAAGCCAACCGCGGCCGCGTCCCCTTTGAGGGTGTGCACGACACGGCGGATGCAGCGTACTGTTTCTGCATCGCCCGGCTGTTTCTCGAGCTTGAGGGCTTCCTCATTGAGCGATTGCAGCAACTCCTGCGCCGTCTCAAAGAAAAGCTCGCGCAATTCCGCGCCGGGATTGTCCGGGGTACGGCTCAATCGCTCACCTCGATTTTTTGGTAGGCCGTTCCGATATCGCGGTAAATCATGTTGAACTTGTCTGTCAGTCCAAGCAGGGTTTCGGCGTGTCCAACAAAGAGATAACCGCCCGGATTCAGGCAGCGGGCAAATTTCTCTACGAGGCGTTTCTGCTCGGCCTCGTCAAAGTACATCATGACGTTGCGGCAGAAGATCACGTCGTTCCGCTGTGGCAAATACTCGGTCTTCAGATTATGGAAGTCGAAGTGAACGATTTCTTTGAGCGCTTTCTTTACTGCGTAACGGTCGCCGACTTTATCGAAGTATCGCAAGCGATAGCAGTAATCGACTGGAGCCATCTGGGTCTCGGAGTAGATGCCCTCCTGGCCAGCTTGCAGCACGGCGTAGCTGATGTCGCTGGCTAGAATTTCCATCCTCCACGGAACGGCAACCATCGGCTTCGGCGACGGTATTTCGAAGCCATTGGGATTCCGCAATACGTGGTAAGAGAGGGCATCACAAGACAACATCGCCATGGTGTAAGCTTCCTGGCCGGTAGAGCAGCCAGCGCTCCACATTCGCATCGAGAATTCGCCTCGCTCCTGTTTGCGACGCAACATTTCGTCGAGAACGTGCTTATGAAACAGGTCCAACTGCGCCTTATTGCGGAAAAAACTGGTCTCGTTGACGGTTAAATTCTCCAGAAGCCGGGAAAGTTCGTTTTTTCCTTCTTTGCTGATGAGCAGGCTGTAATAGCTGTAGAAGGAGTCCAGACGGCACTCTCGGAGCCGGCGCTGCACGCGATCTTGCAGAAAATGGGCGCGACGCGAATCGAAAAACATGCCGCATTCCTGATAAACCAGGGCCTGCAGCAATTTCAGTTCGGCCTCACTCAATTGCACTTGTAAGGCGGGGCTGGCCATGAATTTTTTCTACCGTTCCTCCATGCTATTTTGCCGTTGCTGCACGAGCGGTTTCTGTTTTGCCCACGGGCGCCGACTCGCTGCCCGGAGTAGTTCCGGTCGCGAGGGAATGAGAATCGAGCACCCTCGCCATATCCAGTAACACGATCAGCCGGCCCTTGTACTTACCCAAGCCGGTCACGCATTTCAGTCCGCCTTCCAGAAGGTCGGTCGGCGATGGTTCAACGTCGGAGGAGGGAATCTTGAGTACTTCGGAGGCCGAGTCCACGATTAACCCATTCAGCTTGCCGCGATGTTCCAACACTAGAATGCGGTTACGCCGGCTAGGTGTGACTTGTTTCTCTCCGAGCCGCTTGCGCAAATCCATCACCGACACAATTTTTCCGCGGAGGTTGATTACTCCTTCCACATATTCCGGGGCGTCCGGCACAGCGGTAATCTCCGGCACGCGAACGATTTCGTGCAGCGAGGTGATGGGCACGCCATAGGTCTCGCGCCCGATCTTAAAGCCGACAATGTGCAGTTCTCGGTTCATGATTCGGCTTCAGTCTCGCTAATTGCCCGCGGCAGCTTGGCGGGCGGCCTTTCCTTTGTCGGGGAGATATCCAGGGGTGCGCGCCGTTTGCTCCAGCGCAAATCGATCCATGGAATCGAGCAGGCCACGCGACATCTTGGACATTTGCTCGGAAGATGCCGCCAGTTCAGTCGAACCAGAAGTGGTCTGCTGAACCAATTCGCGCATGCGCTCCATCGCCTTGACCACGGCGTGGGCGCCCGACGCCTGCTCTTCTACGGCCGAGTTGATCTCGTGGGTGATTTCGTTCAAACGAGTGGTAGCGCGCGCGATTTGCGATGAGCCGTGGGATTGTTCGTTGGTGGCCGCGCCGATCTCCTGGGCGAACTTATAAACTTCGGTGACCACATTCGAAATCTTGCGCAGCGCCGTGCTGAGTTCCTGTCCGAGTCCCAGGCCTTCGTTCACGATGCCCGTGCTGCGGTTCATGTTTTCGACTGCCTTGCGGGCTTCCTTTTGAATGCTTTGAATGAGCTCGGAAATTTCCTTCGTAGATTGCGCGGATTTTTCGGCCAATTTGCGGACTTCGTCGGCGACCACTGCGAAACCTAGTCCGTGCTCACCGGCGCGGGCCGCTTCGATTGCAGCATTGAGAGCGAGCAGGTTGGTCTGTTCCGCCAGATCGTCAATCACTTCGATAATCTTTCCGATGTCGTCCGCACGCTGTCCTAGGACGCCAATAATCTCTCCCGACGATTGAATCGTTCCGTTAATGCGATTCAGGCCGTCGGTTGCCTTCTCCATGGTGGAAATGCCGCTGTGGACCTCTTCCCGCGAGCGATTGGAGATGTCGAGCAGGACTTTAGCGGTGTCGGCTACGCGCTGAATGGAAGCCACCATCTGGTCGATCGATGCCGAAGTCTCACTCACGCTGGAAGCTTGGACCTGCGTGCTCTTCACCATGTTCTGCACGTTGACGCTCATTTCGTGCATGGTGCTGGTGACTTCATCGATGGCGGAAGAAGTTTGCAGGCTGATTTTGGCCGACTCATCGGAAGCACGGGCGACTTGGGTTGAGGCACTGGCTACTTGCGACGCAGCATCGCGCACGCTGCGCACCAGGCTGTACAGGCCTTGCACCATGCGGGCGAAGGCGTTGCCCAGCATGTCATTTTTTGAACGCGGTTGAACTTCAACGCTCAGGTTGCCACCTGCGATCGCCTCCGAAACGGTCGCCATCTCCTTGAGGTAGGTAACCATGCTGTTGAAGTTACGGGACAGTTCTCCAATCTCATCTTTGCGA
Source organism: Terriglobales bacterium (assembly GCA_035507035.1). GTDB lineage: Bacteria > Acidobacteriota > Terriglobia > Terriglobales > Acidobacteriaceae > DATJOJ01. The sequence goes on along the minus strand of DATJOJ010000053.1, from coordinate 66,494 downwards.
TTAATCTCGATTTCGTGCTCAAGGTCGCCGGCATTAGCGATTTGGCGCGCAACCGACATCAACTTACGCAATGGCTCGGTAATTGAGTTTGCGCTCGACCAGGCAATCATCAAACCGAGAGCCAGCGCCATCAGGGTGCTGATCAACGCAATGACGACGGTCGCGGTGGCTGCGGTCTCGTCGGATTTCCTTCGCACTTCCAGAACTTTGGTGTTTTCCTGGTCCGCCATCTCCAAAAACTCAGTGGCATTTTTTACCCAGGAAGAAGCGTCCTTCTGCAAGTAGAAAATTTGGAGTTCAGCGACCGTGGCATTGCCGCTGTCAACGTCTTTGCGTTTCTCCATAAGGGGCGCGGCAAATTCACGCGACCAAGCCTGCTCTGTGGCTTCGACTTTCGAGAGCGCATTTTTTTGCTGCTCCGAGTTAGACAGGCCTTGGGCGGTCTGCAGCGCATCGCCAAGGATCCGGATGCCTTCGTTCAGGCGCTCGACCTCGCGCGTATCTCCACTCAGAAGATAGTTGCTCAGGTAGAGGCGGTTCTGCATCATCTGGAAGCGGATCTTGTCGGTAGTTTCCGCCATCTTGAGAGCTTGCGAGGCTGCCGCTTTAGCGCTGTGTTCCCGCTGAACCGCGACAAGATTGACCAGGAACAGCACGACGACCATCGCAAGGACTGCGCCGAAATTCAAATAGAGTTTCTTGCCAATCGTCATTACCATTCCTCCGCTAAAGCGCAGTGACTGAAAACCACCATCCGCGTAAACTAGACAGCGTCATCGCAAGTCTTGGAAATGAAACTCCACAACTCCTGTCGACTCTTCCTGGGCTGGTTCGAACTTCCACTTCTTCAATGCATCGATGGCAGAGTCGACGAGGATGGGATTGCCTCCGACTGCCTTTACTTCCTTAATCGTGCCGTTGGGGGAAACTATGACGAATACTCTTACCGTACCGCGAATATTCATCCGTCGCGCCAGATCTGGATAATTCGGAGGTACTTTAGTTTTGACTTTGCGGGTAAGCTCGTTTTCGGCCGTCGCCGGATTCTCGGCGAAAGCAACGAGCGAAACACCGTGGGTCGCTAGGCTCAAGGCCAAAAGTCCCATCGCACTTCGTCTCCTCATTTTTTCGAAAGACACAACTTTGCTCCCAGGCGAGCTAGCCCTCGGCCAAAGGTGCACCCCCGCTGCCATCGTGCAGGCTCTCTGCAATCGTTCGTAACATAATGGATAATGTTTAGAATCAGCGGTTTAGATTACCTAGCAAGACGCGCGGGAACCTGCCGGCGCCTAAGCTTTCAGTCTCATCGCTAGGTCGTACCTCTCAACTTGAGACGATCATTCTGGGTGAGAATTTCTCAATTCGGCACTCCGAAATGCTTTCTTTCTTGACTCAAATTGAGATCGAGGACTATTTTCCCCATATATTCAGCTACTTGTGCTAGAAGTAGCGGGCGGTGGCTCTCTGAGCTCGCGTAGCGGAAATTTGACGGTTCTGCCGAATACGGCGAAGCGCCCAGAAGACGCTTTCCAGGACTTGCTGCTGCAGATTTCCGAGGCAGCGGCCTCCGGACTGGCGTCGCCTTCGCTCATCCAATTGTTTTGCCGCACCACGCGCCAATTTTTCCAAGTGGATGGAGCCTATTTCTGGCGCTTGCTCTCTTCAGAAGAACTGATTGGCGCGGAAGCCGACGGCTTGCTGGCAGAGACCTTTCCTGGCCGGCGCTTAAAGGCGAATGAAAGCGCGGTGGCAGCGGACGCTGTTCGGCAACACAAGACCGTCTACTTGAGTTGTCCTGACCCGTCGCTCTACCCCATTGCCAATGAGTTTCACGCCACGTCGTTGATGGCGGCTCCGCTGGTGGTTGCGAACGAGGTGATTGGCGCGGCGGTTTTTCTCCATACCTCGCAGCCTGATTTCTTTACTCCTGACTTGGCGGCGAAAGCCACCATCTTAGCCGGCCAACTGGGCAGCCTGTTGGAATCGAATCGCTTGGCCGAGGTTTCCCGTGAGCAGCATCGGCGTGCTGAATTACTGATGGAGCTCTCGCGCGAACTCAGTTCTCATTTGCGGTTGCGGGACTTTGCCAACAGTTTTATTAGCCGGGCTGCGGATCTGATGGCAGCGCCCGTAGCTGCATTAGCCCTCAAGCACGATTCCGTCCTGGATATTCTCGCAACGCACGGAATTCCGCCGGCGCAGGATCAGCAAGCAGCCTTGCGGACCCATTTGAACCGCGCCATCAAGTCATTGCTTGTGACTCGGCAAGAGACCGTAATCTGCGGAACCGCCGCAGAACTGTTTAACTCTGAACTAGCTTCCCTCCTTGGGTGGGACGATCTTTGCCTGGTTCGCCTGCGATCCGCGTCCGAAGAACTTGTTGGTGTCTTATGTCTGGGAAATCTCGGGCATCCTCTGGACGCAAGCGGCGAACAACTTCTGCAGGCGATTGCCGCTCATGCGTCGGTTGCTTTGGAAAATGTCCAGCTTTTCACGCGCACCGAAAGGGCGAACCGGCATTGGGTGGAAATCTTCGATGCCATCTCCGATTTCATTGTCGCGCACGATCCATCGGACCAGGTTCTGCGCGTAAATCGTTCCCTCGCGGATTTCATCGGAGCTGAACCACAAGCTTTGATCGGCCTAAAGATGTGGGGTTTGCTGACGACCGAGAATGAAGTCGCCATGGATAGCTGCCCGTTTTGCCGTTCCCGCTCGGGTGGCTCTGATGAGTACGTGCTTCCCATGTTGGATCGCACCTACCTTGTGTCTACATCGCGCGTTCACGCCGCCAACAGCGAAGGTCTGCAGACGGTGCATGTTCTCAAAGACATTACCGACCGCCGCGAGGCCGAGCGCCGCTATCGAGAACTGTTCGACAATATTCAAGAAGGCGTTTTTTTCTCGACCGCCGAGGGGCGATTTGTCGAAGTCAATGATGCGCTGGTGCGGATGCTGGGTTATAGCAGCCGAGACGAACTTTTGCAGGTGGACATCCCAAGTCAAATATTCTTTTCGCGGGAGCGATTCGACGATTTTGCTGAGGAGATGTCCGAACACGGAGCAGTCCGGAATTATGAACAAAACCTGCGCCGCCGCGATGGCTCCCCCGTCGTCGTGCTGGTCAACGCATTTGCCGTGCGCGATGCGCATCAGCGGATGGTGCAATGCCGCGGCGTCATGCTCGACATCAGCGGCATCCGAACCTTTCAGTCGGAACTGCAGCGCGAGCGCGATTTCTCCGACAAGATTCTGAATAACACTCAGAGCCTGATTCTAGTCGCCGACACCGGTGGACTGATCAGTTATGCCAACCGGCGCTGGTACGAGATGGGCTACCAACAGAATCAGCTCCTAGGCAGATTGCTCGAACGACTGGTGGCGTCACAGCATCGGCAGGCATTAGCGGATGCATTTTCAGCCACCCTCGCCGGCCAGCAGGTCGATAACCTTGAACTGCAGATTGTGCGCGACGAAGGCCGCGTCGGGCAATTTTCCGCCAATCTCAGCCCGGTGCGCGATGATCAGGGCCGAGTCGCCAGTATTGTCGTGGTCATGAGCGATGTTACCGATCGAGCGACATTACAGGCGAAGCTGATGCAGGCGGAGAAGCTCGCCGCTGTCGGCGAATTGGTATCCGGCGTTGCCCATGAAGTCAATAATCCTCTCACTGCAGTTCTGGGATTTGCCGACCTGCTTATGGATAATCCCGATATCCCAGAAAATGCCCGCAAAGATTTGCGCGTGATTCTGCAGGAGGCACAACGTACCAAGCAGATCGTGCAAAATCTGCTGAGCTTTGCCCGCCAGATGCCGCCGCAACGCAAACTGGTGCAGGTCAATGCGATCTTGCGCAGGACCGTGCAGTTACGCGCTTACGATTTCCATAGCCGCGGAGTAGAAGTCATCGAACAATTGGACGACGCTCTCCGCCAGGTCATGGGCGATGCTCACCAACTGCAGACCGTCTTTCTGAACATCTTGAACAACGCCTACGATGCGGTGCGCGACACTGGCAGGCCCGCCCGCATTGTGTTACGCACTGTGAACCTGGGCAGCGCGGTGGAGATGACATTCCGCGACAACGGGCATGGCATCAAGCACCCTGACCGCATTTTCGATCCGTTTTTCACTACGAAGGAAATTGGGAAGGGAACCGGCCTCGGCTTGAGCATCTGCTACGGAATCGTCCGTGAGCATGGCGGCGAAATTACTTGCCACAACAATGCCGATGGCGAAGGCGCAACATTCATTGTGCGCCTGCCCGCAGTGGCCGAGGAAGTTTCGGTTGGCGCTGCGGCTGGGGTGACACCGCCATGACCCTTCCTGCTGTCAAGCCGGCTCCTCTGCCCGTCCTCTTGATTGAGGACGAGTCTGCAGTCATGGCCTACGTGCAGGCAGCCCTGGAACGAAATGGATACAGCGTGGTGTGTGCGCAATCCGGCGCAGAGGGGCTGGAATTGTTGCGATCAGGAAACTTTCTCGGAGTAGTTTCGGATATGCGCACTCCCGGTGGCGTAAATGGCGCGGATGTGTACGCATGGCTGATGCAACACCGGCCGGAGTTGGCTTCGCGCATTGTGTTCATCACGGGGGATATCGCCAATGAGGACACCGCCGCCACATTGCGCGAAACCGGGGCACCCTGCGTAGAAAAGCCTTTTCGCGTACAGCAGTTCATTGCCGTCGTAGAGCAAATCATGGGGAAAGCGTGAGTGAAGAACTGAGAATCCGATTATTAGTCGTCGACGACGAGCAGAGCATTCGCAAACTTTGCATGACCGTTGGCGAAGGACTGGGCTTCACTTGCATGGAAGCGAACAGCGGTGAAACGGCGCTCGCCTTGCTGGAAACCCATCCCGTTCATATGGTGCTGACCGATCTGGTCATGCCCAACATGACTGGGCTCGAATTTCTGGAGAGAGTGAAGAAGCAATCTCCGCACACGGAAGTTGCGGTCATGACCGGTCACGGATCGATTGAAACCGCTGTGCAAGCCATGAAACTCGGCGCCTATGACTACATCAGCAAGCCGTTTTCGCCGCTGGAGGAGTTGCGTCTATTTCTACGCCGCATGGCAGAAAAAGTTCGTTTAGTCGAGGAGAACCAGTTCCTGCGCGATCGGGTTGATACCGAAAGCGACCTGCACGGCATCGTCGGCTCTTCGGCGAAAATTCAGGATGTTTTGCGCATGGTCTGGCGGCTGAAGGACACCCGCACGCCTGTGCTGATCACCGGAGAGAGCGGTACAGGCAAAGAACTCGTTGCGCGTGCCATTCATTTTCGCGGCACCTTTGCCAGCCGTCCCTTTGTAGCGGTCGACTGTGGGTCGCTCGTTCCTACGCTGATCGAGAGCGAGCTTTTTGGCTACGAAAAAGGGGCGTTCACTGGCGCATTGAAGTCAAAAGCGGGATTGTTCCAGGCGGCGAGTGGGGGCACCATCTTTCTTGATGAAGTGGGAGAGTTGCCGCTCGAACTACAGGCCAAGCTGCTTCGCGTTCTGCAGGAAAAAGAAATTCGCCCGGTCGGCAGCAATCAAAAAATCAAAGTCGAAGTCCGCGTAATTGCCGCCAGCAATCGCAATCTCGAGGCCGAGTATCGCGCTGGAACTTTTCGCAAGGATCTCTATTTCCGATTGAACGTGGTCACCGTTCATTTGCCGGCGTTGCGCGAGCGCCGTTCCGACATTCCCATGCTGGTGCACTGGTTCCTGGATCGCTATGCTCCTGGCAGCGCGATTCAAGTGACCAGTACGGCCATGAAATCTCTGCTGCAGTACGATTGGCCGGGTAACGTCCGCGAGTTGGAAAACTGCATCGAGCGTGCGGTTGCCTTGGGTGACCGCCGAACGATTGATGTCAGTGACTTGCCCAACAGCATCGCGTCCTCCTCACCGTCCGATGGGGCGGCCTTTTCGCACACCGAGGGTTTGAATTCCACCGACCTAGAAGACATCGAGCGCACCACGATTCAACGCGTCTTTGAGCAGGTGAAAGGGGACAAGACGCTTGCCGGTCGTATGCTCGGCATCAGCCGGGCCACGCTTTACCGCAAGTTGAAGCGCTACAACATCGGCGGCCATGGATTGGCGACCACCAGCCAGACGCTGCAATAGCCAATTTCTGATTCCGACAAAAAACTAGGGACTTTCAGCCTGTTCAGCAATTGCCTGAGCCGGGTTAGAATGGTTTGGCTTTTTGCAGAAACGGCATGAACAGGACCGTCCTTTGCATTGCGGCATTGCTTGTGACCTGCAGCCTCGCCGCGGGGCAACAGTACAAGGTCCTGTATAGCTTTGAGGGTTTCCCCGACGGAGAGAATCCAGTTGCTGATCTTGTTTTTGACCAGGCGGGGAATATTTACGGCACGACCTTATATGGCGGTGCAGCCGGCGGAGGCACCGTGTTCGAACTTTCGCCAGGGACAAACGGGAATTGGAGCGAGACCATCCTTTACGACTTCTGCAGCGATAAGTTGGGTGTGCGATGTCTTGACGGCTACCTTCCCTCAGCAGGCCTCGTGCTGGACTCCGCAGGGGATCTCTACGGCACTACTGAGAAAGGTGGCTCACCGAATTGTCCACCTGACTTGTCCGGATGCGGGACTGTATTCAAAATATCTCCCCCACTGGTCCCCGGCAGCCCTTGGACGGAAACTGTGCTTTATAACTTCTGCAGCAATGAAGTGAATAATCAGTGCCTCGACGGGAGCCTTCCACTAAGCCAGTTAGTCCTCGACGCTTCGGGGAACTTGTATGGGACCACCACGAACGGTGGGTCGGGTCACTCGATCGCGTATCCCGATCAAGGAGTGGTCTTTGAGTTGTCTCCAGGCGCAAACGGATGGACGGAAACTGTTCTTTATAATTTCTGCTCTCTGGGGCAGGGGAATGCCTGCCCAGATGGGGCAGGTCCGCAAGCGGGCGTGACCCGCGATAAAGCCGGCAGCCTCTATGGCACAACGAGCATGGGCGGCGCGCCTAAGTCCGTCGGCTCAGGAACCGTCTACGAGCTTGCTCCCGCCGAAAATGGCTGGGCTGAAACCGTCTTGTACGCGTTTCGCGGCGGGGAGCAAGGCGGCAGCCCGTTCGGTACCGTGAGTTTCGACCCACGCGGCAATCTCTACAGTACTGTCGCGGGTGGGGGGACGGGCGAGGTAGGGGGAGTTTTTCGGCTGACCCCAAAAGGCGGCGAATACACATTTTCCTTGGCCAGCGAAAGTGGAGGCTATCCTGTGGCAGGGGTTGTTGTCGACTCGAAACGCGGCGCGCTCTACGGCACTGCCTCTCGCTACGGACTATCTGGCATCGACTACTACGGTACGGTCTTCAAGATTGTATCTGCCCCCGCCGAGACTGTACTCTACAGCTTCTGTTCGCAGACCAATTGCACGGATGGCTATAGTCCCGTGGCCGGGCTTGTCGAGGACCAGGCCGGCAACCTGTACGGGACGGCCCAATTTGGTGGCATGGGCACCTTCTGTGATGGCGGCTGTGGTGTCGTCTTTGAGATCGTTCAATCACCATTCAAACCCTGAGGCGGGTGAGGTGCGACCATAATCTCTTCTCTGGCACCAAAATGCACCATAGTGGTGTATCATGGTGGCATGCCGACTGCAAAGCAGGTTCGCCGCAGCGTAACCCTACCCGCAAAAGTCGCCCAACAGGTGGATCGTCTGGCAAAACGCCGCCGCTTAAGCGATAACCGCGTGTTGGTTGAACTCATCGAGGATGGAATCGAGGCGCAACGCCAGAAGGAAAAGGCCTTCTTCGAATTGGCGGAACGGTTCCGGGCCTCGACCGATGCCACCGAGGCTAAACGATTAGGCGATGAACTCGGACGGCTTATGTTCGGTGAATGAATGCCGCAAATCGAGACCTGGTCGCGATTGCCGGCGCCGCTGCGCGAACATCTGGCTGAACGAATGCGCGACCGGAAAATCAGTCTTGCTGACTTGAACCGGCTGCGGATCTGGATCGAGTCGCGCCCGCTAGTGCCGGAGGGCAAGTGGTATAAGGATTTTGGATCGTTCAAACTGTGCGGCGAAGGCAAATATCCAAAGACATTCCTTCTAGCGGGTCAAGCCGCCGCGGGAGCACAGTTGTAGCGGCCCGATATCGGCGGAAACTATCGGGAGGAAGTCGTCAAACGTGAGACGCCGTTTCAATCTGAGACGCGGTTTGGACGCCTGACCACCTCTCGTCGATTATGTATACCCGTATCTCATTGAGATTTAAGACTGCGCTTTCGTAACGACAGGTCCGCCTTTGGCCTCTCCCGTGCACTCATCGTTGTGCAGATGCGGCCCGGACGCCCGGGCCCGTGCTAACCGGCAGAGTCGGGACTCCAGGCCGCATCGCGTGAACTTGGGGCAAGTAGTGTCAAAACCAGCCACAGCGCCTGCTTCGTCGAATCGGGAGAGCTCCACTCGCAAGTTGGCACAGTTCTTCCCGACCGCCATTCAAGTGCGGATTCCGGTCCGCCTCACCCGTCTTGGCACGGCCAGCAACACCATCAGCGAAACCACGGTCATCGAATTCGGAACGGCGCACGAGGTTCTCTTTGCCTCGAGCTTGCCGCTGGAGTTCGCCGACAAGCTGCGCCTGCGTAACTCAGATGGCACCCTCGATACCGAAGCCTGCGTGGTCGCGCTGCAATATAATGGCGGCCATGCGGCGGTGGCGGCCCGCTTTACCCGCGAGGTTGCCAATTGGATCGTGAAATCATGACTCCTTCATCGCAACTGAACGAACTGCACAACGAGTGGCAGAACGCCCGCCAACTCTACCCTCTCTACGCCGCCGTGGCGCGAGAATTCGTCATTGAAACGCCGTCCTGCACCGACCTTGAGACGGGCGTCGAAGCCCCTCCAGAGGAATCGATTGTCCAGGCGCGGCAATGGTTCTGCGATGTCGACCAGAAAATTCAGGTCCATCAGCTACGCCAATTCCTGCAGACGACAACGTTAGCCAGCGACGAAGCGCTGCGGCTTCTGCTGCTACATCATTTGCATAAAGAGCAGCACAGCGGTTCCGATCGCGACAAGATCGATTTCCTGCTGGTCCAATATTTTTCTCACGCTGCGCCTTCTCGTCTGGAAGACTCCGATGTCGACATGGCTTATGTCGCCCAAACGCTAGAGCCGGTATTGGGCTCGGTTGATCGCGACCTTCCGGCTTGGCTCAAGCCACTCGATGAATTGATTGGCGAAGCCAACGGTTGCAAAAGCCTAAACGAGCTGCTCACCAGTCACATCCTGGAAAAGGGAAGAGAGCTGAAAGCTTCGACGAACGAAAACTACTTTTTGCCCACCGCGATGGTGGCATTTGCTCGCTTTAGTTTTCTGATGCGCCGGGTTTTCTTCCGGCTCATGCATCAGGACCTCAATAGCATTCTCGACGGCCTCCGGGAACTCGAGACGCGTGGCGTAAGCACGCTGGATTGCCGTCGGGCGCAGTTTTCGGCGGATGAGCCGATTTCCCGCTTGCGCATGATTTGCCAGTCCTGGCGGGTAATGTTCCATGCCGAATATTCTTCCGGACAACCGCTGCGAATGTTGGTCGATCTGCGGGCTTCGGTCGAAGCGGCATTGTCGCGGACGGGACAAATTGCAGAAGCTTCACCGCGCGCTGCCGCTGCAGCGGCCGGTGCAGGGTCAGTTGCTTCCGCCGAAGTGCCGGAGTTCGAAGTTTCGGCTCACACGCCGGGTTGGAGCGAAAGCGGAGTGGAGAGCGACAATAACCAGAAGTAAGCACGCCAGTGAGATGAGAAAGAATCGTGGACCAGGCCACCGTATTAATCATTTCTGACGATCCGGAATTTTCGCGTCTCGTGACCAGCCGATGGCAGTCGGAGCGCAACCTGCCCTGCTTTACCTTGATGAGCACGGATGTCTCTCTCGCCTTCGATCCGGGAAGTTTTCAGTTGGCGATCGCCGGGGCAATTCGCTCGCAAGCGCTCTCCGTAGTTTTGGAAGCGATGGAGGCTGCCGGCAAGCGGGTTCTATTCCTGGCCGACGACGAAGTTACGCTGCAGATAGTTCACCATCGCTGGCCGGGAGCTCTTGCGTGGCAAAAAGACGGTAATTGGGTGGATACGCTGATTCTGCTGGCGCGCGAGGCTTTGCAACGCGCCAATGCCGAAGCTCGCGCCGGCCGCGCGGAACAAACCAACGCCCAGCTTGAATCGCAGGCGACTTTGGGCCGCTACATGCTCGATATGCGGCACAGCCTGAACAACGCTTTGACTTCGGTTCTTGGCAATTCCGAGTTGTTGCTCCTGGAACCGGGCACGCTTTCTGCAGGCGTACGCTCACAGATTGAAACCATTCGTCACATGTCGTTGCGTATGCACGAAATTCTGCAACGGTTTTCTTCCTTGGAAAAAGAGCTCAAGGTCGTGAGCCTGCAAGCCGCAAAAGAAGAGACTCCGCGCAGCGTGGCCGCGGGCTGGTAGTTTTCAAGATCTTCGTCCTGCCGTTGATTCGCTTTTCCTCTTCACAACTTTTTACTTATTTTTACTCCGCTTTCGCACATTCGCTGCCTCATTGATCTATGTTTTTCCGCGTGGTGACCTTAACTGCCAATCACAGGAGGTAGTGATGAACATCCGACACATTCTTATTTCTTTCCTGGTGTGTGCTTTCGCTGTGGTGTTTCGACCTGTTCAGGTGCTCGCGCAGCAAAGCCCAAATGCCGCTGGTGTAGCTCAATCCGCCGTCAGCGAGCGCGATGGTCAACACGACTTCGATCCTTTGCTCGGCAAATGGAAATATCACCTGAAGCGCCGCATGAATCCTTTGACCGGTTCCAATCAGTGGGTGGAGTTCGAGGGCGCGGGCGAATGCTACAAGGTCTGGGACGGCGGCGCTGACCTCGACACGATCGAACTTGACGGTCCCACCGGCCACATCACAGGTCTTACTTTGCGTGTCTACAATCCGAGCTCCCATCAATGGCGCTTGTACTGGGCGAACCGCAAGATTGGCATTCTCGATCCGCCGCAGGTTGGCGAGTTCAAAGACGGGCACGGCCAGTTTTTCGCCCAGGACACGATCAACGGCAAAACCATCCTGATCAGGTTCGACTGGACGAAGCTGGATACCGACGCGCCACACTTCGAGCAATCCTTCTCCGATGACGGTGGCAAAACCTGGGAGGTGAATTGGATCACGGACCAGACAAGGGTGAAGTGAAAGACGGTTGAGCAGATTCCTTCCAACTTGTCATTGCGAACCCGTCTTTAGCGGTGAGGAATCGTCTGTTCTTTAGGATTGCATCGGACGAAATGGTGCTCGGAGGGGACACACATGCAAGAATGGCTCCGAAAGCCGGAGCCATTAATCACGTGGTGCTGTGCACTCTGTCCAACACCAGTATTCGCTTGCTAAACAACCATGTCAATTTACTTCAGGGGAATATCTCTGTGTTTTCCCCCAAAACGGACGCCGGGCGCTGTGCCGGATATGGAGAATGTCAACCCGTCGTTGCCGTCCGTCGACGCGATAGATCACGCGATATACGTGAGGCTTGTGACCATAAAGCAGGTGCCTGAGTCGTTTGTTCTCGGGCGTGATTGGACAGCGATTTGGCCGCACCGCAAGGCTGAGAATCGCCCGCCTCATTCCGGCGTACCAACGCTCGGCTGTGATCGATTCCGAAGCGTGAATATGTCGGTAGAGCGATGCTAGGTCGCGCTCAGCCCGCGCTGCGATCCTAACGACGTAAGCCATGCTGGGCTTCGAATTCCTCGAAGAATTCTGTGGCGGCGCGGACCCGCCCCTTCTTTACATCCTCTAGCCCCTGACGGATACCTTCAGTGGCGTCGGCTCTCGCGGCAACATCCAGCAGGTGCTGGTAGGCCTCCGCGTCTTGGACGACGGCAGCGGCCTTTCCGTTGACGGTCAAGACGACCGGCCGCTTGCTTTTCTTGATCTGCTTGATGAAATCGCCCGATCGCCGGCGGAAGGTAGTCAGGGACTGAATATCTTTCGTGATGTCCAACATGAGGGGGAGTATAGCACCTTTTAAGGTGCCCGACTTGGTATTCCGGGGAGCGCAGCGACGAGGAATCTGCAGTTGGTAAGCAAATCATTCGGACCCGATGGGCATCCTGCCCTCCCACTCTTACTTTTGTCCGAGTTCTCTCCAAACAGCAGGGTCATCCGTCACATAAAATATCGGCTCCATTTTCCTGTGTTCGATGATCTCGGTTTTGCCATTTACAGCGATTATTTCGTAGGCCGGATAACCGGCAGGAAATCCAGGCGGAGGGTGTTTAAGGTGCAAAGGCTCTGAGCCCGTTACCTTCCCATGGATCTTTGCCAACGTGCGCCCGTCCTTGTCTCTCAATGTAAATGTCGCCCTCCTGCCCCATGGCCAAATGTAGTAGCTCATCGTTAGCGAAACGTCTGGGCGCGTTAGTCCCGGCGGGAGAGTAATCCATATTGGCAACCTCGACTCATTTGCGAGCTCAAAGGTCGATTCGGGGAACCATTCGCACCCGCCCGTCACCAAAACTGAAATCGCCAACGCAACACAGAGGATTAGGATTCTATTGGTGCGCTCAATCATTCTGAGCCTGTTCACGCGAACAAAAACTCTTTCGTTCTCATCTCTTTGATCAGGTCCCGCAACTTCGCCGCTTTCTCAAACTCAAACCGCTTCGCTGCTTCCCGCATGTCGCTTTCTAACTTACCAACGTAAACATCCAGCTCTTCCTGCGACTTGAATTCGGGAATCCCTTCAGCCTCTGTGCTCGCCAAGTCTGCGTAATCGGCCTCGACGATGCTCGCCAGCGACATCTCCAGCGGCCGCACAATCGACTCCGGTGTAATTCCATTTGCCGCGTTGTAGGCTTCTTGGATCGCGCGCCGCCGGTCGGTCTCGCCCATCGCCTTCTTCATCGAGTCGGTCATGCGATCGGCGTAAAGAATCGCGCGGCCATTCAAATTGCGGGCGCAGCGGCCGATGGTCTGAATGAGCGATCCGCTAGACCGCAAAAAGCCTTCTTTATCAGCATCCAAAACCGCAACCAGCGAAACTTCCGGCAAATCCAGCCCCTCGCGCAGTAGATTAATGCCGATCAGCACATCGAACTCACCCTTGCGCAGGTCGCGCAGGATTTTTACGCGCTCCAGGGTCTCGATCTCAGAATGCATATAGCGGCATTTCACGCCAACTTCGCTGTAATACTCGGCGAGGTCTTCGGCCATACGCTTGGTCAGAGTCGTTACCAACACGCGCTCGCCGCGAGCCACGCGATCACGAATCTCATGCAGCAGATCGTCGATCTGTCCTTTGACGGGCCGCACATCCACCGGCGGATCGACCAGTCCTGTCGGCCGAATAATCTGTTCAATCACCACGCCCGCTGATTTCGTCAGCTCATACGGTCCCGGCGTCGCCGAAACATAAATCAACTGATTGGTGCGGTGCTCAAACTCTTCAAAGGTCAGCGGGCGATTGTCGAGCGCCGACGGCAAGCGAAACCCATATTCGACCAGCGTCTCTTTACGAGAGCGGTCGCCATGATACATGCCGTGCAGCTGTGGTACCGTCTGATGCGACTCGTCGATGAACATCACATAATCGCGGGCAAAGTAATCGAGCAACGTGGGTGGAGGCTCGCCCGGCAGCCGCCCGGTGAAATGCCGGGAGTAATTTTCGATTCCATGGCAGTAGCCCATCGACTTGATCATTTCGAGGTCATACATTGTGCGCTGATGCACGCGTTGCGCCTCAACTACGCGTCCTTGCTTCTCCAGTTCCGCTTCCCACCACGCGAGCTCTTCTTTGATGGTCTGGACTGCATGGGACCGCGTCTCCTCTTTCATGACGTAATGGGTCTTCGGGTAAATCGGCAAGCGAGCATATTTCTGCTTTACCGTTCCGAACAACGGATCGATCTGCGAGAGCGCATCAACTTCATCGCCGAACAGTTCGATGCGATATGCCATGTCGTCATAAGTAGGGAAAACTTCGATGACATCTCCGCGCACACGGAAAGTTCCGCGCCGGAAATCGCCATCCGTGCGCTCGTAGAGAATGTCGACCAGCTTGCGGGTGATGTCTTCCCGCTTGATCTTCTGGCCTTTTTCCAGGAACAACATCATGCCGTAATACGCCTCCGGCGATCCCAAGCCATAGATCGCGCTGACCGAGGCAACAATCAGGCAATCGCGCCGTTCAAATAATGAACGCGTTGCCGAAAGCCGCAGCTTGTCCAACTCGTCATTGATGGTGGCTTCTTTCTCGATGTAAAGATCCGCCGCGGGAACGTACGCTTCGGGCTGGTAATAGTCGTAATACGAGACAAAATATTCGACCGCGTTGTGCGGAAAAAAACTCTTGAATTCGTGATACAGCTGGGCCGCCAACGTCTTGTTATGGGCCATAACCAGGGCTGGCCGATTGACTTGCTCGATGACTTTGGCCATCGTATAAGTCTTGCCAGATCCGGTTACCCCGAGCAAAACCTGATGTTGTTCCCGGTCGAACACACCGCGAGTCAGCGATTCAATCGCCTTGCCTTGGTCCCCACGCGGTTTGTAGTCACAGATGAGTTTGAAATCCATGAATGTAAGCGTCTAGCTGCTAGCTCTTAGCTTTTAGCCAGAACCCGGTCAATCACCCTTTTGAACACTGGCGACCCTCAGATGGAAACTTCAGCGGGCAGACATCCTTACATTATAGCGTGGGATTTCAGGCGCTCTTTGCCAGCGATGGCATAAAAAAAACAAACGCGCAGAGACAAGCTCCGCGCGTTGCAGATGCAGCCGGAGTCTACTCAAGGCGCTTTGAAGTTCACCGTAATCTGTGTCTGGATCTCCAGCGGCTTGTCGTCCAGATAGTAGGGCTTATACTTCCATTGCTTGACCGCATCCATGGCGGCCCGGGCGAGCATAGTATCGCCGCTGAGCAGCTTAACCTCGGAAACGTTGCCGTCCTTGTTGATGGTGGCTAGCAATTCAACCGCGCCCTGAATGCTCATCGCTAGGGCGCGTTGCGGATATACGGGTGCGACTTTCTTGACCAGCAGACCTTGCGAAACGCCCTGCGAGATTCGCAGTGTATGAGCCGCCGGTTGTGGCGTGCTGGCAGGCATTTCCATTAATCCAGAAACTGCGCTGGCTTCGGATCCCGATGAGACGATAGAAGGCGCGGGCGCTGGCTCGGTGTCAGACTGAGTGGTCGGCGGGGACGATGCCGGTTTCGCAGGTCCATTATTCACGACCAGAACCTCGGATCTCGGCACGCTCGCCACCGATTTGCTAACGTCGCCGACCGAGATACTGGTGACAGCTTTCTTTGCTGCGGCTGGTGGCGCATCGGGCGTAGTCACTGGAGCTGTACGCGGCAACGGCGTCGCCGTAACCACAGCACTATAAGGTTCCGGGGACGAAGTGGAGGGCGCAGTTTGTGTTGTAACGGCCGGGGCAAGAGCTTGGGCAACCGGAGCGGGCTTGCTAGCTTTGACGAACGAAGCCCCCAAGTGCATTTTGGTCCACCCGTAATACCCAGCTGCGGCCACCGCGACCACCACGAACACCGCGATCAGGCCGGTTCGGCTGCCTGATGGTGAAGCGGCCGCGATCGGCGTTTTCGATAACTCGGTCGCTTCGAAGGCCTCGATTTCCTCCTCAACCTTGCTGACTTCGCGAGCGGGAGCTGCCGCAGCGGCTGTGCCGGAACCTGCATGACTGAAAATCGCGTGTCCGACTGGCGACTCAGACTTCGTTTTTCCTAATGCCTGATCGGCATGTTGCAGGGCTGTTGCCATCGGCTGCGCCATGGGCTGAGAAACCGGTTGCCATGAAGACGTCTTGGATACGGATGGGCCGCCGATGGGGCTTGCGGGCGGTTTACTCACAATCGGCTCAGGCATGGATTCAAGCACTGCCGCTTCCATCGGTTCAGGCGTGGGGATCGGTTCTTTCTCCACATCAAAAAGAGCGGTTGGTGAAGCAATGACCGGCCCAGAAGGGGGTGATATCAAACTGGGTGGCATGGTCGTAACCGGCCGATCAGAAATTGGAGTCCTGGAATCCCGGTTGTTAAAGCTGGTGCCGAAATTCTGATCACTCGCCGGAGTCGCGGCCGGTCCCTTTGCGGCTTCTGTCTTTCGTAGGAGTCCGCGTGCCACTCGAATCGTGCCTTTAGACTGCTCGACATTGATCGGCTTGGTCAAAACTAGATTGGCGCCGATCTGAAATGCTTTGGCTACCCCGCTTTGGCCTTCGACAATAGCGACTGAGAGCGAGTTCTGATTTGAGCCCGAATTGCGCGCGGTCTTGAACAGCAGGGTCGCGTTCTGTTGGTTGTCGCTGTCGACCACGAGCGCGTCGAAGTGCTCGCTGGTCAGCTTCTTGACCGCGGCAAATGGCTCGGCCGAGGTCTCGACGCTAAAATCAAGCTCAGTAAGGACTTGCGTGACGGTGCGCGCCGTTTTCTCGTCAGGACAGAATAAGAGGGCCCGGTAGCTCATACTGGAATCGTAGGTACGGCGATGAAAGCACTCAAGTTACGGAGGTCATTCGACTTATGTGCTTCTCCGCCCTGATTTGGGAGGGATCGTCGCCTCTCTTACAATGGCCGCGATGCGAATTCCTCTTTGGCTAAAAATCGGCTGGACCGTCTGGCTGGTGGTTTGGGCGCCGATTTATTGGCATCAATACGGGGCGCAGAATTTTCTCTACTTCTGCGATCTGGGAAATCTTCTGATCGGAATTGCCCTTTGGCTCGAAAGCCCGCTGATTTTTTCCTCGCAGGCAACGGGACTATTGCTGTTTCAAACGCTCTACCTGATCGATTTGATAGGCACTCTCATAAGCGGCGTGCACATTATCGGCGGGACGGAGTACATGTTTGATCCGCATCTGCCGCTTATCGTGCGGCTGCTCAGCTTGTTCCATGTGGTCACGCCTCCGTTGCTGCTTTGGGCGCTATGGCGCCTCGGATATGACAATCGGGGATGGAAGTTGCAATCTTTGATGACATGGGTCGTTGTGCCCATCAATTATTTCTGGCGTCCACAATACGATGTGAATTGGGCCCGCGGACTTTTTTATCGCGAGCAACATGCCGTGCCCGGGCCGCTCTATCTGCTCGGATACTTGATTGTCGTGCCGATCATGGTCTATTGGCCAACGCATTTATTCTTGCGCTGGTGGTTTGCAAGTCGAAGCGCAAGTACTCGTACTACTTAGTGTTCGCCGTCGACAACGCCTTCTGTGTCGCGTCCAGCAGGGCTTCTGGGCCGACTGGTTTCTCCGTCGCATTGATCATCCACAAATCAGGCGTCACTCGGCCTTCCCGCGCCATGCGCTCGAACTCGGGGCCGATCGCGCCCGCCTTCTTCATCTGCTCTTCAATCTGGAAGGCGATCATGTGGCCCACGGGATAATCCGGCAGATACAAAAAGTAACTGATCATGTGTGAGTAAATCCCGAGCAGCACCACGTCTTTCTGGTGAAATACCGGCGCGTAATACCGGTTCCAGATTTCCTTGGACAGCTGTACGGTCGCCGCGTTCAACTCCGCGGGCGTGGCGTTGGGATGGTCGTACATCCAGTGCCAGACTCCGATGTCGACCAATCCGACACCGGCGATTTCGTACGTTCCCCAGAAATCGTTGAGCGTTTTTTCTGCTTGAGCTCTGGCGTCAGGCGCTGGCAGGCCAAGCAGTTCGAGATCGTGGCCTTGAAACACGAACGCCAGCGCCTCCGTGAACGCATTGTTGGGCACACCCGACAATAGCGTGTAATCGACTTCATTAAGTGAAAACGTCTGCTCGACGTTGTGTCCCATTTCGTGCACCGCGATGTTGAATCCCTTATAGTTCATTCCGGTTTTTTCCACTCGCGTACGCAGATGAGCTTTCTCCGAGCGCATTTCTGCGCCCATGGCATGGCCCGAGCCACGCGCCGGATCCACGATAATATTATTTGCGACATACTGAGCCTTCTCCGGCGAGAATCCCAGTTTCATCAGCAGATTCGGAATGTCTTTCTGATACGCCTCGGCCGCCGGATAGCGCTTGGCGACCATAGCATCCAGTTCCGCCTCGCTATATTTGCTCCCCGGACGGAAACCGTTGTACCAGACATCGAATGGCTGCAGCGGGCGTCCGAGGCGTGCTTCAATGAGCTTGCCCGTCTGGGCTACGAGAGGTGAAGTCAGCACTTGCTCGAGCATCGCTTTCACGCGCTCTTCGGGGATCTCGCGGTCTTCGTCAAACCGCCGCGCCATGAGTGTGGGAGCGGTCGGAGAGTACGGGTCCGCCTTCCTTGCCGCGAGATAATCCTTGAAGAGCATGGCATACCGCGTGTTGGGCTCGGGAGCATTGGTGATCGGCTTGCTGTTTTGAGCCTTTTCGTCGGAATCGTGGGCAGCTGCAGGTTTGACTTCATTGGTATAAGGATTCCAGTCGACATTGGGGTTGTCGATCACAACCTGCGGGATCGTCTGCGTGACGATTCGGTCCATTACCTGCTGAATCATTTTTTGCTTTGCCAGTCCATTCTGCGCATCGGAATAGTCGGCCTTTATCTCGTCGCGTAGATTCCAGTGACTCAACAAACGCATTTTCGGTGGAAACAGCCGCTGGCCTTTATCGTCGACGAGGTGATACATCCAGATGTTGTATTGCGCGATGTACTGCTCGGAATCCGACGCCGCCTGGGCAATGGCCAGGTTCACATCCGCTGGAACTCGCTTGTCGAAGTTCTCCGCGAGGCGAACTTCCGCCCATTGACGCCGCGTCCAGTTTGGACCATCATGCAAGCGCTGGTCGAGGGTGGTCAGGGGAAAATTCAACAAAACGATGAACGCCAGCTTGTTGTTGAAGAAATCGTCGATGACGTGCGCGCCGGGATCATATCCGCCAAAAATTTCGTCGAAGGGCAGCACCGGGCCGAGATCGAGGTCCTGCTGATTGCGAAACTCGCGGCTGATCTCGTGCATGTGGCCGCCGAGCTGTTCGAGCAGGAGCTGATAACGTTCGAACATGGTGTCGAGCGTCGCGTTATCACCGGCAAAGTTCGTGCGTACAAAGTCTTCAAACACGGTCTCGTCGCCGTCTTCCGCTCGCCAAAACTCCGAGACTTGCTTCAGGCCGCGCTGGGCGCGGGTTCGCTGCGGCTCGCCATACTTGCCGACCAGTTCGCTTTCCATCTTGGTGATCGAAGAAGTCATCCAGGCGGGCTGATCGGCCTGAGAAGTCTTGGCGGAAGTTTGCATCGATGTCTCCTGAGCGATGAGAACCATTGGGATTAGAACGAAGCACAACAACGGTAGAAGTGGGCGCACGGTTATGCCTCCATGATGTGTGAGAGCTATTCAGTATAGCTGGACGCGGCAAACGTGTCGGCGACTTCGATGCTTCCCAACCAGGAGCGAGCCGCGGCGTACCGCCATATCACAATCGCCAACATCGGCAAATAAATCCAAGCAACGGCGGCCACTCCAAATTCTGCACGAGTACGGGGAGTGTGAAGAATACGCCACACTCCCGCCCCCCAGCTAAGGAGACAGGTCGCAAGGATCTCGCGCCGCGATTTTGGAATCAACCAGAGGATGAAACTGTCGTAAAACCAGTGCTGAGGAGTCAGCGAGGTCAGTAGAAGCAGATGTGCGTCCGGGTCACGGCGACACCACAAGCCCAAAATCAAAGCCGGCCCCAAAGGCAACACGAACATGGGCACAAAATGGGGCCAGTCGATATGGGAGAGCCAGTGGACTGGCCAATCGGGCATCCACAATAAACTGGCGACCGCCAAGGCAGCGCTGGCGATGACCCCCGAACGGCTAAGGTGCGTCAGGCCTATGGGAAGTCCGATTTGCGGTTTCGCCAACGTCGCCGGCAGCAGCCAGGAGAAAAGCGCGGCGGCCATTACCAGCGGGGACCACTGCACACACAGCATGGCCATCCAGTAGGGGAACGCGCAAAAAATCAGCAAGCGAGTATAACTGCTGCGGCTCAGGCCGAAAGCCAAGAGGGCGGAACTGACACCGAAAAACAGCGCGCCGGCCAACTGCGGCCCTGCCCAGAGAAATGGGAGAGCAAACGGCGCGACGGTGATGGGATAGGTGCCGCGAGCGGCGGAAAAAGCGGCAGCATAGGGATCACGACCAGATATCAGAAACCGGGTGGCCTGGAGCGACCAGGCAAAATCGTTGGGATCGGGACCCAAGTGGATGAGCCAGCAAAGCAAGCCGCTGGCGCAGCCGATCAGAAGTGAGATCAGAAACCGCGCTTTCATTTGTCGAGCTACCGCTTCGGCCGATACACATCCGTGCTGGTTCCGAAGAACATCTCCGCCGACTCCATGACCGTCTCCGATAAGGTCGGATGGGGATGAATCGTCAGCTCCAAGTCGGTCGCCGTCGCGGCCATCTCGATCGCGAGCACTCCCTCAGAAATCATCTCACCCGCGTTCACGCCGACGATTCCCACGCCCAGCACGCGCTCGGTCTTCGGGTCGAAGATCAGCTTGGTCATACCTTCAGTTCGGTCGATGGTCGTGGCGCGTCCCGATGCAGCCCAAGGGAAGCGCGCAACTTTGACTTCGCGGCCGTCTTTCTGGGCTTGGGTTTCCGTCAGTCCTGCCCAGGCGACTTCGGGATCGGTGAAAACGACCGCTGGAATTGCATGTGGCTCAAACGCGACTTTGTGGCCCGCAATCGCCTCAGCCGCGGTGCGTCCTTCATGCATGGCCTTGTGCGCGAGCATCGGCTCACCGACCACGTCGCCGATCGCGTAAATCGCGGGATCATCCGTCTGGAGTTGTTTGTTGACTTGAATGAATCCACGCGGGCCGATTTTAACCTGCGTTTTCTCCAGCCCCGGAATCTCAGAATTTGGTTTTCGTCCGACTGAAACCAGCACTTTGTCAAAAACTTTCTCTTTGTCCTTGACCTCGGCGCCATCAAAGGTCACGCGAATTCCGTTGGCTTCCAACTTCACCGAAGAAACCGTCGTATTCAGCATGATTGACTCGAAACTTTTCTCGACACGCTTGTGTAAAGGGAGCACCAAATCGCGGTCCGCCCCGGGCAAAAGGCCGGGGAGCATTTCGACCACAGAAACCTTCGAGCCGAGCGCGGCGTAAACCGTGCCTAGCTCCAGGCCAATGTATCCACCACCAATGACCAACAAACTGCCTGGTACATCTCTCAAATCCAGTGCCGAAGTCGAATCCATCATGCGCGGCGTGTCGAGCTTCAGCGTAGGAATAATCGCTGGGCGTGATCCGGTCGCAATCACGACACGGTCGAAGCTCAGCGAATCCGTAACGCCATTGGCGCGGCTGACCCGCAGAGTATTCGAATTCTCGAACCCGGCCGTTCCCTGGATATATTCGACCTTTCGCTGTTTCGAAAGCTGCCCCAGTCCGCCGGTGAGCTTCTTGATCACGCCTTCTTTCCAGGAGCGCAAACGGTCTACGTCGATCTTCGGATCCGCATATTCGATGCCCCAATCTTTGGCGTGACGGGATTCATCGATGAGCTTGGCAACGTGGAGGAGCGATTTTGACGGGATGCAACCGCGATAGAGGCACACCCCACCCGGGTTGATCTCTTTGTCAATTAAGGTGACTTTCAGGCCGAGGTCGGCGGCTAAGAATGCTGCCGCGTATCCGCCCGGCCCGCCGCCGACAACTGCAATACGAGTATTAGAGGTATTGGTCATTGCGGTCCTTTACACCTCAAACAGAATTTCTTCGTTCTCATTTGCCAGCTCTTCCAGATTGACGCCAAAACAACGCTGCACGAATTGAATCGTTCTCCTCTGATTGGCAAGGCTGGCACGCGTAATTCCCCTCTGTGCGAAAAGCCCCGCATTCTTCTCCCAGTATCCTTTCGACCGGCCTACTGTTCTAATCCACTTCACGGCAACCATATATTCGCACTTTATGTCATCAATCAAGTGGTCCTTGATGGCGGGTTTAAGCCCCAAATCAACGAGGAGTTTCCCACAATCCTGCGCGCTGGCAGCGAATTTCGGTACCCTAAAGTCTCTCGCGGGCGTCGCCTCAGACATCACCCGGCCGATTCCGACGTACCCTACTTTGTTCAAGCGGGCGACAACTATATCTCCAGGATGCAGTCCGCGTATCGCATCCCGGAAAGCCTTCCCTTGGCCAGCACCCAAGTAGCAGTACTTCACATTGTCTTCCCAGGATCGGTGCTTGCCATCGCCAACATTGAAGTAGTGGATTTGATTTCGGTAATCGAAGTCCGGGAGTCTACGATGCAACGTATTAAGTGGCCTGAACTTGTCGCCGAAGTGGCCAGTTGCGACATTCGACAGCCCGCGAGAGCTCCAAATTAGCGTCTTCTCCACAAGCAGGGCTTGTTCCTCGGTCAGCCCCTTTGCTACCACTCGTATTATCGGCTCCAGACCTTCTTTTCGCATTTCGTTAATCCTGGTTGTTTTTTCGCAGTCAGTGCTGTCTAGCAGGTGGGAAAATTGCCTAGAACCCTGACCTTTGCCGTAGTAGAAAGCCTGAAAGTTGCGCGGATCGATATAGACGTAGACGTAGAACTGCTCGCCGCTTTCGCTCATGGCGTATGCGATTATCTTTCTTCGAGATTATCCTTGCACTGACAACAAGAACGGCTGCTCAAACGCCTCCGCGATCCAGCGTAAGAATCGCGCCGCATCGGCGCCGTCGATCAAACGATGATCATACGAAAGCGACAACGGCAGCACCAGGCGCGGTTCGAATTTTCCGTTCAACCAAACCGGTTCCGTGCTCGAGCGCGACAATCCGAGGATTGCGACCTCGGGGTAGTTAATGATCGGGGAAAATCCTGTCCCGCCGATGCCACCAAGGTTCGTGATGGTGAAGGTGCCGCCCTCCATGTCGCTTAGCGTCAACTTTTTCTCGCGCGCTTTTTTCGATAACTGCGTCAGTTCGGCGGCCAGCTCAACAATATTCTTTTTATCCACGTCGCGAATCACCGGCACAAGCAGGCCGCGCTCCGTATCCACAGCTACGCCAATATTCACGTACTGCTTGTAAATAATCTCGTCCTTCGCCAGATCAATGCTGGCATTGAATTGCGGAAAGATCTTCAGCGCCGAGGCGCAGACTTTCAGCGCGATCGCGGTCACGGTCATTTTGCCGCCGGCTTCTTCGGCCTTAGGCGCGAAGCGCGCGCGCAACTGCTCGAGCTCGGTAATGTCGGCTTTGTCATTTTGTGTGACATGGGGAACCGTGGTCCAGGCTTGCCACAGATGCTCAGCAGTCTTCCGCCGAACTCCACGGATAGAAACGCGCTCAGTCTTGCCCCATCTTGTGAAGTCCGGCAGTTCGGGCTGGGCGAACTGGGCGCCGCGCGGCGCCTGGGCTGCGGCTGCAATAGAAGTCAGCAAAGATTTGGAATGAGCTTTCACGTCGTCTTCGCTGATGCGGCCTCCGGGCCCCTTGCCTTTCACATCGTGGATATCGATTCCCAATTCGCGAGATAGCCGTCGAACGTGCGGCGCAGCCGGCACCGGCTCGCTGTGGCCGGCGCCGATTACCTTGTCTAACTGCGTGGGCATGCTGAAGGCGGGAAGCTTCTGCGCTGGCTGATCCGGAGGCAGAGCCTGCTCTTCGGTTTTTCCTTCCGCCTGAATGGCGGCCTGAAACGCAAGCCGCGCTGCATGCTGCCCGGAAACATGCTCCACCGGCACGTGCTTGGGGCGTGCCGGCGCAGGAGCCGTTGCCCCTTCTAACGTGAAAATCACCTGTCCAACTTTGATCTTTTCACCCTGCTTAACACGGACATCCTTGACCACACCGGTGACTGATGACGGAACTTCAACGACAGCTTTGTCGGTTTCCAACTCCATTACCGGCTGACCGTCAGAAACTTTCATTCCAGGAGAGATCATCAGTCGGACCAAATCGCCTTCCGAAATGTTCTCTCCAAGTTCTGGAAGCTTGAACTCGGTGGAGATCGTGCTATCGGTTGCACGACGGGCGGGCTTGGCAACAGAGCTCGCGTCAGGTGCAGCCGGAGGACTTGGTGTGGCCTGAGATTCAAACTTGGGAGCCGGCTTGGCTGCAGCTTCTTGCTTGGGCGAGGATCCCCGTGCTCCATTATCCACCGTGAAAATGACCTGCCCAACCTTAACTTTTTCGCCTTGCTTGACGCGAACTTCTTTCACCGTGCCGCTGATGGACGACGGCACTTCCACGACGGCTTTGTCGGTCTCGAGTTCCATGACCGGCTGTCCCTCGGCGATAGTTGCCCCGGGCGAAATCATTAACCGAACCAGATCGCCCTGATCGATATTCTCGCCGAGTTCCGGGAGCTTGAATTCAGTCATAATCTTTTTTCAATAAAACTTAAACGCAGAGATCACAGGGGAACACGGAGAGCCTAGCTGATCGCCGGATTTCTCTTCTCTGCGTTGATTCCAAGATCGTGAATCGCCTGCTCAGGCAGATCACGTCCAACTTGCCCTTCCTGCGCCAATGCATGCAACGTCGCCAGCACTATATGCTTGGCATCGACTTCGAAGAAGTCGCGCAATGAAGCTCGATTCTCACTTCGGCCGAAGCCATCCGTGCCCAGGGAAGTCAGGCGTCGCGGCAACCATTGCGAAATGGATTCCGGCAGCACTTTCATGTAGTCCGACGCCGCGACCAACACACCCGGCGCATCCTTCAAACACTGGGTCACATAAGGCACGCGCGGTTTCTCGCCGGGATGCAGCATGTTCCAGCGCTCGCAATCATTGCCATTCCGATACAGCTCTTTGTAGCTGGTTACGCTCCAAACGTCTGCTGCAACACCGTATCGTTCTTCGAGGATTTCTTGCGCTTTAAGAACTTCGTACATGATGGTTCCACTGCCGAAGAGCTGAGCGCGGAGCTTGGCATCTTTTTTCTGCGATGCCTTGAAGCGATACAGACCTTTCAAAATCCCCTCGCGAACATCGCCGTTGGCCGGCATTTCCGGCATGGGGAGCGGTTCGTTGGTGACCGTCAGGTAATAAAAGATCGGTTCCTGATCGACGTACATGCGCTTGATGCCGTCTTGAATAATTACGGCAATCTCGTACGCAAATGCGGGATCGTAGGCGAGCAGATTCGGAATGGGAAGCGCCAACACGTGGCTGTGACCGTCCTGATGCTGCAAGCCTTCGCCTGCCAGCGTAGTTCTACCTGCAGTGCCGCCGATCAAGAATCCGTGCGTGCGCATGTCGGCTGCAGCCCAGATCAAATCGCCAATCCGTTGAAAGCCGAACATGGAGTAATAAATAAAGAAGGGAATGGTGTTGATGCCGTATGTGACGTAGGCTGTGCCGGAGGCAATGAACGAGCACATCGATCCGGCTTCGGTGATACCCTCTTCGAGGATCTGCCCATTCAGTGCTTCCTTGTAGTAAAGCAGCGTGTCCATGTCGACCGGTTCGTAGAGCTGCCCAACGCTCGAATAAATTCCCACTTGCCGGAACAGCGCTTCCATGCCGAAAGTGCGCGCCTCATCAGGAATGATGGGCACGATGAGTTTGCCGATCTCGGGGTCGCGAAGCAATTTTGCGAGCAGCCGCACGAAAACCATGGTCGTGGAAACTTCGCGTCCTTCCGTACCCTTATAGAACTCCTCGAAATGCGATTCCGACACCGGCTGAATCGGTTTTGAGCGCAGTTTGCGCTGGGGCAGATATCCCCCGAGTTGCTTCCGGCGCTCCTGCATGTAGGTAACTTCCGGACTATCGTCGGCGGGACGATAGAAGGGCGCCTCATGCAACTCGTCGTCGGCGATGGGAATCCCAAATCGAGAGCGGAAGAGCCAGAGTTCATCGTCGTTCAGCTTTTTCTGCTGATGGGTGATGTTCTTGCCTTCGCCCGCTTCGCCTAATCCGTAACCTTTGATCGTCTTCGCGAGAATGATCGTCGGCGAACCCTCGTGCTCGACCGCAGCTTTGTAAGCGGCATGAACTTTGATGGGATCGTGGCCGCCGAGCCTCATCCGAGCCAGTTGCTCATCGGAAAGGTGCTCGACCATTTTGAGCAAGCGAGGGTCCGTGCCAAAGAAGTTCTGCCGGAAGTATGCTCCGCTTTCGACGAAATATTTCTGATATTGACCGTCGGTGATCTCGCCCATGCGGCGAACGAGTAACCCATCGCGATCGCTGCGGATAAGGCTATCCCAGTCTCCGCCCCAGATCACTTTGATGACATTCCACCCGGCGCCGCGGAAGATGGCTTCCAATTCCTGAATAATTTTTCCGTTGCCGCGAACCGGGCCGTCCAGTCGCTGGAGATTGCAATTGACCACGAAAATCAGGTTGTCGAGACGCTCGCGAGAGGCGAGCGTGATAGAGCCTAGCGCTTCCGGTTCGTCCATCTCGCCATCACCGAGAAATGCCCAGACCTTGCCGCCTTTGGCTTCCTTCAGCCCGCGATTTTCCAGGTAGCGCATGAAGCGCGCCTGGTAGATGGCCTGGATCGGACCGAGTCCCATCGAAACCGTGGGGAACTCCCAGAAATCGGGCATGAGCCAGGGATGCGGATACGACGAAAGGCCACCGCCGGGCTTAAGTTCGCGGCGAAAATTTTCCAGCTTCTCTTTTGGTATGCGGCCCTCAAGATATGCGCGCGCATACATGCCCGGCGCTGCGTGTCCCTGGAAGTAAACGATGTCGCGATCGCCATTCTCTGTCTGGGCACGCAGAAAATGATTGAAAGCGACTTCATAAAGCGTTGCTGCTGAAGCGTACGTAGAGATGTGCCCGCCAATACCTTCCTGAAGTTTGTTGGCTCGAACCACCATCGCCAGTGCATTCCAGCGGACTAAACTCTTGATGCGGCGCTCCATCTCTTGACTGCCCGGGAACGGCGCCTGCTGCATGGAAGGGATCGTGTTCTGGTAGGGCGTGGTCGCGGTGAATGGCAGATTGACCCCGGCGGCGCGCCGGGCATGCAAAGAGAGCTGTTGCAACAAGCGGCCAGCCCGCTCCGGACCGCCCTTTGACAAGACATAGTCCAGCGAATCCAGCCATTCGCGGGTTTCAAGCACTTCCAGTCCGTTCGTCTGGGTCTCAGCCACGGCTGCCATCTCCATCCTCACTGTGGGAATATCTTCCATCATAGACAATTGCATCGATTTTTGCTGTGGAAGAAGGCGCGAACGCTGATTTGTCGATTACTCTCGCGTCTGAGGAATCCTGCGGCCACAAGAAATCATCCAACGCAGGCTAGACCGACGTAAGATGTCTGAATCAGCCGCCTCAATAGCCGGACTAGTCAGTCGCGCAAGCTCTAAAGGAGATACCCATGCCAAAGAAAACAGCTGCAAATCAGAATCGAACGACTCTTAATGCACAGCCGCGAATCCATCAGCGGGCACGCGAAATTCAACAATACGGGACCGTAACGCACGCGCTTCCGTTGGAATTAGAAGAGCCGGTGCGCCTGGAAATGACCGAGCAATTGAATCAGTTGCTCGCCGACACCATGACGCTTCGCGATCTGTACAAGAAGTCTCACTGGCAAGTCGCCGGGCCGACTTTCTATCAACTTCATTTGCTTTTCGATAAGCACTTCGGCGAGCAAGTGGAGCTGGTAGATGGGATCGCTGAGCGCATTCAATTGCTCGGCGGCTTATCGATCGCGATGGCTCACGATGTTGCGGAGACTACAAAAATTGGACGTCCGCCCAAGGGCCGAGAAGAGGTTCCGGTCCAATTGTCCCGGTTGCTGGACGCGCATCAGATCATCATTCGGCAATGCCGCGAGTTGGCGAAACGCGCCGATAAGCTTGGCGACGATGGCACCAACGATCTGGTGGTCAGCGATGTGCTTCGCACGAACGAACTGCAGGTGTGGTTCCTCAGCGAACATCTGGTCAACATGCCGCTGACGGAGGCCGCTCAACCGTCGATGGCGGCGGCTTAATTCAGCTCAAGAGAATGTGGGTTGCGAGGGGCCGCACGTGCGGCCCTTTGAATTGCTTAGAGTGCCGACGACACTTCGCTCATAGGATAATGTGTCCGCAGGGAGACGACCTGACGCGTCATTTCTTCGTAGCCTTCCGCCACGCGAACGGGTGAAACTTTCCAACTCGGGAAGGCCATGGCAAAGTAGAGACGGGGAACGGCTTGGTAAGCATAGAGGCGAAGCTGGGTGGCTTGCTCAATGAGGATCTCTGCTGATTGCACGACCGCGGGATCCGTGCTCTGGCGGGCCGCATCGGCCATATGCAGTAGAATTCCCGCATTCCGGGATGCTCCATGAATGTATTCCACGGCAGCGGCCAAGCGCTGACGCTGAATGCGCCGAAATTCGGAGGGCTTCAGCCTTGCACGCAAGTATTCCTCTTCCTGCGGATCGATCAGATTCCGAAAGGCCTCGACGTCGACGGGATGCAACTGCTGGTCGGTTTGCTTCCCGCCGTTGCGCGAAAGGACGCTGGTCCGAGTCAACACAAACGAGATGCCGAGTAGCAACAGGACGAGCACGACCACGATGGCCGAAGCAATCATGGCAACAACCTCCGCAGTGCGCTATTCCAGCCCTGCAGATTGTCATCGGGCAAAGTTGGGAAGACATCGATGCGCCTGGACTCCGGAGCCAGCGCATAGGCCATCCAAATGCCCACTGCTGCCAAATCTCCCATTTGGTGAATGAGTTCCATAATCCCCTTTGGGAATGTAGGGCCTAACACCGCAGTTAGGTGTACCCGGATCGCTGCCAGCACAAAGCCGATCGTCGCAGTTATACCAAGGCCGAGCGCGATACCCAACATCCGACTTTTCAACGAAAGACCAAAAGAATGAGCAAACATGAAGAGGAAAGTCAGAAGACCGCACTGCAGAAGGCGGGCGCTGCGCTGGAGGACTGCCAGGTTCGGGATCAGCATTTCAGGCGAGTACGCCGGGGCGTACCAGGCTAGCACCAATGCGACTGCTAAGAAAAAGAGCACCGTTTGACGGTAGAGCGAACTCCCCGTATTTTTCAGGACGGGATAATCGCCGACGAGGTGACTGAAAAGTTCATAGAGGACGCAAAAAATGAGGATCGCGTCTCCAGTTGTATCGACGCGGTAAACCTCATGATAGTAATAACCGGCGTATTTGAGACCGCTATAATCGAGCAAGACGAGCAAAGAATTTAGTGCTACATCCCAAGCGATGTAGAGGAAGAAAATGGGGAATTGACGCCTGACGTCGCGGCGGACAAGAATCGCCAGAAGGATCGCTTCCACAACCACGTGAACGATCCAAAGAGCGTGCCAAAGAATGTACAGAAAACGCATGGACTACCGCCCAAACTATATCTATTTGCACGGTAGCCCACAATAGCATTTTGCGGCTACTTCCTCGGCAAATGCGGCACGGGGGACAGCGGAAGGGGAGGCGGACAATCTTGCGGATTGGTAGTGCAGTCGCTCGTGGGGCCATCGGCGAGCATTGCGGGGGGCAGCGCAAACAGGGTCAACAGCAACAGAGTGACGAACCAACTTAGTTTTTTTTTCACGGCGAATCTCCTTTTTTGGGGAAGTCGCCGTGATCATGTGCTAAGCTAAGTTATTGGCTGCATAGCAGTTAAATAATTTCCGGTTTCCAAAAGCGAAACAAAAATGACGTTGTTGTCAGCTCTTCAAGATGTTCAGAAAACGACCCTCAGCGCCATTGCCGGGTCGCTTCGCAGGCTGGAATATCTGGCGGAGTTACGCGACGATGGCGGGGCATATTCGCACTGGGGCCTGACGCGAATTTACGGAAAAGAACGAGCAGCCAATGCTCTGCAGGAGTCGCATCGCTCGGAACTTTCAAAGGTGTTGAGAACACCCTTACGAAACCTGGAAGTGGATGCCGAGCAATCCAGCCAAGAAGCGTGCGAACCGGAGGGACAGTATCTGGCCCGGCTGGGAGATAAATGGAATCGCCTGCTTCCGCCTGACCCAGGTCCGGGATCAAGCCGACATTTCAGTTCAGTGCTTCAGGCACTTTCGAGTCTGCGGCGGGCTCGAAAATCGGACGCCAGTCGCCCATCTTGATCGCTAGTCCCACCACTTGGCCTATGACCTCGGCTTCCTGGGGATAAAGCAGAACCCGCGCGGCCGCCGGAGACAGCGGATGTGGCTGCAGAATGATGTTCTCCCCTGATAGCGAACACCAGCAGCAAGTATGACCTTCTCGGGTTTCGACAAAATAAATCGGACGTTCATATTCCGATCGCCAGTGTCCCTCGGTGACCTTACTCTTCGCTTCATCAACCTGCACGAAACTACCCGGTGGAATAATCGGATACATAGTCCAATCTTCGCTTCCGATGTAACCATAGGTAAATTGAAACGCCGACAACTGCGATAGATAAGACATAGGCACGAGACCCCATTTTTCGACCATACGCCCAAAGTTCGCCGTGCGGCGAGGGTCGAAGCTGGGATCCAGCCGAACCGGCATTTGCACACTGGAGAGATTGGCCAGCGCTTGTGAGAGATGCGACCGTGGGGGCGAAGCGAGTTCTAGGTCGGTGGCAACCCAATCTAAGTCAATTCCGTACCAGCACAAAAGCTCGCGTAGGTCCCGCCGGTAAATCACCGCTAAGGAATAGAGGCGATAGATGCTGGGCACAACGCCTTTTGTTTCGAAATCGGAAAGCCGGCTGGGGACGATGAGAAACTCGTCGTTGTTGTGCTTCTCGGCGATGCGCTCGCTGGCGGTCTCCACGTCGCGCATGGTTAGACCTAATTGCTCTCGCAGCCCGCGCAAGTTCTGCCCGGTTTGAGGCATAGCCAATCTCCCAACGCTACAAAATTACCCAATCATAGCAACTTACGGACACTTCCGTTACTAGATTCGTTCCTAGCACCGGATTGAGACGAAGGAAGAATTTCGATCCGAAAATCCATTTTGTGTTCCGAAATCAGAACAGCTATTTTCATCGCCGCCGATACGGCATGTGCAACCGCTCGCAAAACCTTCCCAAAATGGGAAAAACGTTAGCATTAGAATGCGGCCGCCTCGACCGCTCAGGAAAACCAGGGGAGGGTGATCTTCAGCTTTTGCAGCGTCTCAACGCTTCCAAAACATCAACGTCGCGAGCACTACAGGCAAATACATGACAGAAGCATGAACCAGGCGACTGGCCAATATTTTTGATCCGGATCTGACCAGTTTCAGCACGTAATAGAGCAAAAACAATCCAGCCACAGACATAGCTGCGAAATACACCAGACCGCCGCGTCCTGCCATCGGCCAGAGGGTGACCGCTATCAAGATAACCGTGAAGGCAAAGATTTCCGCACGGGTAAAACGCGAATCCTGGTCGAAGCGGGGCAGCATCCGGTAACCGGCACGATCATAATCTTCCCGATACATCAGCGCGATCGCCAGGAAATGTGGGAACTGCCACAAGAACAGAACTGCAAATAGGAACCAAGCTTGCGCATCGATACGGGCTGAAGCTCCCGCCCATCCGATCAACGTGGGCATCGCACCGGGAACAGCGCCTAATAAGGTGCAAAGCGGCGTCCTGCGCTTCAAGGGAGTGTAGATCAAAAGATAGGAAAGCAGGGTCGAAACCGCGAGCAGCGCGGCCAAGCCGTTCACGGCAATCGCGAGGTAAAAACCACCGGCCAGGCTCAAAAGCAATCCGAACCACAAGGCTTCGCTCGGCGCCACTCGTCCCGCCGGCAACGGCCGAGACGATGTTCGACGCATCTGCCCATCCCAAACCCGCTCCTTCCATTGATTGAGCGTCGCCGTGCCGCTGGCCACGAGCAGCGTGCCAACCAACGTATTTACTAATCCAGCAAAATGAAAAGGCCCACGCGACGCCAGATAGTACCCGGCTGAAGTTGTCATCAAAATCAGCAGATTCACTTCTGGCTTGGTGAGAATGTAGTAGTCCTTCAGCTTGGCAGTGAGCGTCTGCAAGGAGATCTGATTTGCCATCACAGGAGTGGTCGCCATTTTACCAGTCTTGACTCCATTCGTCAGCTTCGCTGCTGTGCCGCACCTGAGTATCTTTGTGCCGCATGACAAAAATCATTCCTACGGAAGCCAGGGTGGGAGGAATCACCAGAATCAAAATTCCACTCTTTAAAGCTTGAATCATCCTTGCGCCCGCTGAAGCCGCCTGAGTATAACAGAGGGCGCAGTTCTGGGAGAAAGCTGCCAAGGGCATGGCCAACGCAGCCAGCCCCAGCAAGCCAAAAAACGCCCACCGGCACAAACGAAAGCGAGTCATCACGGCCTGTTTCATCACTGCGATACCACTCCTGACTTCGGTTGCGAATACGGGACACCAACATCCATGCGGCTGCTGTCGGTCCACCCGTATTGCATGGCCAGCAGCACAAAGCCGGTGAAAACCAAAACGAATGTCAGGAAGCCACGCTTCTCCGCCCAAAGATGCATAAAAAATAGCAGGGCGAGTCCAGCTTCCGCAATTGCCACAAATAACATGCGGGCGAACATATGCTCGGTGTCTACGTTGGTGTAGGCAATCACGAATTGCAGGGCGGCGAGAACCAAAAGACAGATGTAGATGCCCACATACCTGCCAACGCTATCGGTATACCTCGCCGCTGGTTCGTGCTTTTGTACATCAGGCAAAGCAGTCATGGTTCCGCTCCGTCTGGGATATCAACGTGCCAGATTCAACAAATAAACGAATGGGACGACGAACATCCATACCAGATCGACAAAGTGCCAATACAGTCCGGCAACCTCAAGGTCGTCGGCATTGTAACGGCCACCCTTATAACGGATGCCCACCGCGAGCAGTGCGATTACGCCGCCGGTGACGTGTGTGAGGTGTAAACCGGTGATGCTGAAGAATGCAGCTCCGAACAGCCCGGTGCCCCAAGGGTTATGGAACATCGTCATGCCTTCGCCGATCAGCCCCATCCACTCTCGGATATGAAGCAGCGCGAAACCCACACCCAGTAGCGCGGTAACGTTCGTCCACAGAAAGGCTGAAGACTTATCCCCGACCTTAGCCGCCCGTATTCCCAGGAGCATGGTCAAGCTGCTGGTGAGAAGAATGAAGGTCATGATCGCCACGTTGGTGATGCTGTGGAACGGTCGCGGCCACTGTGGAGTGCCGTTGCGTAGAAAACCATAAGCCACCAGGCAGGCGGCGAAAGTCGCGGCGTCGGCGATAATGAACAGCCAGATCGCCATCTTTTTCGCCGCCACAGAGAAGGGTGGTAGTCCTACAGTCAGCCCGGGTGCGTGTCCTTCCATGGCTACATCGGCTTGGCTCACATTTGGCTCCTGTTATCGAACTTCACAACTTTGCCCACAGCAACCACAGCAGGTATATCCACAAGACGTCCATGAAGTGCCAGTAACGCGAAGTGGCGTCTAGCGTACTTCGTCGCAGCGTCAACTGTTTGAGTTTGTGAATCACACGAATCAGTCCACCCAGTCCGCCGAACACGTGCAGGGCATGAGCAGCGGTAAGCACATAGAAGAACGAGCTGCTGGGATTCGTGGCGAGATAAAGTCCTTGGGCGCTGAGTTGTCGCCAGGCGATGTACTGTCCAGCCACGAACATCAGCCCGAACGCTAAGGTGACGTACAGCCAGCGAGCGGGATTGGCATCTTTGCCTCTCGATCCGCCCATGAACCCAGCCACCTGTCGACGCGCTACTTCGAGGGTCACACTACTGGCCAGCAGTAAGAGCGTATTGAAATATAGAATCGACGGCAAGGTGAAATGCCGCCAGTCGAGTGCACTGCCCTTACGGACCACCAAGGCGCTGGTCAGCGCCAGAAATGTCATACCTATGGCGGCCAAGCCTACCCAGATTCCTGTCGAGGCCGGCGGCGGGGCATGCTCTTTCACGGCCCGTAGATTTCCTTCGGCCGGAACTGAGTTCCGCCCGCCACCGTTGCCGGAATCGGTGCTAGGCCGATTGGGCCTTCGTCGTTCTTCGATTTTCGGCGGTTGAACCGTTGTCGCCATTACTTATGAACTCCAGTCATTAAACTTCGGACCTTAGGTTATGCTTCGTCGCCGACGGTCTTGATCTGCTCCGGCGAAGTTTGCATCACGTAGTCGCCCGTCGAGCCCTCAATGCCGTATTGATACGGATCGTGGTAGACCACCGGTAGCTTGCCACCAAAATTGTCGTAGGGCGGCGGAGTCGTCGGCGTCGACCACTCGAGTGAAGTTGCCTCCCATGGATTGTCGGGAGCGGGTTCACCCCAGAAACGGCTGTGGATCAAATTGTAGAGAAAGAGCAGCTGTGCCGCACCGGTAGCCAAAGCCGCCACGGTGATAAAACGGTGAACCGGAATCAGCGGCTGCAGATAGTCGTCAACGAACGCCTGATATCGGCGGATATTGCCTGCCAGCCCGAGGTAATGGAATGGCATGAAAATGCAATAGGCACCTACGAACGTCAACCAGAAGTGGATCTTTCCGATAGTCTCGTTCATCATGCGGCCATACATCTTGGGGAACCAGAAATATGTGCCGGAGAAAATCCCGAAGATCGCAGCCACCGCCATCACCAAATGAAAGTGGCCGACCACAAAGTAGGTGGCGTGCAGCATGATGTCGAGCGAGGGCTGCGCCAGGAAGAAACCGCTGACTCCGCCACTGATGAACATGGAGATCATGCCCAAGGCGAAAAGCGATGCGGTATTAATCCGTAACCGTGACCCGTACAAACTCCCCAGCCAGATCAAAACGATGATCGTCGACGGAATCGTGATAATCAGTGTCGGGAACGAAAATGCGATCGAGGAAATCGGATTCATCCCGCTGACGAACATGTGATGTCCGTACACCATGTAGCTCAGCACTGCCAGAGCGCCCATCGAGTAAACCAGCACTCGATGGCTTAGCATCGGGCGGCGCATATTCGCGACTAGAACGTGAGACACGATCCCCATGGCCGGCAAGATGGCGATGTACACCTCAGGGTGGCCGAAGAACCAGAACAAGTGCTGCCAGAGCAGCGTCGATCCGCCCGAATGAGGCTGCAGTTGGTCGTTGAGAACCAAATTCGAGGCCACGAAAAAGCTGGTTCCGGCAACGTGGTCGAGAATCAGCAGAATGCAGGCGGGCATTAAAACGGCAAATGCCGTCAATCCCATAATAGAGGTGATGAACCAACCCCAAGTTGAAAGTGGCAACCGCCATAGACTCATGCCCTTGGTACGCATGTCCAAGGTGGTGGTGATGAAATTGAGGGAGCCGAATAACTGGCCTACACAGAAAATTGCAATCGAAGCGGCCCAAAGGACCACGCCCATTCCTTGGCCTGGGCCGGATACTGCCCCAACCGCACTAAGCGGAGCATATTGAGTCCAGCCGCCAAGCGTCGGTCCGTCCGCGGTAAAGAACGACGCGACCATGACCAGAAACGCCACAAAGGTGACCCAGAAGGACATCATGTTGAAATGAGGGAAGGGCATGTCCTCCGCGCCAACCTGAATCGGGAGAAAATAATTTCCGAATGCGGCAAAGGGAGCGGTGGTCAGCACGAAGAAGACCATGATGGTTCCATGCATGGTCATTAGCTGCAGATAATACTCAGGTGTCATGACGTCGCCGGGTGCGCCATTGGCCGAGAGCCAGTGAAGACCAGGAATCGCAAAGTTGGTCCATCCGAGGTGAATGCGCATCAACCATGAGAGGAACATGCCAATCAGCACAGCCGCGAGTGCCAAGCCGTAGTACTGCTTGCCGATGACCTTGTGGTCGATACTGAAAACGTGCTTGCGAATGAAGCTCGTCGGGGGCGCATGATGCGCCACATGTGACATGTCGTGCATTGAGTTCACCTCGAGGCGAATGTCTCCGTCAGCGACGGCACTGGGTTATTGCAAAGCCGCTTCCTTCTTGAGCCAGTTGTCAAAGTCGTCTTGGGACATGACGTAGAGATATGCCTTCATGTTGTAATGCCCTAAGCCGCATAACTGGGTACAAACGATCTCGTATTTTCCGACCTTGGTAGCCGTGAAGTGGATCGACAGATCCAGGCCGGGAACGAAGTCCTGATGCACGCGCAACTCCGGCACGTGAAAAGAGTGTCCGACGTCCTTCGAGTGCATCAGTAGATGGATTTCACGATTCACCGGGATGGCCATCTCCGCCGCCACAATGTCATCTTTGGCGTCAGCGTCGTGGTCAGTATCAAGCCCAAAAAAATTCTGGTTGGCTTCACTGATCATTTCGGGATGAACTGGGCCGAAAGTCCCATCCGGGCCGGGATAGCGGAAATAAAAGGCGAACTGTCCCGCTTGCACCTGAATCGGTATCGCATTCGCTGCGGGAGGGGTTAGATAGATGCTCGCCCAGGCTTTTGCGCCAAATGCACCGAGCGCGAGCACTTCGGTTCCGACCAAAAGAAAAGCGGCGATCACCAGACCACCCGCTCCGCCGGGGAAATTCTTGATCTTCTCTCCTGGGCGTGGCTTGGAATACTGCCAGATAAATATGGCGAGTAAGATTTGCGAGGCTAGAAAAGAGATTCCCGCTTCCGCCATGGTTTCCGACATCTGTTCATCGATCGGATGTCCGTGCGTAGAAATATCCTCTGACAACCACCATGTGTGCTGCACGATCGGAATCGCAGAACCGATCGCGATGATGATGATGGTAATTGCAAAGAGTTTCGCCATGTGCGCCTCGTAAGATGCCGATGATTGGTCAGAACTTCGGGCCCGCAATATTGCGTGCGGACCCGAGCGAAAACTCCCAAGTCACTTCGCCTTGAAAGTAAAGTCTGCTTTGCCTGTGCCGCCCGCGGAAACCGTTACCTTCGCAGTTTGCGTGCCCAATTCTTCCTGCCACGCCGTCACCGTATAGCTGCCGGCGGGGACGTTCTTGATGGTATAGTTGCCGCTATCGTCAGTGGTTGCGTAGGGTCCCTTCACCACCGCGAACCAGCCGTGCATCCAGGGATGGATATTGCACTTGACGGAAATGGCAACTTCTTCCGCTTTCCAGCTAGTCACAATTGGCGGGGCCCCTGGCGGTTGCGACTTGTTCCAGCCAATGTTGCCCGCACCTGGTGCCGGAAGCGGGTGAATGTTGTGCGTGGTTTGGTCGCTCGTGACTACCTTGTATTGCTGGTTCACGTCCATCGCCAGCACATGGGGTGTGTACATGCAACCCTTCTGGTCGAATTCGGGTTGCTCAGACGGCACGGCGCTGGCTTCATTGCCAGTCAGACCCTGCGAGATGTAAAGAACGACATTTGCCAAGCCACCACCAGAGCCCACCACAACATTTTCCATCTTGACAGGACTGTTTTCATGCTGCTTCACACAATAGGGATCCTTCGACATGTCAATGCCCTTCATGTGAGGCGCAGTGCCACTGAGTTTCACACTGCCGGTAATGGAGCCGTCTCCAGCGGCTTGTACGTTCTGGTCCAAGAGCACGGTGCCCAGAGTTAATACTACTATCGTAGCTAGTAGTATCACGAGGTGATTTCGGTACGCCCTCTTCATAGCCTTCTCCCTTACTCGATTTTTATTGCGAGCTATTGGCTGGCATTGGGGTTGACAGGCTTCAGCCCGAGTTGCTTTGCCAGTTCTTTCTCTTTGATATTGAATTTATTTTTTGGTTGTAGCGAGCGCAGATAAAACACCAGGTCCCAGGCTTCGTCGGGCTTGATATTGTCCGAGAATGATGGCATTGGCGTGCCATCCAGGCCGGTCATGAAGATCTTGTAAATATCGCTGTCGGTGGAACCGCACTTAGGGCGATCACCTGAGGCGAAGTTGTAGGGCTGAATCGGTAGGCCCAGATCAGTGGTGAGAGTGGAAGCCGAAGGTCCATTCCCTCTACCTTCCACGCCGTGACACTTCCAGCACTGCACCCGACCGTAAACCTCCAGTCCGGCTTTCAGCCGGTCGGCGGTGACTTCCGGTTCGGGCGGAATCGTGATTGGCGTGCCTGGCTTCTCGCTCTGCCAGCGTGGAGAGTAGTGCTTGATCCACGCCACCATGTCGGCGCGCTCTTGCTTGGTAAACGTGTTCCACGGGGGCATGTTGGAGTGGTCAAGGCCACGCCCGATCGTGTTGAACAGGTCCTCGTCCGTCGGCAAGGTTCCCGTCGGGGTGGAACGGCATTCGAAAACCGCGAGCGTGAAATCTCGTGGCTTGGGATACAGCGGGGGGTCGAACCACTTCGCGCTTTCACCGTTGCCATCGCCAAGTTCGCCATGGCAAACCAGGCAATATCTGCGGTAACCGCCGAAGCCGCTATTTTCCTCTCTGCCGGCGACTTTGGCGCGCCCGGTAATGTTTCCGATGTGACTGGTCACTGCCGGTGTGTTCAACCACTGCTGCTGTTGATAGGACGAAACCTGTGCGAGCGAGACAGCCGCATAGCCAAGAACAGCAACTGCGGCCATCAACAACAAGCAATTGAATGTTTTTGAACGCATGCTGTCCTCTCTAGAAATCGAAGTCAATTCCAAGCAGCAAGCTGCTGCTGGTCAAGTTGGTTCCGGTAACCGGGGAAGTTCCGTCTTGCCTGAGCCAGGAATATTCGTCATGGAAGGCGAAACCTGCCCGCGGATTCATAATTGGATACCAGCGCACGGCAAAGGTGTACATGTCGATGTTGCCGAGATTACCCGGATTGGTGGTGGATGCCTGCTGCGACACCCGTTCCCATTCCGACCGCTGAATAAAGATCAGCTGAGGATTAAACGTGTAGTGGGTCTCAACTAGATAGCCATTCCAGGTTGGAGCTCGCGCCGTCGTCGGAAGTATCGGAGAGACGCCGGGGATAAAGTTAAGCCCGGGCGGTCCTTGCGTTCCATTGTTCGGGTTGGTGGCATTGCCGTAACCCTGTCCGAAGTAAGCGTTGTCGTATCCGTGTTGGGTCACGACTTGGAAGTCGAGGTTGCCAAGGTAAATCTGTCCTACGAAGCCTACCCGGTAGAAGCCCTTGTTGTTGGTACCTGCAGCCGGTATAGGAACGCCGCCGCTGGTCAAATAAGTAATCGGCGCCTCTCCGATCATGGCGTATGCGCCTACGCGCTCGACACCGAGCTTGCCAGCATCGAACGCCTGGCTGGCGGTGAAAAAGCCACTGTAAGCATTGCCCGTCGTCAGGTTTACGTTGCCGTCATTGCTGCTCAACAACGAGGCCGATACGCGGGTCCGGTCGTCGAGCGAGTGACCCATGTACTCCAGACCGAGTTGATTGTCGCCGATTTGCCCAAAGATGTTGGCGTCGCCCGGGGGACTGAAGTGGTAGGTCTCATAGTCGCCAGAAATCGGCGTCAGGGTCAGAATTCGTTTCTCCGACACGAGGTTGTCTAGTTCGAACTTGCCCAGCTTGAAGTTGAGCCAGGGGCTGTTCAGAACGTTATCCAAGCGGGCCATGACGGTTTCGAAGTGGAAGGCGCCAGTCGGATCGGAGGACGGCAACACATAAAACGAAAAGTTTTTCTCCAGCGTGCCGCCGGTGTGGAAGTCCAGTCCGCTGAGATCGAAACCGTGCCCGGTGAGCTGGCGCTCCACAGGGACGCTGGTAGGATCGCCCGTCACTGAATCTACCGCGACCTTATCCGAACTTTCACGGTGCCAATATGGGGTTATGCGGAACGTAACCGGCCAGTACGACGGATTCTGCCATACC
This sequence comes from Terriglobales bacterium, assembly GCA_035507035.1. GTDB lineage: Bacteria > Acidobacteriota > Terriglobia > Terriglobales > Acidobacteriaceae > DATJOJ01. The sequence continues at coordinate 26,918 of DATJOJ010000053.1, read as the reverse complement.
GGCGAATCGCGATCGTTCATCAGCTGATAGCCGTTGTCCTTAAATTTCTGTCCAAAATAATTCAACATCGGCCATGCCTCATGGCAGGCCGAGCAGCGCAGCCCGTACTTGCGGGCAAACGCGGGAAGTGCGTTGGCTTGCGGGAGCGCTCCCAAAACGAAAAGCGCAAGAAACAACCAGCCGGAAAAATGCCTCCGGGGCGAGGTCATTTAATCCTCCTAACGATCAAGGATTGAACTACTGGTTGATGTATGGATCGCGCTCGGAATACTGGGAGCGCTCTCCGCTTCTGACGGCTATGTCCATCTCACAAATTGCGTTGCAAGACAGCTTCGGCCACCGCCCGAGCAGATCAGCGGTACCCGTTCCGGGCCCGTTGAAACTCAGGAGGGCCGGAACCCGCGAGTCACCCCACAAAAGTGCGCGTGGACGCACTAAGTATCATGTTCCGTCGAGACATGTCAAGAAAAATAGTCGCGGATGAGTCTTCAGCAGACTTGGCCACGCGCACACAAGTCGTTGTTGCCGGAAATTGTAACCAAGAACAGTGAATTATTTGGCTCGGAAACCTTCGCGCCAATCCGCTGTGCGACTGCGGGTCATTCTCAACAAACCGCATTTGCTGCTCACGTTTGATTTTCCGCAGATGGACAGTAGAATCCATGATTGCCACTTGCGCGTAGGGCGGCATTCTATCGCAGCCTTCAGACTTCTGCGCTACAGTGATCACTGTAGATGAACTCAAAATGGCCTGTATGCGATAGTTGCTATTCAGTCCGTGCCACAAGCCGAGGGAGCGCCATCCTTTACGCATGTGGAAAATGGATGCCCCGCATCAGGATCCTCGCAAACGCAAGGGCCATTTCTTTTGCAAATGCTCGATCCTGACCGAGCACGGCGGGACGCATAAAGCCAAACACCAGGCCAAGCATTCCGACCGAGTGCACCAGCACTTCAAGTTCGTCGGCAGGGAGGTTGTGGCACTGCGGGTACTGGCAGAGCCGGCTGGCAATGGCTTTGCTTCGCGCCGAAAGCACGGCTCGATTGAGAAGGCCGGCTAGAGAACTATCTACTATCGCCCGCGGAATTAGCACCCGGAAGAAATCTCCCGTTTCCCAAGCCCGCTCGATTTCCCAGGCCACTAGCCGCAGGAATTCTTCCTCGAAGTGCGCCGCGGGTTGCAGATGATTGCCGAGATCCTGCACCTCCTGGGAGATCTTATACTCCACCAATGCGCGGAGCAGGCCTTCCTTTCCATTGAAATAGCGGTGAATGAGCCCCTCGGCACAACCGGCGGCAGCCGCGATTTCCCGAGTCGTGGTTATTTCATAGCCTTTCGAGGCGAACAAATGGAGAGCCGCCTGGATCAAGGATTGCTGTTTCGCGGCACGATCGCGCGTTCTCCGCGACGCATGCCCGTTCGGCGGGACTCTGGCGGGCCGCGTGTCCGGCTTTTCACGAATTGCTATGGTCATCTTCGCACCGAGCACGAAAAACTTTACACGAGGTATCTCGCATCCACGTGGAGACTGTCAAGAGTCCACCGGCCTTATTTTGTCAAAAGAATGTCAAAATCCATTTCGAGGAACCCCATCGTCGAGTTGCCGAGCCGTGGCGGACTTCAAGGGATTTGACACAGCGGCTGCATCCAGAGTATGAGAGCTAATGCAGCCGCATGGTCTCCAGGAGCCATTCTGGATTCCATTCGGAGATCGCATTTGGAGTATATGGAGCTCACGGCCGCAAGGAAGAGTCACTGCCAGATTCCTGCAAGCCCCGAATCGCTGCGCGCTGGTAAAACTCTCGCCCGATTGCGCCTCGCTAGGTTCGGCGGAGTTTTCTTTCTCCTCTGCTTGTTCGCCGCTCCGGTCGCTTATCCGCGTGAATCCAAGCGAAAAGAAGATTACGGGCATGGTTTTTCCACGGAAGTATCCGCCTCGGAGGCCGACGTTGTGCAGGCCGTAGAAGCGGTAGTCAGTGACGGAATGATCGAGGGGAGCAAGGAATACAACAAAGACAAGTACATCGACAAAGCCGATCCGGCTGAATCTTCGCCTTTGTTCCAGCACTGGGACGGCCCGGGAAAGATCTATTACAAAGTCCGCGAAAACGTGCTTTCACCCACGGGCTTCTACGAAAGCGCCGACGAAGGCACATTAGCCGTGCGGTACATCGTCCAGAGTAAAGATGCATCGAGAACCATTCTGCGCATTGACGCAATTTTCTACGAAGACTTCCGCCGCTTTGCTCACCCATCCGATGGCACCGTCGAGAGCGCTGAGTACAGAGCCGTGCAGGATCGTGTGGACTCGATCCAACTAGATAGAAAGCAAACCCAAGATTCCGCAAAGCACCGCCAGGAGGAAGTCGCCCGTCAATCGCTGGAGCAACAGAAGCAACTCGAAGAAGAAGCCGCACTGACTGCCGTGGAGGGAAACTCGGATAATCTAGAGCAGCAAGTTCACAACTTGCGCCATCAAGTCGAGCGTGTCATCAAGGCCCCCGGGGGCGATCTCAAGTCAGCTCCATTCCACACCGCTACTACCTTGAAACCGTTGCCCGCCGGCTCCGACGTCGTGATTCTGATCGTGACGCCCTACTGGTACGGAGTGGAAACCGAGGATGGCGAGCACGGATGGATTCACCGTTCGCAGTTGGAGTCCATGCAATGAAACGCCGTGGCGCACACTCGCATTGGAATCGCTGGTGCGCGATGCTCTGTGTCGCAGCTTGTATCGCATCGTTCCCTGGCGGGTATGCTCAATCGGCCGCAAACGAGCGCACATTTGCGCAATCTACGTCAGTTATTGAGAACGCTTTAAAAGGCCTCCAGCCATACACCTCGGGCAAACTTCCGACGCTGGACGGCTTCGCAGTGCCGGGGGAGCGGTCTCTCGACCGCTTCGAGCGCGGGTTTTATCAATGCACCCTGCGCGTGAATTCGGGTCCTTCCGGCCGATCGATCGTGCATGTTAGCGCTAAAATTACGGCCTGGTATAACGGAGCGACTCCGGCACAATCCGGCTACCAGGTGCTGCTTTCGAATGGGAGATTGGAATCGGATCTGCTCGATCGTTTGGAGGAGGCGCTGGGCAATGGCTCGTCGCCGCCGCTTTCGAATGGAGCGGCAAAATCAGTTCCGGCGAAAGCTGGGGCGTCCCACGGTTCAGCCACAAAGTCGGCATCCGCGGCAACGGGATCCATGCCGGATGCGCCTTCCAGTTCAGCCTCAGGACAAGTGTTTCGAATGGGCAAGCCGGCAGCTGACCGCGAGGCGCCATCGGTCGCAACTCAAGCAGCTGTTGTCGACCGCCATGTGGAAGCATTGCAGACCGAGGCCAAGAATCTGCAAGAGATTCTGCGAAATCAGTCGCACCCCACCAACCTGGTTGCGGTGAAAGAGCCGGAGACGCCGGTCCTCGCAACTCCCGTTGAAGGCGGCAAGGTTCTGTTTCTCGCCTCGGCTGAGGATGAATTCGAGATGCTCGACCTGAATTCGAATTGGGTGCATGTTCGCATCTCGGGCCTTTCCCGAGGGTGGATCGAGCGCTCCCACTTAGAAATGGATGGTGAGTCCGTGCCGGAGACCGCGCAGATGCCCGCGCCGGCAGTGCCGGCTCCAGCCAGCGCTCCGGCCAAGGCCGCCGACACGGCTCGCTACGAAGTGGAGCATGAGGAGATAGGGTCTTTTCCCGCCATGTGGGAGCCGCTGCGCGGAAAAACCGTAAAAATCATCACCGTGCAGCCAACCTTACCGACGGGTGGAGACGCCAAGGCGAAATTGGACTTTGCCAAGTCACTATTCGAAAAGGAATACAAAGAGTTGATGACGGGCGAGACCACAGCCGCCGGCCTGGTGGTGATGTTCGATTCGGTCGACGGCGGGATGCTGGCGACCACGACGCCGACGCTCAAGCAATGGAAAGAAGGAAGCTTGTCCGACGCAGCCCTGTGGCGGCGTTGCTTCGTGGATCCTCCGGAAATGTTGAGTGGCTTGATTGCTCAATAATTCAGGATAGGAATCAAGGCAGGAAGTAAAGATTAGTATCCGCCGCTGGTCGAGCCTTTGACCAAATGCAGAGCGGTCTGATCGCCCAACACTCGGATCGCAAAGTTCACGGTGACGCGGGCGGAAGTTTCAACCGGCTGCCCGTTCTGCAGGTAGGGTTTGAAGCGATATTGCAGAACGGCTTGGCGCGCGGCCACTGCCAGAATCGCCGGGCCGCTGATCACGCGCAGGTCTCTAATCACGCCATCCGCCGCAATCAATGCCTGCAGCAGCACGGAACCCTGAACTTTCATCTGCCGGGCTAACAATGGCAATTCGGCCACAATCGTCTGGTCACTCTGCGGCAGTGAGCTAGACGTGACTTCCCGCTGAGAGACATTCGTGACTTGGGCTGGAGTTGAGACGGCCGAGGTGACGATCACAGGCGCCGGCGTGGCATGCGAGCGGCTCCTGGTACCAGAGACGACTTCAATGTTCAGTGGCGGCAGCGGGGTGCGATCGGTGGCGACGACCGCGGGTGGTTCAACCGGCTTCTCGGGCACGTGCTTAGCGGCGACGTGCTTTGTCAGATTCCGCGTCTCAGCCGCTGGTGCGGGCGAAAATGCGCTTGGCTTGCTTGGCAACGACGCGCTTGCTGACGAGTTGCTTGGCGACGAGGTGCTTGACGACGACGCTTGCGGCCCAGCCCAGGTGTCGGCCGTTTCCGGCGGATCGCTGGTAAACCAGAGTTGAGTGTCGCGAACCAGAACCACAAGCAGGGTCGCAAACAGGATGACCATGGCGGCAAACAGCTTTTTCAAGCGATTGGGATCGGAGGATGAGCCAACAGTTGTTTCCGGCTTGCGGGTTGTTGGCGAATGCAACATTTCCTACCGTCCTGGGCCCGCGTTTCCTAGAAGATCCCGCGGGACTTCTTGCGTGCGATAAGAATGAGCCGAGAAACCTAACATGACAATGGCACAACGGAGCAATGGAGTGGCACGAGGGGACTAAGGTGTGGCACGGGAGGGCCATAAGACCCTTACTATCTCGTGGAAATTCGACCGAAGAGATTGGAGGCGCTGGTCGGAATCGAACTTGAGCCGATGTGCGGGCGTGAGCGAAGCGGGAGCCCGAAGGCGAAATCCCGAGCGTAGCGAGGGACCTCAGACAGCAAACATTTCGGGGATTTGGAGGCGCGGATCGGAATCGAACATGAGGGTTTTGCATGCCTCGTAACACATTAAAACCAAACAATTTAGGTTAACTTTTCTTGTCTCGCGAAACGGGGTTCAATCGGACCGGTGCTCAAGTTCTCGAGGGAGAATGACCTGGGTCAGAGTATCGACCCAGGCTCTTTCACCTTACCAGGCGCCTATCTTTACGAGATTGAACGTGCCGAACAAGTGGCACGGCCGTCCAGCGATATTGTGCGCCATCTGCCGCGCGGCTTCTTGTATCAAAACTAGGTGCTGGTAGGCTTCTCGGTTGTCTCTGATAAGGTCGCCCAGCATTTCACAGCGCAAAAGCACGAGATTAAGGCTGTTGTTTAAGTCATGTGCCAATATGCACCTTTCAGGCTGCGGAACATGCTTAGGAGGTTGTTCTACATGCGGTTGTTCTACATTCTCCATCATTCAAATGCCATCCTCACTTCCCCTCGAAAACATCACCATTGTGAGGTGGAGACCGCACATCGCGATGTGATTTACGTCACAATTCGTGACTAACTGTAGTAAGTACGAAGCATACGAGGGTAAAGACGAGGCGTACAAATTGCTGCTTCTTGGACCGCCTGACCACACGACCTGTGCTCGTCGAATTGAGCCGTCCCGTTCCGCGATTGATGGCGTGATTCATCTGTCGCATCAGACTCTTCAAGTCTGACTTCGACAGCTTCCCAACGAGCGAATTCAAGTGAGTGTGGTTGCTCGCCGGTGGCCCAGGTTCGCAAGCCGGTGCTGCGAGCTAACCTGAGGCTTGAGGGAAGAGATTTGGAGGCGCGGGTCGGAATCGAACCGACGCATAAAGGTTTTGCAGACCTCTCCCTTACCACTTGGGTACCGCGCCCTACCAATAACTTAGCCGCACACGCTGCAAAAGTCTACAGCCCTGACAACAAAGCCCCGCAGGCGCGGGGCCACCAAATTCTGGAGCGGGAGACGGGATTTGAACCCGCGACTTCGACCTTGGCAAGGTCGCACTCTACCACTGAGTTACTCCCGCTCAGCTTAGAAATTATAGCATTGGCATTCCAAACCACGGGCCCCGGGGAGACAGCGAGAAAGGCAGAAATAAATCAGGCTTCTCCGTGTCTCCGTGGTGAATCAATACGTCGATCCGGTCCTGAGCTTTTCCTCCAGCTTGGCATTGGCCTTGGCCGTGATCTGGTTGCGTACGTCCCACAGGTCCTTATAGAAAAAGTGCTCCATCCGCTGATGCAGCACTTCCACCGGCGTCCCCATGGTTCCGACCACCCCGCCGCCAATAATGCGCTGCGCCAGCTTCAGGTGGTGAAAACGGAACAGGTGCACACGCTCGTCGAAATCCAGCAACCGCTCGGCAATGTCGTGCAGACCGAAGAACTCTTCGTGCCGTCGGTAGATGTCGTCTACGCTTACCCCGGCTTTGCGCAATTGCGCGTGGAAGGCGTCGCCAAGACGAGGGCCAATGTGCAGCATTGCCAAGAAGCCGGGCGAATCCAGGCCGCTGCCGTGTCCCAATCCGGCGCGGATCAGGTGATAGTCATACGGCGTGATCGTCTCCAGCACGTGCAACAGCTCAATCGGATAGTCAAGCATCTGATTGGCGCGGCGGATCAGCCGGCCGGCATTGGCCAAGTCGCCGTCGTCAATCAGCGCGCGTGCGCGTCCCAGTTCCCAGGCAACCGCCTTCAGGAGCAATTCCGAACTCTGATGAATCACCTGGAAGGTGACCTCATCGTGGTGCAGCAATTCCTCGGGAGCCTTCTGCAGAGCAAGCAGTTCGTCTGTGCGCAGGTAGCGTTCGTAGTCGGAGTTGCCCTTCCCTGGCAGAATCGGTTTTTTCAGATCGTCCATAAGCAAATTCAAATGAAAATTCAGAAGATAGAATTCAGAATGCTGAACCCTGCTGGCGGCTTCTCGAACCACGAAATTTCTTCATTTCTGAGTTCTGCATTTCTAGTGCGTCCACTGCGGATCTTTTTCTGGCGTCACGATCTCACCATCACGCATGTGAATAATGCGATCGCCATAGGCCGCAGCTTCGGGGTTGTGCGTAATCATCAGAACCGTTTGCCCCAACTCACGGTTGGAAGTGCGTAGCATATTTAACACAATCTCCGAGTTTTGCGAGTCAAGATTTCCGGTTGGCTCGTCCGCTAGAACGATGGCCGGCTTGTTAATTAGCGCCCGAGCCAGTGCCACGCGCTGCTGTTCGCCGCCCGAGAGCTCCGCAGGACGGTGCTCAAGGCGCTTCTCCAGTCCCAGCAAGCCGACAATTCTATTGAAATACACAGAGTCCCGGTTCCCGTTGGCGCCAGCGATGTCGAGCGCGATGTCAATATTGGAGCGGGCATCCAAGGTCGGCAGCAGATTGAATTTCTGAAACACAAATCCGATTTTGCGTTTACGCATGCGGGTGCGTTCGGCGTCGGAGAGTTGGCCGAAATCGTCGCCATCGACGACAACGTGGCCGGAATCCGCGCGTGTAAGGCCGCCGAGCAGATAAAAAAGCGTGGATTTTCCGCTGCCTGAGGGGCCGACGACGCTGACAAACTCACCTTTCTGAATAGAGAAAGAAATACCACGCAGCGCGGGCACTTCAATCTTCCCGACGTGGTAGGTTTTTCGCAGCTCGACTGCTTCAATAAATGCGGCCATCCGATTCCGATTATTACACGAAGCGAATGGCCGCGTGGCGTTGTCAGGTTTTCTTTGCTGCTTTGCAAACGCTTAGCGTGCTTTAGGTTTTAAGATCTTAAATCGCAAAATTCGCGAAGAAGCGCCGCGAAGAACGCGAAGTCATCGACGATTTCAAGCTGCGCCAATCTGCGGAGACGGGCTCGTCGGCGGCCGCAAGTGCGGTCCCTTGGGGCCGCGCTTGCGCACCAGCAGCATGCGAATGCGCTCCAGCAATTCCGCCGGCGCATACATTCCTTTGGGAAGAAAAACATCTGCCCTTACATCGCGATCGTAAAACCGCGCTTTGCTGGGCAACAGGATCACGGGAGTTTGCGGGGACATGTTCTTGATTTGCTCGATGAGCGTCTCACCATTCAAGCCCGGCGTCGCCAAATCGGTGAGAACCAGATCGACGCCACCTTTCTGAAAGGCTTGCAGCGCATCTTGCTCTGCGGTGCATGCGACCACGCGGTAGCCGCGAGTTTCGAGCATGACTTTTCGGATAGAGAGGGATTGTTCGTTGGGATCGACGCAGAGAATTGTTCGTTTCGGCCTCATCTTTTCGTTCCAATCTCGCTTTCAACGTGGCGCGGTCGTGCGTGGCGCGTGCGCCGGACGAAGGATGAAAAATTTTCAGTTGTTGGAGTACCAGAGCGAGTTGCATCCTAACTGTCCCGCGCGCCGGTGTAAAGTGCCGTGAATGCTAATGGGAGATTGGAATTCGCGAGAGGTCGCGAAGTGGTCTATGTCCGCATGTTCGCTGATGCTTTCAACGCGAAGGGATCAAAAAGAAATTTTGCCGTGAATCGTCTCCACAGCATTTCCACCGACACGCACATTAACCACTCGGTCATCCTTGCGCGAAGCGCGTACAAAAATTCTGCTTGGTCGCTTCATTTCGGTTCCTTGTTCGATGAGTGCACGTTCGTCGGGTGGAATTACACCATGCGCGACAGCCCAGGCTGCTGCGCAGCCGGCAGCGGATCCGGTTGCGGGATCCTCGCCATTGTAAAAAATCATCCGCGCATGAAGGCGAGCCGCCGGATCGACAGTCTCGCGGGTGACGAAATAGAAAAACTTTCCGCCGGAACGCTCCAGGTACTCAGCCGAGGTCTTCAGGTTCACAGTCAGGTTGTGCATGTTCTTTAGGCCGCGTAGTGGAACAATCGTGAACGGTACTCCAGTTGAAACCGTTTGAATGGGAAGCGACGGATCGATATCACCATGGTCAAGACCCGACGCATGGGCAACTGTTTCGCGATCATGCCGCGTGCCAAACTCCGGATCCTTTTGCGTCATCTCGCCAAACACCGGCTGGCCGGGACTCTCTTCGAAGCGCACCGGAATGCGGCCGACGTTCAACTCCAGCGCCGTCTCTTTTGCAGCGCTCGTGCCGCGCAGCACAAACGCGGTCCCGAGCGTCGGATGTCCGGCGAAAGGCAGTTCTTCCTCGACTGTAAAGATTCGCACCCGCACGCCGCGCTCGTGTTCCACGGTAGCATCCCGTGGCAGGACGAAAGTTGTTTCGGAGAGATTCATCTCCTTGGCGACTCTCTGCATTTCGTCGTCGGTGAGGCCACGTCCATCGGGAAAAACTGCGAGAGAGTTTCCTTCCAGCGGCTGTGAAGTGAAGACATCAACTTGTACAAAGGGAAGAGTTTTTCGGTTCATGCTGCGATCATTCAAGCGAAAGTTCACCCCAAAATCGTCAGATGGCTGCGACCAGGCTGATGATGCAAAATTACTGAATCGGAACCCGGTAAAGGTTGTAGTGAGCGCTGCGCCGGCTGAAAGAATAGTGCGCGGCATCCGGCCCGCCAAGGATCAAACCATGCACCACCTGCACGTTCTTCGGCACATCCTTTTCCGACTGAATACCTTGTGCGGGGAGGCGCGGCAGGTCGGCTCCCTTCGCCAGAGGAAATACATAAGTGTCGACCGTGCCGGTCGGACTTTTCATCGTCGGAAGCCGCAGATAGAACGTCTTGCCATCGAAACTCCAATCCACGCTGCATATCTCGGAGCAGAGGATGACATCGTGGCTTCCGGCCAGAGGCACTGCCTCAACCGCCGTCGGACTGCCTTCGCCCTTTGTCGCCCTTCGGACCGTGACCACCTTCTCATCCGGTGAAACCACCTGCAATGCGATGATCGGTTCCGGCAGAAGCTTTTCGAGTTGCGTGCCGTCGTCGTTGATGCGGTAGAGATAGTCCGAATTGCCTTCCGCCACTTCAAAGTAGATTCTTCCCGAGGCGGCGTAGTGCGGGTGTTTGCCGTTTATCGGGCCAATCTCCTTGGGCGTGAAGCGATGGTCTACCGATCCAAGCCACAGATGGTGGGTTCCGTCCTGGTGGCGGACATCGTAGACCACACGCTTGCCGTCTGCCGAAACGCTGTAATCTACCACCGCAATGCCGGGCAAAACTGCAGCCGTCTGGCCAGACTGCAAATCGGTGACTCGGAGTTCGTTGGACTGATCGACCTCCGATGCAGTCCGGGCTACAAGAGAAAACAGCTTGCCGCCGTCGTGCGACAGTCGGCCTGTCCAAGCGTATCCCTCCGAAGACACCTGACGATCTCCGTGCGGGTCGTGCGCCCAAACCGAACGTTCTTCGGCGCCCACGGAAGTGATGAGGGAGCGGCCGTCCGGCGCCATGGCAATATCTCCCTCTTCCGACGGCCCGTTCGTGAACTGCACCGGCGGGCCGTCAGGAAACGCCTGACGCCAGATGTGATTCCCATGCCCGCCCGCGTTCGACGTGAAGTACATCCACTTGCCGTCAGGCGACCACGCGCTTGCTGTACATCGTCCGTTCAGCGGGCCAACTTGCTTGCCCATGCCCCCCGTAAACGGCACGAGCCGGCAGGGAAGCCAGCCTTCGGTGTCCATCTCCACTACCAGCACCCACTTGCCATCCGGAGAAAGATGAGAATAGTGCGCCATGCCGCTTTCGAGGGCGGGTACGTAAATATCGCGCTGTTCCGCGCGGCTCTCAGTCGCGGTCACCACTGCGAAATGCCATCCACTGCGGATCTCGCTGAACATCACGTGATGCGCGTCGATCCACGTCAGTCCGGTGGCGTTCGAAAGCAGCAGTTGCTCCTGCCCGCCGAGGACTGGCACCACCATTGTTTTCCAATCTCCCTGAATGAGACCATAAGCGACCCGCGAACCATCCGGCGAGAACGCCATATCCATCTTGAGGCCCTCGTCGTGGGAGAGTTGTACTGGCTCGCCGTCCGGCAGCAGCTTGACGTAGACCTGCTCCGAGGGCGAGAAGATGTAGTTCCCTCGAAAGAACGCGAGCATGCGGCCATCAGGTGAGAGCACCGGAGAAGTAGCCGAGTCGGTGAAGTTGGTAATTTGCACCCATTGATTCGAGCTTGGTGCCGTTGCTTGAGTCGGGCGTCTCATCATCCAAACCCCGACGCCGATCACCCCAAGTAAAACGACAGCCATTGCGACCCAAAGCAGCTGTGAGCTTTTCTTTGTGGGAATCTCAGCTACGACCGCCGGCTTGCTGCCCGACTGCGTATCGCGTGTGAGCCGCTTCAAGTCCGCCCGCAGATCCGATGCATGCTGATAGCGAATTTCGCGGTCCTTCTCGAGAGCCTTGCTAATGATCCGTTCCAAGCCCTCCGTCAAATCCGGATTCAACCGCACCGGCGCGGCCGGCTCGCGGTTCAAGATCGCTTCAAAAATTACGCCAGAAGTATCTCCGCGGAACGGCAACATGCCCGTCGCCATCTCGTAGAGGACGACACCGAAAGAGAACAGATCGCTGCGCGCATCCACGTCTTTGCCGCGAATCTGTTCCGGTGACATGTACGAGACCGTTCCGAGCGCCGAACCGGGGCTGGTCAGATGCTCCAGTTGATTGCTGGTCAGGGTGACATCGGTTCCGCTCGCGGGCGCGGCTTTTGGTTCAACCTTTGCCAGACCGAAATCCAGAATCTTGGCGTGGCCGCGGTCGGTAACAAAGATATTGGCCGGCTTGATATCCCGGTGCGTAATCCCCTTGGCGTGCGCGGCGTCCAAAGCGTCGGCCGCTTCCAGTCCAATCTCCAGAATCTGCTCCAGCGGTAGCGGCCGGCCCATGATCAGGTGCTTGAGAGTATTGCCTTCGAGATACTCCATGGCAATGAACATGCGGCCTTCATGCTGGGAGATCTCGTAAATCGTGCAGATATTGGGATGGTTCAAAGCCGAAGCGGCGCGGGCCTCCCGCCGGAATCTTTCCAGCGATTGGGCATCTTGGGCAACGTCATCGGGCAAGAATTTGAGAGCTACAAAGCGGCCGAGTTCGGTGTCCTCGGCCTTGTAGACCACTCCCATGCCTCCGCCGCCGAGCTTGCTGGTGATCTTGTAATGGGAAATCGTCTGCCCGATCATTCCGCAAAATCTTAGGCTTGCGGCGAAGCTGAGTCAATGGAAGTTCTCTGCGTGCCAAGCGAAATCTTAGCGATCTTTGCGGGTGAAGAGCTTCTCCACCGGTTTGACCTCTTGCGTCGGCCACCGTATCTTAAAACTGTGTCTGCGCCGGCCCACGCAGCCGGTGGTTAGCGCAGAGGTCTTCCGATCCACTCAGCGGACTGAAAGGTAGAGTGGGACGTGGCTCCGCGTCCGCAGCCCCGCGATTTTTGAATCTGCGGCGGCCCAATCGACCTCTATCAGATCAGACCAGATTCAACGAACTCATTCAGGAGGAATTCATGAGCACGGCAACTCAAATTGCACCGCTGCGGATCAACGACACCGCTCCCGACTTTACCGCCGAAACCACGCAAGGTCCCATCCACTTTCATCAATGGATCGGCGACGGCTGGGCGATCCTGTTTTCTCATCCCAAGGATTTCACCCCGGTGTGCACCACCGAGCTCGGCTACATGGCCGGGCTCCAGCCGGAGTTCGCTAAGCGCAACGCGAAAATCATCGGCCTAAGCGTCGACCCTGTCACTAATCACAGCAAGTGGGCGGCTGACATCGAGGAAACGCAGGGACACAAAGTGACCTATCCGATGATTGGCGATTCGAAACTGGAGGTCGCGACGCTCTACAACATGCTGCCCGCCGGAAGTGGGACGACGTCGGAGGGACGGACGGCGGCGGACAATGCCACGGTTCGCACCGTATTCATCATCGGCCCGGACAAGAAAATCAAGCTGATGTTGACTTATCCCATGGCCGTCGGCCGAAACTTCGACGAAATTCTCCGCGCCCTCGACGCCCTTCAACTTACCGGCAAACATGGAGTTGCAACCCCGGTGAACTGGAAGCCGGGGAACGACGTGATTATTCCGACGTCCGTGTCAAACGAGGAAGCACAAAAGAAATATCCTGCCGGATTCAAGACGCTGAAGCCGTATCTGCGGACGGTGGCCCAGCCGAAGTAAGAACTTTCCGCCACGGATTGGCACGCATTAACACGGATTAGGATGCGACCGTTTGGTTCGATGCGGGATGATCCGCGAAATCCGTGGCGTTTTTGTCATCGTGGAAGCGCATGCGGTCCGGTGATTGCCCCGGTCTTCAAAACCGGCGGACGGCATCTTTCGGTGTCGTCGGTGGGTTCGACCCCCACTCGCTTCCGCCATACAATTAGCAGCCAAAAATGCATATATCCCTTGTTTCTGTGTTGTAATCTGTGCTAGATTGATCCAGCTCATGGCACGGAAGACATCGTGAGAATCCTACCAATTCAAACAAAAGTGACTGTGTATGTGCGGCACAGGGATTCGTGCCCGAAGACCATTCGTGGGGAATTCTACCCAAATTGCGACTGCGCAAAATGGTTACGATATTCGCTTCGGGGCAAGCAGCGAAGGCAGCCGGCGCATACCCGTACCTGGAGTATTGCCCAGGAGAAGGCGCTTGACCTTCAGAACCGGTTGCAGCGAGGAGATTCGCCAGTCAAGCTCTCGCCTGGAAAGGCGGCGCAGACTATTCAGGAAACTGTCGAAACTTTCATCGTAGCCAAGCATACCCAGAACATCACTGCCTCGACAATACGCAAGCTGCGCCATCAGCTGAATCTGTTTGAGACGTTCATGACACAGCAATCGAAGTTCTATCCCGCGGATATTACTGCAGACGACGTAATCAATTTTCGAGCGTCTTGGACCTGGAGCGATATGACCAAGATCAAGGCTCAACAAAATCTGCGGGGATTCCTCCGGTTCGCTTGCAAGGATAACCGCACCGAAGTGCTCGATGCGCTCGGGACAATTAAGGAGACGCGCGAAGGGCAGCAACGCCGCAAGCCGAAACCATTCAGCGAAGCGGAAATCAAGAAACTGCTGGAGAATGCGCCGGAGGTATTTGCTTCGGAACCAGCGAAGATCCAAAAGATTCAGACTATGATCCGCTTGATGGTCAGCACCGGCTTAGCCATAATCGACACCGTGCAGCTGGAACGCACTGCAGTGCAGCGCGCACAGAAGACCGGCGTTCTCGAAGTGGAGCGGCAGAAGACCGGAAAGCCGGCAACCATTCCCATTCCTGCGGCGTTGTTGAAGGAGTTAAGCGAGGTCCTTAACGGAAATCCGCAGTACGTATTTTGGGACGGGAAATACATGGCAGATTCCGAGACTAAGGTGCTCCAGAAAGACATGCGAAGGCTGATGAAAGCGACCGGCGTTTACATCAAGGGAAATGTGTTCCACCGGTTTCGAGACAGCGCCGTTGATACCTGGATTGGTCTGGGTTGGTCGATGACCGACATAGCCACGGCGCTGGGCGACACTGTGACGATTGTCGAGCGTCATTACAAGGACTGGGCATCTCAGAGAATGAAAGAGCGGATGGCGCGGCTGCCAGTGCGTCAGTGGGAGCCCGCTCTGGCAGCTACGAGATAAATCCCATTTGCAGACCTACTGTACAACTCTTCGCACCTCCATCCTCGCTTTGACTCGCTGGTAGACGGCATGGGGAACCCGGAAAGTCCGATAGCGGCGTTTTCCAGGTTTGGCGTCTCTGCTTCGTTTGCCGAAGAGAACTTCTGGCCGTTCTAGCAATTGGACACCTGGTTCTCGTTCGTATAAGCGGATCACGGTTCTGCGACTGAATCCGTGAAGTTTGGCCAAATCGTTGATTGTGTATATTGATTTGTAAGCTGGCTCACCTGAAGCAGGCGATACCAGACCTACGGGTTTGAGCGGTGGCACAAATTCGTGTGCAGAGACACCGCCGACCTGCGTACTCGTCACAGCAAGAAGTTCCTTTCGAGTGCTTATGAATTCTCGGCAGGCTGTGGTCAGGAGCGCGGAGCCGAGGGCGACTGGAGCGAGAGCACGCGACAGGGGTTCGCGTTTCGATCCAGTGAAGCTACTATCGCATAGATTGTGTTAGAAGTCAACTGTTTTATGTGTGTGGTTCGACTCGATTGTGCCCAACACGAGAGGAGGGCCGAGAAAAGGAGCAAAACCGACGGGCGCAGCAGCCGATAGATGGATACCTCCTTCGGATCTTCAAAATTGTAGCTGTCCGCGACGATTGACGCTATCAAGGCGTTAGCACTCAAAACCCCAGCCAGAAGCTCAATGAGTGAAATCGGTTTTTCGCCAATTACGAATCGTGTTGACTTAGGCCATGCGCACCCTCACCTGGTGCCGTTAGAAAAAGAAGACCGCGGCTGATATGAAGCCTGCCAGCATCAAGGGCAAGAAAGTGAATGTCCAGGTATGCACGTTACCGAAGACCCAGAACAGGATGAGTGAGACTCCGCCAAAAAGGAGGCAGAGTTTACCTCTCATCCTCGATTGCTCAGCTGGTAATCTGAGTTTGTCGAACACCGCTCCGACTATCGCCAGTACACATCCTAGGGCCGAAAAAAGGAATACTGGGGACATCGCCGACATTGCTAGGCTACCGACGGCCAATGTCGCACCCAACGGAAACAACCATCGAGAAAGGTTCAAGACCCCGATGTTCCTGTTCACAATCGATACTTTACCTTGACGGAGAGATACGTTCCAGCACCCCAGACTGACGAAACCACGCGATAGCACTTATTGAGCAGCCGGTTCTAGGCAAGACTCTGCAAAATAAGGAGATCATCAGTTGGGCGGGTGCCAACACTATGAAAATTGAATCCTTCATGAGCGACAGCTCAGGAGCTCAATTTAAGAATATGGAGCTTGTACTTACAAGACGTTCTTCAGCAGAATCCGATAAGAAATGAAAAAAGAAAGCAATGCAAATACCTGCGTTATTCAGCCTGCCACCTGGCACAGGTATAGCACTCCATAGCGGCATCTTCGACTTCAGCCTTTCGCACCACTCATTAAATATCCTCCTTCGGCGCGCGAGAACCAACCGACAGCCCAATATTCTCTCTTTTTTCTGCTTTGCCGCGAAATATGGTGAGGAGGCTCACTGCACACGGTAAGGGTGTAGCAAAATCCCCTCAATGCGTAATATCCCCCGCACGAAATTGAGATAATTCCAGAGTGTGCCTAGACTATCGGGGAGGTCGAAGCAATTCCACCATCCACTCCGAATCGATTGGCTCGCCTCAAATCTTGCCGGGCAGGATATCCTCGATTGCGGTTGCGGCTATGGACGATTGCTCCGAGAACTGGTGATCGGCGGGTACAAAGATGTTGTAGGTGCAGATTTTTCGCGTGAGATGCTGAAGCGCTGCACCGAAGTGATACCCGACGCCACGTTGCGTGTTGTCCAGACCGACGGTCGTATGCTTCCTTTTCGGAACGACTCTTTTGATTTGGTTCTTCTGTTCACTATGCTGACCTGTGTACCTAGAGACGACGACCAGCGATTACTGCTGGCGGAAGTAAGGCGTGTTCTACGCCTTGGCGGCCTTGTCTATATCAGCGATCTGCTTTTGAACAGCGACGCCAGAAACATTGAGCGACATCGGCGACACGCGAGTATTTTCGATACACGTGTCGGACGTTGAAGCCTCGCTACGCTTTTACATTAGCCAACTCGGCTTCACGAGCCCCTGGCGCTACGACGAGGGCGGCCGAGTGTATGTCGCACAGGTTGATCGGCAGGACTGCGCATTTATCCTGGCCGACACCTGGCCAGAAAAAATTGGCAAGGGGGTCATGTTCATTTCCCTGAACGTCGAGCCCGCGACGCGCGAGGCTGCGACCGCGGCGGTAGATGCTCTGCGTGCAGAACTCGAAGGCTAGGGCGTTCCGGTCAAAGAGGGTTCGTGGGGCTACCGACTGCTGGTGGTCGATGATCCCGACGGAAATCAGCTCTTGTTCAACTATCCGAGCGAGGTTGCATCCGGCACAATTGCTGGAGATGCAGCATAGTCGCCTGGCCGCAACCCATCCGGCCTTAGTTAAAACGACAGTAGGTTGTGGTGAATGCACAGCGGAGAGGGAAATCGTGCAAGCCTGCAGTGGCGCCTGGTCTCGTCTCTCTCGAGAATTTCACGGTTTGGCTGTCGGGGACGCCACCGTGAACACCTGGCTGCTGGTGGTCGTGCCGCCGGGAGTCTTTACCACGATCTGGCCGGTTTGCGCGCCCGGGGGGACCTTGGTGGTGAGCTGCGAGTCAGAATTTACTGTGTATTCCTGAACCGGGACTCCGCCAAACGTTATCGTGATCGTCTGTATCAGGCCCATTCCGTGGATGACGACCGTCGCCCCGACAGCTCCTGCCGGTGGAGTAAAGCCGGTGATCTGCGGTATCACCCGGAAGATCCGGTTGCTCGTCAGGTATCCTGAGGCCAGTCCAACCGTGATGAAGCCCGTTTCTCCCGAAGGAACCATTGCGGTCATATATGTGTCGGATATCACGTGGAACGACGCCGCGGTTCCGTTGAATTCCACGTCTGTAGCCTGGGAGAATCCCTGGCCGAGGATTCCGACTGTCGCACCGACCGGCCCCAGGTTAAAGAGCGGCGAAATAAATGGCTGGAGACCGTCATCCAGGCTATAAACGACGCCGTTTCCCTGCGCGCCGCCACGCTTCGTCATTCCGAAGAGCTGGCCGCGGGTATGCTGCATCGGTGTGGCGTAAGCGCCGGAGCCGGTTGGCGTGTCGAAGTTGTAGAGCACGGAGTAGGCGTCGTCGATAGTGAGCTGTAAGATGGTGCCGGCACCATAGAGGCCGCCCCAAATGGTCGCTCCATAGAGATTTCCATCGGCCCCAGCAACTAGTCCGGCGTAGGCTTGGTAACCCGGTAGATTCTGCACCGAATCCCAGTTCACCATGACCGTCAGACTTCCCGCGGGATTGATTTTGTAGATGACACCGGCGTTCGAATCGCCTCCCGCCGTGGTCGTGCCGTAGAAATATCCGTCGGCCCCTTCCACTAGCCCACCTACGGGAAAGGACCCATGCGGGCCGTCGAAGTTGTAAAGGATCGTGGTGTTGTGACCAGCAATCTGGTAGATAGTGCCTGCGGAATACGTTCCCCCGAACTCCGTCACGCCATAGAAGCTTCCATCCTTGGCTTGCAGAAGAGCTCCGTAGGTAGTGGTTGGAATTGTCGCGATCACGTTGACCGTGCCGTTGGGAGTCAGTTGATAGGCCACGTCGGGATAAGATGTGCCGTAAAAATTTCCATCCGATGCGAGCGTGAGAGGTGCTACCGGAAGCCCGCCGTCAGAGGCGCCCGTGAAGTCATGAAGGACGGTAAACGCTCCCGCGGGCGTGATCCTGAAGATATTGCCGAAGCCGATGGCGCCGCCTTCCTCGGTGGTTCCGTACAGATTGCCGTCGAGACCGAGCGTCAACCCACCTATTGGCGTGCTGCCGTGAGCTGTGTCGAAATCATGGAGAACGGTGTAACCACCGAAGGGGCCGATCTTAAATATGACGCCGACGTTGTTGAGGCCGCCGCTCGGCGTGACCCCGTAGAGGTTGCCATCCCGCCCTTGGGCCATTAAGGATATGAAGGAAGGGCAGCCACACTCGCCGAACTCATGCAGATCCGAATAGGATTGGGCGCTTACGGCTGACGCGCACAAACCCACAAAGAACAGGAGTCCGATCACTCGGCATATGACCTGCCGGCGAAGCACTAATTTGCCATGGAATCTGTCTTTTAACGAGGGTACCGGGTTGTTTGATTGGATCGTCATGGTTTTCTCCGTGCTCCTCCAGAGCGAGGCAGCAGCTTCATTGCGAGGCACTCGCCCGGGTACCAACTAGAACGTAAAGTCTAGGGAAAAGGGATCACAAGTCGAGAGAAATTCGCCAACCTAGGGACTAGAGCATCTTCAATGGGTCGCCGATATGGCCGCTTCGGCCATTTTGAGTTGTTTCGCGACCAGCGCCGGATCTCCAACCTGGAAGCTATGTGGAGCAGTGTGATAGGGATGCTGAATGCGCTGCCAGGTATGCAGGCTGTCCGAGAACCATGCTTGTGCTTTGGTTAGGTCAGCCCTTCGCTTTTCTGCTGTTTCTGCAGGTCTCTGAGCTGCCCGCATCCGGAGTTCCGCAAGGCCCGAGTATGCATCGGCAGCAAAATAAAGGCCGTCAAGATCGGCAGGTTCCTTTGTGATCATGGGTCTGACGATTCCCAGTGCCTCTTGGAAATGGTCGGCGGCCATCTGCTCATGCCCAGCCTTTGCTTCCGCCTCTCCCAATTTCACATCCGCGGCTGCGACCTTCAGTTGATCCGAGGCGCCTGCGTTATACATTGATTCGTAGATCGAACGCGCATGCTCGATCTCTGCAATCGCAGCTTGCGGTTGGTTGGCTGCGGTCAGGATTATGCCACGAATCACCTGCATTTCCGCCAACTTACGTTGCTGGTAGGATTTGTCGGGAGCGGTTGCGGCAAGCTCGCGCATGATTTCCAAGCCGCGATTCGAGTATTCCATCGCCAAAGCAATTTGGCCGGTTCTTACAGAGGAAGCCGCAGTATTCATGAACGCGATAGCCACCCCTCGACGCAGCAGGAAATTCTTTGCGTCCTTGTTTACCAGGTCCTGATAAATCTCCAGATCTTTCATGTTGTTCTCGACCGCGCGCGGATAATCACCAAGGTCATCGTAGACGCTCGCGATTGTGCCGTAATCGATAGCCACGCTGCGCTGGTAGCGGGGATCCGGCGAAAGCTGACTGACCTTCTGATCTATCAGGAGAGACCTTTCATAATACTTGAGAGCTTCTCTGGCATCCGATGCCTCCAAGATGATGCCGATATCGGTCAAATCTACCGAGTATCGATAGAGTGTACGAACGTCGTCTGGATTGAGCCTCACAGCAATCTCGTTGACGGCAAGTGCCCGGCGATAGTCCTGCAGAACCCTTTCTCTCGCCACCGAGTCGCCGGGGTAGCCGGGATAACCAACCGCGGCCGACACCTCGTAATCGAAACTTAGTTCATAGAGAATGTCCAAGTTGTTCGGCTTCTGGTTATTGAGAGCCTCAGAAATTTTGATTGCGCGCCCGATCGCATCTCGCGCCTCGCTGTGATCGCCATTGCCCTCGAGCTGATGAGCAACCAGGCGATAACCAGTCGCCATTTTGAGACGATCCGACCAATCGGGTGAAGAGGCAGCAATCTGCTTACGAAGCTCAAGCGCTTTCCTGTAGCTCTCAAGGGTACCTTGATTATCGCCGAGATTGTTCTCCAGATAATCCCCCTGCACTGATCCCAGCCGCTCGTAACCCGAAGCCAGTTCCCGCTGCAATCCGAGATCGCCTTTCGACTCTTGGGCGAGCACGTTTAGGTACCACAAAGCGCGTTCCACGATGATTTTTTTCGCCGGAGTCGAACCGGGAAGGTCCTTGATGGAGTCATGAACGTCGAAGATCAGTGAGTTGGCCAGGCTACGCACATCGTTAAAACGGCGTCTTGCTATGCGCGCCTCCTGGACGGTAACGATAAATCCCAGCACCAAGATCGCTGCTATTGCTGTGACTGCTGCTACGCCCGCCTTGTGTCGCGTAAGGAATTTTGAAATACGATATCCGGCTGTGTCCTTGCGTGCCACGACTGGCAGATTGCCGAGATAGCGTCTGATGTCTTCGGCAAATTGTTCGACCGATGAGTAGCGGCGTTGTGGTTCCTTACGCAACGCCACCAAAGCAATATTGTCCAAATCACCCTTCAGATGACGCGCGAGCTTATCCGCGTTTGCCATTTGAGGTCCCGGTGCGCCAGTGCCGGTAGAGGCGCGGCCCGCGTCCTCCATTAGCGCCACACTCGGTTTCAGAGGTTCGCCTTCACAAACGAATTGAGCCAGCTGGGAGGCGCTATTCAGCTTCGGATAAGGGCTGCATCCGCTCAATAATTCGTACAGAACCACCCCGAGTGAGTAGACATCGCTGGCAGTAGTAATTGGTTCACCTTTGACTTGCTCGGGACTGGCATATTGCGGAGTCAAGAGGCGAAACATGGTCAGTGTACGTTCGCTGATCTCGGAATCAGGCTTCACTTCAACAATTTTCGCAATCCCAAAGTCGAGCAGCTTCGGGACACCCTCCATAGTGACCAGAATGTTTCCCGGCTTGATATCACGATGAATGATCAGCCTCTGATGCGCATACTGCACTGCCGCGCAGACCTGCAGAAATAGGGCCAGGCGATCGGCGAGCGAGAGCTGGTGGCTATCGCAATACTCTGTTATTGGCTGCCCTTCGATCAATTCCATTACGAGATAGGGCACACCTTCTTCGGTTGTCCCCCCGTCGAACAGGCGAGCAATATTGGGATGATCGAGAGTCGCCAGGATCTGGCGTTCGGTTTTGAACCGACTAAGAATGAAGCTGGAGTCGCCGCCGGCCCGAACCACCTTGAGGGCGACTTCTTTGCGATATTGATCGTCGGCGCGGAAGGCGCGATATACTTCGCCCATCCCGCCAGCACCGATTTGTTCGACGATTTGATAGGGGCCGACCCGGCGACCAATCCACAGATTTTCGTGGTCGGCGAGTGCGCTTGACGCCAAAGCAGCGAGATCGGATTCATCCAGGAATTCTGAATTTGCGGCGTCGTAATCAAGCAGCAGATTTTCTACATCCTGCCGCAGTGAAACATCGCCGCTACAACTATCATCCAGGTACGCAGCGCGTTCGGCGGGATCGATCTCGACGGCACGGGCCAGCAGATTTTTGACTCGCTGCCATCGCTCCGGGTTCATATCTCGGCTCCGCGCTTCATCGCGCGATACAACCATACCTTGGCGGTTGCCCATTCGCGCTTGGTCGTGGCTGGAGAAATGTCGAGGGTTTGTGAGGTTTCTTCGACCGAGAGGCCCCCGAAGAAACGCAATTCGACGATCTGGCCCTGTCGCGCATCCAGCTCAGACAGTCGTTTCAATGCCTCATCCAATGCGAGCACATCCAGCTCCGGCTTTCGTCGCAGGGCGAGGTCGTCGCTAAATGTAATTTTTAGAACGCCTCCACCGCGCTTGGCAGCAGTTCGGGCGCGGGCATGATCCACCAAGATCTGCCGCATCACTTGCGAGGCGACAGCAAAGAAGTGAACCCGATTCTGCCACTCCATGGAGTCAGCTCGGCATAGGCGCAGGTAAGCTTCGTGGACCAACGCGGTGGGCTGCAGGGTATGATCGCTGCGCTGGCCAACAAGGCACTTGCGGGCAACTCGCCGCAGTTCCTGGTAAACGAGCGGCACAAGGGCATCACGGGCAGATGCGTCCCCGCTGCTCCAGCGAGCCAACAAATCCGTCACAGGGTACGACGAGGAAGGCACTTCTCACCCCAAGCAAGGAGGCCCAGCCCCCCACGTGGATAGAGAAACTACCTCGGTTGCTCGTGAAAGTCAATGATTTCCCGATAGTTGGGACTGAAGCGAGCGCCAGTAGTGGAAAGAAAAATACAGTTTGGAGCAGTCGCTTGAGCCATTTCCCCTCCGCATTGCGTTATAGAACTCAAACGGGAGCTGGGGTTCTGGGGCGCTCCCGCAAGGGCTACTCACCCTAAGGTTGAGAGAGCTGCGAAGGCAGCTCCCTTTCTGAAATGTGCCCGCCCTCGAATCGGAATGAGCCGCAATCTTCATTTTTTTCGTTTTGAGCAGTAGGGCCGTTCTGGCGGTCAAGATCCGCCTCCAAAACAGCGGCAGGTAAGGGGAGGAAAAAACATGCGCCACCTTGGCCGTTTAAGCAACAGCCTCACTGCGTCGTTTCTGTATGGGATTCTCCTATTTCTAGTGCCCGCCGTGTCGGCGGTAGCCCAGTCCCAAGCAGCTTCCATTCCGCGCCTGATCAAGTTCGGGGGCGTGGTGAAAGATGCCACGGGTAATCCCCAGACCATCGGAATCACCTTCTCTTTATTTAAGGATGAGCAAGGTGGGAGTCCGCTATGGCTCGAAACTCAGAATGTTCAGGTCGATTCTCAAGGCCACTACTCGGTTTATCTGGGCTCAACCAAATCCGAAGGCTTGCCGCAGGATGTGTTCATCTCCGGCGAGGCACATTGGTTAGGTGTGCAGGTTCAAGGTCAAGCCGAACAAGCGCGCACGCTGCTGCTGAGCGTGCCCTATGCGTTGAAGGCGGGAGATGCGGCAACGATCGGGGGATTGCCGCCTTCCGCTTTTGTTCTGGCCTACCCTGATAAGAGCAATTCGTCATCTTCGAACAACTCCTCTAACGATGGGACAAACCAGCCCAACGTCGGCGGCTCGGGCACGCAGAATTTTATTCCCATCTGGACGGACAATAGTGGCGACCTGGGCGAACTTGACCTGGGAGTCACGGCCTTTCGCGGTTCTCCACCTCAACGGATGGGGTGTTCCGCGGAATTTCGTGGGGACTTGTTGAGCACTGCGTGCAACTACGGCCCGACCGGCGGGTGCCGTTCTGCGGTAGGGGAAATTCTCTGGGCACACAGACCAAATAACGCGTTGTTTCGTCATCGCGACGTGGAGGGCGAAGTCTGGCGGGGCAATCCAGCTGAGACGAAGCGGAGGCTCGCACGCAGCTCTATCATGTTTCCGTCTTTCGATTGAGCCTCAGAGCTGTGATACGCGAAGCCAGTGTCGTTGGCTTCATGCCCAGTAATTCTGCGGCGCCGTCTGGTCCGAAGATCTTGCCTCTGGTTTGCTTCAGTGCGGCGGTGATGCTATCCCGTTCCTGGCGCTTCAATTCATTACGCGTCATCAGTGCAGGCTTCGAAACCGCTCGGGTAGGCGAGGGAGAAGCGCCGGTTACATTCGGCCCTACGACGTCGAACTGCAGAGGACCCGCTAGCGAGAGAATGATTGCGCGCTCAACGGTGTTTTGAAGTTCGCGCACGTTACCGGGCCAGTCGTTGGCGACGAGCCGACTCATCGCAGCCTGCGAAACTACCGGAACGGGACGCTTCAACCGCCTGGCGCTTTGCGCCAGAAAATATCCCACCAACTGCGGAATGTCCTCGCGTCGTGCGCGCAAGGGTGGGACTTCAATCGGAAAAACGCTTAAGCGATAGAAAAGATCCTGCCGGAAGCGACCTGCATCGACCTCTTTCTTCAGATCACGATTGGTTGCAGCGATAATACGGACATTGACTTTGCGCGTGCGCGTGTCGCCAACGCGCTCCAGTTCTTGCTCTTGCAAAACGCGCAGCAGCTTCGCTTGCATCGCGAGGGGTACTTCGCCGATTTCGTCAAGAAACAACGTACCCCCATCGGCCAGTTCGAAACGGCCTGGCTTGTCTTTGAGCGCCCCGGTGAATGCACCCCTCACGTGACCGAAGAACTCACTCTCGAACAGACCGTCGGGTATCGCACTGCAATTCAGCTTTATGAGAGGTCGGTTTTTGCGCACGCTGTGCTCGTGGACAGCACGGGCGACGAGTTCTTTACCCGTCCCGCTTTCTCCGGTAACCAGCACCGAAACATCCGTCGGCGCAACGAGGTCAATTTGCTGCTTGACCTTCTTCAGCCCCGGACTCTCCCCGATAAGGTCACCGAAGTTGTGTTCGCTGCGTATTTCTTCCCAAAGGTAGGCGTTCTGATCTTGGAGTCGAATCTGCTCCTGCTCCATCAACACGCGGTCCGTGATGTCAATGAACATCGTACGCGTGTAATTACCGCCAGCTGCCGGCCTGGACCACCACTGGACCCACACCGGCTTGCCGTTGTCCTTGCGGCGCATTTCGAGCACCACGCCGCTCGTGTCGGTGCCGCGTCCGATAGATTCGAGCGCCTCTCCTAGGCGGCGTTGGGCGTCAGGTGTCTCGGGCACGAGAGACTTTCCGAACGTCCCGGCGACTTCTTCGGGTTTGAGACCGAGGATCCTCATCGCCGTCTGGTTAGCCTGAATAATGCGCGAATCCAGACCTTCATGAACATAGGCGATCGGGGCCTGATCGAAAAGATCGCGGAAGCGCTCCTCGCTCTGCCCCAGCGCCTCGTTCGCCAGGCGCAGTTGCGCACTCATGCTGTGCTCTAACTGTTCGGTAACCTGGCGTGCCGCCAATCGTAATTCCATCTGATCCATGACCAGCCCCGCCAACTTCTTGAGCATCTCCGCCTCGGCCGACGCGAGCTCGCGTGGTGCTCGATCGATAACGCTAAGGGTGCCTAGATTGAAACCGTCATGGGTGCGCAACGGTGCGGCGGCGTAAAAACGAATACCCAAAGGTCGGGCCACGAGCGGGTTGTCTTGTGCACGCGGGTCGAGTGTAGCGTCGCGAACGTGATACACCTCGGGCGAAAGAATTGCTGACGCACACAACCCTGCCTCGCGCCCGGCTTCCGGATCTTCGAGGCCGCAGTGCGATTTGAACCAAATACGGTCGTGGTCCACCAGGCTAATCAACGCAATCGGTACTCTGAACAAACTTGCGGCTAATTCTGCTATGTGATCAAACACACCTTCCGGCGGGGTATCCAGGATGCGATACCGCCGCAGCGCCTCCAGGCGCTCTTGTTCGTCTTTGAATAGCAAATCCTTCATCCGAATTCGGCAAGGTTACTACGATTTGTCGTAGAAGGCCAGACGATAAATCGTATTCTACGACAGTTCGTAGCTTTAACTGCCCCCGAAGAGGTAACCCCAATCCAATCGTTGTCAATGCCTTGAACGACTCTCCTAGTTTGGTATTGAACGTGATTTAGATAGGTGGCATCGCCAACTAAGTTGGGGCCCCAAAAGGCCCAACCAACAATTTTAAGGAGCGCAGCGTGAACCGTATCACCCAACTCGATCCGTCCGGGGCGAGCGGCAAGACCAAACAACTCTTTGACGAAGTGCAAGCACAGCTCGGTGCCGTGCCGAACATTTTCCGCGTGCTTGGCAACGCGCCCGCAGCACTCGAGGGATATCTCAACTTTAGCGCCGCGCTTGCCGGTGGAAGCTTCAGTGCCATGGTTCGCGAACAAATCGCGCTGGCCGTCGCCGAGAGTAACTTCTGCGGCTACTGCATGACTGCACACGCCGTCATCGGTGGCAAGGTCGGACTCACTGAAAAAGAGATCTCTGACGCCGGACACGCAGTAGCTGTGGCCCCCAAGACCGACGCAATCCTGAAACTCGCACGCAACGTGGTCGTTGAGCGCGGCGAGGTAAGCGACGCCGAACTCGAGCAGGCGTATGCCTACGGATTAACCGAGGGCGAGATAGTCGAGACTGTCGCCAACGTTGCGCTGAACATCTTTACGAATTACATAAACCACATAGCCCGCACCGTGGTGGATTTCGTCGAAGTGAAACTCAGCGAAGCCGAGCTGAAAAGCGTTCAAGACCACGCAGGAGCCAATTATGATTCAGCGGAACACAATTGAGGACGACATCGCAGTACACCCAGAGGACGAGCCGATGTTCGCCGTGTCTCTCGGTATCACCGAGATCGACCGATTCGATGTGGCACTGCCAACCATTGCGGCACATACGATCGATGCTCTCGACAATGATTTCTTTTCATCTCTGGTCCGCCACTTGGCGATGGCCCTCGAAGTCCGATACGCCTTCGTGACTGAATGCCTGGATGAGAAGAAAACCAGGGCTCGGTCGCTGGCTTTCTGGTGTGGTGGCAAGTTCGAGCAGAATTTCGAATACGAAACCGCTCCCACTCCCTGCCGCAAAGTCCTAGATGGAAGAATTTGCTATTACCCCAAAGACCTCCAGTCCCTTTTTCCGAAGGATGGAGATCTCGCAAACATGAAGGC
>DATJOJ010000052.1:0-81980 GCA_035507035.1 Terriglobales bacterium | reverse complement strand
TCTGGCCCGGCCGGAATCCCTTCTTCCCTTTTGGTTCTTCTACCGGGACTCTGGGAAGGCTGAATTTCTTGCCGCGCGAAGCAAAAAACTCGGCGATGTTCTCGATCGAATTGTAAGTCCTGCCGGAATAGGGCCGGGCCGGCGCTCGCGGCTGTTTGGGCTCGTGCCACGTCGCACTTTGATCTTCGTCCTCGTAGGCATAATGCAACTGTTCCCGCGGCGCAGCCTGCGGGGCGGACATTCTTGTCCGCGACGCCGTCCGTTTCGCAACGCCCAACTCCTCCACCAACTCCAGCGGCACCTCTTCCAGGAAGCGCGAGGGCACACTGGCTTCCGGCAAATCGGTCCCATAGCGGCGCCGGTAGACGGCCCGGCTCAGGATCAGGGTGTCCATCGCCCGCGTCATCCCCACGTAGCACAAGCGCCGTTCCTCCTCGATGTCGTCCGGTTGCAGGAATGTACGCGAGTGCGGAAATAATCCCTCTTCGAGTCCGGCCAGCACGACCAGCGGGAACTCCAGACCTTTGGCGGCGTGCAGCGTCATCAAGGTGATCTGGGCACGCTCGTCGTAGGCATCGGCATCGCTGACCAGCGCCGCGTGATCCAGGAACTGATCGAGGGTTTCGCCTCGGTCACGCGAATCCATCGCGGCATTCACCAGTTCGCGCAGGTTCTCGATCCGCGAATACGCGTCCGGCGTATCCTCCGCCTCGAGTTGCTTGATGTATCCGGTGCGGTCGATGAGGAACTTCAAAATCTCCGCCGTATTGGCGGGATCCCCGGGTGTTCGAAAGGCCTCTGTGGCGCGGGCGCCCTCGCCCGCGTTGTTGTCATTAGATGTGGCGCCGGTGCCTTCGCCCGTGTCGCTTTCAGTTGGTTCCAATTCGCCAAACTCAAAAGAAAAATTTCCCGGTTCGAAAGCGGTATCGTCCGCCTCCTCCACCTGCTCAGGGGCAGGTGAGCTCACTTGCCCGGAGGCGCTCAGATCCGCAGACTCCGTCGCCGTCTCTTCCAACCGGTCCAGATAAGTTCCGGCCAGCATCGCCCTTCCGTCCTCGATCAGTCCTTGAAAGCTCTGCAACGCCGCAATGGCCCGCTGCGGCAAGAGCTGCCGCCGAATAACCTCCCGAATCGCTCCCCACAACGAAACCCCGCTTTCGAGCGCCACCTGCTCCAGCGTCTCCACCGTGGTCTTGCCGATTCCCCTCACCGGCGTATTGATCACCCGCAGCAACGCAATCGAGTCGTCGACATTGTGGATGACTTTGAGATACGAGATCAGGTCCTTGATCTCGGCCCGCTCGTAGAACGAGAAGCCGCCCACCACGTGATACTTCAGCCCATAGCGACGCATGGCTTCTTCAAACAGCCGGGATTGCGAATTGGTGCGGTACAGCACCGCGGCGCGCGCGCTTTCCCCGTGCTCGATGGCCTCCCGCAGGTACTTCGAAATATAGTCCGCTGCAAAGAGCGCTTCGTTCTCTCCATCGGGTGCTTCGTAGTAGCCGATCTTTGCGCCACCCTGCCGTGAGGTCCAAAGATTCTTGCCCTTGCGTCGCAGGTTGTTCGCGACTACCGCCGACGCGGCCTGCAGAATGTTTTGCGTGGAACGGTAGTTTTGCTCCAGGCGAACGATCTTGGCCTCGGGAAAGTCCTTTTCAAATTCCAGAATGTTGCGGATGTCGGCGCCGCGCCAGGAATAGATCGACTGATCTTCATCGCCGACAGCGCAAACGTTGTGGCGATCACCGGCCAGCAGGCGCATGAGTTCGTACTGGGGACGGTTCGTGTCCTGGTACTCATCGACCAGGATGTATTGGAACCGCCGGTTGTAGTATTCGCGAACCGCTGCCACCGCTTTCAGCAGCCGCACCGTTTCAAGCAGCAGATCGTCGAAGTCCAGAGCATTGGCTCGCGCCAGATCTTTTTTGTACTCGGCATAAATCTGCGCTACCCGCTCGGTCTTGGGATCGGCCGACTGCAAATACACTTCCTGCGGATCGAGCATGTGGTTCTTGGCCCAGGAAATGTGCGCCAGCACGGAACGCGGCGTAACTTGCTTGTCATCGATCCCCAGCCGACGCATGATCGATTTCACCAGTTGCTGCTGATCGGCTTCGTCGTAAATGACAAATTGCTTCGTCAGCCCAGTTGAAGGCGCTCCCGGCTTCGATGACGGAATGCGCAAGGCCTCGATGTCGCGCCTCAGCATCCGCACGCAGAAAGAATGAAAAGTCGAGATAACAGGCTTGGCAATGGACAAGCCTCCGACCAGCTTATCCACGCGCTCGACCATCTCGGCCGCAGCTTTGTTGGTGAAAGTCATGGCCAGGATGGCTTCCGGCATGACGCCAAGATGCTCGATTAAATGAGCGATCCGGTAGGTGATGACGCGGGTCTTGCCGCTGCCCGCCCCCGCCAGAATTAAAACTGGGCCGTTTGCGGTTTCTACCGCTTCCCGCTGTTGCGGATTGAGTTGGGAGAGAAAAGACAAGGGAGCCTAAACTTATTTTACTAGAAGGCATCTCCGAGACTGGCCGGTAGGATCCAGCGATCAACGCTGGTGCGGTCTCGCTTCGCGTGCTTCGCCTAGGGATCTTAGGTCTCGAACGATCTCCCGGAGACGATCCTTCCGATCCTCGTCTAACCGCACCCACGTTTCGGGTGCACGATCGACCTCCATACTTTTGCGGAAAAATTCTCTCAGCTGAGGATCTCGAATTCTCTGCGACTCGAAATTGTCGACGTCCCATCCGCTATAGCTTCCTGTCAAGAGCCTATCGATCGCATCGGCCAGGGCCTGAGGTGTGGGGTCCCTCGCGAATCGTCTATTCAAAGCTAAAACCGCTATACCGAGCAGCATGAGCGCGAATAACCAATTAGCCCTCGGGTAAAGCAGGACCGCCACCAGCGGCGCTAGAACTGAGACCAAGCAACCCAGGCCAGAAGCGAACTTTGCAGCCTTGACTATGTGACCTGTTCCCCCGGCGAAATATCCGCCTCCAAGACTAACTTAACTGCGCAATGCAGCGACCCATACTGACTTTGTCGCAGGATGCTGTGAACCCAAAGAACCGGCTCCGAGAGATCGGAGCCTTTGCCTTTATACCCGTGCCATCTTGCATTCTTCGCACGGACACCAGTCCCGCAAAAATTGCCAGGAATAGAGCCCCAGCTCGTGCCCATCATTCCAATGAAACTTGATGGCGTATTTGCCGACTGGTTCAGCCGAAGTCGGCTTAGCCGCGGCCTTGAACATGGGCAGCGCTCCTGGTGCGGGCTTGGCCGGCTCGCCCGGCTTTCGACCGGTTTTGCCGCGTTCTTCATCGCACAACGCGCAAGGGCAAGCATCACGGAGAAAGGCAAACGAATACTGGGAAGCGTGACCGTCCTTCCAGTCAATATCGACTCCCGTGCCAGTAGTCATGTTGACTTTGACGGACTTGGGATCGGCGAGTGCCATGAATTCAGTATCGCACGTTGATTGGCGCCGGAGATCTTACCGCAGAGCGCGCCAAGAGCTCCGGGCCTTAAAACTGAAATGCCGCAGTTGTCGAAACTGGCCGAATTCCGATAAAATCAATATTTACGGCTTAAGTCCTTAACTTCTCTGGAGTAGTCCATGGCACAAGTTTGTGAGATCTGCGGCAAGAAGCCGCAATTTGGAAATATCATCAGCCACGCCCACAACGTTTCCCGGCGGCGTTGGAACGTGAATCTTCGGCCGGTCCATGCTCGGGTGAAGGGCGCGACCAAGCGCATGCGCGTCTGCACCGCCTGCCTGCGCAGCGGCAAAGTGGTCAAAGCCTAACTCTCTGAATCTTGCTATGGACGGGCGAGGAACGCCCGTCCTCCACAAGCGAGCTACTGAATACTCACGACGTCGATGTCGAAGATCAACGTGGCATTGGGTGGAATTACATTGCCTGCGCCGCGATCTCCGTAAGCTAGCTCGGGTGGAATCCGCAGTTGCCGCTTTCCACCGACCTTCATTCCCACCAGACCCTCGTTCCATCCTTTAATCACCTGCGCGTCTCCCAGAGGTTGCACCGTGAAGGGTTGACCGCCGCGGTCCCACGAACTGTCGAACTTCTTCCCGTTGGTCAGCCACCCGGTGTATTGAACGGTCACTCTCTGGCCTAGCTTCGCGGCGGGGCCGGTGCCTTCTTTAATGTCCCAGTATTCCAGGCCGCCCAGCATGGTCTTGGCTTTCCCCGTCACTTTTGTGGGCGAGGAATTGTCTGGCTTGGTTTGAGCAAGCGCGAAAAATGTAGTGCATGCTAGCAGTAAGACAAGAAAAACGCTTCGGTGCATGAATCTTCTCCTTTGAATTTCTGTTTCAAGCGAACTCTGCATTCTAAACGAGAATTGCCGGTCAGGAAGGACCAGCTCACGCCAACGCGATCACATCAATTTCGACCAGTACGTCTTTGGGAAGACGGGCAACCTCGACGGTCGATCTGGCGGGCGGCGCCGACGTGAAGTACTTTCCGTACACCTCGTTCATTGCCGTAAAATCGCCCATGTTTTTGAGGAACACAGTGCATCGGACAACTTTTTCCAGCCCTGTTCCCGCAGCTCTTAGGATGGCCGTCAGATTCTTGAGCACACGATCGGTCTGGCCGGCGACGTCACCATTGATTACTTGTTGAGTTACCGGATCAATTGCAACTTGCCCGGACACGAACACGAAGCCGTTGGCGCGAATCGCCTGCGAATACGGCCCGATCGCCTGCGGAGCATCTTTGGTTGAGATTACGTCACGCATGAAGCCTCCAAAACAAATTTCGCCACGGATCAACACGGATCCGAAAATCCAAGGGCTCTTGCCAACGATCAACGACGAAGGACGAACCGCTATATCTTCTGCAGCCGGTGCACATCGTGCACGCCAGGAATCTTACGCACTCCACTAATGATGTTCTCAAGATGCTTGAGATCGGCAATATCCATAATCACATCGATATTTCCTTGTCCGTTATAAGTGCGCGCTTCAACGTTACGGATGTTCGTTTTGCTGTCGCTGATAACCGACGTGATCTGTTTCAACATGCCAAAACGATCGTCGCAAAAAACCGTGATTTTTACCGGATAGGAACTGGGCGTGGCATCGTCGCGCGCCCACTCCACCTCGATTTTCCTCTCTGGTTCGTACATTAGATTCACGACATTGGGACAGTCGATCGCGTGAACCGCCACTCCCTTGCCGCGAGTCACATAACCGACGACCGACTCACCGCGAATCGGGTTGCAGCAGCGTGCGCGATAGACGAGCAAATCGCCGTGACCCTTTACGCGAATCGCGTTATTGGAATGATCGGCTCCAAACACGCGCCGCACCGCGCTGGCGATTCCGCCGAAAGACTCTACCGTCGTCTGGGGTTCGCCGGTCGTAGGTACTAACTTCGCAAGCACTTGCCTGGCGGAGTATTTGCCATAGCCAATGCCAGCCATCAGATCATCCGGCTGGCCGAGACCGTAATCCGAGGCAATCTTCTGCAGAGCGTCTTCTTTAATCTCTTTCAGTGCGATGCGGTATTTGCGCGCTTCTTTCTCAATCAGCTTGCGGCCAATTTCAATGGCGCGCTCGCGCTGATGAAGGTTCAGCCAGTGCTTGATTTTGTTGCGCGCTCGAGACGATTTGACCGCGGCCAGCCAATCGCGGCTCGGTTTGTGGCCCGGCTGAGTAAGAATCTCGACAATATCGCCGCTATGTAATTTATGGCGTAGCGGGACCATCCGCCCATTGACCTTGGCGCCCACACAACTGTGGCCGACCTCCGTATGCACCGAATAAGCAAAATCAATCGGGGTCGAATCGCGCGGCAAAACAACCACCTTCCCTTTCGGAGTAAACGTGTAGACCTCTTCCGGGTAAAGATCGATTTTCAGGGTGGAAAGAAATTCATTGGGATCGGAGACATCGCGCTGCCACTCGACCACCTGCCGCAGCCAGGCTAACCGCTGCTCGTCCTGCGCCGAAACTGGACCATCTTTATATTTCCAGTGCGCCGCAATGCCCTCCTCGGCCATGCGGTGCATTTCTTCGGTGCGAATCTGCAGCTCGAAAGGCGTTCCGTCCTCGGTGATCACGGACGTGTGCAGCGACTGGTAAAAATTCGGTCGTGGCATCGCGATAAAGTCCTTGATCCGACCCGGCACCGGTCGCCACATGTTGTGCACGATTCCAAGGACCCCATAGCAATCCTGCACCGAGCGCGTGATCACGCGCATGGCGTAGAGGTCGTAAACCTGCTCCACATTGATTTTCTGACGCACCAGTTTGCGATGGATGCTGTAAAGCCGCTTGATGCGGCTCTCGACTCGCGCAATGATGCCAGCCTCTTTTAGCTTGTCGCGCAGCGCATGCTCCACCTTGGATAGAAATTGTTCGCCCGGCTTGCGGCGGGCTTCTACTGCGCCATGCACCTGCTCATAAGTAATGGGGTCCAGATGACGGAATCCCAGGTCTTCCAACTCGCCGCGAATTTTGCCCATGCCCAGGCGATGCGCGATCGGCGCGTAAATCTCCAGCGTCTCCTTGGCAATTTTTTGTTGCCGCGTAGCATCGAGGTGCTCCAGCGTGCGCATGTTGTGCAGCCGGTCGGCCAATTTAATCAGCACCACGCGGATGTCATCGACCATCGCCAGCATCATTTTGCGCAGATTCTCCGCCTGCTGCTCTTCGCGGCTGGCAAAATCGATCTGGCTGATTTTCGTCACGCCTTCGACGATGTGCGCCACCTGCTCGCCGAATTCCTTGCGGATGTCAACAATCGTGACCGACGTATCCTCCACCGAGTCGTGCAGCAATCCCGCCGCCACGGCAACCGGATCCATCTTCATCTCTGCGAGCACTAAGGCGACGCTGAGTGGATGCACCAGATAGGGCTCACCGGAAGCGCGCGCCTGGCCGGCATGGATCTTCAGGGAATATTCGTAGGCTTTGCGAACCAGGTCCAGGTTATCGCTGGGCCGGTTGGCCCGCATGGTGCGCAGCAACTCCCGGAACTTGGTGACTGTGAGTGCAGTCGTCGCGACCTTTTCTCGCAGCGTGGGCATGAGCGGACGAGCCGTCGCCATGGTGCATGGGAAGCGGCATTCCTTGCTCCCGATTATACCGTCTCAGCCTCAGAGCACTCCCTCCGAGAATGTGCCTGGGGCCGCAAGAACTTTGGTGCTGCTCATCCATTCTCTAACCTATTCAAGACCTGATAGATTCAAAGAGCGCCATGTCTTCGAAAATTCTTGTCAGCGGTTCGTCTGGCCTGATCGGCTCCGCCCTCATTCCTGCCTTGCAGGAAAATGGCTACGAAGTCATACGCTTGGTCCGCGGATATTCTTCTGCGCAGAATCAGATTGCATGGAATCCCGGCGAACCCATTCGCCCGGAAACCGTCTCCGGATACGACGCGGTGGTTCACCTTGCCGGTGAGTCGATTGTGGGACGCTGGACAGAAGCAAAAAAGGCACGAATTCGCGAAAGCCGTATTGTCGGGACGCGTCACTTGGCGGAAGCATTGGCCAAAGCGCGCCAACGCCCTCAAGTATTAGTTTGCTCATCCGCGATCGGGTATTACGGCAATCGTGGCGACGAAATCCTGCGCGAAGAAAGCCCTTCTGGCTCCGGCTTCCTGGCCGATGTTTGCCTGGGATGGGAGTGTGCCAATATTCCCGCATCACAGGCTGGAATCCGTACCGTACAAGTTCGTACCGGAATCGTCCTGAGCAAAGACGGCGGCGCCCTGCCGAAGATGCTCACGCCTTTTCGTCTTGGAGTCGGCGGAAAGATGGGCAGCGGCCGCCAATGGTGGAGTTGGATCGCCTTACAAGATATGGTCGGCGCAATTCTGCATGCGCTGAAAACCAGCTCTGTGCAAGGGCCTGTCAACGCGGTTGCGCCGAACCCGGTCAGAAACGCCGAATTCACCAAAATCCTGGGCAGCGTGTTGTCGCGGCCCACGATTTTCCCCATGCCTGCCTTTGCCGCTCGTCTCGTCCTGGGGCAAATGGCGGATGAACTTCTGCTCTCCAGCCAGCGCGTCGAACCATCACGTCTAAAAAGCAGCGGTTATGTATTCCAACGACCGGAGCTGCAGTCGGCGTTGGAAGCCTTGCTCAAGAAGAGCTGATCATCCATTCCCAGCGTCGCGGAATCCCGGTCGGAGATTTGCCTTCTGGTGCTATCAATGCTAGCATTGATAGCATGGCAGCAATCACGATCCGAAAACTGGACGAGAAGATCAAGGCCCGGCTCAAGATTCGGGCGGCGCAACATGGGCGCTCTATGGAGGAGGAAGCGCGGGAAATTTTGCGCTCCGCGCTGGTCAGCCAGCCCAACCTCAAGGACAATCTCGCCGACATTGTGCGCCGTCGATTTGCCCCTCTGGGCGGGGTTGAACTTGAGCTGCCGCCTCGAGACCCCATTCGGGAACCTCCTGACTTCGCGGAATGATTATCCTGGACACCAGTGTTCTGTCCGAGTTGATGAGGGACCGTCCATCGCCTAAGGTCACAGCGTGGTTTCACAAGCACCCGTTGGTCGATCTGTACACCACAGCAATCACTGAGGCGGAAATATTTTATGGAATTGAGTTGCTTGATCGTGGAACCCGCAGGCAAAAGCTGTTGATGGCGGCCGAATCCCTCTTCGATATTGACTTGAAAGATCGCGTGATCGGTTTTGCCAGTGACGCGGCCCGAATCTTCTCTGAGATTGCCGCCCATCGCCGTCTGCAAGGCAAACCTATCAGCAATCCGGATGCGCAGATTGCAGCCATCGTGCAATTGCACAGCGCCACGCTCGCGACTCGTGACGTACCTGATTTCCGCAACTGCGGGATCGATGTGGTCAACCCTTGGGACGCTACTTGATCACCTGAAACGGAACATTACTGGTCAGCACGCCGCTGGGCGTGTTGACGGTGACATAGCCCGTCATCGCCCCCGCAGGGACGGTGGCTTTGATGAACGTGTCGGAGACCACGGTGAAGCTGGCTGGGATTCCGTTGAGCGAGACGCTGGTGGTTCCGGTGAATCCTTGTCCAAGAATGCCGCCGGTCTGGCCGACTTTGCCAGCACCCTGCACGAAAGCGACGAAGGGGCCAAGGCCCATGTCGAGACTGAAGACCGTGCCGCAGCCGGCGCTGCAGTAACCAAAGCCCGCGCCGCCTTCATTCGTCGTACCGTACAAGGTTCCATTGGTACGCTGAGCCATAACGCCCCACGGATTTGAGCCGTCACTTGAACTGAAACTGTGTAGCGTTGCAAACTCACCACGTGAAGTAATAGTGAATATCGTCCCCAGGTTGTTCGAGCCACCGATAGAAGTCGTCCCGTAGATATTCCCATTTGTGGCTATAACGAGCCCTGCTATAGGCGAGCCCCCGTCGACGCAGTTCGACTGAGTACAAAACTTGTACACCGTGGTTAACAGACCAGCGGGCGTTATCCTGAATACGGTGCCACAACCAAAATTACACCCCGGGTTTCCCCCGGCCCTCGTAGTACCGTAAAAGTTCCCATTGGCAGCCTGTACCAATCTGCCCTGTGGATTAGAACCATCTGTATTGGCGAAGCTATGTAGCGTTGTCAGATCACCTGCTGCGGACATCTTAAAAATCGTGCCGCAACCCGCAGCGCAATTGGTGCTGTTGCCTCCATTATTAGTCGTTCCATAAAAATTCCCGTCGACGGCCTGAATCAGGCCTGCAATGGGTTGATCCCCATCACTGTAGTCGAAGACATGCACCGTCGTTAGTACTCCTTGGAGCGTCATTTTGAAGATCGTGCCGCAGGAATCTGAGCAGTCGTCAGTGCCTCCGCCGCCAGTTGTTCCGTAGAGATCGCCGTCGGTCGCCTGAATCAGAGTACCCAGAGGGTAGATGCCATTGTTGATCGAGTCGAAGACGTGCAACGTTGTCAGGTAGCCGGCCGGAGTTATTTTGAAGACTGTCCCGTAAGTGGTCTGACCATTTTCGATGCCAGTGATCGTTGTTCCGTAGAAGTTACCATCTCGCGCTTGCAGTAGCCCTGCGAGGGGCTGTGCGCCGTCCGTACAAATTCCGGACACACAGAAGCTATAGAGGGTTGTCGGTCTACCGTCAGAAGCAACGCTGAAGACAGTGCCATCTCCGGGCCCGGATCCCCCGCCCTGAGTGGTTCCGTAGAGGGCTCCGTCGCGGCCTTGAACAAGCGCTCCATAGGCAGGAAGAGCTCCATTAGGGCCGTCAAAAGTAACGAGCGTGTTGAACGTCTGCGCCCGCACCACGATGCCGGTCGAAACACAGATCACAAGCACAGCGCCAGCTTTCTTCCACCAGCCAAGGTCGCGCATACTTACTCCTTTTGCGGCGCTCGCAGTTTACTCCTGGGCGGGACGGCAACCAATAGGGTCAAAGGTATGTCTTGCCGCCCGATCCCCATCAATCATCTCTGCGCCAAACGACTGAATGCTGAGTGCACAATGCTAACTGCTAAAATCATCCCATGCTCGCCGACTACGCGGTGAAGGTAGAACACTCCCGCGGACGCCGTTTCCCCGAGCCGCAGCATCCTTACCGCAACGATTTTCAGCGAGACAGAGATCGCGTCATCCACTCGCGTGCTTTTCGCCGGCTTGAGGCCAAAACCCAGGTTTTCACCCGCCGTTATTCCGATCACTTTCGTAACCGGCTCACGCACACGCTCGAAGTCGCCCAGATCGCCCGCACCATCGCCGCGCAACTTGGCTTGAACGTTGATCTCGTCGAAGCCCTGGCGCTCGTGCACGACGTCGGCCATCCGCCGTTTGGCCACGCCGGAGAAAAAGCCCTGGACGCGGTCATGCGCCGCCACGGTCACTTCTTCGATCACAATCTGCACGCGTTGCGCATCGTCGAGGATTTCGAAATTCGCTACGCCGATTTCCGCGGCCTGAATTTAACGTTCGACGTCCGCGAGGGCATCATCAAGCACTCGCACGACTATAACCCCAGCGAATTTCCGCAACTGTCGGAATACTTGCTCGACCAGCGCCCGCCGCTTGAGGCCCAGTTGATTGATCTCGCCGACGAAATCGCCTACAGTGCCGCCGATCTCGACGATGGGTTTGAAGCGCATCTGCTGACGCTCAACCAGATTCGCAGCGGCTTGCCGATTTTCGATCGCTTCTATTGTCAGGCCGAGGAACGCTGGCCAGAAGTAATCGACAAATTGAAATTTAATGAAGCCTTGAAACGGGTGCTAGACGGCTTTGCGGGTGATCTGATCCGCAACACACAGCGGCGGATTCGAAACGCAGGCGTACACAGCATTGAAGACGTGCGTGCCTGCGGCGAGCGCCTGGTTGGCTTCAGCCCCGAAGTGGAAAAACAGCGCCGGCAAACAAAAACTTTTCTTTACAACACGCTCTATTACAGCCCAGCACTCGATGCTGAAAAAGAAGAAGGCGAGCGAATCATCAGCGAGCTATTTGAGTACTGGATGGCGAAGCCCGATAACCTCCCCGGCAACTACCGGGAGAAGTCGGAACAGGAACCGCTGCCGCGGGTGATTTGCGATTACATCGCCGGCATGACGGACCACTACATTTATGAGCAATATCAGAAACACTGCGCACAGATTGAGTGAGCACTGTGGGCGGGTTTCTCTCCCTGCACAAGCACTTTTTATACCTATTCCCAGCCAAATTTACCGTCCC
Source organism: Terriglobales bacterium (assembly GCA_035507035.1). GTDB lineage: Bacteria > Acidobacteriota > Terriglobia > Terriglobales > Acidobacteriaceae > DATJOJ01. The sequence continues at coordinate 70,300 of DATJOJ010000052.1, read as the reverse complement.
ACACCGGCCGCAAGCTACAATGTAATTGAAAAACAAGGTATTTACTGTATGGCCGGTTTGGCATCTAAGTTGATATACGGATAGTCGCATGTCCAACGGATCTTATCCGGACCCAAGTAGGACGTTAAAGCGGCTGGTCAAATTGGCCGCCTGCAACGGAGCTCCCAGGCTCCTCAATCGGAGGAATCTAGAAATGAAAAGTCGTGCACTGTTAGCGCTGTTCGTCGCGATTTTGCTCGCGCTGCCCGCGATGGCTCAGACCAGTTCGTCTCAGGACCAGAGTGCCGCCACTCCATCCGCGCAGAGTTCGTCAAGTGCAACTCAGAATCAAGCCGCGCCTACTGGCGATCAGTCGGCGCAGTCGACGGAAAGTGCCACCGGCAAGCCGTTGCAGCCGCCGGCCCGCGAAGGTTTTTGGGGACACCTGAATCCATTCGCCCGCAAGAAATATGTTCAGCGGCAAACTCAGCCCATTCGCGACCGATTGAATGAGCTCGATGAACTCACGGCCGCCAATAGCAAATCGATCAAAGACGTTGATTCCCGCGCCCAGCAGGGCATCCAGCTCGCCTCGCAGAAGGCCAACGAGGCCGATCAGCACGCGATTGACGCCGGCAACAAGGCGCAAGCTGCGCAACAGACCGCCACCCAAGCCAGCACTCGCTTGACCACGGTCGAGCAGGTGGTCGGCAACATCGACCAGTACAAGTCTACGAACGTCACCGAAATCCGCTTCCGTCCCGGCCAGAGCGTGCTCAGCAAGAACGCCAAGTCGGCACTCGATGACCTCGCCACTCCGCTCAAGGACCAGCGCGGCTACATCATCGAAGTGCAGGGCTTCTCTTCCGGGCACGGACAGGCCGCAATTGCGACCTCGCAAAAGATGGCCGACTCAGTCGTCCGTTATCTCGTGCTCAACCACGAAGTGCCGGTCTATCGGATTTACGTGGTCGGAATGGGCAACGCCCCAGTCCAGAGCGCCGATGCGAACGCCGACGATACCAAGTCCAAGCGTACCAGTGGCGGACGCGTGGAAGTCAGCTTGATGAAGAACGACCTCGAACAATTGAGTCAGAACTCGAACACCGCCGCGCAGCCGGCACAACAGCAGCAATAAGCTGCCTCCTCGGTGAGCTGGACGAAGCCCCTTGCGAAAGCAAGGGGCTTTGTTGTTGTTTGTGAGTCAGCATTGGCTGTATACTGCGCCCCGCGCGGAGTCTGCCCGTCCATCCCCCACTCTGACGCACTAATCCCAGGGAGGTAGTTGATCATGCGAACCAGGGCCGTAGTCTCTGTGCTCGGCTGCTGTTTGATAGCACTCTTCATTACTATGATATGCAGCAGCGTCGCGCAGGCGGCGATTGAGGAAACTGTGCTGTACAGTTTTGCGGGCGGCGCAAGCGATGGAATGCTCCCAGTCGGTGGTCTGGTGGCAGATGCAAGCGGAAACCTCTATGGCGCGACCGGCGCAGGTGGCGGCTACGGCAATTGCAGTCCGTTTGGCGAAACTTGCGGCGTAGTTTTTGAGCTGGCTCCGGGCGCAAATAATTCCTGGACGGAAACAGTGCTTTACACCTTCACGGGAAGACAGGATGGCGGCGAACCCCTGGCCGCCCTGACGATCGACAGCAAAGGCAACCTGTATGGAACCACGGCGGTCGGCGGTGAGCATGGATTGGGCACCGTGTTTGAGGTTTCTCCAAATGGCGATGGCAGCTGGACGGAAAGCGTGCTCTACAGCTTCAGCGGCGGAAGCGATGGCTCTTATCCGCAATCGACTCCGGCAATTCGCAATGGCGTGATTTACGGAATGACCTATGCCGGCGGAGGAAACTCTTGTCTCGGTGCTCCTTCGGGCTGCGGCGTGATTTACCAGTTGACCCCGGGACAGAGCGGCTGGACGGAAAGCGTTCTCTATCGCTTTACCAATGGGGCGGATGGAGCGTTCCCTTATGCCAATGTGGTTTTCGATCCGTATGGAAACCTCTACGGCACCACCACGCAAGGCGGATATCTGCAGGGCAACTGCGCTCCTTACGGTTGCGGTAACGTCTTTCAGCTTTTTCATGGCAAATCGGGCTGGACGCTGAATACGCTGCACTCCTTCACCTACGACACAGACGGCTCGTCTCCCTTTGGTGGCCTATTGTTCGACAGTAAAGGCAATCTGTACGGCACGGCTTCCGGCGGTGGGGGAGGCTACTCGGGAACGGTTTTCGAACTCGAGTACGCGGGGAAAGGCACGGGGAGTGGTTCGTGGAGTTTCAATTTGCTTTACAGCTTCAGCGGGCCTGACGGTCAAGCTCCTGAATCCGGACTGGTGTCCCACGGCAACATGTTTTTTGGAACCACCTATGGCGGCGGGAGTGGATCGGGATGTCTCTTCGGAGCACCCTGCGGCACAGTTTTTATGTTGACCAGCAGCGGCAAAGGATGGGAGGAAACCGTTCTGCACAGCTTCAGCGCCAATGGCGATGGGGTTAACCCGGAGTCGGGCGTGATCGTAGGAAAAAATGCTCTCTACGGCACGGCCTACGCCGGTGGACTCTACGGCGACGGCGCTATTTACACCATCACCCCATAGTTCGCGGCCGGACTGCCCGAGAGACAATCGCTTCGAGCGCAAGATGATCTCCCTGACCATCTTGCGCTTTCTTGTTTTCAGCGAAGCGTCCCCTCAATAAGTGAACGACTGCAATGACGTCAATTCCGGCGTGACGATCACATACCCGGCGCGCTCGCTGGGATGCAATGCAATCAAAGCAGAGCTCGCAGGCAGGCTCAGCCCATTGATCGACTCTACGTAATTCCCCTGCTCGTCGAACACTTGAATGCTGCTGCCGCTGCCGCCGGTGCTGGTGAACTCCTGACCGACCAGAAACAGTTTGTGAATCGGATCGAGCTCGACATCGAGCCCGCTCTGCGCCTGGCTCGTCGCCCCTGGGATTTGCACAATGATTCCCTTTTGCGTCTTCAAATTGTAGAACTCTACGCTGAAGTCATCCTCGGTAGTGGTGCAGGCTATCCCAGTCGCAGGGTCCACCGCGATTCCATTCACGAAGCCAAATCCCAGCCCAGGGAATTCTGTCTGCTCACCGGTGGCCAGATCTACCAGACCGATTTCCGTGGTGCAGCCAAAGCATCCGTTGCTGCCTCCCAGTACCGCTTGGTTAGTAGCGCTGTCATACGCCATGACTGGCGAATTGTCGAAGTCAAAAACCGTATCGGTAATTTTGATGACCGGACCAAAGGTGTTTGCCGCCACGTTCGAACTGAACACATAGGTACTGAAGTCGTTGATAGTATTGTGAAAACCCAAAACCGCGGTGTTAGCACTTCCCTGGCTCTCAGCCAGCCCGGCAATAATTTCGGTGTTCCCCTTTATGGGAGGCGTCCACATACCCGTGATCTTGTTGCCGCTGAGGGGATTCAGCAGCCCATAGTAAGTTTTCTCAACAAAAAGCTTTTTGACATACTGATACTCCGCCAGGCCGGTGCCGTTGCCAAAAATTCCTAGTGCAACAAAGTCGCTGGGGGTATTTTTCTGTTGCTTGACGATTTTGACGATCTTTCCGGTCCGCTGATCGAAGGTTTCGATGGCGGCGTCATCTTCTCCATTCGGCAACGCCACCGACTCGGCGAGTAAACCCTCGGTACCGTTGTGGTCAATGTCATAACCAAGAATGAAGCCGCCGAGCGCGGTATGCACCACGACGTTGCCGGGTCCGATGCCTAGCTTTTGGCTCGAATCCTGCGCCATGGCGGCAGAAATAAGGAGGAAGACAAAAAATACGTTTGCAACGAACTGCGCTGCGGCGGATCGGCGATTAGGCTGAAAACCGATGATCTTTGGCGACGACATAGTGCCGACATTCATAAGTGGCTACCTTCAAAATCTTTCCCGTTGAGATTTGGTTCCAAGCGCGGTCAAAGAAAACCCGCGCACAAAGCCTAGCCACGCAGGAAAGGAGAAATGTCAGGCGATTGTCAAAGGCTTGTAAAAGGTGCTTGACCCAGGCTTTCGGCAGAATGTCATCGTCGGTCTACGGCCCGAAAGGTTAGGTCGCGAGCTTGCCACTTCGGTCCGCATTGACCATCCGCAGCTAAAATGTTATAAGAATTGGTCTTGCTGCCACCGCGTTCCCGGGGAGCAGATTTCCTGTACGCGGACGATTTGGCGCAAGCGTTTGTGCTGCGGGTTCCGGGAGCGGCACAATTGAATATCCGACGCGGCCAAGCTCAGCATCCCTGTCAAGTCTTGCGGTGGAAGCGTGTTGGGAACTCCGGGCGACGCTCTTGGCACTCTTTTGGTGCAGTAGGCGTTTACCGGCGAGGGTACCTGAACCCGTAAATCATCCTTAAAGAAAATATTTTCGTGGAGGATTCCATGCGCAATTGGTTCGCTCAAAGTGCGTCCCGGCGCTGTCGTTTCACGCAGGTGTTCCATAAGAGTGTTGCGAGCATCATCGCGGTCGTGACGCTCGCCTCTGCCGCTTTGGCGCAGCCATCCAGCGAGGCTGGCGGCGAAGCCAGTCTGAAACTACCCGATTTGACCTCAGTATCTTTCCTGGGCATGAATGGCCACAACCTTCTGCTGATTGGCATTCTGTTCTGCATCTTTGGTCTGGGTTTCGGCTTGGCGATTTACACTCGCCTCAAAAACCTGCCCGTGCATCGCTCGATGCGCGAAATTTCCGAACTCATCTATGAGACTTGCAAGACGTACCTGGTTACCCAAGGAAAATTCCTGCTCCTGTTATGGGTGTTCGTAGCCGTCGCGATCGTGCTCTATTTCGGCATCTTCGCCCCCGTGCCCGACAAGCCGATCGCCGTCACGCTGCCGATTATCTTGCTATTCAGCATCATCGGCATGGCCGGCAGCTACGGCGTCGCCTGGTTCGGTATCCGCGTTAACACCTTCGCCAACTCGCGGACCGCATTTGCCGGCCTTCGCGGCAAGCCTTATCCGATTTACCAGATTCCTCTGGAATCCGGCATGAGCATTGGCATGATGCTCATCAGCGTTGAATTGCTGATGATGTTGATTATTCTGTTGTTCATTCCTGGTGATTACGCTGGGCCCTGCTTCATCGGATTCGCCATCGGCGAGTCGCTTGGCGCGGCGGCTTTGCGTATTGCCGGCGGAATCTTCACCAAGATTGCCGACATCGGCTCCGACCTCATGAAAATCGTCTTCAAGATCAAAGAGGACGATGCCCGTAACCCCGGCGTAATCGCCGACTGCACCGGCGACAACGCTGGCGACTCGGTCGGCCCCAGCGCCGACGGCTTCGAGACCTACGGCGTCACCGGCGTCGCTCTGATCACCTTCATTCTCCTGGGTGTAAAAGATTCCCACGTGCAAGTGCAACTGTTGGTGTGGATTTTCGTCATGCGTATCGCCATGCTGGTGGCCAGTGCCGCGGCTTATTTCATCAATGGCGCCATTGCCAAGGCGAAGTACGGCAATGCTGCAGAGATGAACTTTGAAGCGCCCTTAACCTCGCTGGTGTGGATCACTTCGGTGGTCTCCATCATCCTCACCTACATCATTTCTTATCTCATCATTCCGGAGCTTGGTGGCGACGCCACCCAGTGGTGGAAGCTGGCAACGATTATTTCTTGCGGAACTTTAGCCGGCGCTCTGATCCCCGAACTGGTGAAGGTTTTTACTTCGACCGAATCCCGCCACGTGAAGGAAGTCGTGATTTCGGCACGAGAAGGCGGAGCATCGCTCGACATTCTTTCGGGATTCGTGGCGGGCAATTTCTCAGCCTACTATCTCGGGCTCACCATGGTATTTCTGATGGCCATCGGCTATCAGGTCAGCACCCTGGGACTCGGTAATCTCATGATTGCCGCGCCCGTATTCGCATTCGGCCTGGTCGCATTCGGTTTCCTGGGCATGGGTCCGGTAACCATCGCCGTCGACTCTTACGGCCCGGTCACCGACAATGCGCAATCGGTCTACGAACTCTCGCTGATTGAGCAAATACCCAACATCAAGCCAGAACTCCAGCGCGATTACAAAATCGACGTGAACTTCGAGCAGGCAAAATATCTCCTGGAAGCGAACGATGGCGCTGGCAACACCTTCAAAGCGACGGCCAAGCCTGTGCTAATCGGCACGGCCGTTGTCGGCGCAACCACCATGATTTTCTCCATCATCATGGCGCTGACCAACGGGCTCACAACCAACGTCGACAAGTTGTCTCTTTTGCATGCGCCGTTTGTCCTGGGTTTAATCACCGGCGGTGCCATCATTTATTGGTTCACTGGCGCATCAACTCAAGCCGTGAGCACCGGTGCCTATCGGGCCGTTGAGTTCATCAAAGCCAACATCCGACTGGAGGGCGTCGAAAAAGCTTCGGTTGCCGACAGCAAGAAAGTGGTTGAGATCTGCACGAAGTACGCACAGAAAGGCATGCTCAACATCTTCATCGCAGTATTCTTTGCCACGCTGGCCTTCGCGTTTATCGAGCCGTTTTTCTTCATCGGCTACCTGCTGTCGATTGCGACATTTGGCTTGTATCAGGCAATTTTCATGGCGGATGCCGGCGGTGCGTGGGACAACGCCAAGAAAATCGTCGAAGTCGAGCTCAACCAAAAAGGCACCGAACTGCACGCGGCTACGGTTGTGGGCGATACCGTTGGCGATCCTTTCAAAGACACCTCTTCGGTCGCGCTCAACCCAATTATCAAGTTCACGACGCTGTTCGGCCTATTGGCGGTAGAATTGGCGGTCAAGCTGACCGAAACCGGCCCGGGCCTCGCACATTTGCTGGCGGTTGTGTTCTTCGTCGTCTCCTATATTTTCGTCTACCGGTCGTTCTACGGTATGCGAATTGGTTCGGAGAAGGCGATGGCTGCTGCCGGTGACTAACTCTTCATCCCGCCTCAGTGAGGACCGTCCGGTTCGCCGGACGGTTTTTTTTGCTCGCTAGAAATTGAACTTGAGGGAAGCCTGCATCAGTCGCGGCGCAGCCGCGCTCACCACCTGACCGAAGGTGGGACTATTGATATTTCCGTTGACCGAGGCTGGTCCGTAGAATTGCGCGTGATTAAAGACGTTGAATGCCTCTACACGAAATGCAAAGTTCTTGGTTTCGGTCAATGGCAAGGTCTTTAACAATGCCATATCGTAGTTGTCGATTCCCGGCCCAAAGAAGAAGCGCCGCTTCGCATCGCCCGGTGTTCCCAGAGGCTGCAGGGTAAATAGCGACGTATTGAAATAAGGGTCGCCATTGCGCGGGTTGTGATTGAGTTCGAGCGCCCCCGGGGTGTATTGGGGCTCATCCACGCCGAAATTGTTCACGCCGTTTGGCGCGGCTCCCAGGAGCGAATTGTCGCCGAAGTTCGAGAGCGTGACTGGAAAGCCGGTGCTGATATGCGTAATCCCAGAAATTGCCCATCCTCGCGTAAAGCGGTTAGAGGGAAAAATTCGCTCGAAGGGTATCTGATAACTGTAGCTGACCACGAAGTTGTGCGCCACATCGAACGCCGACAAAGCCTTGCTGAGCCCAGGATTCAGCGGATTCACCTCTTCGCCGAGATTTGAGGATTGATCGAGCGATTTGCTGAACGTGTATCCCGCTAGAAATTCCAGCCTGCCACTGGTGTGGCGAACGCTGATCTGCAACGAATTGTAACTGGAATTCCCGATGGTAGAGAGATTGGTGTCGCTGCCAAAGTTCGCCCCTAGCGGCCCGCGCGTGCCATTGATCACTTGCCCGGAAGCACTTGTGAAAACATTGCTTTCACCAAAAGGTCCGCATGTTGGCGTTCCGGGCGCAACTTCATTCGGCTGGCTAAGACTCAGGCATAGCGCCGGATCTCCCGGATTCGCTTCCACCAATACCAACAGCCGATGCCCTTGGGATCCCACATAGCTCGCGCTCAGAACGGTATTGGTGGCAAACTCCCGCTCCAGCGACAGCATGTATTCTTCTGTGTAGGGAGTGCGATTCGACGTGGCATACGCCGGCACACCGCTGATCGGCAAGAACTGTGACCAGTCGACATTCGGATCGGGATGGTTCACGGACGTGTTGAGGGGCGCAAGTTGCACCGGAAAATACTGGCTCCCCGTGCCCGTGCTCGCAGAAGTGAATGGCGTGGCGAAAAGCGGCGGCGCCGGGCTGGTGTAAGTCGTTCCGTAAGGAGCATTCGCGCTTGAAACCCCGACCGTGAGCGCTTCAATCGCCGTGTAGAACATGCCAAAACCCGCTCGCACCGCGGTCTTGTCGGGTCCAAGAATCTTGGAAATAAAATCGTTCTTGGTTCTCGGAGAGTAAGCCAAACCTACACGAGGCGCGAAGTTCAGGTTTCCTGGTGGCGCCAGCGTGCCCGGAACTCCCTGATCGCCCGGAAACAAAATCCCCGCCGGCGCGCCCGGAAAAACAACCGATTGTTTTCCCGGCTCAAATGCCGCCAACTGATGGTACTTTTCATACCACGGCTCGATGCGGTCCCAACGCAGTCCGTAATTTAACGTGAGGTTCGGCCGCACTCGCCAACTGTCCTGCACATAAAGTCCGGCGTATTTGTTGCGCCCGTAAAACCCTTGCAACTGGCTCTGGTTGTATTGGCTGGGTACGCCCAGGAGAAAGTCGGCAAAATCGTCGCCGGTTTCGCTCCCGAAAAACAGGAAGCTTCCATTGAATTGCGCAAGCGCGAATGTATTGACTTGGTCGTAATGAAATTCGCCGCCGAATTTCAGTGTGTGCATTCCCAGGACTTTGGAAAAGTCGTCGATCCACTGGTAAGTGTTGTTAGTTTGCTTCAGTTGATTGGTATTGGTTCCAATCGTAAAGCTGTTGAAACCGACGCTTTCCACGCCCTCCGTTGAAGGTGAAAGAGGAACGATGCCGGTGGTGCCCGGGCCGACCGCAAAACCCTGCGAAGCCAGGCTCACGCCAACGCCGCCAACCGGCTGGCCCAGCTGATTCTTGTCGCGCATGAAACTGAAATGGAATTCGTTCACCGCAGTACTTCCCAATGTTTTGGTATCGGCCAGGCTGATCAATTGTGCGCGGCCGAGGTTCAGGGCATTGAAGCCGGGCACGTTCGCTCCGCCTTGCGCTGTGGGATAGGGATTGTTCTGACTGAAGTCGTCGACAAAATAGTAGCCTGAAATCGCGCCCCAACCGGTGTTCGCATCCACCCGGAATGCGCCTTTGTCGTCGCGCAAAATCTCATTGAATGCTGAGGTCGAAAATTGATTGGCGCCCACGTTCGGCATTGGGATGTACTGCAGCAAATGCTGCGCGGGTGCTGACCACGCACTCTTAGGAATGTTTCCATTCGGAAGCACACACTGGCTCGAAGTGATGCAGCCCGGAACAAAATACGGTTCGCCGGCCACCACCGGATAGCCGAGCTTCTGTGAAAGCTGGCTTGCCCAATAAGGACCACTTACAGTCGTAGGAACGGATTGCCCTGCAGAATTGGTAGTAACAAACAATGACGTGGAGTCGGACAAATTGCCGGAGCGGTCCTGAAACGAAGGAACCGGAATCAGGCCGGTATCTACGCCCTGAGCCTGGCGGGTTCCCTGATAATCGGCAAAGAAAAAGACTTTATTTCGCGCAATCGGCCCACCAAACGTCGCTCCAAACTGGTTCTGCCGGAACGTCGCACGCCCCGGTGAGAAGTAGTTCCTCGCATCCAAGTCGGTGTTGCGCAGGAACTCAAAGACGTCGCCGTGAAAACTATTCGTCCCCGCCTTCGTCACCACATTGATCTGTCCGCCGCTGTACTCGCCATATTCGGCGTCGAAATTGTTGGTCAGGATGCGGAATTCTGCGATGGAGTCGAGGTTGGGAATGATCGCCGTCCCCATATTGACGTCTTCCTCCACATCGCTCCCGTTGACTGTGAAGCCGTTCGCGAACTCGCGCTGGCCGTTGATCGAAATTGTCCCTGGGTTCAAATCACCCGAAGGAGAGAACGCACTCGCCCCGACGTCCTGCACCGTGGCCGAGGTAATCGACGTGGCAGGAGCAATGCCGGGTTGCAGGGCCAGCAGGTCGGTATAACTCCGGCCATTCAGCGGCACCGCAGTCATGGTTTGCCCGGAGATGACTTCCCCCATTTGCGAACTGGATGTCTCTACATGGACCGCGTCGTCACTGACCGTTATATTCTCAGCCTTAGTGCCGACTTGCAGCACCACATCCTCGACCAGTTCGCTATTTACGTCGAGTGTGATGCCCCGGTGACGGTATATCTGAAATCCAGTGGCGCTCACCTCGACGCAGTAATGCCCCACTGGCAGGATCGGAAAGCTGTAAGCGCCATTAGCAGCGGTGACAAACTTGTGCTGCACGCCCGTGTCGGTGTCGGTAATCATAACCACTGCTCCCGCGACCACAGCGCCACTGGCATCTCGAACTGTCCCGGAAATGTTCCCGCTTACGCTGGCCTGAGCGACCGCAGAAGCAAATAGCCAAAGCACAAGTCTTAGCCATGACCTCGCCGCTGGTTTGCGGCTGCGCGCGCTTGAGATGGATTTCGTCATCCGAATTAGTTGCAACTCAGTTGCAGGTAATTAAGCACCAATAAGCCTACCAGAGTTTTATGCGTCCGGCGCTGTTCACATAAATTTAATGTTTCAGGATCTTTGCAATCAGATGCAATCGTAGGTGGGGCTTCACTGATCTGTGGTACGACATTGGGCGCAGTAGCCGCCAACTTCCAACCGGCTCACGACGATGGAGAAGCGGCAATCGCGTTGAATCTGCCCTTTGAGGCGATCAAACAAATCGCTCTCGAATTCCGTGATCTTGCCGCATCGCAAGCAAGCCATGTGAATATGATCCCGTTGCGGGCGTCGTTCGTAATAATGCTTCTCTCCCTGCATGTGCATCAGGTCGAGTTCGTCGACGAGTCCTTGCCGCTTTAACAGGTTGAGTGTGCGATACACGGTGACACGATCGATATGCGAGTCGATCTTGCGCGCCCGGCGCAATATCTGGCTGGCGTCGAGATGCTGCTTCGCGGTCTCAACCACGCTCAGGATCGTCCGCCGCTGCCGCGTCATGCGCAACCCGCGCGACATCAGTTCCGCCTGCAGCCGCCCGGGAGTCTCTGTTTGAGGCAGAGGCAAAATGATTCTCCAATCGGCAATATGAAAGTCAGTTGCAATTGTACGACACAGCTAAGCACGTACCAAAGATTGGATTTAGTTCCCCTTCATTTCATCCTTAATACTTCGGGCCAGCCTTTGAATCTCTTCGGACTTCCGGATGACGTCCACCGAGAGGGTGTCCTGATTCGACTTGTCTACATATTCCTTCAGTTCTGTCGCCAGCTTGAGCAGCTTATCGGTGTCGCGCTTGAGCTGCGCCTGTCGTTCCTGGTTGATTTTCTTGGCCAGATCGTGTTCGCGTTTTTCCTGGTCCGGATCCTTCACCTGACCACTGGCATTGGGGAAGGGTGGTAACCCGCTGGGAGTCTGGCTGACGCATAGCTTTGGCGCGGCAATCTGCAGCGCCAGAAGAAAGAGACACGCCCCAAGGAACCTAGATCGCACAATGACCTCGCGACACTGAGATACCCAGAATTATACGGCGAGAAAAACTACGGTGCGGTCCTGCTTGTTATAATCGCGCCGCATGATCCACTTGCTTTCACAAGTCCTCTTGCCAGAAGCCGCCGATCTGCCCGAACTACTGCGTGGCTGGCGCGACGACGGGATGGCATTCCTGCGCCATAGCCTTCCCAAAATCGTGCTAGTCGTCGTCGTGGCGTTTGTACTGGCTCGCCTATTACGTTTTGTGACCAACAAAATTGCCAGCCTGCAGAGTCACAAGTTGCGGCGCGGCATCTCTGCCAAGCAGGTTCGAACCCTGGCCAGTGTCATTACTAGTATCGGCGTTTTCATCATTGTGTTTGTTGCCGCCCTCGAAGTATTGCCGTTATTCGGGTTTGAGCTCGGCCCGTTGCTGGCCAGCGCCGGCGTGGCAGGTTTAGCCATCGGCTTTGGCGCACAAACGCTGGTCAAGGACTTCATCAACGGATTTTTCATTCTGCTGGAGAACCAATACGACATTGGCGACAAAATCCGCATCGCGGGAGTGCAGGGTGTCGTCGAGGACATGACGCTTCGCCGCACCGTTCTCCGCGATGACGACGGAACCGTGCACACCGTCCCGAACAGCAATATCACGATCGTCTCTAATACCACTCGCGATTGGTCCAAGCTGGCCATGCGGATCATGGTCGCTTATAGCGAGCCCAGCGATAAGATCATGGGTCTGCTTCAGCAAATTGCAGATGCCATTCGGCACGATCCGGCCTTCGCTTCCGATATCGTCGCTGACATCGAACTCCCCGGTATCGATCGCGTGGGCGGCGGCGAAGCCGAATACCTGATGCTGGTGAAAACTCGTCCTCTCAAACAGTTTGCCGTGAGCCGCGAGTTGCGGCGGCGGATCAAGGAAAGTTTCGAGAAGAACAACGTGAAGACGGCTCTGCCCGGGCGGGTGTACGTTCCGGATCAGAGTGGGGCGCAAGCGTCTTAGCTCAAGGGATGACCGTTAGGACAGCGAAACCATAGATTGCGAGAAAACCAACGTCGAACTGGCCGTGCAGAATATGAACAATGGCGGCCACGACAAATGTCGTGATCAGCAGGCGACCGCCAGTCTTTACTGTCGGTGGAATCAAGAACAAAATCGCGCCCAGCAGTTCGACCGCGGCAATGGCTACGATCAGCGCGTGCGGAATGTGGCCGCGGGATGTGCTAGAGAGCAACAACCGTGCGCATTCGTAGATCAAGACCAATCCCAGCGACCATTGCAGCCCGATGCGGGCAAGTTTATTTGTCATGACGTTTTCTGGACTTCTGGTGTTCCTTCAGTTTGTGGCTGGCGCTCGAATCAAATTCCAGCCCGTAAAACTTCTTCAAGTCTTTAATTCTGCGCAGTGAGTCCTCCCCGAACGGCGCCTTGCCATCGAACGAGTGGAGTACGATGCCTTCGAGCAGATCGCCGAGAGTCATATCTTTATATTCCGCGAAGGCCTTTAAAACTTTGAGCAGGTGTTTTTCCATGCGGACGCCGGTCTGCACGCGTTCGATGAGGAATTGGTCAGCCATGAGAAAGAATTGTACTACGGTACATAGGTACAAAATATTGTGGTACTAACGTTTCAAATATAACGCTGGGGATAGAAAACCGGGGCAGCTAGGCTCGAACGGCCAGACGCAGTTGAGCGGTACCACGCTCGAAGGGGATTTTTTCCTTAGCCTTCTCGAGGCCGTCGATATAGCAGCGAACGGCGTCCGAGGCCATTGTGTGGGCGCGTTCGAGGTTTCGTCCCTCGGTGACCAGGCCGGGCGGGGCGGGCACGGTGGTCTGTTGGTAATAAGCTACTTTAGTTTTGATCTCAGATATTTTCTAGCGAAAAGAACTCCGGCCACAAGACAGCCTGCAGCTACTAGGAATTTCAGTAGCTCAAGTATGAGAATGGGAAGAGTTATCACAGCTGTTCAACGTAGCCCTTAGCCCAGCCTCTGAGGACTACAGCGAGCTCATATTCGCCAAAAACTCGCCGTTCGACTTCGTCTTACTGAGCTTGTCGATCAGCAACTCCATGGCTTCCACCGGCGAGAGCGGATTGAGCACTTTGCGCAGAACCCAAATGCGTTGCAGATCTTCTCGCGGAATCAGCAACTCTTCTTTACGCGTGCCCGAGCGCTGAATATCGATCGCCGGGAACACGCGCTTATCGACCAGCTTGCGCTCCAAGATGATTTCCGAATTGCCGGTGCCTTTGAATTCTTCAAAGATCACGTCATCCATACGCGAGCCGGTGTCGATCAGCGCCGTCGCAATAATCGTCAGGGAGCCGCCTTCTTCGATGTTTCGTGCCGACCCGAAAAACCTCTTCGGCCTCTGCAGCGCATTCGAATCCACGCCGCCAGAGAGCACTTTGCCGCTCGGGGGAACGATGGTGTTATAAGCACGAGCCAGACGAGTAATCGAGTCAAGAAGAATAACAACATCGCGCTTGTGCTCGACCAACCGTTTGGCCTTTTCAATCACCATTTCGGCGACCTGCACGTGCCGGGCAGCGGGTTCATCGAACGTCGACGAAATTACCTCGCCCTTTACCGACCGCTGCATGTCCGTGACTTCTTCCGGGCGCTCGTCGATCAGCAGCACCATGAGCACAACTTCCGGATGGTTGGTGGTAATAGAATTCGCCACATTCTGCAGCAGCATGGTTTTGCCGGCGCGTGGCGGAGAAACGATCAGGCCGCGCTGGCCTTTGCCAAGCGGGGTCAACAAATCCATGACGCGGGCGCTCACGTTTTCGCGCACCGTCTCCAGCTTCACCCGCTCCTGCGGATAAAGCGGCGTCAGGTTGTCGAACAAAATCTTGTTGCGCGCCTCGTCGGGCGACTCAAAATTAACGGCTTCAATCTTGACCAGCGCGAAGTACTTCTCGCCCTCATGCGGAGGACGCACCTGGCCGCTGATGGTGTCGCCGGTCTTGAGATCGAACTTGCGGATCTGCGACGGCGAAACGTAAATGTCGTCCGGGCCGGGGAGGTAGTTGTAGTCGGGGGAGCGGAGGAAGCCGTAGCCGTCGGGCAGGATTTCCAGCACGCCCTCGGCAAAGATGTGGCCTTCTTTTTCGCTCTGCGCCTGCAGGATCTTGAAGATCAAGTCCTGTTTGCGCAAACCGCTGGCCCCAGGGAGGTCCAAAGATCGGGCGATCTTGGTCAGCTCCGTAATATTCTTTTCTTTCAGTTCTGCGATGGTCATATTCACCTGCGAAGGGAGATTTTCAAAGGGGGGTACCTCAGGAAAGACTCAAGCGAGGGAAAAGGCAGGGCTGTTTTAAGCAGCCCGCCGTTGTGCCTCGGCAAAGTTTTCCGGTTCAGACAGGACCGACGTCCGCTCCGAACTTGCAATCCGTTCCAGAACCTCGTTCATGGTTTCCTGGATTCGGGTGTTTGGTTTGTGAAACTTACGAGTGGCCTTGGACGCAAGCTGGCAGAGCATATATCGATTCCGCAAAGTATGTAAAGCATCAAAAACGCGATCAGAACGCATAGTTTTCATCAGTGTCTCCGAAATTTGAGCCCACCAGCCACGCGCCATCTTGGGCCAAATAGGCCACTGCCGGAGCACGTAACTCCTTCATTCGAGATGGGTTGTACGGGAAAGCCCGGGTCTACTATGTGTATAGATGCCCTGCACCAGCCGAAAGTTTCTTACTAACTAATAAGATAGGCGACGGCTGACCGCAGAGAATTCCGATCAGATACCGAACTGCTTCGGAACGCTATACCCTACGCGATATTGAACGAAACGTCAAGTATTTCTTGCGTGACTGGATCCTTTTCCCACTAAATCCCTTCAGATCGCCAACCTTAAGCAGCCAAAGACCTTTAGCCAACGCAAAGCCGCTATCCGACATCTGAGTTCCATTCCAGAATGTTCCCAGATAAGAACTTCTTTAAGCGCAAAAGCAAGCTTCCCCACTGGTGGCTGTTAGCCATCGCCGCCATGGCTGCGGCCTTCACCGGCTGCCGCGGTCTGCAGCCCAATGCTACCGACGGCGGCATCTCGAACATCAATCACATCATTTTCATGGCGCAGGAAAATCGCAGCTTCGATCACTACTTCGGAGCCATGCGCCAATACTGGGCTGATAACGGCATCGCCGATCAGCAGTTTGACGGACTGCCGCAATTCAATCCAACATCAGGCATCTCGCCGCTTCGTGGCCCTGCCCCAACCAATCCCGGATGCGATCCTTCGTATCCTTTTCCTCCCGACGATTGCAAAACCGACAGCAACAGTCCGCCGGTCGAATCGTTTCACATGATCTCAGCGTGTATTGAGAATCCCAGCCCGTCCTGGAATGAATCCCACGTCGACTTCAATCTCAGCGATCCGGTTTCGGAGACCGCAACGTTGGACGGATACGTCTGGACCTCAGCTCACGACGCTCGCACCATGACACCACCCTTTACCGATACGAACGGCCTGCGCGCTATGTCCTATTACGATCAGACTGACCTGCCCTACTACTACTTCATGGCGTCCAAGTTCGCGACTTCGGACCGTTGGTTTTCGCCGGCGATGTCGCGTACCCAGATCAATCGCATGTACTCGATCGCCGCCACCTCCGCCGGGCATGCGTATCCTCTGACCGGCGGACCGCTCAGCAATACGACCATCTTCGATAATCTGCGCGCCGCCGGAATTTCCTGGAAGGTCTACGTCACGGATCTGAGCCACGCCACGCCGCCAACGCAAGATAGCGCGCTGAACATGTTTACCGCCGCCGCCAAGTATCCGCAAAACATTGTTCCCATCTCGGAATTCCTAAGCGATTTGCAAAATGGCACTTTGCCGTCCGTTTCTTACATCGACCCGGGCTACGATAGCGGACTGGACGAGCACCCCGGCCTCGATAACGCCGCTCCAAGCGGCAACGTGCAAGTGGGGTCGCAATATGTTTCCACCTTGATCAATGCGCTCATGCAGAGTTCCTCATGGCAGGACTCCGTCTTCATTCTGACCTTCGACGAATTTGGCGGCTTCTACGATCACGTTGCCCCGCAGCCTGCGGTAAGCCCGGATGGAATCAAACCGTCGGATCTTATGCCCGGCGATATCTGCACGACCTCGTCTGGCCCCACCTGCGATTTTGTCTATACCGGATATCGGGTTCCCCTGATTGTGGTTTCACCCTACGCAAAGAAGAACTACGTTTCGCATACGGTTGCCGACTACACCGCCTGGCTGAAATTTGTGGAGACGCGTTTCGCGCTGCCCAGTCTGACCAAACGAGATGCGGCGCAGATCGACATGACCGAGTTCTTCGACTTCAACAATCCGCCGTGGCAAACGCCGCCAACACCACCAACGCAACCGACCAACGAGCCATGCTACTTGAACAAGCTGCCGTAGCGCACCCAAACCCATCGCCGGGTGCCCCAGGTGCCGCGAGCGCTCCGCGCGAGCTCACCTGGGGTGAAGGAGTATCCGGACGGGCCGCCATGCTTCCGTCCCCGCGGGTGGCCCGCTCAAGCCCGATTTTGGCTTGAGTGGGGTAGTTCGACGGGGGTCCATCCACAGAATTTTTCTCCGTCCTCGCCATCACTCGATAGGCTGCGCGACGCATCGCGGTTTTCGATGGGTTGGTATTCCGACTGACAGTATCAGGAGTTTTTTTCCATCGATGCTGAGGCCCGTGTGCCATGCTTCGCGAAACACCGCGAAGCATGAGGCAGCCGGTTCTGTTAATGGAGTGAGGAAAATCAAGGATGGGCCAGCCCCCAAATCGGGGAATCCTGGTTGCGGACTAATTCACCATTGAAAGAGTCAGAAACACTACAGCAGCAGAAAACGCAACTACTCCCATCGTACCCCACCGTGAGTTCCAACCATACGTCGGCGCATAGCGCATGAAAAGCCGATGGTCTGTAAATATGTTGCTTCTGCCGGTTTTCAGTCCCACGCTGCGGAGTTCTTTGCCGATGTGCAACCAGCATGACGCGGCAACCACTGTGCAACCGGCAGCCACGATGCCGTAGAGCGCAGAGTATGCGTCAGCTGTCATGTTGGCCCATTTTAATACGCCGACAGAAGCGCCATTTTGACTGATTGCTGTTAAATTCCCAATGGCACTCAAAATCCTCAGCGAGCCGGGTGTCCCACTCAAGCCCGATTTTGGCTTGAGTGGGGCAGTTCCAGCTATATGCAAAATCTTGAGGCCCAACGAGCATACGGCGCTGCGAGAATCTGTCCAGAAGATATACACGAGTGGTTCGATGTTCCCATGCAGAAATCAAGGGAAATCGCCCTTGGGTGGAAGGAAAATGGGGCGGAGCGAATGGGAACGGGAATGATTGACTGCCCCAGATCAGCTCGCGGAGAGCAGCTCGCCGGACCCGGGGTACCAGGCTTCTTCAGTGGCTTAACGTGTGACTCAAGGTAATCGATCACGTCCTGAACGGTTCTAATCGCCCTCCAATCGTCGTCTCGAATTTGAATGCCAAACCCTTCTTCAAGAGACATTTGCAGCTCCATCTCATCGGCTGGATCAGCGCCGAGGTCTTCCACCAAGCGAGCACCGGGAACCACTTTTGTCCGAGGCACCCCGAGCTGATCGGCGATCCATACCTTCGCCTCGCTAGCAATGCGATCATCCGGCAGCGCCTTTGGGTGAGCCTTTGCTCGCGAAGAGGGTCTCCCCAGCGTGACCGGGTGTGCGCTGCTTTTCTGTCCCCCGACAACAGCCGTCATTTTATCGGTGGACTCATGCTGTTCCACGATTTCCTTGTCTTTGTTGAGAGGAGCACTCCTAGTTAGCTCCGCTTCATGCGATCTTTCACGATGCCCTATCCACAGGAGCGACCCGCCGATTGCAAGAATGCCAACACACAAAACGAGAGCACTGACGCGGCCTCTCCTCCGGTGCGCTCTCGTTTCTTCCCATCCAAGAGTCTTGGCCGTGACCCAGCCTATACCGGCGATGTATAGGGCGGCAGCAACCAGATAATCGTCCCCGTACATTGCCGCGATCCCGGCGCTGTAAACGAGCGTAGAACCAAGCGCAACGACTTCCCAGCGCGACAATTTTTCCCAGAGCCAACCGAGGGCATTCCTCTCAGGACTCTGTCTTTCTCGTGGTAGGTCGGTCGGCCCGGTCAGAGTGGTGGATCGCTGGAGCCGCACGCCTTCCCTCCAAATTTTCCAAAGTCCTAGAACGCGGTCATGCCCATGACCAGATAGCGCCATTACGCTCGCAGTCGGGTCACCTGGCGGATGAATGCCCCTTGTCCTCACGAAGTCGATAAGGAAAGAACTTGAGTGACGAGCCTGTAGATTCTGGACTTCTTTGACTTCGTTGAGCATGTCAGTGAAGTCTTGTTCGCTGGGAATCTGGTTCGCTTTCGAGAAGGCTTGTTGGTACGAATCCAACCGGGCTTCCATACAGCGCTCAATGTGCTGTACCTGGAGGTTAACAATTGCTTGAACCTGTGGGCCTCCTAGCAGCAGATTGGGGCCTTGTTTCGCTGCCGCTTCCGTAAGGTAGGCTCTCTTCGCCTTTGTAAGAGCGCTGCTCGATTCCATCAATGCCTGCTGGTAGACCACGTCAGCGTAGCTTTTCACGGATGCGTCCAAGAGGTTTGGCCTCTAATCCAAAATTGTACGCTGGACCTTCAGCCGCGTGCCCCAGGTGCCGCGAGCGCTCCCCGCGAGCTCACCTGGTTTAAAGAAGCATCCAGACGGACCGCCATGATCGTATCCCGATCTCTCGTGGGTATTCATCAGTTGACTCCGGCCTGAGGAAAGGTCCCGCCTTTTTGCACAACCAACTATCCCGCCCGCCCGTGACCGCTGTCACTGACATTCACAACCCTCTAGCGTCATACTGTGATTCGAACATTCGGGCGGCGATGTGTCTCCATCGAGCGATGGACCGACGCATTGCCGCCCAAAGTCGTTCTGGCGTCTCTTTCGCCGTGTAACTTCTTTGTTCGAGATATTTTGCCGATAAATTCTTTGAACTCAAAGATTTTGCGGGAAAAATTCGCTAACGTCATGATTCCACTAGACCGAGGGGGAGGGGGAGGGGGTATACCCAATAAATAAAGGTACAGACTGGGCGCATGACTGACGAGGTACGGCAGGCGCACACCCAGGCGACATTCCGCCGGAATAGCCACGTCGCCTATTGCGGATTCGCCGCCCCCGCCGGCGGCTGGTTCGGCGTGATCGTCTGCGCGCTATAGCGCGAGCCGTCGAAGTTGGCGTTCACCGTTACGCCTTCTCCTTCGTGCAGGCTTGCCCGCACCGGCGACCGCGGATCGAACGAGATTTCGTAACGGCTCTGGTCGCGGGGGTCGATCAGGACGAGAGTCCCGTTATGCACATCAAGGTAATCGATGACGCCGCTGAACACGAACGCCGACCCGGGAGTCGCCAGCACTGAAATTTGATTGGCGATCGCCCGCCCGTTGCCATCCGGCCGGAACGTAACTGCAACCAACGAGCCACGCATCAGCGCAGCTGACGAAAGCGTTTTCTCTCCTTGCCCTGTAATTGTCGTGTTGGCCGGGACCTGTACTTTGATCGGCCGTGGCGCCAGGCCATCGCGAACCAGCAGTTCCCTGCTCGCTGGATCGAACGACAAAACTTGCCCGTGGCATTGCCCGTCGAGCGACTGGGTCAGGCTGTGAATGCTGCGCGCGAAAACGTCTTCGCCATCGAGCAACGTTTCTACCGACACTCGTTCTCCCGGGCGCAAATCGTCGAGCGAGACCTTTTCGCCGTTGCGGAAAATCTGCGTCCGCTCGTCGAAAAAGATTTTCATCGGGTGTCCGCCGTAGATGTTGAGCGTGAGCTCATCGCGCAGATGGTCTACGTTGCGAATCGATCCGCCGATTACTGTCGCTTTCCCGTGCGGCACCGCCGGCAATGCCGGCGCAAGATTCACCGGGCTGGCAAACCCCGGCGTCGGAGTCTCCGAAATCAATTCCTGGGCCGCAGTCGAAGCTTGGGGCGAAAGTGACTGGGAAAATGCCATACCGCTTAGCAAGAAGATGACCGTCAGAATCGCAGCTCGCATCGCAGACTCCTAATCCAGAGTTAGCGCGTTTGGATGCCTGAGGTGGCCATAGCGTGGCCTGTCATAAGTGTCTGCAACTACAGGAAATCCTGCATGGCAACACATTGGCCCACATGGCATCCAATCTCAGTCTTAGTTACTGGGGAGTGGAGCCATGTCCGGAAAACAACTCACCTTTGGATTTGCTCTTGTCGCCATAGCACTGGCTTTATTGCCGCAAAGTCTCTATGCGGAGGATTTGAAGATCAATATTCCGCGGCGAAGCATTCAGACGCCGGTGCAGCAATTGAACCGCGAAGGTGTGGAGGCGGTGCGCAAACATCAGTATGAAAAAGCAGAAACACTTTTTTACAAGGCCTACCTTTACGATCCCGCCGATCCCTTTACCCTCAATAACCTTGGCTACATCTCGGAGTTGCAGGGTCAAATCGATCGCGCGCAGAGCTTCTACCGCTTGGCCTCGCAACAAGCCAGCGACGCGGCCATCGATCGCGCCAGTTCGAAAAAATTAGAAGGCAAGCCGATGGCCGACGCCGTCAGCGGTATGAAGGATGCGACCATCCGAATCAATCGCGCGAATGTTGAAGCCATCAGCCTTCTGTCGAAAGGACGCGCTCCCCAAGCCGACGAGCTATTGCAGAAGACGCTGGCTTTGGATCCCAAGAATCCCTTCACGCTAAACAATCTCGGCGTGACCAAAGAAGAGGAAGGCGATCTGGCTGGCGCATACAGGTACTACAGCACCGTCGCGAACCTACATTCGGAAGACCCGGTCATTGTCACCTTGAATCGCGGATGGCGCGGCAAAGATGTCAGCAAAATGGCGGAAGAAAGCGCGCAGAAAGTCAGCCACCGCATGAAGGAAACCCAGACTCCGCAAGCCGAGGCCGCCCTGCTTAACTTGCGTGGCGTTTCAGCCATCAATCGCAACGATTGGAATGAAGCGCAGAACGATTTTCGTCAAGCTTTCAAACTCGATCCGGAAGATGCTTTTTCTCTCAACAATGCCGGATACCTCTCAGAACGCCAGGGTGATTTTGAAACCGCCCAGTATTTCTACGACAAGGCGCGCAAAGCCGAGGGTTCCGATTTTCGCGTTGGCCTGGCGACGCAGTCGTCCGCGGAGGGCATGAAATTGTTCGAGGTCGCCGGAGACAATGGTCAGGCGATCGACACCCGGATCGAATTAGCAAGAGCGATACGGCGGCAGCAGGGCGGCCCGATCCAGCTGATGCGGCGTGACAATACGCCCGTCGACGACTCGCAGCCGGCAAACGAAACGCCCAACGTTCCCAAACCGCCAAACGCCACCCAGACGCCCAATCCAAATCCTCCGGCCGCCAACCAGCCGCCGCAACAACCGCAACAATAAAACCCAAGGAGACAAACATTCCCGATGAGCACCGCCAAAGTCGACAGTTCGAAGCAAGGTTCATACCCAACTTCCGAGCGTTTGCCGTTCGGTGCCAACGGATCACTCTTCATGCTTTCGCGCCTCTTGCTATCCGAGAATTGTGCTCGAGATGAAGCAATTTTGCGCATGACGCGTGCCGAATTTGTCGACATGGCCGCCTTGGCGAGCTCTAACCATGTAATCATCCGTGCTCTGAATCGCTTTCGAGCGATCGTCGACGAGTCAGGTGATGCCGGGCGAGTTGCATGGGCCGAAGACGCGCTGCAGCAGGAACAAGCACGCATCGACAATGCCGTTTCCTTTCTACAAAAAATTTGCAGCGCCCTGGAGGATGCGAATTGCCGTGCGGTCGTAATTAAATCGCTGGATCACTGGCCCGATCTCGGCAGCGATCTCGACCTCTACACCGACGCCTTGCCGGCTAACGTCATTGGCTTGATGAGACAACGCTTTCATGCCGAATTGGCGCATCGCAGTTGGGGAGACCGCATGGCCAACAAATGGAACTTCCTCATTCCTGGCCTTCCCGAATCAGTTGAAATCCATATGCGCCGCTTGGGGCAGACCGGCGAACAGGTTTCTGTCGCAAACTCGGTGATTCGTCGTGCCCGCTCCATCCACGTTGGCAATCATTTGTTTCGCGTGCCTTCGCCTGAAGTGCGGTTGATGATCTGCACGCTGCAGCGCATGTATCGCCATTTCTACGCGCGCCTTTGCGACATTGCCGACACCGCTGCTCTCTTGGAAACCAACGCGGTCGACTTCGACCTTCTACGTTCTTCCGCTCAGGAAGCGGGAATCTGGGAAGGTGTGGCGACGTTGCTCGCGATTGTTTCTGACTACGTGACCTGTTATCGCGGTTACGGAGTGAATCTGCCATCCTCGGTGACCAGCGCGGCCCGATTCGGCGGCGATCAGATCTGGTTTGGCAGAGACTTTTTGCGGATACCGATTATGCCTCACTCGGCCAAGCTCTACGCTTCCCAATTAACCAGCTTAATGACGAAGGGCGAACTGAAGAACGCAGCCCGATTGAGCGTGCTTCCCTGCCTGGCCGCAGCCGCAGCTCTCCAATTCAAAGTCACGGGAAGTGACAAAGGAATCTGGTGATCTCATGCGGCGACAAGAACATCATCGGCTCCTTTGGCGACTGCGGACATTTTGTAGCGCAAATAGGGAGATCTCTGTATTCAGGTGCATGGCACTGTATGCCTAAAATTGTTCGTTGGTGGGGATCGCGTCGAGCACCCCAACCCAAACAGGCGGAGCAGAAGACATGGAAGTCGCGCAAGCACAACAAGCGATTTACATTCAGGGCTTCCGTGCGCTGAACACCTTTATGGCAGTTCGCATTCTAATTGTCGATGACCATCCCGTGGTGCGGCACGGATTGAAGGTGCTACTGGGAGAGCACCCGGGATGGGAAGTCATCGGAGAAGCCTCCGATGGCGTCGAAGCCGTCGACAAAGCCGTTACCTTGGATCCTGACGTCATCGTACTCGACGTGACCATGCCGCGAATGAATGGCCTCGAGGCATGCCGGCGGATCCTTCAGAAAGATCCGAATTGCGAAATCCTCGTGATTACCCAATACGATTCGCAACAAATGATGCGCGAAGCGCTCGCCTGTGGCGCGCGCGGCTATATCGTGAAGTCGAATGCCGCACGAGACTTGCTGGCAGCAGTAGAGGCCGTGAGTCAGCATCGGAGCTTCATGCATTGATTTCTACGGGCAGTCCACGTTGAAGGGTTCGAGCACAAGAAGTTCCTAAGGGAGGTCAAAGAATGAAACTCCGAATTATGGTAGCTGACGATCACGAAGTGGTGCGGCGTGGGCTAGTCGCATTGTTGCAGGCTCATGAGGGATGGGAGGTCTGCGGCGAAGCCGCGGACGGGCGTGAAGCTGTCGAAAAGGCCAAACAATTGAAGCCGGATGTCGTCGTGCTGGATGTGGGGATGCCTAATCTCAATGGTCTGGCCGCGACCCGCCAGCTGTCGGAGCAGGATCCTCGCTGTAAGGTTATCGTCCTCACAATTACCGACTCCGATCAGGTCATTCGCGAAGCGCTGGATGCCGGCGCGCGTGGCTTTGTTCTGAAGTCCGACGCGGCGCGGGATCTCGTCGCTGCAGTCGAAGCCTTGCAGCGCAACCGGATGTTCTTTACCCCGCGCGTGAACGACATGGTTCTGGCGGGCTTTCTCGACAAGGAACACGGTGGCGCCCGAGACTCCGCTCCCAGATTGCCCCAGCTTACGCCGCGTGAACGCGAGGTCATTCAGTTGCTCGCCGAAGGCAAGAGTTCCAAAGAAGTCGCTACCGTCCTGAATTTGAGTACGAAGACGGCAGAAACCCATCGCAGCAATATTATGCGGAAGTTAGGCCTGCATTCGATCCGGGATCTGGTTCTTTACGCCATCAAGAACAACATTATTCAGGTCCAGCTTTCCAATCAAACGCCCCGTCCAGAGCAGGAGTCCGTGCCTTCGGGATCATAACTTGCACCTTCGTCGTCAGTGCACTGTATGGCCCTAAGTGAGAGACTGCACGCTGCAGGCTACGCTGTAGCTAGTCAACAGTATTTTCATGGTGATAGCCGTGTGATAGCGTCTCAACCATGGGCGTGATCTCTTGACCGAGTTTTCTAGTACCGGATTGATCGTCTGGCACCGTACGACGCAAAATGCAAGGATTCGAATTTTGGTTGTCGATGACCACGAAGTTGTCCGTCGCCAGCTGTGCCGCGTCATTCAGTCCCAGCCTGACATGGAAGTGGTTTCCGAGGCGGGTGACGGCAAGCATGCGATTCAAAGTGCTTCTGAACTCCATCCCGACGTTATTCTCCTCGACATCGGGCTCCCAGGCTTAGACGGGTTCACCACCGCCCGCCACATTCGCAGCGTCGCGCCAACTTCGGAAATTCTCTTTGTGAGTCAGCACGATACCACGCAGATGGTGAGAGAGGCTCTTCGAGCCGGGGCACGTGGCTATGTCGTAAAAGTGGACGCGCTCAACGAATTAGTCCCGGCGGTACACGCCGTCAGCGAGAAGAAACAATACATCAGCGCTCGCGTGGCAGATCACCTTTAGACCACCTCACTTCACTTCCCTTCTTTAAAGCGATAGCCCGACTTCAGTTCACAGCGATAGACCTTGTTTTGCTCTTCGCTGAGCCCCAACGTGCATTGCGCCCAACCGAGAAACAGGTCGGGACCGAGAGGAAATACAATCGCCTGTCCATTGATCTCCGCCTCTATACTGGGGCCCTCCGCCGCCACTGGTAAGCTGAAAGTCACGGTTCTCCCGAAAATCACCGGGTAGGAATCGCGCACCATGTCGCTGACTCCGGGATGTACTACCTCCGCCTCTACTATGAACGTCACGGTGTCGGACCAGACTCGGGCCGAAACATTCAAAACACGCCCATCCCTCGAAAGATTCTGGTCTTCGATCTTGGAAAACGGACAGGGTCCGGCGAGACAGGTGGTACGGGCATTGCGGAACTGGTTCCCTGGTCCGGCATCGAGTGACGTCGAGCCTATCGTGGCTTTCCATTTGCCATCGGGCGAGCATGGAAACTGACGATGACACGGAACATTCCCGGTATTGCGCACTTCAAACGTTTTCACCGCGCTGCCGACATCCGCGGTTGTGGTCGTCTTCACCGAGTAACGAATCCGAACGTTTGAAACCAATGCGTCGGGATGCTGCGTCGCCGGGGGCTGCTCAACCGAAATTGGCTGAAGGGGCACGATGTAGAGCTTGTCTGCGACGAATTCGTTCAGCGTGAGCGCGTGGTAATCCGGATGGCTAAACTTGAGCACTACCGGCTGTTTCCGCCGAAATCCCCGCGGCAAGGTCACGGCAAAAAAACCGGACGAATCCGACTTCGTCGTACTGGTGTTGAAACCCGTGATCGCCGTAATTCGAACGTTGGCTATGGGTAATTGTTTGTTCGGATCTTTGTCTTGCCGGATAATCGCGCCTTGCAGCGTAATTTGGTAAGTTCTATGGATATGGCGCACGATTGCAACCGTCAGCACAACCCCACCTGCAATGACGGCAAGCCAAACCGCAACCTTCCATCTCGAAACCTGCATCTTAGGGAGTTCGACCTCGACGTTGGATGCCGATTCTGGGTCCGCAGTCTCCTAAATGACATTATCAGCAAGAGCGGCAACAATGGAGTTCTTAGTTTCAATTTTCTCCAATTGATAGAGGTGTGGTCACGAGCCTAAGAAAACCTAGAATTGGTTCCGTGGGTGAAAGCGGTACTGGTTCCGGACTTCTGTCACGCCGGACTTTTCTTCGCAGGCTGGCTTTCGCCGGACTCGCATTGCCTTTTGCTCGCTCGGGAATACTCCCATCATTTGCTTCGTCGAGCAGCCCGACCTATCCCGCCACGCTTCCTCCCATGACCACGCTCACCCCGGAGGATGATCAGTTTCTGGAGGAGTTGGAAAAAGCCAACTTTCTATATTTCTGGGAACAGGCCAATCCCCAGACCGGGCTTGTCAAAGATCGTTGCAACGTGCGAGCTCAGGACAACACCATCGCCGCCAGCATCGCCGCCACTGGTTTTGGCCTCACCGCCCTATGCATTGGTCAGAAACGCGGCTACGTCTCTCGCAATGATGCCCGCAATCGCGTGCTTGCCACACTGCGGTTCCTATGGAAGAAGCTGCCAACTCATCGCGGTTTTTTCTTCCACTTCGCTAACATCAACACCGGAGAACGCATGTGGGATTCGGAAGTCTCGTCCGTCGATACTGCGATTCTTCTTTGCGGAATGCTGACTTGCCGCCAGCACTTCGAAGAACACTCCGAGATCAGCCGGCTGGCCTTCGAGATTTTCAACCGTGTCGATTGGTCCTGGCTCTCCGAAGACACTTCCCTGCTTCCCCAGGGTTGGACCCCGGAGATGGGCTTCCTCTCTTATCGCTGGGATTACTACAGCGAGTTAATGATGATTTATCTCCTTGGGATGGGGTCGTTTTCTCATCCTCTGCGTCCCGAAACCTGGGATGCGTGGAAGCGCACCATCTTCGAGTACGATGGCCTGCGCTACATCGGTTCGTTCGCGCCTTTGTTCGTCCATCAGTATTCTCAGGCCTGGTTCGACTTTCGCAATAAGCGCGACAAATACGCCGACTATTTCGAGAATTCGAGGATTGCCACGTATGTGCACCGGCTTTTCTGCATCGAACTGGCAAAGCAGTTCCCCGATTACAGCGAAGATTTGTGGGGAATCACGGCTTCCGATTCACAGCGAGGCTACGTAATTTGGGGCGGGCCACCTTCGATGGGCCCAATCGATGGCACAATCGTGCCCTGCGCGGCCGGCGGTTCCCTGCCCTTCCTGCCGCAGGAAACTATGCGTGTGCTGCGGACGATCAAGAAAAACTATGCCGGTAATGCCTGGTGCCGATACGGCTTTGTCGACGCCTTCAATCCGCTACATAACTGGTACGACAATGATGTCGTCGGCATCGACACCGGGATCACCATGCTGATGGCGGAGAACGCTCGCACCAGTTTCGTGTGGGACACCTTCATGAAGAACCAGGAGGCGCAGCGCGGAATGCAACGCGCAGGATTTCATGCGTACAAGCCTGGAGCTCAGGCTGGTTGACGAAGCCGCTCTCACCTTACTTCAATGGTCGCCAATCCCTGCGCCGGCAGGGTCAAGTCCAGGGCATTATTTTTTAGCTTGCGGGTTTCAGGAGACGGCAACTCCGCCGCCCGGCGAAGTTCCTGAATCTGCGCTTGCGTTGGATAGCGCGGTGATCCCATTTTTTCGTAAGCATCGCGAACATCTCCGTGCTCGCGATCGACGAACGTGATCGCTGCCTGTTTGGCCTTCAGGCCCTTGAAGCGAAGCGAAAAAGTTCGAGGCGAACCGCCACCCTCCGGCGGCGCATAGTTCCAAATCGCCAGGACCAATGTGCCGTCCCTTCTCCGCGTCACAAGAACGGAATCCGATGCTGCGTCGATCCGCTGGTCTCCCAGCCCATGCAAAAGTTTGAAAGCATTAAACGCCGGCTTGGGAATGTCATCTTCCGCAATTACTCCATAGCCCCCATAGAATGGCGTTTTGACCACGCCTTGCTCTTCGAAGACATCAGAAAAAGTCCAGTAGGACATCATTTTGGTGAGACCGTCGCATTGTCGAATCGTGTCACCCAGCCAAGGGCCCATGAAGGACGAATCCGTGATTTCCGTTTTATTCATGTACGTGGCGTTGTACTCACTGAAAATCAAGGGCAAATCGGGCATCGGAGAGTGTTTGATCTGTTCAGAAACTTTACTTGCCGCGCGGCACACCATCTGATTCCTGGGGATTTCTTCGTTCGTGCCGAAAACATCTTTGGCTGTGTCATCTCCATAGACATGCGTCGAAACGAAATCAACCGGAACCTTGTTGGTCGCGCAATGCTCAATGAACGCGTCCACCCACGCTGCCTGCGCCGTTGCTGGCCCTCCCACGCGGAGGCGACCATTCACCGCCTTCACCGCACGGGCCGTATGGTCGTAGAGTTCCCAATAGGTCTCCTGCTTCGGGTCTCCCGCCCAAAAATCAATATTGGGTTCGTTCCAGACTTCGAAATACCACTGGCTGACTTCGTCGATTCCATAACGACCAACCAGGTGCTTGGTGAAAGCCGTGATCAGGTCATCCCACTTGCCCCAATCCTTTGGCGGCGAAATATTTTGCTTGTACCAGAAGGCGTGCAGAATTGGCTTCGAAGCCAACTTTTGGGGCATGAAACTCAATTCGACAAATGGTTTTACCCCATTGGCGAGAAGTCCATCGTAAATTTGATCGACGTAGGAAAAATTGTAGATAGGGTTGCCGGCTGCGTCTTCGTCGTAGACCCCAACTTCATCATGAAAAATAGCGTGGAATCGCACGTATTGAAAATCGGTGATCTGTTTCACCGCCTGCAGGTCGCGGCGATAGCTCTCGCGCAGGCTGAGGATCGCCCGCCCCGAGCCAAACATTTGCTCCCAGAAGTGCGGGAACGCGTGCGAGGGCGCACTCGCGTCAATGACGATTACATCAGTTGGCGATGCTTGGGAAGAAGCCAATAACGGAAGCAAAGCTAAACCCACTGTCAGTAGAGCAGTTTTCGAGATGAGATTCATCGATCACCGGCAAGTTGGCGACGGACCCTCATGCTGCCGTCGTCCCCAGTTTCTCCAGCCGTGCAGGCACGTATGCGACCGGCTTCTCTTGCAGCAACAACTCCGTCGCCTGCACCCGTGGCTCACGGTGAAACCAGTTTTCCACCATGCCATCTTCCAGGAAATTGGCCAGCGCAAGCAGGCTCATGCCCTGGTGATGCGCCATCCAGCAATGCACCAGTTGCGGCTTCTTTCCCCACAGCCGCCCCGGCCCGAGGCTGTAGTCCGCCGACTCATAAAATCCGTACGGCCCGACCCAGCCCAG
Source organism: Terriglobales bacterium (assembly GCA_035507035.1). GTDB lineage: Bacteria > Acidobacteriota > Terriglobia > Terriglobales > Acidobacteriaceae > DATJOJ01. The sequence continues at coordinate 40,837 of DATJOJ010000052.1, read as the reverse complement.
ATCGCTCATCCGCTGCAGATTCTGCAACGCCTCCAACGAATTAACCGGCAAGGCCAGGAACGTCGAGTAAGGAGAAATGACAAGCGCATTCATTTCCCCCTTCTGAATCGCCAGCCGGGGAATGCCAAAGGCCATATAAGCGTAGTTGCCCAAATCGTCTTTCTTAGCACAAGAGGATTCGGAGATCCCCCACGGAATGCCTCGAGATACAGTGTAGGCTCGCTGCGCCCGTACCGCTGCATCGCGTGATCGTTCCAGCAGGGTATTGGGGAAACTCCGCAGCCAAATGAAAGGCATCAGGTATTCAAACATCGTTCCAGTCCAGGACATCAGCACCGGACGCCCGTGGTCCAGCGTTTGCGGCCGCCCCAACCGGAACCAGGTTTCCTGCGGAATGTCATCCTTTGCGGTCGCAACAAAAACCGCCGTTCGTGCCTCCGACGCCAGCAGGTCATAACACGCAGCGTTCAACTGCCGAGATTCCACGTCGAAGCCGATGGAGAGCAGTTTTCGCTGCGGATGCAACAGAAACTTGAAATCCATTTCGTTGGCCAGCTTGCGAGCTTCTCCTGCCATCGCGCGCAGCTGTTGAATCAGTTCCACTGATAAAACGCGCGCCTCCGGCAATAACTCAAGCAATCGCCGTGACAACTCGCTGACCTGTTCCGACGATTGGAGATTGGTATCCGCCTGGAGGCCCGCTGAAAAACGATCGATGAAATCTGGAATGGATTCCAGGGCGACGTTTCCCCACTGGGTCTCCGCGCCGGCTCCGATGACCGGACCAAATTCCGGCAGCAGCCAAGGTGCATACAATCGAACTGTCTGCTGGATGGCGTTTAGGCGAGCTCGTGCCTGCTCGCTGAACCATGGAATGTCCGTTCCTCCCGTGGATGAGGCCGACGCCGAGATATCTCCGAAAACGCCATCTGGCCCATCCAGCGCCCACTGCCAGTTCTTTCTTTGTACTGCCCGATCCGCTGACGAAAACGCCTTGCGTGGTAGAGCTCGAGACTCCATGAGAACTCGCAGGTGATCGATCAGGCCATCCGCCAAAGCGGGTTGCAGAATCGGCTTTCGAATCAGTTCCAGGCAGCCCTGCTCTAAGGTCCACAGCGACGCGAGCAGGTTGCCATTATCCACGGTGGAAACAAACCGAGGCGTCAACGCCTCGAGCGTTCTAGTGTCGTACCAATTGAAAATGTGCCCGCGATAACGATCGAGCTTAGCGACGGAGGCGAGCGTTTTCTGGGTCAGATCGACAAACTCGGGAACCGTCAGATAACCCATGCTGCAAGCCACCTGGCGCACGTTGAACAGAATTCCCAGGTTCGTGGGCGACAAGCGCGGTGCAATTCGCAACGGTTCCCCCTGCACGTTATCAGGAATTAACCAGTTGTGTTCTTCATTGCTGAACTCAGCGAAATACCGCCATGTCCGCAGTGCCGCGCCACGCAAAAACGCACGATCTTTTTCGGATATTTGAGCTCGCGGCGGATTCGGCGACAGGTTCAGCCATACCGAGACCCATTTGCTCCCGGCCCATAGCAGAAGAATGGGAAATGCAGATGCCAAGGCACCGCGATGCAGCGACCAAATCAGCAATCCCATACCCAAAGCCAGAGCGGGCGTCCAATCCAAGTAGTCTTCCACCGGGGTTCGGGTCTGGCTTCCGAGCTCGGCTTCCGCCGCGGTCTCCCACTGCAGCAGTCGTTGCTGCGTCACCATGCGACGCACCAGCGTGCGAATCATCGCATCAATCGACAGCAACATCTGGTGAGCCAAGAACGTCAGCGTGAGAAATACGCTGACATTGGCGGCAAACAACCCCTTCACCGCTGCCCGTGCGGTCTCCCAACTGCGATCCGTTGCAGCACGCACCAAAGCAAACACAGCGCGGCACCACGCCGGAACAAACAATATGCAGATCGTCGCAAGCGTCCACCAGCGTGGCTGGCCCGGCAACGCCAGCCAACCTAGCACCAGTAATAGAAATGTCGCCGGCTCAACCAGGCTGCGGCGCAGATTGTCCAAAATCTTCCACTGCGAGATGAGCCGGAGGGGATTGTCGATTTGACGCCCCATTTCGTCGCGAACCTTCGGCCCCAGCCATTCTGCGATCTGCCAATCGCCGCGCAGCCAGCGATGTTTGCGCCGGTTGTAGGCACTGTAGTGCGACGGGTAGTCTTCAATGATCTGAATGTCGCTGACTAATCCGGCGCGCGCATACGCTCCCTCGATCAGATCGTGACTGAGCAGGGCATTGCGCGGGAATCGCCCCTCAAGCACTTGTTGCAGAACCTTCACTTCATAAATTCCCTTCCCTGCAAAAGTGCCTTCGCCATAAAGGTCCTGGTATACATCCGAGACGGCGCAGGTATAAATGTCCAGCCCGGTTTGCCCGGAATAAATTTTTGCCAGTCGTGATCGGGCAGCGCTTTGCACGCTGACTCCGACCCGGGGCTGCAAAATTCCGTAGCCGGCGACAACAATGTTGTTTTCCGGATCAATAATCGCTTGATTCAATGGATGTGCGAGCGCGCCGACCATGCGATGCGCCGACCCGCGCGGCAATTCCGTGTCGGCATCCAGCGTGATCACGAAGCGCACCTGCGGCAGGATCGAAAGCTCGCCGACCTTCACCGGAAAACTGTCATGTTGCTGGAGCAGCAGTTTATTCAGGTCGAGCAGTTTCCCGCGCTTGCGCTCCCATCCCATCCACACCCGTTCTCGGGGGTTATAAACTCGGTGACGGTGGAACAGAAAAAACGACCCCATCTTCTGATCGGCATATTTCTCGTTCAAAGCAGTGATCAGAGACGCACATAAACTCACCAGCGGATCATCTTCGCGCGCCTGCGCTGGTGAATCCGGAAGGTCGCTCAGCAGCGCAAAATGCAAGTTGGGGTCGTGGTTGCCGAGAAATCTTACTTCAAGATCGTCCACTAGTCGGCGCACCTGAGTTTCGCTCAGAAGAAGCGTCGGAACCGCAACCATCGTGACGCAACCATCAGGGATGCCTTTCGAAAAATTAATCTTGGGCAGAATCTGCGGTTGGAGGAGCGAAGTCACCAGATAATTCACCACTTGCACTGCGCTTTGCGAACAAGGCAGCAACAGCGCCACCATAGCCAGAAGAATCAGGTATGGTGAACTCCCTGGATCGGTCAGCAGCAGAAGAATGGTGGACATGATGGCCAGCGTCAGCACCGCAATCGCCGGCACAAACAACTCATCAGGATGTTGCTTCACGAAGGCGCGGACTCGCTGGCCAAATGGCGCACGGAATCCGATCTTCTGATGTAGAAGCTCCACGCCGTCCGAAACCAGGTAGTAGCCAATATGCGAATAACGATCGGCCTCGCGCGCATTGTGACACGGCACGCCGTGCGCCGCTTCTGCCAATTCCATTGCTGCAATGGCCACTTCATGCTCGGTACAATCGGAATGCTGGGCAAGATTGACGATTTCGGAGCGATACAGGTCCCGGCTCGCGAAATCCATTCGGGCATATACGCCAACTGGATCGTTCCTCAAGACGCGATCGAACAAAATCAACGGCTCGATGATTTCTTTCCAGGAAGCCTGCCCCGCCTCCCGCAAACTGCGAATGCATGTCTCGACTCCTGACTGTTCTTCGGCGCCGCCCACGATTCGCGCCGCGCGCTTGGTAGTCTCCTCCAGTAAGATCAGCCTCACCGCTGACACCAGCACCCATAGCTCTTTCATGTCGAGCGGGGTGTATTCTTGAAATCCCTCGACGTAGGAGCTGAAAGTTGCTTCGCTGAACTTGTAGTCCGTCGCAGTCAACAGGCCTTTTGCGACCGCATACGCGCGCGGAACCGTCTCGCCGCGAACTGTTCGAACATGCGGAATCCCCTGCGCCATTCCGGATCCATCACCGAAGCGTTGCAACTCGCCGGACAGCAGCATGCGGTTGCCGCGCAGCGATTGCAGTTCTTCCGAAATCGGTCCCCGCACCGGCGCCTGCAGCCGATGCAGAACCGGCGCGATTCGCTCCGCCAATATGCTTGCCCGTTCAGAGAAAAATTCGGACGATCGCACCTTGGGCAACCACCCGAGGCTCTGGGCCAGTTCTTTGGCCTTCATACGCAGGGCGATGGTTTCCTCGCTCACCGCCGGCGTACTTTTTTCGTCGATTTTCTCACTCACTAATTCCAAGCGAGTCACTCCTGGCATGACTTTTGCCTTTTAACGATAGCTGGCAGCTTGCATCTCGAACATTTCGGCGTAACGTCCGCCCAGGTTGGTCAATTCGTCGTGACTACCTTCCTCGGCTATGTTGCCGTTTTCCAACACCACGATGCGATCGGCCATGCGCACGGTGGAGAAGCGATGAGAAATCAACAGCGCCATCTTCCCGGTAGTAAGTTCCGCGAAGCGGTGAAACACTTCCAGTTCGCTGCGCGCATCGAGCGCGGCGGTTGGCTCGTCGAGAATCAGCAACTGAGCATCCCGCAAATAGGCCCGCGCCAGGGCGATCTTTTGCCATTCCCCACCCGAGAGATCAACCCCTCCTTCGAAACGCCGTCCCAGCATTTGTTCGTAATCTTGCGGAAGATTGCGAATCACCGTGTCGGCTAAACTCTTGCGCGCCGCCCCCTGCAGAAGGTCCAAGTTCTCGATCTGTTCGATACGGCCCACCGCGATGTTTTCCCGTGACTTCATTTCATACCGCATGAAATCCTGGAAAATAACCCCGATCTCGCTGTAGAGGTCTTCCAAATCGTATTCGCGAAGATCAACACCATCGAGCAAAATCTCGCCTTCTGTAGGATCGTAAAGCCTGGTAATGAGCTTCACGATGGTGGTCTTTCCTTGCCCGTTTTCCCCAATTAGCGCGACACGCTCGGCCGGCGCCAGCCGGAAGTTCAACCGATTCAAAACCAGCCGGGGATTTCCCGGATAGTGAAACGAAACGTTACGAAACTCAAAACCACGCCGAATCGGACGCGGCACCGGCAGGGCATTCGGCTTCGATTGAATCGTCGGCTTCATCTCCAGGAACGCCAACAGGTCGGTGAGGAACAAGGCCTGGTCCGCGATGCTCGCCAAAGTCGAGAACATCTGCTGAATGCTTGAGCTCGCCTGCTGGATCGCGCCCGCCAGGAACGTCAGTGTGCCGATGCTTAGCTTGCCTTGGATCGTTCGCCAGATCACGAACACATACGCCGAGTAATAGCCCATCGTGCCGATCACCGAAAAGATCGATCCCGCCACCAACCGGCGACGAGCTAGCGAAACGTCTTCCTCATAAATCTGATCGGAAAGACGCGTAAATCGTTCGGTAAGGAACCCACTCAGGTTGAACAGCTTGAGTTCTTTTGCTGCCTCTTTGCTGCCCCCTAATTGACGCAGATAATCCAGCTGGCGACGGATGGGAGTCTGGCGAAAATTTTTGGCATACCCCAGGAAGGCGAAGTGGCTTTCTCCGAGCAGTGCCGGAATAACGCCAGCCACAAGCAGCAACATCAACCACGGTGAATACACCATGATCGAGACGGACATTAAAATCGCGCTGATCGCTTGCTGCCACAGCCGTCCGATCAGCTGAATCATGGCTAGCCGATCGGTGGCCTGCACTCGCGCCCGCTCCAGGCGGTCATAAAAAACCGGATCTTCGTAAGCGACCAGATCTAGTTCAGCCGCATGCTTCATCACACGAATGCTGACGTGCCGCATGTAGCGGTCGGCGAGAAGAGAGTCCAGGAAGTCCATGCCGCGCGCTAGGAGCGCGCTCAGCGCAGCAACCGTGAACTCCGCGCCCACTAGATACCAGAAATTGTGCGGAACCGGCTGGTGAGTCGCGACAGAATGAACGATGTCGTCGATGATGAGCTTGGTAATCCACAGCAGCCCAAGCGGCAAAAGCGAAGCCGCCACGCGGGCGATCAACCCAAGCAACACCACGACCGGTCCGGATTTCCAGACGATTCCCAGCACCGGCGGTACGTTTCGCAGAGCTGCTAAACGTTGCCGCCAGTTGTTTTCGAGGTTGTTTTGATCCTCCACGCTCGAACTCGATAACCTTCGTACGTCCTTGAAAACCCGAATACTTTAACTGCCAGTGCTGAACAAACCGCATCTTTCAGAGGCCGTGGCCGACCCCCAGGTTGCTTAAAAGCTTTGTGCGCCACACCACCCGCTCAGAGCGCGCAGCGCACAACGCCTGCCGACCTACAAGCTAGTAACTTGAAGGTGCAGCGTTTCCTGAGGCACAGGTCTTCGAAACCACTCGAACGTCAGACACCTGAATGACATTTCCGCTGGTCGAGCTTCCGGATGAGCTATTCTCCCCCGCCGCCGACGGCGCCGGAGCGGCAGGCGGTAGCTGTCCCGTCACCAAAACTTCCTGCCCCATGTGACTCTTCAACTGGTCGTCATTGCCAACTAACCGGAACATGGTTCCCGACTGGTCTTGGGTCAGGGTGTAACCTCCATCCGTCCCGCCAAGACATCCTCTCACCGTACCCACCTGAGCTTGCGAGCCCGAACCCATGGATTGGTCAGACTGTTGCTGTGCCCAGCCAAACGAACTGCATAACAACATCACCGCTGTCGCAAACAAGAATTTCTTCATATCGCATTCCTCCGATTTTTTGAGTCATCAGAAGTGGCTATGACGACGTGAACGGCGCAAGCCGCCTCACGATCAATTGCGAGGCTAAGGCGGAGCGCGGCCAAGTTGAATCCTATTCAGCCTTTAGGTTCGCCGAGAATTTACCTGATGCAGCGCGACTTGACGTACTCCACAGGAAAGGCAATTTTCTGCTCGCCCCTGCCGCGGACGCGCGCAAAGTGTAACGAACCGGGCACAAAGCGTTCCTACTCATTAGTTCTCTACAGTCCTCACCTGATTGACCATGGGAAAAGCCTGTATTAGTGTTCCTGGAACACATTAAGCCACTGAAAAATCCGGGAGCGGCCCCTCTTTGCGTTGGGGGACCTTGCTCCCATTTTACCCGACGGTTCGCCACTCGCCGTAATCAATAATCGCGTTTTCAAACAAACTTCTGGGAGGCTTTTTCATGCAGAGGCATTGGCATACGTGTGTTTATCTTATTTTGACCCTTACTACTTCAACATTTGCGGGTGTAAATGTAAGCAGTCCTTGGAATAAATCTACCGTTGGAACATCCGTACACTACGCCGCGAGCGGCAATACCACTTGCGACAAGGGCGTGACGTCCATGGGCGTCTACGTGGACAACGAGCTGAAATACGTCCAAAATGGCGACCAGCTGAGTACGAACCTCTCCTTCAGCCCGGGATCCTACAACACCGTGGTGCAGGAGTGGGACAACTGCGGCGGTTCCACCTATACCCCGATTGCCATTACCGTGACCAATAAGACGGGCGTCTGGGTCATGTCTCCCGCCAACAATGGCAATGTGGGATCCCCGGTTAACTACCAGGCCACCGCAACTTCCTACACTTGTCCCCAGGGCGTGTCTTCCATGGGCGTGTATGTCAACAACGTTCTGAAGTACACCACCCAGGGTGCCATGCTCAATACCAATCTCTCTTTCAGCCCCGGGACCTACAACACCGTGGTCGAAGAATGGGACCACTGTGGCGGCGCTTCCTACACTCCTATCAAAATCAACGTAGGCGGCGGTGGAGGCGGTTCCACGCTCTATAACATTCAGGCCGGCGGACCCTGGATCAACTGGGGAGAACTCCCGCCGAACTACAACATCTGCAATCCCTGCGGTTCGGGTGTGACATGGTCGATGGATCAGCACGTCAGCAACCCTTCCAGGGATGGAAATTCATCGCAATACAATATCGGCGGCAATAAGCCCTATGCCGATGCCTTGTTCACCGACAAGCTGCTCGGGCAGGGCTCCACGGAAGGTTTGCCAGACAATAACCACACGCTTCTCCCCACGCTTCACAATTTCACCTATGACGTCTACTTCTACACAACCCAGCTTTCTCTCTCGCAGACTCTCGAGTTCGACATCAACATGTTCATGAACGGGGTGTCGATGATCTGGGGTCACCAATGCAATCTGGTGAACGGACAGGTCTGGGATATCTGGGACAATACCGGTCATACCTGGGTTTCGACCGGCGTGCCGTGCCACCCTGTTAACAATGGTTGGAACCACCTGACCATCCAGGTTCAGCGCGAATCCAACAACGACTTGCTGTTCCAGACGATCACGCTCAACGGCGTCCAGAGCACCGTCAACAAGACTTATGCGCCGGGCACCTGTGATCCGGGCTGGTGGGGCGTTACCGTGAACTACCAGATGGATGGAAATTCCAAACAGTCGGCGTACACCACTTATCTCGACAACTTCAACTTCACCTATTACTAGAATCAAGCGCATTGGGGCACATCGTCATCGGTGTGCCCTATTGCTTTTTGTGGTAAGTCCGCTGTTCCCCCGCTGGCCATGTCCGGCCATTTCCGCAGATATGCTGCCGCGACAGCATCGCCAACTTCCAGGATCGCCCCGGGAGCGATGACCGTCATGTGTCCCATCCGGCTCAAGATCATGTACGAGGATCGGATGGTCTGAAGGAACTCCACAGGGTACTCAGGTTTACGCGCGCGAGCCAGATCCGGATCCGCATCCAGCAGGTAAGCAATATCCGGTTGCGGCACCAATTTCAAGAGCAGCCGCGCATACTGCCTGGTAAAGAAATGTTGCAGCGGCAGATTGGCCAGCTGGTCGTAGAGATAGCGGTCAAAAATGATTACGTCGACGTCGCGCGTCTGGTTGGCAGCCCTTCTCAGCGAGATCGCCTCCAGGAAATACAGAACGAAGCGCATCGCGGTCATATACCACGAGCGCACGTTCTTATCCCGCCGATTCACCGGCTTTTCGGGTGCTCCAATTCCCTTCTCGCCCTTGAAGATTGTGTGGGTGGCTTTTTCTCGAACTCCGGTGAGAACCGCTACATCGTCCCAGAACGTGACCAGCCGAACCCGTGCCCCTGAGCCTTGCAACCGCACGGTTAGCATCTCGATTTGGGTGCTCTTGCCGGCGCCGTCGATTCCGGAGAAGCTTATCCGTAGGGGCCGTTGTCTTGCTGATTTTCCACCGATCATCCCGCGTGATTTCCTCGATGAACTCTGTGCCATGAACTCAGTGAGCGCCCGGAGGCCGGCTCGGACTTCCCGCCGACAGTGCGGCTACCGCGCCCAAGGCCGCTCCAGCGGCGGCTATCGCGCCCACACTGATCAGGATGGTGCGTACTCTTCTCTGTTTTGCCGGGGCAATCGCCGATCCCGCCGGCTCCGACGCAGCCACCCCCGAAGGATTCGCCGTCCTTGCGGCAGCCGTTCCTGAGGGCTCCTGGAGCGAGTTCTGCTGGCCCGGTTGCGCATTTTGTTGGGCGTTGGATGTCTGGTCCTGAATCATATTTTTCGAGTACAAGAGCCCAGGACTATCCGGCAGCTGCGCAGCCTCGTGAGGAGCTGGCCCAGCGGAAATTTTAGCTTCCGCAGACCCCTTCGCGCCCTGCTGACTTGTAGACGATTGCGCTTCCGCTGCAAGCGCTAACGAACTTAACGGCAGAAATAAAGCTAAAGCAAAGCAGGCGCCTCTGGCGGGCGCCCGGTTGTGATTCGCCATTGAATTCCTCCCCTTAAACCGCTTCGAAAACCTCAGTAATGCCGCCCTTGTTGCGGCACCTACGGCAACTCGCTCTCATGTGCGATGCTGGGATACCAAACCGGCGGAATCTGTTGAAAGGTCTCCACTGGAAGCTCATAAAAGCTTTGGACGGCCTGCGCGGCATCGTCAAAAATCTCGAACAGCCCGTCGATCCCGGTGAACTCCAGAACCGCCATTGGGCCCGCGGCAACCGCAGCCAGTTTGAGGTCGCCATTCCTCTTCATGACCTCTTCCATGGACCGGAGCAGCAACTCCACTCCCACGCTTCCCAGTTGGCGAACCTTGGAAAAATCGAAGACCAACCGCGGCCGGTCGCAATTCATCAGTGGCTCGATTTCCTGCAAAAAAAGATGGGCCTGTTCCCGGGTTAAATGTTCCGGCATTTGCCGCACTGTCACCGCTTTGTCATTCGTCATTGCTTAAGAATCCTCTTTCAGCGTTCTGCCCACTGCCCAACCGACAGCGGGCTATGGTTCTAAAAGAGTATTCGAGGTCACTCGAGGGGTCTATCCGGCTCAGAATGTAGAGAATGCCACAGCGGTGCTGTAAGGCGATTTCTGCAGTCATGGAACCGGCTCCTTCCTCACGAATTCTGCAGCAAACGCTCGAGTTCCACCACAGGATCGCGGACGAACTGCCGCAAAAGTTTTGCCGCATACCGAAACAAAGTGGTCACATTGGTGTTGTACCAGCAGCATTGCCCCATGCGAGGCGACAGGCCGCAGTAAACTCGAAATTTCTTTCCGGACTCGGGCGAAGCCAATAGCGACGCGGCCAGGCGATGGTTCCCATCCAGCACGGTGAAGGGCCCACTATCCTTGATGCCAATCAGCAGCACCGCCCCGGCATCGACCTCTTCATCCCGCTCCAGCCAGCTCCGGATATCGAGGATCTTTTTCAGAAATTCCTCGGCCACTACGTTATGACACCGTCCGCTTGCGATCTCTCGCACAACCTCGGTGATCGCGAAATCTCCCTTCGCCAGTTTTCGCCAATGTGCCCGTGGAAAAACCCGAATCCGCTCAAAATCGGCGGGCCGCAGGGAAACTTCGTACCATTCCGTTCCTTCCGGCAGCACGCGCCAGAGCGAAGCATGGCGGATAAATAGCAACGCACGCCGTTTCGCATTTTCGATGGGATTAGAGAGGTCAGGCCTATTGACTAAAGTCGATAGGGTTTCCCGGTAGTCCTCGAAATCTGGATTATTAAAATCGCTCTTCAGAAATTCCGACATGACCTCCTCTTCGGAGACCCGCCGTAGTTTGTGGATCTGTCCGGAATCCGAGGGAAACTCGCCGTCTTTAAAACCAGCCAGGGCATTCACGATAAATGGAACAGCGACCAGCACCAGCAAGAAAGCCATCAGGACAATTTGTACCCAAATCACTTCCTGCAGAGACGAATGGTAGCGATAGATTCCGCCGATCAGAACTCCGCTGAAAGCCAATTGCAGCCACCCGGTGTTGGCGATCTTGTAGGACATCTCGTAAGCGATCATGACCACGCACAGCGAGTAGAGACCGGTGGCCACGGCGTAAAGCGCCAGCAAATGAGGCAAGCCGTTCTTGCCTACAACCAGGAATGCGGGACCAAAAAGCGTTCGCCAGACGCCGGCCGGGGCAAGACCCAATGCCAGCGCAAACACCGTACAAATGCCGGTAACCATCAACATCGAAGTTCTGAGCACGCCTCCATCTTTGCGTTCGCGGCTTCGAGTCCCTGCGACAATCGGAAACATGGTGTTGATGACCGCCCAGGAAAAAGCGAAAATAACGCGCCCCACTAGCGCCACTGCCGCATACAATCCCGCCGGGGACGCCTCAAAGAAGTGCTTCACCAGCACGATGTCGCAATTGTTGATGATGACTTGCCCCACAAAGAAAACGATGGCCTGTAAAGCCTCGCGAAATGCGTTGGGAATTTTGACCGTGGTACAGATACTCACTTCCACTGACCAGATCGCGAAGAAGTAGGCGATCCCGATCGCCGTGGCATTGGCTGCGATGACCCCGGTTACGCCGAAACCCATCAGCATCACTAGCAGCGAACCCACGAGCCTGCAAGAAGCCTCCAAAATGAGATTTGTCGCCAGTCGCCGGAAACCGCAGATGCCTTGCAGATAGCCGCGCCGCGTGCCCAGCGGAACATAAAACGCCACGCCCACTGCCAGCAACACCACCAGGATCGTGTTGGGCAGATTTAGATAGGCAGTGATGGCTTTTTCAGAAGCTACAAGCAGCAGAGCCACCACAATGCCGGCGACCCAAGCAGCGCGATGGAATGCTCGATAGGCAGCGGACTGCTCCTCAGGGGATCCTTGTTTGGCGACGACTTTGGCAGATACGATTTGAAACGACAGCGTCACTGCCGAAATCAAAATCAACAGTGTGTACACAACGCTGGCATGGCCGAACCCAGTCGGACCTAGAAACCGCGCCACCGCAATGTTGTAGGCAAAATTGAGGGCGCTGACTAACCCAGAACCGGTGAGCAGGATGAAACTCCCCGATAGGACCCGTGCGCGCAGGTCCTTCGCTTCCGCCTTCACCACTTCATTGCCGACGGCCTTCGCTTCCAAAGTCTGCATAGGCTCCCGTTCCGTTCTCAAGCGAGCCTTTTCTGATGCCTACAGCAGCTCTTAGGCTGCCCACGAAACCGTGTTTTTGACTACACATAGGCCACAACCTGAAGGCCTCCACGGGCGTCTAATTGATCGTCATCAATCCATGAAAGATCGATATCGACTTCCCTGTGCAATTGCATTTTTATTGCTGCTTGAGGGATGCAGCCAGATGAACATGCGCCGGACCTTCCGTCAGGATGTCCCGGTGACGAATTCGCAGCCTAAAATGCTCGCAGTGTATGAGCCATGGTTCGGTCATCCTCAGCATATCGATGTAGGCTACTCTTCTCACGACCCAGTCGAACTGCGAAAACAGATCGATCAGGCCAAAGTCTTGGGTATCTCCGGTTTCGTAGTGGATTGGTACGGCAGCCGCGAGCCGTTTATTGATCGCAGCTATGCCCTTCTGCAGCAGGCTTGTGCCGAGAAGAAATTCCAAATTGCCATGATGTACGACGAAACCGACGGCGAAGATGGCAACACCACCGAGGACACAATCGCCGCCTTCAATGAGTTTCGTGATACTTATCTCGCTCCGAGCGCTCCCGGCCACGAAGCCTATTTAACCTACGAAGGCCGGCCGATGATCTTCATTTTTCCAAAAGGAGGTCACACCGACTGGAACCGTGTGCGAACCGAGATCAACAAATGGAATCCTGCGCCTTTGCTCATCTATGAAAATGACTCCACTCCTTATGCGAATGCCATGGATGGCTTCTACGCCTGGGTCAATCCGGGCAGCAAGGGGTGGGCAAGTGACGGCAGCAATTGGGGACAGGATTATTTACAGAACTTCTATCACCGCATGCAGTCGAAGTATCCCGACAAGATCACCATCGGTACGGCTTGGCCCGGATTCGACGATAGCCGCGCCGCCTGGAGTCTGAATCGTCACATGTCCCAGCGCTGCGGACAGACCCTCACCGATACCTTGACCATGGCGAGGCAATATGCCGAAAATCATCCTGAACCCTTTTTGCTGATTGCCACCTGGAACGACTACGAGGAAGGAACCGCCATCGAACCTGGACTGGCGAAGTGCAAGGCAGGTTCGCAACCAGCAGGCGGACAATAATTCTTAAGAAAATCAGGCAGCTGGAAACAAGCGTTCTAGATCGCGAGCTCTCGGTGTTTCGGCCGCCTGTTCTACGCGGTGCACTCGATTGATGATCGAGACCGGCCGCTCACGAACTTCATCGTAAACCCGGCCGAGATATTCGCCCAGAATTCCCATGCAGAACAAGAGAAGGCTGCCCACAAAGAACACCGAAGCAGCGATGCCATATCCGACTGAACCATGCTGAAACAGAGCTCCGATAGCCAAAACAACCGCTAATCCCGCCGTCAGCCCCGCGCAGACAAAGCTCACTCGTAACGGCTTATAACTGAAGTTGGTGATCGCGTCCATCGCATACTTAATACGGCTTACGAACGTCAGTTTGCCTTCTCCGCCCACCCGATCATGCCGGTCGTAATAGACAATGGCGTTCCGATAGCCGACCCACGCCCTCAGCCCTGGAAAATAACGATTCCCTTCGCGCAAGGAGTTGATCGAATCCACCGCTTGGCGATCCAATAACCCGAAAATTCCAGCATTCAGTGGTATGGGATAGTCCGCTAACGCCCCGAAAATGCGGTAGAACAAAGGAAACAGAATAGCCAGATATTTGCGGCTCTCTTGCCGGCTTCGTCTCACCGCAGTAACCACTTGCGCGCCCGAGCGCCAGGCGGAGATCAATTCCGGTATCACCTCAGGTGGGTCTTGCAGGTCACCATCCATCAGGACGACAGCATCACCCCGCGCGGTCTGCAGTCCCGCCGACACCGCACCTGGATGCCCCCAATTTCTCGACAGGTCCACTACCACAACATTGCTGTATACCGTTTGCAACTCTCGCAATAGCTCGAGCGAGGAGTCTCGAGAACCATCGTTGACATACACGACTTCCCATTCTTCGCCGGTTATTTCCATCGCCGAGACGATGGCCGCGTGCAGAATGGCTATGATTTCTTCTTCGTTGTAGATGGGTACTACGACAGAGATCATCAGGGCTCCTCGAACACAAAAGTGGCGTTTACCGCAGCCATTGCGTTTTTGCCGCAGTAACCTTTCTCCGATGAGCCAATGACAGCTTCGCGTTGTCAGGTGGAGCGCTGAGATTGGCGCATTCAGCTACTGAGCCTCTGCCTGAAAAATGCGCACTTTCCATCGCACCTCGGTCGGGCTCAGCACCGCGACATATCGCGTTCGGACATGCTGCGTCGCCTGCACCTTGTCGTGGTCTACGAGCTGCACATCGTATTCCACAGTATCCAAAAGCTGGATCGACAATCCTTCGGGTGAATAGAAAACCAGTTTAAGATCGTGCGAGCGGTCGATATAGTGTGTCTGAATGCCAGCCTTTTGCTGCTCACGAATCGCATCCGCTAATTTCTCCTTTGCCACGCCAACGAACGTTGCATCGAGCAGATCGGTCTGATTTGCGCCCATCGCATGATCCAAGGTCTGCCAGGCAAGCAGGTAATCGCGCACCACCGCTTCCTGAGTCTGCTGCTCAAGTTCTCTGGGACTCGATGCATCCACCGCTTCGACATGTACCGCAGGCTCGTCGGCTCCCATTAGAAGCAATCCCGCAAAGATGCAGCCCAACAATGCGGTCCATTTCAAAGCCTTCAATTTCCGAAACACAGTCTTCTTCATTGCCACCGGATTTCATTCCCCATCACCACGCCTGCGGCCACCGTAATCGTCGCCCCTTTGTAGGCCGGCAGATCGGTTTTCGCCACGCCACGCTTAAGCGGCGCGTCGACAGTGGATGTTTCGCCGTTGTAACTTTCCGTGAAACTGATAATCGTCCCGTCCGGAACCGGATTGCCGCTGCAATCGCGCACCGGATCCGTCTCCAGCGCAACCCGGTCCCCGTCAGCCCGCGCGGTCATTCGCAAGTTGCAGGGATCCCCCGGCACTTGCTCGATTACCCGTTTGTCCACGACGCCTCCAGCCTCGGCTTCAAACTGGGCCGGACCGGACCGCGTAGCGGAATTCATCTTCACCCAGGCCACGCCATTCTTCGTTTCGACTTTCTGGACCTGCACCGCACTGTTCGCGCCGGAGAGCTGAAAGGAGACCGGTGTCGGCTGCAAAATCAGATTTCGAAATACATCAAACACATAAGCCACGCCGCTGATGCCATTCGGCAAATCCACCGCCAAGCGCGACGGCTTAGCCAGAAAACTGATCGAAGATGGCTGGCTAACTGGAGTGACATCGAAGTCTGCAGTTGCTGTCGATGAACCTGTGAGGAAAGCCGTATAGTGGCCGGCATTCGCCATTTCGCCGCGCGCGAATGCAATGTTTTCCCCTAACGATACCTCGCGCCGGAGCACCTGTGTCGGTCCGACAACATAGAGCGTTGCTTTGCCGCTCCCCGTCGTCGGGACCGAAAATGCCCTTCCGGCCTCAACCGTCTTGGGGAATTGCAAATCTTGACCCGCAGCTCGACCGCAAAGTGTCAGAGCCACCAGAAATCCCAACGATAATGTGATCGCCGTTTTCATTGGTATTGATGGGAAGTGAAGGTGGTCGTAGTGACCCGATAGGTGTTCACTTTGCTCACGACATCCGGCGGGATCGAAATCGCAAACGCCGCCGGAATTCGCGGCAAAAGGGCCCGGTTCACATAGCCATCCGAAACCCACTGCAGTTGGCCGCGGTTGTCATAAAACGTTCCCAGCACGTGGGCAATGTTCACAATTTGCCCGCTCTGGTTGACCAATTCCCCGCTAAGCGTCGGCCGCGACGAAGCATTCAACTTTTGATCTTCTATCTCCACCACCGGATCGGCGGATGCTGCCACCAGGCTCGAAGTGGGTTGCATGCGCACGCTGTCCACGTCCGCAAGGCGCGCATTCGGAAAATCAATGCGGAATGGAGAAACCTGCTTGGGTAACAACGTGTGACAAATCTTGTCGAATGCGTCCTCGGTGGCAATTGCCGACCCATCCTTGCGCAGCAACGTTGCCTTCACCGTAACGTATGCGGGAACCACGTCCTCGTTCAGGATTTCCCCCATCACCGCGACCTCATCCGGACGTCCCACCGGATTCATGTCGACAATGCGAATGTGCGGCGCCTCCACGTCTTGCGTTCCCCAATCATCCTCAGGACCGCGATAAATCACGTCCCAGCGCAAATAATTGACCGCGATCACCTGGGGCGGAACGTGCTGCTCCTTGGTTAACGGCCAATCGACTGCCCACGTGTCACCGTTCCTTACAACTTTCAACGCGCGGGACTCTTGAAAATCGCCGACGACCGTCGACCAGTGCAGATCGGCCCTGATCTCCGCCTCGTCATTCGTCGCGTGCAGCGGATGCAGGTCGAAGCTATCGACCGTTGCGTGAGAGCGCAGGCTGGGATAGCCGCCGGTCAAATCCCGCTCAAATTGGTCTTCGCTAAATTCGGACTTGTTGGCGAGCCGGGAATAGGCGCTCGGCCAATCGCGCGCGCTGATATCCGACAGCAAAATCTGAGCTGCAGCCTCGGGAGATGTCGCGCGATGGATGGTCCGCGCCCGGGTGCCGACCATCATAGCCAGCGCCGCTTTGTCCGGCCACACCGTACCAATCACCACCAGAAGCAAGGTAACAATGAGAATGATTACCGCCAGTAAGCGCCCCATTACGAGATCATCCTCCCTAGTGCGAGATTTCTATCGCGAGCCTCAGGCTGCATCACTAGGTGCTCCGCTCGCTTACGATCGGGAATAAATGCCAGCAGGATCGCTAAGAAGCTGCTGCCGATCGGCAACGTGCCCCATAGCAACCCCTGCCAGGCCGGCGGAATTTGCGGCGCATTCACGGGTGTCGCGGGGGGCACATCCTCCTTGCCCCAGATCGAGATCGTCCCATCCTCGACGGAATCCACTTTTCGCCAGCCGGCAAAGACCAGCAGCGGCTCATAGTACGGATCGCGCATGATCACCCACTTCAAACCATAGCGGTCCGCGTGGTGCAAGATCGCCGTCAACGCATCCAGGCCGGATTGTCCGAAATACTTTGAACTCGTCAAGGCCGCGCCACCGTGTGCTGTCAACTCCGGCAACATGCGGCCCGAGTTCCACTCGCCGTCAACGCTGCTCGCGTCGGTAAGAATGGCCAAGCGCGAAATCTTGTTTCCAAAGCCAAGCGTGACGTAGCGGTATCGGTCGTGGCCATCGCGGTTCAGCCAGGTGGCGATGGAATCAACGCTAAAATTCGCTGCGTCGGTGGGATGATACGCATCCCACGCGACCGCCCACGCACACGTCATCCCTGCAGCTATTGCCAAACCGACAACGGCTTTGAGGCGGAAACGATCGATGAGTTCTTCCGCGAGTAAGCCCACAAATGGCAGTGCCAGCAGGTTTGCCCAGTAGCTGAAGCGCTCCATGGTGATGACTTCAAACGCTCGTCCCAGGAGCCAGTGTCCGACTGGCGTCGTTCCACCCAGTCCGAGCAAGAATGCCACCCAGAAGCCGAACATCAAGGGTCGCAGCCGGGGATCGGACGACCCACGGATGATTACAAAAGGCACGGCAAGCAGCAGAGCGCCGTACGGAACGATGAAGTAATTCAACCCCCATGCCGGACTCAAGATGTAATTAGCACGGCTGGGGTGCGGAATCGGCGTCTGCGTAACCGGATAGTGAATCAACGCGATCCAGAACGGCAGGAGCACGATGGCGATCGCAATACCGATAAATATCGCAACCGCAATCGTTCGCATCGAGAAAGCGCCCGTGGATACCCGCTCGCCCTCCTGCCGATCTATCAGCGCCAATACGAGTACAGGGGCGCAAAAGAGGAAGGAGCCGAAGAGTAACGTAGCATGGTGTGCCGCTGCGGCGGCCACGCACAGAACCGAGCCTTTGAAAAACCCGCGCCACCGTCCATGCCGAACCCACTCGTACAGATATGGCAAGGCATTCAGATACAGCGGCGCTGCAACCGTTGTTGACAGTTGGCCGGCGTTATATACCAGGAACGATTCCGAACCCAACAGCACGCTGGCCAGCGCGGCAAGCGAGGCAGCCCGCGGATCGACCCATAACCGCGAAAATCGGTACGCTCCCACCGCCAGCAACAGGATGGCAATCAACTGCACGACCATGTACGCCAAATCCAGGCCGGTGACGTGTGAAATCAGCGCGACCCACTGCTGAGGCAAGGGGGGGTACGTGGTTTGCGAGAATCCCGCATACCACTTCGGGTTCCACGGATCGAACCAATGGCGCACGTAGTGCGATGCGAAGAAAATATGAAAGTTGGTGTCGTACGACCGGAGCGGCAACTCCATCAACAATAGTGGCGCGTGAATGGCAAAAGCGATCAACAGCACCATGCTGATCGGCACAGGCCGCTGCGAACGCACAATCGGCTCTTCAACCGTTGGCACAGTTTCCTCCCGCAGAAATCTTCGATTCCAGAGTCAGAAGTCGGGTTGCTCACCCGCCCGCGGTTAAGCAACGTAACTTAGCCAACGTTCGCCATTCGTTCTGAATCGAAGGAGGCTGCGTTCGATTGATCTGCGGGGAGGAACACCTTGGGTTTTTGGCTCTTTCGCTCGAAGACGCTTTTGGTGTTTTTGCTGATAAGCGCCTTTCTTGGCGTCTCTGTGGCACAAACCTACAAAGTAAATTCGGGTACACCGGCGAACTCACAACCAACGACGCCTCAGACTTCGCCGCAAAACAGCTCTACTCAAAATTCGTCACAAAAACAGCTCGGCTGGGGTTCCAATATTCAGAATGCGCGACTGGCCCGCGCCGCTGAAATGGCCTTGAAAAGTGGCCATTATTCAGCCGCGGTCGAGTATGCCCAACGCGCCGCCGGCAACAGCCCGAACGATGCACAGTTATGGTTTCTGCTCGGCTACGCTGCGCGGCTGGATAGAAAAACCCAGCTCTCGCTCGACGCCTATAATCGCGGGCTGAAAATCAATCCCTCGTCGCTCGATGGACTTTCCGGCCTCGCACAAAGCTACAGCATGATTGGCAAGCTCGACGACGCCCAGCGTCTTCTAGAGAGAGTCGTTGCCGCCGATCCCAAGCGTGCCAACGACGAACAGGTTCTCGGTGAAATCTATCTGAGAGACGGCAAGTACGACCAAGCCCTAAATGTCTTATCTCGTGCTGAGCAGGTTCAGTCCGAGGCTCGCACTGAACTGCTCATGGCCCTCTCGTACCAGCGTTTGAAAAAGTACGATGACGCAAATCGCTACCTTCAGGCTGCCAAGAAGCACGCCCCCAATAATCCCGAAGTTCAGCGCTCTTTCGCCGCGTTTTATCGCGAAACCGGAAACTACCCGGCTGCGATTGCCGCCCTCAAGTCCATTCGCCAGAAAACGCCTGACATCATGGCCGAACTGGCCTACACCTATCAGCTTTCCGGCGATCCGGAGGCGTCGGCTAAGCTCTACACCGAAGCTGCGAATGCAGCCCCAGAAGACCTCAACCTGCAGCTTTCCGCCGCTCAATCCGATGTGAATATCGGCTCGCTCGACGCCGCGCAACCTTTCGTAAAACGCGCGGGCACTATCGAAGCCGATCATTATCGTCTACACGCCATTCGCGCGCAGATTGCCAATCTCGAAGAGCGTGACCAGGACGCAATCGCTGAATACGAAGCAGCCGTGCAGCATCTGCCGCCATCGGTTCCCGAAGGTCCGCTTTACAGCATCCAGCTCCGCATGGATCTGGTCGAGCTCTACCACAAGGTCGGAGACGATGTCGGCTTCAAGCGCAATCTCGAAGCTGCACAATCCCAAATTCAGACCATCGAAGAGAACGGTCCCGATCGCCCAGAATTTCTCCGCCTTCGCGCCCTTGTGAAAATGAATAGCGGGGATCTCGATGGCGCGACCAAGGACGTGCAAGAAGCCCTGGCCATCAATAGTAAAGATCCGAACAGCCTGCAACTCGATGGCGACCTCCTGGCGAAAATGGGCAAGCCCGACGACGCAATTGCAGCCTATAAAAAAGTTCTGTCCCTCGACCCTAACAATAAGTTAGCGCTCACATCGCTCGCGTATACGCTGCGCACCAATGGCCACGATCAGGAAGCCGAAAAATACTTCCAAAAATTGGCCGCCGTTTACCCCAACTCCTACGTTCCATATCTTGCGCTCGGCGATATGTACGCTCAGCGCAAGGAATTTGCCAAAGCGGAAGCCCAATATCGCAAGGGACACAAAATCGCCCCCAAGAACAGTCTGATCGTCGCCGGCGGAATGAATGCCGCCATCGAAGCCCATAACCTTCCGCTTGCCGGAGAGTGGCTCCAGTTTGCCGACAAAGACATGCAGCAAACTCCCATGGTTATGCGCGAAAAGGAACGCTACCTGAGCTTCAGCGGCAAGGACGAAGAGTCGGCTGAAGTGGGGCGGCAAGCCATCAAGCTGCTTCCTCGGGATCGCGACGTCATTGTTTACCTCGGTTACAACCTGCTGCACATGGAGCGTTACGACGAGTTACAACAGCTGCTGAACCAGTACGGAAGCGCATTGCCGAAAGAACCTGATATTCCGTTGATGCAAGGCTATCTTCACAAGCACGCCGGCCAACTCGAGGAAGCCGAGGCTGATTTCACCAAAGCTTTGTCGTTGAATTCGGATATTCCTACGGCCTACGTGAATCGCGGCTATGTTCGCAACGATTTGCGCAAGCCCGGACAAGCAGCGTCTGACTTCGAAGCCGCACTTCGCCTCGAACCGAACAACGGCGAAGCCCATTTAGGTCTTGCCTACGCCAGCTTGAATCTTCACCGTCCGCGAGCGGCTCTCAAGCAGGTGCAAGTCGCCGAAAAAGAAATGGGTGATTCCCTTGCCATTCACTTGATCCGCGCCACTGCGTATGGCGAAGAGGGAATATTGACCAAGTCGGCAGCCGAGTACAAACTTGCGCTGAAGTTTGCCCCAGACGAAGCTCCCCTTTATCTGGCTTTGGCGAATGCTCTTTATGGACTGCGTCAATACACAGAAGCGATTTCTTATCTTCAGACAGCGCAAAAGATCGCTCCCGACAACCCTCTGATTTATGCCAACCTCGCGCAGTCCTATTCTCAGTTGCGCAACCGCGACGAGACTTTTAAAAACGTAGCCTTGGCAGAGCAGCACTCGCAGAATAGCGAGCCCAAGGATCGCAGCGAAATTCTGGTGATGGACGGTCAAAGCCTGAATCAGTTGGGCGATCGCGATGCCGCCATGAAGCGTTTCGAGGATGCGCTCACCATGCCGGGAAGCGATCGCTTGACTGTCCGCCTGGCGGCAGCAAAGTTGATGGCAGGGGAAGGCCAATGGAACGAAGCGCGCCGTCAGATTGCCCTTGGCATGATGGAAGCCCGCACCGGCGAGACCGCCCCGCCCACGGGCGAGCAGTTCGTGCTCGCCGCTGGCGTCTTCCTCGACATGCACGACTTCCAACTTGCTGAACTCTACTTTCAGAAGGCTCAGGCAGCCGGTGCGCCCGACGCTTCGGTGAAAATCGGCCTCGCCAACGCCTACCTGGCAAGAGGCGAAACGGCCAAGGCTGACGCCGAAATCTCTTCGCTTCGCGACTCTGCCGAAGGCGAACCCAGCTATCAACTCCTTCTGGCCCAGGCCAGCATTCTGCGTCAGCAACATCAGAACACTCAGGCCCTCAGCGCGTTTGCCCAAGCTGCCGAGGCCGCCGGCCAAGACCAGACTGCCGAGCGCGAATTGCTGCAGGCCGCGGCTGACGAAGGCATGCGGATCAACAGCCGCCTCAGCGTCCTCTCGGATTTCTCCGTCGCTCCAATTTTTGAAGATACAACCGTCTATCCGCTCGACGCCAAGTTGGATGTGCCCAATCCGATTCCTGGCCGCGCAAACCTGCTTCCGCCGCCGCGATCTTCCATCGAGACGCAATGGACCGGCGCTTATCATCTTCACTTCGCGGATCTGCCCGGAGCGGGCGGCTTCATACAGGTACGCAATGCTCGCGGGGAAATCTCGCTGCCGAGCGCCGACGCGATCATCAACCGCGACACGACCGACGTTTCGTTTAATTTCGGCCTGAATCCCTCGATCCATCTCGGAAGAAACGTGCTCAGCTTCGACGCTGGGATTCAGGAAACCATCCGCCGGGATTCCGAAGATCCCGTCGATATGAATCAGAACCTGTTCCGCCAGTTCGTATACATGAACACCAGTTCCTTCTTCAACATGATCTCGGTGTCGGGATACGCCATTCGCGAAACCGGACCATTTACCGAAAGCTTTCTGCGTTCCCGCGATCTGAGTGGGGCGCTGGACTTTCGCATCGGCCATCCCTGGGCCAGCACCGCTTTCTTAACCGGATGGGGAGCACGCGACGTTCAGTTCTTCCCCATCACGCGCGAGTTCTACTACACATCGGCCTATGCCGGCATCGACCATCGTTTTTCTCCCAAACTCGACCTCAGCGTAATCGCTGAAGATTTGCGCGCTTGGCGAGTGGAAGGCCCTGCGTGGGCGATCGCACAAGCGCTGCGTCCAGCCGCCCGAGTCCAGTTCCTCCCAACTCGCAACTGGAGCATTCAGGGCTCGGTGGCTTATTCGCGCAACATGGGATTCCACGCCTACGACGCAGTACAAAGCGGATTCTCCGTCGGTTATGCCATTCCCATCCATCGCACCTATCGCGGCGAAGGTCAGGACGTCCGTTTGACTTATCCGATTCGCTTTGCTGCGGGCATGCAGCAAGAAGATTTCTACAATTTCACCGAGGGCAACAATAAGCAACTCAGACCATATTTCAGCATTACTTTGTTTTGATGTCAGGAGCCTGATGAAAATCTGTTTAGTAACGACCTTTCCTCCCAGTGGCCGTCAACTTAACGAATACGCACTACATCTCGCAGGGGAACTTCAGCGGCATCGCTTTGTCGATTTGACGATCCTGGCCGACGAGTTAGGCGACTACAAATTCGCTTCCGATGGCAATGGAAATGGACACGGAAATGGAATGCGATCCGCGAACCGGGAGGAACTTCCGGGTTTTAACGTCATTCGCTGTTGGAAATTTAATAATCTCGCTACGCCGCAGCGCTTACTGCGTGCCATCCAGAGAGAAAAACCGGATGTCGTCTGGTACAACCTGCTCTTCTCTACATTTGCGACCCAGGAGCACCCCCTGCCGGCATTTGCCGGCCTCTGCGTTCCCGCTCTCAGCCGGGCTTTAGGCCACTATTCTCACGTCACTCTTCATCACATCATCGAACACGTCGATTTCGCGGGCACCGGTATCCGCCACGAGAAGGTCTTTCGCTTCGGCAGCGACCTCGCCACCCGAGCATTGCTGAAAGCGAATTCGGTGTCGGTGCTGCTCTCCGGATACCGGCGCACTTTGCTCGAGAAGTATTCTGCGCAAAATGTTCTGCTGGGAACTCACGGGATTTTCGCCACGTGCCCCACGCCGCCAGATTTCTCGAAACGAAACAACCCTGAGCAGCGCATCCTGGCCATCGGTCACTGGGGAACCTACAAGCGCCTGGAAACTTTAATGGCGGCCTTTCCCTCTGTTCTAAAGAGAGTGCCAAATGCGCGCTTGATCGTCGCCGGATCCAATCATCACACTACCCCGGGATATTGGGAGTCCATCAAAGAAGCCCATCATGACGATCCCGGCATCGAGTTTCTCGGCTACGTTCCCGAGGAGAAAATTGCCGAGCTATTTGGTAAGTCGAGTGTCATGGTCATGCCGTATGACTCTTCCACCGGCTCCAGCGGTCCGGCTCACCAGGCATGCCAGTACGGAGTGCCCATCATCTGTAGCGACATTCCCGATTTTCAAGTGATGGCGCGCGACGACGAAATGGCCATTAGCTTCTGTAAGCCTGGCGATCCCGCAGACCTCGCCGAGAGAATCGTGGAAATTCTGCAATCGCCGGAGCAGCAGCAAGAGATGGCAGAACAGAACTTCCGTTCCGCGGTGCGCATGACCATGCCGACTGTGGTTCGGCACTATTTGCGCTGGTTTGAGCTGGAACGATGCAAGCAAACCATCGGCTCGCTCCAACCACTTTCTTTTCGGAGATGGCGGCATCTCGCTCGCCGCTCAAAGAGGATGCAGCCCGCGCCTCCTCTCAAGCGCGATCTTTCTCCGAAGCTGTTTAACGCGAGGGCCGAGGTGTCAACGCCAAACCTATTCCCAAGTAACGGACAGGCCCGCAGCGAACCGCTGTGAGATTGCCCGCCGGTGGCGGCGATCCACTAGGAGTTGAGGATCGCCGCCCTCCGGTGTCCCAGGCATATGCCGTGCTTACCAGACCGTTAGGGTTTCGTTGTCGGCGTACTGCTCGATGGTCACGCCCGAAACCGCGCTGTCCAGTTGATGTTGGACGCCGAGCGTCGTTCCCCAAGCGGGATTGGGAATCGTCGAGTAACCCAGCCCACCTAAGTACATGGTCTGACCGTCAACCGTGATCGTCCCGAATCGCAGAGACTTATTGTTATCGGTTGAAGATCCCAAAGTTGCCGGAATCACTTGATACCCGGAAGAAGTTACTCTCTGGAAAAAGTAGGTCACGTGGTGCCAGGTTCCAGTGGAGAACTGGCAAGGCGACAGACCCACATTCACCCAATGTAGACCGCCATTTTCTGGCAGCCAGTTTTGCCATTGATTGGTTCCGTAAACGCATTCCGTGCCAAACATGAACTCGTGGACGCCATCGTTCATCTTCACTGCCTGAAACATGTCGAACTCCAAGGCCTGAACATAAGAGTTCTTAGTCGAAACCGGCATGTAGAACCAATAGTCCCAAAGATAGTTGGTGGCTCCTGCATAGACTGGCTCCCAGCCCTCGTTGAAGAACAGGCTGTCGTCGTACTGGCACTTGCTGTGCACCACAAAGTGCTTTCCCGTGGAATTGTAGTCAGGCGCATTGCTCGTGTTGGGATCAGAGGCATTCTGCCACGTGCCAATGCTTCCGTCGTTGCATTCGCCACCGACATTGGGGTTGTTATCGACGACCCAGTTGGTCGACGAATCTAGTTCTACAATCCGGGTCGCAGTGGCTGGAGGCACTGGAGGCGCGGCGCCGCTCACATCAACCTGGTAGGTTTGCGTCGGCAGTGCGCTACCTGACGAATCCCACGCTTTCACATAAAGGGAGTGGCTGCCTGGCTTGAGAACGACCCATGCATCCAGAAACGGCACATAGTTCTGATATACGTTCTGCCCATCCACGTAGACTACATATCCTGTAACTTTCGAAGTGGTTTCCGCAGTTGCTTGGAAGTGAATCGGCGTCGTCAGAGTCGTCGTGCCATTCGCCGATAATTCTGGGGATTGCACCGACACGGATGTGACACTTGCGTTTGCAGGTAGGATAAGCATGAAGACTGCAAAAGACATCAAGAGCAGAAAGTGACTGACTTGCCAGAGCCTCTCTTCCATGCCTACATTTTGGTGGAAAGCCGGGTAAAGCCCGGCCCGATGCTTCCCCGGACAACACTTCTCCCTAGCACCATTGTGCTGTTTTTGCATAAAAGCCCCTTATTCGCTGAAATTTGTCCGAAGCGGCGTTCTACCAGACCTACGGGGGAGACTGTAGGGGAGGTTACATATGTTCCTGTATACAGGCAATACAGTGAACACCTTAAAATCTGTGGAAATCAGCCACTTTAGTAACGGGGGATGCCCAAAAGCCGCGAGGAGCGGGCGGTTCACGGTGTCCCAAGTATTTTTTAATTCCGGAATCGCGACGATGGCAGAGAAGAGCTAGCGTTTCGATTGAAGATCACATACATGCCTGACGCCACTGCTCCAGAAAATCGAGCACGTCGCCGGGTGGTTTAAGCCAGAATTGAGCCCGCGTCT
This sequence comes from Terriglobales bacterium, assembly GCA_035507035.1. GTDB lineage: Bacteria > Acidobacteriota > Terriglobia > Terriglobales > Acidobacteriaceae > DATJOJ01. Next base: position 14,702 of record DATJOJ010000052.1, on the reverse strand, counting down.
CCCGCCGTTCTGGACGCACTAGAATGCTCATTCCTCGGCTCCCAAGCGCGTCGAAGGCATGTTCATCCGTTACGTCATCTCCCAAATAAGCTATCGGAATTCCCGGCCCCATTTCTTGCAGGATCGTTCGAACTACGTCCCCTTTATCCGGTTTCGGGATGCGGATCTCGAGGCCACCGTCGAAATCCAACAACGACAGATGCATACGATCGGCAATTGGCGACCATGCTTGCAGGGCTTCTTCGCGGAGCTTCCTTGCGCTCGATTCGCGCAATCCACGCCAATGAATTGCGACGCTTCCGGGTTTATACTCGGTCAAATCTTGCAAGCCGTGCTCAGCCAGCCATTCGCCAGCTTCGGAAAGTCCCTGCAAGATCGCCGCATCCAGATGAGGCATCTCACAAGTTCCCTCCGCTCTTAGTCGTTGCAGTCCATGGGACCCCCAGATTTCGGGCACAGGTTGTGTGCGGAGTAAAGTGCTTACCTCAAACGCATTTCGTCCAGTGATGATTGCGATCCTCGTCCGTCCGCCCAGCATGATTTCCTGCAACAATTCCGGCAGACCCTCGTAGGGAAATGCCCGCCGGCGGTCCGGGGAAAACGGTGCCAACGTTCCGTCATAATCGAGCAGCAGTGCGCACCTCTGCGCCCGTGCCACAGCAATCATGAATTGTTCGATTTCTATCTGGCCGGTCGTTGGCAATGAGTTTGTCGTCATGGCTTACCCGAGCGGTGTCAGCGCCCGTGCACCGTCCCGTTCCGCCAAAGTGTCCAAACGCAGTTCGCATAAATCTTCGATCAGTGTCCCCGCCCAGCGATACACGTTATGTTCTCTCACGTGGCGGCGCATGCGCTGCATCCGTAATTGCTTGTCTTCAGGCTCCATCTCTAGCGCCATGCGAATGGCTTCTGCCGTCTGATCAATGTCGTAGGGGTTAACCAACAAGGCATCGCGCAATTCCCGTGCAGCGCCGGTGAAACAGCTCAGCACCAGCACACCGCGTTCATCTTGTCTTGCGACCAGGAATTCCTTCGCAACCAGGTTCATGCCGTCGTGCAATGAGGTTACCAGACAAAGATCGGCCGCACGGTAATAGGCTTGAATCTCGCTGTGACTATGCTGGTGATTCAGAAACACGATCGGCTTCCACTTGTCTTTTTGGAATCGCCAATTGATTCTTTCCGCCTCCGCCTCCAACTCCGCCAAGAGGTCGTGATACCGCTTGATGTGCGTGCGGCTCGGGGCTCCGATTTGAACAAATGTGAACTGCCCCTGGTAATACGGATATTTTTCGAGAAACCGTTCAATGGCCAGGAAACGTTCCACAATTCCTTTTGTGTAGTCCACGCGGTCTACGCCAAGCCCCATGAAGATCGCTTCACTGGACAACGATTTCAGCAGTCCGGCACGCTCTGCATAAGGTTCATCATCTTCCGTTCCACCCTCCGCAAAATCCACGCTGATTGGGAAAGGCTTGACCGTGGTGAGATGTTCCAGCCGGCTCACCGAAAAATGTTCCCAATCCACGCGCGATTCCAAGGTCCGATCCACCGTCTGCAAAAAATTATTGCAGTGCGACTGAATGTGGAAGCCGATCAGGTCCCCGCCCAGCAATCCATCGAGCAATTCCGATTGCCAGGGACAAATTCGAAAAGCCTCTGGATTCGGCCACGGAATGTGCCAGAAGATCGCCACCCGCGCGTCAGGCCGCTTCTGCTTGATGAGTCGTGGCAAGAGCGCGAAGTGATAATCCTGCAACAACACCACCGGCTTCTCAACGCTTTCCATCTCCTCTAGCACTGCATCCGCGAATTTGCGATTCACCGCCTGGTAGGCTTCCCAATCCGAGGCGCGAAAAATCGGCCGCGTGTGCGCAATATGGCACAGCGGCCATAGCCCCTCGTTAGAGAAGCCGTAGTAATAGCCTTCTTCCTCTTGCTTGCTGAGCCAAACGCGCCGAAGAGTATAGCGCGGATCATCCGGCGGAACACGCAAACAATTGCGCTGGTCCACGGTTTCCATATCGGCATCGCCGCTGCCGTGCGCGATCCAGGTTCCGTCACACGCGCGCAACACCGGCTCCAATGCCGTCACCAACCCACTCGGCGGGACCACCGCCTCTCGCGACTTTCCCTGCCGCACGTGCATGTATGGCTCTCGATTCGAAACCACGAACAACCGGCCGCCACGCAGCCGCATTCGCATGTGGACCGCAAGCCGGTCTGCGGTCCAGAGCGACTCCGACGTTTCTCGCAACCGGGCCTCGGTCTCTGCCGCGGATCGTGCCCGAGTCAGGCTTTCCGAGAGAGTAACCACTTCTTTCGCGAGCGGACGGAAAAACTGCAGATCAGGAAGATGCAGACGGGATGTCATCTTTCCCGTACGCAGGCCACGCATCCATTGCGCCATGCGCGCAATCGGACCCGCGATGCTCCAACGAACAATTAGCAGCGTCACCACCATGACCAGGAAGACATAGGCCAAAGTGCTGAGAAACGTCCCCCGCCAGATGCGGCGAACATCCGCCGAGATATAACTGGCATCGTGCACAATCGCCAGTCCCCCGATAACACCGCCATCTCGCCCATAGAGCGGCAATGCGTAAATGTTCAGCGGACTGTCGTTGATCCGGTCGAAGGCATCGACACCCCGATTTTGTTGCAAGGCTTGCGTTAGGGAAGGCGGAGTTCCGGGCAAAATTTCTGCCAGAGCTTTAGTGATCGCCAGTGGTTTACTGGCCTGATCGTAAATCGCAACCCCGATCAGGTGTTCGCGGTTGCCAAAACGCTCAACAATGTGGTGCAGGCTGCGGGTCGAACCTTTTTCCAGATCGTGTTCCACATTGCTGGCAACGCTTTCTCCCAGAACCTCGGCACGGTGCGCCAGATCTTTCCGTAAATTCCTCCTCTCGACTAGTACCTCGTAGTACGACGAGGAAAGTGAGACCAGGGTTATGCCCACGATCAATGCCACGATCAACCGCATGCTGAACAGTCTCATGCTTGACTCCAGAGCTTGGCGACGCACTCAACCGCGGGCCGCGCTTCGCGGCAAGTGCGTCAAATCCATGGCGCGAATCACGACCCACTGCACATCCTGTTTCGTACACGGGCTGGCAATAACATCAAACGCTCCCTGCTCCATCGCATCTCGATAGGTCTGGTCCCGGTTCTCCTCTGACATGACAACCACTAGCGGAACTCGACGGCCCGCTTTCGGCAGCAGGGTCAATAGATCCCGGTAACTTCCTTGCCCCCACACATCGTCACAGAACACCAGAGCCACACCTGGTTTGGTGATCGCGGTGCGGGCTTCCGCTAGCGAGGGACAAACTATGCCCTCCAGCATGCAGCCGCGAGTCACCTCTTCGATTACCTGGCTGTTCGTGGGGTCAGAACATACGATCAGCACCAACTTTCGCGTACCTTTCTCCTCTACATTCATTTGGGCCAGAGAGTACTGGTTTCCCCTGCAAGATCCATCGGTTTTTCGTCAGTCTTCCATTCCCCAACACGTCGTCATGCACGAACTCGACTAGCACGGGTGAAGAGAACCTTCTAGAGCCTACTTGACGGTTTCAAAAGGGAAAATCAGGTGAAGGCAGTATGTGCGTGCTCTAACTGCCTCTATTTAGAGCCCAAGATGCGGCGTAGATGATTCCAGGTTCAGAACAGGTATAAGCCCAGGCCTCAGAAAACCTGGATGATTCCGTTGCGCACGGCGTAGAGCGTCAGATCGGCAACCGAGTGAAGGTCTAGTTTGCGCATGATGTTCGTGCGGTGCGTCTCCGCGGTTTTTACGCTGAGGTCCAGAGCGACGGCGACTTCCTTGCTCGTTTTGCCCTCGGCAAGCAGTTGCACTACTTCCCTCTCGCGCGGCGTGAGCCGATTGCGTGGGAGTGTGGGCGGGGCATGGCGGGTATTCAAATACCCATCCAATACGATCTCAGCAACCTGGGAAGTGAAAAAAGTCCTGTGTCGCTGCATGGCTTCTACCGCCGTCAGAAGGTCGCGACCTGCATCGGACTTCAGCAGAAACCCACGAGCTCCCGCGGCCAGTACATCACGCACCACCTGATCGGAGTCATGGATGGTCAACACCAATACTCGCGTCAGAGGATGGGTTGCGATGATTTGCCGTGCGGCATCCAGCCCATTGAGATTGGGCATTCCGATATCGAGCAGCACTAAGTCAGGTTTGAATTCGTTGCTGAGCTCTACCGCTTCGCGTCCGTCCTTGGCTTCGCCGCAGATTTCCCACCCGGCGTGACTCTCCAGCAGGCTGCGTATCCCGCGACGCACAACCTCGTGATCGTCTGCAATCAGAATTCGATACGCATTCATGTTGCCCTCCGGGCGAACGGTCCATGCACGACCCGGCGGTTGCATCCACTGGCTGTTCTGACCCCACCCCGTAGGCGTCAAAAGCATTCCTAGTATATCGAATTGCACCATGCCTGCGCGGCCGGGCGCTCCGCCCAGCCGTGACCACGTTTCCTTCGCCTGTTACACGTAGCTTTCGTTGAACTGCAACGAACTCGCGTAATCTGGAGTAGGCATCATCTCCGGAATCGCTTCCTCCGCCGGCGCCGGCCGGACGTATGGGCGATTAACGCGCACCGGCTTGGATTCAGACGTCTCCGGGCGCGCCATCAGAAGCTCGCGCATTCTGAGTCTCGCCTTATGCAGCTGCGACTTTGAATTGCCTGTCGAACACCCAAGAAATTCCGCGATCTCCTGATGCTCGTACCCTTCGACCTCATGCAGCAGAAAAACCTTCCGATATCCATCGGGCAGTTCGCGGATCGCGCGGCTCAACGTAATCCGGTCGATGCAGCCGGCCAGACGATTATCCTTCGTGCCATATTCGCGGCGAATCGGCTTGCTGTCACCATTCTTGGCACACGGCTCGTCCAGCGACAACCGGCATGGCGTCTTCTTACGGAAGTGCATCAGCACGGTGTTCACCGCGATGCGGTATAGCCAGGTTGAGAGTGCCGATTCTCCGCGAAAAGTCGCCAGTTTGCGGAACACTTGCAAAAAAGCATCTTGCGTCAGGTCTTCTGCCTCTGCGCTGTTGTTTGTCATCCGCAAACATAGAGAGTAGATACGTGCCTTGTGCGCGTGGAAGAGCTCGGCAAACGCGTCTGCATCTCCCGCTTGAGCTCGCTTAATCAGATCGGAATCCAACCGGACTACCGTAGTAGAGTCGCTTTTCACTTGCGTCTCCTTTCAAGAAACGGACTCGTTGAGAAACTCGAACGCTATCGACCGCGTTTCTCAATTGGAAAGGTAGTGCCTGCGACGCTTACGCACTATCCGGTGCAATCTGTAAACGTTTACCCCTGTTGCTGTAGCGAATTGGCGTGAAAGACTTTATAAATCGTGGAAATCCAACTATCGTGCTGATGCGCTATATGCAGAAAACTGCAGCAAACATGCATATGAAAGCGACATTCCGTCTTTTCCCAGTTGACCCGAGAGAGGGCGAACAGAAACAAAAATGACTGCGCCAACGGAGTTAGAAATCGCGCGATGAATTCACTGCACGCGTGTCTATTATCGCAGCGTCACAAATACAGAGAATCCCAAATCAAGATTACAGAGTCGCGTGGATTGTTGGCGCACAAGGCCGGCAGTTATGCTGCATTGCGTTGAAAGTTTCCGCAATGTGCCCTCCATCCAAGCAGGAGCCCAGCCGGAAATGACTTGGCTCCTGCTTCTCGCCTTACAGAATGCTTCATAGGGCTGGTTGATTACTGTTGCGGGAATTCGGTCCACTGCCTACAGGAAAACCCCACTTCATTTACACGACTTGTCTGATCGCCTCAGGGTGGTTTTTCACTTAACCTTCGAAATTGCGGGAAAATCGTTGGGAGGATCGATGCTCTACTTCGCATTAATGTTCTTACTGGCAGCCATGATCGCCTGGTTCTATGGATTCGCCGCCATCGCCCTGGCGACTGCTGGCCTTATGAAACTTCTTTTCTTCGTTTTTGCGATTCTCTTCGTCATGACCCTGGGCAGCCATTTAATGCGCAGCACTAACTAAACCACGCCCACCTCTTCTCCTGCTTTTTCTTTCAAATCGTTTTTCTTCTCTAAGGCCGTTCTTTGTTCGCGCCATGGTCTGCGAATCTTCCCTACATACCCGGACAGAGAAAGCCTGAGGAACAAATACAAGATCGGATGGATGGCATTCGTTACACCGCTCGCGTATCTCTTATATAGCTCGAACGCGAAGAAGGCAGGCGCTAGTTCATACCTCCCCAGATCTGGCGCCTGCCAACTTTCTGAAGAAGACCATCTCACGACAATCAGCAATTCTTAGCCGCGTAGAACGCGCTTTGGACAGTTCTCGGCCCTTCCGCGCTATCGATGGTGAATCGCGACTTGCCGTTCGTCCGGGGTCATTTCATTCCACACTGCGGTTAAATCGCGCTCAAGACGATCATCGTTCGGTTCTTGCTGCATGGCTTTGGCAAACCAGAAATAAGCCAGGGGAAGGTCACGCGTCACACAATGCCCCGTTGCATACATCGTGCCAAGCACGCTGGCAGCTCGTGAATTGGAACTCTCAGCCGCAGCCAGCAGGTTTTTTTGTGCGAGCGAACAACTCTGCGGCGCTCCGTTTCCGTAAAGATACTTTTCTCCCGAGGTCTCAAGCGCCTGATTCGCAGCGTCGTTCCCCGCATCCTGCGTCGCCGTAGAATCCCCGCGAACCTTGGAAGATTTTTTTGCAGCCGTACTTTGTGACGTGGGGCTGCTCGGGGATGTGCCAGTGCTTTGCATCGATGGTTCATCCTGCTTCGCGCTCACCCCATTTGCCGGATTTCCAGTCGCCGACGGAGTTTGTGTCCCTCCCGAACTCGCTTGCGCCGATTGCGGCGGTGCAGCGTTCGCTTGCTGTGGAGCATTGCCCGAAACCTGCGTTCCTGCCGGCGGATTCGTCATTTGCTGAGCTGCCGCTGGCTGGGGCACACTGGGCGGGGTGGTACCAATCTGCACCGCGGCCGGTTGAACAGATCCCTCTGATTGCGGCGTCTCCGTGACCGCTTCAGCGTTGGGCATCGCCCCTGCTACTTCCGAACCCGCCGTCGAGATCGGTGCGGTCTTGTAACTGGTCGTCTGCGGCGCCGCGCTCACTGGGTTCGACGTCTTTTGCGTAGCCTGCACAACCAAACCCCGAATTGTTCCACGCCAATGCCAGCCGGCAGTTGCCAGGCAGCCGAGCAATAGAACGACGAATAACAAGCGCGCGCCATTCGATCCGGTGGGCTCGTCCTCCAGCAAATAGGACACTGGGTCCGACGGTTCCTCTGCCAAGCCCAGAAAAGAAGGCCCGCTCACCGGTCGCGTTGTCGCATTATCTTCGTCACGGAGCTTCACCTTTGCAGCAGGAAGCGGCTCCGCCGATGGCAACCGGCTCCCGCACATGCCGCAAAAACGATAATGCGGATCGCTTTCATGCCCGCACTGATCACACCTCAACTGCCGCGTAGTCTGCATAGATAAATAATTAGATGTTCGATCCGGTTTTCCCGGTTGGGCACGTCACAGGGTTCTGCTCTACCTTCCTACAGTCTCTTCACCGGCAAATTCGGTGAAATCCTGCATCTCGACACTCAAATCGCAACTCGCTCACTATTCGGCCGCGAACCGATCAGCGCGTAAAACAGGATGTACAGATAGCAAAGAATCGGCATGAAAAACGCGTGATGGATTCCGATCCGATCCGCGATCACGCCCTGCACCAACGGTACCACCGCGCCGCCGACAATCGCCATATTAAGAATTCCCGAAGCATCGCCCGCCAGCGGGCCCAACTCAGCCAGGCCCAGTGCGAAAATGCTGGCGAACATGATCGAGTTAAATAAACCGACCGCCAACATGCTCCACATTGCCAACCGCCCATACGTCAGCATTGAAGTCATCACCAAGGCGATCGCACACACTGCACAGATAGCCAGAAGATGGCCGGTCCTAATCTTTCGCAAAAGTCCGGATCCCACGAAACGCCCCACCATCGCGCCACCCCAATAAAACGTAACGAAGCCGGCGGCGACTTCCGGCACAAGCCCGGCAATGTTCGGCTGCCCAAAGTAGTTCACCAGAAAACTCCCGATCGACACCTCCGCGCCCACATAGCAGAAGATTCCTAGGGCTCCGAGAATAAGATTGCGATGCTTCCACAACGAATCGTTCACATCTTCGCCCAACGGATGCCGAGCCGCCGCGATTTTCGGCAATCTCGAGCGCCCGATCACCAACGCAAGCAACATCAGCAACACGCCAATAACCACGTAAGGAATCTTGACCGAAGAGGCTTGTTGCGCTCGGTACACCTGCAACGCAGGCGGCGAAAGACTTTGTATCTCCAATGCCGTCAGTGGCACCGTGCTCAGAATCAGCAGGCCGCCAATTTTTGGCGCGATCGTAGTCCCCAGGGAATTGAACGCTTGTGTCAGATTTAAACGGCTGGAAGCGGTTTGCGATGGACCCAGGGCAATCACGTATGGATTCGCCGCAACCTGCAGCGCGGTGATTCCGGCGGCCAAAATAATCAGCGCCGTCAAAAAAATGGGATATGACGCTAGGCTCGCCGCCGGTACAAACAACAATGCCCCAGCAGCCATCGTCAGCAGGCCAGCCACCATTGTTCTCTGGTAGCCGATCCAATCCACGACCTTAGCGGCAGGAATCGAAAACAGAAAATACGCCGAGAAGAAGCTGAACTGGACCAGCATCACCTGCGCATAGTTCAGCGCGAAAATCGCCTTCAAATGCGGGACCAGAATGTCGTTCAGGCAAGTCAGAAATCCCCACATAAAGAACAGCGTTGTAACCACCGCCAGCGGGCGCCCATAACTTTCCTGGGCTGCTTTCGTCGTTACCTCGTTCGACCGGACGATCGTATCGGACATGGATCACCACTAGATGCTTCGCACTTTAGGAACGGAACCGAGTCCTGTTCGCTGCGCATCTGGCTAAATTCGCATCGGAGATACAGCTAAATCTCTACTTGCCCTACGGGAGTAACTGTATGACTCGAGCCGAAAGACCCTCAGAGACAACGAGATTCGCACATTTTTCACAGGATTCGCACATCTTCACGGTTATCCACAACCGGTCCCAACGCCCTTAAGCGGCTACTCTCACCGGAAGCTCGGTAGCGATGAGGTTGAGTTTTGGCTCGCGCGATGCCTCGGCGAAGATGGAGCCCATCAGATGCTCGTCAATTTCTTGCGCTTTCTGGAATACCACGGGGTAGCGAATCACGAACTCAAGCCCCGCTGGGGTGAAATACGACCGGATCCTGGGCTTCAACTCAGCAGTCGGAACAGATACCAGATTGATCTCCATTTGCCTCTGCTGTGTCTGCAGGCTTTCTTGATAATCCGCGAAGCCGGCCCCGATCGCCTTACTCATCCGTTCACGAGCCGTCTTGTGATCGGTTTCAGCGGCAAATGTGAGCTTGATCTCATGCCAGATGAAACTGGTTCCCGGAATCTGCTTGAACAAACCCGGCGTCGCCTGGAAGACGATCGAATTCGAAAAGGCCACGATTCGCCCGGTCGGCTGAAAATCCGCCGCGTTCGCTTCCAATTCCATCAGGAAAAAGCGCACCATGCCGATTTCGACGACCGTCCCGGTCACGCTCGAAACCTGTACTCGATCTCCCACGCGAATCCCATATTTTCCGATGAGGAAGAAATACCCGACAATCGCCACGATCACATTTTGCAGAGCAACCGCGACGCCGGCTGTAATCAGTCCGGCAAAAGTCACCATGCTGCCCAGCTCGGACGCGAAGGTGAACACCAGCACCAGGCCGATCGCCGACCAAACCGCCACCCGCCGCACCAACATGAGCTGATGGCGGCGCCGCTGATCCTGCACGTAGCGAAAGATCGTCCTGCGCCAAAGTTCTCCGAGGCCGAAAACAATTCCGACCAGCACAGCCAGAAACGACAATCTGAAAATCAGGCTCTTAATATCTACAAGGTATTTGCTGGCAACGCTCTGCTCCCACGTGGTCAGGCTGCGTTTATACAGGTCCAGCACGATCGCTTGCTGATCGAGCGGTATCGCCGCCGCCGATACTTGTTTGAACTGCTCCGTTAGCGCATCCAGTTCCTGCTTTTCCTGCATCAGTGCAGCCGCACTACTGTTGTCCGCCTGAGTTGCGAGTTGGCTGCCGGATTGAACTAGTTGTTTGAGATTTCCAACCAGAGGAGTACGCAGCTGGTTCGTGGTCTGAAGCAGGCTATCTGCTGAAACAATCTGTTGCCGCAACGTGCGCGTTTTCAGAGAAAGATGAAAGAGATCAGAGATTAGCCCCCAAATTCCCGAAGCTGGCTGTTTGGCGATCGCCGCAGCCTTTGTCGAAGACGAGGGAGGCTGCGTTCCGTGGTCGTTGGAATTCTTATCCTGCGGCTCGCTCAGGTTCGAGGGCACCGATCGCGCAAGTTCCTCGATCTGCCCACGCAGCCCGGTCGCATCCATTTGGCCGCTTCCACTGACGAAGCTTGTCATGCTGCGTAAAGCCATCGCACGGGCCTGCGCCAGCGCAATCTCGCTTTTCAATTCTTCAATCTGAGAATCAATCTGCTCGCGGTTCTTGCCTTTCGCGGATTCTCGCTTCTGTTCCAACGATTGCAGTTCATTCTGCGTCTGCTGCAGCTGCTGATCAATGCTCGCCGCAATTTGATTCAATCCACTGAACGAAGACAGGCTACTGTTCTGCGTCTGTGTCGGCTTGGCCTGTTTTTCAAGCAACTGGGCAATGCGTCGCGCGGAATCGAACGCCAGGCGCACAACTTGCTCCGCCATTCCCTCATTGTTCTCGGCAAATACTAGATCGGTGGGTTCGTTCACGACCTGCTGTTCGACCTGAGTCTGCTGGTACCAATAGATGGTTTTACTGAGAAACTGAACCACGTCGGAAGGGGCCGGAAGGTTCTGTGAACTACTGTTCTTACTCTGCGCTTGGCCGGAACCTACGAGAGCAAGCACGAGAAAACCGGAGCACATCCAGCGCTCCATATTCCAGCTTTTCGTAAACCGTGCGATCAAATCCACCCTCAGGGTCCGTGAAGCTAGCGTAACAACCTCTCGCAACGACATCAAGGGCGGCAGGAAGGACAATCGATAGGCCCGGTGCGCTGGTCTGGTCTTGCCGTTGCAGCTGAAACGCTTCGCGCATCGCTTAGTCGGCCGTGGCCGTCATGTTGATGTCGAAGATGTGAATGGTATTCGATGCGGTCATCTTCCCTCTCACCGCTACGCACTTCCCGACGAACGGTTGAGCCGGTCCTTCGTCGTCGAGAAGATACATAGTCTTACTCTTCAAATCCATGAGCACAAGCCGGTCCTGTGACTGCATAACTCTGCCCGTAAGAACTTGGGTTGAGTTTGGCTTGATTTCCTGCGCCGGTCCTAATTCCGGCTCATCCTGCAGCTGCACCTGTTCCTGTTGTATCGGCGATGTTTGTTGCTGCGCGGCGCGTAGTGCCTGACCCCGAGCTCGGCGGTGAAGCCCGATCGCGCCCACAACCATGATCAAAAGCACGAGCAGCCTGAACCAATTACGAAATTTTTTCACGTTCCACCCTCGTTCGGAGATATCGCAAATTGCGGGCCCAACCGCTTTTCGCGTCGCCCATCAGTTAGCGCCACCTCACAATCTCTATATGCGAAAGCTTTTCCTGTGGTTGCGTAAGTTTTTCAGTCAGCTGTCGCGAAACGACGTATCCGTAACTTGTGTAGCGCACATCTAAATAAAGTAGATGTATCAGCCGGTAGGGCAGAACGTAAAGACTTGTGTAGATTTGTTTCGCACTGAAAAGCAGATCGCGGGAGAAAAAACTATGAAGCGTCACCTCGTCGTCACTGCTGTCCTCAGCTTGACACTATTCTTTTCTGCTGCACGCGTCAGGGCGCAAGAGAACGGAACGCCTGTTCATATGGTCGTCAGCGTCGAAGCTCGTCACGCTAATAACACCCCGAATATCGGGCGCGACGATGTCATGGTTTACGAAGGCCACGAACGCGACCAGGTCATGGATTGGGTCCCCGCACAGGGCGACCATGCAGGTCTCGATCTGTTTATCCTCCTGGATGATTCCTCCAACATTAGCCTTGGTTCGCAACTGGAAGACATCCGCCAGTTCATCCTTGCCCAGCCGGCTTCCACCCAGGTTGGGGTTGCCTACATGCAGAATGGCATCGCGAAGGTCGTACAAAATCTCACGACCGATCACGCTCAGGCCGGCAAGGCATTGCGCCTGCCATTGGGCATCCGCGGCATCAATGCGAGTCCCTATTTTTCACTCAGCGATCTGGCTAAGAAATGGCCCATTTCCAGCAATCGCCGGGAAATTGTCATGGTCTCGGACGGTATCGATCTTTATTACGGAAGCAACGACCTGCTCGATCCTTACTTGTCGCAGGCGATTGACGATTTACAGAAAGCTGGAATCCTGGTCTACGCGATCTACTCCCCCGGCGTCGGTCATTTCGGCCACAGCTATTGGACCTCCTATTGGGGCCAGCTCTATCTCGCGCGCGTTGCCGAAGAAACCGGCGGCGAATCGTATTACATCGGCATGTTCGGTGCGCCGGTCAGTTTCGTCCCGTACCTCGACGATGTCTCGCATCACCTCGGAAATCAGTATCTCTTGTCTTTTCTTCCCAAGCCCGAGAAGAAAGCAGGCTTTCGATCGATCCGGTTGATGACCGAGGTGCCAAATGCCGAGTTGGTTTCTGCGGATCGAGTGTTCGTGCCCGCAAACGAGTGAACTCTAGAAAGAAAACGGTAAAATAGACACGTGGTGGACCAAAGAAGGCGGAGACAGGCCGCGAAGACTCAGGACGCATGGAAGTTTAACGAGCGCCAGAAATAATGGTCAGTTCTCGACGCGTAAACGACCACCCCGGGTGTCATCGTTAAACATCGATACAACGTAGCGGCCAAGGTCCCAGTCGGCCTTACTGCGCTTTTTTCTCCATTACGTAGTTCATCGTGGTCCCGCGCTGCTCATCAATCTCTGTGACTTTCATGGAATTTCCATCGCCCAAAACGGCCATGCGCACTCGATAGTGCACTCTCCCTTCCGTCTTATCGGTTTCCTCGATCGTACGCGCATTGACGCGCTTCAGGCACACCGTACTGCGAACCGGCACGCCGTGGACCCGATATTCTTTGCCGTCGAACTTGGCATCGTACCCTTCACCACCCGGCGTTGAGGCCTGCAAACCTTGCTCTGTCGCATGATAAGTCACGGTCATTCCGTTAGCCGATAGAACTTTGATCTGCTGCGCTTGCCACGATCCAGAAATCTTGCTCGCTCCATCCGGACCTGGCGCGACGCGCTGAAAAACTTCTTTCGCCTTCACCGGTTCTCCGTTGGGAGCGGACATATCCACTACCTCCTCAGTCAGCGTCTTTCCATCGGCCGAGACCGAGTCGGTTTCCGAGTACACCACTTTGTCTTTGTGCTTCTCGGTGATCTCCACTCCGTCGGCAGTCTGGCGCACCGACACCATGCTGAAGTACGGCGATCCCGCCATTGGATAGTCTTTGCCGTCTGCCTTCACCTTGATCCGAGGGATGCAGGTGTCACATTCATAAACTCCATTCTGCAGAAAATAGACTTCGGGCTTCTTTGGCAATTGCGTTTGCTCCAATTTGACTACCCACGTTCCGTCAAACGCACTCTGCGCTAATAAGGCCGCCGGAAACAGTACTACCAACCACATTACGTTCTTCATGGCACGAATCTCTTTTCTATCAAAGATGGAACCGCACGCTGTTTTAGCGCCCATGGAAGCCACCGCCGCCATGGAAACCCACGCCACCATGAAATCCCCCACCGTTGAAACCACCACCTCGGAATTCGCCAGGTCCTCCGCGAGCCCCTGCAAAACCACGAGCTCCACCGATGGCAGGCCCGGAACGAAAAGCTCCAGCGCCTCCCGGCCCGTGATAGATTCCGCCGGCGTAATTCGGCCCGCCTACATAATGATTGCCCGGCCCCCAATTGCGCACATCGGTCGTGAAGTGATGGTAGTACGGCCGGTATCCAGGCGCAGCCCAATATCCGTAGAACGGAGCTTGATAAACCCACCAAGGTGAATAAAATCCCCAACCGAATGGGCTGTAGAAAATTCCGTCTCCTGGAATGAACGTGAACCCGTCAAACCACGGATCCCAATACCAACCCGCGCCCCACCAACCCGGACCCCACGGACCCCAACCATTGCTCGCGTATAATCCGGCCGCGTTAACGTTTGCCTCCGCCAGGTATGCGGATCGCAAACTGCTCCAGCGGTACAAGTCATCTTCCTCGAAATCTTTCTTATTGAACTTTTCGGCTTTCAGCCGCGCACTGACACTCAGCGCAACTTGGCGTCCGCCCTTCACCTTGACTTGTCCCTGAGAGCCCTCCACGCTGGCCTCGCCATCAAAAACGCGGAATTCTCCCTGCTGCAGATTGAAGTCATAAAGTCCGGTCTTCAAAAGTCTCGTCGTCGTTCCGTTGGCCAGAATGCGGATGTCATTCTCCGGATGGATTTCGGCCACCTCGATCATTGCGTGGCCCTGGTTGATTTGAACTTGGGTATCAGTCAGACTCGGCGAAAGCATTTTCACCGACGTATTGTCACCCAATCGCAGAAAAACCCCTGGAGTCAACAAAATT
>DATJOJ010000051.1:0-112187 GCA_035507035.1 Terriglobales bacterium | reverse complement strand
CATGTTCCAGGTCCATCACTTCGCCCTCGGCTTTGGCCCGGTTCGAGTCGATAAGAACAATGTCGTTGGCCACTCCGCTCATCAGGAGCCCATACGCAAACGTGGCTCCCACCTTCCCCGCGCCGATGATTGCAACCCGAGTTTTGGCCATGCCGATTCCTCCCGATCTTCCAAATCACAATCGTAATCCGGAGCACGGCATGCTTCTGTGACTGCGGTCACGCCACGAGAGGTCCCACCGAATATGGAGGGATGGCCACGTGCCCCATCCAACGCGGTTTTCGTTGCGTATGCGCCAACAGGATGAGCGTTCTTCCCAAGCCACCACCTCCGCGCTTACAATTCCTTTTCGCTTCTCGCAATGCTGACTCCTGGAGCCAAACTCGGCCCTTACGAAATCACCGGTTCTCTCGGCGCCGGTGGCATGGGAGAGGTCTACCGCGCACGCGATACCCGTCTCGGCCGCGACGTTGCCGTCAAAGTTCTCCCCGCAACGTTCTCTCACGACCCTGACCGCCTGCGCCGCTTCGAGCAGGAAGCTCGCGCCACCGCAGCTCTGAACCACCCCAATATTCTTGCTGTCTTCGACATCGGCACCCACGAGGGCTCTCCCTACGTCGTCACCGAACTCCTCGAAGGCGAAACTCTGCGGCAAAAAATCCAGTCCGGTCCGGTTCCGGTGCGCAAGGCCACCGACTACGCCTTGCAAATCGCCCGCGGCCTGGCGGCTGCGCACGACCAAGGGATCACCCATCGTGATCTGAAGCCCGAAAATCTTTTTCTCACCAAAGATGGCCGAATCAAGATTCTCGACTTCGGCCTGGCCAAAGTTACTCAGCCGCAAAAATCAGACTCCCACGACAGTCCAACGCTTGCCTCCCAAACCGAGCCCGGCTTGGTTCTCGGAACCGTTGGCTATATGTCGCCCGAGCAAGTTCGAGGAAAGCCCGCCGATGCGCGTTCCGACCTCTTCAGCCTGGGCGCAATTCTCTACGAAATGGTTTCTGGCAAACGCGCTTTCCACGGTGAAACCGCCGCTGAAACCATGACGGCGATTTTGAAAACCGAGCCGCCACACCTGAGCGACGTGCAACAGAACATTCCCGTCGGTCTGGCCCGCATCGTCGAGCACTGCCTCGAAAAGGATTCCGGCAACCGGTTTCAATCCGCCCGAGACGTTGCCTTTGCACTCGAAGCAATAAGTGGCTCATCGAGCGGCACTTCAGCCCCTTCGGTCGGTGTGCCAATCGCGCAACTGAAGCCGCAAATCAGTTCCCTCTGGATTGCCCTTGCCGCCGGCTTAGTGATGGCGGTTCTGGTTTTCATCATCGCGCGCAGGACCGCCCCGGTTGCGACTCCGCCCGAATTCCACGAGCTCACATTCCAGCGCGGCACCATTCAAACCGCCCGCTTTGCGCCCGATGGCGACACCATCATCTACGCTGCCGCATGGTCCGGTAAGCCGATGGAGCTTTACTCCACGCGTCTTGGAGGCACCGAATCCCGCACACTCGGCTTGACCGACACCGATCTGCTCGCTGTCTCCTCGAATGGCGAACTCGCTGTTCGCCTTACGCCGCGATTTTACGGAGCCTACGCCATCTCAGGTACGCTCGCTCGCACCATGCTCTCGGGCGGAAGTCCCCGCCCGGTCGAAAACGAAATCGAATTTGCCGACTGGACGCCCGACGGAAGAGACTTGGCCATCGTTCGCCGCGTGGCCGGCCGTACCCGCTTGGAGTTTCCCGTTGGTAAGGTCTTGTACGAAACCGTCGGCTGGATCGGCAATCCCCGCTTCTCCCCGAGCGGAGATTCCATCGCCTTTATCGATCATCTGTCGCTCTGGGGTGATCCCGGCGTCGTCTCGGTTATCGATCTTGCTGGTCACAAAAAAGATCTCACACCGCAGTTCGACACCCTCCAGGGATTGGCGTGGTCGCCGGGCGGCGAGATTTGGTTTACCGGCACAATTTCTGGTGGCGCACGGGAGCTTCATGCCGTTTCTCGCGCCGGCAAGGAACGAACCATCGCCCGCGTCCCCGGCATTCTCAACCTGTTCGATATTTCTCGTTCGGGTCGAGTCCTGCTCTCGAGAGACGACTGGCACGTCGGCATCCTTGCATTGCCACCCGGGGCGGCCAAGGAGGAAGACCTTACTTGGATGGATTTTTCCGCGATTCGCGACATCTCCAGCGATGGAAACTTGCTGCTGTTCGACGAGTCGGGCGCGGCCGGAGGGCTTACCGGCGCCATCTATTTGCGCAAAATGGATGGATCCGCTCCGGTTCGCCTGTCGGATGGAAATTCCAATTCACTTTCCGCCGACAGAAAGTGGGTCATGGGCCTCACCGGTTTTGATCTCAGTCATCTGATCATCCTTCCGACCGGTACGGGGCAATCGCAGACTGTTGATCTGGGATCGTTCAGCTATCACTGGGGCAATTGGCTGCCCAACGGTCACCAGATCGTGTGCGTCTGCAACGAACCCGGTCACACCAGCCGCATCTTCAGGATGGATGTGCCAAGCGGCCACTTCAGCCCCATCACCGCGGAAGGCGTCGGAACTGTGAACTACACTCACTTCGTTTCTCCTGATGGCCAATTCTTCCTTGGCCAGGACTCTGATCGCAATTCGCTGGTGTATTCGGTCCAGTCTGGTGAAGGCAAACCCGTGCCCGGCTTGAATCCAGCGGAAGTCGCTTTCGGGTGGACGGGCGATGGCAAGAGCGTTTACGTTTATCGCCCCGAGGTGCCTGCGAAAGTGTACGAAATCGAGCTGTCGTCAGGAAAACGAAAATTGTGGAAGGTATTAAGCCCTCCCGATGCGACCGGGATTAACTTCATCCGCACGCCCCATATTTCCGCTGACGGCAAGTGGTACGCGTACAACTACAATCGCGTCATCTCGGATCTGTATTTAGTAGATGGAGTCAAGTAATCGCGTCGAATATCTAGTGAGCGGAAACAGTCACCAACAGCCATCCGCTTCCGCCGCGTACGTTCACGTTCTGGCTCGATCCCAACATTATTTCGCCGACCGGCGCCTCCGCCCCTGAGCTTGCGATGACCACATCGTCAAACCCGTACGTGCCGCATGCGGCGCTGGAGAATATCCAAACCGCTTGCGCGCCCTTGTAGGCCGGACCGTCCGGGCATCCCGCATCCGGGTTGGGAGTCAATTTTATTAACACCGCACTTCCTCCCAACCATGTGCCTACCTGTCCAGTTGGTGAGCCTGCCCGGTGTTGTTCGCGATTGACCAGATCGCCGCCCACTTGTCGGGTGATCCAGAACTCGGAGGAATCCTGCGCCGTTCCGGTGTTATTAATCGGCAATTGCGCTTCAGATACGCCTCTCATAGAGGCAACAGCCAGCACGGCCGCTGTCCACGGAATACTGCGGCTGCCGTCCTCAATGTTGTCAAATTGAATAACAATGTCGGAGCCCGACTCGGGTTTCTTAACGCTGATCACGTGACCGGTGACTCGCGCTCCTTTGCTGATTTGCCCACTCAAAAGCGGCACATCCTGCATCACCTTTCCTTCGATCTTTTTTCCGGGCTTATCCTTTTGGGCATTCAGGTCGGAACTGAGCATGACTGGCACTACGGTTCCGGCTGGAAGATCTTGCGCGAGGAGGCCCACAGTGGAAAGTAGCAGACAGATTCCTAATCGGAGTGGAAACATATAGGTGTGAAATGGAAGTTTACACGTGGCAAGGAGTCATTTCCAACGCCGCTCGACGACGTCGGCGCCTCTCCTTACATTGTCACCTGAGCGAAGTAGGGTGCTTCGCTGCGCGAAGCACCCGCGTAGTCAAGGACGCCCGCACTTCCAGTCCCGGCTCCGACGCATCAAGAAATTCTCGCTACCCGTTACGCGTTTGCGCGAAGCAGCCCCGGAGGGGCGACAAATATTAGCCCAGGACGCAAGTCCTGGGTCCTAATGCGAGCCCAATCACGCCCCGCAGGGCGCCACCGGCCATACTCGCACCAACCGCGCTGTGCGTGAGCGGATGGAAGCTGGGGCTCCTCTAATCCTCCGAGTAAACAAGAGTGGATTCCTCCGGCGACGCCGGCGTGCCTGCCTTCGCCGCATTGCCGTACTCGAATCCCCTCTCAAATGCCCTGAGATTCAGCTCACGGAAGCTGGTGGGAACCGAGTCGGAGACTGCTTTACGAACCGCATCGGGATCGAGCAAATGCGTGACCGAAGTAAAAAAACCCACCATCACCGAATTGAGCACCATGCGCTTGCCCAACTCTTCCGCGATTCGCGTCGCCGGAATGCTGTAAACCTGCGGGTCTGCAGGTAAACCATCGACGCGCACCAGGTCCTGCTCCACAATTAGGATTCCACCATGCTTCATTTCCGGAGCAAAGCGGCTGTACGCTTCCTGTGACATCACCACTAGAATGTCCGGTTGCGTGACATACGGATAGAGAATCGGCGAATCGGACAGAACCAGCTGCGCGCTGCACGCCCCGCCGCGAGCTTCAGGGCCAAAACTCTGTGTCATCGTGGCAAAGCCATTCTGGTAGATCGAAGCTGCTTTGCCTAGCACGATCGCCGAAAGAATGACGCCCTGCCCGCCAAAACCGGCAATCCGGAGTTCCGTTAGCTGCATACCATCTCCGCCTGTTCCACGAATCTGTCACCCAACGATTCCGTGTATTGCGCGCGCATCATCGTCTGATAATCGGCGCGGTCGCGGTCGACAAATTTTCCCACCACAATTTCGCCTGTCATCGTCAGCCCAACTTCGCTGGTCGGCGCGCCATGTCGCACTTTGCTCTTCTCTTTGTAGTACTTCATCGTCTCCAGGCCATCGCCGAGTTTATTGCGCCGCTGATAAAGCGTCGGGCAAGGCGAAATGATCTCGATGAAGGAAAATCCTTTCTTCTGGAATGCTTCGCTCATCGACCGCGCCAGCTGCCGCACGTGAAACGTGGTCCAGCGCGCTACATAAACTGCGCCCGCCGCTTCTACCAAATGCGGCAGGTTGAACGCCGGCTCGAACACGCCATAGGGGTTGGTCGAAGTGATCGAATCGTCCGGTGTGGTCGGCGCCGTCTGCCCGCCAGTCATGGCATAGATCAGATTGTTCACGCAGATCACCTTCAGATCGATGTTGCGCCGCGCCGCGTGGATGAGATGGTTGCCGCCAATGGCTGAAAGATCGCCGTCGCCCGAATACACAACGACGTTTAGCTTGGGATTTGCCAGCTTCAGACCGGTCGCAAAGGGAATCGCGCGTCCGTGCGTCGTATGGAACGAATCCAGCTTTACGTAACCTGCCACGCGTCCAGTGCAGCCGATTCCAGAAACCAAAGCCAATGACTGCAAATCAATTTTCGATTCGATTAATGCTCGTGCGAAGCAATTTACTGTGGTGCCAATTCCGCATCCCGGACACCATATATGCGGCATGCGGTCGCTGCGTAAAAACGGCTCAACGGGATTCGCGAATTCGCTCATCGGCTGGCCTCCACGATTACATTCAGAATTTCTTCTGGCTTGTGCACTCCTCCGCCGGCATGCGGCACTGAGAAGGTTTTTGCTTGCCCACCAGCCGTTCGCTCGACTTCGCGCACCATCTGGCCGAGATTCAGCTCCGGCACGACAAACGCTTTAACGTGGAAAGCGAGTTCTCGGAGTTTCTGTTCCGGAAACGGCCACGCCGTGATGAGCCGCAGCTTGCCAACTTTTAAGCCTCGTGCCCTTGCCAGGTCAATCGCCCGCTGCGCAACCCGCGACGTGATTCCATAAGAGACGACGACAACGTCTGCATCTTCGAGTTGCTCTTCCTCAAACATGGCAATACGGTCAGCAACAGACTGGATCTTGTTCTGCAGCCGCCGCACCAGCTTCCCCTGGACCTCAGGCGTCATGTTCGGATAGCCACGCTCGTCGTGCGTCAGCCCCGTGACGTGAAATTTGTAGCCCTCGCCGGCGAACGCCATCTCCGGAACCATGTCGCCATTTGTGGCGTAGGGCAGATATTCCTCGACCGCTTGGTGTGTGTGCTTGCGTGGCGTGACCTCAATTTGCTCGGCCGGCGGAATGACGACTTTTTCCGTCATGTGCCCGACCACTTCATCCATCATGAACATCACGGGCACGCGAAATTCTTCGGCCAGATTGAACGCCTTGATCGTCAGATCGAAACACTCCTGCGGAGAATTTGGGCACAGAGCAATGATCTCGTAATCGCCATGCGATCCCCATCGCGCTTGCATCATGTCGGCTTGCGCTGGCAACGTCGGAAGTCCGGTCGACGGTCCGCCTCGTTGCACATCCACGAACACGCACGGCGTCTCCGTCATCGCCGCGTATCCAATGTGCTCCATCATTAAAGAGAAGCCAGGTCCGGAGGTTACGGTAAACGCTTTGGCTCCGCCCCAAACCGCACCCTGCAGCGTGATTGACGCCGCTAGCTCGTCTTCCATCTGGATGAATGTCCCGCCAACCGTCGGCACTCGCGAGGCGAATCGCTCCACAACCTCAGTCGAGGGAGTAATCGGATATCCTGCGGCGAAGCGCGCGCCGGCGGCGAGTGCGCCTTCGCAGCACGCATGGTCGCCATCGATAAAGTGTGTGCCTGTAAGCACGCCACGAGAATCAGCCTTCACTTTCGCCTCCTGGTTTCACGGGCGTGCGATTTCCCCAGATGGCGAAATCCGGGCAGTACATGCCGCACAAATCGCAGCCGCTGCACTTTTCCGGATGCACCACATGAGGCGGGTGATATCCCTTTGCATTGAAAGCGGAAGAGAGCGCCAGCACACGGGTCGGACAAAATTCAACGCAGAACCCGCACGACTTGCAACGCTCCACTACGATGGAAACTCGTCCTTTTGCCACGAAGCCCCCACTTACAGAGTGTTTGGTCACTCCGAAATCCAAGAGTGATTATGCGGTGGGGAAGTACCGGGAGGGTGTGACGTGGGTCACGGGAGGCTGTGAGGTGAAATACAGGGTCAGAGCTACTCGATCTCATCTCGAACTTAGGGCAGGCTTGGCGCTCTCGGGTGAATCTCTGTACTCTGCGATTCGAGCCTTTCCAAACGCAGCCGTGGCCTATCCCGCTTTCAGATCCTTCAGTACCTGCATGAGCGAGCTGTGTGCAAATGGCGCTGGTGCTAACGTCAGTACCAGCATGACGGCCGCTAACACCACCAGCCAACGGCGAACTCCGGTTATCCCTGGATATTCGACCACAACCGGATGTCGCATGCCACTGATGCGTAACAGAATTGCCCAGATAATCCATCCTGCCCAGAAATAAAGCGCCATGGGGATTAGCGCCAGAATAGTCAGCCGCGAAACGAACTTGTGTGCGCGGGGCGCGATAGCAAAAATGATATGCCCGCCATCAAGCTGCCCACCGGGCAATAGATTTAATGCCGTAGCGAACATTCCCACCCAAGCTGCGATTGCTGTCGGATGAAAATAGACACTCTCCAGGCTGGTCGCCTGCGCCTTCACCGCTCCCAGCGGCAGCACGTGCCACGCCAAGCGGAAGATTAACGGATATCCCAATTGGATGTCGGAATCGCCCGATACCGGGGGCATAACCTTGGAAAGGGGCAAGGCAAAAACTAAAACGACCGTCGCCACAACAAAGCCCGCAATCGGTCCTGCGATGCCAATATCAAATAATGCAGTGCGCGAGCGGATCGGCGAACGAATCCGAATGAAAGCCCCCAGTGTGCCAATCAGAGTGGGCGCTGGAATAAAAAATGGCAACGTCGCGTCAACGCCATAATAGCGGCAATAGAGATAATGCCCCATTTCATGGGCCAACAATATGAGCATCAGCGTAGAGGCAAACGGCAACCCCAAAAGCAACCGCGACGGCTGCTGAAACGCCCAATTCACCGGGAAAAATGGCAACGAATCGTCCGTGAGAGAAAACGCCGGCAGATTATTCTGAAAGTCATACTGCATGCGCGCGCCCACCACCAGCGTCGTGAAACAGGTGAGCACCAGCAGCAGAATGTGCAGCCAATACCGCTGCCGTGGCCGATCAAAATAGATGACCGGCAAATCTTGCGGAAATTCGGTTGCTGCGGGGGCTGGCGGAATAATCTCAGACATGAAAATTCAAAGGCAGGAACACCTATCCTTCTTGCATTAGATCACGGAACCGGATGCCGAGGATGCTTCTTACCTGCTCCCTTAGTCGATCGACTGCAACTCCTTGCCCGGCTTGAAGCGCACCGCTTTGCCAGGTGGAATCGACACTTCCGCGCCAGTCCGCGGATTACGCCCGATGCCGGTTTTGCGCGGCCGCACGTTGAACACGCCAAATCCGCGCAGCTCAATGCGATCGCCCTTGGCCAGCGAGCGCTTCATGCTCTCGAACACAGTCTCGACGGCCAGCTCGGCTTTGGTCTTGGTAATTCCGGTTTTATTGACCACTTCGTTGATGATGTCCAGCTTGATCACAGGCGGCTCCCCGCGGTTCTGTGTGGATTGTGCACCAAGTGATTGATGCTAAGGAAGATAAGAGAGATTGTCAACGGGAGGTATCTCCACGTAATATGACCACACCAGCCGAAGACATTTTGTAATTTGGTAATCGGGTAATTTTGTGATTTGAACCCTCTCGTGCCCTGGCACCCCGTTTTGCCAATTACCAAATTACCCAATTACAAAAATTACTCAATTCCCAAGGAGCTTCATGCTAAAGAGTGACCGCTGGATCCGCAAGATGGCGCTGGAACACGACATGATTAATCCCTTCTCGGAGAAGCAGGTGCGGGAAGGCGTCGTCTCCTACGGCCTGTCTTCCTACGGATACGACTTGCGCGTAGCCGATGAGTTCAAAGTCTTTACCAACGTCAATTGCACCGTGGTCGATCCCAAGGGTTTCGACGAACGTTCGTTTGTGACCATGCGCTCGGATGTCTGCATCGTGCCGCCGAATTCCTTTGCCTTGGCTCGCTCGGTCGAGTATTTCAAGATTCCCCGCGATTGCCTGACCATCTGCGTCGGCAAGTCAACTTATGCGCGCTGCGGGATCATCGTGAACGTCACGCCTTTTGAGCCGGAGTGGGAAGGCTTCGTCACTCTCGAGATTTCTAACACCACGCCGCTTCCCGCCAAGATTTACGCGAACGAAGGCCTGTGTCAGATTATCTTTTTCCAATCGGATGAAGTCTGCGAAACCAGCTACGCCGATCGCAAAGGAAAGTACCAGTCGCAGAAGGGGATTGTGCTGCCGAAGCTGTAGCAACGTTGGGTTTACGGTAGGCCCAACGTCAATGAGTGTAACTGCCGGACCCTGCTTGCAGGACCGCCTAGACCCTGCTAGATTGCCGCATGCCTCAGGCTGGTGCAGCGTTGAACTGGCAAAGCGAAGCAGAACAAGCCCGTTGGCGTGCCTCCACGCGAGTTGCCTTCAGATTCGTGTTCTGCTACTTGACGCTCTATACCCTGTACATTTTGGGGAATGAGCAGGAGCTGTTCCACTATTGGATTTTCGGCCGCCTAACCGATTCCTTCATTGACCCGCTATGGCACCGCGTTGTTCCTTGGGTTGGCAAGCATATTCCTCACCTCGCCACCGACATTACTATTTTCACCAACGGCAGCGGAGACACAACCTACGATTACGTTTTGGTCCTCTGCGAGCTGTTCGTGGCCGCCGTGGCGACGGTTGTGTGGTCTGCCCTTGACCGGAAAAGGTCCAACTACCGCGTCTTGCGCGAATGGTTGAGGTTGCTTGTCACGCTGGCTCTGGCGATGGAGATGTTTTCCTATGGTATGGACAAACTAATCCCCGTGCAATTCGGCTCCCTTACGCTCGCCAGGCTCTCACAGCGCGTGGGCGAGTTAAGCCCCGAGGATATGCTTTGGACTTTCATGGCCGCCTCCAAGCCCTATACCATGTTCACAGGGCTCACCGAAGTGCTTGCCGGTATTTTGCTCCTCGTGCCACGCCTTAGGACGCTCGGAGCGCTAGTTACAGTCGGCGCCATGTCCCAAGTTTTCGCGCTCGATATGAGTTACGACGTCCCGGTCAAGCTAGGTTCTTTGCATTATCTGTTGATGGCGGCATTTCTTCTTGTGCCGGAGACGGAACGACTGCTGAACGTTCTTGTGTTGAATCGCACAGCGGCGCCGCGAACATTTACAGCCCTTTCGAATCGAAGCTGGATTAATCGGGTCGCGTTGATCTTACCGGTGCTGCTGGCTGTTCTGTGGCTATCGACGGTCACCCATTTCTCGCTCAAAAGGTACGCCGCAGAGAATCCCAGTGCCGTTGCGCAGTGCCCGCTATATGGCGTTTGGATTGTTGACGATTTTAGCGCTACAGGAATCCCCAAACCCCTTCTTACGGAGAAGCTCGCCAGGGATATGAACATAGGATCAGGTGATACCTTCACCGAACTGATTTTCGACGCGCCGGGCAGCCTCCTAATCCACTTCAGTAACGGCGTTCTCGACTACACCAAGCTAACCATCGATCAGGTGAAAAACACGGCGTCGGTAAGCGACGACGACGATGTGAATTGGAAAAGCGATTTTGCATACCAAAGGGCCGGGGACCGGCTCAATCTACAAGGCCATATTAACGGCAATCTCGTCACCCTGAAGCTCCACCGTTGGGACCTCGCCAATAGCCGTCTTACCAGTCGAGGGTTCCATTGGATCAATGAATTCCCGTTTTAAGGGGCTCCGGGCTGCCGAATCTGCGAGGAAAGCATGGCAGGCCCTACGAACGGCGTTCGTGACTAGCTGAGCTATCCGGCTTCTGCGATGCTTGCATCATATGCCTGCATCGCATATAGCTAAGTGCATGCAGTACACCATCCGCAATATACCCGATCTTCTCGACGGAGCTCTTCGCCGGGCTGCGCGCGAGCGCGGGAAAAGCCTGAATGAAATCGCGATCGAAGCCATGGCCCGGGGGGCTGGCATTACTCAGGAAAGCACCCGGCAACGCGATCTCGGGGACATCGCAGGCACCTGGCGCAAAGATCCCGCTTTCGACAGCGCCTTGGCCGCGCAGGATACCATCGACGAAGACATGTGGCGATGAAGCTGGCGCTCGACACGAAGCGTTACATCGACTTGTGCCGCGGCGATGGGTCGGCTGTCGAAACCATCGAATACGCCGAGGAAATCTGGCTACCTTTTATCGTGCTGGGAGAACTACGCGCCGGATTTGCTGTGGGTAGCCAAGGATCGCGCAACGAAGCCGTCCTGCGTAGCTTTCTGCTGAAACCTGGGATTGGCGTGCTCTACGCCAACGAACAGACCACGCATCATTATGGAGCCGTTTACCGGCAACTACGAAAGCAAGGCACTCCCATCCCGACAAACGATATGTGGATCGCGGCCTTAGTGCTGCAACATTCGCTGGTTCTCTTCGCACGCGACGCGCACTTTGATGCTCTGCCGCAACTTCCGAGAGCGTAGCATTCGTCGAGCGACTTCATTGGGACGAGCATATCTCGCTGAAAACTGACAGCCGATTGCTGACAGCCGATAGCTGATGGCGGCTACTTCCCGCTCTCACCGTGACAACGAGGAATTGCGAACAGAAAAAAAAGGGAGCGATTTCGCTCCCCTTTGCGTTTCGTTCCTTACATTGCTCCGGCAGGTTCTCCAAGAGCGAACTACACGGCTTAGTATTGCAGGGTTGACGAAAATCCCCCGTCGACCAGCGAGACTTTGAAGTTGCACTGCGGTCCGCCGTTACCAAAGTAGTCCCACTGGTGTCCCTGGAACCCCAGAGAACTGTAGTAGTCAAAACTCGGATACCCATGGGCGACTTCGGTGTTAAAGAATTGAGTTGAGCCCGTGGTCGGATACTCGGAGCACGAAGTGATGTTGTAGGCTTCGAGGACACCCGCGAATGCCCAATTCCACTGAATGCCTGTCGACGAGACCCCGAGACTGGAATACGCTCCGGTAGCTATATCTGATGCTTTGACAAGATAATGGAGTTTGCCACCGGAATTGCCAGTCTGCTCGGTAAAGCCGAAGAGTAAGTCACCGGGGTTTACAGTCTCCAACGGGCTGAAGTAAGCGTTGTTGCCGACGAGCCAACTGGCGATCGCCCAGTAATTGCCGCCTCCGGCTTTGCTCCCACCGTACTGGAGCACTGGTTGCATGATGTTCGAGCCATTCGCGGGTTCGACGCCATTGAAGAGAAAAATAGTCGCGCCATTCGTCTTGGGAGGTGACGGTACAATCCAGAAACCCTCGATCACGTCCAGGTTGTCGCCGGACTTGAGCGAGACCAGCCACTGCGAAGCTTCAACCCAACCATTGCCGGTCGGGCCGGGGTCGCGCTGGTTCTGAGAGCCCAGGGTACGAGTATCGATCGGATCCTCGGGGCAAGCTTCATAGTGAGCGATGACTTGGCCATCCAGGATCACGTCGTCGCCCTGGTGTTCGCTGTTCGCGAGGTCAATGCTTGCGCCATTAGGAACGTCATGCACGCAATCGGGGCGGATCAATTCACCGGGGATCTGTACCCAGTCAGGATGCTGGTTCTTAATCTGTGTGTAGGTTTGCGCGCTCAGGGTTCCGCTCGCGACAAACGCGAAGGCGCCGATGCCAAACAGAACGCGATTGCAAAAGCTTCTCAGAGTCGTATGGTTTTTCATTTTCATTTCTCCTTGGAATTTTCTTGGATTGGCACGGGCTCGATTCCGTGCTCGTCCAAATAGGCGGAAGGCGCTGGCTGATCGCCTCATCGTTCGAGAAGAAATTCTTCCGGACCGGCCAGCGTGTCTCCATCGAAAGTGAAATCAAGAGGTTAGGGGGCTGAAACAAGCAGTTGGCGATTGACGGCAGTTACTTCCGCGAATATGCTGGTTGCCTTCCTGAATCGGGGCGTCCGAGGTGGGGTATGGCGGAAGATCAGTCCGGACAGGTCACCCAGCTTCTACAGCAATGGACAGGGGGCGATCAAAAAGCCCTCGACGACTTGATGCCGTTGGTCTACAAGGAACTGCGCCGCCTCGCCCACTATCAGCTTCAGTCGGAACGGCCCGATCATTCTCTGCAAAGTACCGCACTCGTTCATGAAGCATATCTCCGATTAGTCGGTGGGCAACCGGTCGAGTTGCAGAACCGCGCGCATTTCATTGCCATCGCCTCGCGAGCCATGCGCCAGATCCTTGTCGACTATGCCCGCAGCCGTAAAGCAGATAAACGCGATGGAGGGATTCGTATTGACTGCGACGATCTTGCCGACCTGCCGATCAAAGGAGACGCAGAATTGCTGGCCCTGGACAACGCGCTTAGCGAGTTGTCTCGCATCGATCCGCGACAGAGCAAAATTGTGGAAATGAAATTTTTCGGAGGTTTGTCGGCTCCCGAGATTTCGCAAGTGCTCGGAATTTCACGCGCCACTGTCGACCGTGACTGGGCCATTGCGAGAGTGTGGTTGCATCGCCAAATGAGCAGGACGGCTTAGCCATGAGCGTCAGCCGTTGGGAGCGGGTGAAAGATGTCGTCTACCAAGCGATGCAACTCGATGGGGAACAACGACAAGCCTTTGTTGAGCACGCCTGTGCTTCCGATACAGAGCTGCGCGACCAGGTCGAGTCGCTGCTTCAAGCTGAGAATGCAGTGCGGTCCGACTTTTTACGGGCAGAACATCATACGGAACTTCTCGAGGATAAGGACCAACCAGCCGCCGGAATTCTGCAACCCGGCCAAATTTTCTCTGATCGTTTCACTCTGATCCGAAAGCTGGGCGAAGGCGGCATGGGACAAGTTTGGTTGTGCGAGCAAACCGCTCCGGTACGCCGCGAGGTTGCCGTAAAGCTCATCAAGGCCGGCATGTACGACGAAGCGGTCCTGCGGCGTTTTCAGTCGGAAAGGCAATCCCTCGCGATCATGGAGCATCCCGCGATTGCCAAAGTGTACGAGGCTGGCACGACTGCGCAGGGGCAGCCCTACTTCGTCATGGAGTACGTACCGGGTTTGCCGATCACAGAATATTGCGATGCCAAGAAACTGGGGATTAGCGAACGTCTGGAGTTATTCATTCAAGTTTGTGAAGGCGTGCAGCATGCGCATCAAAAAGCCATCATTCATCGTGATTTGAAGCCCGCCAACATCCTGGTGGTGGAAGTCAACGGCAAGCCGACTCCTCGCATCATCGATTTCGGTTTGGCCAAACTCACAACACCCGTCGAGGGGCAGAGTCTGTTCACTCAGCCGGGGCTTTTTATTGGTACACCAGCTTACGTGAGCCCTGAGCAAGCCGATCCGCGTGGTTCGGATGTTGACACTCGCGCGGATGTTTATTCGCTCGGTGTCATCCTTTATGTGCTGCTGGCAGGGTCGCAGCCGTTCGAGACCGGCCGACGGAAGCTGCCCCTGCATGAGTTACTGCGAAAATTGCGTGAGGAAGATCCACCCAGTCCCAGCACGAAGGTCAGTTCAGATCGTGAATCATCCACGCCTGCTGCTGAAGCCCGTGGAATGGATCCTAAACAGCTAGCTGCTCACCTTCGTGGCGACCTGGATTGGATTGCCATGAAGGCCCTGGAAAAGGACCGCGAGCGCCGCTATGGAACTCCCTCTGAGCTGGCGGCTGATCTAATGCGTTACGTGAATCATGAGCCAATCCTGGCTCGACCCGCGGGCACCGGATACCGCATACAGAAATATGTGCGTCGGCATCGGATTGCAGTCAGCGTGGCTACTGGCCTGGTGCTTTTGTTGGCTGCTTTTGCCGCCCTGCAGGCCGTTCAACTGCGTCGAATTACTGCGGAGCGCGATCGCGCCAACCGGGAACGAGACCGTGCTAACCGCATTACGGATTTCATGACCGGCATGTTCAAAGTGTCGGACCCGAGCGAGGCTCGGGGCAACAGCGTAACCGCCCGGGAGATTATGGATAAGGCGTCCAACGACCTGAGCAACGGCTTGGCCAAGGATCCCGAAGTTCGGACGCAAATGATGCGGGTCATGGCGGGAACATACGCCAACCTCGGCCTGTTTCATCGAGCCCACCAACTCGCCCAGCAGTCCTTGGATGAACGGCTGAAGCGTTTCGGTCCGGCGGACCCCCGCACGCTGGAGTCGATGTCTCAGTTGGGCGGCATCGTATTGCGCGAAGGCTCTGACTATGCGGCAGCCGAGAAACTCGAGCGGGACGCATTGGAGGGTGAACGCCGTGCCATAGGGCCAGAGGATCCTCGAACCTTAGACACCCTGGACTACCTGGCGGTCATCGCAGATTATGAGGGGCATTGCGATGAGGAAGAGAGGATCGAGCGCCAGGTCATCGACATCAGAAGTCGTAACGCCGGCATAGATGATCTCAAGACTCAGACCTCAATGACCAACCTGGCGGACGCTTTCTGGTGCGAAGGCCGCTACGCCGATGCGGAGCAAGAAGATCGTCAACTGGTGGAGATTGCGCTTCGCACGGTCGGACCGAATGACCCGCATACGTTGGGTGTGACGATCAATTTAGCCGATTCCATCAAGCAGCAAGGCCGTTTCGGGGAATCCGAACAGATGCTTCGTCAGGTCCTTTCCACCGCCGAGCAGGTTTTGGGCCCCGACCATCCCAACACCGTGCTGGCGATGGGGAACCTGGCGGAAGTATTGGACAACGAGCATCGCCTGGTCGAAAGCCAAAAACTCTATGCGAAAGCGTTGTCGGTCACGACACACACTTTGGGCCCCGAACACCCAAGCGCGCTGCGCTTCCAATCGAACCTGGCGGGATTGCTCTATAAGCAAGGCCAGATTGCGGAAGCGGAAAAATTGCAAGAGACAACGTTACTAACGCAGCTTCGAGTCCTCGGGCCGAACGATCCCGACACTTTATCTACTCAGTCCGGTCTTGCCAGAACTCTGCTCAGAGAAAGGCGCTATCAGGAAGCTGAGAAGGCCGCTCAGAAATGTTACGATGCGCAACTTGTGGCGTTAGGACCCGGCCACCCTGATACGCTCGCAGCTTTGCAATTACTTGGTACGGCCATGGCATATCGACATCGGTATCCAGAGGCTGCCAAGTTGTTTCAGGATGTGATCGACAAGCCCGGCAACTCAGGAGAAAAGGATAGCAACTTTCAAGTGTGGTATTCGTTTGCTTGTGTGGCAGCGGCGGCAGACCGTCCCAATGAAGCTCTCCAATACCTGCAAGAAGCGGTTCGTCGTGGCTATAAAGACGGGAATGGCTTAATTACCGACGACGATCTGAGAGCGCTGCGTCATAATCCGGATTTTCACGCGCTCGCGGCCAGCCTCACACGCACGTCGGCTGCTGACAATGTTAAGTAGCCGTGCCATTCGACTTCTCGACCTAATAGCATGGCCTGGAACTGCGAGATGTGGTGCCTTGGCTCATCCTGAGAGCGGCCCCGCTAAGCTTTATAATGGCGAACTTCTCCGAGAGCTGACGCCGATGCCGCCCGCGTCCGACCCCGTTCGTCCCGAAGCTACGATTGCTCGACAGGTGTGTGTGAAAGACGTGGCTAAAGGCTAGGAGATTTACCTCTTCCCGTTCTCGCCCTCTTTGAACATGTACTTGATGGAAGGTTTGTAAATCACCAGATTCGGGCCACCGTTGCGGTTGATCTTGAGACAGTTCTTGTCATACCACTCGATGCACCCGGTGAGCTGCTCACCGTCGCGCAACACAATCACCATCGACGTCTTCGCCTGCATCTGCTTCTGGTAATAAAAATTTTCCGCATTGGTCTGCTCAGGAGGAGTCGCTTTCCGGCCCGCGCCACCGCCGCCATTGCGCTCGCCGCGCTCCGGACGATCCTGCCGACGCTCGCCCATCGGGGCCGACGCGTGATTCGCATGGTTGTGGTTGTGTTCATTGCGATTGAGGGAAGGCCGAATCAGTTTACGGTTGGCAAAGCCCTCAGTTTCAACGGTCCGTTCGGCTGGCATGGAATCGATCGCATCCTTCATAGCGTCACCTGCCCAACGCGCTTTGAATCGCAGGCCACAACACGCGGCGCAACTGTGTTTGTGGGTTCGAAAGGCGTGAGTGAAACTACCGTAGCACACGAAAGCAAAGATGACAATGGCCGTCGAAATAAAGCAGTTAGCACTTTCGGGCTATTTCAAAATCAAATCGGGAACCGCGCGCCGTTCTGCTTCACTCTAGGACACAGTTCTGGCTTCCAGTGCCGCTGCAAACGCGTCGAGCGAGAGCGAACGCAGCAAATTCCTCCGCATGCCACGTTCCACCTCGGCCAATCCAGCAGCAGCCGCCGTGATCCAGGCAAAATCCGCAGCTTCCGCCAACTTTTTCAGTTCTCCTTGAACATCGGTGTTGCGCAGAAGTTCCGGCGTGCCGTTGCTCAGGAACATGAGGTCCTGCAGCAGGGAATAAAGCGTTCGCAGCAGCGCTTCTGTTTTTTCGCGTCCCTCGGCTCCGGCTCGATAACCCTCGGTGATTTTGAAAAGTTCGCTGTGCTCCGCGCCATATAACGCTGACTTAAGGATCGTCAGCGCATTCTGCCGCGCCGCGGTATAAGCGGCCAGATCGAAGTTTCTCGCGCGCCCAACAGCCCCTTCACTCAGACGCGCCACCAACTGCCGCTGCTTTGGACTCCAATCCGTACGGTGCTTTGCCAGGTAGCGATCGATCTCCTCGGGCGTCAGCGCCCCCAAGGTCACAATCATCGATCGCGAGCGAATCGTCGGTAGCAATTCGCCGGCATTGTCGGTAAGCAAGAAAATCGTCGCGAAGTCCGGCGGTTCCTCAAGGACTTTCAAGAGGGAATTCGCGGCTTCCTTCATGAACGCCGAATCGGTAAAAATGTAGACCTTTTCTTTCCCTTCGGCCGGCCGGAAGTAGATGTTCTCAATCACATACCGTACCTGATCGACTTTGATCATCATCTGCGGCGGATCAGGGGGAATCACCAGCACGTCCGGGTGAGTCTGTATGAAAAGTCGCGTAGCTTTCTTGTCCGCTTCCCGCATACCATCGCGGGCTTCCGATGCCTCGGTGCAGCGAGCTGCCAAGTCTTCGGATTGTGTGATGCGAACGCAATTCGAGCATTGACCGCAAAAATCTGGAAGACCATCGCTATTGGGCGGATTCAGGCAATTCATCGCCTTGGCCAGCATGAGCGCCAGCGTGTACTTGCCCGAGCCTGCCGGGCCGGCCAGTATCATCGCCTGGGGAAAGCGATTTCTCGCCAGCATTTCCCGCAGCCGGTGAACGACGTCCGAATTGCCATGGAAATCGGAGAAAGGCATAGAAACCAGCTGTCAGCAATTACCACTTAGCCTTTAGCCAATACAGTGCGCGGTAAGCAGGAAGCCACGCAGGTCGACGAAAACCGGCTTCAGGCGATCTCAGCTTAAATCAATACAGGCCGTCAATGGCCAAATGCTAAGCGCCAAGTGCAAATTGCTGACTCATGCGGTCTTCGCCAGTCGCAGCTTGCGTCTTACCACTTCCATGATCAGCCGATGCGTCTCTTCCGCCGTTCCCCGCGCATCCACCACCGCTACACGCTGCGGGTCCCGCTCCGCAATTGCCAAATATGCGCTACGCACACGCTCAAAGAAAGCCCGGCTTTCCTGCTCAAAACGGTTCTCATCGTTCTTCGCGCCCGCTTGCGATCGGTTGCGTCGACGAGCACGTTTCACGCTTGTGGCGACATCGGAATCCATCAAGATGGTCAGATCGGGCTGTAAACCTCCACCCAGAATCTTGTGCAACGCGAGAACCGGCTCGCTACCCAGTTTGCGTCCTCCACCTTGATAGGCCTCACTCGAATCAGTAAAGCGATCGCAAACCACGATTCGCCCCTCGCCCACTGCCGGCTGAATGACTTCTTTAATATGTTGCGCGCGAGCCGCAAACATCAGGGCGAGTTCGGCCATGGGAGCGAGTCCTGCTGTGTTCGAATCCAGCAAGATCTGGCGAATCTTCTCTCCGGTTGGTGTTCCGCCCGGTTCGCGCGTCACCACGACTTCAAACTTCTGACGCCGCAACGCTGTCGCGAGTTTCTCGATCTGCGTGCTCTTCCCGCATCCATCGAGTCCTTCAACCGTAATGAATTTCCCGCGCTGTGGCGACACACAAAAATCATAGCACTGACAAATTCGCCGCGGATTTGCGCCGATTAACGCGAATGAGATCTTTCTTTTGATTGTTCGATCCGCGCCAATCCGCATGATCCGCGGCGAGGTTCTTTCTTGTTTTAAATTCCCGCAAACAAATCCGTCTCTTGCGGCATCGGCTCATATTCGGCATAAGCCGCCAGATGGAAGAGTTCTTTCGTTCCTCGCGGCCGCATATGCGACTCGAACAGCGGCCACAGGGGCGCTTGGCTGGCGTGGGCCTTAAACGCGGCAATCTTCGTATCGAGATGTTCGCCAATTTCGATGACAGTAGTGACCGGTGAGAGCGTGATCGGCTGCCGATCCGGCAAGGCAAAATTTGCTGTCTGGAAATAGAGCTTTTGCGCCCGATGCGGCATGACCCCGTCCGTGAGTTGATCGGGATAACGGTTGTTGCGTCCTGCCCAATGAAACGCCAGCGTAGCAAAGACCCCCGCCATAGAGTGATCGCCATGTCCCGTCACTCCGCCCTCCGGACCAAACGTCAGAATTACCTGCGGGCGAAACTGCCGAATGTGCAGGGTCAGTTCCGATACCACTTTATAAAGTTCCTGCCGGTGAAGTTGCCCGTCCGGATAATCCAGCACCACCGCCCGCGAAACTTTCAAGACCTCACACGCTGCCGCGAACTCCCTCCGCCGCGTCGCCGCCAACTCTTCATCATTTTTTGCCCCGCCGCGATGGGTTGCCGCTTGCCCCGGCGTTAGGCACACCACGCTCGTTTCCACTCCGCGATCCCGGTACATCCGCAACGATCCGCCAAAGCCGGCCGCTTCGTCATCGGGATGCGCCGTAATGCACATCATCTTCAGCATCTGAGCATTGTAAATGTCATTTCAGCTCCACCCTAAACCTCTGCGTTCCCAGTGCTAGAACCGCCAGCGGAAGTAACTCTAACCAGCGTAACTTCGCAGATGCCAGAGGGAGCGATAGCATTGGAGCAACGTCATTTAAGGGCCGCCCCATGCCTCTAAAAGTTATGAGAATCGGATTTCTGACAAGCCTATTCCTTTGTCTGGTCGCTGTGAGCTATGGTCAGTCGCTGGGCGACGTGGCTCGCGCCGAGCGGCTAAAGCGGCAGAATCAGAATCCGCAAACTGCCCCGAAAGTCATCACCAATGACGATCTTTCTAAGCACAGCATCGACGAAGACGAACCCATCGCCGGCGCCCATCACGACGATCCTCCCAGCCCTCCGTTAGGATCAAAACCCGCGGAGCAATGGAAAGCCGATATCGCCGCCCAACGGAACACCGTGACTTCGCTGCAGAGCGCAATCGATAATCTGAACCGCACCATCCATTTTGCCAACGGCGGCTGTGTCTACCATTGTGTCGAACACAATGAGAACCAACTGAAGAAGCAAGATCAGGTTCAACGGTTGCAGGGCCAGCTCGACCAGGCCAAAACCAAACTCGATGAGATGCAAGACCAGGCTCAACGCGAAGGATTTGGCAACTCGGTCTACGAGCCCTAGCTCACTTTCGTAGTCCTAGAAACATCCAACCACAGCAAATTTTTTGGGGCTGGTGGAATCCGTCTGCTCCCACCGCTGCTTGCGTGTAGAATTTTGCCAAGACTTGAAGGGCGGTCAAGTCGTGATCGGGCGAAAGCTCTCGCACTACGAAATCATCGACAGCTTGGGCGCCGGCGGCATGGGCGTTGTCTATCGCGCCCGCGACACGCGTCTGCAACGCGACGTCGCCATCAAAGTCCTACCCACCGATCGCCCCCTGCGCCCAACCGCCAAGGCCCGCTTTCAACGAGAAGCACTGGCCGCCTCCGCGCTCAACCATCCCAACATCATCACCATTTACGAAATCAGCTCGGAGGGCGACACCGAGTTCATCGTGATGGAGTACGTTCGCGGCGCGACGCTTTCTTCGTTGCTCAAGAAGCGTCCATTGGGAACGAATGAAGCTCTCCGCTACTCCGTGCAGATCGCCGATGCTTTGGCGAAAGCTCATGCTGCCGGAATCGTTCATCGCGATCTCAAGCCCGGCAACATCATGATCACCGAAGACGGCTTCGTGAAAGTGCTGGATTTTGGGCTGGCGAAATTCAATCCGCTCGTCGCTGGCCCCGAAACCGAGGAAGTCGATTCGCCCACCGGCCCTGAATACACCTTAACCATGCCCGGTGCAGTCACGGGCACTCCCGCTTACCAATCTCCCGAGCAGGCGCGTGGGGAGAAGGTCGATGCCCGCTCCGACGTTTTTGCCCTCGGCATCGTGATGTTCGAGATGTTCAGTCGCCAGCTGCCTTTCGCGGGAACCAACACCGTTGCTTTTCTGCATAACCTTCATTTCAGCGCTCCTCGCGATCTGGCGGAGATTCGCCCCGACTTGCCCAAGCCCCTTACTTCGCTGGTTGCACGCATGCTGGAAAAGAAAGTTGACAAGCGCATTCAGAGCGCAGCGGAGGTTTCCACAGAGCTGCGCCGCTTCGCAGGGATGACCGAGTCGCCCTTAAGTTGGCGTCCGAGCGATACCACCATCGAGATGGTGCGGCTGCCGTCGGATTCCTTCTTGAGCCGTTTTTCTCGCCGCCAAATCTGGATCGCCTGCGCTCTCCTGCTTCTCCTGCTGGCCGCCGGAATCGGCGCCCGGCAGTACGTAAAGCAACGAAGAAATCAGAATGCCTCGGCTTCCGGGCAAGAGCTCCCGGTCGATGACAATTCCTATGCTCTTTATCAGCGCGCCCGTTACGATCTCGACCATTACGACCGTCCCAACAGCGTCGACAACGCCATCAAACTGCTGCAACGTGCCATTCAGCTCGATCCGCAATCGGCAGCCAGTTTCGCAGCCCTGAGTGAAGCCTATTACGAGAAGAATCGACAGAACGCCGACCCACAGTGGATGAAATTGGCCAATGAATATGCCACCAAGACCCTCAGCCTCGACGGCTATCTCGCTGCCGCCCATAACTCGATGGGCTTGGTCAAAATGCAGTCTGGGGATTTAGGCGGCGCAGAAAAAGAACTCCTCTCCGCTTCTGAACTCGATCCAAAAAGTCCAACGCCGCATCGCTATCTTGGCGAACTTTATTATCAGGACGGCAAGAAAGATCAGGCCACTCAGGAGCTCAATCGCGCGCTGCAGTTGGATCCCAAAGACTGGCGCACCTACACGAACCTGGGATTGAATGCGTACCGGGATGGCGATTACAAACAGGCGGTGTCACAATGGGAGCAAGCTCAGAAGGTGGACCCCGACAATGTGCTGGTGCTCCGCGATCTAGCCGCGGCTTACCATGCGGTTAGTCGCGACGACGATGCGGTCGCAACACTGCAGCGCGCATTAACCATTAGGCCCACGGGCGATGCCTACAACAATCTCGGCACTATTCTGTTTTATCAGGGGAAGTACGACCAATCAGTTCCCGCCTTTGAAAAGGTAGTGGCGATGAATGATAGCGACTATCAAAGCTGGGGCAGTTTGGCCGATGCTTATCGCTGGTCGACGACGCAGAAAAGCAAGGCCAAACCGGCTTATCAGACCGCAATTCGCTTAGTGCGCGACGAGATTGCAAAGAACCCTCAGCAAATGGATCTCCGCGCCGACCTCGCCCTGTATCTTGCCAAGAGCGGCGACAAGAACGCTGCCATTCAGGCACAGCAACCGGTCGAAAAGGCCAATGTGGCAGACCCGACGATCTTATACGACATGGCGACAGTGTATGAACTGTGCGGAGACCGGAACCGGGCGCTCGGCTCTCTGCTGACGGCCCTAAAAGCCGGTCAGGATCTGCACGACGTCCAAAACGATCCCGAGCTTGTTTCCTTACGGGCCGATCCCCGTTATCAACTGGATGTTGTGAACGCGGCGCCAGCTAACTCCAGCCATTGATTGGCTGGAACTCCTAACTCGCAGCTTTTCAGCCTTGACTTTCGCGTTCTTCGGCGTTACTGTCCGATCTCTTCTGCTTTCTGGCCTGGACATTCGACTAGAACACCTAAGGAGGGAAAAACGGTGTCCATCTACCTTTACAATCTCGCGTTTTCGCTGAATAGCTCCGACACTCCGGCCGGCCGTTTCCAGCCGTACAACTCAAACGTGCAGAACCCGACTATCGCGAACCAATCTTGCGCCTGGTTTACGGCTGCGTCGAGCAACCCGCCCCAGGGGTTTGGAGACTGGTTCCAGCAGGTGTCCATCGCCCTCATTTCAAGCCAGTGGGGGAATCCGCAGTCCGACGCTAGCTCCCTGAGCCTGGAGCCTGGTGATTATCTGGTGATGCGAGTGTTCTCCGCCGACCCCAACGTCGCCAGCTATCGCGTGCGCGTAACCGGAGTTTTCGGACAGGGCACAAGCGAAGCGGCAGCCGATACCGACGAAACCCTACAATCGCCTCTGGTAATGAGTACGCAAACCACGCCGAGCACGTACCCGCGTGCGGTTATCGATGTTGATGGAAGTGCCGCAACAAATTGGCCGACACCGATTACTGCCGACGGTTCGTGGGTGAGCTGGCTGGGAGCCGTGCATACACCATCGGACTTAGGGGCGAACGAATACACGCTCAATGTTGGCGTCAGTGTTTTGAGTGGGAATTCTATCTATACGTTCGGAACCGATCCGAAAATGAAGGTGGGGCCGGGAATGATCCGTCACAAGCACCACCACCACGCCGCTTGATAGCTACAGTCGAATCGGGCCGCCGTTCATCTGGCGGCCTTTTCATTTTTCTGGATCGATTGCCTGATCGAGATAAATCCAAAGCACGCGCGAAAACAGCGTCAGAGACGGCGCCAGCGGCAGGAACAACAAGATGGCCCAGATCGTTACTTTCTCCAGAGACCAATGCGTGGCAGCCCATAAAACCGCCGCCAGCACGAGGATGACAATCAGCGCCAGCCCGTAACTCAAATACATCGCGCCCAAAAAATATCCCGGCTCGCGCTCAAACTTCAGCCCACACGACGGACAGCGCTCGTGCATCCGTGGCCAGCCCGAGAAAATCGGCTTAGCAAAAATTCTTCCCTTACGGCATCGCGGGCAAAGCTGATGCAGGATGGCAGAGAGAGCCGACACTCTTATCCGATGGTCGTCCCAAACCAGTTATTCATGTCTTACACTCCGCGTTCTTTGTGTCTCTCTTAGCGCCCCTTGCGGTCTGAGATTTTGATCTGCAGCCGCATCCTTATTTCCGGCGACTGGTCGTCTGAGGTGGCATCGGGCGCCGGATGGGCACGATTGCCCCGCGCGAAGGATCGGCCGTGGCCGTGGCGCGGGCGAGTACTTCCTTTTGAATGTACTGTACGAAATCCTGAATTTGCCGCTGCATCTCCTCCATTCGCTCGCGCATTTGCAGGATGATGGCAATCCCGCTGATATTCACCGACAAATCCCGCGCAAGCGTCAGAATAAACTCCAGCCGCTGCAAGTCTTCATCGGTATAGAGACGCGTATTGCCTTCCGTCCGCGACGGCTTGAGCAGCCCTTCCCGTTCATAGAGTCGCAGCGTCTGCGGATGGATCTCGTACATCTCCGCAACCGCCGAGATCATGTATGCGCCCTTGGATTTTCGCTTGGTCATTCCCTCTAATTTATAACAAAGCAAAAAACTAGCCACGGATTTACGCGGATTCACACGGATTGTTGAAATTCTTTAGAAATCCGTGATCATCCGTGCGATCCGTGGCTGATTTTGACGAATTTGTGTTTGATTCCCAACAGTACGCCCAGATTGAGGCGGACGCTGATCTTTGTTTAAAGAAATCCGCGCAAATCCGCGGAGAATGGTTTTTTCTAATCTCCCGCCAAATGTTCTTTAGGCGCGGGGGCCCAGCCTTGAGGTTTGAGAGCAACATTGAGAAAGTAAACCACCACTCCGGCGGCAATCAGAATCATTCCGAAGGAAAATGAACTCATGCCCAGGACTTGCTCAGTCTCGCTTCGAACCACGGAAAAACCGAGCAGCAGTATGGGAGCAATACCTACCGCGACCGCTCCAAACATTCCTCCAGGAACACGGAAAGCCCGAGGCAACTCCGGCTCGCGAATGCGCAGTACGACCAAAGCGACAAACTCTAACGAGAGGCTCGCACCATAAAGAAGAATGTCAAGCGTGACTAATCGCTCAAATCCAAGACCGAGGCACATCGCCCAGCCAATAGCTAGCGCGATGATTGCCACCCACGGCGCACGCGTCCGCGGATGCAACTTGCCAAAGACCTTTGGCAACATCCCGTCTTGCGCCATCGCCAGCGGCAGCCGCGAGTAACTCATTACAAGAGCATTGAACATGCCAAATCCGCTGATGATTCCGCCAAGCGCCAGCCCAAACCGCAAGAGCGGTCCGCCGAGCATGCCCGCAATATCGGCCCAGAAGCCGGTGTCCCACGCTGACGCCGGCAGCCCTGTCATCCACATTCCTGCAACCGGAAGAACATAGCTCAATGCCACGATCGCTACTGCCACCAGCATCGCCTGCGGATACGTCCGCTGCGGGCGTTCGACTTCCGTGGCGATGGTCGAAGCGTTGTCCCAACCCATGTAATTCCACATGCAGATCAGCAGGCCGGTGATGATATCGATGTTGCTATTCGTCGGCTTCGTGACCGCATTGGCCAAAGCCCCAAACTTAAACGGAGCGATGCAGACGATCGCAATGAACGGCGCTGAAAGGGCGAAGAACAGCCACAACGAAGTCGTCGAGACCACGCGTACGCCGGCGACATTCATCAGGGCGCAAACAATCACTACGCCCAGCGCGACCATCTCGCCACGATGCCCGGCGGCAAACCAGGGAAACAAGCGATCCAGATAAAGAACAAAGAGCGTCGGGTAGATAGCCATGTCGAAAATCGACGCCACCAGTGAGAGCCAAGCCTCCTGAAATCCCCAGAAATTTCCCATCGCACGCCGCACCCATGCGTAGTAACCGCCTTCAAAGGGCAAGGCGCTCGAAAGTTCGCCGATCATGAACGCGGTTGGCAGGCTCCAGAGAATCGGAGTCAGCAGCAGAATGAGGATTGCCTTGCCATATCCAGCGCCGTGCACGATGTCTTCTGTGCCATATGTGCCGCCCGACACCATAAAGAAAGTCGCGGCGACCAGGGGCCAGAGGGTGAGGCGAACCGACTTTTTCCGGCTGGGAACGATGGTAGGGGGTTGGGATTGTTGAGGGGCTACGCTAGGTGTTGCCAATTTCGATGGCTTCCTCCTCCGGGCGAATCACTCTCAGCCACCTTGTCTCCCTTGGTTTCGGCGAAACGCCAGCAAGGCTCCCGGTACGTGCAATTTCCGGGCATTTCGGCTGAAGTTAGTTCGCACGTATGAGATTACGGCAAATTTCCACAGATGCAACAAAATTTTTGAGAAATTTTGTATGCCGGCGGTCTGGTACGGTAGTAACCGATGT
This sequence comes from Terriglobales bacterium, assembly GCA_035507035.1. Classification (GTDB taxonomy): domain Bacteria; phylum Acidobacteriota; class Terriglobia; order Terriglobales; family Acidobacteriaceae; genus DATJOJ01. The sequence goes on along the minus strand of DATJOJ010000051.1, from coordinate 85,731 downwards.
TGACCTGGTCCTCGTGTGATTGGGTGGCGGCGTGCGATTCCGCAGCTCTTCTGATATACATTTTGCACCGTACGAAAATCTCTTTTTTGGGGTGATTCCAATGAAACTGAAGAATGTGGCTTGGGCTGGTTTGATGGTCTCGACTTTGTTGTTCGCGAAAATGAACGCTGTTCAAAATACCTTCACACCCGATCAAATCAAGTGGGGCCCGCCACCACCTTTTGTAGCTGCGGGCGCGCACTTTGCGGTGCTCGAGGGCGATCCAGGCGCCAGTTCCGGAGAGTATACAGTTCGCCTGAAGATGCCTGATGGCTACAAGATCGCGCCGCATTGGCATCCCAAGCGCGAAAACGTCACAGTAATATCGGGCAACTTTAAGGTTGGGATGGGCGACACTTTCGACGAAAGCAAAATGATGACATTTCCCGCGGGGAGCTTTGCCTATCTTGACCCCGATATGCATCACTATGCCATGGCTTCCGGCCCGGCGATCGTCCAGGTACATGGTATTTCGCCGCTGCAGTTCAATTACGTGAACCCGAGCGACGACCCCAGCAAAAAATAGTCTGCAAAATTCAACACCGAGGACGCAGAGTTACACAGAGGTTCTTACCCTGTGTACCCCTGTACCCTCCGTGTTTAGAGATTTTTGAAAAGGTCTTCTCGCGGATCTTCCGGATTGAGCTTCGCTAGTTCCCGCAGCAGTTCTTTTGTCTTTTCGTCGCGGGGCATGGGCACGGTTACTTTGACTTCGACGATCTCGTCTCCGCGAGCACCGTCTTTTGTAGCCGACGGCACGCCTTTTTCCCGCAAGCGTAATTTCTGGCCGGACTGCGTTCCTGGCGGAATTTTCAGCACGGTTCGTCCATCGATCGTCGGAACCTCGATTTTCGCCCCCAGCGCGGCTTCCATCGCCGTAATGGGGACATTCAAGTAGATGTCGTCACCATCCCGCCGAAATACCGGATGGTCGCCCGTCCGGATGATCACAAACAAGTCGCCCCCCGGCGCGCCATGCGTCCCCGCATTGCCCTTGCCCGCAATCCGGATGCGCTGGCCGTCGCGCGTCCCTGCTTTGATTCGCACTTCTAATGGATCGGTTCGCTCGACGGTACCTTCCCCGTGGCATACCGGGCACGGAGAAAGATTCTTTCCCGTCCCGTGACACCGCGGGCATGTAACGTTGAACTTCATCCGCCCCCCGGTTTGGGTGATCTGGCCAGTGCCGTTGCACTCCGGGCATTTTCCCGGCGCTTCAATCGTGCCTTGCCCCTGGCAGTTACTGCAGGTATCCCGACGCGTGATGTTCAGCCGCATTACCCCGCCGCGGATCGCCGTCCAGAAAGGAACATTGACTTGGTATTCGAGATCCGATCCCGGCTCCGGACCTTCCTGCGCAGCTTGGGCTGCGTGTCCTCCGAACATGCTGGAGAAAATATCGCGGAAGCCGCCAGTCCCGGCGGAGCTTGATTGTGCCTTTCGACCTTCGCCGCCTTCGAAGAGATCAGAAAAATCGAATCCGCCAAAATCGAAGTGAACGCCCTGCGCCGCACCGCTCCCCGGTGGCGGAGCGCCGCCCGGAAAGCCACCCTCGAAGCCTCCCCCACCCCCACCGGCTTTGGCATACGCCTCCGCTGCCGCCGGATCAATGTTGTCCGAATAAAATCCGATTTGATCGTAGATTTTGCGCTTCTTGGGATCGCTCAGAACGTCGTTGGCTTCGGAGATAGCTTTGAACTTTTCTTCAGCTGATTTGTCACCAGGATTGACATCGGGATGGTACTTCCGCGCCAGCTTGCGAAACGCTTTGCGGATGTCCTCGGCCGAAGCCGATTTCTTCACGCCGAGCAGTTCGTAATAGTCTTTTTTAGTTGTTGTTGCCATCTACCTTCAAACTTAATACATTGTCATCCTGAGCGAAATTGGCGTTCGCTATGCGAACGCCAATACAGTCGAAGGACCTATGCATTTGTAACCCAAGACTGGCCCTTTAGGAAATTCTCTTCACTGCACTCTCACCTTCCGTCTCTCCTGCTTCGCCGCACGCTCCCACTTCGGCGCGTCTACGTACACGGGAATCTTCTGCAATCCCGTCGCAGTCGGCTGAAGCACGTACAGACGATCATCGTCCTCGGCAAAAGTTAAAAAATATTCCTGTTCGTTGACTAGAAACTGCACTTTGCTCCCCCTCCTGAAAAAGCCACCACGGATCACACGGGTTCCACAGATCGATTTATCCGTGTGAATCCGCGTAAATCCGTGGCGAAATTCTCTTATTTCTTGTCCTCTACGTCCACGTACTCGGCGTCGATCACGCCTTCGTCTTTCTTCTGCTCCTGACCGTTCGTGCCCGGTTGCGGACCAGCCTGCGCGCTAGGGCCGGCTCCCGAAGGTGGCGTCTGAGCCTGCTTGTACATCTGCTCCGCCAGCTTGTGCGAAGCCGAAGTCAGCTGTTCGCGCGCCTTCTCCATCGCCGATTTGTCGCCGCCTTCGAGCGCTTTCTTTGCGTCAGCCAGAGCGTTTTCAACGTCGCCACGCTCCGAGCCCGAGATCTTGTCGCCATGCTCTTTCAGCATCTTTTCCACGTTGTAAACCATGGAGTCGAGCTGGTTCTTGGCCTCGATCTCGTCGCGCTTGGCTTTGTCTTCCGCCGAGTGCGAATCAGCTTCTTTCGCCATGCGCTCGACTTCATCCTTCGAGAGACCTGAAGAAGACGTAATGGTGATCTTCTGGTCCTTGCCCGTGGCCGTGTCTTTCGCGGTCACGTTGAGGATGCCGTTGGCGTCAATGTCGAACGTCACCTCGATCTGCGGCACGCCACGCGGAGCCGGCGGAATTCCGGTCAAATGGAATTTGCCCAGCGTCCGGTTCTGCGCCGCCATCGGACGTTCGCCCTGCAGCACATGCACCTCGACCGAGGTCTGGCTGTCTGCCGCCGTCGAAAACGTTTCCGTCTTCTTAGTCGGAATCGTCGTGTTGCGCGGAATCATCGGCGTCGCCACGCCGCCCAGCGTTTCAATCGCCAGCGACAGCGGAGTCACGTCGAGCAAGAGCAGGTCTTTCACTTCGCCCTTGAGCACGCCGCCCTGAATCGCCGCGCCAACCGCGACCACTTCGTCCGGGTTCACGCCCTTGTGGCCTTCGCGTCCAAACAAGTCTTTCACCAGCGCCTGAATGCGCGGCATACGCGTCTGCCCACCGACCAGCACCACCTCATTGATCTTCGAGGCATCCACGCCCGCATCTTTCATGCACTGCTTGCACGGGCCTGCCGACTTCTGAATGATGTCTTCCACCATCGACTCGAGCTTCGCCCGCGTCAGCTTCTTCACCAGGTGCTTCGGACCGCTCGCATCCGCCGTGATGAAGGGAAGATTGATTTCCGTCTCCATCGTGGTCGAAAGCTCGATCTTGGCCCGCTCCGCCGCGTCCCGCAGACGCTGCAGCGCCATCTCGTTGCCCTTGCCGCGCAGATCGAGTCCTTCATCTTTCTTGAACTCGTCTACCAGCCAGTCAACCAGCCTCTGATCGATGTTGTCGCCGCCGAGGTGGGTGTCACCATTGGTTGCTTTGACCTCGATCACGCCTTCGCCGACTTCGAGAATCGAAATATCGAACGTGCCGCCGCCGAAGTCGTACACGGCAATCGTCTCGTCCTTGCCTTTGTCGAGACCGTAAGCCAGCGCGGCCGCCGTTGGCTCGTTGATGATTCGCTTTACCTCGAGTCCGGCGATCTGGCCGGCATCTTTCGTGGCCTGCCGCTGCGCGTCGTTGAAGTACGCGGGCACGGTGATGACTGCTTCGGTGACTTTTTCGCCGAGATAGTCTTCCGCGGCCTTCTTCAGTTTCTGCAGGATCATCGCCGAGATTTGCGGCGGGGTGTACTCCTTGCCCTGCGCCAAAATGGCCACGTGATCGCCCTGCCGCACAACCTTGTATGGAACCATCTTCATTTCTTCGCTGACTTCGTCATAGCGCCGTCCCATGAAGCGCTTGATCGAGTAAACCGTGTTCTCCGGATTGGTGATGGCCTGCCGTTTTGCCACCTGCCCCACCAGCCGTTCGCCGGTTTTGGTGAAACCGACGACCGAAGGCGTAGTCCGACCGCCTTCTTCGTTTTCGATAACCTTGGGCTCTCCACCCTCCATAACTGCCACCACGGAGTTGGTCGTACCGAGGTCAATTCCAATAATCTTGCCCATAATAGGCTCCTTTGCTTCTTATAAGTGCTTTACAATCAATGTATTGATGATTGCGTTCTGTGTCATAGTAAGACTTGAGTGAGTTAGTGTCAAGGTATTGGATGCGAAAGGGAGCGTGGGGGATGCGACGTACTACGACAGAACGCGCAACACCAAATACCGCCGCAAACGTGGCAACTCCTAATGCGGGCACTTACCGAGTACGGCCATATAGTCGACGAAGAGGAGCACGAGCGTCGTGTTCGGGCCCTGTTCCCCGATTTCGCATCTCAATAGCGCCCGCGGGCGGTAAGAGATTCGTATCAGGGCACGCCTTCAGGCGTGCCGCAAAGGCCCAGCCCTCGACCCCCGCGCCGATGAGGCGCAACTTTTTCAATCCCAATATCCGTGTCGGTTGCGCCCTACGGGCGCGTTTCTCATCTTCCCGCTTATGAATCGGCATGGCTGAAGCCATGCCCTGATACGACCTTTCGATCCAATCAACCGAATCGTATCAGGGCACGCCTTCAGGCGTGCCGAAAAAGCCCAGCCCTCGACCCCCGCGCCGAAAGAGGCGCGACTACCACGGGCCCGAGTATTCGTGGCCGTTGCGCCCTGCGGGCGCGTTTTCATCCTCCTGCTCACGAATCGGCATGGCTAAAGCCAGGCCCTGATACAAACCGCCGCGCCAAAGCTCCGTATCAGGGCACGCCTTCAGGCGTGCCGAAAAATCCCGCTTCTGACCTCGCGCCGATGAGGCGCAACCACCAGTCCTGCTACGCCCTGATACGCACCAACCGCAGTGGCAACGGATCAAGAACATGCCCCGGATGCGCCGACGAAAACGGATACGCACTAGCTTTCGAAACAAGCCCTGCCACGACTGGATTATCACGAATATATTTGCTGATCCCCTCTGCCGCTGGCGCATCCGATACCCGCACCTCCGAAAACCCACGCTGCCAAATGGGAGCCCGCAACCCAAGCTCTTTCCCAGCTCGGAAAGCAAATCCGCCCTTAACAAACTGAACGGCCCGCTCAATGCTCATGCCGCCGTTGACCGTAATCAACAAGTGAAAGTGGTCTGGCATGACGACAAACTCATGCAGCCGGAACTTCCCTTGCGCGCGATACTCGTAAAGCACGCGTATAAACAGTTGCGCGGCGCGCTCGGACTGCAGAATGAATTTCTTGCCGAATGTCGAGGACGTCACGTAGAAGGTCCGTGCGTCCGCGGCTATCCTCGGGGCGGAGGCATTCCTTGCAGGCACGGCCATAGACAATTTCGTAAATGATTATTCCTAAATTCGCGGTGCGGTCCGTCACAAGCCCCGGGCGATTTCCTGTTTTGGGTCGTTGCGCCTCATCGGCGCGTTCGTCAATCTGACCCGTCAATCGGCATAGCTGAAGCTATGCCCTGATACGTTTCGCCCGAGATTAGTTGACATGTGATCCACATGCAACTATGCTAATCACATGTCCAAAATGATCCAGCTCCGCAATGTCCCCGACTCCTTGCATCGCAGCCTCAAAGCCCGCGCCGCTATGTCCGGGAGATCGTTGTCCGATTACCTAATCGCGGAGATCAAGGAGATCGCCGAGCGCCCCACCCTTGAAGAGATGCGCGAACGCCTGCATCGGCGTGAACCCGTGAAGGCAAAACTGGACACGGTTCGCATCCTTCGCCAAGAGCGGCAATCACGGTGATTGTGCTAGACGCGTCAGCAGCTGTCGAGTGGCTGCTGCAGACTTCAGCCGGGCAGCAGATTGAGAGTCGGATTTATTCACGCAACGAGACCCTTCACGCGCCCCAATTGCTCGATTTGGAAGTCGCGCAGGTTCTACGCCGATTGCGGGGCCAAAACAAAATCTCGAATGCGCGTGCCACAGAAGCCGTTGATGACCTAATCGATCTACGAGTGACCCGCTATCCGCATGCGGTTCTGTTGCCCCGAATTTGGCAGTTGCGCCATAACTTGTCTGCCTATGATGCGGCGTACGTGGCGCTCGCAGAAAAGCTGGGCGCCACTTTGATCACCAGAGACAAAGCGATCGCCGCCGCCGCTCACGCAGTCGCCATCGAGTTGTTCTGAACGCCGGGAAATCCTGCTAAATCGTTGCTGCGCGCAAACTCACTACGTCGAATAATCCGCATTAATGTGAACGTATTCGTCGGTCAGATCGCAGGTCAGAAAAGCCAACTCCGCCCTTCCTCGGCCAAGCTGCACCCGAATGTCACAACTCGGCTGAGACAAGTGCTCGTGCGCAGCCTTCTCATCGAACGCAAAGGCTTGTCCGCAATGGCAGACCTTCTGTTCGCCGATAAAAATCGAAACCTTAACTGGATTGATTGCTACTCCCGACCGACCTACCGCCGCTAAAATTCGTCCCCAGTTCGGATCAGCTCCCGCCCACGCCGTCTTGCATAGCGGAGAATACGCAATCGCTCGCGCCGCTAGCATCGCCTCAGCTGGATTTTTCGCGCCTTCGATCTTCAACCGGATCACATGCCGCACGCCTTCGCCATCCTGGACGATTTGTTCGGCAAGCGACTGACAAACTTCGAGCAAAGCGGCGCCAAAACCCTTTGCCGCCGTGCGGCTTTTCAACTCCGCTTTACTTTTGCCGCTTGCCAGCAACAACACCGTGTCATTGGTCGAGGTGTCGCCGTCGATCGAAATGCAATTGAATGTCTGGCCGCAAGCTTCGATGAGTGCCCGCTTCAACTGCGTTGGCGTCGCCCGCAAATCCGTCAATAGATAAACCAACATCGTCGCCAGTTGCGGATGAATCATTCCCGCTCCCTTGGCGATCCCCAGCAGACGAACCTCGTCTCTTCCGCTTCGAAAGCTCCTCGAAGCCAGCTTCGGGCGCGTGTCGGTCGTCATGATCGTGCGGGCGAAAGTTTGCGCGGCATCTTCTGTAGCTTCGCGTCCTGCGATCAACTCGGGAAGGTGAGCCAGAATTTTCGCTGCCGGCAGCGGAACGCCGATAATTCCAGTAGAAGAAGGGAACACTTGCTGCGGTTTTGTGTCGAGCAAGTGAGCCGACTCGTTGCACACTTCCCGGCAACTCTGCAAGCCTTGAGCGCCCGTTGCGCAATTCGCGTTGCCGGAATTGACCACCACCGCGCGAATTCTTCCCCGGCCGGTCTTCAGCACATCGCGGTCGACAATCACCGGAGCTGCGACCACGCGGTTCTTGGTGAAAACCGCCGCAGCATTCGTGCCCGGATCGCACTCGATCAATGCCAGGTCCGGTCGGCCACTGACCTTGATTCCCGCCGATGCCGAGGAGAAAGAGAATCCCGCAGGCAAGTGCAACTCAGGGGATATCGCGTCCTTCATACGTGGAGTTTGACCAGTTCAGAGACCGGCGGTTGCAGAATGGCAAATGCCGGCAACTCTCCGCGCACCATCGCCACTTCGTCGCAGCAGCGCAGTTTGGGGCAGACGCAGCAGTCTTTATAGAGCTTGTCCGGAATATCGTCGCGGCTCGCGAAGGAAAACCCCAGCCGCTCGAAAAACTCTGGAATGCGAGTAAAAAGGCAAACGCAGTTCACATGGTGCTTTTCCGCCTGCCTGAGCAGCGCCTTTGCCAGCAGTAATCCCGCACCTTTCTTCTGATGGGCAGAATGCACCATGATCGAGCGGATTTCGGCAAGGTGCAGCCCATAAAGATGCAGCGCGCCGCAACCGATAATTCGCCCTTTTTCTTCGACGACTACGAAGTCACGAATGTTTTCACAGATTTCCGCGAAACCTCGTGGCAAAAGCGTGCCCGATTCGAAGTGCGCCGAGATCAAGTCGTGAATCGGCTGAGCGTCGGGCAGGATGGCGTCACGCGTGCGCATGCATCAACCCCCGCATGACAGAGATTTTGTGTTTAGCTTCGGCGAGTGCTTGCTTCACCCGCGCTGGAGCACTCCCGCCCGCAACATCGTGAATGGCCAATACCGAATTGACATCCAAGCGAGCGTAGAAATCCTGTTCGAATGCCGAACTGATTTGCCGCAATTCATTTAGAGACAGATCCCTCAACTCGCAATCCTTTTCCAAACACAGTTGAACCGCTTTTCCGATCTGTTCATGTGCCAGACGAAAGGGAACACCCTTTTCCGTTAGATAAGTTGCTGCCGCAAACGCGTTCATGAATCCCGACTCAGCCGCATGCTGCATTCGCTCGAAATGAAATTCGACCTTCTTCATCCACTCCGCTGCTAGGGGCAAAATTGCCAGCATCGTTTCGGAAGCATCGAACAGCGGTTCCTGCATCTCTTGCAGGTCTTTGTTATATGCGAGGGGCAACCCCTTGAGCGTGATCTGCAACCCTGCAGCATCACCCAAAATTCGCCCAGCCTTGCCGCGCGTGAGCTCCAGAAAGTCCGGATTCTTTTTTTGCGGCATGGCGCTGCTGCCGGTAGAAAACGCTTCCGGTGGATCGACGAATCCATACTCTCGCGTCGAGAACAGGATCATCTCCTCCGCCCATCGGCTCAGATGCAGAGCCAGCACGGCCAACCCGTTGACGTACTCGATTACGAAGTCGCGGTCGCAGGTCGCATCAAGGCTGTTAGCCGTTGGGGCATCGAAGCCCAACTCCGCCGCCATCACCTTTCGATCCAATGCGAGCGTACTTCCTGCAACCGCGCCCGATCCAAGAGGACACACGTTCCCTCGCTTGCGGCAATCTTGCAACCGTTCGCCATCGCGAAGGAACATCTCGACATAGGCAAGCAGCCAGTGCGCTACTAGCACCGGTTCTGCCGGCTGCAAATGCGTATAGGCCGGCATGGCTGCATCGCCAGTCTGCTCGGCGCGTGTCACGAAAGATTCCAGCAATTCCGCGACCGACGCGCACAACTGGTCGATACTTTCCCGCACGTAAAGCCGCAGATCAGTAGCGATTTGTTCGTTCCGACTGCGTCCGCTATGCAGTTTTCGGCCGACATCCCCAAGCAACTCGATCAACTGCTTCTCGACGAAGTGGTGAACGTCTTCGGCTTCGTCGTCGTTCAAGAAAGTCGCCGAAACTAGCGCCTTCTCCGCAATCTGGTCAAGTCCAGAAGAGATTGAAGCGAACTCGTCATTCGATAGCACGCCAATCTTTTTCAACGCCCGAGCGTACGCTCGGCTCGCCTGCAATTCGTATTTCAGCAAGCGCTGATCGAAGGGAAACGACCGCTGCCACCGCTCGAACGCCGGATCCAGCGGCTCGCGAAACCGGCCCGACCACATCTTCACGGCTCTACCTCGATTTTGGCTTGTGCCCGCGAACGCGACGGCAGACCGAGAATTCGGATGAAACCAGCCGCATCCTTCTGATCGTATGCATCGCCCATGGTGAACGATGACAAGTCGGTGCGATACTGCGAGAACTCGGATTGCCGGCTCACCACGGCCACATTCCCCTTATATAACGAGAGTGCCACGCTCCCAGTGATCGGCTGCTGCGTGCTCTCAACAAATGCGTCCAGCGACTCGCGCAGCGGTGTGAACCACAGGCCGAAATACGCCAGTTCGGCATACTTCAACGCGACATACTGCTTGAAATGCATCAAGTCGCGATCCAAACAGAGCGCTTCCAACTCCCGATGCGCAGTCAGCAATAAGGTCCCACCCGGCGTCTCGTAACATCCGCGCGATTTGATCCCCACGAACCGGTTCTCGACCAGATCGATGCGCCCGATGGCATTGCGTCCGCCGATTTCGTTCAGGAGTTCGACTAACGAAACCGGTCCCATCTTCATCCCGTTCACCGAAACCGGAACGCCTTTTTCAAATCCGATCTCGACTCGCTCTTCGCGATCTGGCGCGGCCTGCGGAGAGCGGGTCATCTGCCACGTGCTATCCAGGGGCGCATTGGCCGCGTCTTCCAATTCGCCGCCCTCGTGGCTCACGTGCCATAGATTTCGATCGCGGCTGTGAATCTTCTCGCGGCTCGCCGCCACCGGAATTCCGTGCTGCTCGGCATAGTCGAGGCAATCTTCCCGCGACTTCAAATTCCACTCACGCCACGGCGCGACGATCTTGAGTTCGGGTGCAAGCGCCTGATATGCCATCTCGAAACGAACCTGGTCGTTGCCTTTGCCCGTGCAACCGTGTGCCACCGCCGTCGCATTTTCACGCAATGCAATTTCGACCTGATGCTTTGCAATCACCGGACGTGCCAGAGAAGTTCCGAGCAAGTATTTGTGCTCATAAACCGCGCCTGCCTTCAGCGCCGGGAAAGCGTAATCGGTGAGAAACTCCTCGCGCATATCCTCGACCACCACCTTGCTGGCGCCGGTCTTGTAAGCTTTTTCGACAACCGCATCGAGGTCTTCACCCTGCCCGACATCCCCGACCATGGCAATCACGTCGTACGAATAATTTTCTTTCAGCCACGGGATAATGATCGACGTATCGAGGCCACCGGAATATGCAAGCACCACTTTTTCAGGCATGAGCACTCCTCATCGGAAAGCGGCCCACGCCGCCTCCGAGCAACAATGATAAAACCGCTTTCTGAACATGCAACCGATTTTCTGCCTGGTCAAAAACCATCGCACGCGGCGAATCGATCACTTCGTGTGTAACTTCTTTTCCGCGGTATGCGGGCAGACAGTGCATGAACACAGCATGCGAACTCGCCTTCGCCATCAGCTTTTCATTCACCTGATACGAAGCGAAAATCTGGCTCCGCTCCTCGCTCTCGGCTTCCTGACCCATGCTCACCCACGTGTCAGTATAGATGGCATCCGCGCCCCGCACGGCTTTCAATGGATCCTGAAACAGCTCGATCTTCGCGCCGGTTTCTCGCGCAATCTCTTGCGCGTCCGCCAAAATCTGCGCATCCGGTCCATAGCCCTCGGGCGTTGCCAGCCGGATCGTCGACCCCAGCGAGGCGCATACCAGCAGCAACGAATTCGCCACGTTATTTCCATCGCCCACGTATGCGAGCCGAACTTTGCGCAAGTCACCAAACTTTTCCTGCAAAGTAAAATAGTCCGCCAACGCCTGGCAGGGATGCTCGCGCTCGCTGAGTGCATTAATCACGGGAATATCCGCGTTCTGGGCGACGTCCTCGACCGTCGCATGAGCGTAGGTGCGCAGCACGATCACGTCGCACCAGCGCTCCACGTTGTGCGCCACGTCGCTGAGCGTCTCGCGAATGCCCAGCTGGCCTTGCGTTTGATCGACAAAAAACGAAACTCCGCCCAGGCTGGCCATACCCGACTCAAACGTCAGCCGCGTGCGTAACGACGGCTTTTCGAAGAACATCACCAGTTGCTTACCCGCCAAGGTTGCGCGAAAGTCCACTGGGCGCGCCTTCATCAGGGCGGTGAGATCGAGCACGCTGTCCACTTCGCTGGGGCTGAAGTCGCGAACCGAGACCAGATCACGCGACCAAAATTCCTTCGGACCTTGAAGCTCGCCCAAACGCGGCGGACTGAAAGGCTGACTGTTCATTGCTTTCTCCTTGTTTTGACTTGCCGCGGCGTCGGTGCTGAAGAGCTTTCGCTCAGCCGCTGATCCAGAGCATGAATCACTTCGTCGACATGCTTCTTCTCGATGATGTAGGGCGGAAGAAACCGCAGTACAGTTTCGTGCGTGCGATTAATAATGATGCCGTTCTCGAGCAATTGCCGTACGATTGCCTTCGCCAAGTCGGCCGAATTGAGATCGAGCGCCAGCATCAATCCCTGCCCACGAACTTCTTTTACCGAGCTGTGTTTTCTTGCGAGCATTTCTAGTTGTTTGTGGAAGTACGCACCCGTTTGCCGCACATGGCCAAGCAGCTTTTCCATCTGGTCGAGGAACTCGATGGCTACCGCGCACGACAACGGTCCCCCGCCAAACGTCGTACCGTGCATGCCGGGATGAATGCAGCTTGCGACTTGATTTGTCGTCAAGATGGCGCCCAGCGGTAACCCGGCAGCCAATGGCTTCGCAATCGTGACGATGTCCGGCTGAATTCCGTAATGTTGATACGCAAAGGCGAGGCCGGTGCGGCCGAGCCCGCACTGAATTTCATCCAGAATTAGCAACGCTCCATATTTCTTGGTGAGCTTTCGCGCAGCCTGAAGGAACTCTTTGCTGACTGGACGAATTCCGCCTTCACCTTGAATTGTCTCAATGCATACCGCACATACGCTCCCGTCAAACTGACGCTCCAGATCGTGGATGTCATTAAATTTCACAAACGCCACGCCCGGCATCAGCGGCGCAAAGGGCGCGCGGTACTTCGCTTGCCCCGTCGTCGCAAGAGATCCGAATGTGCGGCCGTGAAACGAATTTTCCAGCGCCAGAATCCGCCACTTCGGTTTGTGCCCATTGTTGTTTTGCCCACGAGCGTAAGCACGTGCTAGCTTAAGTGCTCCTTCCCAAGCCTCTGTTCCGCTATTGCAGAAAAATGCCTTGTCGAATCCCGAAATTCGCGCGAGCTTCTTCGCCAACTCCGCCTGATATTCGTGAAAAAACAAGTTCGATGTATGGATCAGCTTCCCGGCCTGGATCGAGATAATCTTCTGCACCGCCGGATGCGCATGCCCCAGCGCATTCACTCCAATTCCACTGAGAAAATCCAAATATTTTTTGCCGTTCGAGTCCCACAGATGGACGCCGCGACCGTGCGTGAAGAGCACAGGGTTGCGCTCATACGTCGGCACGAGCAGTTCGGCTTCAGACTTCATTACGCCTGCGAGGCTCACGCGAACAACACCTCCGTTCCGCAATCCAGCTTCATAAAGCCGAACTGCGGCAACTGATGCGCCTCTTGCGCAGGAACAATTCGCACCCGCCCGACGCCGTGGTGCAGCGCATGCTCACACGCCTCAAGTTTTGGCAGCATGCCGCCCGTGATCACCGCATCCTTCACCAAGCCCGAAACCTGATGTAGATGGAGCCACTGCATCACCGCGCCGTCCGCGCCTTTGACGCCGGGCACGTCTGTCAGGAAGATCAGCGCATTGGCACTGCAGGCAATCGCGCACGCCGAAGCCATCTGGTCGGCATTGACGTTGTAGTACTCGCCATCGATGCCCAGAGCCACACTCGCAATCACAGGAATCGCCGATTGCGCCCAGATCGCTTCAATCCATCGTGGATCAGCTGAAATAATCTCACCCACGAATCCCAAATCGCAGCCCGGCGTCTCCTTCTTGCGCGCACGAAACGTCAGTCCGTCGCCGCCGCACAGCCCGACTGCCGGATGCCCGCTCGATCCGATGGCGGCCACTAAATTCTTGTTGACCATCCCCGATAAAACCATCAGGGCGACGTCGCGCGTCTCCGCGTCCGTGACGCGTAGGCCGTTCACAAAACTGCTTTGCTTGCCCAGCGATTTCAAAGTGCGCGTCAAAGCTGACCCGCCGCCATGGACGACAGCCACTTGATGCCCGCTTGCCGCCAGTTCGACCACTGCCCGCGCACACTGCGACAAAACCCTCTTGTCTTCCAGCGCAGCCCCGCCAATCTTCACCACGAGTTTCACGACAGGCCCTCCTCTTCACTCCATCCATACATCACGTTCATGTTCTGCACTGCTTGGCCGGCCGCGCCTTTCAGCAGATTGTCGATGCAAGAGACCACCACCAAACGCTGCTGGTCATCCGCCAGGCAAAATCCGATATCGCAATAATTTGTGCGCAGGGAAAATTGAATCTGCGGCAACTGCGGCGGCGAAAAAATGCGTACCCATCGCGCTCCGCCAAAAAAGTCTCGGAAGCACGATTCGACTTCTGCCGCCGACATCGGTTTGGCAAGGTGGACGTAAATCGTCGACAAAATTCCGCGTGGAATCGGCAAGAGATGCGGTGTGAAAATCAGCTCCTGGGACTCAAGGTGAAGCTGCTCCAGAATCTCGCCGGTATGCCGATGGCCAAAAACTGAATAGGCCGAAAGATTGTCCGCGACCGAAACGAAGTGTGTCTTCGAAGTCGGTTCTTTGCCCGCCCCGCTCACGCCAGATTTCGAATCTGAAACAATCCCTTTTTGTCGATCGATGACGCCGGCGTGAACCAGCGGTGCCAGCCCTAGAATCACAGAGGTCGCATAGCACCCGGGATTCGCGATCAACGATGCATTTCGAATTTTGTCCGCCGCCAACTCCGGAAGTCCGTAGACAGCTTGACTGGTCACGTCGGCAGCAACCTGCTGATCTGTATCCTTGAATCCATACACCGAGTTGTATTCCGAAACTTTCAGCCGCCAGGCGCCGCTAAGATCGATCACCCGAAGACCGCGCGAGATCGCTTCCGGAACGAGCCTCCGGGACACATCGTGAGGAGTTGCCAAAAACAACAAATCAACCCTGCGCAGTTTTTCCCACGAAAAAGACTTGAGAGGATAACCGCCGTTTCCCGCCAGGGCAGGGAAGACTTCCGCAAGATTATCGGGCCCGTGATCGCCGTCACGCCGAAGCAGCAGCGGTTTCGCCAGGCGCGGATGACGTGCGAGAATTTGCGTCAATTCCAAACCGGAATAGCCGGTCGCGCCCAGCACCGCCGTTTGTAGTTTCGTGTTCAACTCGCAAGCAAACCTCGAATCTTATGTTCCAGCGCCCGTGCAGCTTTGTTACTAGAAGTGACAATCAGAATGGCGTCGTCTCCCGCAATGGTGCCCACCACTTCCGGCCATTCCTCTCCATCCAGTGCCGCTGCTACCGGTTGCGCGCTGCCAACTGCCGTCTTCACCACAATCAAGTTCTGTGCCAGCCGTACGTCCAATACAAATTCTCTCGCCAAGCGGGAAACCGATGGCAGAACCTGCGGTGCAACTGCCTCGCTTGTCGGGAGGGCGTATCCCTCACCGCTTTTCACCAATCCCAACTCGCGAATGTCGCGCGAGAGCGTGGCCTGCCCCACCTTAAAGCCCAGTTTGGCGAGCGCCCTCTGCAATTCTTCCTGACTCGCCACCGGTCCGCCCCCCACGACTTCGAGGATTGCCCTCTGCCGTCCCGGTTTCGTCTTCTGCATAAGTATTCACTTTAATGAATAGATATTCATACAAATAGATGCCGCTGTCAAGTAAAGAGATGTAACAAAAGTTCTTTGCCGGATTCGCTGTTGCATTTTCCGGGAGTCGCCCGCGCCAAACTTCACCGGCGATGTAGTAGCATCCGCGCCAAGACCTGCTGTTTTCGCGCTAAAATAAACAAGGGTCCTGCTCGCGATGAGTATTCTGCCTCGCGGCCAGAACCAAATTATTGCAGGGTAGCAAACCGATAGCGGTATGCCGGCATCAATCAGGAAGCCGTAGAGTTGTTCCGAGAGCAGATTTGTTGCAGAAGCCCGTCACCCTTCTCTCTGCCCTCTAAGCCTTTGAGTCTGGGTGTGGGTTGCCGGTCGGCCCCAATTTTGATGCAGCCGATCCGCGGCTCGAATCATCCGTAACTAGGAGGACGTATCGTGAGACGATCCATTCAAATTCAGAATTCGATCGCCATCTTTTTTGGCGTTGTCATTCTCCTGGTAGGGGCCGCTCTCGGCTTGGTTGTAACTGTCCTTGCCGGACGTCCAATTTCTGGGTCTTCTCACGATGTGCCTATCTACGTCCAATCGAAGGGCGCCGCCGGGTCTCCTCTGGGCAATAGCATGGGATTTGCCGCTGTTTTCCGGCCAGCGCTGCCCGCGGTCGTTAGTATCGCCTCCTCGCGCATGGTGAAAGTGCCGCAAAGCCAGTTTTTCAACGATCCTTTTTTTCAGCAGTTTTTTGGCCGCCAATTTCCCCAAGCCCCGCAACAGCAGCGCGAGCGGGGTCTTGGCTCGGGCGTGATCGTCAGCCCCGATGGCTACATACTCACCAACAATCACGTGATCGATAAGGCCACCGACATCAAAGTCATGCTCTCCGACAAGCGGCAGTTCCCCGGCAAAGTCGTCGGCGCCGATCCTAAGACCGACATTGCCGTGGTCAAAATTGAGGCCACCGGCCTCCCAACCATCGCCCTCGGCGATTCTTCAAAGATCGAAGTCGGCGACTACGCCTTCGCCATAGGCAATCCTTTCGGAGTCGGCGAAACCGCCACCATGGGCATCATCAGCGCGACCGGGCGTAACGGACTCGATATCGAGGACTACGAAGATTTTATTCAGACCGATGCGGCCATCAATCCGGGCAACTCCGGAGGCGCATTGCTGAACGCACGTGGTGAACTCGTCGGTATCAACACCGCCATTCTTTCCGGTGGATCGGGCGGCAATCAAGGCATCGGCTTCGCCATCCCCATCAACATGGCGAAGTACGTGATGGACCAGATCTTGAAGCACGGCAAGGTCGTGCGCGGTTATATCGGGGTCGGCGTGCAGGAAGTCACGCCTGACCTGGCGAAAGCTTTCAACGTCCCTGCTGAAAAGGGCGCATTAGTGGGAAGTGTCGAGCCGAATAGTCCGGGAGACAAGGCCGGCCTGAAACGCGGAGACATTATTACCCAACTGAATGGGCAGCCGATCTCTGGATCGAACGACTTGCGTCTCAAGGTCGGAAGCATGGCGCCCGGTACCAAAGTCAGTCTGAAAATCAATCGCAATGGTCAGACCAGCGACATCAGCATCACGCTTGGCGAGGCTCCAACCGGCAAGGGTGCAAATGCGGAAGGCGGCTCGGCAGAGAACAGTCCGATGCAAGGCGTTCAGGTCGACGAACTCACTGGCGATATTCGTCAGCAGCTCGGACTCGGCGCGGACGTCAAAGGTGTTGTCGTTACCCAGGTGCCGGACGGCTCGCCAGCCTCCGACGCCGGCTTGCAGCGCGGAGATGTCATTCAGCAGGTCAACCGCAAGCCAGTGAACTCCGTCGACGATTACGAACGCCTCATCCGCGAAGCTGGCAAACAGTCACTGGTGTTGTTGGTCAACCGTGGCGGATCGACAACGTTTATCGTCGTTCAACCCGATTGATTCGGAACCTTAGGATCTGAATTATGAAATCGCAGATCAAGCTCGGCACGGTTTTTGGAGTCGAGCTTGGCCTGCACTATAGCTGGCTGGTGATCGCGCTGCTGATCACGTTTTCTCTTGCATCGCAGTTCCATGCAACCAATCATGACTGGAGCGATGGCGTGGTCTGGGCCACCGCCATTCTCACTGGCGTACTTTTCTTCGTTTTTCTGTTTGCCCACGAGTTGTCCCACGCTCTGGTCGCCAAGGCTCGCGGAATCCCCATCCACAAAATTACGTTGTTCCTGCTGGGCGGCGTAGCCCAGATCGAAAAAGAGGCCTCTGACGCCAAAACCGAATTCTGGATGGCCATCGTCGGCCCCTTCACCAGCGGCATTTTGGGCGCGATTCTGCTTGCTTTGGCCTGGGCTTCGGGCTGGGCCCCGCATTCTGCAGCCGCAACGCCTGGCATCGCGCTCTTAGTTTGGCTGGGATATATCAATCTTGCATTGGCGGCGTTCAATATGATCCCCGGTTTCCCGCTCGATGGCGGCCGCGTGCTGCACGCCATCCTGTGGTGGATTATGGGAAGTGCGGAACGCTCCACGCGAGCCGCCGCCCGCGTCGGCCAGGTGATCGCGGTCCTCTTCATCGCCTTTGGAATTTTGCAGTTTTTTCAGGGGGCTGGCCTAAACGGCTTGTGGATGGCCTTTATCGGATGGTTTCTTCTGCAAGCTGCCAGCGCTAGTTACATGCAGGTCCGCGTCGGCAGCCTGCTGCGCGGTCTGCTAGTGAAAGATGTCATGACCACCGATTGCAAAACCGTCGATCCCAACATTTCTCTGCAGGATTTCGTGCATGAAATTTTCCTACCTAGTGGGCGACGATGTTTTCTCGTGATGCAAGAGTCTCGCCTGCTAGGCATGATCACGCCGAATGAGGTTCGCGGCATCGATCCCCAAGAGTGGCCGTCCACCACCGTCCGTTCCGTGATGCGCCCCGCCGATAAAATCCATTTCATCTCGCCGAACATGCCCGCCCTGGAAGCTTTGGAAATTATGGGACGCGAGGACGTCAATCAATTACCCGTGATGACCAATAACCAAGTCAATGGAATCGTCAGCCGCTCTCACCTCATGCAAGTCCTCCGTTCGCGTGCTGAACTCAACCTGCCCCCAAGTCTGCCCAAGGCTGCTTGAACTGGCGACCGAATGTTCACGATCTTCGGGAAATAGTGAACGGGAACCGTTACCACCGCGTCCGCTTGGCCTAACGCTGTTGAGCCCTTATTCCGAGCCCTTATTTTGACGACGCCTGCAATTCCGGAGCGATCTTCTCCGCCTCCTGAAGATGGCTTTTCAACGTCGGCAGCGTCTCTTTCGCAAACTGGGCAGCGTTGTCGCTTCCGCTCTTGCTTTCGCGGGCAAACTCCGCCACGTCTTGCTTATGGTCCTTTACCATGTTGTTCATGTAGGCGGCGTCGAAGCTCGGACCGCTGAGTTTGGACAGCCGCTCTTTCAGCATCTTGTCTTTTGCGCTCAAATGCTCGGGCAGCGTAACCCCGTCATTGCTGGCAAGCTGCTTCAGTTGATCATTCGCCTTGCTGTGGTCATTGACCATGCGTTGGCCAAACTGTTTGACTTGCGCGGAGGAACCCTTCTCGGTCGCCAGTTGGCCAAGTTCTACCTCGGCCAGTCCACCTTCGGCAGCCTTGTGCATGAAAGTCTTATCCGCCGCGGTCAGATTGTTTGAGTTCGAGTTCATGCCGGGTTGAGTCGATGGAGCGTTGGCGCTTCCATACGGTCCCGAACTTTGGGTGCTGCTCTGGGCCAGCATCATTCCCGGCATCCCCAGCAGGCCGAGGCAGAGCAGAAAGCGAAACGCATGGGATGAAAGCTTCATAGAAAGAATCTCCTTTCCTAATCGATACTGCGAATGTCCCATCAAAACAATCGACCAAACGCCCTAGCTGTGGCTCATTCGTCCTGTACAGTTCTCCCGGTATCGGGATAGCAAAACTAGCTGATACGTGCGCAAGTGACTCAGATCTCCAGGATTGAAGTAGAAACGCAGTGTCAACTTAAAGTTTGTTCCGGGGGATCAGATTGAAGTGATCGGCGCGAAATGTGGTGTGGCGCGGGCGCCCTCGCCCGCGTAGAAAAAAGCAAACGCGACCCTTGGGCCGCTTCTGCTTTTCAAGAATGGTTGCTCTCTACTTGCTTCCCGCCGGCAATATCGTAATGCACGCCGTGGCTGTGCATGTATCCACGCCACAGTTGTTGCTGTCGGTGCTGATCGCAACCGACAGTGGAATCATGTCTGGTCCCCCCGGTTGGCCGATACACGCGTTCGCATTGAAGACGTTGCCAGTCTTCGGTGGCGGGGTGTATTGCATCGGGGTATTGCCGGGTTCATCGAGCGAGCCAGATTCGCATTGTTTCTGCCCGTCCGTGCCCTCAATGCATCCCGTCCATGCCCCGTTTCCGAATGGATCGCCGCACCATTCGTTGTTCGGCGCCTCCGAAGCGCACTGCAGTGTCCAGTCTACGTTCTGGTCCTGCTCTCCGTTCACGATGGTTACTGTAAAGTTGACGAAGTCCCCCGAACCGGCCTGGATCGTATAGGTCGGAGGCTGGATCGAGATCGAAGTTGTTGCCTCCTTGGTGATCTCAACTTGTGCCGTCCCCGACACGTTGTAGGTTGGAGATGTTGCCGTGATGTTGACGTACCAAGGATCCTGCGGCGGACTTGCCGGAGGCATGTAGGTCGACGGGGCGCCATCGCTGCGAGTCGGATTCATGGTGCCGCAAACTAGCGGCTGGCTTGTACAGTCGCCACCTCCTTCGGCCGGCGTGAGTTGCAGGCTCCAATTCACAGTTTGGTCAGGCCCAGGCATAACCGAATAGTTGACAGTGTCAGCTTGGCTCGGCAATATGACGCCATATTGAGGCTCAACCGTTACCGTTTGTTGCTGCTCGAACGGAACAATCGTAATTGGAACCGCGTTGGAGACAACCGTCTGGTCCGCCTCGGGCACAGCTTCGATATAAACCGTAGCCGGATTCGGAACCTGTCCTGGCGCTACAAAGTCCTCCTCGGTGGGGAAGGCGGGGTCTTGCACCATTGTTCCATAGGTTGAGTTGCCGAACGGGTAACACATTTGTGGAAGAACCGAAGTGCAGACATTCCAAACGCTGATGTTCTGGTCTGGCGAGCCATACACGTTTGCCGTAAAACCTTGAGTGCTCTCACCGGTCTCAACCTGCTGGGGAGCGGATGGCGTGACCTCGACGGTAATCACAGGTTGCTGCTGGATCGTCACCGTAGCCTGTCCGAACGCCTTTGGATTAGCCTGCGAAACCGCTTTGATGATCACGGTTGCAGGGTTAGGGATAGTGTTTGGAGCTGTATATTGAATCGAATCCCCTGGCGCAGTTGGGCTAATTGTCCCCAGCGTGGTATTACCATTCAGCACGCAGCTTTGCGAATTCGCGCAAACGTACCATATCGCGTTCTGATTCTCCTGATTCGGAATAACGGCGTTGAACTGCTGCATTTGCCCTACCCCCAGTCTGATGGCGGATTGACCGGCGGGCGTCTCCACTATGACATTCACGATTACCGGAGTAATTGTGATCGGTAGCGAGCCCACGATTTTGCTGTCTTGCTGAGAAATCGCCTGCACCACGACTGTGTTTTGCGCGGGCACCTGCATCGGGGAAAAATAATTCATTTCATTCCCCGAATTGTCCCCCTGCACCGGCTGCAGTGTGCCATATGTCGAATTCCCTCCGGGAACGCCATTCACCTCCCAAGTCACATTTGGGTTGGTCACTTGGCCAAGGCCAACCGAGTTTACCGTCGCGGTGACTATTTCGGAGGACTGAACCGGCAGCGACGTACCGCCGCTGACGGTAACACTAACTCCGTTCGCGGGCGGGGGGCTGATAACAACGCCAGCATGAGCCGACCGCGAAGGCTGCGCGTTTGAGATAGCTTGTGCCGTCACGAGACTGCCTTGCTGTGGCACGGAGATCGGGGCCGTATAAACGCCCTCATCTGCCGCTTCCGAGGCAATCGTGCCGAAGGTTGAATCTCCGCCCATGCTGCCATTGACCTCCCACGATACCGACGGATCGCTGGCGTTGATCACGGTTGCATTAAAGGGAAAGTTTGTCTGCGATTGCACGACCGCCAAGGCCGGACTGACCGTCACCGTCGCAATCGTCGGCGGAGTGTCTGACAGCGCAACCGTCACCGAATTAAATCGGTTCGGTTCGGCGTGAGACACCGCTGAAATCGTTACATTCGGAGGATTCGGCATCTTCGTCGGTGCAGTGTAGACGGCGCTGCCATTTGCACCCGGCGCGATGGTCCCAACCGTGAAGTTTCCATTGGTGACTCCGTTTACCTCCCACACCACGCCAGTGTCCGCCGGCCCCGTGATTCCGGCAGAGAGCTGCAGCGGCGTTCCTGTTTGTACATAGGCCGTCCCGGTAGGCGACATGTATACCGTTGCCGGATACTGTGTGCCGGTGATGTTCACCGAAGCATTCCCGCTTTGCGTGTTGTCGGCATTGGCGATCGCGGTAATGGTTACATTCGCCGGAATCGGCACAAACTGCGGCGCCGTATAGTTGCCCGAAGTGTCAATCGTTCCGATCGCAGCCGCTCCCCCGGTGAGTCCGTTCACCTGCCATTGCACGGCTTGAACCCCCGACCCATTCACCGTAGCGGTGAAAGCCGTGATCGAGTTTGTTCCAACCGTAATCGACGGTGGAGTAATCTGGACCGACACTCCGCTGATTGCTCCCAATCCGCTGATTGGAGCTGCGCCCACGCTCCCGCAGCTCGTCAAAAAGGCCACCATACACAACATCAGCACGAGAAACACAACACAGCGTAGATTCCTGGGCATCGGAACACTCCTGCTTAGCAATAACGTATTAAGTCTCGCCATGCGCATCCTGCGCTCGACGAGCAGAGATTTTGTTTTCATCAATCAGTCAACGTGACCGTGGCTGGAGGGGGTCGCCGTCGATTGACTTATGTTGTTGCCGGCTGAATTGGTTTCTCGCGCCGGTCGAAGCTGGTCCTTCACCCACTGGAAGACTCTTCCTCCGGAACCGGTGCCATAGAACTGCTTCACATCGTCGTACCGAACAATCTTGACATTGCTTCCCGCCGCCGCTTCAATCTTCTCGGCTGCAACTTGTGGCGTAGTCGTGTCGTTCTTCAGTCGCTGGATGCGAATATCCTGGGTTTTCAATTGTGGCAGCCATTGCACCGGATCGAGCGGCGCAACTTTTTTGAGAAATTCTGGCTTCACATAATTTGGCCGCTCATCTTCCGGAATGATCGAAGACTTCGCCATCCAGTCAGGCCAGTCGCCCCAGGGGTCGAGCAAATCGATGGCCTTAATCCGCGGATCTGCCGCCGCCGCAAGAATTGCAATCGTTGCTCCGGACCCAGTGCCAAACATTCCCACGCGATTCATATCCAGGTCGCCGCGCGTGGAAAGATAGTTCAAAATCATTTGCACATCGTGCACGGAACTGCCGAGCGATTCCTGCAATTCACTGACGAACCACTCTTTCATCGGGCGCATGTGGTAGCGCTGCCCGGTCAGGGCTGAAACAAAGCCCACCGCCGCATATCCGCCTTCGGTGATGCGGGCGCAATATTCGTTGTCACGAAACCTATCTGTCTCTGATGGATAACTGTAGAGATACAGAACAACCGGCGGCTTGGTCACATTCTTTGGCCGAATGACGTATAAGTCAATCGGATCGCCCGTGCGCCACTTTACCTGCAACAGTTCACGCGTGAATGTCGGAAATTCACCTTTTTCACCCACGAATGGCGGATCGGCATTTAGCTTGCTCCCCGCCAGCGATATGGAGCTCCAATCTTCCGGTGTCTGACCGTGTCGGACGAGTGGTTTCGATGAATTTACCGCCGATTGCTGCGTCCATCCCAACGGAGAAACTGCGAACAAGAGAAGTCCCAGAAAAAGAAAAGGGCTAAGATTTTTATGCGTTCCTGTCACACCATTCAACTTCATCAAACTGCCACTCTCCTGCGATCAATGCCGCCGCGCTGTGGCACGACGGTGAGCGAACTAAATCCAAAAATTTCGTTGGCGATCACTTCGGCGATTTCCAGCGCAAGATCTTCCGGCTTCTCCGCCGCTTCGTACACTTCCCAGTCCGGAACCTCTACTAGGAACTTCATACTGCCTCACTACAGAAAGTGGAGGCAGGCTGTTGAGCAGGCTGCCTGCCTCCATCGTGCGGGTTGGCTGGAATAGCTAGTTCTTTAGTTGCAGCAACTGCAGGCCAGTATCAGAGAAGAAGTCAGTATCCGCTGAAATGGCGAATACTGCGCCGCCTACGTCGCCGCCGGACTCCGCCGGTTCGCCGGCGTGGCCATTGGAAGCCGGGGCGGCTTCGCCCGGCCGATCATAGTGCGAGCGGAACTTCTGCATTTGGGAGTAGGGAACGATGTCCGGGAAGCCATTCGATGCGGTGTTCTGAACCGTCTTGATCAAATTGGTGATTCCAGCCGGCGTCGGTAGATTGGTGGCGACGCGCAGAATCGACCAGATCGGATAAGAACCATTCAGAACGTTAACGAATGGGATCAGCCCTTTGCAGGGATAAACGCAGTTCGGGAAGGCCCCACGGCTCTGGTACCAGGAGTAGTTCAGAGCGTCAACTCCATCCACCGAGAGATATTTCGCCGTGCTGAGGTCGGGAGCAAAGTTTCCCGTGCTCCAGAAGGAATAACCGAAGGCATCCTCGATCAATCCGCCTTCCTTCACCATTTCGCCGGTGCCGATCACGCGACGCCGGCTGCCGCCGCTGGCATACTGGATATCCAGCGGATTGCCGCAGTCCCCAGGATTGCAAACTGCAGGATTCACACCCAGTTCCTGCGTGGAGTTGATTTCCACGTTGCGGGGTACGTTGAATTCCATCGTGGTGTAGGTCCCCGACGTGGGTTCGCGAAGCAGTACAGGAATACCAATGCTCGGTAGACCTGCCGCATTCGTGATGTCGCGTGTACGGGTCAGTGTCCCATTCAAGACCTCCGCGAGTTCCCAGCGATCGATGTTGGTAAAGTTCGATTCGCAGAAGTGGCCCGCGGTGCAAGGGCTCGCGGTGGTGTTCACAAATACGATCACCGGTTCCGCTCCGACCGGAGTGGTCGTCCAAGCCGGAATGTTGCCACCCGAGATCGGATCCTGCCCCGTCAAAGCAAAAGCAACTGGCGTCGCCGAAGTCGGCGGGTTGTTGAACGAGTCCTCAATCGGCTGTCCAACCGGTCCCGGGCCGTAGCCAAGTCCAGTGTAGTTAACCGGGTCTAGAGGTGCGAGGCAGCGATTCACTTCAAACAGAGCATCTTCCGGCCGCACGTCGGTAGCAGCTCCATTGAATGGCTGGTTGTTCAAAGCGTTGTACACCGCCTGTGGCAGGGTTGTGTCCGTGAGAGTCGGAATCAAGTTGGATCCCGCCGAATTTACCCAGCTCGGGTCGATCGAGACCGTGAACTTTGGCACGGCGAAGAACATTTCATCGCCGACCGCGGAGTCCACTGTCAGGTAGGCGCAAATCGTGGTCTCACTGGCATTCCACTCGATCCAGATGTTGCCCGTCTGTTCCGGCGCGCCGCCCGGCCGTTGGTCGACTCCACCGATGGGAGCTGTGCTGGTCGACTTCTTGGTCCAGATGTTGGTTCCGCAAGCAGAAGCTGAGTAGCCGGCCAAGGCCGACAAATTGAACATGGCGGAAGACCCGGTCAGATTCACCTGCACCGGATTGGCCGCAAATGCATTGACTCCTAAGAGAAGAAGCAGAGCGAGCACCGCTGCAGTTATCATGGTTCGCTTCGTCATCGTGTGTTTCCTCGTGGCGCAAATTTGCGCGGCTAGGGGGAGCACCCCCGTGTTTAAACTGCGGCGATACGTAATCCCAACGCACGCCGAATCTGAGTTTGCTGAGCGATTGTGGCAAACGACGAGCCCTGACTCGGCGGCGCAACTTGATCACTCCGCAAGCAGTCGCCTGGCTGAGTCGTGGGAACTATCGTCGATGCGTGTTGCAGGCAAGCGACAGCAAAATTAAAATCTCGTGAATTGTCGGGTTCACCGGACAGGTTTCGGCGCGCGCCTTGCCCTCTGCGAGCGCACTCTCAAGCAGGTAGGCAGCCGGGACTCAGAGATTCTTTTTTTCGCTCAACTTCAACGCCTTGACTTCGCCTCTTTCGTTTTTCACCTGAAATTAACATTCGTGTCATCGTAACGTCACAATTTCTCTGCACCATGTGTCGTTTCCATTCCCAGGCGAAGGGTGACCACTTTGCGACTTGCGACCGCATTGCTTTATCTCTTATTGATTTCGTTACTGATTTGTGTAAGTAGTACAGCCCAGACGACTAAGAGTCCAGCCCCTTCCGCAAAAACCGGTGCCACTCTCGACGGCACGGTCACCGATCAGACCGGCGCTGTCCTGACGGCCGCCACTGTAACCGTCACCGACAGCAGCGGCAAGAAGACAATCGGAACCTCCAACGAACGCGGCGAATATAAAGTTACCGGATTGCCCGCCGGGACCTACAGTTTGACGGTTTCAGCGCCCAACTTTAAGGACTTTCACACCGACGGACTTACCCTGACTGCGACTCAGAGCCTCACCATGGATGCGGTTCTCGAACCCGCCGGAGAAAAAACATCGGTCAACGTGGAGGGCCAAAAAGTCACCCAGGTCGAAACCGAAACTTCGCAAATTGTTGGGGTCATCACAGAAAAGGAACTCGTAAGCCTGGGACTGAACGGTCGCAACTTCACCCAGTTGATTGCGCTGACTCCCGGCGTCAGCAATCAAACCGGCCAGGACGAAGCCAAAGTTGGCGTGACCGGAAGCGTTCGCTACAGCGTGAACGGCGGTCGAGTGGAATACAACTCCTTCAATATCGATGGGGGCGACGTCATCAACGTAGGCCTCAATGGCAACCAAAGCACGTTGATTGTTTACCCCAGCCTGGATGCGCTCAGCGAAGTGCAGGTGTTGACCTCCAATTATGGTGCGATGTATGGCCGCAGCGCATCCGGCACAGTTCTTGCCGAAACCAAATCCGGAACCAACGATCTCCACGGCAACGTCTATGAATTTATCCGCAACGAATTCTTCAACTCCAAAGGTTACTTCGATGAGGGCACAAAGGCGCCACTGTATCGAAGGAACGATTTCGGCGTTACTCTCGGCGGTCCGGTGATCATCCCCAAGATTTACAACGGAAAAGACAAAACTTATTTCTTCGCCTCCGAAGAATTCCATTTGGAACGCACGCCCATCCCGTACAACCAGGGCGTTCCCTCCGCTGCCGAGCAGCAAGGAAATTTCAGCGACGTCTGCCCCTTCGTGACTCCGCCCATGAACGGCCTGCCGGGAACGTCAACCACGTTTTCACGAAGCAAATATCCCGATTGCCCGGGCATTCTGCAGCAATTGCCCACAAACGGTGATCAGCAGGCCACCTATTTCACCTTCCCGGGAAACATCGTCCCCATCGACCCCAACGCTCAACTTCTGCTGAACAACAATATTCTGCCACTGCCTAACTCGACCACCGGTTGCAACTCCAGCATCGGTTCTTGTTTCACCGGCGATGTTTCTCCCAGCACCTATTGGCGTGAAGAATTATTCAAGATCGACCAAGTTCTTACTCCCAGGAACAAACTAACCTTCCGTTATATTCACGATCAGTGGAACACCATCGTCCTCTCGCCGCAGTGGGCTACGGTCAGCAATAGCTTTCCCAATTTACAGAGCCGGTTCATCGGGCCTGGACTCAGCATGTTAACCAACCTGACCAGCACCATTTCGCCCAGCCTGCTGAACCAATTCATCGTTAGCTACACCACCGATCACATCACGATGAACAACATCGACTCTAACGGAACCTCGTACCAGCGGCCGGCTGGCCTCACCATGGGCTACCTCTTCAACAACGGCTTCGGTGGAAAGATGCCTGGCGTCCTGATCCAGGGAACGAATCAGGCGTACGGCGGATACGGTTTCGGCATGGATCCCGGATATTTGCCCTGGCACCACAGCAATCCCACTTACAATTTCCGCGATGACCTCAGCAAGGTCGTCGGCAAACACACCCTGCAGACTGGTGTCCAGTGGGTCGTCGCCCAGCGTAACGAACTGAATCAAGCTGTCGGAGCCAACAACGGCGACGTGCAGGGCTTGCTAATTTTCAGCAACGTCAGCAGCTACAACACTACCGGAAATGCCTTCGCGGATTTTCTCCTCGGAGCTGGCGGCAACCGTCCTAACGGCGGTGGCGCCATCAAGAACTTTCAGCAGGATAGCGCTCAGCTCAACTACTACAGCCGTTACAACGTGGTTGAACCCTATTTTCAAGATGACTGGCGCGTGAACCCGCGCTTGACTCTGAATCTCGGTCTCCGCATGAGCTTGTTCGGTCTCTGGCACGAAAAGTACAACAACATTTACAACTGGACGCCCTCTGCGTTTAACAAGTCGCTCGCAGCAGAAACCACCATTGACAGCGTCACCGGAGGACTTGCCGTCCCTGGCACCTGCAATTCGGTGGGCACAAACTGCCAGCCGATCCCCCTCAACTTGACTAATCTTGACCCCCGCATCACCAATGGCCTTGTCCGCTGCGGAGTAAACGGTGTCCCCGATGGCTGCATGACCGGACATTTATTCAATCCCGCTCCCCGCATCGGTTTCGCCCTTGATCCTCGTGGCGATGGCAAGATGTCCATTCGCGCCGGTTACGGAATGTTCTTCCACCACGGTTCCGGCAACGAAGCCAACAGCGGTTCACTCGAAGGCAGCGCCCCGCTCGTGCTCGACATGACGCAAAACCGGCCCTTCAGCTACGAGTGCATCGGAGGTGTGGGCCAGCTCCCCGCTGGCGGCGGCAACTGCCCGGGCCAGGGCGCATATCCTCTGAACGTAACCGCGATTCCGACCGCAGCCGTTTGGCCCTATGTGCAGCAGTGGAGCCTCAGTATTCAACGCGAAGTGAATAAAAACACGGTCGCGACCATCGCCTACGTCGGCAGCAAAGGCACGCATCTCACTACCGACCTTCAGATCAACCAACTCGCTCCCGTCGCCGCTGGAAAGAATCCCTTTCTTCCTGGCCAACCACTCACCTTGCAGGACTGCAGCAGCTATGATGGGGCCAAGTTCACTTTGTACGGACCCGAGAACCCGATCACCCAGGATTTTCCGGCCACGACCACGGCGAGCGTCGGCCAGCCCGGCTTCGTCAATTTAGAAGCAGCCTGTTTCGGCACACCCTACAAAACCATTCCCGATCCCAATTCTTTGCGCACGTTCGCACCTGGGATCGGACGAGTCTTCTCCCTCCAAAATGCCGCGGATTCAAATTACAACGCACTGCAGGCCACCCTCCGTCACGCTACCGGACCGCTAACCGTAGGAGTCGCCTATTCTTACAGCCACTCCATCGATGATTCGTCCGACCGCTCCGACACCACCTTAGTCAACGCGCTCGACCTCGCTGCCAATAAAGCGAGTTCCAATTTCGATGAGCGCCACTTGCTCAGCGTCAACTATATTTACAAGCTCGATAGCCTTATCAACAAACTTCGTCTTTCCATGTCGAACTGGAGCAGCGATTCCGGAAACCCGCCTCCCGACGTCGAGTCTCGCGTCGGTCGAACCATCGCCACCGGCTGGGAACTCACCGGCATCACCGTCTACCAGTCCGGCACGCCTTTTAGCGTAGTCAATGGCGCAAGCTCCAACGGAACTTCCGTGCTGGACAATGCCGGCGTGGCCAACGGCATCGGCGCAGGGTCGTATCCCGACGTGATTGGAAACCCTCGCTCCCGCGCCCCCTTCAGTTCGGGCAGTATTGGGCCGCTGTTATACAATCCGGAAGCCTTTGCAGCGCCTACCGGCCTGACCTTCGGCGACGCGGGACGGAACTTTCTCAACAATCCCAGCCGCCTGAATTTCGATATGGCCCTGCTCAAGCATTTCAAGGTAACGGAGGGTGCGACCCTCGAATTTCGCGCCGAAGCCTTCAACGTTTTCAATCACACGCAATTCATCATCTACGATCCCGATCGCGGTAATCAGGCAAATAACACCATTACTTGTTATGGGCAGGAAACGTACTCCGCTGGCGATCCCAGTTGTATGGTGGGAAGCTCGTTCCTGCATCCGATCGAGGCCCATCGTCCCCGTACCGTGCAGTTCGGACTGAAACTAGCGTTCTAAGCTGGAGTCAGTTTTAATTTAAGGCTTGGGCCGTTCTGAAGCGTTGACCAGTGCGAACGTGTGAAATGATCGCGCGCTATTTTCGGTTCCGGTCAGCACAAAACCCAGCTTTTCGAGAACTCGCAGCGAGGCGGCATTGCCCACTTCAATTGTGGCGACGATGCGCGCAAGATTCAACTGGCCAAAGCCGAATTCAATAAAGGCTCGGCCGGCTTCGGTCGCTAGTCCTCGTCCCCAGTATTCCCGCGACAGGTAGAAAGCCAACGTCGCCTCGTGCGCGACTGGCCCTTGCGGCCCAAAATTTGGATACAAGCCGCAATAGCCAATGTATTGCCGGTCGGGTTTGAAGATTGTTGCCCACAGCGCAAGTCGCGCCTTGGCGTGTTTTAAATGCGCGCTGCGGAATTTGCGCTTTGCCTCCTCGCGAGTACGTGGAGCGCCGCCAACGTAGCGTCGAACCTCGGGATCGGCTTCCATCGCGCAATAGGCGTCGAGGTCGCCGGGTTCATGCTCGCGAAAGAGCAATCGCTGCGATTCGAGAACGATCATCGAGCCTCATTCTCGCACGATTCTTATTTGTTGCAGGGGTGCCCCACTCAACCCGGTTTTGGTTGGGCGGGGATTGACTTACTTCTGCGTCTTGATATCGTCCGCCGCCTTCAGCAGATCGTCGACCGCGCTGGAATCGACTTGATACAAGCCCGAATCGTTTTCCCGCTTGGCAACGTAATCGTTTCCTGACTTCGCGAACGAAACTTTCTCTACCCGCTTGCCGTCATCGGAAGTGACATCGGCTTCAATCGTAGGATTGGCAAAGCCGGATTCGATAAACTTGCTCGCGGAAAGGTCCCGCATTTTGGCGATGAATGTCTGCACCATCCCCGCATCCATCTTCTTGCCGTTCGACCACCAGTCTTCGCCGCTGCGGGTCAAGTAATAAGCTTTCGCTCCGTTGTGCAGTTCGACTTTGTTCGGATCGTTGAAGCCGAAATCAAAAAGCTTCTTATTCCGGAAGTCGTCCAAGCTCTTGTCGAGTTCCGCGCCAAGGTCGGAACTCAACTTATAAGTTCCTTCCACCACGCTGGATTTTCCGTAGTACGTGTCTTTGCTCTTCCGCACTTCCAGATTTTGCGACCCGGACTCGTCTGTCAGCTTTGCCGTCGCGACCGGTGTGGCATGGGCAAATGCCGACGTGCTTTCCTTGTTGTCTGCTTCCGTCCCGCTGAGGTCCATCCGTGCATCTGTCAATTTCCGAATCAATTCACTGACCGCAAAGTTATCCGCCCGCAGCGGCTTCGGCTCCAGAATTTGCCACTCGTCCTTGTTGCGCCCAAATTCAATCGTTTGATCCTTGCGGATCAATTCCACCCGGCTGATCTTGTCCGGATTCGCGGTCAGCAGCCGCTTGTCCCGCCAGTCGTCCAGGCTTTTATTTACGCTGTTCTTGTTATAGCTCGACACCGTAAAAACCCGCGGATCGCCGGCTAGCATCGCATACACCGCTCCGCCCGCTGGTGTATCGTCGCCAAACAAAACCTTCTGCGTCTTGTTGTCTTTTTCCGTTACATCCACTTCAATCGCGGGTTGATCCAGCCCATACCGCTTGAGATCCGCGGCTTTGTCTTCCACCACACGCTCGGAATTCAGCGCCGAAAGCGACGCGAGCGCGCCATTCATCGTGCTTTGATCCGCGCCATAGGCCTTCGGTTCGGTGATTTGCCAACTCCCCGAGCTGTTTCTCGCGAGCACAATCGCCGGCGAATCTTTTTTCTTGATTTCCAACTTGTTAATGTTGGCTTCGTCGAGCTTCAGGATGGATGGATGTTCGTTCGACGCCTTGACCGCTTCTTCGGCCGGCTTGTGATGATTGGAATAATAAAGAAGACCGGCGAGAATCAAAAAAACTATAGTTGCAATAAGCAGGCCGCGAATTTTCATGCTGTTTTACGAGACACCACTCGAACCATGCGAGCTGCCTTCTTACCTCCGCTTCCACCACACAAAAAATCCTGCCACCACCACTACCAGCGGTAACAGAAATTGACTGGTCGCCCGCACCATCGCTAGTTGCGCCCGCGTCATAGTGATGTGCCTGTCCTCAGGCGCTTTTGGCCGGATCGAAATCAGGTCCTCGTCCGAAGAAAGCCAGTTCACCGCGTTTAGCGCCAGGTCGTTATTGCCGTTGAAATCGATAAATTGATTCGCCGCCCACAACGAACTGCCCACCACTACAAAGCGTCCCTGCGAGTTTTCTTTCCCCGTGCTGTAAGTCCCGGCGGCCGCGATCGTCAGCGGGCCCTTTTTGTTCTTCGGATCGTTCGGATTCACCGTGGGCGAACTCAGGTTCATCGTCGCCAAACTCGTGCTCGAGGAATCGAATAATTTCTGCACGTTCGTCTTGTCGCCGTTCTTGATCTCCATCGATCGCGAAAGCGGGAAGCCGGTTGCCGTTCCTTTCATGTCCTCCACAATCGGCTGCGAGCTATAGCTCGTCACCAGCGCCACCTGCGGCCCCAGCCCGGCAAGCTGTCCAATCGGATTCAGATCGATAATCAGATCTTTGTTCATGGTCACGCCCCAGCTTTGCAGCAAGCTCGTGAGCGCGTCATTATCGGCGATGCCGCTTCGCCCGATTTTCAGCGGCGGATCCAGCATGAAGAACGCCCGCCCGCCGCCTTCCACATATTTCTTGATGGCATCGACTTCCGGCTGCTCGTAATTTCGTCCCGGCCCGGCCACCACCAGCGTCGTGCAATCTGCCGGCACTTCCGCCTTCTGCAGCAGATCGATGGCCTTGGTTTCGTAGCTGTCCTTCGCCAGCATGGTCTTGAATTGCGAAAAGCCATCGCGCGCGCTGTCGTCGATCTGGTGCTCGCCGCTTCCCGTCACAAAGCACACCGTGCGCGTCGTACTTTTCAAATCGCGGATGAAAGCGCCGGTGATGCCTTCCTCCGTCATGCTCTTGGCTTCTTCCTTTTTGTCACCAATCTGAACAATCGCCGTGCCGAAATTTCGTACTCCCGCCTCCCGCGCCAGTTGTGGGTCCTTGTCAGGGTCGACATACAACACCTTCACCTTAGGCGAAAGGTTCGCGTATTCGTCGAGCAGGTCCTTGCCCTCGCGAAAGTTCGTGCTCTGATTGAAGTAGGTAATCGTCGCGTTCTGTTTGAGGCCCTTGACGATCTTGGCAGTCTGCTCCGAAAGGCTATACCGTTTGTTCGAGGTCGCATCCACCGACTTGTTGTAGCGGTCAGCGAGTACATTGGCCACTACCACCCCGGCAATCACAATAATGATGTAGGCGGTCGCGAACGCCGCGTACTTAGTCTGTCTCGCCTTCAACCATTGACTCGCCATCTACGACCTCCAGCGCAGCGATTCCAGCGACCGCGCCGTGAAAAACAGACCCAGAAATGTCAGTGTTATATAAAAAACTGCGTCTTTGGAATCGATCGTGCCCTTACCGAACGATTCGAAGTGTGTGATCACCGACATATACGACAACACTTGCGCCCACAGCGCAGTTTCATACCCGCTGACCCACTCTAATACCCAGAGCAATAGGCAAACCCCAAACGTCGCTGCCCCGGCGATGATCTGATTCTTGGTCAGCGTCGAGATAAATGTGCCGATCGCCAACAATGCACCGGCTTGCAGCAACAATCCCAGATATCCCACTGCCAGCGGCTTCCAATCCGGATTGCCGTACCGGAACAGAAACGCGAAATTAATCGCCGTGAACAGCAGCAGGCACGAATACAGAATCAAAGCCGCCAGCCATTTCCCGATGATGATTTCGATGTCTCGCACCGGCGACGTCGCCAGCAACTCAATCGTCCCTGTGCGCTTTTCTTCCGCGAACAGCCGCATGGTAATCATCGGAATGAAAAACAATCCGATCACACTCGCGTTCGAAAGCAGCGGGCGAATGACCTGCTCGTTCAGATTCATCGGAAATGTCTGCCCGCGCATCTGCATTTCCATGCTCTCGATCACAAAATAACCGAGTGCATTCCAGAAGAAGAAACCGAAGATCAACGCAAACATCGTCAGCAACAAATACGCGACCGGCGAGGCAAAATAGCTGCCCAGTTCTTTCCGGCAAATGACCCAGACATTCCTCATGGTTCCTTCGCCCCCTTGGTTACAGCTTTCTCAGGTTCGGCGGCGGCCTGGCCTCCCGTGAGCTGCAGGAAGATTTCTTCCAAGCTCATCGCTGCCGGGCGAAGTTCATTCAAATCCCATCCCGATTCGACTACTGCGCGCGCCAGGTCGCCGCGCACTAGTCGTCCTTTTTGGCTTTCCACTTCGAAAATCGCCCGCGAATCTTTCTGTCCTTTGCTCAAAACCTTGCTCACGCCGGCAACTTGTTCCAGCCTGTGCTGTGCTGTGGAAGCGTCCAGGCTGCCATTGCGGCCGGCGATTTCGACTACGACCGACTCTGCGCCGCGCGCTCGCGCCTCCAGATTCCGTACCGAGTCCGTCGCAACCAGTTTGCCCTTGTTAATAATGATGACTTGCTCGCAGGTCTGCTCAACCTCCGGCAGAATGTGCGTGCTGAGGATGATCGTGTGCTCGCCCGCCAGGTCCTTGATCAAATCCCGCGTTTCGTTGATCTGCTTGGGGTCCAATCCAGCCGTAGGTTCATCGAGAATCAAAACCTCGGGATTGTGAATAATCGCCTGCGCCAGCCCAACCCGCTGCCGATATCCTTTTGATAATTTCCCCAGCAACTTGGTCTTAACGTCGGCCACCGCGCAGCGGTCGCACACATAATCCACTCGCTTCTGCAGTTCCGATCCGCGCAACCCCTTCAACTTGCCCACAAACTGTAAGTACTCGCCGGTTTCCATCTCCGGATAAATCGGCGGCGTCTCCGGCAAATATCCAATGCGTTTTTTCACTTCGAGCGGCTGTTCCAGAACGTCAAATCCCGCTACCGTGGCTGTTCCGGCCGAGGGTGGCAGAAAACAAGTAAGCACCCGCATGGTCGTAGTTTTTCCCGCGCCGTTGGGCCCGAGAAACCCCACAATCTGCCCCTTCGCCACTTGGAATGAAATTTGATCTACTGCAATGGTGCGTGCGTACCGCTTGGTCAGGTCTTTAACTGTGATCATACGAACTTAATGCCAAACAGCGAGGATCCACAGCCGTTTGGAACGTGCCACATCTGAAGAATGTGGAATAAAAATATTTTAAAAAGCATTCCGAGGCCATGTCAATTCGCAGTCGGATGCGATTGCGCCTCACGGCCCGTAAATGATTGTATCGTAACGCGATACGAATCGTAGCTTTTTGTGCAAACTTATTTCGCTTCGAGGTTGACCTGCTTTATGGGCAAATCCCAATGCGCATCCAGAATTTCGAATCTTCGCTGTTCCTCGCGCACATACGTTTCCTGATCGGGAAATAGCTGCTTCTTCATCGCTTCTTCGTCAAACGGCTCATTGGCCACCGCCGCGTTCTTGAAAACAATCGTGACTCGATAATCCCAGCGTCCATCTTCCGTGGTGTGATAGCGTGGCTGGTCCATCCACACTCTCACGATCCGCCCCATCTCGGCTTCTTTCTTCAACAGCGGATAGTGATTCTTCTTAAAGAGTGTCAGAAACTCATCCGCATGCCCCCATTTGGTTTTGTAATAGTATTCGACAACAAACGGCTGGTCTGATGCCGATGCCGAGGTCTGCGCCAACAAGAACGGGCCCATCAAGAAGGGCAGCAGTACGATCAAAAGCGCTTTCATATCTCAACTCCTTCGGAAAGATCATATCGCTGGGGTTTACCCAACGACCAAGGACGAGTCGCGAACGACGCAGGACCAACGACGAATCGCCAACGACCAAGGACCAACAACCAACGACTGATTCCCAACAGCCAACCACCAACAGCCAACCACGGAGGTCCTTCACTCCGTTGCCGTAATGCGATTCTGCCAATGCGTCCACGCGAACCAAATAATACCCGCGGCCAACACAACTCCAATGACCGCGTCGAACTGGTGAAAATATTTTCCCAGTTCGCGCCAGTTTTCTCCCAGTTTCATTCCGGACCAGGCTAAAGCGAAGCACCACGGCCACGATCCGAGAAAAGTATAAACATGAAACCGTCCGCGAGGCATGCGCGCGATTCCTGCCGGCAGAGCGATGAAAGTCCGTACCACCGGCAATAATCGGCCAAGGAACACCGCCAGATATCCCCAGCGCGCAAAGAAGTGATCCGCCCAATCAAGTTCGCGGCGGCTCAACAGAATCCAGCGTCCATATCTTTCCACCAGCGGCCGTCCGCCGTAGCAGCCGATCTCATAAGCAACCAGCGATCCCAGGTTGCAGCCGATGGCTCCAAACGTTGCCGCCCAGAACAGCTTCAACGCACCCTCAAACACTAGATACCCGGCAAACGGCATGATCAATTCCGAAGGCAACGGAATGCACGCGGATTCAATGCCCATGAGCAGCATGATGCCGGCATAGCCGCCCCACGCCATCACCGACTTAATAAAGATGAAGACAACCGTGAGGATTTTTTCAGTCATGGACGGCGGTTCCGCGAGAGGCCCAGATGGTCAGCACGTGAATGCGCCCGGCTAGAAAGACCCTTCTTGAGTAAACGTGAAGCCGGGCAGGGAAGCGCCCTCGGCACTCTTCGACACTTTGACCTTTACCGTAGGAGCGTCCGGTGCGCTCAGTTCCGCCGGACGCAACACCGCGAACTGCGAGAACACCTCGCTGTAAACTTTAGTGACGAGATAATCCTTCCCGTCTTCGTCCTTGCGCCACACCTGCCCCAGCTTGATCGCCTTAACCGCCACGGTTGCTCCCCTAAGTTCTTCTAAAGACTACCGAGCGGGTCGGCTTCCGTCAATTGCGAGGCCAGAACTCCCATCTCTGGCATGGAGACACCGAGATTCATGTATTTTCTTCGTAAGAGTTCTCTGTGTCTCTGTAGTAAATGAGCGGTTTGCTTCTGCTAACATTTAAGCTCGTTTTACTTAGGAGAGATCGCCATGCCACGCGGCATCGTTCCCCGCCAACCCGCCAAGACCGGCCGCCAGGAAGGCGCACGAGCTGCTCTTCGCTTAAAATCAGCCAAGGTTTCCAGTGCTTCACGGCGGGGAAAATCGAAGCTGCAGCAAAACAAAAAGTCTCCCGGTAAGGCCCCCAAAGGTTACAACCCAACTGCACCCGACCGCGTCGCAGAAATCCTTCGCCGCCTAGATCAACTTTATCCCGAGGCCACTTGTGCTTTGACCCACAAATCTGCCTGGGAACTGCTGGTCGCCACTATTCTTTCGGCACAATCCACTGATGTGAACGTGAACCGCGTGACCCCCGAGCTGTTTCGTAAATACCCGACGGTCCAGGATTTCGCTGCCTTAAAACCAGAGCAGCTCGAACCCGATATTCGTTCTACCGGATTCTTCCGCAATAAATCGAAATCGGTTGTTGGTGCCGCCAAGGAAATCGTCGCTAATTTCGGCGGCGAGGTCCCGGATGACATGGAGAACCTTCTTACCCTTCCGGGCGTTGCGCGCAAGACCGCGAACGTCGTGCTCGGAACCTGGTTCAAAAAAGGAGATGGTGTGGTTGTGGATACCCACGTTACCCGCATCTCTCGCCGTCTCGAACTCACTAAAAATATCGATCCCGCCAAAATCGAGCAGGATCTGATGCAAGTCATCCCTCGCGAAAAGTGGATCATCTTCGCCCATCAAATCATCTGGCACGGCCGCAAACTCTGCATGGCGCGAAATCCGAAATGTGTCGACTGCGCCTTGGAAAACATCTGCCATGCCGCCGACAAAACCTGGAGCACCGTCGACATTCACAAAGACGCAAAGCTGTAAATGCTCCGCGGCCCACGCAACATTGTCATCCCGAGCGAAGCGATTTGAGTCGCTTGCGAATCAAATCACGTAGTCGAGGGACCTGCTGTTGGCGCATCTACATTTGCGCACGTTTTTTCGGCTGCGACGGCTACCTCTGCTAGAATTTTCTTTCTGTCTCTCGTCTAACTTCAAATCCTATGCGTCCTTGTATTCTCTTTGCTATCGTCGTACTCATGGTTCCATTCGCCCCCGCCCAAACTTCCACCGCGCCCCACGTCATCACCGATCCTAAGCAGATCACCAGCAAACCCAACGCCAATGTGGAGCAATTTCAGCAGAATCTTTCTATCGAAAAGCTCTACATGACCCGCCAGATCGGCCCGGCATCGTGGTCGCCGGATGGCAAGAACGTCGTCTTTGTCACGAATATTAGCGGGCGAAACAACCTCTGGGTCGTGCCATCTACGGGTGGTTGGCCCACGCAACTCACCGTCAGCGAGCAGCGGCAAACTTCGCCCGCCTGGTCGCCTGACGGCAAATGGATCGCCTACATGTCCGACTACGACGGCGACGAGCAGTGGGACATCTTCATCGTCTCCCCGAAAACCGGCCAGGTCGTGAATCTGACCCATACGCGTGAAATTTCCGA
This sequence comes from Terriglobales bacterium, assembly GCA_035507035.1. Taxonomy (GTDB): domain Bacteria; phylum Acidobacteriota; class Terriglobia; order Terriglobales; family Acidobacteriaceae; genus DATJOJ01. The sequence goes on along the minus strand of DATJOJ010000051.1, from coordinate 47,918 downwards.
AGAAGAGCCGCGATGGTCGCACGATGGCCGTTATCTCGCCTACACCGTGAAGCCGAAAACATCGTCGGTTTTTGAAATCGATGTTTTCGACATGCTGATGCGCGACGTGAAACACGTGACCACTGATACCCCTGCCGACAAAATCAACGAAAATCCCATTTGGGCGCAGGACGGAAAATCGATCGTTTACACCCAATGGCAAGCCAAGGGCACGGATTCGAATATCTTTATCGCCGATGTCACCAGCGGTGGCAGCACCTTGCTCACACCGCACGATGGCGAACATCTCTATCGCGCCGAAGATATTTCGCCCGACGGCAAGAAGTTACTCATCACTTCCAATGCTGCCAATGGCTACCAGAACGTCGCCCTGCTCGACATAGCTTCGAAGAAAATTTCCTGGCTGACGAAAGAAAAATGGGAATCTCAGGGCGCGAACTTCTCGCCCGACGGAAAATCCTTAACCTGGACAACCAATCTTGACGGCAATGCCGAGATTTACCTGCACAATCTCGCCACCGCGACTAATAGAAAGCTGCCCGTCCCTGAGGGTGTGAATTCAACCGCCGGCGATCCGTCGGCTTTCACTCACGACGGCTCACGTCTGCTCTACAGCCACAACGGCCCGAACGCTCCCAATGACCTGTGGGTCTATCATGTCGCAACCGGCAAATCCGAGCAGATCACCCATTCGCTCATCGCGGGTGTCAACTCCGATGACATGGTTGACCCGTTTCTCGTTCACTTTCCCAGCCGCGACGGCAAGTGGACCATCTCCGCTTTTGTCTACGTTCCTTACAACATGGTGCGCAACGGCCAGAATGCTGCCATCGTTTACGTGCACGGTGGTCCGACTGCGCAGAGCATGAACTTGTTCAACCGCTTCATCCAGCACATGGTTAATCAGGGATACATGATCATCGCGCCCAACTATCGCGGTTCGACCGGCTACGGCAAAGAATTTCAGCAGGCCAATCTCTTCGACATGGGCGGCGGCGATTTGCAGGACGTCCTGGCTGCGGCCGATTTCATTAAGCAAACCGGCTATCTCGATCCCAAGAAAATTGCGCTCGTCGGCGGCAGCTACGGCGGCTATATGACTATGATGGGCGTCACCAAGGCGCCCGATGTCTGGGCCGCGGGCGTGCCCATCGTGCCCTTCGTCAACTGGTTCACCGAAATTCAAAATGAAGACCCGGTGCTGCAGCAGTCCGATCTCGCAACCATGGGCGATCCGCAAAAGAACAAAGAATTGTTCCACGATCGCTCGCCGATTTTCTTCGTCGATCAGATCAAGGCGCCTCTGCTATTGCTCGCTGGCGGCCACGATCCGCGCTGTCCCAGCGAAGAATCGCAGCAGGTGGTTGATGCCATCAAAAAGCGCGGTGGGACAGTCGAATTGAAGATTTATGAAAACGAAGGTCATGGCTTTTCGAAAGTCGAGAATCAGATCGACGCCTATCAGCGCGTGTCAGATTTTCTGAAAGCCCACGTGCCGCCGGCTGACTGCGGCTGCAAGCTGCCCGATTAACCATGCAGTTCTATGAAATTGTCATTCCGACGGACTTTAGTCCCGAGGAATCTGCGTTTTCCGGCCCTTCACAATTGCCTCAATCAGCCCCGGAATCGTGTACTCCTTCGCCTCGATATCGACCGGCAATCCCAGCTCTCTCAGTGTCGCCGACGTTACCGGCCCGATCGAAGCGAAGCGAATGCCTGTGTGGCGCGGGCGCCCTCGCCCGCGTTCCGACAGCGCCACAAAGTTCCTCACCGTCGACGAACTCGTGAACGTGATCACATCCGGCCGCTTCGTCAGATCTTTCAGGATTGTCCGCAGCTTCGTCCGTGATTTCTGCGGAACCACAGTCTCATACGCCTCAACCACATCTACCCGCGCCCCCAATTCCCTCAGTTCCCGAGGAATCACGTCCCGCGCCACTTTTGCTCGCGCCAGCAGAACTCGCTTGCCCCTCACCTGCTCCCGCAAACTCGCGACTACCGACTCCGCCACGTATCTCTCCGGCACGACATCAACGCGTACGCCCCGTTTCTCAATCGCTTCTTTCGTCGCCGGCCCAATTGCCGTAACTTTCAAGTGTTTCAGAGCCTCTCTTGTCAGACGCAACCTACCCATCCGCTCCCAAACTGCTTCAACGCCGTTCACGCTCGTGAGAATGAGCCAGTCATAGTCCCGCAGATTTTTCAAAGCTGTATCGAGCGGCTTGTACGATCGTGGCTTGCGAATCTCGATAAACGGAATCTCGATGACCTCTGCCCCGAGCTTTCGCAGCCCAGCAGAAAGCGCGCCCGCCTGGTGCCGCGCCCGGCCAACCAGAACATGCACGCCGGATAGAGATTTTGCTTGTGGTTTTTTCTTCAAGGACTTGCTCTGTCGAAACCAAACGTGACAAGAATTCAACTACGGTTGCTGCGGCACCGCCATGCCTCGCCCGTAAACTTCCTCAAGAATCGCATCGCCGCCGCGGCGCAAGAGAATCTCTCCGACTGACTCCCCTAGCGAGACCGGGTCTGCGCCCTCCCGAGACTCCCGCAATACCTTCGAACCATCCGGGTCGGCTACCAGAGCATCCAGATGTAATTTTCCGTCACGAACCTCCGCAAACGCTCCAATCGGCACCTGGCATCCGCCTCCCAGTTTGTTCAGAAGGGCACGCTCGCAAGTCGTCGCCGCTCGTGCATCAGCGTCATCCAGGAATTTCAAATGCTCTCGCGTCGCCGAATCTCCAGCCCGAATCTCAATCCCCAGTGCTCCTTGTCCCGCCGCCGGGCACATCACATCGGCAGGAATCACCTGCTTGATGAGGTTCGTTTTGCCCAGCCGATTCAATCCCGCTGCGGCCAAAATCACCGCGTCATATTCTCCCGCTTCCAGCTTGCGCAGCCGCGTATCCACATTTCCCCGCAGTGGATAAATCTCCAAATCCGGCCGCAGCGCTTTCAACTGCGCCTGCCTCCTCAAACTGCTCGTCCCGACCCGCGCTCCATCCGGCAACTCATCAACCCCCGCATACTTTACGGAGCAAAACACGTCTCTCGGATTTTCCCGCTTGGTGACCGCCGCAATCTCAAATCCTGCAGCAAGTTCCGTCGGCAAATCCTTCAGACTGTGCACCGCGAGGTCGACGCGTCCTTCGGCCAGCGCTTCTTCAATCTCCTTGGTGAACATTCCCTTGGTTCCGACCTTGGCCAAAGCCACGTCCGTGATCTTGTCCCCCGTCGTTTTGATGATTTCAATTTCGACCTGATGTCCGCGCTCGCGCAACAGCGCACTAACATGGTTTGCTTGCCAAAGCGCTAGTTGCGATCCCCGGGAACCGATGCGCAGTCGAGCCATCAGCTATGTCCTCCTGCATCGCCGCCCGACGCCTTTTTCTCCTGCAGATTGAACAGGCGCTTCACAAGATCCACCACCGTCGTCGCCTCCGACTCCCGTGCTGCCGTCTTCAACGTACTGATCGGCGTGTGCATGATCTTGTTCACAATTCCGTGGGTCAGCGTCTCAATCGCCAGTTCCTGCTCTGGCGAGAGTTGCCCCAGTCTTCCCCGCACCCGGTCGATCTCCGCTTGGCGAATCGTCTCCAGATGGTCCTGCAGCGAAACAATCGTCGGGACCACTTCGAGTGTCTGCAGCCGCGCATGGAACCTGTCGACTTCGGTGTTAATAATTTCGTCTGCCCGCTCGGCTTCTTTCCTGCGATCCGCAACATGCGAGGCGATGGCTTGCTGCAAATCGTCGATGTCGTACACAAAGATGCCGTCGACCTTATTCATTTCCGAATCGACATCGCGCGGCACCGCAATATCGATAAAAAACATCGGCCGGTTCTTGCGCCGGCTCATGAACAGTTCGCCATGCTCGCGCCGAAAAATCGCATGCGGCGCTCCCGTCGACGTGATCACAATATCGGCGCGATCGCACGTGTCGTAGAGCCGCGTATACTCGATCGCCTCGCCATTGAAAAGCTGTGCCATCCGAATGGCGCGGTCATAAGTGCGATTAGCAACGAAAATTGACGACGCTCCGTGTGCCAGCAGATGCCGTGCCGCCAATTCGCTCATTTTCCCGGCGCCGACAATGTAAACCTGCTTGCCCTGCAGCGCGCCAAAAATCTTCTTTGCCAGTTCCACTGCGACCGAAGCCACTGACACCGCCGACGATCCGACCGCCGTCTCCGATCGCACTCGTTTGGCCACTGCGAAAGCGCGTGTCAGTAGTTGATCCAGTTGCGTCTGCACCGCTCCAACCGCACGGGCCGTCGCGTAAGCTTCCTTTACTTGTCCCAGAATCTGCGCCTCGCCGATCACCATAGAATCCAGGCTCGAGGTCACGCGGAACAGATGTCGCACTGCATCCTTCTCCCGGAATTCGTACAAATGCTGATCGAAAGCCGCGCGTTCCATCCCGAAAAAGTCGCTGAGAAACCCGCGCAGATCGGCGCCGCCATTCTGCGTGCGCGCCAGCAATTCCACGCGGTTGCACGTGCTCAAAATCAATCCTTCATCGACCCCGGGATGCCGCGTGAATCGCTTCAACGCCTCGGGCAGCCGAGACTCGGGAACCGCCAACCGCTCCCGCACTTCCACCGGAGCCGTTTTGTGATTCACGCCGATGAGCTGAAACGTCATGACTTCGCAAACCTGTGTATGGTGCTGAAGTAGTTGGCTGCCCACGCCACCACTGCGGCCACGAAAGCGCCGGCCGCAAGATACGCCGCCCGCCTTCCCCGCCATCCTGCATTCCAACGCGTATAAAGCAGTAGCAAGTACACGATCCACATCAGGATCGACAACAGAATCTTGGGGTCGAGCAAGTCCACCGTTCCATATGTGGACTGCGCCACAATCGTGCCCGCAATCAGCCCCAGCGTCATAAACGGAAACCCGAGCAGTAGAGAACGAAATCCGATTTCGTCGATCACCTCAAGCGCCGGCAGCCGCGAGAGAATCCCAGCCCCCTTCTTGGATTTCAACGAACGTTCCTGGATCAAATACAACACACTGGCCCCAAAGCTCAGAATCAGCGCCGCATAGCCCGTGAAAATCAGCGCGATATGCGCAAACAGCCATCCCGTGCGCACTCCCGTGGACGCCAATAAGAACGGCGCCTCTCCTGTCGCGGCAATAAATGTCAGCAGAAACACCAGAGGGAAGACTACGATGCCCGGAGACGTCGTCTTGTAAACCGCATACACCAGCAGGAACACGACCATGATAAGAAAGCCCAGCACCGATTCCGCGTTGTGCACCGAGGTAAAGGTCAACTGGCGAGAAAGCAGGAAAGCGTCCGTCAGCGAAACAAAATGGAAGACCATGCCGAGGTACGCGGCATGAAGCGCGATCCGGTTCAGCCAATCGCTGCTGCGGGTCAGCGCCACCAGCGCATAAAGCAGCCCCACTGCATAACATCCCAGCGCAACTCTAAGCCAAAGTATCGGCATATTGACTAGGGTTTCCGAGGACCGGGATCCTCACCCACGCGATTATAGTCTGCCAGCGGCAGCCCACCCACGGCTGGATAGGGCGTCACAAGACGATGTGACGCAGGTCACAGGGTCTCGGCATCACTCTCTCGGGTTGCATTCATGCCGGCCCAGTCATAGACTCACCGATCATCGTTCGCATAGCGAACCTGCTGAAGGTATAAAGAATTAGAGACCGAATGGCCCTAGTGGATTCCCCAACTCTGGTGTTTACTTTTTCCTTCGTCGTCTTATGGCTGGCGGCGGAAGCTGGGGACCTTCTTCGCAAACGCACCGGCCCCTTGGCCGACGATCAAAGAGAGAATTTCGGGATCGTTCTGAGCGCCACTCTGACCTTATTGGGACTGCTCATCGGCTTCACATTTTCCATGGCCATCAGCCGCTACGATCAGCGCAAAACTTACGAGGAAGCGGAAGCCAACGCCATCGGAACCGAATTTCTTCGTGCCGACCTTTTGCCGCCGGCAGACGGTGGACGCGTACGAGACCTGCTGAGAAAGTATCTCGATCAGCGAGTTTCTTTTTACACCGCTCGCGATCCCAATGAAATCACCAGGATCGATGCGGCTAATCTAGAACTGCAAAATCAGCTGTGGGCCGCAGTTCTCCCAGCCTCTTCGCAGCCCTCGCCGGTGAACGCTCTCGCCGTTTCCGGGATGAATGATGTCTTGAACTCGCAGGGATACACACAGTCCGCATGGTGGAACCGCATCCCGCTTGCCGCCTGGATACTAATGGTGACAATCGGGGTTTGCTGCAACCTGTTGATCGGCTATGGCGCGCGACGATCCAACTGGCTCATCCTCCTGATCGTTCCGATTGCCGTCTCGATCGCGTTCTTTCTCATCGCCGATATCGACAGCCCGCGCGGAGGCGCCATTCGCGTAACCCCGAAGAACCTGCTCAGTCTTTCGCAATCCCTGCCGAAGCAATAGACCTCAACCGGTCCGCTACGCCACTCCCAGCGCCCCCAGCAACCGTTCCAAATCACCGCCCCCGACCACAAGCCGCCGCCCTTCCGCCATCATATTTTCAATCTCATCGAACGCCTGAAACAGCCGCATCTTCACCGCGCCATATTGCTCGGCATCGGTTAGCGCGCGTCCGTGACTCGCTGCCCATTGCCCTAGCGCTGCGCCCGGCAAAAAGACGCTCACTGCGTACATCGTTTTCCGGTCAGACGTGACATCGAAAATAAATTCCGTCGCACCCTCTGCCTCTCGCTTGCCAACAAAATAATATTGGTAAACGTATCCCTGGCCTCCAGTGTAGGTTTTCATCCGCCGGATCGTCATGAATGTCTTCACCTAACTTCTTCGACACCGGCCTAGCCGACGACAGCGGCCAAGGACCGACGAAGGAAGTGCGACGCAGAGGCGAAGGACGCCCTATCCCGCCACCTTCGCTTCTCTTAGCCGCCGCATCGCGGTCTCGGAGCTCAGCGGCGAATAATAGACCTCTTTGAATGTGTATGATTTCGATTTTCCCGGCAGCACCGGCATGATCTCAATATGCCAGTGATAATCATCGTCCAGCGTCTTCCAGTAGCCCAGGCTTTCCGATCCACGCAAACTGTTCGGCGCCGTATGCAGCACCAGATGAAAGTCTTCCGTCAACGTTCGTATCCGTTGCAACGTTCGGCGCAGCAGCGCTCCTAGATCCTGCATCATCGCAGGCCGATTCAAACCGTGCCGCTCGAACGAAGCTTCATGATTTCGCGGCAGAATCCACGTCTCATAAGGAACCCGCGGCGCGTAAGGCCCCAAGGCAATGAAATCCCCGCGATTCTCCAGCACCCGCACCTCCTGCTTCGCCTCTTGCATCAGAATGTCGCAGAACACGCAGCGCTCCTTCGAGGCAAAGTACTCCCGGCTCGCCCGCAACTCGTAAAGCACGCGTCGCGGCACGAACGTGGTCGCAGTGAGCTGCGAAGTCGGATGCTCGAATTCCTGTCCAGCGCCCGCCCCGTGATCTTTCGAAATGCAGATGTACTTGAAACGCCCATCCCGCTTGAGGTCTTGAATGCGTTGCGCAGCTAGCGCCAGAAATTGCGCAATCTCAGCATCGCTGGCATTCCACAAATGACCGTCGTGGCGAAAACTTTCCACCAGCACTTCGTGCGCTCCCACCGGCCGCATGCGATCGTAAATGCCATCGCCGCGCCGCCAGGCCTCGCCCTCAATGTGATAAAGCGCTGTGGGATGCACCATGGCCCGCGCCGACCACGCTGTCCCTTGCACTCCGGGCATGCTGGCCACAAGCTGCGCCGGCTGCGGCGAATCCTGGCAGAAGCGGCACACTTCCGACCGAGGCGAGCCGTCCGGCACGTCGTCCCCTGTGATCACCCATGATCGAGTGATTGGATCTTTGCGAAGTTCCATGCCTAAGGAGACCACCAGCACGGGAACCGCGTCAACTCTGATTTGGGGATTGGTCCAGGCATGAATTGGGATTCGCAGCAAGCCGTGATTTCCACCGCCAGTAGGCCCTTCGCGGTTTGCTATAATCCGCGCAAAGCCGCGCAATGACTGAGCCGTCCACTCCGCTGATGCGGCAATATGCCGCCATCAAAAAGGAACATCCCGCCGCGCTGCTTTTCTTTCGGCTCGGCGATTTCTACGAGCTTTTTTTTGAAGACGCCGTGCTGGCCTCGCGCGAACTGCAGATCACTCTCACCTCCCGCAACAAAGAAAAGGGAATCGCCGTCCCCATGTGCGGTGTCCCTTACCACGCCGCCGAAGGCTACATCGCCAGGCTCATCCGCAAGGGATTCAAAGTCGCCATTTGCGATCAGGTCGAAGATCCGCGCCTTGCGAAAAAACTTGTCCGTCGTGAAGTCACGCGCGTAGTTACGCCGGGCACGTCCGCGGATTCATCTCTCAGTTCCGAAGAAAACAACTTTCTCGCGGCGATTGCTGAGATCGGTGATCGTGCTGGTTTCGCTGCTCTCGATCTTTCCACCGGCGAGTTTCGCGCCACCGAATTTCGCGGCGAAGATGGCGCTCGCCGCATTCAGGAAGAACTGCAGCAATTGCGGCCAAAGGAAGTTTTATACGGTTCTTCCGCGCCGCTATTTGAAGGCAGCGCTTCGCCGCCACAGCCGGTTGCCGCGAAAAACAGCGCGGGATACGCCGAAACACCTCTCGACGATTGGATCTTCGCTCCCGATCATGCCATCCCTCTGCTGGAGAATCATTTCGGCGTCCTCTCGCTCGAAGGTTTCGGCTTGGCCGGAAAGACTGCCGCTGCTTCTGCCGCTGGCGCGATTCTCCACTATGTCAGTTCCACCCAGCGTGGCACCCTCGATCACGTCGACCGCATCGGCTTTTACGAGCGCCAGAACTGTCTCGTCCTCGACGCTGTCACAGTTCGTAACTTGGAGTTGATCGAACCCCTGTTTGCTGGCGCCGACGAAGGCACAACTCTCTTCCGCTCCATCGATGCTACCGTCACGCCCATGGGCAAGCGCCTTCTTCGTTCCTGGATGCTCCGCCCGTCTATCGAACTCCCAGTCATCCAAGCCCGTCTCGACGCCGTCGAAGTGCAGGTCAAAGAACTTGTCCGCCGCGAGGAAATCCGCAAAGCCCTCGATGGAATTCTCGATCTGGAGCGCCTGCTGAGCCGCGTCACGCTGGAAACCGCCAACCCGCGAGATGTTTTGGCCCTCGCCGTATCGCTGGCGAAAATTCCGGCGCTGCGCCAAGCCCTGCACGAATTTTCAGCCGAACGTCTTCAAACCCTTTACGGCGCCGTTGACGAGTTGACCGATCTGCGTTCGCGCATCGACACCACTTTAGTCCCTGAACCACCGTTGTCCCTCAGCGATGGCGGGGTCATCCGCGCCGGAGTCGACAAGGAACTCGACGACCTGCGCGATCTTAGCCGCAACAGCAAACAATATCTCGCTCAGATCGAGCAACGCGAACGCCAGCGCACCGGCATCGCCTCGCTCAAAATCAAGTTCAATTCCATCTTTGGCTACTACTTGGAAGTCTCGAATCCCAACCTGCACCTTGTCCCGCAGGATTATCAGCGTAAGCAAACTCTAGTCAACGCCGAACGTTTCACCACCCCCGAGCTTAAAGAGTACGAATCGAAAATTCTCGACGCGCAAGAAAAGATTGTTGACATCGAGCGCCGTTTATTCGCCGAATTGCGCTCCGCCATCGCAGCCGAGGCGCGCCGCATCCGCCAAACCGCATTGGCCGTCGCCGAAGTCGACGTTCTCGCATCGCTGGCCCACATCGCTGCCTTACGCGAGTACTGCCGTCCCAAGTTCGATGAATCCGGCGATCTCGAAATCGTCGGCGGACGTCATGCCGTCGTCGAGCAACTCGATATCGCCGGCGACCGCTTCGTTCCCAACGATCTCTATCTCAACTCGACCACGCACACCGTCCTTATTCTTACTGGCCCAAATATGGGTGGAAAGTCCACCTACCTGCGCCAGACCGCTCTGATCGTCATTCTCGCGCAGATGGGATCTTTCGTCCCCGCCGCTTCCGCTCGCCTTGGCATCATCGATCGTGTCTTCACTCGAATTGGCGCAAGCGACAATCTGGCCCGCGGCCGCTCCACTTTCATGGTCGAGATGACTGAGACTGCAGCCATTCTTCATACTGCCACGCCGCGTTCACTCATCCTGCTCGATGAGGTCGGTCGCGGTACGGCAACCTACGACGGCTTGGCCATTGCCTGGGCGGCGGTTGAGTACCTGCACGCCCGCACGCGTGCCAAAACTCTTTTCGCAACCCACTACTTCGAACTCACCGAGCTTGCCGACCGTCTTTCCGGTGTAAAGAATTATCACGTCTCGGTGAAGGAGACTGGCAGCGGAATTGTGTTTCTCCGGAAAGTCGAGCCGGGCGCGGCAGATCGCAGCTATGGCATCGAGGTCGCAAAGCTGGCGGGCCTACCCAATGAAGTCATCGAGCGTGCGCGTGAAGTGCTGCAGGAGCATGAGAGTGCGGAACAACGCTTGACCGACCAACTTGCCAGCGACGACCTAAAACCGCGTCCCGCCGCACAACTCACTATCTTTACGCCGTTATCGCAACCTGTGCTCGAGAAACTGCGAGAACTGGATTTGAATCGCTTGACGCCGCTCGAAGCGTTGAATCTGCTGGCAGAATTGAAGAAGCAAGTTGAGTAACAAGCTAAACTGGTCTCGACTTCTCATTCATGTCTAAGTCGCAATTCGATTTCCGGCAGAAAATAGGTCAACTTCTGATCGTCGGCTTCGACGACACAGCAATATCATCTCGCCTCCGTTCGCTGCTGACTCGCATTCAGCCCGCTGGAGTGATCCTCTTCGCCCGCAACATCGTCTCCGCTCAGCAAACCCACAAGCTGCTGAAGGATTGCCAATCTTGTGTCTCGACACCACTATTTAGTTGTGTCGACATGGAGGGAGGCACAGTCGATCGGCTGCGCGATGTGATCGGTCCATCCCCATCGGCCGCCGATGTTTACTCTACGGGCAACCGCAAGCTTTTTCGTAAACACGGCGCGACGATCGGCAAAGCTTGCCGCGCATTCGGATTTAATACCGACTTAGCGCCCGTCGTGGATCTGCCCTTTGAACAATCTCGCTCCGTCATGGCGTCGCGAGTGGTCGCAGCCGATCCCAAGCATGCCGCGGTCTATGCCCGCGAATTCCTCGCGGGATTGCGCTTACAGCATGTGCTCGGCGCCCTAAAGCATTTTCCCGGTCTCGGCGCCGCCGCGCTCGACACCCACAAAGAACTCCCGGCGGTAAAGAAAAGTTTCCACCAGCTGTGGAAACAGGACATCGCCCCTTATTGTTTATTGCGCCGCCAGGCTCCAATGGTTCTAGTGAGTCATGCCGCTTACCCGCTGGTAACTCGCGATCGAACGCCGGCGTCTCTTTCGCACAAGTGGATTACGAAAATCCTTCGCAAGAAAATCGGATATCGAGGTCTGGTAATTTCCGATGATCTCGAAATGGGCGGTGTGTTGAAGGCCGCGACCGTCGACGAAGCCGCTGTCGGATTCATACGTGCCGGCGGCGATGTCGGGCTGGTCTGCCATCTCGAAGAAAAAATCGCGCTTTCCTACGAAGCTCTCATCCACCAAGTGGAAGCTGATCCGCGATTCGCCCGTCGTTGCCATGACTCCATCGTGCGTGTTCTAACTTTCAAGAAAAAGTGGAAATTGCCAAACCGCGTTCCCACTCCGACTACGCTCATCGTGCGAAAACTCTCGCGCGAAATATGGGAATTCGGCGAGCAGGTGCGCATGGCAAGTGTCGATCACCAGATTTTCAGCGAGGAATCCGCGTGATCGTCGCCGGCGTAATGAGTGGGACTTCCGCCGACGGCATCAACGTTGCGCTGGTCAAATTCGCGGATCGCGCTCGTCAACCCCGTCCGCCTTTTAAGCTCCTCGGCCATGCAGAATTTCCTTACCCACGCAATGTCCGAAACTTCATCCTTGCAACTATGAACTCAGCCCGCGCCAGTGTGGCTGAGCTTGCCAGACTGAATTTTCTTCTCGGAGAACTTTACGGCGATGCCGTTCTGGCAGCGCAAAAACGCTTTCGCGTAAAAGTCGATCTCGTCGGCTGCCATGGTCAAACGATCTATCATCAGGGCGAACCGGCTCCATTTCTCGGCCGTAAACTTGCCGTGACCTGGCAAACCGGCGAAGGCGCCATAATCGCGGCACGCTTGGGCGTGCCGGTCATTTCTGACTTCCGCCCAGCCGATATGGCCGCCGGTGGCAAAGGCGCGCCGCTGGTCCCGTTTCTAGATTCCCTCTTGTATCGCGACGTGCGTGTGGGCCGTATCGTGCAGAACATTGGTGGCATCGCGAATCTCACAGCAATCCCAGCCAAGGCATCAGCGAAGGATGTCACCGCTTTTGACACCGGCCCCGGCAACATGCTGATTGACGCTGTCACCGAGCGCCTGTTCCATCGCCCTTACGACCGCGACGGCCACATTGCAGCCTCAGGATCCGTTCTTTCTCCGGTGCTTGCCGAATTCCTGCGGCATCCATTCTTCCGTCGCAAGCCGCCCAAAACCGCCGGCCGAGAAGAATTTGGTCGCGAATTCGCCCGCCAATTCATTCGTCGCTGCGGGCGTTCCGATCGCCGCGACATCGTCGCCACTGCAACCGCGCTCACCGCTTCTTCGATTGCGATCGCCATTGATCGCTTCGTTCTCCGCCGTCGCGGTAACTACCGTGACTTTATCGTTTCCGGTGGAGGCGCTCACAATTCCACATTGCTTGCTAGGTTGGCCAACGAACTTCGCCTGCTCGGTCTCCAGATCCGTTCCTCTGACGAATTCGGCCTGCCCTCGCAAGCCAAAGAAGCGGTCGCCTTCGCCCTACTCGCTTACGAAACCTGGAATCATCGTCCTTCCAATGTCCCCGCCGCTACCGGCGCCAGGAAGCCTGCCATCCTCGGAAAAATCTCCTATGCGTGAGAAGCCCCGCCATGCAGCGATACTGTTGCCTCTCGCGGTGTTCTTTTTGCTTTTCACGCTGCTCTCCTGCTCCGCTCCGCCGCAACCGCATACGCTGGTCATGATCATTGAGAGTAGTCCGGTCAATCTCGATCCGCGGGTCGGTCTAGACGCCCAATCCGAGCGCATCGACAGCCTGCTTTTCGATGATTTGCTCACTCGCGACGAGCATTTGAACGTTCAGCCGCAACTGGCCGACAGTTGGGACATTCCCGATCCCCTTACGTATGTTTTTCATCTCCACCATGCTGTCAAATTTCATGACGGCCGCTCCCTTACATCCCGAGACGTCAAGTGGACATTCGACTCTCTCCTTCAAGGCAAGATTCGCACCACCAAATCCGCCGCCTATCGCTTTGTCGATCACATCGACGCGCCCGACGATTTCACCGTCGTCTTCCATTTGAAACAACCCTTCGCCACGTTGTTATGGAATCTTTCCGACGGCGCCATAGGCATCGTGCCCTACGGTAGTGGCGATGAAGTCGCCACTCACCCCGTCGGCTCCGGTCCGTTTCGCTTTGTCAGCGCGGAACTGGACAAAGAGGTTGTCATCGAACGTAACAATGATTACTGGGCCGACAAGCCTCGCATCGCTCGCGTTCGCTTCGCCGTCATCCCTGACACCACCACTCGCGCTCTCGAGTTGCGCAAAGGCAGCGCCGATGTCGCCATCAACGCCTTAACCGGCGATCTCGTGATCGCCCTCGAACGTGAGCCGAACCTCGAAGTGCTACACGGTCCCGGCACCGTGCTTTCTTATCTCGCCTGCAATTTGCGTGATCCCATTCTTCGCGATCGCCGCGTGCGGCAGGCCATCGCTTACGCCATTGATCGCCAGCCGTTCATTCACTATTTGCAGCGCGATTTCGCCCGGCCCGCCTACAGCATTCTGCCTCCCGAGAGCTGGGCTTACAACGGCGACGTCCCGCGTTACGATCATGATCCGGAACGAGCGCGCCAATTGCTCGACCAGGCTGGTTATGCGGCCGTGAACGGCGTTCGCTTTCACCTCACCATGAAGACTTCTACCGAAGAGAGCACGCGTCTGCTGGCGGCTGTCCTGCAGCAGCAATTGCGGGAAGTCGGCATTGCGCTCGACATCCGCACCTTCGAATTCGCAACCTTTTTCTCCGACGTGACTCGCGGCGAGTATCAACTGCATTCTCTGCGCTGGGTCGGTGGCAACGAAGATCCCGACATCTTCGAATACGTTTTTCATTCGACGAGATTTACCCCCCACGGCGCCAACCGCACCTACTACTCCAATCCGCGCGCCGATGCCCTCATCGATCAGGCCCGTAGCGAACTCGATCAGGCCAAGCGCAAAGTGCTCTACGCCGAACTTCAGCAGATTCTCTCCGAGGATCTTCCTTACATCGATCTCTGGTATCAGGACAACGTCCTGGTGCACACCAAGCGAGTTCACAATCTCACGCTAAATCCGGCGGGGAACTACGATTTCTTGAAAACTGCCGACCTCGCAGATCGCTAGCCATCTCGAACTCGCGTGTTACCATCGAAACTGCTTTTGCCCATGCGCATTCTATTTATTGGTGACATTTTTGGCCGCCCCGGACGAACCATCGTCAAGGAGCGCCTGCCGGAACTCGTCAAGCAGTACTCCATCGATCTGGTGATCGCTAATGGGGAAAACGCCGCGGCCGGCTTCGGTATTACGCCGCCTCTGACCGAAGAATTGTTTGAATTGGGTATCGACGTCATTACCACCGGCAATCACATTTGGGACAAGCGCGAGATCATTGATTACTTCCAGACCGCTAATGGCGATCCCTACAGCCCCGCGCGGCGCCTGCTTCGTCCGGCAAATTACGCACCAGGATTGCCGGGATGGGGACTGTACCAAGGCAGAAAGAAAGAAACGCCTTATGCCGTGCTGAATCTGCAAGGCCGCGTCTTCATGACTTCGAACGATGATCCCTTTCGCGTCGCCGACCAGCTTTTGAACGACGTCAAAGCCAAAGTCATCGTTGTTGACATCCACGCCGAAGCAACCTCCGAAAAAATGTCCCTCGGATGGTACCTGGATGGACGAGTCACCTTAGTTGTCGGAACTCACACCCACGTTCCCACCGCCGACGAGCGCGTGCTGCCCGGCGGAACGGCCTACATCACCGACGTAGGTATGACTGGTCCTTACGACAGCGTCATCGGCGTCAAGAAAGAATTGATCGTCGGCAAATTCCTCAACAACCTGCCCGTGCGGTTCGAGGCCGGCACCGGCGATGTGCGCCTCTGCGCCGCTGTCGTTGATTGTGACGAAACCACCGGCCACGCCCGCGAAATCAAGCGCCTCATGATAAGTTGAAGGTAGTGCGTCGTCATCAAAACTAACTATGGATCAACTGCAAGTTCAATCAATTCCCACCAAGCAAAACGGTTTTCGCTGGATCAAGTCAGATGCTTTCCTCTTCGACATCGACGGTACCTTGCTTTCCAGCCGCGATCGTGTGCATTACAACGCATTGAACCGCGCCATGCTGCAGGCGTACGGCGTAGATACCACTATTGCGGGCGTTGCCTATCACGGCAAAACTGACCTTGGCATCCTTCGCGCCGCACTTGCGCGGGTGGGAGTTTCAACGCAAGCCTTCGAGGCAAATCTCCCAACTGCCCTGGCTGCCGTTTGCCGAGATGTTTCCGATAATGCCGCCGCGATCACTCCTCACGTCTTCGACGGAGTTCCGCAGTTGCTGGCCACACTTAAATCTGAGGGCAAGCTCTTAGGACTGGCGTCCGGGAATTTGGAGGAAGTTGGCTGGCGC
Organism: Terriglobales bacterium; assembly: GCA_035507035.1. Lineage (GTDB taxonomy): Bacteria > Acidobacteriota > Terriglobia > Terriglobales > Acidobacteriaceae > DATJOJ01. The sequence goes on along the minus strand of DATJOJ010000051.1, from coordinate 32,141 downwards.
AAAGTGCAAGCCGCGGGCCTCGCCGATTATTTTTCTTTCGGCTGCTTCAGCGATCAGCACGAACATCGTGCCGATATCTTTCGGTCCGCGGTCGCCGAAACCAAGCGCAGGCTCGGCAACGATGCCACCATTTGCTTCATCGGGGACACGCCAGAAGACATCAAGGCCGCTCGCTTGGCGAACGCGCATGTCATCGCCGTTTGCACCGGCATCTTCAAGTCTGACGAATTGCTGCCGCTGCAACCCGACCTCTGCGTCGCGTGCTGCACCGAACTATCGATCTAAGATTTCAGCAGGGCTCGCAGCTTCTTCCGATTGCCCACCGGCAAATAGCGTAGCGTGGCTTGTCCCAGAGCTAAATAAACACTCCGCGCCTCGGGAATTTTCTTCAGAACCTTGAGGTGCTTGCGCACCGTTTCGATGTCTCCCCGCACCCACGGTCCGCTGGAAGCTCCAGCCGGCCCAAGCCTCGCATAGTTCTCAACCGTCTGTCTCACGATCGGCAGCATTCTTTGGCGTGCGTTTACCACGCCGACTCCGGCTGCTCCCGCCACCTGTTCTGCGGACGCCAGTAGTGCCACGATCAGCGGCGACGTGAATGCTCCCCACGCATGATAGGCAGCTTTATCCGTCTTCCGGATCGTGTATGGAATTGCTCTAAGATCGCGCACGATACGCCGTGCGATCCGCACCGCCGCCGCATCGCCTTCCAGAGCAAACGGCACGCCTGACAGCGCAGACTCACTCCCTGTCACAAAAGTCATCAAGGGATGGACCGAGGCCACTGCCGCCCCACGCTTCCGCAGCCCTTCGAGTTCGTCGCTCGTCAAAGCCCCACTTGAATGAAACGCCAATTTTTTTCGCCCGGCTTTCTCCGCCAGGGCCTTGGCCACTCTCGCGATCTCCCGGTCGGGAACGCAGAACCAGATCAAATCCGCATCGAGCCGGGCATCCCTGAGGCTGGAGATCCGCGCTCTTGCTTTCTGTGCCAGCGCTAAGGCTTTGCGTCGCGAACCCCCTTGCCTCCGCGAAATGATTTCCGCAATCCTATAACCTGCGCTCATCAACGCGGGAACCAGCGCCGATCCCAATCTCCCCGCTCCCACAATCGCAATGCTTGGCTTCGCGGCCATCGCGGGCAGCATATCAGGCTGTTTGCCTGCTCAGCAAAGTTCCCGCAGCGCGGCTGATCCCGTATATTGTTTTCATGCCGAAAAAGTCAGAAAAGAAAAAAGCGCAGGTCCTCTCTTCGCGCGAAGTTTATCGCGGACCGGTTTTTTGGATCACCACCGATCAAGTCCTCGAACCCTCCGGAATCCAGGCCCGCCGCGACATCGTTCGCCACTCCGGTTCGGTCGTCGTAATGCCAGTCGATGACAGCAGTTCTGAGCCCCGCGTCCTGCTCTTGCGCCAATATCGCCACGCCGCCCAGCAGTATCTATGGGAACTTTGCGCTGGCCGCATCGATGAGGGCGAAAGCGAACTCGTCGCTGCCAAGCGCGAACTCCGCGAGGAAACGGGCTTCTCGGCACGCCGCTGGAAGCGAATTTTTCGTTACTATGCCAGTCCCGGATTCGTCGACGAGACCATGGCGGTCTACCTCGCTCGCGATCTCCAAGCCGGGACCGCCGAGCCCGAGGAAGACGAGGTCATCCAGGTAAGATTCTTTCCTTTGAAAGAGGCCGTCCGCATGGTGACAACCGGCAAGATTTTGGACGGCAAAACCATCGCTGGCGTGCTGTGGCTGAACAATCAGAAATAAGACAATCAGAAATAAAAAAAGGCGTCATTCCGAAGCCCTGTCTCCGGCGGGGTGAGGAAGCTCACTTCCATCGGCCATAGGGAGATCATAGTGACCTTCCGTTTGACCGTTTTTCCTGTCAGACGGTAAAATAAGTGCTGTTTGCCTGTACTCGCGGTCCCGTTCTGGGGCCGGCCGCATTCGTTGCCGAGAGCGCCGACGCGGAAGCAGCAAGCACGAAAAACTTTAGTTGCTCGATTCGCGCTTGGGCGCGACGAAGCGTTTTTGACGGAGGCATAAGTATGTACGCGGTTATCCGCGCCGGTGGCAAGCAATACCGGGTGGCGCCCGGCGATGTGATTCGAGTCGAAAGCCAGGGCACCGGCACCGACGGCAAGATCGAGTTTAGCGAAGTCCTCGCGGTCTCGCCCGAGGCCGGCCAGATCAACAAGCCCGAGGCCAACGCGCGCGTGGTCGGCCAGATCGTCGAACAGGGACGCGAGAAGAAAATCCTCGTTTTTCATTACAAGCGCAAGAAGCAATACAAAAAGCTGCGCGGCCATCGCCAGGCTTTTACCGCAGTGCGGATCGTTGAGATTGCCTTCGACGGTCAAAAGTTCACCGCTCCTGAACTTCCAAAAAAGGAACCAAAGCCCAAGAAAGTCGCAAAGCCCGAGCACGAAGTAGAAGCGAAGGCCAAGGCACCGGCGAAAAAGAAAGCTACTAAGAAATCGGCAGCCAAAAAGGCAACACCAAAAAAGAAGAAGTAGATGAAAGCTGACGGCTGAGAGCTGACAGCCGATAACGAAAGTCATCTCGAAACCGGAGACGGACCTATGGCACACAAAAAAGGACAAGGCACATCACGCAACGGCCGCGACTCGAATTCCCAGCGGCTCGGCTTTAAGGCATTTGGTGGACAACTGGTTCCTGGCGGTACGATCATCGTTCGTCAGCGCGGCACTCGCGTGAAGCCCGGACTCAATGTCGGCAAAGGCAAGGACGACACTCTCTTCGCCAAGATCACTGGCCGCATCAAGTTTGCCGATCGCGGCTCGATGGGCAAGTACGTCATGATCGAGCCCGTCGAAGCGAAGTAGGCTGTGAATAAAATTGTGTATAAGTAGATACTTTCGTGCGCCGGCCTCGACCTGAACTCGCAATATTTCGTGGTATACCTCGATTTAGAGCCCGACCGAATCGCCGGCCAAGCAGCCCGGCCCACGGCCCAATCTGACGTTTGCCCCGATATGGCGACGCAGCCCAGTCACCTAGACGTCTGGGCGCGGGGCGCATGATCCGTCGGTCGGAATTCGGTTGCGAATGATTAACGCTGCCAGTTTTTCCCCGTCCACCAGTGCAATCGAGGGCTTCGTCTCATGCCTCGCCTCGACTAGCGCAGCACGCGTGAAGTGACTGGTCGTGATGAAAACCCCCTTAGCGGTCGTGCTTAGTGCTCCCCTGAAGCTGTTGATCTCCGGGCTTCCGACGGCGTGACGCCATCGCTTCACTTGCGCCTGCACGTGAGTGCCAGCGAAGAACTCGTTTTTTTCGTCGACGAATGCGTCCAGGTCGACGCCGCCATCGCCCGTCGCCCGCGTCACAGAGACATTGACAAAGCCGTTCTTCTCGAGGACCAGACGGATGAAGTGCTCGAAATCAATAGGCCTGAACTGAAAGAGCTGCACCCTCACGGTCTCAATGGCTGGCGCTGCCGCGGCCTGCTCGTTGTCCGACGGAAGGGGTGCGACCTCGCGCTCCAAGCTGTCCAGGTGGCCGGCTCGGCGTGATTCGGCCAAAATGGACGCCGAGACAGCCCTCGCATCCTCAATAGGAACAATCTCCGGTAGATCGTGAATCCGGAATTCGAAAAGCCAGACCCTGCGCAGCTTGCCCTTTCTATCCGCTTGGTTCTCCTGATAGTGTCGGAGCAACTCTAGGAGTCCGAGAAAGCGGTAGGTCTGTCTTCCGATATTAGCGAAGCCAAAAAACGGCGTGGGCGTCGCGTACTGTTCTACGAGTCGCTTGTTTCTGCCGGCCAGTTCTTGATCTCCCTCTCGGCCCCGAGCGGTGTAGACGAGGATGTCTCCCTCGATCCTGTCATGATAAGGGTTCTCCGCAAGCACCCTGCCCGAGTCAGCTGTAGCGGTGATCACCGCAACATGCCGCACGGTGCCGTCCGGCGCCAGAGAAGGCCGTATCCCCCCGAGATTTTCAAGGTCCAGGGAGAATCGAATCTGATCATTGGTATAGACTTCGCCTACCCGGAAGAACGTGAGTTTGTTCATCTTTGAGCCTCTAAGAGCGTGCTTGGAGCAAGGCAACCTTCGACATTGTGTTCGGAAACGCCGAACAGTGCAACCACGGCTCGCATTTCCCCGCCAAAGCAATCCGATCCCCTAGCTGATAACGACCCCAGCACGCGGCGACCGCAGGCTCTAAGGACTTGCAAAATAGCCAGCGATGGCACATTCTGGCTAGTAGGCCGAAGCGACAGTGCTCGTAGCAGCATTGGCGCGGTCCTGGGGGTGCCAATGCTGGCAAAAACGGACAAAACCTCGCGAGCCAAATCAAAGCGCAAGCGGCGACGGTACGCGGCCCTAAGCCGCAACACGGCATCTGCGGCACGCACTTTGGCAATCCTACGCCAGGTGCACTCGGAGATCGCCGACCTAGACGGGGCAGGTGAGGACGAGAGCGTGACCCAAGCCATGGAGGTTGTTTTCAGGCACATCGAGGACTTGGATAGAGTAGGCATCCGACGACGCTAGCGTCGCGCCATGTCGCCCGTTTAAGGACGCACGTCCCGGCGGTTATTGGTCAAGCCAGACAGTCGAATTCATGTCTATCGACGAAGCCGCAATCCGCGTAAGGGCCGGGAACTGGGTTTCTGATTTTATTTCCCTGTGTGCCTCTGTGCCTCTGTGTTTACGTTTCTAACGGCCAATAACCAACGACCAACGACGGATTTACCGAACGCTGATGACTGAGAGCTGACAGCTAGAAGCTATGTTCATCGATGAAGCCACAATTCGCGTAAAAGCCGGTGACGGCGGTAACGGCTGCATGGCCTTTCGCCGCGAAAAATTCGTTCCCCGCGGCGGTCCTTCTGGCGGCGACGGCGGCAAGGGCGGCGATGTCCTCATGGAATCCAGCGAACGCCACAACACGCTCGTGCATTTCCGCTTCAACCCCGAATACAAGGCCGAGCGCGGACGCCACGGTGAAGGTTCCAACAAAACCGGTCGCGAAGGCGTTGACGTTCTCTTGAAAGTCCCCGTCGGCACCCTCGTCTTCGACGCCGAAACCGGCCAGATCGTCCACGACTTCTCCCATGCCGACGACCGCATCATCATCGCCCACGGTGGCCGCGGAGGCCGTGGCAACGCCCGCTTTGCGACTTCCACTCATCAGGCTCCGCGTGAGCACGAAGACGGTCGCCCCGGCGAAGAACGCGTCTTCCGTCTTGAACTGAAGCTTCTCGCCGATGTCGGCCTCGTCGGCTTTCCCAACGTCGGCAAGTCCACGCTTATTTCGCGTATCTCCGCCGCTCGCCCCAAGATCGCCGATTATCCCTTCACTACGCTCGAGCCGAATTTGGGTGTGGTCGTTGTGGGTCAAGCGAATGAAGAGCGCAGCTTCGTCGTCGCCGACATCCCCGGTCTCATCGAAGGTGCTCACACCGGCTCCGGTCTCGGCACCCAATTTCTGCGACACATTGAACGCACTCGTCTCTTGGTCCATCTCGTCGATGTCTCCGATTCCAGCGGCCGTCCCGATCCGGTGAAAGACGTCGAAGTCATCATGGGCGAGCTCCAGAGTTTCGGCGCCAAGCTCGAGCAGAAGCCGATGATTATGGCCGCATCCAAAATCGACGTCGCCAACAAAAACAAACTGGCCAAGCTCAAGCGTTATTGCAAGAAACAGAATCTCGAGCTGTTTCCGATTTCCGCCGTCACCGGGAAGGGAATTGACGCGCTCAAGTATGCGATGGCCGACAAGGTAGAGTTGGCTCGAGCCGACCAACAAACAGAGCAGATCGCGCACAATGACTCCGTCGAGAGCGACCGAGATCAATGAATTCGGGAAGGGCACGAGTTTACTCGTGCCGCTCTAGCTCGTTAGAAACCGAATCTGCGCTTTAGCGCCTGAGGGCAACAGCAGTTCTCGCGCCGTGGAGTGGGCGCAGTTTTGGATCTGCCTACGCCGCGCCCATCTGTCCTGGCTGGAAGTGATATTGCAGAATTTTGGCAGCCAAAGCCGGTGTCACCGATGGTGTCTCCGATTCCACCATCCTCACGACTTCGCCGCGGCACACCACCTCCGCCGCCGTCAATCCTGCAATCTCTGCCGGCAGCACTAAACTAATTTCGAGCAGCACCTTCGGCAACAGCGCTTCTTCCCCTCGAAACAGCATTCCTGACCGGCTGATGTTCTCCGTCGTTCCCAACCGCCATTCCTGCTCTCCCAGCCTCCGGTACTTCAACGGAAGTTGTAGCGTGTAGCGTTGCGCGCGGAAAGGCGCAACCTTTCCCTTGCCGGAAACCGTTTCTTCCCTGCGAGCCGACATCGAAACCTCCTGTGCAGCGGGCGCATCCAGCACCTCGCGAACTTTGGCCGTCAGAATCTGCAGCGTGAACGGCTTTTGCAGCAGAATAATTCCGGGATCGAGCGTGCCGTTATGCCCGATCGCATTCTCCGTGTACCCGGACATGTAAAGAATCTTTACTTCCGGCCGCTCCGAGCCGATTCGCAGCGCCAATTCCGGCCCATTCATCCCCGGCATGATCACATCCGTCAATAGCAGATGAATCGGTCCGGGATGAACGCTGGAAATCTTCAACGCCGCTGCCGGCCCCGCCGCTTCCAGCACTTCGTACCCTTGCGTCAGCAGATATTGCCGCGTGAGCTCCCGTACCGTCTCCTCGTCTTCCACCAGCAGCACTGTCTCGCGGCCCCGTGCTCCTTCTAATGCCACGATCGCTGGCTGCACCGTCATCACTTCTCCCATCGCATTCACCCTCGGCAAATAAACTTTGAACGTGGTGCCTTTTCCCGGTTCGCTATTTACCCAGATGTATCCTCCGCTCTGCTTCACGATGCCATAGACAGTAGAGAGTCCGAGTCCGGTGCCCTTCACGCCTTTCGTGGTGTAGAAGGGCTCAAAAATATGATTCAAGGTGTCCGCGTCCATGCCCGTGCCGGTATCGCTGATCGCCAGCATCACGTAATCCCCCGGCTGCACCGGCGCATGAGTTCGGGCGTAGGCCTCATCCAGATTTACGTTGATGGTCTCGATCGTCAGCTTTCCACCGTGCGGCATCGCGTCACGAGCGTTGACAGCGAGGTTCAAAATCACCTGCTCGACCTGACTGGGGTCCGCCTTCACCAATCCCAAATCGCCAGGGATCGTCACCAGTTCAATGTCTTCTCCAATCACCCGCGTTAGCATCTTGAAGTTTTCGCTGACCACCGCATTCAAATCCAACACTTTGGGCGCGAGCATCTGTTTGCGGCTGAAAGCCAGCAGTTGGCGTGTCAGGCCGGTGGCGCGGTTAGCTGCCTTGGCGATCTCCTGCGCCGGCTCTCGCACCGCGGGATCTGGCCCAATCCGTTCCATCAGAAACTCGCAGTAACCGGAGATGACCATCAAAAGATTGTTGAAGTCGTGCGCGATGCCGCCCGCCAATCGCCCCACCGCTTCCATCTTTTGCGCCTGCCGCAGTTGCTGCTCCAGCGCTCGAGTTTCGGTGACATCTTCGGTGAACAGCTCGAAGTACACCAATCGGTCTTCATCGCAAATCGTTCGCCCGGAAAGTCGCAGTGTCACTGTCCGTCCGTCCTTCCGCAGCCAATCGGCAATCAAGCTATTAAATCGCCGCCCGGAACGAAAATGGTCCGCGGAAGTAAACCACTGCTGCGCATCCGAGTAAAAGCTGGCCAAATTCGCCCCAACCAATTCCGTCGTCGAAGCGTAGCCTAAGGTGCTGACCAACGTGGGATTCGCGCTTAGCAGATTGCCAGCCGCGTCGCAGCGGCAAATGCCATACGGCGCGTTCGTCACCAGCGACCGGAAATTCACCTCTGACCGCCGCAAGCCCTCTTGTGCCGATCGCAGCGCCGCATTAAACCAGCAGATCAGCAGCGCGACCAAAACAAAAAGCAACAGATGTATGATGGCTTTTCGGTATTCGGATGGAGATCGCCCGGCGCCCAACGAAAAATAGGCGCTGACCGTCAACGCAAACGAGGTCGCGACCAGGCCTGGCTTCCAGCCGCCGTACCAGGCGCTGACCATCACGGCGACGGCGAACACCACCAGCCGGCTTTCGAACACGTCCGAAAGCATGAGTGCTGGAATGAGCGCAAGAGTCGTGCTGAGGACCGCCACTCCGTAACGCAGTACCGGCGCGCGAGCCGGTGCAATGCGTGTGCGAAATAGGGGGAGGTTCATTCGCATACAGCTTGAATGTACTTCTGAGATAGATGTTTGTGCGAGACACGACAGTTCATCTTTGTACCAGAAAGATGAACAGTGGTTGAATGGCCATTGTCCGAATGAACAACGCCCGAAGGAACAGTGCCCGTTCGGACAATGCAGTGACTAACAAACACAAATGAACATCGGATTGTTCGGCGGAACTTTCGATCCCATTCATAAAGGCCACATCGCTTTGGCCCACGCCGCCAGCGATCGCTGCAATCTCGGCCGGATCTACTTCGTCCCCGCAAGCGCTCCGCCGCATAAGCAGCAACCCGTCGCCTCTTTCGTTCACCGTTACGCCATGGTCGCGTTAGCAACCAAAGATGACAAAGACTTTCTGCCATCTTTGTTGGAGGCCCCCGATTATTCTGCGCCGGTGAGTGGGAGCAAAAAGTCCTCCGCCAGCCGTGAAACACCCAACTACAGCATCAACACCATCCATCGCTTAAAGCAGACCTTGAAGAAAGCTGACCGCCTCTTTTTCCTGATCGGTATTGACGCGTTCGACGAAATTGCCAAGTGGTACAAGGCCGAAGCCCTGTTTCGCGAGTGCGAGTTTATCGTGGCCAGCCGCCCTGGCTATTCGTTAGCTGACGTCGCCAACGCTCTTCCTGAATCCCTTCGCCCAAAAGCCGCCGCCACCAAGCCGTTTGCCAAGCAGTCGGCCCAGGGCGACCTCGTCTTGCCAGGGGTGCACGTGCATTTGTTGGAGAAAGTTCATGAAAACGTATCGGCCACGGCTGTTCGCGACGCAGTCGCCGCGCAGCGCCCCTTGACCAAGTTCGTCGATCCCGCGGTCGGGGAATATATCAAGAAAGCTGGGCTATATCGCCGCACGCCCATCCCTTAGAAAGTCGTACCTCCCCTTCGCGAACTCCTCGGTCACCCCTGCGAACTCCGCCGTGTCTCTTCGCGAACTTTGCGGTTCGATGTTGATTTTCTTCCTAGCCACGGAAACGCCATCCGCCGAAAATCCTCGCTTCAATTTACAATAGCAACGGGGCAAATTGAGCCCGTCTCCCCATTTCTCTGCATGAAGAAAAACACTCTCAAATCCCAAGTTACCGAAGCCATCGCCGCCTGCCAGGAGAAGAAGGCTGAAGCCCTCACCATCCTCGAACTCGAAAAAGGTTCGGGCGCATTCACCGATTATTTCGTGATTTGCAGTGGCACCAACCCCCGTCAAATCCAGGCGATTTCCGACGAAGTGGAACTGCGCTTGAAGAAATCCGGCCAGTATCCCGCGCACATCGAAGGCTACCGTCAGGCCGAATGGGTGCTGCTCGATTACGTTGACTTCGTCGTCCACGTCTTCTCCGAGAAGTCTCGCAAGTTTTATGAACTGGAGCGCCTCTGGAAGTCGGCCAAGAAACTTGAGCCGTCCGAACTGACCGCCCGGCGCCCCAGAACCAAGCGTGCATCTCCTCGCAGCGCCGCGAGCTAGCGCGAACCATCGTGAACGCTACGCAAAATTCGCCTCCCGACTGGGGATCATCCTATCGCCTCATCGCCGCCGAAAAGTGGAAGGCAAAATCCGCCGCCATGGGCCGCGACGTCACCGAGGCGCTAGTGGACTATGCCCGCCCCAAGCCAGGAATGAATGTCCTCGACCTTGCCAGTGGCACCGGCGAACCGGCCATCTCTCTGGCCTCGCGAATTCTGCCCAGCGGCCACATCACTGCCCTGGACCTCAGTCAAGAACTGCTGGACGTCGCCGCGCAACGGGCCAAAGATCGTGGTTTAACCAACGTATCGATTCATCAGGCCGACGCCCACCATCTGCCGTTTCCCGATCATAGCTTCGACCTCATCACCAGCCGTTTCGGAGTTATGTTTCTTGACCATCGCGCGCTTTCGGAGGCGCATCGCGTGCTCAAACCCGGGGCGCGCGCCTGTTTCATGGCGTGGGGACCGTTCGACCAGCCCTTCTGGTCGAGCATGATGGGCGTCGTCCACAAACATGCCGGCGGAACGCTGTTGCCGCCGGGACAAGACCCGTTCAAGTACGCCCGGCCTGGAAGTCTGTCACATGCCCTGCGCGCCGCGGGTTTTCCGCACATTGAAGAAGAAACCCGCACCTTGCCCTGGACCTGGCCGGGCACTGCCGAGGAGGTTTGGGAGCAAGCTCGAGCTTGTTCGACGCCATTTCTTCCCATGATCGAGCGTGTTCCGGCCGACCAGTGGGAGAAGGTCAATCATGAGGTGCTGAGGGCGGTCCGCCAGTACGAAGACCACGGCAGCATCAAATTCGGCGCCACCGTCGTTCTGGCTTCGGGCGTGAAATAAACCTGCAAATCCACTCCGTGTTCTCTGTGTTTAAAGCTGTTAGTATCCTTCGAGTCTTCCCCATGAAAATCAAAATTGTATGGATCGGCAAGACCAAGCAGCCAGAGATTGAGGGCCTGACCCAGGATTATTTGAAGCGCCTCCGCCATTATGCGGAGGTTGAAGGAGTCGCCGTAAAGGACGAACCCGCCGTCTTAAAGCTTTCCTCAGGCGACGTCCGCCCCCGCCACACGCTGCTGCTCCTCGATAGTCACGGAAAGCAACTTTCCTCCGAAGAATTCGCCCACTGGCTCGCCGATTTCCAGCAACGCTCCGTGCCACTCCTGATTGCCATCGGTCCCGCCGACGGTTTCAGCCCCGAGGCCCGCAAAGCCGCCGGCTTGATTCTTTCCTTCGGAAAGATGACCATGGCCCACGAACTCGCTCGGGTCGTCCTCCTCGAGCAACTCTATCGCGCTTTCACCATCTTGAAAGGTCATCCCTACCACCTCGGCCACTGACACGCCTTCGGCCGCGATGTACTTTCGAGGTTTGTCGTTTTCGCCAAAAAGGCTAGAATTCTCCCACTCAATTCATCGCGAACGGGGAATCGGTATGAAGGATCCTTTTGAAGTGCTGCAGACAAAAGAGCAGGAACTAGCCCGCGTAAAGAAAGAAGTCGATGCCCTGCGCATCGTCGCTCAATTGCTCGGCGAAGAAAGCAACGTCAAGAAAGTCGACCTGCGCCAAGCCACCGGAACGAATTGAGCCGCCAACCCGCGCGTCGCGAAAACGGTACAATCAGAGATTGCCGAGGCAGTCACCTCGGTTACTGATTCCCATCATGGCGGATGTCCGACGCGGTCTGATCATCGTCAACACTGGTCCTGGAAAGGGCAAAACCACCGCCGCCATGGGGACAGCTTTGCGTGCCGTCGGCCAAGGCATGCGTGTCCTGATGCTGCAATTCCTGAAGGGGTCTTGGCACTATGGTGAGCTCGATGCCGTCCAGGCTTTCGGCGACAAATTCGTCATGAAGCAGATGGGCCGAGGTTTCGTAAAAGTCGGGACTGAAAAGCCCGACCCTGAAGATGTCCGCATGGTCGAAGCCGCTTGGGCCGAAGCCGATCAGGCAATTCAGTCCGGCACGTGGGATTTAGTCATTCTCGATGAAATCAACTACGCTATCAGCTATGGCATGCTTGATCCGGCGAAAGTGGCCGAATCCCTCAAACAGAAGCCAGAGATGGTGCACGTTATCTTGACGGGCCGCAACGCGCATCCGACAATAGTTGAATTAGCGGACACGGTCACCGAAATGCGCCAGGTCAAGCACGCCTACGAAAAAGGCGTGATGGCCCAGCGCGGAATCGAATACTGATTTGTAATTGAGCAATTTGTAATTAGCGTTTGAAAGTCGCAAATTACAAATTACCCAATTCCCAATCTTCTATGGCTTGGTTTAAACGACAATCCGGCGAACTCGATACTTCGGGCGAAAAGAAAGTTCGCACCGAAGGACTGTGGGTGAAGTGTGAGGGCTGCCGTCAAATCATCTGGAAGAAGGATCTCGCGGAGAACCTGAACGTCTGCCCGCGCTGCGACAAGCATTTTCGCATCGACGCCCGAACCCGACTCTCCCAATTGCTCGACGAGAGCTACTACGACGTTTTCGACGCCAACCTCGCCTCCACCGATCCGCTGAAATTCGTCGACCTGAAAGCTTACGCCTCGCGCCTGGTTCAAGCCCAGGCCGAAACGGGTTTGAAAGACGCTGTCATCAATGCCCGCGGCAAAATGAATGGCCGCTCCATTATTGTAAGCGCCATGGAATACGCCTTCATCGGTGGCAGCATGGGCGCGGTCGTCGGTGAATTGATCACACATGCGGTCGAGCAAGCGCTCGAAAGCAAGTCACCTCTCGTCATTATTTCCGCCTCCGGCGGCGCCCGTATGATGGAAGGTGTCGTCAGCCTTATGCAGTTGGCTAAAATTTCTGCGGCCCTTGCTCGTCTCGACGAAGCTCGCATTCCGTACGTTTCCGTGTTGACCGATCCGACCACCGGCGGCGTGACCGCATCTTTCGCGATGCTCGGAGACCTGAACATCGCCGAACCCGGCGCATTGATCGGTTTTGCCGGTCCCCGCGTCATCGAGCAAACCATCCGTCAGAAACTGCCTCCCGGTTTCCAGCGGAGTGAGTTTCTTCTGGAACATGGCATGCTCGACGCCGTTGTGCACCGCCGCGACCTGAAGTCTTACATCTCTCGCTCGCTCGACTTCATGACCCCGGCCGCGGCCTAGCTTTCAGCTCCCTGCCTTCACTTAGATCCATGGACGGCCGGTTGCTTTCACCCCTTCGCTGCGACATTCCGCGGCAACGAGTTGCCGAGTCTCTAAACTGATAAGCTGAAAGTCGAGCCCTGACGGCTTTTGACCAACGATCATCAACCAACGACCAACGACGAAGGACGAAGAACCAACGACCACTTCCTACCAAACCGCAGTAGCGGCTATGTACCGCTTGGGCCATGAACTGGCTCAGACGCCTTCGCACAAGTTCGACTTGGCTCACATGCGTGTCTTGCTCGGCGCGCTCGATCATCCCGAAAAGCGTTTCCCCAGTGTCCTGGTCGCCGGAACCAACGGCAAGGGCTCGACCGCGGCAACTCTGGCTTCCATCCTGCAAGTTTCCGGGCTACGTACCGGCTTGTATACCTCTCCGCATCTCGTCCGCATTAATGAGCGCATTCGTGTCAACGGCAATCAGATCAGCGACGACGATTTTGGCCTCTTTCATGAACTCGTCGAACGCACCGCTCAGCGCCTCGTCGAAGAAGGCGAATTGCCCTGGCATCCCAGCTTCTTCGAGACCCTGACCGCCATAGCCTTTGAATATTTCTCCCAAAACAAGCTCGATATCGCCGTGTTGGAAGTAGGTATGGGTGGCCGTTTGGACGCGACCAATGTCGTCGAACCAAGACTCAGCATCATCACCGACATCTCCCTCGATCACCAGAAATTCCTCGGCAACACCATCGCCGAAATCGCCCGCGAAAAGGCCGGCATCATTCGTCCCGGCGGTGTTGTCGTCACCCTACCGCAGATGCCAGAAGCCAATGACGTGATTGGCAACACGATTCTCGACCTCAACGCCCGCGCCGTGAACGCCGTGCCTTACGTCCCGCCCGTGTCGCCATCGGCCAACCTGAGCTCTTCATATCCCCTTCAGGTCGGAGACGAGCAAATTATCGTCGAATCCCCGCTGCAAGGACGTCATCAATTGCGCAATGTTGCTCTTGCAATCGCAGCCGCGGAAGAACTGCGGAGCCAAGGTTTCCCCGTCACGGCGAAAACGATTGAAATGGGCATTCGCGAAACGCATTGGCCCGGCCGCTTCCAAGTCCTTCCAGCAACGCCGGATCATCCCGAGTACGTTTTTGACGTCGCCCACAATCCCGCCGGAGCCTGGGCCCTCCGCTCTGCCTTGACGGCTCATTACGACGGCCGTCCCCTGACCTTCATCTTCGGTGCCATGCGCGATAAAGACATCCGCGAGATGACCGAGATCCTTTTCCCGCTGGCAGACCGCGTCATCGTCACTTGCGCGGATAATCCCCGCTCTGCAACCGGCGAAGAAATTAAAGAAGCTGCCATTCGCACCTCCACGCAAATCGAAGCAGTTCCGAATGTCGCCGCGGCTCTGCGCCAAGCCGCTGCCCTCGCTGGTTCCCAAAGGGTGGTCGTCGTGACCGGTTCAATATACATTGTGGGAGAAGCCATGCAGCTTTTGGATGTGAGGGCCTGATTGCCGGAAGGGAACACATCGCTCGGTGAGAATTTGCACGAGCACGAAACTCCGCTCGCACACGGGGCAGAGCAAAATAATGAACGCAAATATGGCTGGCTCAGCCGCCTGCGCTCCTATTTCATCTTCGATCCGCTCATCTGGCTCTACACCGTCGTCCTCGGCACGATCTGCGTTCCGGCCTCATATTTCGGTGATCGCGCGCGCATCATGCATTGGTTCGCGCGTTTGTGGACCAGGCTGATCATGAAGACCATCGCTTCCCCCGTCACCGTTACCGGCCTGGACCAGATCGATACGACCAAAACTCACGTCTACGCCGCCAATCACGCCTCGGCGCTCGACATCCCTGTCCTCTATGCGAATCTGCCTTTTCAGTTCCGCATCGTCTTCAAGAAAGAACTACTTGCCTACCCGATGGTCGGCTGGTATCTAAAATCGTCCCGCCAGGTTTGCATCGATCAGCAAAATCCCACGCATTCCCTGAATGACATTCGCTCGGCGGTGAAAAGTCTGAAAGCAGGCATGCCCTTGGTCATCTTCCCCGAAGGCGGCCGCACACCCGATGGCGAACTCAAGCCATTCTTGCCCGGCGCGTTTTTTCTCGCCCTCAAAGCGCAGGTCGATATCGTTCCTATCGCTTTAATCGGAACCTTCGAAACCCTGCCCATGAACACTTTTCACATTAAGTCCCGTCCGCTCGAAATGCGGGTCGGAGAGCCCATTTCCACCGCCGGCCTCACTGGCCGCGATTTGGAAGCTCTTTCCGCCAAAGTTCATCGCGCCATGGAAGAGCTGTATTACGGAAGCCCTGGAGTTTTGTCATCCTGAGCAAGCCGCGCGAGCGTCCGAAGGACGCCTGTCGCGCGTTTGGCTCGCTTCCTCATCAATTCGAAGGCCTCCCCATCCCGGTAGTGGCTCAATTTGAATTGTAACGTTGTAACGCTTCGCTGCGTTCAAATTGAGCCACTACCCCCATCCCGGTGACGTAACGTTGATTGTGTAAAAAGCGAGAGGGTGTAAGTTGGCTTTGGCCTCACGAGCTAAAGCCGTTCCGAAAGGAGACCTACACCCAATGGGGAAGATAATCCCGATCACGGAGCATTTCCAACATTTTCTGGCAGAGATGAAAGAGAGTTTCTGGGGCGAACTGTATGGGGAGGCGCAACGGGCGTGGCAGCGTTTTTTTGAGCTGCAGTCGGAGCGGGAGCGCGACCGGTTTTCCGGAGCGGGACGCTATGAGCGGCGGCGCGGACGGCGCCGCATCTATCGCAACGGCTACTACGAGCGGGATTTCGTGACCCGCTTCGGCACGATCCGGCTGCGCATTGCGCGCACCCGCGAGAAGAGCTTTCTGCCCGTAGGGCTGAGGCGATTTCAGCGGCGAGCCGAAGAAGTCTCGCTGCTGATCCGGGAAGCGTTTCTGCGCGGGATCTCGACCCGGCAAGTGGGACGAGTGGTGGCCACCATCACGGGAGAAACCGTGAGCGCGCAAACGGTGTCGAAGCTGACGCGGGATTTGGACGAGGCGGTGCGCCAGTTTCATCAGGCCCGGTTGAGCGACGACTATGCCTACCTGTTCCTGGACGGAGTGAGCCTGCGGGTGCGGCGGCCGGTGGGACGCAAGCAGGTGCAGATGCTGGTGGCGTACGGGATTCGGCGCGATGGCAGCCGTCACTTGCTGGCTTTCTTGCGCAGCCAGGGCGAAGGGCAGGCGGACTGGGAAGCCTTGCTCGAGGATCTCTACCGACGCGGACTGGAAGGCCGATCGCTGGGTCTGATTCTCACCGACGGCTGTGCCGGGTTGGCGGCGGCGATTCGGACGGTGTATCCCCGAGTCCGGCATCAACGATGCTGGGTACATAAAATGCGGCAACATTCTAGAGAAAGCACGGAAGCGGGATTATGACCAAGTGAAGGCCGGAGCCCAGGCCATCTACTTGGCCGAGAGCCGGGCCCATGCGGTCGCCGCTTTTCGCGCCTTCCGCTCGCGCTGGTGCCGGGTTTACCCCGCGATGGTCCGGCGGTTACAGCAGGACTTGCCTGAGTTGCTCTCGTTCTTCGCCTTCCCCCGGCACCTGTGGCGCAAACTGCGCACCACCAATGTTATCGAACGCTGCTTCGTCGAAGTCCGACGGCGGACCCGGCCCATGGTTTGCTTTGTCAACCTAGAAAGCGTCGACAGAATCATCTACTCCATCTTCCAGAGATTCAACCTGGAATGGAAAACCCGCACCCTCAACCTATTTACACAAACAGCTTGACGTCACCCCCCATCCCCCATCACTGGCAATTTCCCTCACCCTCGTTCATAATTTTCGGTTTGCAATTTTTTCTCGAGGAACGCATGAAACCTTACCTAGCGTTATTGCTATTTCTTCCTCTGGCCCTGTCCGCCCAGAATTCCAAGCCAACTGTCGCTGACGCCGAGCAGTTCATGAAGCAAGCTGAGACTCGCCTCAACGATCAGGTCGTCAAAGCCTCTCGCGCTGCCTGGGTCCAGGAGAATTTCATCACCTTCGACACAGAGACCTTGTCAGCTGACTCGCAAGACCAACTTACCGCCCTGATTCAGGAACTTGTCGATCAAGCCAAGCGCTTTGACGGCCTGCAGATGCCTCCCGCTCTCGCCCGCAAATTCATGCTGTTGAAACTTCAGCTCACCGCGCCCGCTCCGCATGATCCCGCGTTGCGTAAAGAGCTAACCCAGATCGCCGCCTCCCTCGACGCCGACTACGGCAAAGGCGCCTATTGCCGCAAGCCCGATGACTGCGTCGACATCACCGCCATCGGCCGCATCATGGCCGAAAGCCGCGATCCCAAGGAACTTCAAGATCTCTGGGTGGGATGGCACAAAGTCGGCGCGCCCATGCGTGATCGATATTCGCGCTTCGTCGATCTTTCCAATCAAGGCGCCCGTGAGATGGGCTTTAAAGACACCGGCGCCATGTGGCGTGCCGGTTACGACATGCCTCCCGATCAGTTCAGCGCCGAGATCGAACGTCTCTGGCAGCAAGTCCGCCCGCTCTATCTTTCGCTCTACACCTACGTTCGCGCCAAGCTCTCGCAGCACTATGGCCCCGGCCTCGTTCCGCCCGACGGTCCCATCCCCGCCGACCTTCTCGGCAATCCCTGGGCGCAAGAGTGGGGCAACATTTTCCCGCTGATGGGCCTGCCTGAGAACAGCCGCGGTTACGACCTGACCAAACTGCTTCAGGCTAAGAATCTCGACCCCAAGGGCATGGTCCGCTATGGCGAGAATTTCTATAAGTCACTCGGCTTCGCGCCTCTGCCGCCAACTTTCTGGGAGCGCTCTCTCTTCATCAAGCCCCGCGATCGCGATGTCGTCTGCCACGCCAGCGCCTGGGACATCGATAACCAGGACGACCTCCGCGTCAAGATGTGCATCCAGATTCGCGACGAAGATTTTGTCACCATCCATCACGAACTCGGCCACAACTTCTATCAGCGCGCCTACAAGGCCCAGCCATTTCTCTTCGAAAACGGTGCCAATGACGGCTTCCATGAGGCCATCGGCGATACCATCGCCCTCGCCGTCACCCCCGATTATTTGAAAGAAATCGGCCTGCTCGACACCGTCCCTTCCGCCGATAGCGACATTCCCATTCTTCTGCGCCAAGCCCTCGACAAAGTCGCTTTCCTCCCGTTTGGCCTGCTCATCGATCAATGGCGCTGGAAGGTTTTCTCAGGCGAGGTCAAGCCCGCCGATTACAACAAATCCTGGTGGGACCTTCGCCTGAAATATCAAGGCGTCGTTCCGCCCGTCGCTCGCAGCGAAGCTGATTTCGATCCCGGCGCCAAGTATCACGTCGCCGCCAACGTTCCTTACATGCGTTATTTCCTCGCGCGCATTCTGCAATTCCAGTTCTATCGCGCTATGTGCCAGGCTTCTGGATACAACGGCCCATTGCATCGTTGCACTTTCTATCAATCGAAGGAAGCTGGCGCGAAGCTGAACAAGATGCTCGAAATGGGCACAAGCGAGCCCTGGCCCGATGAGTTGGAAGCCCTTACCGGCCAGCGCCAAATGGACGCAGGCGCCATGATCGATTATTTTGCTCCGTTGAAAAAATGGCTGGATGAGCAGAACAAAGGGATGAAACAAGGCTGGTAAGGCGACGCCGCTTGACACATACTGACACTAGTGTCATTATGTGTCGTATGAGAACTCTGACAATTCTATTGCCCCAGCAAGTCGAGGATTTCGTGAGCAAGGAGGCGGCACGCCAGAAGGTCGACCCCGCTGCGTTATGTTCGGGAGTCATTGCCGAGCATTTTCTGGGTGACCAAATCGCGGTTCCCTCTGCGAGGGCGGGGCACTCATATCAGGAAGCAAGGCTAATCGAGCGCCCAGAGCCCACCCGAACATTCGACGTTGCGAAATTGTTCCCCAATTACCCCGCACGGTCTGTCGACCTTGCGCAGCGATTTGTGGACGAAGCTCTGAGGATCTCGAAAGCGAGAGCATTCAAGGCTTACTCTGGGAGAGGAATTGGAATCGAGCCGAACTTCGTCTTCGTCGAGTACCTGCAAAAGAGCCACCTCGGCGGAATCGGAGTAAGCTTCTACGGTAGGCCCGAGGATCACATACATACTGCGCTGCTGCGACCTGGACGGAACCCGAATTACAGCCGTGCGATAGCATGTACTCAGGAAGCACTCAGTCCGCTTTTGGAAGAAATAGGTCGTTCGCACGAGCTAAAGTTCGGCCGGGTGCCCGGTCGGTAGCGGCAGACGCAGAGTCATGGTTCTGCGCTTTGAGAAGATGGCAACAGTTGCTAGGATTACCACTATGAGCGGTGAAACCCAAGCCCTGCTTGATGCCTTTGAGCATTTACCCGCCGAAGAGAAAAAGCTGTTTGCTCTGGAAGTCTTGAAGCGGTCGCTTCCGCTGGAGTCGGGTCCATTATCTGACGAGGAAATCGGCGGAGCGTCAAACGAGTTATTCCGGTCGCTCGAAGAGGAAGATGGTAACTCCACGCCGCGGTGAAGTCTGGCTGGTGGATTTTGGGTTAGCCGGGAAGACGCGGCCAGCGCTGGTCGTCAGCGTTCCCTTTGGCGATGGCGACCGTTCTCTGATTACCGTGGTACCTCACACAACGAGTCTTCGCGGCTCCCGCTTTGAAATCGCTGTCCAAGTCCCGTTTCTCAAACCTGGAGCATTCCTCGTTCAAGGAATTACAACTTTCCCGACGGTGCGAGCCCTGCATCGACTCGGGGTACTTCCCGCAAGTGGTTTTCAAAAGGTTGTTGCAGGTTTGTCTTTATGGCTTGGTGAAGGAATCAACTGAAGGAAGATCGAACCCTAACAAGAACCCGGGACTAGAGGGGAGATCACAAGCGCCCTCGTGTCCTCTGTGTTTCATTCTTTGGCCAACGAGTGTTTTATACTGATTACTCACCCATGTCAGACCAGATCCACATCAAACTCCCCGACGGGAGCACCAAAGAAGTTGCCAAAGGCGCCACTGCGCTCGACGTCGCCAAGTCCATCAGTCCGCGCCTGGCCGACGCTGCTCTCGTCGCCAAAACCAACGGCGATCTCATCGATCTCAGCCGTCCGCTCGAAAAAGACACCGATCTCCGCATCCTGACCGAGAAAGATCCCGAGTCTCTCGAAGTCTTCCGCCATTCTTCCGCCCACTTGCTTGCCGCCGCTGTCCTCGAACTTTTCCCAGAGACCAAGCTCGGCCACGGCCCGGCGACTGAAAGCGGATTTTTCTATGATTTTTATCGCCCCACTCCTTTCACGCCTGAGGATCTGGAAAAGATCGAAAAGAAAATGCAGGAACTCGTGCAGCAGAACATTCCCTACGCGCGCGAATTCCTGCCACGCGAACAAGGCCTGAAAGAATTCAAGGACGAAGGCGATTTCATGAAGTGCCATTTCATTGAGCAATTCACCAAGCCCGATGAAAAGATTTCGATTTATCGCACCGGCAAATTCACCGATTTTTGCCGCGGCCCGCACATTCCCGCCACCGGCAAAATCAAGGCTTTCAAGCTGCTGAACATCGCCGGCGCCTACTGGTTGGGCGACGAAAAAAATCCCCAGCTGCAGCGCATCTACGGAACCTCCTTCTATTCGAAAAAAGATCTCGACGAATACATCCATCGCCAGGAAGAAGCCAAGAAACGCGACCATCGTGTCCTCGGCCAGCAACTCGATCTCTTCTCGATCCAGGAACTCGCCGGCCCCGGCCTCATCTTTTGGCACCCCAAAGGCGGCATCATTCGCCGCGAGATGGAAGACTGGATGCGCGACGAATACATCAAGCGCGGCTACTCTCTGGTCTACACGCCCCACGTCATGCGCCGCCAGCTCTGGCAGACTTCCGGCCACGAGGGCTACTACGCCGCGAACATGTTCGATGTCATGGAACTTGACGACGCCGAATACCGTCTCAAGCCCATGAACTGCCCCGGCCACATTCTGATCTACAAAGATTCGCTCAAGTCTTATCGCGATCTGCCCGCCCGCTACGGCGAACTTGGTACCGTTTATCGCTACGAGCGCTCCGGCGTGATGCATGGCCTGCTGCGCGTCCGCGGCTTCACTCAGGACGACGCCCACATTTTCTGCACGCCCGAGCAGATCGAAAGCGAAATTGATTCCTGCCTCGACTTCGCGATCGATGTACTAAAAGATTTCGGCTTCGATAAATTTCAGACCGAGCTTTCCGTCTGGGATCCGAAGCAGACCCAGAGTTTTGTCGGCAAGGAAGAAGATTGGAAACACGCCACCGCGACCCTTGAGAAAGTTCTTCAGCGGCGCAACATCGAACATAAGACGATCCCCGGCGAGGGCGCATTTTACGGCCCAAAAATCGACATCAAGCTTGTCGACGCCATTGGCCGCCTCTGGCAGCTCTCGACCATTCAGTTCGATTTCAATCTTCCCGCGCGCTTTGGCCTCGAATATGTCGCCGAAGACGGCTCGCGCAAGCAGCCCGTGATGGTCCATCGCGCGCTCTATGGCTCCGTCGAACGATTTTTCGGCGTTTTGATTGAGCACTATGCCGGCGCGTTCCCGGTCTGGTTGTCCCCGGTGCAAGCCGCAGTCATTCCGATCGCCGAGCGCCACGTCGATTACGCCAACAAAGTCGGCGATCAACTCAAAGCTGCCGGCGTTCGCTACCACGTCGACGCCCGCAACGAAAAAATGAACGCCAAAATCCGTGAGCACGCCCTGCAAAAAGTCCCATTCCTGCTCGTGGTCGGCGATAAGGAAGCCGAAGCCGCCAAGGTCAACGTCCGCACTCGCGGCAAAGAAAAGACCGAAGACATGCCCGCCACCGAGTTCGTCGAGAAGGTTCGCAAGCTGATCGCAGAAAAGACTCCGATCCTGTGATCGTGTGAGTCGTCGGGAGCCTACTCTGAGCGGAATGAGCTCCCCAACGATGTTGATCCGCGAAAATCTGCGTGAATCCGCGGCGAAAACATCCTCTGTGTCCCCCTGTGCCCTCTGTGTTTCAAGGATTTATTTTCCGTACTCGCTCCCAATCTGTAGAATCGAAGCTCGCTTTCTCTAAACAATGTCCGCGACCGACGTCTTACTTCCGCCCCCGAAAACCTCCGCGCCACAAACCAGCGACTCCGTCCTCATCCTCGGTCTCGCCACCAGCAGTTTCGCCGCCTTGCTTCTGGAATTGGCGCTCACCCGGCTCTTCTCCGTCGTTCTCTTCTATCATTTCGCTTTTCTCGCAATTTCCATCGCGTTGCTTGGTCTCGGCTCCGGCGGCGTGTTTGCCTATGTGTTGAAGGACTGGCTCGGCCGCTTCCCAACTCGCAACCTGGCAGCCGTTCTTTGCTGCCTCAATGCCATCAGCGTCCCCATCGTCCTGGAAGTCGTCTTGCATCTTCCAGTTTCGCTTGAAATTTCTCGCGCAAATTTCCTTCGGCTCTCGGGAATCTACCTCGCCTCCGCAATTCCTTTTTTCCTCACCGGCCTGGAATTCTCCGTCGTTTTCGCGCGTGAATCCAGCCGAATTCCGCGCCTTTATGGCGCTGATCTCACCGGCGGGGCCCTCGCTTGCCTGGCGATTGTGCCGCTGCTCAACTATCTCGGCGGTCCCAACACCATTCTCTTCGCCGCTCTCATGGCCGCCGTTGCAGCAGTTATCTGGACGCTCTCAACCGCCATCCGTCGCACCGCATTCTTCATCTCAGCCGTCCTTGTCCTTCTTATCGCTTCTAACCACTCCGGCAAGCTTATCGATGTTGTCTACGCCAAAGGAATATTCCGCGACCCCTCGTGGGTTGAATTCGTCCGCTGGAACGCCATCTCTCGCATCGAAGTCGATCGCCAAGGCGACGGCAAAGCCGTCGTCATCGATGCGGACGCCTCGACTTATCTGATGAACGTCCGCCCTGAGAATTGGCAGAACACGGATTGGCAGAGAAATCTGATGTCGGCTCCTCCCGCGCTAGTCAATGTCCTGCGCCCCCACGGCGCCTACGCCATCATCGGCCCCGGCGGCGGAGTCGACGTGCTCCGCGCCATCGCCAACGGCAGTCCCAGCGTGACCGGCATCGAAATTAATCCCATCATCGCCAACAGCGTGATGCGCGGCCGCTACGCCGACTATACCTATCATCTCTACGATCGCCCCGACGTTCATATCCACGTCACCGACGGTCGCTCCTTCATCCGCAACAGCAACCAGACCTTCGATGTTGTGCAAATGACCCTGGTCGATACCTGGGCCTCTACCGCTGCCGGCGCCTTTGCGCTCAGCGAAAACAATCTTTACACCGTCGACGCCTTTCGCGAATACTTCGAGCATCTACGTCCCGACGGCGTGATCGCCATCACTCGCTGGGAATTTCGCCAGCCGCGCGAAGCCCTGCGAGTCGTCTCCGTCGCGATGGAAGCTTTACATCAGCTCGGAGTCGCTAATCCGTCGCGCAACTTCATGGCTGTTTCCGACGGCAATCTGGACGAAGACGGCATCGCCGTGGTCGTACTCGCCAAAAAAAGCGCATTTACGCTCGATGAAGAACAATCCATCCGCGACTACCTCAGCGCTCACTCAAACTTGGTCCCGCAATATCTTCCGTCGGCCACGAGCAACAACCCCTTCGGATCGCTAATCGCCGCCAACGATCCTCACGCGTTCGCGCAACGCTATCCTTACAACGTCGCGCCGGTCTCCGATAACGCACCGTTTTTCTTTTTCACCCTGAAGCTGGGACAGGCGTTGCAGGGATTGCGCTACAGTCACGCCATTGATTGGAAGGTGAATCTTGGAGTCGCGGTGCTCGGCGCAGTTTTTGCGATCTCGCTCACCGCAGTTTTGGCGTTCCTCGTCATTCCGCTCGCGCTGCGCGGCCGGCCGCGTTCGCTTCGCACGATTTCTCTCTTTTATTTCGTCACCGTCGGGCTCGGCTACATTCTCATCGAGATTGCCTTCATCCAGCGCTTCGTTCTTTTCCTCGGTCATCCCACCTACGCCCTGACCGTGGTTGTCTTTCTCCTTCTACTTTCAAGCGGAGCAGGAAGCCTGGCCTCCAGTCGGTGGCGCGCTAGGGCGCGCAGCACTTGGATTCCGTTGCTCGTGATCGCGGGTGCGATTCCGCTTTACGTCCTTGGTCTTCCCGGCCTCCTCAACTCCCTGGTCGGCGTCAGCTTCGCCATCAAACTTCTGGTTAGCGCGTTCCTGCTCGCTCCGCTCGGCTTTGCCATGGGAATGCCATTTCCTTCCGGACTCCGCGCCATCGCCGCGCTGCCAGCCCCCGAATTCCCCACAGCCGCCCAAAACCCTTCCGGCGAAAATACGATCGAGTGGGCTTGGGCCGTCAACGCCGGCGCCAGCGTCCTCGGTTCGGTGCTGGCCATGGTTTTGGCCATCGCTTTCGGCCTCAATGTCACGCTGGCCTGTGGCGGGGTCGCCTATCTGTTTGCAATCTTGATTTCCGGTACCCTTCATGTCCACACCGCATGACGGGAAACCTGTCTCCACGTCTGCTATTATTCTGGCATCGCATTCCAGACCACGGAGAGAATGTTTTCTATGACGTTCCCACGGAGAGCCGGTGCCTAGCCAAAAACAGTTGAAGTGGTCTCAACTGAAGGTCGGAATTACGGTACTGGTGGCCAGCATCGCGCTGGCCGTGCTGATCCTCCTCATGACGGGTACGGGTGGTATCTTCGGCGGGAAGCTTATCCTCCGCTCTTACTTCGACAATGCCGGTGGCCTGCGTGAAGGCGCGCCCGTGCGCCTGCAGGGTGTCGACATCGGAAACGTCACCAAGATTCGTATCTCGAATGATCCTTCCCGCAAGCTGACGCCCGTCGAAGTCACTATGAAAGTCAATAAGCGTTTCCAGCCCAGTTTGCGCAAAGATTCGGACACGACCTTAGCCACCGCTGGCGTCCTGGGTGAAACCTACGTCGATATCCAGAGCGCTCAGGCCCGCGGCTTGATGGTGCAAGATGGCGACGAGTTACCCACGCGGGAAACCCCCCAGCTCGAAGACGTAGTGCGCTCCAGTCAAAGCTCGTTACAAAATATCGATGCCCTGGTGCGGCGCCTGGACCGGATTATCGCCTTCGTGGAGAGCGGCCAGGGCTCCATCGGCAATCTGATCTACGACCCCAGTCTTTACAATCGCCTCAATGCCACCGTCGCGGAATTCCAGGGGTTGGTCAACGATGTCTCCAAGGGTAAGGGCAGCTTAGGTCAACTTCTCGTCAGCGACGAACTGTATCGCAATGCCAACAACACCATTACTAAGCTGAACGCCATCATCGACGATCTCAACGCGGGCAAGGGAACTGCCGGCAAATTCCTCAAAGATCCCACCCTTTACAACAATGCCAACAGCACCATCGCCAACGTCAAACAACTCACTGACGATGTGAACGCCGGCAAAGGAACCATTGGCAAACTTGCTAAAGATCAGGAATTCGCCAACAAATTACAGGACACGATGAATCAGATTTCCACCCTGATGGATCGCCTCAACGCTGGTGAAGGCACGATAGGTAAGTTATTGAAAGATCCCTCGGTCTACAACAATACCGATCAGTTGCTCCAGGAGAGCCGCGACCTGATCAAAGCCATTCGCCAGAATCCCAAGAAATATCTGACCATCCACCTGAAATTATTCTGACAACTGACGGCTGATTACTGAGAACTGAAACCAATTTTCCAAAAAACGGTCAGTCCGTGAGCTATGCCCCAGTACCTTGCGTTGCCGCTCAAAATTGCCGGTTTGCTATCCAACTCACTCAAGCGATAGTCTAAGCATTCTGCCGGATCTGTCGATTCTTTAACGGAGGCTTTATGCAAAAGCGCATCTCTTTTGTAGTCTCGTTCTTTCTTCTCTTTTCCACTCTTGCCTTTGCCCAGCGCGACAAGAGCCAGCGTCCCAGCCCACCGGAGAAAGCAAAATGCAGCTTCTCGGATGGCAAGAACATCAGCGTCGACTATTCCAGTCCGCGTATGAAAGGTCGCAAGATCTTCGGCGATCTCGTTCCCTATGGCCAGGTTTGGCGCACCGGAGCCAACGAGGCCACAACCTTTGTCACCAATACTGACTTAACCGCCGGTGGCAAGACCATCCCTGCCGGCAACTACACCATCTTCACCGTTCCCGACAAGGACAAGTGGACTTTGATCATCAACAAGAAAACGGGCGAGTGGGGCATCCCCTATAAATATGAAAGCGACGAGTTGGCCCGCGTGGGTATGAGCGTATCCCAGATATCGTCGCCGGTCGAAAACTTCACCATTGCATTTGACCAGGCAGGCAGCGCCTGCACCATGAACATTTCCTGGGAGAACACCAAGGCATCGATCAATTTCACGGAAGCCAAGTAACTCCAAACTGAAACGGCAGCATCGGGTGCCCCATCCTGACAGAGCGTTCTTTGCGGTTAGGGTGGGGAAGGTTGACTTTACCTACTTCGCTAGCAGCGCGTCGCTCGCTTTCTGCAGCTGATCAAAATTCTCCGACAAGCGCCGCGCCTCGTCCAGCGCAGCCTGCGCCTCTGCATCTTTCCCGCCTTGCTGCAGCGCCCTCCCCAGCAGAAAATATCCCAAGTCCCACTGCTGGATCTTCAATGCTTGCGAATAAGCCCTAACCGCAGCCGCCGGATCTCCCGTCTTTTGTGCCACGACTCCCAGCCCGATCCAAGCCCGCAGCGTCCGCGGACGTAAACTCACCGCCGCTCCAAAACTTTGTTTCGCTCTCGCCAAATCCCCCAAATTCAAGTACGCATACCCCATATCGCTGAACGCCGTTGCCCGGTATCTCTGGTCTTTTGTCGTCACCACCAGCTTGTTGAACTGCTCAACCGCCTGCTGCAAATGTCCATGCCGCTGCTCATCCGCTGCGATATTCAACCGGCTCATCGGATCTGTCCCGTCAATCGCCACCGCCATGCGGAAATGCTGCATCGCCTCGTCGTATCGCCCTTCGTTCAGCAGCGCTCCCCCAAGATTGTCCTGCGCGATGAAACTCCCCGGCTGTACCTCCACTGCATGCGTCCAGAGCGTCAGATTGTCGCCCCAGTATCCAATTTGCCGATGCGCCATCAACGCCAATCCCAGCACGCAAACCGCGCCCACCCCCGCCAACCAGCCACGCGAAACATGCTGCGCTTCCGCCCAATCCCTCACTCCCCACCCCACCATGATGAACAGCCCGACGAACGGCAAATATGCATACCGATCTGCCATGGCTTGCGTGCCCACCTGCACCAGTCCAATCATCGGCACCAGCGTTCCCAAAAACCAAAGCCAACCAACCAGCAGATAGCGCCTTTTCCGCGCCGCTACTACCATCCCTGTAATCGTCAGTAACACCATCGCCGCCGCCGCGACCTGCCACATCTTCATCGAACTTCCCGGATGCGGATAAATCGGGCTCAGTCCCTCCGGCCAAAATGCCTTTCCAATGTAGCGAACGTACGCCACAACCGCGTTTTCCAGCCGCGCCTTCAGCGGATACTCCACCATCGACCCAATCGCATCTCCCGCTTTCTGTGCTTTCACCGTCACAATCGAGCTTCCCAGCGCCAGCAGGAACAACGGAATCTTCTCGAGTAACAACCAGAAGAAACGGTACGGCGCATCATCCTGATCTGCGCCGCTCCGGGACTTCATTGTCATCGGCCAGTAATCCCACAAAAGCAAAACGAACGGCAGAGTGATCACCATCGGCTTCGCCATCAGGCCGCACGCGTAGAGCGCCGCGACCCCCGAATACCGCGCCACACTTGGCTTTCGCACGTATCTCTGATACATCCCCAGCGCCAACAGGAAGAACAGCATCGACAGGACGCTCTTCCGTTCCGCCACCCACGCCACCGACTCAACATTAACCGGATGCACCGCAAACAGCGCCGCCACGAACAGGCTTGGCCCCGTCGCGCCTGTCGCCCGCCACAGCACCCAAAACAGCAGCATGGCATTCAATGCGTGCAATAGCACGCTGGTGTAGTGATGCCCGGCCGGATTCAATCCAAAAAACTGGCAATCCAGCGCGTGTGAAATCCAGGTCAGCGGATGCCAATTGGCTTCATCGTAGGTCGTAAAGGCCCACTTGATCGTGCTCCAATGCAAACCGCCTCGCACGTTGATGTTGTCTGTGACGTAGCGGTCGTCATCAAAATTAACAAAAGGATGGTGAACGACAGGGTTATACAACGCCAGCGTAGCCAGGATGAGAAGCAGCCCCAGGATCACGTTCCGCTTCTGCGCGGAAGAGAACAGACTCCTCCCCGCGCCCGGCGGCGCAGGAGAAGTAACACGCATTGTCGCCGGAGTAGCCAACAGATGATTTAACCACGGCGGGAACCGGCGATTACAGCCCCTAACCTCCGGCCTTAACTCTTTCGTAATCTCTTGAAAAAGCGTAAGGCAGACAAGTCCTGTCCGCCGTCGGTGTTCTTGGCTTTCAGATAGGCTTACCGCTAACGTGCTCTGCGCTCTCCGCGCTTAAATCGCATCCTCGGCGTCCGCGCAGTGTTGTTTACCTAATTCCCCGGCTTCCACCGCAGCACCGGCTTCCTCGCCGCGCCAACTTCATCCAGTCGCGACACGCGTGTAGTGTGTGGCGCCGTCAACACCGTATTCGGATCTTCTTCCACTTCTTCCGCAATCGACTTCATTGCGTCGATGAACAAATCCATCTCTTCCTTCGATTCGCTCTCCGTCGGTTCGATCATCAGCGCTCCCGGCACAATCAGCGGAAACGCTGTCGTATAAGGATGGAACCCGTAATCGATCAGTCGCTTGGCGATGTCCATCGTTCTAACGCCTTTTTTCGCCTGCAGCTTGTCACTAAAAACAACCTCGTGCATCGACGGCGTCGCATACGGCAAGTCGTACGTGCCTTCGAGACCTTTGCGAATGTAATTCGCATTCAGCACCGCATCTTCGGTCGTTTGCCGCAGACCATCCGGTCCGTTCGCCAGCGTGTATGCCAGCGCCCGTACGAACATCCCAAAATTTCCGTAAAACGACCGCACCCGGCCCACCGACTGCGGCCGGTCATAATTAAATCCCAAAGTCCCGTCACTTTTTGTGACCAGCACCGGCTTGGGCAAAAACGGCTCGAGAATGTTCTTGATCGCCACTGGCCCCGACCCCGGCCCGCCGCCGCCATGCGGAGTGGAAAACGTTTTGTGCAGGTTCAAGTGCATTACATCCACGCCAAAATCCCCGGGCCGTACTTTCCCGACCAGCGCATTCATGTTCGCGCCGTCCATATAGAGCAAGCCGCCCTTGGCGTGCATGATATCGGCAATCTTATGTATCTCCTGCTCGAACACACCCAGAGTATTGGGATTCGTCAGCATGAGCGCGGCCACATCTTCATTCATCTGCGCCACCAACGCCTCTACATCGACCATCCCTCGCGCATTCGATTTCAAATTCTCGACCGCGTATCCCACGATCGCCGCCGTCGCTGGATTCGTTCCATGCGCCGAATCCGGAATCAGAATCTTTTTTCGCGGACTCCCCTTCGATTGCTGATATGCCCGCACCATCAACAATCCTGTCAGTTCTCCGTGCGCTCCCGCTGCCGGCTGCAGCGTGATCGCATCCATGCCGGTGATTTCAATGAGGCATTCGCTCAGGGTTTGGATAATCCGCAGCGCGCCTTGCGAAACTCTCTCTGGCTGATACGGATGTCCATTGGCGATCCCGTCCAGCCGCGACACCACTTCATTCACCCGCGGGTTGTACTTCATCGTGCAAGATCCCAGCGGATACATCCCGAGATCAATGGCGTAATTCCACGTCGAAAGCCGCGTGAAGTGACGAATAATTTCAATCTCGCTGACTTCCGGCATATGGCCGAGGTCTTTTCTCTCTGCCGCACCCAGCAGCGCCGTGGTGTCGACTTCCGGAACATCGAGCGGCGGCAACTTCCACGCCGCTTTGCCGGGCGACGACTTCTCGAAGATCAATCCCTCGTTCTGATTTACCTGTTGAGTGGCTTTGCGAATCCGATTCTTCATCGCGTCACCTCCTCAACATCGGCTTCCCGCGCGCTTTTCACCGAGCGTTCGCTTTCCGCCATCAACCCGGCGACCGTATCTACCGCGGTTCGAGTCGTCAGCTCCGTGCAGCACCACAAGCTCGCGTTCCCCAGTTCTGGATAGAACTTCTTCAGCGGCAGCCCGCCAATGATCTTGTGTCCAAGTACGCGGCCGTTAATGGCATACGGATCTTCGCTCGTCTGCACCACGAATTCATGAAATCTCGGCGCGCCTGTGAACAACACTTTCGCGTACTTGCCGAACTGCTGCGATGCGTACGCCGCCTTCGCCAAACTTTGCTTCGCCAGCTCGCGCAGCCCGACCTTCCCATAAATCGTCATGAAAATGTTCGCCATCAGTGCGATCAGCGCCTGATTGGTGCAGATATTGGAAGTGGCCTTTTCCCGCCGGATGTGCTGCTCCCGCGTAGCCAGCGTGAGCACGAACCCACGTTTCCCGTTACTATCGGTCGTCTGCCCGACCAACCTTCCCGGCATCTGCCGCACGTTTTTTTCTCGGGTGGCGATCACACCGCAGTACGGTCCGCCGAATCCCAGCGGCACACCAAACGACTGCGCCTCCATCGCCACAATGTCCGCCTGCCGCGGCGGCTCAACAATCCCCAGCGAAACCGCTTCCGCAATCGAAACCACCAGCAGTGCGCCTTGCTTGTGCGCAATCTCCGCGATTGCCGCAACATCCTCAATCGTCCCAAAGAAATTCGGTGACTGGATCAGAACGCAAGCCGTCTCAGCTGTCACCGCCCGTTCCAACTCTTTCAGATCGATCCGGCCGTTGTCACCGAACGTTACCGTGGTCAGCGGCATACCCTGGTGCGTCGCATACGTCGCCAGCACCTCCCGGTATTCCGGATGCACGCTCCGGCCCATCACCACCGATTTCCGGCCAGTCAGCCGCACCGCCATCATGGCCGCTTCGGTAGCCGCCGTCGAACCGTCATACATCGACGCATTCGCGACTTCCATGCCGGTTAGTTCGCAGATCATCGTTTGAAATTCGAAAATCGATTGCAGCGTGCCCTGCGAGATTTCCGCCTGATACGGCGTGTAGGCTGTGAGAAACTCCCCGCGCGAAATCAGTGAATCGATAATTACCGGCCGGTAATGATAGTAGGCGCCCGCTCCTAAGAACGTCGCGTAGCCGTCGCCATTTTCCCGGGCACGCTCGCGAAACCAGTCCACAATTTCCGATTCCGCCATCTGCCGCGGAACCTTCAGATCGCGCTTGAGCCGGTATTCCGCGGGAATGGAAGCAAACAGATCGTCAATCGACCGCGCGCCAATGGCGTTGAGAATGGCCTCGCGATCGGCAGGAGATTTCGGTAAATAACGCATAAGAAATAAAGTTAGATGAGACTACGCATCAAAACGAATCAGAAGGGTGCCCCGCCCTTGTCGCGCCCGCTTTTGGAGCGACCGGGCAGGGAATATGTGCAACCCTGTGTCCCCTGTGTTTAAAGGGGTTTAGTGCCCGCCTTCTTCCGCCACAAACTTTTCGTAATCCGCCGCCGACAGCAGCGAACTCACCTCGCCCGGGTTCTTTAGCGTGATCTTGATCATCCACGCTCCGTGCGCATCCTTATTAATCTTTTCCGGCGCCGTCGCTAACTCGCCGTTCACTTCCGCCACCGTCCCCGTCGCCGGCGCATACAAATCCGACACCGCCTTCACGGATTCCACCGATCCGAACGTCTTTCCCGCCGTGATCTCCGCACCTACTTTGGGCAAATCCACGAAAACGATGTCGCCCAGCGACTCCTGGGCATAATTCGTAATCCCGATGGTCGCCTTATTGCCCTCAGCTTTAATCCACTCGTGTTCTTTCGTATATTTGAAATCCGCCGGATATGCCATGTTCGCTTCTAGCTCCTAGCCCTTAGCGTTCTCTGCGCTGTCTTCTTTGCGCCCTTTGCGTTTTAGGATTTTCCATCCGCCACGGTTTCTCTGTGTCCCCAGTGTCCTCTGTGTTTAAGTCTTTTCCCTGTGCTCCTCTGTGTCCTCTGTGTTTAAGCCTTTTTCGGTTTCTTATAGAAAGGCGTCGGAACCACCTGCGCCTTCACGCCCTGTCCGCGAATTTCGACCTTCACATGCGATCCGACACCCGAATGCTCCAGCGGCACATACGCCAGCGCAATATTTTTCTTCAGAAACGGAGAGTGCGATCCGCTCGTCACGTACCCAATCTCGTGCCCGTGCTCGTTCAGCACCTTATAACCATCCCGCGCGATCCCTCGTTCCATCATCTCAAGCCCAACCAACGTCCGTTTAACCGACCCTTTCGTCTTTTCCAGCGCCGCGCGCCCGAT
>DATJOJ010000050.1:0-12469 GCA_035507035.1 Terriglobales bacterium | reverse complement strand
TGAACTGGCCGGTCGTCGTGTAAAAGCCATTAAAAGTTTTAATCGCTGCAGGAAGCGCGAGTAGGTCTTCTTTCGTCATTTGCAGCACGTGTTCGTGGGGATGAAACTGCGATCCCCAGGAATACAACTCGCCGTTCGCGTCCCTTTCGATGTGGCCACCCAGGACAAAGCTGACCGGTCGATTTTTCACGAACGCCGCGACTCGCTCTGCGCTGGCAATCTCCGCGTTGGTGTCATCGATCATCAACCGTCCCGGCATCAGGAAATCTCCAGAGAAAAATAATCCGGTATTTCTATCGTAGAACGATACTTCGGTTTCGTTGTGGCCGGGGGTGGGGATGGCGTCGACGATCCGGTCGCCGAGGTCGATTTGCGCGATGCCATTTGGCCAATCGGTGAAGTTATAAAAGCGGCGGACGCTGTCGATGTCGAAGCCGACTACTCGAGTGTTCGCAAGGCTCGCAAATTGGCTGTCGCCGGCGCGATGATCGGAATGCCGATGGGTATGGACCACGAGCAATGGCAGCTTCGCGCTTCCCTGGGCTGGCAGCAAGTTCATAACTATGCTCGCGAGTGGCTTCTGCTTGGGGTCCGAGACGTCGCCGGTGTCAACCAGGAGCGCCTTCTGCGATCCGATGAGGAGATACATAAACGGCGCTTCGAAGGTGGAGCAGAGATTCTCGCGAAGAATGAAGGTTTGATCGTTATAGGGATGCACTTGAAGAGGCGGTTGTGAAGCGGTAGTGCAATTGGCGGCGCCCTGGTTCCAACGAACGTCCATGGAGCCGGAAACGAGTTGAGTAGAAGAAGATGCGAAGGCACTCCAAGCGAGCATTAGAGGCAGAACGATTTGGCAGAATTTCATGGTCTACCTGGCTTTCTTTGGCGCGGGCAGCAAGGAATCCAGCCCGGACAGCCATAAACGGACCGCGCGGGAGACTCGCGGGCGGTCATGGGTCGTGCAGTAATCGAGCATGAAGCCGCGCAAGGCGGCGAGGATGACGGTGGCGAAGGCGCGGGCTTCGGCGCGCGGATATCCCTCCAGCACCAAGGGATCAGCAATGAGGCGAAGCCAGTCTTCAATGGTGTCGCGCAAAAAAGATTTGTAGACACCTGGGTGACGCAAGGCGATCCCATACACTTCAAAGAAAAGCCGGAAGAATGGCTCGGTGTCGGGAGCGCTCATGCGCTCCCAGATGATTTCGCAGGACTCGGCGAAAGTCTTGGCTTCGACGCGGCCATAGGAGTCGCGCTGCTGGCGTCGCACCTCGGCTAAAACCTCGATCACCATTTTTTCTTTTGATCCGAAGTGATAGAGCAGCCCACGGGGGCTGGACTTAACGGCTTTGGCTAGAGGCCTAAGGGACAAGTCAATCAAGCCGTGTTTGACGAGATAGCGCGCAATGGCGAGGCGCAGTTGCTGCGGGCGAAACTCATCGACGGTTCGGCTCACAAGGGGAGATTAGCATAAATGAAACACATGTTTCAATTATGCAGCAATTTGCACTTGGTATTTAGCCGTGCTGGGCCTTTGCTCGAACCTATCAAGACCTCACGTGACCTGCTAAGTGCCTTCGCGGCTGTGTCCATTTGTCACAACTGCTTGTGACAAATCTCATTTTCAGGGTTACAATCCAGCCCTAAACTCTTCCTAGCAATCATTGTCACGTTTGTTGGCAGTCATAGGAGGCAACTTATGCGGTTCGAGAGATTGGTGTGCGCAGTAGCACTTGTCATGGGATTGGCGCTGGCGGCCAGCGCGCAAGATCAGCCGCAGACCACAGTCAAGCATGTTCCAGCGCCGCTGACTTCGGCGGCCTCCGGCTCGGAGATGTATAAAGCGTATTGCGCCGCCTGCCATGGCACGGATGGCAAGGGAAACGGTCCCGCCGCCCCGGCGATGAAAACGCCACCGACCGATCTGACCACGCTCAGCAAGAACAATGGCGGCAAGTTTCCGACGGGGAAGGTAGCTTCCACGATTAACGGACAAGCCGATATCCCTGCCCATGGCAATCGCGACATGCCGGTTTGGGGTAAGGTCTTCTGGTCGATGAGCCATGGCCACGAAAGCGAAGTCCAACAGCGGGTTAGCAATTTGACGAAGTACATTGAAGGCCTGCAGGCGAAGTAGGCGGAATGCGGGGGCACGCGCTGTGCCCCCCGACCCCCAAGTCCTTATCTCCCAGGAAGTTACGTTTCCCTATCCGTCCGGACACCGTCTTTCGTACCGGATTCCTGCCTCGGCAATGAACGTATAATCGCAAGAAAAGACAGCAAGTCGCTTCTAAACCTAAGGAAACGTGGATCCTGCGTTGGCATTGGCGTTTTTCGTCCTCGGGCTGGCATTTGGCAGCTTTTTGAACGTGTGCATATATCGGCTGCCGCAAGGGCTTTCGATTGTGCACCCGAGGTCGGCGTGTCCCGAATGCAAGCAGCAAATCGCGTTCTACGACAATATTCCAATCTTGAGCTGGCTGGCTTTGCGCGGACGTTGCCGCTATTGTGGCGCGAAAATCTCGCCGCGCTATCTGGTGGTCGAACTCCTGACCGGCGCGCTGTTTCTCGCATGCTACGCGCATTTTGGTCTGACCCTTGCCACGCTGAAATTCATCACTTTCGGATTTTTGCTGCTTGGCCTGATTTTCACCGATGCCGAAACACAACTCCTGCCGGACAAAATGACACTGCCCGGAATCGGGCTCGGATTGGTGTTCAGCGTGATTGTTCCGGTGAACGATCTTGTGTCACAAATTTTGCCGGGATTGGTTTCTATGTCTGCCAGCGCCGCGTCGTGGCGATGGCTCTCGCTCATGGATGCCTTCATGGGGGCGGCGGTGGGAGCCTCGTTCATCTACGGCGCAGGCGCGATCTATCTGCGCGCGCGAGGCGTTCACGGGATGGGATTCGGGGACGTCAAGCTGATGGCGATGGTGGGAGCGTTTCTGGGAACGCGGCTGACGATTTTTACGTTGTTCAGCGGATCGATCGCAGGGTCACTTTTCGGACTGTGGACGGTGAGCGTGATCTGGATGAAGCGCATGCAACGCCGGAGGACGCGCCTGCATGAAGCGCCTCGCGAAGCTCGGCGGCGAGCTTGGGATTCAGCGACAGTGGCGCTGCGAAGATTTCCGATGCCATTCGGGGTGTTTCTGGGCGGCATGGCCATGGTGGCGTTTTTCTTTGGCAATCGATTTCTGAGTTGGTACTGGAGATTGCAGTAGGTTGGCAAAAAAGGCTTTGAATCAGTGCTGAGCCACTCCCTTGAGTAGAGCCCGGCACAAAAGGATGGAGACAGTATGAAAAAAATCGGCTACGTTTGGTTTGCGGGAATGGTTTTCAGCGGCATGTTGGCGGGTCTGGCAGTCGGCCAGAGTTCCTCGACGACAGCCCAGAACACGAATACTGTCGTGTCGGGCACAAGTTCGGTCACCTCGGAACAGAGCATGCAGGAACCCTCATTAGGTAGTTACGCGCGCTCCGTTCGCAAAGACAGGCCGAAAACCAGCAAAACCTTCGACAACGATAATCTGCCGAAAAGCGACAAGATCAGCGTTGTAGGGGACGACGAGTCTTCTGCCGCGGCCAAGCCAGCGACGTCGGATGATGACAGCCAAACGCCGACCGCTGCCACGTCGGATCCGGAAAAGCCCAAGGTGATGCCGGGCCAGACGCAGGAACAACGGCAACAGGTGTACGACAAGTGGCAGGAGAAGCTCAGCACCCAGCAGAGCCAAATTGATTCCATGGCGCACGAATTGGATTTAAACCAGCGCGAGTATCGCCTGCGCGCCGCCTCTTACTATGCCGACGCCGGCAACCGTTTGCGCAACGAGGCGGACTGGGATAAGCAAGACGCGGAGTACAAGCAAAAAATCGCCGATCAACAGAAAGCCCTGGATGATGCGAAGGCGAAGCTCAACGACATGCAGGAAGATGCCCGCAAAGCGGGCGTTCCCGACTCCGCGGAGCAACCGGCAAGCTCTGAAGCGGAGCCACAATAATCTCGCTCTAGAGAACAACCAGCAGCCGCTCCCTGGTCTCAGGGAGCGGTTTTTTATTGCGGTTCCTTTTGCCGCAACTGCAAGATCTGCTTCACATGATGCCGTCCGTGCACCCAGTGCAACTTTCGCCATTGCTGCGTAGTCAGCGGGCCGAGGATTGGGTGATCCATTAACAGCGCATTTTTGCCGAACTTTGCCTCACATTCTGCCAAGGCCTTTTCCATAGCGGCTAGGTTCGACATCACTTCGACCTTGACCTGTTCCAGCGGCGCTCCGTGCGGGACTGATACGTCTGGAGCTTTGCGCCCATGCGGCATATAACCGAGGCGCACCACCAACGTGACCTTCAAGCGGTCCTGCAAGCTGGGTTTACGGGCCAACGGCTTCCCTTCTCGCAGGCAGCGATTCAGCCCCTTCACTGTGCCGCTGTAGGAAAGAGAAAGATGTTCGAGGACTTCTGCGGCGGTCCACTTCCCTTGCCGAGTTTGAGTGGGAATCGCGCCATCGAGACTTCGCAGGGCAAGAGCAATTTGGTTTTGCAATCTTCGCAGGTAGGCATCCATAAGCAATCCGCTCGCGTCATTTAGTAGAATGAAGCGCGACATTTAAAGTCGCAAAATTTCACGTGGGAAAAGGTGCCATGAAAAAGCTCTTGGGAGCTGTATTGGCGGTGCTGTTGCTGATGCTGGCAGGATGCACGTCCGAACCAACCAAACCGGCCCAGACGGAGGCGCCGAAGCCCAAGACGCCGGACTTCGACACGGGCCGCGTGGCTTTTCAACGGACTTACATCGCCGCGCGTGGTTGGGCTCGCGATGCGCAACCTTTCCGCCTGGAATCACAGATAACCGCCGACTCCAAAGGCAAAGACGGAAAATCGGATGTTTGGCGGGCGACGTTTGCTTCTCCCAGCGGGCGCAGCGCAAAGCCGTATATATGGTCAGGAACGGACGCGACGGATGCGCCGCCTCGGGGGGTTTCTCCGGGCAATGAAGATTCCTACAGCCCGAATAATGCCTCCACTACCGTCTTTGACATCGCGTTCTTGAAAGTGGACTCCGATCAGGCATTTCAAACTGCCCAGCAACACGGCGGCGATAAAGTGCTGGAAAAAGATCCCGACACACCGATCCTCTACGTACTCGATTGGAACCACGTGACCAACCAACTGGTGTGGCACGTGATCTACGGCACCAGTCAGAACGATGCCAAACTGCGGGTTATGGTCAACGCGTCGGACGGAAACTTCATTCGGGTCGAGAAGTAGATTCCTGCGAAGTAATTTTGGCTGAAGCCGGCTTCTCCGGAGCGCCTAGCTTTGCCAGTGCTTTTCTAGCGTCTTTCGCGAGCGGGCCGCGCGGCAGAATCCTCAAATACTCTTGATAGTGGGGAATGGCTTCTTCGGGCTGCTTCATCTTCTCGTAACATTGAGCCAAATGAAAATTGGCGACGGCGTCATTCGGCTTGTAGATCAGGGCATCCTGATAGCGCGCCAGCGCGCCCTTATAGTCTCCCTGCTTGTAGTAGAACTCGCCGACCTCATCGTCCTTCACGGCGCGGTAGGGATTCCAGGGATGAACCTCCTGCACATCGTCGGTGCTATCTTCGTCAGGATTAGAAGGGCCGACTTTGCTGTTGGGATGGTTTTTGACGTCGTCCTTGGGAGGGGTGGTGTCAATTTGAGTATCGCGGCTAGAACTCTCTCCCGCTTCGGCGCTGCGTTCGCGTGATTTCTCCTGCTCGGCTTTTTCCTCTTCTTTCGTACGTGGCGGCGCCTGGTTTGGTGGCACGATTTGGGGCGAAGGCGCAGCTTGAGGTTGGCTTGAAGGGGCTTGGCTCGACGAAGATTGGTTCGCGGCAGGCTGGCTGGAAGACGATTGATCGGATGAGGATTGCTGGGCAAGGGCCGGAACAGACACCAACAAGGCGGTCAGCAAAATCCCACTCGCACAGCGCATACTCAGATTTTAGCGCGTTTTCGAGCCTGTTTCGCCGAGGATTGCGGGTCAATCCTTTAACAATTGTCTGGCAATCACAAGGCGCTGAATCTCGCTGGTGCCTTCGCCGATGGTGCAGAGCTTGACGTCGCGGTAAAACTTTTCTGCCGGGTAATCTTTGATGAAGCCGTAGCCGCCGTGAATTTGCACTCCCTCGTTAGCACAACGGACGGCCACTTCACTGGCATACAGCTTGGCCATGGAGGATTCCTGCGTGGTTTTCATGCCCGCATCTTTCATCGAAGCGGCGCGTTGGTTGAGAAGGCGGGCGGCGTCGATTTCGGTGGCCATGTCCGCCAGCTTCCACTGAATGGCTTGGAACTCGCCAATAGCTTTTCCGAACTGCTTGCGTTGCTTGGAATATTTCAGGGCCGCTTCGTAAGCGCCTTGGGCGATTCCCAACGACAGGGCGGCAATCGAAATGCGGCCGCCATCGAGAACCTTCATTGCGTCGATGAATCCGTCGCCTTCTTTGCCAAGGAGGTTCTCGGCGGGAACCACGCACTCTTCGAAGATAAGCTCAGAAGTGTCGCTGGCACGCAAACCAAGTTTGTTTTCTTTTTTGCCGGGACGGAACCCCTTCGTTCCCTTTTCGACGATGAATGCGGAAAGACCGTGGGTATGCGCGGTCCGGTCGGTGACGGCGATTACGACCAGCACGTCGGCGTAGCTACCGTTTGTAATGAAAGTCTTGGTTCCGTTAAGCACCCAGGAATTTCCGCGGCGAACCGCAGTCATGCGGGCGCTGCCAGCGTCCGATCCGGAGGAAGGCTCAGTTAAGCCCCAAGCCCCGATGTATTCCCCGGTGGCAAGCTTGCTCACATACTTCTTCTTTTGCTCCTCATTGCCGGCGAGAAAAATATGATTGCTTCCTAGCGAGGTGTGCGCGGCGACGATGATGCCGACGGAGCCATCCACGCGCGAGAGCTCTTCGATCGCGGTCGCATATTCGATGTATCCCATGCCCGCGCCGCCGTATTCAGTGGGAAAAATGGTTCCCATGAGGCCGAGGCGACCGAGTTCTTTGATGGTATCGAGCGGAAATTTGCTGGCTTCGTCCCACTCCATCACATGAGGAGCGATCTCACGCTCGGCGAACTCGCGGACGCTCTTTTTGAGCTGCAGTTGCTCTTCGTTCAGTTGAAAATCCAAGCTTCCTCCGGCCTCTAATTAGATGGCTTGCCGCGTCATTGTTGGTAAACGCCGTCCGACGCGGCCCGAAATTCGATTAGAGCATAGGAGTAGAGATGGCGGAAGTTACGGCGGACACAAATCTGCAATCCGCATTGGAGCCGCATGTTTATTGACGATTTGTGAGATGCGGAAGCGTAAACCGACCGACCGATTGGTTGTGAGTCAGGCGCGGTTTTTCTCTGGGACACGGGCGGAGACAATGGGAACCATCCAAACCGCATAACCGAGCGGATCGCGAACGTTGGCGATCATCTGGTTAAAATAATCCACCGCCGCCTCCCGCGTGATCTCCGTGAACTGTCCAATGGGTTCTGCGTAGCCGTCGTGCCAAGCTTCCAGAATTGCAGCGAAGATCTCGCGCGGGACGCGCAGCGTATCGACGACCGCATAGTCCATGGTGATGGCTTCCAGTTTCATGGCCGCAAGAATGCCGTAAATGTGGCGCCCGATGAACAGATCGGTTTCCGTCTTCGCGCCGAAAGCCGCGGGGACCACGTGCCAAAACTCTCTTGGGTCCAAATCTCGGCGTTCGAAATGCAACATGCCGTAATCCTCGGGGATGATGTGCAGGTATCCGCCGGGACGGGTCACGCGGATTAATTCCTTTAATACACGATCAGCGTGGGGAATGGAATGAAGAACATGACGGCACGCGGTTAAATCGAAAGTGCTATCGGGAACTCCGAGTTCAAATATGCTGCGGTGCTCGAATTTCAGCCGATCGCCGAGACGCGCGTAACGGGCCCGAGCCATATCCAGATGATGATCGACGATATCCACGCCGAGGACTTGAGCCTTTGGAAACAGCTCTGCAAGCCGGGACGAGCCTTCGCCGGTGCCGCATCCGGCGTCAAGAATTCGAGCATCGGGTGGAAGCCCATAGCGGCGGAATGATGGAGCTTCTTGCGGCCAAATGGCGCGTGCCTGGCCGTCCAGACCGCGCACCATGGACTCATCGGCCATTTGCTTGGAGTGTGGATTGAGATCAGTCATGCTTTGCTCTGTGACTCT
Organism: Terriglobales bacterium; assembly: GCA_035507035.1. Taxonomy (GTDB): domain Bacteria; phylum Acidobacteriota; class Terriglobia; order Terriglobales; family Acidobacteriaceae; genus DATJOJ01. The sequence goes on along the minus strand of DATJOJ010000050.1, from coordinate 4,263 downwards.
TTCGCTGAAAGTTCTAACCAACCGTGGGCAACGATAGAAAGCGCTCGAATACCTCGTTGGAAAGAAGCCGGCCTCGCGGGGTGAGACGGAGTTCGTGATTGGATCGTTCGAGGAGCCCGGAGTCCACGAGGTCATCGATAGTTACTACTAGGCTTGCCAGGGTTTGTTCGCCGAATTGACTGGCAATCTCGCCGAGATTCACGCCGCGGTTCAGGCGCAAGCCGAGAAAGAATGATTCTTCGAGAGCGGCTCTTGCGTCAATAAGCGTAGGCTGCTGAGCTGCACCGGAAATATAGGCTTCCAACGAGTCTGGCGTGGAGAAACGTACGGCTTCAGCACCGCTGCCAGATGCAAGTATCATGGAGTGCGCATCGACACCGAAGCCGAGATAGGGCTGGCGGGCCCAGTACTTCAAGTTGTGGCGGGATTCAGATCCGGCGACTGCGAAGTTTGAGATCTCATATTGGCGAATTCCAGATTGTTCCAGCCGTTCACAGGCGATCCCATAAAGATCGGCGGTCAGATCGTCGTCGGGAACAAAGTGGGCATGATATTTAGTGCCGCCAGCGATCAATTCCCTTCCCAGACGCGAGTCTTCATCCACCTCAAGCATGTAAATGCTAACGTGCGGCACTTGGCTGGCGATGGTCTGTTGCACTGAAAACTGCCAACTCTCGGTGGTTTGATGGGGCAGGCCGGCAATCAGATCGACATTAATGTTGGTAATAGAGGCGCGGCGAAGATTTGCGATGTCATCCAGCGTAGTTTTTTGCGAGTGCAGACGTCCCACAGAAGCGGCTTCTTTGTCGACGAACGACTGCACCCCCAGGCTGACCCGGTTCACGCCAAGGGCTTGCAGACCTTCCAGCATAGCCGGTGACAGCGTCCCGGGAGCGCATTCGACAGTGATTTCGGCGCCGGGCTGAACGTCGAAATTTTGCGAAATCGTGACAAACAGGCGGCGCAACTGGCTTATATCGAGGATGGTGGGAGTTCCGCCGCCGATATAGATGGAATCGACGCGGCGGTCGAATTGCGCGCCCATTTGCGCCGCGGTCGCGGCAGAATTTTCAATATCGGAGCAGACACGGTCGATATAGCGGTCGAATACTGCCTTCGAGAATACGTCGGAGGCGAAGTTACAATACGTACACTTCGTGCGGCAAAACGGCACCGAGAGGTAGAGGCCCAGTGGCATTGAAATTGATTATTACACTATCCTTGAGGCTCGATCTCGCATCAGAAGCGTGAAGGTTCGATGAGAATGCTTCCCAGGGTGGTCATCAGCGGAATCGGCGTAGTCAGCCCCAATGGTTTGGGAAGGACGGCGTTTTGTCGCGCGGTTTTGGCGGGAAAGTCGGGGGTCAAACGGATTTCTCGATTCGATCCGGCTGAGTTACACGTCCAGATCGCCGGGGAGATTCCCGAGTTCGACGAACTGGCATGGGTCGATCCGCGCGAACGCAAGCACGTTTCGCGAGTAGTGCCGTTGGCGGTTGCGGCGTCGCATGAGGCGGTGGAGGACGCCGGACTCGATCCGGCGGCGATGTCGATGGAGCAAAAGCGCGAGATCGGCGTGATTCTGGGCACAGGTGGTGGGGCGCAGGAATTTTCCGAAGAACAGTATCGGCTATGGCATTCGGGGCACGTGAAACAGGTGAGTCTCTTCTGTATTCCCAGCGGGACGATGGGAACTATCTCCAGCGAGATTTCGATGCGCTTCGGCTTTCGCGGATATAGCCACGTGGTCACGGCAGGATGCACCTCGTCGACGGATGCCATCGGATACGCCTACCAGCACATTCAGGCGGGAGTGCAACCGCTGTTTCTCGCGGGAGGAGTCGATTCGGCGATCACGCCAGGAATTATCAAAGGTTACACTCTGCTTCGAGCTCTGACGCAGTCGTGGAATCAGGCTCCGGAGCGGGCGTCGCGACCTTTCTCCGCGGATCGTGACGGATTCGTGCTGGCCGAGGGTTCGTGGATGTTCATTCTGGAAGAATATGAGCATGCGCGGGCACGAGGAGCGAAAATTTATGCCGAGATCACGGGATATGCGTCGACTTGCGAGGCATTCCATCGGGTGCGCATGAGCGAATCGCCGGAAGAGCCGGCAAGAGCGATCACGCTGGCGCTTGACGAAGCGGGAATTGGACCAAAGGACGTGCAATATGTGAATCTGCACGGGACGTCGACCGAGATGAATGACCGGGTTGAGACACGGGCGTTGAAGTTGGCGCTTGGCAGCCAAGCCGGAAAGATTCCGATGTCGGGATTGAAATCACAGATCGGACACGCGCAGGGTGCGTCGGGGGCGGCGGGATTGGCTGCCAGCCTGATCGCGATGGAGCACGGATGCATTCCTCCAACGATCAATCTGGAGGTCGCCGATCCGGAATGCGATCTGGATTACGTTCCCGATGTCGGCCGCCAGGCGCAGATCGAACATGCGATCTGTAATTGCGTAGGCTTCGGATCGAAGAACTCGGCGTTGGTGGTGAAGAAAGTGGCATGATGGGCGTCTCGTGGTCTTCCGGCGGCCCGTGGTCAAGGCTGGATTACTGAGCGGAAACTATACGGGCGCCTGCAGAATGCCTGCCAACTTGAGCTCGGTTTTGTGAATCATTTGCCGCCACAAGGAGTCGGGATCGGAATCGAAGACCGTTTGCGTATCCGCGGGAAAAATAAACCAAGCGCCCAGTTCCACTTCTTTTCGTAGTTGTGTGTTGTCCCATCCAGCGTAGCCTAAGAAAACGTGAAAGGCGCCCGGGTTGGGTCCATCCGAAATGGTTTTCTCAAAGACGGTTTTCGAGGAAATAAAATAAACTCCGTCGCAAATCTGCTGCGCCCCTTCAACCTTGGCCGTCGAGCGAAGCAAGGCAAACGCGACCGGAGTTTCAACCGGTCCTCCGAGATAAACCGGGTCGGAACGGTCTTTCGCTACCTTGAGCTGTTCAAGCACTCGTGAAAGCGGAACATCCGTGCGGCGGTTAAGAATCAGTCCAACCGCGCCTTTGGCGTCGTCGTGAACCAATAAGACCACGGTTTGGGCGAAATCGGGATCACCGAGTTCGCGGCTGGCCACCAGCAACTTTCCGGCAGCAAGGTCTTTGGGGTTTTTCGATTGAACCGGCAGGAAAACAGGCGGGGGAATTTCGCCTTTCGCCGCACTGGGAACAATCGTTGAATGGTACGGGGGCGAATTGCGCGTCAGCGCATCAGAAACCTTTAAGCCGTACATTGTCGTGAACGCAACAACCGTGGCCAGAGCTGCCGAACGCCACAGTTTGCGCAGAGACATTGCCGCCCTCCTGACAAGGATCAGGTTACCTGTAGGAAAATCCTCGCCCCACAGAGAAAATTATAGTCGTCAGAGGAAGAGGCGTGTACTTAGTATTCCTTCTCCGGGCCCGGGGGTTGATGGGCGACTTTGGTAAGGTCCTCAGGGGCGCTGGAGTAGCAAGGCAATAGACTATGCCGCCTGACCGTATCCAGAGCGGGAGAGTCGTTTGCGTATTTCAATTGAATCCGGGAGTGATCCCTCTGATCGGTGATGATTTCTGCCAGCGTCTGATCACAACTGGGGTTGCGCGTTGCATTGACTTCATAGACAAATGCGTAGTCAAAGGCGTACTCCGATAATCTCGGCTGATAAGGAAGAAATGCGTATTCCACTTTCACCAGCCTCGATTCATTTTCGGTGAGTTGTTGTTCGGCTACAAAAATCTCGTGAGTCGAGAAAAAGGACGATCTGGGATCGGACTCGGCCATTGCGATCAAGCGGAGGCGTAATTTCTCCCTTTTCGTGGGAGGCCAATGTAGACCTGCCTGTCCTTGCGGACTCTGCGCCATCACGCAGAAGAACACGAGAAGAGCTTCGACCCAAACACGACGACTGCGTGCAAACAGAAACCGCATGATGGCCTGCGCGACGTTCTGGCTAAGATGCAGGAGTCAAAAGGCTCGCTGCAAGACGGGAGTGGCGCAAGGACGAAGAATAGCGAGGTGCAGACGAAGTACCAGCCGAGAGCGACGAAGATTCGGCTCACCTGATTCTAACCCAAGTGGCGGTAAACCTGGGAACACACGGAATGTTTGGCACTGGCCCAAGAGTTTAGGCCAGTGCCGAATGTTTCCCGGGTCACTGATGATCAATGAGGGGGAGAAAAGGGGAACCTTCCGTCTGTCCACGGTCCACGCCTTGTTTTACCGCGGTATCGGGGAGATTACTCCCAGGAAAACCTTTTCCATCTTCTGCTGCAG
>DATJOJ010000049.1:0-12314 GCA_035507035.1 Terriglobales bacterium | reverse complement strand
GCCGCTGCCTGGTATTGCCCGGATGTGCTTTTCAACATCGCCGATTCGTAGTGAGCCATCAAGTCGTCGGGTTTCAGCTTAACGGCCTTATCCAGATAAACCTTCGCCTCGTCCAGATGACGCTGTTTGTAGAGCAGCGCCCCAAGATAAAGATTAGCCTGGAAATCATCGGGGTTCTCTTGCAGTGCCTGCCGGAACGCAGGTTCGGCATTTTTCTGATCGCCGGTTTTATCTCTTGCCATGCCAACCAGTGTGTACAAGCCGGGCAGCTTGGGCGCCAACTCCAGCGCCTTTTCCAGATCGTGCCGCGCCGGCTCGAATTCGTTCAGGTCCATGAGTGTCGCGCCGGAGAGCATGTAGGCATCTCCGCTGTGCCCCAGTTCGCCAGCCTTTTCGACGCGGGGAATGCCCTCGCGCCGGCGTCCCGATTTGATCATCGCCGAGCCGAGTTCGTAGTCGAAATCTGGATTGCGGGAATTAACTTGTTCCATCGGTTCGAGCATCTTGGCAGCCGCTTCGGCGTCTCCCAATCGGATGTCGGTGTCGGCCAGCAGAATCGCCGCTTGCACATGGTTGGGAGCCGCTTGATGCAGGGCAGAAAATTGGTCGTGGGCATTTGCGAAATCGCCCTTCTTGTAATAAGCAAGTCCGAGATCAAGCAACACCATCCGCTTGTCCGCTAATGATGGAAGCACCGACTTGTACATGGCGATGGCTTCATCGAATCGGCCGATGTGCGACAGGGCAGCGCCGAGATTGACCTTAGCTTCGACGTTATCCGGATGAAGGTCGAGGTACTTGCGGTATTCCGCGATGGCTGATGGATACTCGCCGTGCTGTTGTGCCTGGATGGCGTCGCTCAGAAGCTGGTCGGGATTTTGCTGGGCCCAAGAGACGGTAGCCAAGAAAACGAGAACGAGTTGCAGACGCATCGACAGCTAGGATACAGCAATCCGCAGGCGGGATATACCAGCATCCTGCGTTGGGCTTGATGCATGCTGTTGAACCCGGCCGAGGGCAAACACGACCACCACTCTCTGCATTCTTCGCGAATCCTTTGCGCCGTTTGGGATCAAAGCTTTTGAGCGCGAAAAGCGCGAAGTCCCGCGAAGCGGTCGAGAGGGCCATCATAAATAGAAGGCCGGTTTCCTTCGTGCGCCTTTGTGCCCTTCGTGGTTGGTCCCCGGGCACAGACCGGCTAATTCGGATTGCCGCTTCCACTCGGTGTAATCTTCACCGAAAGCGATGCCTGCGAGGACAGAGTGCCCTGGTGTGCGGTGATGATCATGTCGCATTGCCCCGGATCCGGTTTAATCCGAAGAAGGATCGGCATCGAGCCATCCTCTCGCCGCTTTGCCGAACCGAGCGTTTGTCGACCAATTACGCGCCCATCGCGATACATCTCGAGTGTGACGACAGGCGGCGTTTCGGACGTAGCTTCCGGGTAGACGACAAAGTAGAGGTTGATCGGTGTGCCGGCAGGCATCGTCTCGGCAAGGCTTGGCACGATGCGCCCGGCGTCGATTTCAAAGGGGTCCTGGTGGTCTGGCGGTCCCTGTAGGCGCTGCACCTTTTCCACCAGTTCCAGCGAACTCACGCCGAAATCTTTTCCGGCATTCACAAAGACCGACATTCGCTTGACCGCGCTCTTCTCGGCGAGTTCGTCGGTGGCTGCTGTGTCAATGACGTAGTGCCCGCCCGGCAATTCAATCGGTTCCGCGTAGAGGATGTGATCATTTCCGACATGCGCAAGATCCTGTGTTGAGACTTCCCGCACCAGGTCGCGGCTTACCTTGCCCACGATTTCGCCATCGGGCTTGTGGATTAGAGCGACCAGCGAGACGCGAATCTGCCCCTTGTCAGTCTTCGGGTCCGTGACCACTCTCAAACTGGAGATTGGGACATCGAACGCCATTTCATAGTCGACCGCAGACGTTTTAGGACGGAATCGGAGCAGCGATGCCTGATACGGGAAGTCCGTCGGCTCTGGGCGGGCATTGATGGCATGCAGTGCCGCCATTTCGAACGGCTGCAAAGGCTCGCCATTGACGTCCGGCACGGCAAAATATCCGGAACGCGTCTGCACGGTCACGTGAGGGCGGTCAATGCGCACCTGAATCTTACGAAAGCGGCCGTCGAAGTTCGTGGCCGACGGCGTATAAGCGACTTCGTAGTGCGTGCGGATGTCCTCCATGATCCGTTGCATGGGCAGCGCGATTTCGTTGGTGTTGGTCACGGCGAATCCGCCGGTCGAATCCGCCAATTCCTCCATGGCTAGATGCCTGTCGGAACTGACCGAGAGCTGGATGTCGTCGTCTTCCATATGTCCGATGCGTGGACTTACCGCGTTCGCGGAACTTTCGGCGCCCGCCCGCTGCAGATCAGCCAGCGATCGCGCCATGGGGTCGTCTGCGCTCAGACCGCGCGTATCGACAGCATAAAACGCGACTTCCATCTGATTGGCGTAACCGATAACACTGTCCACGACGTCGCGACGATCCATGGGCAACGTCAATCCGTCGGCCAGGTACAAAACGACTTTTCTTCCCGGAAGCTTGGACTGAACTCGTACCAGTTCGCGCAGAGCATCCATCGAATCCATGCCGTTGGAGAGACTGTCGGCGAAGCGTAGTCCGTTTGCAATTTGCGCCTGCGCCACCAGGGCGCTGCCCAACGTAACTGAAACGTCTTGAGAGGCGGCATTTCTCGCCCACAAAGGGTCCATCACGATATTCGGTATTGGATCCAGGATCATGCTCTGGGCGGCTGCTGCCTGTGCAGGACTGACGAGCGGCGAAGCGGTCATGTTGGCGACATTCGCATCGACCGTTGTTTCCACTGCAGAGGCTGCCATCACCGAGGGGCTAACTGTGCTTCCCGTATTCACGCCTTTTGCCGCAGCGCCGACTGCTTTTACTAACGCGGCGTTGTCCGACGTATACGGCTGGATCAGTTGCAGAGCCCGATCTAGTCTGTAAATCGTCACGTATGTGTTGGGCAAGCGGCCGCTCTTGAGAAATTCCAGCACCGCCTCGCGAGCGAATTCCAGATTGAGGGGCGCGATCTGGGCAAAAACAACAGAAACAAAATTGAGTTCGCGGAGCGCAGTGGACGGCCCTTTTGTTGTTCCGGCGGAAACCGCGGGAGCAGTGCTTTTGGCGAGTGCCTGCTCGGTGAGCAGTTGTTCGGCTCCCTGCACATCGCGAAACGCAGTGATCTTCTGCTTCACGCCATCTTCGTAAACCTGGATCTCCTCGGGACGCACATCGGCAATCGCATGATGATGCTTATCACGGACAATCACGTCCAGGATGACCTCCCTGGCCGTCGTTCGAATCGTCGGGACCGGCTCTTTCGTCGCAGTTTGTGCGGTGAGAAGTGGGCTGATCAGGTTACAGAGACTGAATACGGCAAGGGCGCGTTTCCACATCGCTTTACCTCACTTCGCATCGGATGGTCGCGGGTGGGCCCGATCGGCAATGGCCCGCATTGTACAACAGGTTCCGCTTTGCTCTTTTCAAATGTTCTCGAGGCGTGGTCCGAATCTCGATCGACCGCCAGGGAATGAGAAATATGCTTAAACGAGTTGTCTCTTGGTTCATTTGAGGTTGTTCAGGGCAACTAAAGCCGTAATTTACGGATTCATAATTGATGCATAATAGTGGGTTCGGGAGAGGTCAAATGTCTAGTAAAAGAGTACTTCCCCTCGTATCATTGTTGTTCCTTTTCTTACTCTTGGCTGCTACCGCTTTTGGGCAAGGCCATACTTCAACTCCCGCTCCGCCAAGCACAATCACCCGGCCCGATTCCATTCAAGACAGCGGCTTGTATAACTATTGGGCTGACATGACCGCCCAAGGCCGAGCGGGAGGCGCGCTGCTGGGCAAAGTGGCTGTGGAGGGGGAGCCACTGCCCTGGGAGCCGCTGCTGGTGACCGTTAGTTGCGACGGAAAAGTCGCCTATACGACGCAAACCGACGCCAAAGGTAATTTTGGGATCGTTGCCATGACACTTCCCGGCGCCATGGGCAAGCAAGGAGATGCCGAACGACAGTTGGTAACACAGTACGAGGGTTGCGTCGTGCAGGGCTCCGTTCCGGGTTTTCGTTCCACAAGTATCACTCTCACTCAGCACAATCTGCGCGACGATCCCCAGCTCGGCACGTTGATGCTCTCGCGGGTCGGACGCGACGCGGCTACGACGCTGAGTACGACCACGGACACGGCTTCGCCAAAGGCGATCAAGTCTTTCGAAGGGGCGCGGGGCAAGATGTTGCAAAGCGATCCAGACGGCGCCCAGAAAGAGCTCGAAAAAACCGTAAAAATCGACCCGCAGTTCGCCGAAGCCTGGCTGCAATTAGGCAAGATGCAGGAAGCGTCCGATCCTCAGTCGGCTCGAAATTCGTTTTCCAAGGCGTTAGCGGCTGATCCTAATTTTGTACTTCCTTACGAGCAGCTCGCGGCTCTTGCGGCGCAAAGCGGCAACTGGCAGGAGGTTCTCAACAATACGGATCACGCGTTAAAACTTTATCCTGAGGGTACTCCGGAGATGTGGTATCTCGACGCATTGGCGAATTATCAGCTCAAAAAGCCCGACATTGCCGAAGCGAGCGCAATGAAATCGCTGGCTCTCGATCCCAGACATTCCGTAATGAATACCGAGCAACTGCTGGCTGTCATTCTTGCGAGGAAAGGCGATCTGGCGGGAGCGCTCACTCATTTGCAAAGCAGCCTGAAATATCTCCCACCGGGCCCGAACGCAGATATGGTGAAGCAACAAATCGCGCAACTAGGACAGCGCGCGACCACGAAGTAATGCGGCCGTCGGCTTTGTTGCAACCAGTTTCGAAGCGGGGATTGCGGTCGCGCCGAGTTACTTACGGCTTCACGATGATTCTCGATTGCGACGCGTAGCGGCGGTAATCCTGGAAAACGATCTGGTTGAGATCAGTCTCGCGCTTGCCTCGCTTCACCCGGATGGTGCCGCGAACCGGCATGAGGTAGTCATGAGCTCCGATCGTAACGTAATCGTAGTCGACTGAGATCGAAGCCGCGTGGATCGAAAAATCGGGTGGAACGTTATCCGCCTCCATCGTGATCCGGCGAACCCCAAAGGTGGAGCTATCGATGTACGCCAATCCGTGAAAGGCGGCCCAGACTCTCCCTCCGCTGTCGGTGAGTTCGATGGCTTCGTGCTTGCGGTCGACGCGGTACTCGAAGACTTGCACCGTGCCAGTGGCTAACGCGTCGGTTTCCTTCCAGTGAAAATCTGCCTGTGACGACGGCTGAAATACCAGGCTCAACAAATGAGCGAATTGTCCTATGGACAGCGTCCCGTTCATATCAGTGCGCTTCTCGCTGCTCGGCTGCCCGTTTACCTCCAGAGTTCTCCTGGTTTCCTGATTGTCGACGTAGCGTAGCAACTCGCCGAAAGAATCTTTGCGCCGCCATCGTCCGTTTCCGGGATCAACCGAACGATCTGTCACTTCCACGCACAAGAAATTCGGCAGTTTGACGGAATAGTTCGTTGCCTGTTTTCTGGCGCCCGCGATGAGCGCATCCAGTTCGTCGTTCGAAGGACGACCAACTGATTCCGTCGGCAGCGGAGCGATCTCCAGAGGTTGTCGTTTTGTGGGCGCGATTGAAGCTTCGCCGCCCAACACAGCCGCGACCTCCTCTCCATCTTCTGGCGTGCCGGTTTTCCCTAGTGCCGCATTCGCCAGTTGCGGGCCGGCAATGCTGAATGTGCGGTCGCGCTCGATGATCCTCCCGTTTTGCGAGAGCGAAACCCGCACGTCATAGTTCCCGCCAGGCAGGCTCGCGGTTCGCAGCGAAGCGAGGTAGGGAAACGCATCCCCCAGCTGTTTCGGAATCTGCAACGGGACTTGCCCCACCAGTTCATCGTTTCGCAGTACTTGCATCTCCAGCGTAGCCGGCTCCGAAGCAACGGAATCCGGGTGCACCAGGAAGAAGAACGACATCTCCTTGGTTCCTGGAGTCATTTCGCCGGACAGATCCGGAATGACTTTTCCATGTTGATAGCGTAGCGGCTCGAATGGGTCTAACTCCTCGGCAGAAGAATCGATCTGCCGGACCAGCGCCACATCGCTCAAAAATGGCCCCGACGCTGCATTCGTGAGGTTGAGCTGGGTTCGTTCTCCGCCAAGCTTTCCGTTATTTCGGTCTAGGACCACAGTCTCGAGAGTGTATTGACCGGGAGGAAGGGCGAAATGGCGCTGCATGGTGGCGCAGTTTCGTGCATCGTCCCTGGCATTGAGAGCGCTGTGCCCGGGAATGTCTTCGCTAAAATGCTCAACCGTCGCCCCGGATTTGTCTTTTATCTCGGAGACGATCGACACGTGCCACGAGATCAGATTGGCGTTGCGGTCGGTACGAACTTCAAGTTTGGAGATCGGAACCTCTACGACCAAGGTGTTCTCGTTGCCCGTGGTCAGATTGCCGAGCTGCAGAACGGTACTGCGAAAGCCTACGTCAGTTGGCAACTGGGCCTCCGCCAAAACCTTCATCAGCGGCACTTCGAAAGCCCGTAGCCCTGCGGCCGGTGGAATCGCAAAATAACCGGCTCGCGCCTGTATTTTTAGTCCGGGCCGAAGCGTTTTGACTGAGATCTGATGAAACTTCCCGTCGTAAACCAGCCCAGTCGGGAGATACGAAGCCTCGTAGTATGTGGTGAGGTCCGCGACGGCTCGCTTGATGGGCTTCTTCAGGTTGTCCTCGGAAAATATATAGGCTCCGCCGGTACCGGTTGCCAGCCCGGAAAGCGGGTCCCGGCTCCCAGCAAGACCTTCCCCCTCCATGCGCGTGAGCATATCGGGGAACGAGGCGGCCACCCCAGCCCCGAGGACCGACGGAGCCGGATTATTCTGGGTGGCCGCTGGAAATAGCGGGCTGAAGTGGTTGGCGCTGGCGACCTGTCCGATCGCATTGCTTTCCATCAGCCCATCCATCATCTTTTCATCCAGGGCGAACTTGTTAATGACGTAGACGCTGACATCGGAGCGATTGGCCGCCGCGGCTATCGAGCGGACGGCATCGCGTACATCTGCGCCGGACTGCGATCCGTTGCTGAAATATATCAGCAGTTTTCTGCCGGGAATCTTTGCCTGAGATCGCACCAGCGCGAGCACGCCCGCCAACGGAGCCGGCATATGCTGGTCCAGGACGATTCGCTGCGACTCGGTGAGCGCGGCCAACATGGCTTTGCGTAACTCGCGATCTCGGGCAGAATCCGCCGTTTGCGCGTGGCCGGCATCGGATTGTACTGCCGAGATCAAACTCTTTTCAGCCAGAGCCGCTGCCGGGTCCGCCACTTTGGGGCCCTCGTCGCCCGTCGCAATGCGGATGGCCTTCTGAATCTCAGAGCGATCACTCGTAAACTCCTGCAAAAAACGCAGGCGTCCTTCCATCGTGAATACAGAGAACGAAAATCCCTTGGCCGGAATCAGCTTCAGAATTTTCTTGGCGACGTCGTGCGCGTTGGTTGCCGACGATGGATCCAGCGGGTCGAACAAGAACGTGATGAGATGTTCCGTGCCCGATTCCCCGGACATCAAGCGAAGATGGGAAAGCTTCACAGCTGAACCGTCGTCCGTGACCGCGACATCGTCAAGCTTGAGATCCAAAACCGGCTTCTTCTTGTTGCGTACCACGAAGTCGATCGGGACTTCGTCCACGTTGGTCACAATCGCCGGACTACTAGACGTAGAAGACGCAGATCCTTTGTCAGATGAGGTTTGACCGTTTTCTGGTGAAGACTGACCGTGAGCTGAGCTCACTACTAGAGCAGAAAGAAGTACGCAGAAATAGTTGCGGAGAAAGCGAAACAACCCAGCCCGGTGCATTGTGATTTCCCTTCGAATGCAGAATTCCGGCAAAACGATTTTGCATTCAGCGGGAACGTTTGTAAAGACTAAGGATTCCTGTATCAGCGGAACGGCCGGCCTTTTACGATTCCTTGACCTTCGCGGATGGTGAGCAGTTGGTCGGCAGCAATGTTCTTAAGAGTTTCCTTGGCCCCAGTCGGCCAAATTACGTCGACATCTACCGTCGTTTCTTTGCCCAAACCGAAATGCAGTCGGGGATCGTTGGATGACAAGTAACTGCTCTGGCTGGTCAGGCATTGGGCCTGTACTTTTCCGCCGTAATGCACCAGCACTCGCGATCCGAGCGCGCTGCGATTGCTTTTCGTGCCTTCCAGCCGCACTTTGATCCAATGATTTCCCGGAGGCGCATCGTTGCGCAAAAGCGAAGGCGGCTCATTACGATTCATGATGACGACGTCGATATCGCCATCGTTATCAAAGTCTCCAAAAGCTGCCCCCCGGCTCTGATGTTTGGCGGAAATGCCGGGCCCGGCTTCGTCGCCCAGTTCGACAAATCTGCCATTGCCCAGATTGCGAAAGAGGATGCGCGGGCTGTGCGCCGGATATTTCGCGTACACCTTCTCGAGTTCCGGGTAAACCGTGCCGGTGACGTAGAGAATGTCGGGATAACCGTCGTTGTCGAGGTCTGTCAGCGCCGTGCCCCAGCTGATGAATCGGCGTTCCATGCTCAGACCGGCTTGGGCCGTGACATCGTCAAATTCCCCCTTGCCGTTGTTTCGATACAAGCCGGGGGCCTGATTCTGGAAGTGAGTTTTCAGCAGGTCGATGTGGCCGTCGAGATCGTAGTCCCCGCATCCCACGCCCATGCCGCCCATCAGGTCGCCGCCGGGACCGAGCGCAACGCCGCGCAGCAAAGCTTCCTCGCGGAAGGTTCCGTCATGGTTGTTCATAAACAAGAGGCTGGGGGTTGAGTCACAGGCCACGAAAATGTCTTGCCAGCCATCTTCGTCCGCGTCAAAAGCCACAGCCGTAAATCCGAACGAGTCGTGCGCCGCTGCGATCCCGGATTCTTTGGAGACGTCGGTAAACGTGCCATCGCCGTTGTTTCGATACAAGCAATGCTGCGCCGCGGGAAGACCCACTGGGCCGCAATTGGTGGCCACTCCTTCATAATTGCAATTGGGCACATCTAGCGAAGGCTTTGGCGCGTTCGCTAAGTCAATCACCAGATAGTTCGAGACAAAAAGATCAAGCAGACCGTCGCGGTTGTAGTCAACAAAAGTTGCACCTGAGCCAAAACGGGTCGTGGGATATAGAAGGCCAGCTTTCTGCGTAACGTCGGTAAATGTGCCGTCTCCGTTGTTCCGATACAGGCGATTCTGGCCGTAATACGTCAGGAAGAGGTCTTCAAATCCGTCGTTGTTGTAGTCGCCGACGCAAACGCCGCATGCCCAGCCACAATCGATCAAGCCCGCTTTCTCGGTCACGTCGGTAAATGTGCCGTCGCGATTGTTGTGATAGAGGCGATTGCTCGATCCCGGCAGGCAGCCTTCCAACCGTCGCCCGCCGAGGATGAAAATGTCCATCCAGCCGTCATTGTCGTAATCGAAGAAAGCGCAACCGCCGCCGTTCAACTCGACGATGTACTCAATGCGCTCGACCCCGCCATAGATCATCGTCTTGGTGAGGCCTGCAGTTTCAGCAATATCGACGAAACGCGAAAAGGGAGCCGGCAAAGATTTGTCTGCCGAGGACTTGCCCTGAGGAATCAAAGAACGGAGGGGAGACGGAACCAGGCAGGGAAGCAGTGCCGGCGGAATCGTGCGCAATATCCGCCGCCGTGTCCAGTTCCCGGATTTTCCCCTCGGCATGCTGGATGAAATCCTAACAGATTAGACGGACATCACTCACGGATTCGTCTGCCCGGCCGCATCCGCGAGGTCTTTCTGAAGCGCGAGCGCGTTCGCATTATGAGGATCGATTTCCAGAGCGTGGCGAACGGCCTCAAGAGCCTCCGGGCGGCGAGACTCCGTGGCCAGGGTGGCAGCCAGACTGATCCAGGCGTCGGTGAATCCCGGTGCGGCCTGGACGGCTTCGCGAAACTGCTCTTCCGCAGTGGAGAAATCTCCATCGTTGAAAGCTAAGTAACCAAGCTGACAATGAGCAATCGCCATCTTGGGATCGATCTGTACCGCTTTCTGTAACGCGTCGCGCTCAGCCGCGGTATCGCCGACCTTGTCTAACGCGGCTGACAACTTGTAATTCAGCAGCGCGCTATCGGGGAGCACCGCCAGCGCATCGCGATAGAGCGCGACCGCCCGTTTCGCATCGCCGCTTGCCAGTTCTTTATCTGCCTGCGCCGTCTTGTTGACAGCCATGGTTTGCTCATTCGAGGCTTTCTGTTCCTCCTGATAGAGTTTCAGCTGTTCAGCCGCCAATTGCGTTTCGCCTAATTTCCGCAGCACTTTTGCATATTCGAAACGCACGGCAGGTTCGTGCGCGCCCAGGGCCAGCGCTTTTTCGAATTGCTCTCTCGCTCCTTGGGGATCGTTGAGGTCGGAAAGAGCAATCCCCAGATTGAAATGGCTGTTGTAGTGATTCGGATTGATGGCCACCGCTTTCTCAAGAAAATCCCGGCCGCCGGCGTAGTTTCCCGCGCGATTCTCCAGCAACCCATTGAGATACAGGACAGTGAAATCGTGGGGTGCGGCTATCAGCAGTTTCTTGGCCAGCGGCCGCGCCAATTGCTCGTCGTCGTTCATCACCAACACATGTAAATACAAAATCTTGGCCTCGAGATCACGGGGGTACTGCTGAACGAGTTTTTCGCCCAACTTTGCGGCTTCCTGGTAGCGCGCTTGCAAAACCAGCTCCGAAATCAATGTCCGTGCTAAGGGGCGTGACGTTGGACTCGCTTCGAGCGCCTTCTTGAGGACCTCAACGGCCTGATCGGTAGCGCCGCTTTGCGTGTAAGCCGCTGCCAAATCGAGGGTGAGATTTTCTCCTTTGGGTTGCGGTCCAAGCAAGGCGATGACGGCGTCAAAGTTATCCGCAGCCAGGAGGTTCTTGCTCGCGCCATCGAGTGCGAGTTCCGAGTGCGGGTCGATTTTCAAAGCCGCGATCCACTCGGTTCGGGCCTCGGCAGGCTGCCGAAGTTCCTCAAGCGCGGTTGCCAGCAACAGGTGAGCCTTTAGAACATCTGGCTTGATTTCGATCGACTGCTGAAGCGGTTTTACCGCATCGCTGAAGTCGCCTTGGCGGAGCAGGTTAAGACCTAACAGGTATAAAACTTCTGCGGACTTGGGCTCAAGCTTAAGGGCGTCGCGATAGGCTTTGATCGCGCAATTGTATTGATCATGATCTCCATACCACGATCCCAGTTCTGCGAAAGTGTCGGCTTTGGGATTTTTCTGGAGTTTACTTTCGAGAGCCGGCGGTGGGGTGCACACGCTGGGAGTAGCCGCGCATAAGCCCGAGATGGCCAAAAAGGAGATGAGTCCAAGGACGATATACGACCGATGCATGGCTGCGTGGCCCATGAGTACCGCTTTCAACAGACTATCTAAGATACACCGATTGCCAGAGCAAGCGCGCGATTCGCTGCACATGGGGCTCAACCTGCCTCTAAACCCAGTTGCGTCATCTCGAAGGATCGCGCTTTCAACCAGCCAGGCGAGAGATTTCACGTGCAGATGACTCTAATGTGAAGCTGTGCGGTTAATTCGGGTAGGGCGAATCCGGTTTCACGATCCGGATCTCGTGGTCATGAAAAGTCACCAGCCCATTTGGCAGCTTTACTTTTGGCATGTGGCAGCTCGCGCAGTTTGCGCTGGCCACTGGACAGGCTTTTGCATCGCGGTGCTCTGCCGCTTGCCTGGACACGTTTGCCGAATCACTTTTCGAGGCATGACACGCCAGACACTTCGAGTCATAGGACCTTTCATCCGTAACAAGATCCTGGTGCGGGTTATGGCAGGCAATGCAGCTAATGCGGGGATCGGTTCCGTCGAAGCACTTGCTGTTGGCCAGGCGATATGGCTGAAACCGTACATCCACGGGACCCCGCCAATTGCTGCGCACAACCGTTTCCCAGGTGCGATGGCATTGTCCGCAAAAGTTTGAGACATCTTCTGAAGTTAGTTTCCGCAAATCCGGCGGCGCAGTCCCGTAGGCCTCTCCCTGAATGGCCGCCAGCATGTGGGAATCAGCTCCGCTGTGGCAGTGCTCGCAGGTGACGCCGGGCTCAAGTGACTGCAGATGCAAAGTGCCCTTCACCACGTCGCCACTCGAATGGCAACCGAAACAGTCCCGGGGCTCGCCTTCTCTGAGCTTCCTTCCTACAGCGTCATCGAGGTTTTGAGGCGTCAGATCCTGATCGCCGGTTGTGATCTCAAGCCCATCGATCGACGGATAATAACTGACCATGCTCTCCAGCAGCTGGCCGTCTTTTTCTAGCACCCAGGTCTGAGCG
>DATJOJ010000048.1:0-477365 GCA_035507035.1 Terriglobales bacterium | reverse complement strand
TAGCACTGCAAGCGTTCGACTACGCTGTCCGCCGCATCCGCGACGGCGTACGCCAACTGAGTCTTTCCGCTGCCGGCGGGGCCTTCCAGCAACAATGGCTTCTGCAGTCTCGCCGCCAAATACACGGTTGTAGCGGCAATCGAATCGGCGATGTAGCCCGTGGCCCTCAGCCGTTGACCAACTTCTTCAAGAGATGAAAACACGGTTGGCTCCTTGCCCGAGAGGGATTGCTCGGTCGCGAGCGTCTGAAACCTAGACCGGAATGAGATTTCGGTCAAATCCCGAATGATTCGGGCTGCATTGACTGAATCAGGAACCTCTATTACAACGCCAATGACAGGGCCCGCGGTTGGAAGGCACAACTGCGGGTGGCAGGTTTCACCGAATCATGATTGGCCAACCCAGGAAATAGCATGAATACCCGATCGTCCTTAGCAGGGGAGCTTGAGAAAATGCCGCACGCGTTGCGAGCGTCGGAGCTCGCAAAGATCCTTTCGACAAGCAAGATGACCATCTATCGCCTCGTGGAACAAGGCGCGATTCCTCATTTCAGGGTTGGTGGTCTCATCCGTTTTGACCCGCAAGCGGTCGCCGATTGGCTGCGTCGGAAGATGCCGTTGAACCAAACGGCCGCCTAGGCATGAGCTCCGTCCGACTCGGATGTTGGTTTCGGGAAAGGAAACGTGGCATTAACTTTCCGCAGTGCTTCCTTGTCCCGGGCGGGTTTGAGATAGCGCATCGTCGATTCCAAGTCTTTGTGTCCCATCCACGTTTGAACCGTTGTCAGATCAACTCCAGCGCGAAGATGCATGGTGGCGAACGTCGCCCGGAATTTATGCAGAAACCAGTTTCGGCAATATGCTCCCTTGGCGCAATGCCCTTGCCCTGTATCGCACAGGCCGCAATTCAGACCGGCGCGCCACGCTACGCTTTTACATTGACGTAGGAAGTTGTGAACGACTCCGCCATTGCTGGTCGCGAAAACCAGAGCATGTTTTGCGGATACTGTCGCTTTGTGATGGCGCAGACTGTTCAAGAGGCGGTCGGGAATCGGAACCTCGCGCTCCTCCCAATCCTTCGGAATGAATCCCAGTTTTGGCTTTGCCTTCACCCGAACCACGTGATTGTCGAAATCGATGTCGGGCCACGTTGCATGCATGACCTCGCCTTCGCGAAAACCAGTCATCCAGAAGAATTCAAAGAGTACCCGCTTCCAGGAATTGCATTGGGCAAGAAATCTCTCGATCTCCTCACTGGTATAGACCTCGGGTTCGGTTTCCGTGTAGCGTGGCCAATCGCGCTTGCGAATTAATTTAGTAACTCCGTTCGCCTTAAGCATCGAAACGACAACCTGCACTTTAGTCCAGATCGTGCGGCGGGCAAGGCCTCTGTCGGACAAAAAGCCCATGAAACTCATAACGTCAGATCGTTCGATACTGCAGAGCGGTTTTTCACGACACGATTGGCGGAAATATTCGAGAGCGGTCTTGTACTGGCTGTACGTTTTCGGCCTGTGGTGTTGGCGGGTTTCCTCGAGGAACTCGCGGCAAGCTTCCGACAAGGTTATTCCGATTCGTTTCTGTTCGCCGACGATCTCGATCCCGAGCGCCTGATTCCTGAGAACTTGAGTTTTGCGCTCTGCAGCAGCAAACGCTTCGCTTGGACTCTTGCCTACCGATTCTCGATATCGCCTGCCATCGCGGTACCACTCGATGTAGTAGGCGCCTTCTTTGTGGAGTTCGGGCCGGCCATCGATCAAGACGTAGTCGGGCCGAATGCGGCCATTGCTTGTGTGAACGACTGGACAGAAGCGCCACTTCTCAGACGCGGTACTGCGCAGCTTCACGTACTTCGTCAGATTGACGCGCCCCGCATGGAAAATGCCGGTCCGCATCATAAGACCTCCAAATCTGGTTTGGAGAAATTATGTGCAAAGGGAAATTCGGTCAAGTTCTCCAGTCGCCGAGTCGAAAGCGCGAACTGGCTAACCAAAATGATGCGCGAGCAGAAAACAACGAAACGTAGTGGCGCGCATTGGACGCTGGATTTGGAATCAATTCTAGTGTGACCGCTGAGCGCTTGCTCGCCGTCGCGAGAGTTCGCTGTCAGGGGAAAAGGATGACAAAATCGCATCGCATACCGCTCCTCAAAATGGGTTTTACGGTATGGACTACGGTATGGATGGCACCTAACTCATTGAAAACAAAGAACTGGCGGAGAGAGTGGGATTCGAACCCACGTTAGAGTTTCCCCTAAACACGCTTTCCAAGCGTGCGCCTTCAGCCACTCGGCCATCTCTCCGCGACGCTGACGAAGTAGCTTTAGTGTAAGTGTCGGATGATGGAACCGCAACCGCGTTAGGCGAAGACGTTGTTCGCGAGCTTGCGACGGCAAGAACTTTTGCCGGGATTCGAAGCGTGCCATTTGGGGATGGATAGGTTCAATCCGGGACCGATGCAAGGCACGAGAAAGCCGCAGGCGACGTGCTCCAAACGGAGAGAAAAGTTTCAAGCAGCGTCAGCACGTCAGCAAAGACGCGCCGGGAGGGCCTTCCGACGGGCTGTGAAAAAATTCGCAAAATCGCTTCCCATGCATCAAATTTGGTGCAATAATACTGGCCCTTGAATTGCACTGTACTCGGCGTTCACTCAAACAAGCAAGTCAGGTGCTCTGGATATGTGGCTGGAAAGGCTCACTCAAGGCGTGTTGCGCGTACTCACGCCGCTTGGCCCGCGCTATGTAAACCCTTCCTTCGGACAGCGACTTTACCTGTTGTGGCTGTTTCGCAATTTTCAAACCCTGCCGGTAAAGGTGCTCAGCAGGCGGCAAGAGAGGCGACTGGAACGGATTTGCGCGCAGCATGGATTCGTGTCGCTCCCATTTACCGAGGCAGTGATTTTGGGCACATTGGAGCAGCGTCCCTCGGTCGAGGTTGAAACGCTCAATGCCGGTCGGCCTAACCCGGATGCGGTTTCGCCGTTTGCGGCGGGCCGGCGGCCGTAGGTTGGCCAGGACTGTCGATGCTTGGGTTGGATCGAATGCAACTTTCTCATGCAAACAAAAAAGCGTCCTGAACCCTTCGATTCAGGACGCCTGGCAGCCCTCCCCCAGAACTGCCAAAACACTCCTGGATAGTACGTGGCAGCAAAAAAGCTGTAAATCCCACATTCGTAACTTTCACCGGCTCCGCCGTAACAGTAAAACCCTCCCGGAAGTAATCGCAGAGTCATCGTTTCTTAGAGGACTACACTTGTGTTTGCCGGGTGCGGAGACTTCGCGCTTGGCAAACCATGGGGGATGGAGATTCATGTTACATTGGAGCAGAGGCAATCGGTCTGGCCTCGTTCCCTATTTGCCCTTTTGGCACCACGGGCGCGTAGCTCAATTGGCAGAGCAACTGACTCTTAATCAGTAGGTTGAAGGTTCGATTCCTTCCGCGCTCACCATACTTTTTGTTTTCATTGTCGCGTAATGCTCTCTGGGTCGTTTTGGGTAACATTGGGTAACAACTGATTGACAATGAGTGAAAGCGGTTGCACGAAATCCTGCACATCCGTCCGATCATAAGCATCCATCGCGAGGTTTACCTTGGTGTGACCCAGAATATCTGAGACAACTTTGGGGTGAACTCCCGAACGACGTAAGTTTGTCGACAAGGTGTGACGGAAATCGTGCCAGCCACCCAGACCAATTCCCATTTCTTCGGCAGTTGGTCTAATCTGGCGCTTGAGAGCATTACCGGGATTGAGCGGTGTGCCGGTGCGGGAACGAAAGACCCAATCACCTTTTCCCAATCTCTCAATCCTCGACATCAAAACCGGATCGATTGGTAGCACGCGCGCAGAACGCCTCGATTTCACGTTGTCCACTTCACCTTCATAAATTCGTCGGGTGACGTGAAGCAGATTTCCCGTAAAATCCGACCACTTGATTGCAAGCGCCTCACCGCAATCCCGATGCCGCTAGGAATAACACCAGCGTTGCGTACGGCTCGTTGAGTCTGTTTGCAATCGCGGCAACCTGATCTGCCGTCAACACGGTGCGCATCACTTTCCGACCCCCGACTCGTTTGGGTAGCCGGATTCGAGTACAGGGATTTCTTTCCAGCCAACCACAGTTGCTTGCCCACCCTAGCGTAAGTCCGAGGACAACTTTCATGCTGCGGAGCGTGCTCTGGCTGTAGCTTGGGGCCTGGTCCGCAAGAAACATCTGTATGTCTTCGCGATTGATCGTATTCGCCTTCCGCCTGCCGAATTTCGGAAGGGCGTAAGCGCGCAAGGCATTCTGATAATGGCTCAGTGTGGTTGGTCTCAGGGTTGCTCCTTCCGCCTTTTCCCACCGTTCCACCAGCTCCTGAAAGCTCATGTCAGTCCCGGGCACAGTTGTGCCTTCCCCGCTCTCTATCAATAATCGAAGAGCAGGGGGAACGAAGAAATCCTTCTCACGCATTTATTCCCTATACCGCACGGAAAATAAGCTGAAAGGATTGCATTACAACCGGAGTGCAACTCGACCGACACAAGCAAAAGTGGTAGTGATCAGAACTGCCAACCTCTCATTCAGGCCGCCGACGTTACCTTCATTCGTGTCATAACAATCAGAATGATTGGCAAATAGATAACCGACACATGAACTACTCTGGCGGCAAGATTTCTCGTACCCTTCGTAAGCAACTTGGCCGCCGGATACAACAAGAATGCTCCTGCCGCTAATGAAGTAGCCAAACAGAACGCACTTGAACGGAGTCCGAGAAAACCCGTCAGGAGCACCAACATTCCAGTGAAACCAAGAATTTCAAAGCGCGTGAAACGACCATCCGCGTCGAAATCGGGCAGCATTTTATAGCCCGCGACTGCGTAATCCTCGCGGTACATGAGAGCAATCGACAGGAAATGCGGGAATTGCCACAGGAAGAGGATGGCGAAAAGAAACCACGCCCGTGAATCGATCCCCGACGACGATCCCGCCCAGCCAATTAACGCAGGCATCGCACCCGGAATCGCGCCAAGCAGGGTGCATAACGCGGTCTTGCGCTTCAATGGGGTGTAAATAACAAGGTAGGAGAGCAGGGTAGAAATTGCGAGCATCGCCGCCAGGAGATTGACAGCAAGCGCCAGATACACGCCACCTGCGATGCTTAGCAGCACGCCAAAGCAAAATGCCTCAGTGGAGCGCACTCTTCCGGAAGGGAGCGGCCGCTTCGCGGTCCGCCGCATCTGTCCGTCCCAGGTGCGTTCCATCCACTGATTCAGCGTCGCGGTGCCGCTGGCTACCAGCAGAGTCCCTGCAACCGTGTTCAGCAAACCTAAGAGGTTGATTCCGCGGCGGCACGCGAGATAGTAGCCAGCAGCGGTAGTCATCACCACCAGGAGGTTTACCTCAGGCTTCGTCAGGATGCAGTAGTCACGTAACTTGGAATGCAATCGGATCACCTTGTCAGAGTTTGCGGCAGAACTAATTTTCACCACCCAGACGAGCCCTCCATCGTCGTATCCGAAGGGCTGAACTGGTCCCGCCTGCGATAAGCGAGGGCGATGGCCCCCACGCAAATCGAGACTGGAGGAAGAATCAGAATCACGATACCGTTGCGCAACGCCTGAATCAGACGCGCGCCCGAGTTGGCGGCCTGCGTATAACAGAGTGCGCAACCCTGACCGAAGGCGACAGCTGGAAGCAGCAGCGCGAACAGCATTGCGATTACAATCCAAACACCACGGGTTGACGTCATCATTCGCAGTCCATGCACCCCAACTTTCTAGAGCTTCGTCCATAGCAGGAAGAGTAGATACACCCACAGAATGCCCATGAAGTGCCAGTACTGCGCCGTCGCAGCAAAGGTACTCCGCCGCAGGACCGAGCGCTTAAGCTTGCTGATAATGTAAATCAGCCCGCACAGTCCTCCCAGCACGTGCACCGCGTGGAGTCCGGTGAACACATAGAAAAACGAACTACTCGGGTTGGTCGCGAGATAAAGTCCTTCGGACTTAAGGTGCAGCCAGGCTGCGTACTGACCTGCGACAAATAGCAGACCTAAAAAGAGTGTAATCGCTAGCCATTGCATTGGCTCGGCTAGCTGAGTTTCCAAACCCCGAACGTACGCCGCGATTCTGCGGCGGGCGACTTCCAGTGTGAGGCTGCTGACCAGCAGCACCAGAGTGTTGAAATACAGTACGCCTGGCAGCGGTGTGTGATGCCAATCCAGAGCTGTACCCTGACGCACGACCAATGCGCTCGTCAGCGCGGCGAACGACATGGTGATAGCTGCGAACGCGACCCAGATTCCAGTCTTGGCCGGATCGAATGGACGTTCCCGGAGAGCACGAAGGTCGCCTTCGGTAGGGCCGATGGTTCTCCCACCGCCGTTTCTCCCATAATTCACGGCGTCAATTCCGACTGGTTCGTGAAGTGCTGTTGCCATAAAGTTGAAACTCCTCATTGCACCAAACGCATATTGAACATGCGGAACGCATCCGGCCAGATGTAACAGAGAAAGATGAGCACGAAGAGTGTGGCCGGGAACACGGTCCAGAAAAGAATCGGGCTCTCGTACTTCACGTGCATCAGATACATGATTGCTACGAATGCCTCGAAACACGCGAGGCAGAGCAAGGAAAACAGCAGCGTACGCGTCGGCAGGTGCTGATACGTAAGCACGACTTCAAGCCCGACGATCAGCATCAGGCCTACGCCAATGCCTACGTATGAACTCATCGTCAATTCGCGGGTCGATGACATGAATTGCCTCCTGCTCATCCCTTAGTGAGCGTTCATCAGGTACATCAGGGGAAAAACGAACATCCACACCAGATCGACAAAATGCCAATAGAGGCCGGCGGTTTCGACATGGCTGCCGTCATAGCGACCTTTTGAATATCCGCGTGCGATAAAGGCCATTGCGATCACGCCCGTAACGACGTGAGTCAGATGCAGCCCGGTCACACTAAAAAACGTTGCCCCGAACTGGGCCGCGCCACCCGTAGGGTTGTAGAACAGACGCCAGCCTTCTGCGATCAGCTTGAACCACTCGCGGAGATGTAGCACCGCGAAAACCGTTCCCAGGAGCATGGTCACGCCTAGCCATGTTCCCGCTGACGCCTTGGTGCCATTCTGCGCTGCACGTACCGCCGCCAGCATGGTCAAGCTGCTCGCAAGCAGTATCGCGGTCATGAGCATCCCATTCGCAATGGACGAAAAGCCGAACGGCGTTCCCCAAACCGGTGCACCGATTCGCATATACCCGTAGGCAAAGAGAAACGCGGCGAACGTGCAGGCATCCGACACGATGAACACCCACATGCCTAGTTTTTTTTTGTCCATGCTGTATGGAGAAGGTTCCACCAGCACTTCATGCGTCGCGGCTGTGGCTGTCGCCGATTGAATCACCGTATCCCCCTTTCAAATCGGACTGAAGTAGAAACTTCGACTACGGTCAGGCTACAGAAGCTGCGGGCGACGTCTGCATCACGCTGTCGTCGCCGTTGTACTCCATTGCGCCGTGATAGACCGTGAGTTGCCGGCCGCCAAAGTTGTCAAACGGCGGCGGCGAGGTCGTATCCCATTCCAGCGTCGTCGCATCCCATGGGTTGTTCGGCGCCTTGGGTCCTTTGAGGCGGCTCCAGATCACGTTGAACAGGAAAATGAACTGTGTTGCCCCTAGCAGCAATGCGGCGACCGTCATGAACTTGTTTGCCGGAATCAGCGCAACCATAAAATCGTCCACCAGCGCCGAATATCTGCGTACTGCGCCCGCGAAACCAGTTAAATGCATCGTCATAAACACGCAATACACGAGCACGAAACTCAACCAGAAATGCAGCTTGCCGAGTTTTTCGTTCATCATGCGGCCAAACATTTTCGGAAACCAGTAATAAAAACCGGCAAAGGTGGCAAAGATTGCCGATAGTCCCATGGTGAAGTGGAAGTGTCCGACTACAAAGCTGGTCGCATGGAGGTAGGAATCGGTTGAAGGTTGGGCGAGGAAGAATCCTCCAATTCCGCCGCTGATGAACAACGAAATGAAACCAAGGCTGAACAGCAACGGGGTATCGAACCGAATATTCGCACCGTAAAGCGAGAAGACCCATACAAGCACAGCAATCATAGATGGGATCGTGATAAACAACGTGGGCACCGAGAACACCATCGCCATAAACGGGCTCATCCCGCTCACGAACATATGATGGCCCCACACCACAAAGCTCAAGGTTCCGACCGCCACTTCAGCAAACGTAATCACCTTCCATCCGCCAACCAGCGGCTTGCGAATGAATGTTGGCATGATGTGCGACACAATGCCGAAGGCGGGCAGAATAATGATGTAGACCTCAGGATGTCCGAAAAACCAGAACAGATGTTGGAACAGAAGTGGTGATCCGCCGGAATGCGGCTGCAATTGATCGTTGAATACCAAGCCTGCGGGAATGAAGAAACTCGTTCCGCCGAGCCGGTCGAGAACTAATAGGAGGCAGGTAGGCAACAGTACTGCAAAGGCGAGTAGGCTTACCCACGCATCGATGAACCATCCCCACGTGGACAGCGGTAGGCGAGATAGCTTCATGCCCTTGGTGCGCAGATCAAGCGTGGTTACGATGAAATTCAACGCACCGAGGAGCGAAGCGATGCAGAAGCATGCAATCGAAAGTCCCCACAAATTTTGTCCCCATCCTTGACCGGGACCGGCCACTGGACCCACCGCACTCAGCGGCGCATAAGCAGTCCATCCGGAAAGTGGCGGGCCGTCGGGTATGACAAATGTCGCGCAGGCGAGAAGGAACCCAACCAGCGTCACCCAGAACGACGACATGTTCAGCCGTGGGAACGCCATGTCCGCCGCGCCGACCTGAATGGGCAGCATAAAGTTGCCGAAGCCGGCCATAGGCGCTGCGGTGAGCACGAAAAACGCCATGATCGTCCCATGCATCGTCATCAGTGACAGGTAGTATTCCGGCGTCATCAGCCCGCCAGGCGCGCCATTCGGCGAGAGCCAGCCGAGCAGGGGAATACGCATATCAGGCCAGGCAAGATGAATTCGCATCGCCCAGGAAAGCGCCATGCCAATGAACACGGCGACCAGACTGAGAGTGAGGTACTGAATCCCGATCACTTTGTGGTCCACACTGAACACGTATTTGCGGATGAACCCTTGCGGTGCTGTGTGATGCACGGCCTCGCGTATTGCTGTTGCTGACATGAATCTCACCTTAAGGAGAAATATTTGTCCGCTTGGAACAGTTCGCTTATTGCATGCTTGCTTGTTTCTTAAGCCAATCGTCGAAATCAGATTGTGAAAGCACCGAGAGATACGCTTTCATGTTGTAATGCCCTAAGCCGCACAGCTGTGTGCAGACGATTTCGAAGCGCCCTGTCTGCGTTGCCGTGAAGTGAATCGGGATATTCAATCCCGGCACGAAATCCTGCTGTACTCGCAGTTCGCGCACGTAAAACGAGTGACCCACGTCTTTGGAGTGGAGCGTTAGCAGGATTGGCTTGTTCACCGGGATGGCGAGTTCAGCAGTGACGATGTCATCTTTGGCGTCGGAATCGTGGTCGGTATCGAGGCCGAAGTAGTTCTGGTTCCCTTCATTAATCAGGTCGGGGTGCAGGGCTCCAAATTTGCCGTCGGGGCCCGGATAGCGAAAATAGTAGGCAAACTGCCCGGCTTGCACGTCGATGCGCGTGGAAGCTGGATCGGGCTGTTCGAAGTAGACCGCCCCCCAGGCCCTTGCTCCAATAGAAGACAACGCAAGAACTTCCGTGCCGACCAGAACGAAGGCAAAGATGATGAGCGGCTTTGCTCCTCCTGGAATTTGCTTGATCTTGTGACCTGTACCGCCATAGAGAAATGCAAAAGCGGCAAGCACCAACTGTCCGGCGATGAACAGCAGGCCGGCCACGAGAACAGTCTCTTCCAACTGGTGGTCGATCCTTGGTCCGTGAACGGAAATATCTACTGGCATCCACCACACGTGGGCAATAACGCAGTAAGCGGTCGCCAGCGTGATGAGCACGACCACAATTGCAAAGATTTTCCCCACCATGATTTCCTCACCCTCCAAAACCGTGTGTGCGCTCACGTGTTCGGGCCGCGAGTCCTCCTCTCGCAGCCCGGGCCTGCTTCTACTTCGCTTTGAAAGTGAAATCTGTGGATGCTGGCTTGCCAGCTGCAACAGTGACTTTCTGCGTCTGAGTTCCGTAAGTCTCCTGCCAAGCCGTCAGGGTGTAAGTGCCGGGCGGCACGTTATCCAGCTTGAAAGAGCCGGTGTCGTTGCTCACGCCGAATGGACCCTTCACCACCGCGATGTAAGCGCGCATCCAAGGGTGGATGTTGCACTTCACCGGAATGGCAACTTCCTCATTGGTCCAGGCCACGTCAATCGGCCCGGCCCCCGCGGTTTGCGATTTGTTCCATTGCGAGTTCCCGCCTGTAACATTGGGCTGCGGGTGGATATTGTGTGCAGTTTTATCGTCATTCATTACGGTCATGTGCTGGCCGACGTTCAAGGCGAGGACATGCGGGACATACTTGCAACCCTTTTGTGTAATGGTTGCGGGCTGGGATGAGGTCGACGCCTCATTGCCGGTCAACCCTTGGGAAATGTAAACCACTACGTTGACGAGACCCCCGTTCGCTCCTACCACCACGTTTTCCGCCGATATCGGTCCACCGCCAGCTTGTGCGCAGGCTGGATCCTTCGACATGTCGATCGGCTTCTGGTGAGGAGCTTGCCCATCGAGCTTCACGGTACCGACGATCTGGCCGGTCGCAGATGCGCCCACGGTAGGTGCAAAATGTACGGCCGAAAACGCAAACGCTAATAACAACGAACCGAACAGAGCAACCCTGACGCGAGTTTTCATGAATAGTTAATCCCCCATCATTTCGAATTGGCTTTAACCATGCGCGGAAGAAAAGTCGGGCCCTACCAAACCGCCGAATAGTGTGTGACAAGGCGCACAGAAAGTCTGTGACATTAGTCACGCATCAATGTGACGAACAAACAGAGCCGGTCAGTGCCAAAGCTTCCGCAAGAGTGGACATGAATTGTTTTGCAGATGCTTTTCTCAAACTACTTTATGTGGGCAGTGGCACGTCATCGGATATCAGCAGAGCAGCTCCTGATCAACTCTTGGCCATCATGGGTTGGCTGGTTTTCCCTTGGCCTCGGGGATAGACTTCTTGACCTTCGGGAGCGTTTGTTCCGCTGGAAATTTCCCCGTGGTTTGAAGATTCGCGGCCAGTTTTCGCCTCACACGAAGTCGTGATCCAGGTCACTGATTGTTTGTGACAAAGCGGCTATACATGCTGAACCCGCAGCAACCCATGACGGGGGAATCCGTCAATTTAGTCCGGGGCAATTGATTATGTTTCAGAAGATTCTCGACACCGCGAATGACTTCACATTAACCATTCTTCGCCTGGTCTTTGGGGTGGTGTTCTTTGCTCACGGAGCGCAGAAACTGCTTGGCTGGTTTGGTGGGCGTGGCTTCAGCGCCAGCATGGTCGTTTTTACTCAGCACCTGGGAATCCCGCGGTCCATCGCCGCAGTGGCCATCGTCGTCGAGTTCTTCTGCGGACTAGGGTTAATCGTTGGTCTGCTTGGGCGGGTTGCGGCGCTAGGAATCATTTGCAAGATGCTGGTAGCGATCCAAGGCGATGCGGTGCATAACGGGTTTTTTATGAACTGGGCCGGCACCGATCGAGGTGAGGGATATGAATTCCACCTATTGGCCATCGCCCTGGGATTGGCAATTCTGATCAAGGGCTCCGGAGCTTTATCGGTTGATCGTTTGCTGTGTAAGAGACACTCGTCGAGTCTTGACTGACTTTTCCAAGAAAGCCGGGCAAGACGCTTCGCTGTGGTCAAAATCACGAGACAATGTCGCCCGCTAAAGGTCTCCGTATTGTTAATCGAAAAATCGTGGGGCAAAAAATGTCGGATTTAACGGCACCTCCTGAACTGCAATTGGAGCTCCGGCGCTTGAGTTCTACCCTACGCAGGCGGAAGGGTAGCTTTTTGTTTCGCAGGGGTGATCCCAGCAAGGGTGTATTCCTCATTCGCAAGGGCAAAGTAAGTTTGCGATTGGACGGCGGGGACAGGCTTTTGCCGTCTCGCGTACTCGGGCCGGGATCGATTCTTGGCTTGCCGGCGACGCTTGCAGGTGCAACCTACAGCCTGACCGCAGAGGCCTCTGAGGATGCAGAGTTGGATTTTGTTGCGCGTGCAGATTTCCTTGCTCTCATGGGCAAGGATGCTCAGCTTTGTCTGCAGGCCATGAACCTTCTAGGTAAAGAAATCGCAAGCCTGCGATCAGCTTCCCTATTACCCAAGACAAGGAAGCTTGCCTGTCCACATCGAGCTTAGGTTCACAAAGGCATCGACCACTCCGGTTTATCCCGCGAACACGAACGCGTGATGCATATCACAGATCGACGTGAGCTATCCCACAGCGCGGCTGTGACAGTGCTGTGCACAATAGCGCCTAATTTTCTTGAAACAAGCTAGCCATAGATCCAGGACCGTGTACGCGCATGCAGAACATGCAGACAAAGGAGATTCGAAATGAAGAAAGTTGCGGCCGCCGTTATGGCGGTTTCTATCTTCGCCCTAATGTATTTTGTTGCATTGAATCCACCCACCGCATCTGCAGTGCCTAGCTACGCGCGTCAGACGGGCTTGGCCTGTAGCGGTTGCCACTATACCCCACCGGAACTCAACCCTGCTGGAAGACGGTTCAAGCTGCTGGGTTACGTTGATAAATCCGATCAAGCCCAAACCGTTCAGTCGCAGGTAGGAAAGGAACATGCGCCGCTTGACATTCTCGCAGCGCTGCCCCTTTCCGTCATGCTCGAAACATCGTTCACCTCAACGAAGTCGAACATACCCGCGACTCAGAACGGCAGTTTCGAGTTCCCTCAGGACATCTCGCTGTTTCTGTCCGGAGCCTGGACATCTCACGTCGGGAGTTTTACGCAGTTGACGTACGACACTCAAGACGATCATTTCAGCAGTGATAACACCGATATTCGCTACGCCCATCTCGCCAAACTAGGCGGCAAAGAACTAGTCTGGGGTCTGAATCTCAACAACAATCCGACCGTTGAGGACCTTTGGAATAGCACGCCTGCGTGGGGCTTCCCATGGATCGCGAGTGATTTCGCCCCTACGCCCGGAGCCAGTCCGATCATTAATGGCGGCTTGGCACAGGACGTCGCTGGCTTCGGTGGCTACGGAATGTGGGACAACCACCTTTATCTGGATGCAGCTCTCTATCGGTCGGCGCACGTGGGCATTGGTCAGCCAAATCCGGGAACCGGTTTCACATACAACATTCGCGGCGTCGCGCCGTATTGGCGCGCGGCGTGGCAGCAGTCCACCGGAACCAGTCAGTTCGAGGTTGGCACTTACGGAATTCACCTGCAATCGACGCCGAACGCCATTGCGGGGCTCGAGGACTCGTACACGGATGTTGCTTTCGACTCGCAATATGATCGGACCTTGTTCCGGCATGATGTCCTTTCGCTACGAGGAACGTATATTCACGAAGGCTCTGATCTGTTAGCGTCGTTCGCTGCGGCGGCGGCGTCCCAGCGATCGCACCATCTCAATACCGTTTTGGCCAATGCCGAATACCACTTCGGTAATCGCTGGTCAACCACTTTTGGATGGTTCAATACCACCGGTACAAACGATGCCCTGTTCTTCGCGCCCGGCGCGGTAAGCGGCTTTGCCAACGGTAGCCCTAAGAGCAATGGTTACATCGCGAACGTTTCCTACTGGGCCTGGCAGAATCTGCAACTGGCCGCGCAATACACCGGGTACACAACTTTCAACGGCGGTGGAAGCAACTATGACGGTACCGGCCGCAGCGCTAGCGCAAACAACACGATTTATCTGGATGCGAAGTTCGTTTTCTGAGAGACGTTACCCATATCAAATCGCAACTCCAAAGGAGAACACGCAAATGAAGTGCAAGGCATTCATGTTAATGGGACTGATAATCGCGCTCTGCTTGGCGGCTTCCGCCGGTGATATCGAGGGCAAAGTTACCGGTATGAAGGGCCATTCGGTAGTGTACGTGGACGCGATTGCGGGCAAGACATTTCCCGCTCCAAAAGAACATCCAGTCATCGATCAGAAGGGGCTCGTTTTTGCTCCCCACATCATGGTTGTGCAACAAGGAACAACTGTTGAGTTCTTGAACAGTGATAACGTGCAGCACAACGTTTTCTGGTCGTCGATCGGCAGCGACAAGAAAGCGGGACACAATCTCGGAACCTGGCCCAAGGGCGACAAACGGCCCTACACTTTCGATAAGGCCGGCGTAGTAGCACTTCTCTGCAACGTACACCCCGACATGGCGGGCTACCTCATCGTTAGTCCAACCCCGTACTTCGCGGAGACAGATGATACCGGCAGCTACAAGATCAAGGACGTTCCTGACGGCAGCTATACGCTGGTCGTTTGGCACGAGGGCGCCAAAAATCAATCCAAGCCGCTCAGCGTCAGTGGCGACACAAAGGCGGATTTCACTGTAAGCAAGTAAGGCACAGGGAGCAGTCGGTGCTGCTCCCTGGAAGGCTACCGTTGTCACGGATCAAAACTCACCCATGCTAAGACGTTACAAAGAAAAAAGGGTCGACGCCGATTGGCTCAACACAAATTTTCCCTGCATGATGGCGTGCCCGGCGCACACCAATGCCGGGCGATATGTTGCCTTGATCGCAGAAGGACGATTCGAGGAAGCCTACCGTTTCGCGCGCGAGCCAAATCCTCTCGCGTCGATCTGCGGACGAGTTTGTGCGCATCCCTGTGAAAGCGCTTGCCGGCGCGGAGAAATTGATCGTCCAGTTTCGATTCGAGCCTTGAAACGTTTTCTCACCGAGCAACACGGTCCCGAGTCGAAACATGCGATCAATGTGAACGATCGACGTCTGGCGGCAAAGCTACCTTACAAAGTCGCGGTAATTGGTGGTGGACCGGTTGGCCTTTCGGCGGCCCACGATCTGGCCCTGATGGGCTACTCGGTCACAATTTTTGAAGCAGCGCCGGTTGCCGGTGGAATGTTGTATCTGGGAATTCCGGAATATCGTCTTCCGCGCGATGTGGTCGAAGCGCAGGTACGGGAGATCCTTGAGACCGGTGATATTACTCTCAAGCTGAACCACGCCGCCGGGCGCGATTTCATGGTGTCAGATCTCGGCCATCAGGGTTTCGATGCCGTGCTGCTCTCGGTGGGCGCGCACCGCAGCCGTGATTTGAGCATTCCCGGAGTTGATCTAGACGGTGTTCATAAAGGCATCGATTTCCTGCTCAATGTAAATCTTGGTTACAAATTCACCATTGGCAAGAAGGTCATTGTCATCGGCGGCGGCAACGTCGCGATGGATGTCGCCCGCTCAGCCGCACGCGAAGTCATTCGTCAGCACGTGGCTGGCGTCGAAGATGCCGTGCCATCGATCGAAAACGTGTCAGCCGTCGCAACTCGTGAAATGGTTGACATCTCGCTTTCCGCCCTGCGCCTGGGAGCGCGGGAAGTCAACATTGTCTGCCTGGAGCGTAGAGAAGAAATGCCCGCGGCTCTCGATGAGATCGAAGAAGCCGAGGCCGAAGGCATCAAGCTTCATCCCGGCCGTGGGCCCAAGCGGATCGTAGGCAAAGATGGGAAAGTCGTTGCCCTCGAGACGTTGAACACGAAATGGGTCTTCGATCAGGACCGTCGCTTCAATCCTGCTTTTTACGAAGGCACCGAGAGCCAGATCGAGTGCGACACCGTCATCATGGCGATTGGCCAGGCACCGAAGCTGGATTTTTTGAAGCCCGAAGATCACGTGGAGATTTCTCCCCGCGGTCTGATCGCGGTGAGTCCCCAAACTTTGATGACCTCAGCTCCTGGCGTCTTCGCTGGCGGCGATTGTGTCTTCGGCCCAAGACTGATTATCGATAGCGTCGCGGATGGCAAGCGCGCTGCTATCGGGATTGATGAGTATCTTCGCGGCCAGAGGCATCCTGAGCCGATCGTGGAAGTGGAGATTCTTCGCCGCCACGCCATGCCACTCGACTTTCTGGACATCAGCCGTCAGCCCGTTCCTATGCTGCCGCTCGAGCGTCGCACCGGCGTGACTGAAGTGGAAGTTGGCTACGACGCGAAAACTGCCATCGAAGAGGCGCAGCGTTGCCTGCACTGCTGGGTCAACACCGTTTTTGAAGGCTACGAAGAGGACGGCGCCTTGTGCATCCTGTGCGGCGGCTGTGTCGATGTCTGCCCGGAAAATTGCCTGGAGCTAGTCTCGCTTGACCGCATTCAATTTACGCCGGAGACGGTCCAGCACATCCGCGACAACCAGGATTGTTTTGGGGTTGAACTCAACGAAGTTGCCGCCGACGAACTAGGCGTCGTGACCGGCTCTGCCATGTTGAAAGACGAAACCCGCTGCATCCGCTGCGGCCTATGCGCGATGCGCTGCCCGGTGGGCACGATCACGATGGAGTCTTACAACTTCACGCCTGCGGAAGCGACAGGCTTGATCTCGATTGCGGCCATTGACGCAGCCGCACGACCGAAAACCGAAGTTGCAGCCAAGTAAGAGGGGAACTATGCCCGACGAAAAGCGCGATGGAAGGCTGGAAGCGAAGGAATTCGACCGGCGCAGTTTCTTCCTAAAGCTGGGACTCGGTTCACTGAGCATCGCAACCGCTGGAACAGCCGTATTTGCTTATCAGTTTCTCTCGCCAAACGTCTTGTACGAGCCGTCTCCGATCATCAATGCCGGAAAGCCGGAGAGCTATCCTCTCGACTCGGTCACGCTAGACGTCAATTCAGGAATCTATATTATCCGTGCAAAAGAAGGCTTCTTCTCGCTATCGGCGGTGTGCACGCACTTAGGCTGTCTCACGGCATGGAAGCAGGAACTTGGAATCGTAGCCTGTCCATGCCACGGCAGTAAGTTCAAGCGCGACGGCGAAAAAATCGAGGGGCCGGCTCCCAGGCCTTTGCCCTGGTATCGAGTATGGCTAAGCGACGAAGGCGATCTCATGGTCGACCGCTCGACCACGGTTCGCCCACAACAGTTCTTGAGGGTTTGATATGGCAACCAGCGCAAACTATTTCGATCAATTGCGGAAGTCACGAGTTTGGCGGTCGGTATTTCGCAGCGGCACCGGTGCCAGCACGCTTCGCCGTTCGCTGGTCATCCAGCAAGATGTTTTTCTTCATCTGTTCCCTACAAAAGTCCGACGCCGGATGTTGAACGTCGGCGTGACCTGGTATTTGGGAAGCCTGACGTTCGGAACTTTTCTCATTCTCGTCTCCACCGGCATCCTGCTCATGCTGTACTACCATCCCTCGGTACCGCAGGCTTACGCCGACACCAAAGACCTGCAGTTCGTGGTTTCTTCCGGATTATTTCTGCGCAACCTGCACCGCTGGTCAGCCCATGCCATGGTGTTTTTGGTATTCGCCCACATGTTCAAGGTCTTTTATCGCGGGGCCTATCGGCCCCCTCGCGAATTCAACTGGGTCATCGGGATCATTCTGCTGCTGATCACGTTGCTTCTCAGCTATACGGGATATTTACTGCCCTGGGACCAGCTTGCCTACTGGGCAATTACGGTGGGATCGAACATTGCTTCCGCGGTCCCAGTAGTCGGGGATAAAGTCCATTTCCTGCTGCTGGGCGGCAATCTGGTGAATGCAAATGCCCTGCTGCGGTTTTATGTTCTCCACTGCATGATCCTGCCGCTGACGGCGATTTTCTTCATTGCGATTCACTTCTGGCGCATTCGCAAAGACGGAGGTCTGTACGTCCACGGCAGCGATCCCGGTCATCTCGACGTAGCGGCGAAGGAGCGGCGATGAGCGATGGAAAAGATTTCGTGACTGGAGTGAACTCGAACGCCCGCAAAGATCCTCGGCGGGTTGTCTTCGTCACACGCCGCACATCTCCTCAGGTGAGAGTCGCGGACGAAGAAGTCGTCCAAACCTTCCCGGAAGTTTTCTTCCGGACTGCGATTGCAGTTGAGGTGCTGGCGATCGTGTTGGTGTCGATTGCCCTTCTATTCAACGCACCGCTTGAGGGAATCGCCGATCCTTCTCACACCCCGAACCCGGCGAAAGCACCCTGGTACTTTCTCGGCTTGCAGGAAATGCTGCACTATTTTCCGCCAGTGGTTGCTGGAGTGCTGGTGCCCACCTTGGTGGTGATCGCACTGATTGTTATTCCGTATTTCAACATCAACATCGAGGCCGAAGGCCTTTTCACGAAAGATCGTTCCCGCCGGCTGCCGGTTTTCTATGCGGTTGCCGCCGGACTGTCGATTTTCTTAATGGTCTTCGACGTTTATGTGGCATTGGTGCCCACGCTGATTGTGGTGGCGCTCATGCTGTTCGCGTCGCGGAGTTCGCATGAATCGAAATCTCCATTTCGACGTTATCTGGCCGCGAGGCCGCTTTCCTTCTGGATTATGAGTTGGTTTCTGTTCGAACTTATCGTGCTGACCATGATCGGGACATTTTTTCGCGGGCCCGGCTGGTCGTGGGTTTGGCCCTGGAGAAGCTAAGTGCAAACTCCGAAGAATGATTCATCCTCGATCACGGAGGTTTTCAGTGATCCGGTCCGCCTGTTTGGAGTAGTGAGCATCGTTCTATTGCTTTCTCTCGCGATCGCACCTGCCAAACATCATTTCAACGAATGGCGTCACTATCAGAACGGCTATTTGAGCATGATTCGCGGGCGCGGCGATGCGGTTACGCTGCAACGGCACTTTAAAGGTGGAATTCAGCAGATATGGCACCCCGAGCTCGCCGTCGTCGACCGCTGCACGACCTGCCACGTCGGCTTGAAAGAAGCGAGCTTAACAGACGTCACAGTTCAACCATTTCGTAAACACCCGGTCATTCCGCACAACGTCGAACAATTTGGCTGCGTCATGTGCCACCGCGGTCAGGGTGTTGCGACCACAGTCGAAGAGGCCCACAGCAGCACGTTGGCGTGGGAGCAACCGCTCCTTCCTGCCCGCTACGTCGAATCTTCTTGTGGCCAATGCCACCGCGCTCCTCTGACCGGGACGCCGCAGCTGAATGAAGGCCGGAGATTGCTGGCCGCTTCCGGTTGCGTCCACTGTCACACCGTCAAGCTGCCAGAGGGTGGGACGATGAGGGCGACGGATGACCCTCCTTCGCTTCTGCACGTCGCCGACAAGACCACTCGCGAATGGATTTACGCTTGGTTGAAAGATCCGCAATCCTACGCGGTCTCTGCGCGCATGCCCAATTTTAAACTGAGCGATGATGATGCCCGCGATATCTCGGCGTTCTTGATTTGGAATAGTTCGCCGCTTTCCGGCGATACTCTCGCATTGAAGGAGAAAGCGGCCACTGACCCCAGTGCTGGCCCGAGTCTCTATGGGGAATCTTTCTGCGCAACTTGCCACGCCGTGCAGAACGCAGCCGGGAATCTGGTTGGCGGCAACATCGGCCCCGAGTTGACACGCATCGGGAATAAAGCCAAGCCGGAGTGGCTTGCGGCCTGGGTGACGAATCCCCGGATCTACGACTCCGGAACGGCGATGCCGCACTACCGTTTCACCGAAGCGCAAGCAGCCACGCTCACAGCCTTTCTGCAAACGAAGACCGATTCCGACTTTCTTGCTAACGTTCGACTCGATCCGGCAACTCCCGAGCAGATTGCACACGGCAAACTGCTGGTCACCGAATATGGATGCGCTTCGTGCCACCAAATTGCAGGAATTAAGAAGCCCGAGAATTTTGCTCCGGAGCTGACTCGCATCGGCAGCAAACCAATTTCTCAGCTGATTTTCATTGCCGGCATGCGCCATAGTTTACCGGACTACATCGCAGGAAAACTGCGTCAGCCACGTGCATTCGCGACCGGCCTGAAGATGCCGCAGTACACATTTACTCCCGCTCAGATTGATGCTTTGACCACGGCTCTTCTCTCTCTCAATGAGCGTTCGCAAACTCTGCCAACGAGTCTGACGGTTGCAAGTAAGTCTGAATCAAGTTATCAACCGGCGGGCAAAGCAGGGCAACTCATGAGCGATCTGGCTTGTTTCAGTTGTCATCGCATCAACGGTCGTGGCAGTGATCTAGCACCCGATCTCACTTGGGAGGGAAGTTCGGTTCAGCGTCAGTGGCTGGAAGATTTTCTGCGCAGTCCGAACACTCTGCGCCCCGCTCTCATTCGCCGCATGCCACGATTCAATCTGAAGCCGGATGAGATAACTACCCTCACAGATTACATCATGACCGTTTATCAGACTCCAGCTTTTGATCGCGACTCCATGCCAAATTCCGGATACGCTGCAAGCGAAATAGAACGCGGCAAGCAACTGTTCTATTCCAAGTACGCTTGCCAAGGTTGCCACATCGTTGATGCCAAGACGGACAAGGGCTACATCGGGCCAACGTTGACCCAGGTCGGATCACGGCTGAACGCTGCCTGGATCTATTACTGGCTCAAAGATCCGCAGGGGCTACGCCCCGGTAGTATCGAGCCCAACCGCAATTTGCCCGACGAAGACGCTCGCGCCATGACGGCATTCCTCGTGTCGCAAAAAGAATCGGCCCGGCAGGAGGCCAAGAAATGAAAACACGAATGGCCTTGCTCGGACTGCTTTGTATGTCCACTGTATTTTATGGCTGTGCACGCAACGTCGCCTCCGCTGCAACACCGGCAGTCTACGGCTCCGCCTTAGTCGAGGTGAGCGGTGGTAAACAGGCGGCGCCTGTTGGAACCCGGCTCGATCAGCCAGTCGTAGTGCAGGTAAACGACGCTCAAGGAAACGGGGTGAGCGGGGCTTGGGTGACATTCCGTGGGGCGGGAGGAGTGGAATTCGATCCGCCTTCCGGCTCCACTGACCCGAACGGTCAAGTTGCCACAAATGTCAGTTTGAGTGGAATGGCTGGACGATATCAATTGACCGCCAGCACTTTTTCGAAAACCCAAAGAACGATCTCGTTGAAAATTGAAGAGATTGCACTCGGTTATCAGGAAGTGCTGGGACGTGAACTCAACGAGCAATATTGCTCCCGCTGTCACAATCCCGAATCTACACCGGAACGCGTATCGAACTATGACAACCTAGAAATCAAACCGCACGCATTCACAGAAGGTGACACACTGAACAAGATTAGCGACGCGGATCTCGTTGCAATTATCGATCACGGTGGTCCGGCTCTCAATAAGTCATCCCTTATGCCACCCTACGGGTACACGTTGAGCAGGTCGGAGATTCAGGCGCTTGTCGCATATATAAGGATGGTTTCTGATCCACCGTATCGCTCCGCAGGAGTGTCGTATAGCGCTAAGTAGTTTCAACAAACGTTGACGCGAGGCAACCTGTCCAAGTAACGCTAATTGACTCTTTGCCAGTTGCCTTGAGATGTGCCGAAAACTTCTTCCGGTAGCGCCTCATAAGTCCTGGTTTTCTGCTTGTATAAAGGCGACGCGCCCGACCAATCCAGAACCACATGGTTTGGGCACACTGGATCCATTTTCGGAGTTACCCGTGAACCCCATTCACTTCCCAGATAGCCGACTTCTGGCCCCCGTAGTTGAGAGTTGTTCCGGCGCACAACTTCCGAGTAGCCCGTCACTCGGGAGTAATCGAGAATCGGCCTGGTCTCATGAGTGTGGGCACATTTTGGATTCGTCGAGTAGAACTGGCGACGCGCTGTTCAGGCATTGCCAGCAGCCGCGCGAGACAATCCTCCTTGATGTGCAGAACTCCCACGGGGCTCGGATCAATTAATCGCGAAGGAGGTATCCAGTGCAAACAGACGCTCCCGGCCGACAGGGGGCAAAAAAGGAGTAGTCTTAACTTGTGGCCGCCGGAGGCTTGTCGGCGACTGGTGAAAATGCGGAGGATCGCGTGGCTCAGCGATCGGAGCTTATCCTCGGCGCAGATCAGTTGGGGAAGCTGATTGAGACGTTGGTGCGCAAGGGCTATGAAGTCATCGGTCCCCGGCTGCGTGACGGGGCGATCGTCTACGGAAATATTGAGTCAGTCGAGGATC
This sequence comes from Terriglobales bacterium, assembly GCA_035507035.1. GTDB lineage: Bacteria > Acidobacteriota > Terriglobia > Terriglobales > Acidobacteriaceae > DATJOJ01. Next base: position 455,330 of record DATJOJ010000048.1, on the reverse strand, counting down.
TGCCTGCTGGATGGACCGACGAACAGGAACCGGGGCGTTATCGTCTGAAGCGCCGCGAAGATGATGCCTTTTTTGGATACGCAGTGGGACCGCAGAGCTGGAAGAATTACCTGCATCCGGCCGACGTCCGACTCTGGTCGGCCGAGCGCCAGGGTGAGACATTCCGAATCCTGAACAATGAGGCAAAGCCCGAACGTCCGCATGCTTTCCTAGGATCTCGGGCATGCGAACTGGCGGCAATCGCCGTGCAAGATCGCGTGCTCCTCGGAGACAAATACTGTGATCCGATTTATGACCAGCATCGTCGGGGTGCATTCATCGTCGCTGTCCAGTGCACGCAGGCGGCGTCTACCTGTTTCTGTGCGTCGATGGGAACGGGTCCGCAAGTGTCAAATGGGGCTGACCTTGTCTTCACTGAGCTGCTTGGACCCAAAGGTCACCGCTTCCTGGTAGGCGCGGGTAGCGAGCGCGGCGCCGAGATACTCTCCGAGTTGGAAACGGTTCCAGCTGAGGTGGAAGACCAGGAGGAAGCCGGGGCGAGGGTAGAAGCGGCGGCGCGCCAGCAGGTGCGAAGCATCGATACTACTGGCATCAAAGAGCTTCTCTACGAGAACTTTGACCATCCGCGCTGGGACAACGTGGCCAGCCGCTGCTTGACGTGTGCCAACTGTACGATAGTCTGCCCCACATGTTTTTGCACCTCAGTGGAAGATGTAACTGACATTATCGGAGATCACGCCGAACGATGGCGGCGCTGGGACTCCTGCTTCACTCAAAACTTCTCTTACATTCACGGAGGCAGCGTCCGAACCTCCGCCAAATCTCGCTATCGCCAGTGGATGACCCACAAGCTCGCTTCGTGGATCGACCAGTTCGGTAGTTCGGGATGTGTCGGCTGTGGTCGGTGCATTACCTGGTGTCCGGTAGGCATCGACATCACCGAAGAGGTCCGGGCTATTCCGGAAGGAGGTAAGAGTGGAAACCCTTGAGCGCATCATTGCGGAGCACCCGTTCTTCGTAGGTCTCAATGACGGCTTTACGAATCTGATGGTGAGCTGTGCCTCCAACGTACGGTTCAAAGCAGGCACCTATATCCTCCGAGAAGGAGACCCGGCCAACACCTTTTACCTCATTCGGGGAGGGAAGGTTGCCGTCGAGGTTCTGGCGCCACAACACAAACCGATTATCGTTTCGACCTTGGGTATGGGAGAAATCCTGGGGTGGTCATGGCTGTTGCCACCCTTTCAATGGAAATTCTCTGCGCGTGCTGTGGATGACGTGCGCGCAATTGCGCTCGACGGAAAGTGTCTGCGAACAAAGTGCGAGGAGAACCACGATCTGGGCTACGAGGTTCTGAAACGATTTGCCCAGATCATGGAACAGAGGCTGGAGGCGACACGCTTGCAGTTGCTCGATGTATATGCAGTCAGATGACGACGATGGCGATACCAATCAAAAGCGACCCGATGCTTCCCCGGCCGTACTCGGTACGAGCGGTGGTCAAGGAAACGCCGGACACGTTTACCTTAACGCTCGAGCCCGAGGAGGCAATCGAGGGAAGTTTGTTCCAGCCGGGACAGTTCAGCATGCTGTGGGTGTTCGGAGTTGGCGAGTTGCCCATCTCCATTAGCGGCGATCCAGCGTTGCACGACCGCTTGATCTACACGGTCCGTTCAGTCGGGCAGGCTACTCATTCGCTGGTGAACCGGGCAGTGGGTAACGGCGTGGGTGTACGAGGTCCGTTCGGAACAGGGTGGCCGGTAGACGCTGCGCGGGGGTGGGATGTCATCGTGGTGGCTGGCGGTATCGGCCTAGCGCCGTTGCGGCCTGTGATCTATCACGTCCTGCAGAATCGGAAAGACTATGGGCGCCTAGTCATACTATACGGAGTGCGCAGCCCGCGCGACCTGCTGTATCGCAAGGAACTGGCGGCATGGGCTCGCAACCGCGACACTCAAGTGCTGGTCACGGTCGACTATGGTGGCCTGAACTGGCGAGGCCACGTGGGTGTAGTTACGACACTGTTCAAGTACTCCCGGCTGCAGCCCGCCCGTTCTGTAGCGATGGTCTGCGGTCCTGAAATCATGATGCGCTTCGTCGCACGGGAACTCGAAATGCAGGGCCTTAGCCGCGACCATATTTACCTTTCGGTGGAACGGAACATGAAGTGTGCTGTCGGTTTTTGTGGCCATTGCCAGTATGGGCCGCACTTCATCTGCAAGGACGGGCCAATTTTCCGTTACGAGCAGATCCGAAAGTTACTGGAGAAGTATGAGCTCTAAGTCGAAACACAAGCCCAGAATCGCTGTTTTCAAATTCGCGTCGTGCGATGGCTGTCAATTAACTCTGCTGGACGCGGAAGATGAACTGCTCGGCATTGCTGGAGCCGTGGATATCGCCTATTTTCCTGAAGCTTCACGCGCAATGGCGAAAGGACCTTATGACATCGGCCTCGTTGAGGGGTCGATTACGACGTATCAAGACGCCCAGCGTATTCAGGAAGTACGGAGGCAGTGCAATACTCTCATCACGATTGGGGCTTGTGCCACTGCGGGCGGTATTCAGGCCTTGCGTAACTGGAAAGATGTCGATGAATTCATCCGGATCGTGTACGCTACACCGCAGTTCATCAGTACGCTGAAGCTCTCGACCCCAATAGCTGAGCACGTTCCCGTCGATTTCGAGTTGCGCGGTTGCCCGATCAACAAATACCAACTCATCGAATTGATCACCGCGACTCTCGCCGGGCGCAAGCCGAATGTTCCTTCTTATAGCGTGTGCATTGAATGTAAGCGCAAGGCGAATGTATGCATTGCCGTCGCTCGCGGGGTACCTTGCCTTGGCCCTGTAACACAGGCGGGGTGTGGGGCGCTGTGTCCAAGCTACGACCGTGGCTGCTACGGTTGTTACGGACCCATGGAAACACCTAATACGGCATCACTTACGAGCCAGTTCCGAATTCTGGGACAGACCGATAATCAGGTGTCGCGTGCATTCCGTGGATTCAATGCCTGGGCATGGCAGTTCCGCAAAGCCAGTGAAGAGAGTGAACGGACATGACCGGACGCGGAGGGAGAACAATTCGTGTCGACACCCTGGCCCGCGTGGAAGGCGAGGGTTCTCTTTACATCAGGCTCGTGGGCGAGCGCGTAGCCGATGTGAAGCTCAAAATCTACGAGCCTCCCCGGTTTTTTGAGGCCTTCCTTCGCGGTCGTCACTTCTCCGAAGCGCCCGACATCACTTCCCGGATTTGCGGCATCTGCCCTATCGCTTACCAGATGAGCGCCGTGCACGCGATCGAACGAGCTCTGGGAGTCCGTATCGACCCTGCGGTTCGCCTGCTGCGCCGTCTCTTCTACTGTGGCGAGTGGATCGAGAGTCATACCCTGCATGTCTTCATGTTGCACGCGCCGGATTTCCTCGGGTACCAGGACGCGATCGCCATGGCTCGGGATCACCGGGCCGTAGTCGAAAAAGCGCTCCGGCTGAAAAAAATCGGGAATCGGATCGTGCAATTGCTGGGCGGACGCGAGATCCATCCCATCTCCGCGGCGGTCGGTGGTTTTTACAAGACGCCCAGCAAACAACAGTTGCGCGGTTTGGTGAACGATCTGGAGTGGGCGCTCGAAGCCTCGCTGGAGACTGTGCGCTGGACAGCTGGTTTGCAGTTCCCCAACTTCGAGCAGGACTATGAGTTCGTAGCACTTCGCCACCCTGACGAGTATCCCTTCAACGAAGGACGATTGGTATCGAATCGCGGTCTCGATATTGACGCCGCGGAATACGAAGATCACTTTGTTGAGTTGCATGTCAAACACTCGAACGCCCTGCACTCCGTGGTGCGAGGTAGAGGCTCGTACCTCGTCGGTCCGCTGGCACGGTTTAACGTGAATTTCGACAAGCTGCCCGAGGTGGCACGCAAGGCAGCGCTCGATGCGGCTTTGCAACCACCGGTAAAGAACATTTTTCGGAGCATCGTGGTTCGTGCGGTCGAACTCGTGTTCGCCTGTGCGGAGGCTTTGCGAGCCATTCACGAGTACGAGCCTCCAGCCGCCCCACGAATTGAGGCACCCAACCGGATAGGTGTGGGTCAAGCGATCACTGAGGCGCCCCGCGGCATTCTCTATCACCGCTACGCCTTGGATGAGAACGGGCAGATCGTCACCGCCAAGATCGTGCCGCCAACCTCACAAAATCAGAAGCGGATCGAGGATGATCTTCGCGAGTATGCGGCGCAGCTGGTAGCTTGGCCCATCGAAGAAGCAACTTGGAAATGCGAGCAGGCTGTGCGGAGCTATGACCCGTGTATTTCCTGCGCCACCCACTTCCTGAAGGTTGTGGTAGAGCGGGAGCACGTCAAAAACTGAAGCATGCTCATCATTGGTTGCGGGAATCGGGAGCGAAGCGACGACGGGGCCGGGATCCTGGTTGCGGAGCGATTGCGAGAGCTTGGCATCGAAGCGGAAACCCGCATCGGCGAAGCTCTGGATCTCATCGAGGCTTGGAACGGTGCCGACGACGTGATCTTGGTCGACGCAGTGTTAACAGGTGCGCCGGTCGGCACGGTGCAGGCATGGGACGGCCGGCAGCCGCTGGCGTCCGTCAGGACAAATACTTCGTCCCATGGCTTGGGTGTCGCAGAGGCCATCGAACTTGCTCACGTTCTCGATCGCCTTCCCACAAGGCTTCGGGTCTATGGAATCGAAGGACGGCGATTCGAACCCCGCGCTGAAATTTCCCCCGAGGTACGGTGTGCTATCGAAGAAGTGGTGCGAAGGATCATGGCCGACCTGAGCACCCCACGCGATCATGGCCTGTGACTGAAAATGCGGCCCGGGCAGAGGCGGATCCGAGGATTCCGGACGAGTGGTCGGCTAACCTTACCTTGGGATTACTTCAGGTTTGCCCGTAATCGAAGCGGGTCTGATGTGATCACTCCCACAAGTAGGAATCAAGAACTTAAAAGGTTCTCCACGGATGGGTTTTCGGCACAATCGAAAAAGTCAATGAGGGATATTGAGATATAACGCCAATTGACTTTTGGCGACCCGTCACGCAATCGTTATTTCTTCCTTATTGAATCACCTGAAACGGCACATTGCTCTTTAGCACTCCTTTGGGCGTAGTCACGGTGACGTAGCCGGTGGTCGCGCCGGGCGGGACAGTGGCTGTTAGATACGTATCGGAGACGACGTGGAATTGAGCGGGAACCCCGTTGAGCATGACGCTCGTCGTGCCGGTGAAGCCTTGGCCGAGGATGCTGCCGCTTGAGCCGACACTGCCACCAGGAACAACGAAGGCCACGAACGGGCTGAGACCCATATTTAATCCGAAGATTGTACCGGCGCCCTTTTTGCCCCCGCCTACCTCGGTTGTCCCATACAGTGGCCCTTGTGTGGACTGAGAAAGTCCTCCGTTCGGCCACGCCCCATCCGGACAGCCTTTCTGAGCACAGAAACTGTGCAGTGTCGTTAAATTTCCGTCTAGCGTAATCCTGAAGAGGGTGCCTTCGCCATATGCCCCGCCGATCTCGGTAGAGCCATACAAGCTACCATCCGTAGCTTGAACTAGCCGACCGAAAGGAAGCGCCCCATCTGGGCAGCTACTCTGCGTGCAGAAGCTGTAGATTGTCGTCAGGTTTCCATCAGCCCCCAACCGGAAAACCATGCCGCATGGCGGCCCGCTGCCTCCGCAACCCCAACTCCCAACTCCGCCGTCCGGTGTGACTCCGTAGAAGTTACCGTCCGAGGCTTGGATTAGGCCGCTAAGAGGATTCCCCTCGTTTGACGAATTGAAGTTGTGCAGCGTCGCGAACGCTCCCCGAGGTGTAATGGAGAAGGCCGTGGCGTTGTACTGAGAATTTCCCGGGTACGCCGCCGTGCCATAGAATTTTCCGTCAGTGGCTTGTACCAGGGGAGCAATAGGATTAGCGCCGTCCGTCCCATCAAAACTATGCAGCGTGGTTAGCTGACCTTTCGGTGTAATTTTGAAGACGGTTCCGCATCCATAAAACTGGCATGCGGGGCTCCCGCCGCCGTACGTTGTGCCATAGAGGTCGCCATCAGTACCTTGCACAAGCGCTCCTTCGGGACTGCCGCCGTCACTGCACTTAGATTGGGAGCAGAAACTGTACAGTGTGGAAAGGCTCCCGTCCGAGGTGATCTTAAAGATTGTGCCAACGCCATATGTACCCCCAGACGTAGTAACTCCGTATAGTGTCCCCTCGATCGTCGAAACAAGTCCCTCTACGGGAGAATAACCATCGGCACATCCAAGCTTTGAACAGAAGCTGTAAAGGGTCACCATGTTGCCTAACGGGCCGATTTTGAACACAAGGCCAAAGTTGTTGGCTCCTCCACCTCTGCTAGTGCCATAAAGATTTCCGTCACGACCTTGCACGAGGTTCATCAGGCCGGGGCCGCCGCCGTTTGTCCCATCGAATTTCACCAGAGTCTCGAATTTCTGGCCCTGCATCGCAATCGCTGCGGAGAAAATCACAATCATGACAGATACTACTTTCCACCTATTCACTTTCGTCATTGTTGACCTCCGTGCGGAATGAACTATTCGCGGCCTCTTCACGCGAGAGACAGGGACCCGGCTCGGCGGGCTACAGGTCGGGGGAACCGCGGCTCGCCGAGTGCCAAAAATTATCTGATTTCGGTTACAAGCGGTCAAGGGCGGATTTGTCAATTGAACAAGACAGGCGATTGCGCTTATTGAGCGCCCGCGCACTAGGTCAATCAGTGAAATGGCGACGTTTACACGAACTGACTTTTCGCTGCTCAAATCGCCGCCAAGACTACTGGACCCAGCGCCCCCCTCGGTAGTGGATGAAATTCAAATTCAGCCACTACCCACCCCTCTGATTTGACAACCCTCAAGCAGGATGCGTGTATGATGTTGCACGGCTTTAAGGTCATAAGGGAGCTTCCCGGATGGATTGTCTGTTTTGCGCTATTCCCGAGATTTCGAATCCTTCTAACCCTGAGGACGAAATCATCGATGAATCCGAGAATTTCTATGCCAAGGCCGCTTTGGGCCACTTTGTCTTTGGCTACACGCTGATTATCCCCAAAGAACACTTTCCCAGCTTTGCCTATGTGCCTGAACACTTATTCCGCGAACTGGAGGCCTTTCAAGACAACGTCATCGACAAACTGCACAACATTTGTCAGCAACAGTCGATTACCGTCATGGAACATGGCGCCATCAGTCGTTGCCAGCGAGGAGGCGCCTGCATCGATCATGCTCACCTGCACCTCATGCCTCTGGCCGCAAACCTATACCCCATCCTAAGCGAGGAATTTCCTTTCGGTGAACTCGGTTCGATCCGCGAGTTGCAGCGCTTCAAAGCTGCACAGAACTGCTATCTGTACTACCAAAGAGAAGGGCTCCGAAGTCACGGCGTCCAACTATCACAAGATGTGCCAAGCCAGTTGTTGAGGAGAATTGCCTGTCGAGCATTGGGGAAGCCTGATTTGTGGGATTGGCGCAACCAGCCACTGCGGGAGCCGCTGCAACAGTTCAAGAATGAATATAAGCGTTTCGCAGCCGCCGCGCCGACCGATAGAAAGAGTGTAGCTGGTGCTGGTATGCAGCAACTTTTGCGGGGCGCTTGAAACTTGCCCACGATCGCTACTTTTCAAAATGATCGATAGGAATCGGCGGGAAATGCCAGTCGTATATTGCCCTTTTTGTAGAGAGCTCCAGAGTGGCACGCTGCCCGACTTTTGCGATGCGGATATCGAATCACGCATCTTGCATGAGACCGAGCGATTTGTGGTCATCCCGGATATCAGCCCGCTTGTACCTGGCCATCTGATGATCGTGCCCAGAGCCCACATTCTTTGCTTCGGCGCGATTGAAGCTGCCGACTGGCCCGAGTTTGCAGGCATTGTCACTGCCACGCGGACAATCTTGAAGGAGTACTACGGTTCATCCGTCATTCTTGAGCATGGCACAAGTTCGCTCGACCCGGTCGCGGATCATGTTACCCACGCGCACTTGCATCTTGTTCCTGCCGCTATCGACATTCGTGACGCCCTCCGGAACTTCAACACCACCATGATTGCGAGTCTCTCAGACCTCTCAGGGTGGGCCGCGCGCGATGAGGAGTACATCTTCTTCGAGAGCTGCGCTGGCGAGCGCATGGTCGCCGATCGAATTACGGGGATCAAGAGACTATTCTTCAGGAGGGAAATCGCGAAGCAGCTCGGAATTCCAGATCCACTTTGGGATTGGCGACGTCACATAATGAGCGACAATCTCCGTTCCACGGTAGAGACGCTACGACGGGCAAATTGGAAAGCTTATGCTGGCTGTTGAAGTTGAGTCCGTGCACCAACGCGTCTGGCAGGCCGTCCGTCAATACTGGGAGCCCAATAGAATTCATGGCCATGGCCCCGATCACGCCGAGCGTGTCTATTCAACGGGACTTCGGTTGGCGGCGGCAGAAAGGGCTGACCCTCTGGTTGTCGGCGCCGGCTGTTATTTCCATGACGCAGGGATGCTCCCCGACGTCGGCAGAATAGGACACATCGAGCGATCTCTGCAGATCGCCTCCGCACTATGCGACGAGATGCCCGAACTGGCGAGCGTGCGCAATCTTCTCCTGACCGCGATTCGTTATCACGAGGCAGAACTTGCGTTTCCCGATCAGCTGCCCATGGAGGCGGTCTGTGTCCGAGATAGCGATACTCTCGACCGGCTAGGTTTTGCCGGAATACGAATGACGCTACAGTATGGTGTTTGGATCGGAAGACCGCTTTGCCATCCCACCGACCCTCTATGCCACCAACGCACTCCCGACCTTAACGGCTTCACTATGGATTATGTGCGGCATTTAGAGTCGCTTCCTCAACTTCTGATGACCGCCACTGCGCGCGATATTTCCAGGGAGAAACAAGAGCAGCATGGGTTGTACTGCAGTGCATTCCTATCGTTGTTTCAAAAGGGACTTATGCGTAATCACGACGACGCGATTCGGTTGGTTGAATCTCACCTGAGGTGAACAACGGCTTTCGATCCTCGGTGATACGCTTGTGTTCCTTACTCCTGATCTATGAGCAAACTCGTTCCACCCCACGGCAGTTCTGAACTGAAGCCGCTGTTCCTGCCAGGGGAAGCCAACCGCGAAGAGACCAGGAAAGCCCAAGGGTTAAAGAAAGTTCCACTCACCAGCCGCGAGACCAGCGATCTGATCATGATGGGCATTGGCGCTTTCACTCCGCTCGATCGATTCATGGGCAAAGACGACTGGAAAAGCTGCTGCGATGAATACAAGCTGCCCAGCAAGAACGGTGTGTTCTGGCCCATTCCGATCACGCTCTCGACAGACGAGGAACTGGCGAAATCCATCCGCCAAGGCGAGGAAGTGGCCCTGTGGGATGCCGGGACCAACGCGCTCATGGGTACCATGAAAGTGAGCGAGAAGTACCCGATCGATAAGCAGCATGAGTGCAAGCAGGTGTTCCGAACCAACGACCCGCAGCATCCCGGGGTGCGGAAGGTCATGGAGCAAGGGCCGGTCAATCTGGCCGGGCCGGTGACGGTTCTGTCGGAGTCATACTTCCCGGAAGAGTTCGAGGGGATTTACCAGCGGCCTTCAGAAGCCCGCAAACTGTTTGATGATCGCGGATGGAGCACGGTGGCGACTCTGCAGCTGCGGAATCCGATGCACAACTCGCACGCTTACTTGGCGCGGATCGCGATCGAAGTTTGCGATGGTGTTTACGTGCAGCAGTCGCTAGGCAAACTCAAGCCCGGCGACCTTCCGGCCCAGGTTCGGGTGAAAGCAATCGACGCCCTGGTTAATAAATACTTCCGCAAGGAACGCGTAATCCAGGGTGGCCACCCATTGGAAATGCGCTACGCGGGCCCGCGCGAAGCCTTACTTCACGCCGTTTTCCGGCAGAACTACGGTTGTTCGCACCTGATCGTTGGACGGGACCATGCAGGCGTGGGCGATTATTACGGACCCTTTGACTCGCAAAAGATCTTCAACGAAATTCCGCCGGAAGCGCTGGCCATCCGGCCGCTTTGCATGGATTGGACGTTCTACTGCTATGAATGCGGGAGCATGGGTTCGTTGAAGACTTGTCCGCATGAGAGCCAGGCGGTGATCGACGACAATGGCAACTACAAGGGCGGCGCCCGGCTTCTGCTTTCCGGTACACTGCTTCGCAAGCTGATCAGCGAAGGCAAGCCGGTTCCCGCGGAGTTTTCCAAACCTGAGGTGATCGCGATTCTGAAGCAGTACTACGACACGCTACGGGAAGAAGAGAAGGTGGAAGTAACGTTGCACGGTGCAGCTACGGGTGAGGCCCTACGAGGGCAGCGGTCGCAATAGGCGATGATCCAACCTAGTGTAAACATGGTTAGTGTCATGAAATCCCTCTTCCGGCATTTTGAGGGGTCGATTGCCTAAAAGTCGAAGTGCGCCTCCGGCACAGCCGGTCCCACTTAAGTGGAGAAAGTATCTCGCGCTAGTTGATTTTGGTTTCGTCACTGCAGGGGAGTTAGAGACTGAGATCCGGCGCTATGGCAGAGGGCATCTCCACCGGTTGGTGAGTGATATCCAGTCTGATATCCGCGAGGAGCGGCGGCTGGGTTGTCGCAGCATTTACGTAGTGAAGCTGGTGCCTTCCGATCTTCCAGGGCAACTTCCGAATTTCCGGCTGGAAGATACTTCCGAGTTGAAACAGCTTCGCGCGTTTCTCGATGCGCGCGCAGAAGGCAACCACATCGAGGCATGGTATTGCCGCACTCGTGTTGATTCTGATGTGCTCAGCGTGGCAGGCCGCATTGTCTTCACGACGACACTCAACGGAAGAACGCAAATATTGGAGCAGCTGTGGCGGGGCAGCCCCAGACTGCTGGAAAGCTACTCCAATAATTTCGCGTTCCCCTATTTAAGAGCGTCGCGATACTCCTGGGGCTGGCCGTACTCGATCGAGCACGTTCACCTTCCAAAAATGTCGCGACTCCACCTACCCCAGATGCACTCCGAGTTTGGCTACTCCATGCGCTGCCTCGAGCAAGAGAGGGAGAAAGTCGAGGTATTTTGCGCATTTCTCGATTCATTCTCATTTAAGGCGTATAGCCTCGAATATAAGATCGTGGGGGCTCAAATCAAATTCATTGACTGGGACACACCGAACGACAAGCAAGTCATAAAATCACTGCGAGCTTGTGGATAGATTTCTTCTTTGGTTCCGGTAGCTTTGGAGCACGGCCAAGGGAGCATAGGAGTAACACACGTGCCGGAATTGCTCGAAGACACGCACTGCGCGATAGGCCACCTGGTCGCCGATCCTCTCTGATAATCGTGGTAGTGCAACGTCATCGGCATCAGCCAGAACGGACGGCGGCCATTGCCCGTCATATCGGCGTTTCCAGAGGTTCACGTAGCCGTTTATTTTCTGCCGAACTGCCTGGTCGAGGATGACCGGGCGGGGCGTACGAACTATTTCATCTCCACGCAACAGAGAATGATGCGCAGATGGAAGATCGGTTAGGATGGCGGATCGATCCGCGCCCCGCAGGTCCGCGAGCTCGTCGAGGTAAGGAATCTCCAGAAAGCGGCATACCTCCTCCATGACCTTTGCGGTATCGCTGGTCAACTCTTCGTAAGTCACTTGGCAGACCGGTTGTCCGCGGGAGAGAAGGAAATCGACCCCGCTCTTGAGAACCTGATAGCCAATTATCCCGCGTAGATAAGCTCCCGGCCTTTTGAAGCCGGCTTGGGCAGCGCGCGCAATGGCATTTGCTGTCGCTACGGGGTCTCGCCATTGAATGATGAACCGCGCTTGAGGAAATAGCCTGGCAAGTTCTGGGAGCGAATCAGAGTAGACAGGAGACTTGTCTCCCCAAATAACCGCACCTTTGCGCGCGGCGTAGGCCCTGTGAACAGCCGTAAACGCAGTAGCGTAGTCTGCCACTCCACCCGGCAGATCGCTCGCGGTTATTCCATGTCGCGTTAACGCACTATTCCAAAATTCCCAACGCGCCGCCCAATCACAATAAGCCGCGGGTTTGCGAAACACCGAGCGCAACAGCCAAAGATCGGCCTCAAAAGTCAATGCGACCTGGGGATGTTTGTTGAGGAGGGCGTACAGCAGTGAAGAGCCGCCGCGCCACATGGCGACGACGAACAGAGGCCCCGGAGCCAGACTCACACCGAATGCAGGCTTCGAAGGCTCGTACGCGGCTGGGCTCATGAAGCGACCCGGACCGGATTGATCTCTTCAAAATCGATCAACAGAGAGACACCACTGAAGGAGTGATTCATGACGACGATTTTGATCTTCCGGAACAAGTGTTGTAATCAGGCGATTGCACAACTTTGCGCCGTCTATTCGCCCCGGTCCGGGGATTTTGAGCGAAATGGCGATATTTCGTCAACTGTAATATGTTTTTTGACACTCTTTCACGCTACCTCGCCAGAACCCTTCTTCTACCAGCATTCGTGATTTCGTGCAGTCTTAACCCCACCCGCAAGAGGCTCGACATCTTGCTATTAACTATGGTTAACTATCATACATCAGCTACCATTAAGCGCGAATTACTCGTCGGCTTTTGGTTCTGGGGTTGTTTGGAATGCGAAATCCTCACAGGTTTCTATACGTCGCCATCTTCTGCCTTATGTCAGTCCATGCATTCGGCCAGGGCGAAACGACGAGTGCGATTCAGGGGCAGGCCATCGACTCCACCGGGGCCGTCGTTCCCGGTGCAGCCGTAACTGTCACCAGCCTCGACACGGGAATGGAACGCAGCGCGAAGACTGATGAGGCGGGACGGTTCAGCTTCCCGCAGCTAAAGCCTGGTGCATATAAAGTCGCGATCCAGGCTCCGGGTTTTGAACCGCAGACGGTGAACAATATCTTCTCGGCCCTGGGCCAGAGACAAGCCGTCAATTTCACACTCAGAGTGGCGCAGTCCAAGGAAGTCGTGGAAGTGAATTCGGAAGCCCCTATCATCAACCCCAGTAATGCAAACACATCAACCACACTCGATGCGCCTGCGCTCGAAAGCCTTCCCAATCCGGGCGGCGACTTGACCTACCCGTTGCAGTTTGCTCCCGGCGCCCTCATCAACACAGCAGGCAGTGGCAATGATTTTGTCGGCAGCAGCAACGGCTATGGCAATGTGGAGTTTAACGGCTTGCCCGCACTGTCGAATGGTTACATCGTAGACGGGCTGGAAACCAATGATCCCCTCACGAACTTGAACAGCGGCCTCTCGACCAATCTCGTCTTAGGGTTGAATTCGATCTCTGAAGTGACCGTCAACACTCTCTCGTACTCGGTGGATCAAGGCAGGTACGGCGCGTCTCAGGTCAACTACGTCACGAAGTCCGGAACCAACAAGTTTCACGGCAACCTTTATGAACTCTGGAACGGTTCAGTTCTCAATGCGGCGGACTACTTCACCAATGCCACTCCGGGGAATCACAAGCCAGGTTCAACTGTGAACCACTTTGGCGGCAGCTTGGGCGGGCCGATTCTCCACGACAAGCTGTTCTTCTTTTTCGACAGCGAGTGGGTGCGAATCGCGTTGCCCATCGTCACCCCCGCCACAGTTCCAACCCCGGGGTTCCAGCAGTACGTGTTACAACAACTTCCCCTCGGCGGCGTTGATTCCGTGACTGGCTCAACCTATGCTCCAGCCCCACAGTTGGTACCTTTTTATCAAAAGATGTTCTCTCTTTATGGAAACACGGCTGGAGTTCCGCTTGCCGTTCTAGGGTGCCCATTTAATTCGGATGGCTCGCCGGCTCCCGGCACAACTCCCAACGGGAACGGGTGCGCGAATCGCCAGAGTGTGTCCCACTCCAGTGACGATCACGAGCAGGTGCAGACCGCCCGCATCGATTACAACATCAACACTCAGAACACGGCCTGGTTTCGCTTCCAGGCCGATACGGGTTTGCAGGCAGCTTGGACCGACCCGATCAATCCATTGTTCGACGCCATCTCGCCGCAGCCGCTCTATTCGTTTGCCTCGGGCTACACCCGCGTCTTCTCGCAGAATCTCGTCAACTACTTCAATCCTGCCTTCTCGTGGTATTCGAGCTTGTTTGCCCCCAGCGATTTTCAAAAGACTCTCGCTGAATTCCCCATTGTCCTCCAGGGCATCGGCGCCAATGCACCGTTTACCACCGTCGGCGGGCTCGACAATACCTGGCTTCAGGGACGGCGAGCTTCGCGGTTCTTCATCAACGACAATCTCGCCTGGAGTCACCGCTCGCATGAGATCCGGGTCGGCACCAACATTCGAATATTCCGCCTGAATGACTACGACTTCGGCGAGGGCACCGTCCCCCTGGTCACCTACACGGACCTGCCGCAGTTTACCTATGGCGTTGCCTCTACGGCGACAAAGAGCTTCCCAACGAATACGAACGAGCCGTTCAACTTCTTGAATCTCGATTTCTATGTGCAGGACACCTGGAGGATTACGAAAAAGCTGACCTGGACAATCGGTCTTCGTGACACCTTCAATTCCAATCCGTTGAATCCGCATGATAAAGTGGCGCGCCTCCAGGCGTCGTTTGATTCGATTTCGCACGATGTGAATCAGCCGCTTAGCAGCGCCATCCAGACTCACCTTGGAAACCTGTTCTCTTCCACGCCGCTCGCGATTCTGCAGCCCAGAACCGCAATTGCTTGGCAGGTCGAGCCGAAGACCGTGCTAAGAACCGGTTTCGGACTTTTCAGTGACATCCTACCGGGAACCGTGGCCGATCTCATCGGGATGAATCCACCCTACGTGCAGACTTTTCAGGGCGGTCTTCTCGGCACCGTCGGAGGTACGGCGATTGCCCCCGGTGTGCCGAACAGTGCCGTGGATGCGACCGTCGCCGCCAATCAGAGATTTAGTTCGGGGTTCGCACAGGGACAACTTTCCTGTGCATCCTCGCTGGCAAACCCGGCCTCTTGCCTGCCGCCAGTCGCCATCACCGCCGTGCCTACTGGCAAACTCCACGCCCCGTACTTCATGGAGTGGAGCCTCGGTATTGAACATCAAATTGGGACCACTGCCAGTATTCAAGCTCAATACGTTGGCACCCGTGCCGTAAATCAACCTTACACAACCCAAGTCAACGGCTACCAGACAGTCTGCGAAGGCTGCTTCGCGCCCTTTCCGTACATGCAGCCGGCCGATCCTCGTTTCGGGGCCGTCACTCAGTTCTCGACTGGGGCAAACAGCCACTACAACGGATTGCAACTCACCGCGATGAAACGCATGGGGCATGGTCTTCAGGGGCAAATCAATTACACCTGGAGCCATTGTCTCGACACAGTTTCAAACGGCGGGTTTCTTCAATTCTCTGCTGGAGGAATCCTGTCGCCTCTGCCGGGTGAGCTTCATCGCGACTACGGCAACTGCGACTACGACATCAGGCACAACCTTACGGGGCAGTATGTCTACAAACTTCCGCTCAAGGTACGAAGCTCTGAGCTGGGATACGCCTTGAATGGTTGGCAACTCTCCGGCACTGCCTTCTGGCACAGCGGAGTTCCATTCTCAGTGCTGAGCACGCCGTATTCGGCGAACGGACAAGGCATCGTGCAGGGCAGCGGCCCGCAGTTCGCCAGCATCGTTCCAGGCGTACCTCTTTATGAGCATCACCCGATTCCGGGAGTCACACAGCCGGGAACGCTCCAGTGGCTCAATCCTGACGCCTTCGTCTCCGCAGTGGATCCAAGCACCGGCGCTTGCGCTGGCGGCGACAGTCCGCAAAACTGTCAATTCGGTGACCTCGCCCGCAATGCCTTGCGCGGTCCTGATTTTGTTTGGAACGATTTCTATCTCACTAAGTGGTTCCCGGTAAGTGAGCACATGAAGATGCGCTTCGACGCGCAGTTCTTCAATGTCTTCAACCATCCTAATTTCGGGCTGCCGAGCATGGTGCTGGCCGGGATACCGGGCAAACCGTCCACCCAGACGGGCTTCGGCGCACTCACCTACACCACGTCGCCGCCGACTGGTTTGCTGGGAGTTGGATTAGGCGGCGATAGCAGTCCGCGCATGATCGCGTTCCAACTTCGCCTCGAATTCTAGCTATGGTCAGTTGACGAAGAATCTCGATACCGCTCATTGCGGCGCGACGCGCGATCGTCAAGGTCTGAAATGAATTCCAAATCGCTGCCTAGGTGGGACGCAGTGAAGCTACTTCGGCTTGTAATCCGCCGAGACGATTGAATTCCGCTTCTACCGCAGGCGCTCCTTCTTCTTTTACCTTTCGGGCGCGGGTCAAGGCTTGCTCCGCGATCCGGCTCACTTCGTGAAGCAGCTTACGGATTTCGATCTCGAGACGGCCACGGCTCTCTTGCACCCGATCGAGCGTGTCACTCTGCACGCGCGTGCTATTTGTTTCCAATAGATGGTTGAGGAACTCAAGACCGTCCTTTTGAATCGGCTTCCGCGCTCCGGTCAATCCCAACAGCGAATCGACGACCCAGCGCAGCGGAGAGGCTGGCTGCGCTACCTCGGTGAATTCCATGAAAGTGAACTTCGAGCGGACGCGAAATCCAGTTTCTGCGTCGAGTGCGTGCGGCATGCGCGCAAGCTCTGGAATGCCAGCATCGGCGAGTTTTCGCAAAAAATCGTTTCCCATTTCTAGGAACCGAAGCGCGACTCGACGATACTCTTTCTCGGCTTCTTCTTGTTCCGGACGAAGCCAGGGGACTACATGCTGGCGGGCAATTTCCTGGGCGTGGCGCATGACCCGACGGCGATAGGAGGGCCCGAAGCCGGACGAAATCGCTTGCAGAGACTGCTGGAATTCTTGACTGGCTGCGGGCAGCGCTGTGGCAGTGAATGCTTTATGACGGCCGACAAGTGCATCGGAGAGTCTCTGCTGCTCGGCCATGAACAGGAAACTGAGCTCCCGCATCGAGCGTTCCGCCTCGGCGATCGTTTGTTTCATCAGAGCGATCCGGCGCTCGGATTCTTCGAGTGGCCGGCGAAGCGCGTCACGGTTTTCGCTAACGATAACCAAAAGCTGCTCACTCAACCGCTGGAGTCCGCGGTCACAAGCGGCGTGCACCAGTTGGCGTCCAGAGCGATCGACCAGAAGCTGAAGCACCTTGGAAAGTTTGTCCCAGTCGCGCAAAGGGCCGCGACTCTCGGCACGCTCCTGCGCGCTTAGTTCGAAAATCGGACCGACATCGCGTTGCAGGCGCTTTTGGAGAGTTTGACGGGTAAAGACTGCAGCGGCAGCTCGCTCCGCGTCGGTCGTGCGATCCGCTTTGTTGAGCACCAGGATCAGATCATCGACCTGACCAGCCACGGCTTCAACCAAGGTCAACTCTTCGCCGGCGAGCGGGGGATCTGCGCCAACGACCACCAACGCGGCGTCGATGTGCGGAATGAACGCTTGTGTGGCAGCGGTGTTGCCCGTAAACACGGAACCCAGGCCAGGCGTATCCACAAAGCACATTCCAGACGAAAGAAGTGGACTGGGGACAAAAACCTCAGCGCCCCGCACGCCTTTTTTGTTTTCCGGATTGAGTTCCTCGGTTACGTACTGTTTTAGCTCGGAGACTGGAATCTCAAGCCAGCTGCCGTCTGTGGTGCGAATGCGTGCGCTTATGCGATTGCCAAAGCGAATGACTGTGGGGACGGCCGTAACCGGAATAAAACCGGTGGGAAGGACCGGTTCGCCGATGAGTGCATTGATGAGAGTGGATTTTCCTCGCTTGAACTGGCCGACACAGGCAACATAGAAGCGTCCTTCAGAAACTCTGGCGGCCAACTCTCGAGCTTCTCCTGCGATGGTCTCGGCTCCTAACCTATCGGCCACAGATGCAAGCCGCAGTAGGCGACTAGAACCGTCGTTTGCCGCCTCGAATGTCTGCGCCACTTGATGAGTCTCCGACGTGGCTGCAATTCCAGACTGGTTCTCGCGGGCTTGCATGGTTTACGGCTGAGACCTCACGCCTTCCTGATGTACGTAGCGGATGACTTCGACATCGGACAGCGCAATGAGTCCTTCGTCGACCATTTGGTCCAATGCCGGGATCAGCTTTCGGATATTCTCCTCGGTATCGACTACTGAAACCATAATTGGCGCGTCAGAGGACCACAGCAGATGCTTCTTGTGGATGAGTGTGCTCGCGCCATAACCCTCGATTCCGCGAAAGACCGTGGCGCCGGCGATGTCGAGTTCACGACACTTCATGACAATCGCCTCATAGAGCGGCTTGTTTTGCCATTTGTCATCCTCGCCGAAATGAATGCGCAGCATCTTGGCTCTGCCCTCGAGTTTCATTTCTGTTTCTCCTGGCGACGTTCAGTCTTCTCGTAATTGTGGGTGTACTTGATGACATCGACATCAGAAAGCACGACCAGTCCCTGTTGCACCATTTCGTCGAGGATCGGCATGAACTTTTGAAGTTTGTCCTCCGCGTCGACTACCGACAAAAGAATGGGACGGTCATGAGAGAGGCTGAGCTTAGCATCCTTGTGGATACGCCGATTGGCGCCATAACCAAGAATGCCGCGATAGACAGTGACGCCGGCGATATCGTGCGCCCGCAAACCATTCACGATCGCTTCATAGAGCGGCTTACCGTTCCATTTGTCGTTTTCGCCGATGTAGATGCGCATCATCTTGGCCTTGCCTTCTTGCTTGAGCGCCGGCGCCTCGCCGCTGCTACGCATCTGCTTTTTCCCCGCAGGCTTCACGATGGTGGTATCGTGCATTTCGATCAGACCGGTCCCGACCATCTCATGGAGTTTCGGCAGGAGCTCTTCCACCTTGGCAGCGGTTTCGATGAACTCAACCTTGACCGGCAGCCGAACTGCCAGGTCGACGAGCCGAGTGGTATGGAGCTGATGATCTGCGCCAAATCCAGCGATGCCGCGGGTTACAGTCGCGCCCGATACGCCATGAAAAAACAGGAAATCCAGAACGGCCGCGTAGGCAGCATTTCCATGGTATTGCTGGTCCTCCGTGACATAGACGGCGACTTTTTTACCTGGTCCAGGTGTAAGCACATTCTCCTCCGGGCACTTGAGCCGCGTTTGACCGACTAGAAAGCGCCAGCTTCATGGGATGACCCTCCCGGCAATTATTCCTCCCCAAACGGCAAAAAAGCCGAGGACCACGCTCAAGCCCACGTATAAGATTCCAACACCGATTTGACCGTCTTGTACCGCCCGCAGAGTTTCGAATTCAAAACTGGAGAAGGTCGTATAGCCCCCGATAAAACCGATTGGGATGAGATATCGCCAGTTGGGACTCCACTGGGTTTTGACGGTTAGCAATGCGAATACAAAGCCGATCAAAAAAGAACCGGTCACATTGATGACGAACGTCCCATAGGGAAAACGCGTTCCCATCCTGCTTCCGATGTACGCCCCCAGCCAAAAGCGCAGGATCGAGCCCAGACAGCCCCCTAACCCAACCATCACGTATTTCAGCAAGTCGATCCGTTCCTCTCGTTGTTACACCTTGGTTTTCAATCGCACCGCAATCGCCATCATTGAACCATGGGCTCCGAGCAGGTACTTCGTCGCGATCAGCACAGGGCGACCCGCCCGGAAATCTTCTCCATGAGCGTACTCCAACCTAATTGTGCGGAATCTGTGCCGGGAAACGACTCCGAGACAAGAAACCGCTTGTCAGGAGTCATCAGCTGTGCCCGGCTTAAGAATGGGAACAGCGGTTGCGGTGAACTCCTTCACCGTTGATAACGTCTTTAGTACAGCAAAGATGAGGTGCGAAGTCAACGGGATTAGAGGGATGGGTGTACCGCCGGCGGCGCTTCGAAGGATCTCGCATCCAGAGCAGGCAGGACCACGTTGATTTGCCGCAAATTACGTCCGAATTGTAACCATTTATGACTTGAGTAATCTCAGATGCATAGAGGATCTTCGGGATACCGCGATTGGCAGGCAAACCGCGGCCCGTTGCGCTCATTTTTTAGAAAGGAAATTGCTATGACCAAATATTTATATGCCACAGTTGGCGGAAATAAGATTTTTTATCGCGAGGCTGGATCGAAAAGCTCGCCGACGGTTCTTCTGCTGCATGGATTCCCGACTTCGTCCCATATGTTTCGGAACCTTATCCCTGCCTTGGCCGACCGTTACCACGTCGTTGCACCCGACCTGCCGGGCTTTGGATTCTCGGATGCGCCGGATCGCAACCAATTCCGATATACATTCGACAACCTGACGAAGGTCATTGCCGCGTTTACGGAGACGATCGGTCTTGATCGATACGCAATTTATGTTTTTGACTATGGAGCGCCAGTTGGATTTCGTCTGGCGGTAGCTCATCCCGAACGTGTCACCGCAATCATTTCGCAAAATGGAAATGCATACGAGGAGGGACTCAGCCAGGGTTGGAATCCAATTCAGAAATACTGGAAAGAACCAACGGCTGAAAATCGTGCGGCACTGCGCCAGTTCCTCACGCCGGAAACGACCAAATGGCAATATCTCGAGGGCGTGCAGGACCCAACGCAGGTAGCTCCCGAGTCGTACGAGCTGGATGCGGCGCTGCTGGCGCGACCGGGCATTGACGAGATCCAGTTAGATTTGTTCCTCGACTACGCGAGCAACGTCGCTTTGTATCCAAAGTTTCAGGAATATTTCCGCACCAAGCGTCCACCGTTGCTGGCGGTATGGGGCAATGGCGATCCCTTCTTCCTGCCTCCGGGTGCGGAAGCATTCAAGCGGGACGATCCGAGTGCTGAAGTGCACTTTCTTGACACCGGCCATTTCGCACTGGAGACGCATGCTCAAGAAATTGCAAACGCGATTCGTGATTTCCTGGGTCGCATACTGGGCCGTCAGGCATCGGCCGCGTGAGGAAAGTGCTTTCGCTACGCTCATTAGAGAGCGAAATCCGCCATCCCCAATAACCGAGAAGGGAGCACTCCCCTTTAGCCAACCGGAAGGAGTTTAACTCTGACAAGTCCTGAAGATATCACCGTCGTTGCGGTTCATGGAGCGTGGGCCGACGGCTCGAGTTGGAGAGACGTGATTCTTCGTCTCGAGCGAGAAGGTTTGTGTGTAATCACAGCTCCGATCCCACTGACTTCTCTCGGCGATGACGCTGCGGCATTGAAGCGAACAATCGCACGTACGAAGGGACCGGTGATTGTGGCGGGCCACGCTTATGCGGGCGCGGTAATTGCTACGGCGAATGACGAGCGCGTGAAAGCACTGGTCTACATCGCCGCACTCGCGCCAGATGATGGCGAGACGGTTGCCCAGGTCTTTTATCGAGATGAAAAACACCCGCAATCGCCTCACCTTGCCCCAGATGCTGACGGCTTTATCTGGATGCCCGACGAAGGCTTCCCAAATGCTTTTTCCCAGCATGCGAGCGCAGAGCAAATTGCATTGGCCACGGCTGTTCAAAGGCCAATTTCAGTGAAATGTATTCAGGAGCCGGTTGCGAAGCCAGCGTGGAAATCCAAACCTTCCTGGTTTCTTATCGCGGAAGAAGACCGCATGATCAATCCTAAGACGCAACATTTCATGGCCGAACGAATGAAAGCAACGAAAAGGCCGCTCGCGGTTGACCACACGCCATTGCTCAGCGCGCCACAGAAAGTCGTCGATATCATCCTGGAAGCAACACAAGCAGTGTCTTCCTGAAGGGAAGGGTTTGAAAAAGGAAACTATGAATTCGGTTGCAATTGTTACCGGCGCGAGCCAAGGGATCGGTCGATCCACTGCGATTCGATTGGCTCGCGATTTCTCAGGAGTTGTGTTAGCCGCACGCAATGCTGAGGGGCTCCGGGAGGTGGCAGATGCTGTGAAAGCAGCGGGAGCGGAGCCACTGGCATGCGATGTCGATCTGAGCAAAGCAGAGTCTGCGCAAGCGCTTGTGAAGAGCACGCTGGATCGTTTCGGCAGGATCGATGCGTTGCTCAATATTGCGGGCGCCGTGCCCCAGATTCACTTGTTTGAGATGACGGATGAACAATGGCGAGCGGGAGCGGAACTGAAGCTGCACGGGGCGCGACGGTTGACGATTCTTGCCTGGGAGGCGCTTAAGCAATCGAAGGGCTCGGTCGTATTTATGTCGGGGAGCGCGTCCCTCGATCCGAAGCCCGCTTTCGCTGCCGTCGCTGCGATTAATGCGGCCATTACGGCGCTGGCGAAGGCATTCGCCGAGCAAGGTATTGAAGATGGCGTACAGGTGAACAGTATTGTTCCGGGGCCGGTGATGACGGGACGACGCCAGTCGTTCATGGAAAAGTGGGCTCCGGCGCACCAGATGAGCGTGGAACAGGCGACGAAGGAGTTCCCGGAAAAAGTAGGAATCAGCCGCTACGGAAAACCGGAAGAGATCGCCGATCTTCTGGCGTTTATGGTATCGCCCGCGGCGAAGTGGATGACGGGAACCTCGGTGCGGATGGACGGCGGCGAGATCAAGGGTATCTAAGGAGAGATGAGAAGTCGAAATGTTTGAGCGTCTGAAATCGCCGCAGTACGCCTCGCTTCCATTACGTCTAATTGTCGGCTCTGGATTCATCGAGCATGGTTACGCCAAGCTGGTGAAAGGTCCTGCCGCATTCGCATCGATACTAGCCGCTCTTAATGTTCCCAATGCGCACGCTATGGCCTGGCTGACAATTATGATTGAATTGCTGGGCGGATTTGCGGTGCTGATCGGCGCCTTCATCCCGGCCGTTAGTGTGCCTTTAGCTGGGGTGCTGTTGGTTGCAATGTTTACCGTGCACTTACCCTACGGTTTCAGTTCGATCAATCTCATCGCCGTGACACCGTCCGGCGCGCAGTTCGGCCCACCTGGCTACGAGTGCGACCTGCTTTATTTGGCGTGTTTGGCCGCGCTTGTTCTCATGGGGCCGGGGCCATTTTCTGTCGATGGCGTACTCTTAAGAAAGCTCAAATCCTAGCATCGAAGGAGGTTGCAGTGGCGAGTCTGCAGGAACGACTGGACGAGTTCAAGAAGTCATTTGAATCGGGAGCGCCGCCGTATAACGCACCGCATGAGGCAACCGAAACCATGCATCGCGCAACGGCTGAGCTCAAGGCTACCGGAATTGAAGAGCGAGCCTTGAAGATCGGCGATCGTGCTCCGGCCTTCACCTTGTTTAACCAGGATCATGTCGAGGTGTCCTCGGCTGACCTGCTACGGCAAGGCCCGCTGGTAGTCAGCTTCTTTCGAGGACACTGGTGACCCTACTGCAACATGGAGCTGGAGGCTCTCCAAGAGATTTCTTCCGAAGTGCGGGCATTGGGAGCGCAGATCGTTGTGCTCACCCCTGAACTCGAACGCTACACCCGGGCCATGCACCGGAAGCTGAATCTGACGTTCGACATTCTCACCGATCTTCATTTGAAGACTGCCGAGCAGTTCCACCTCGTTTTCACCCTGCCGGATTACTTGCGCGACCTTTATAAGTCGTTTGGCAGCACGCTCGATAGGTTCAACGATGAGCCGGAATATCGGTTACCGATGCCTGCCCGCTACGTGATCGACCGAGACGGGGTGATTCGCGCGGCCGACGTGAACGCGGATTACACGATTCGTCCTGAGCCAGCGGGAACGCTCGAGCACTTGAGGGCGCTAAGCACGTGAGCGATGGTGGCGCTCCTGCTAGGACTCGGGCGCATCGGTAGATGACGCAGTTCTGTGGCGATTGTCAGTTAGGGTTAGGGACGCCCATGCGAGTGGCCGTCCACTCGCCAATCTTCCCATGCACGCCGACAGTGCCAGTGATGGTGTTGCCGTCGACTTTGCCGCGAAAATTCAGCACCGTGCGTGTTTCGGTGCTGAAATGGATGCGATTCCCTTCGATGAAGCCGGCAAGTGGTCCGGATTGGTTCGGCCCTTTGAAAAAACCACGAATCTGGTTGCCCGTTTGCGTGAGTTGGATGGTCTTCAGCGATTCCCGGCCAAATGCGCTCTGGGCGAGGACGGACCACGTGCCAGTCACATCGACAGGCGGCGGAGCCTGATCGTCTGCCAGGCTGACACTGCAGGCCATCACTATGTAGATCGCCGTGCACAGCAAGACTCTTCCACGATGATTGCTCATAAATTCTCCTAGTACGGATCTCCCTGCCTACTGCTTGGGCGGAAACTTCTTGAACAGCTTCTCGATTGCTTTATCGAGTTTGCCGATGTTCTTCTGGTCCTTGCTGGAGGCGGCTTGCGAAGCAAAGCCGCGCCAGATGAGCGCCTCCGTCTTCGCGTCGAAGATGTCGATCACCAGAGTTCCTTGGTCGTAAGAAACTGGCTCGGTCCATCCACGCCATCTCCAGCCTGGTGCTCCACCTCCGGGAAAATGTTCGAGCGTCGCCGCTTCTCCGGTGTTGGCGATGGCACAAAGGATGGCATCGCCGCCATTGTCTACGCGCGTCCAGCCCTTAGCGGAAAGCTGAGCGTCGACCGTGCTCCGGATGGCGTTTTCCCAAGCGCCATCGGGTGCGCTGATTTTTTGCCAGGAATAAGTCTTGTACTGGGCGAAGTTGATATCAGGGGCATAGTCGCTGTCGATCTGTTGCTGGGCGTGGGCAGCAGCCAGACTGCTAACGCAAATTGCCATCAGACCTACTACGCTACGAAATTTATGCATGATCGAACCTCGATTTCAAAAGACTCCTTAGTCAAAGCACTCAGGATTCCAAACTGTAAGTTGATGAAAGTGACAGAGTTCTGAGATCTCAATCGCTAACGAATTGGCGAAAATTTTCGAAAATTCGTGAGGCAGATCGCTGGTCCGGTTGCACCTCACCGGCCGCTTCGGATGTTCATCCGCAAATCTCGGTCAGGAATTAGTGATCAGTCATCCTTTCGAGGTATCGCCCACTGATCTCCTAGCGGTAGCGAAAAAACTTCCTATCTCGTGATGTGCGGGCTGGCCCCGGCGCTGCATAGTACCTCCATGAAGGACATGGAAAGGATGGCTGGGAGCGGGAGCTTAGTCCTCGCCGAAACGGGCACGTCGACCGACGGTCACCCAATGCGGACTCTTACGCAGGGCGACCTTTTTGCGCTGCGTGCGGAATTGGATTGGCTTGATGAGTTGGAACATCCGTGGGGGCCGTTTTCCAGTTATCAGCGCCACCTTGAATACATTCTCGCGCAATACGACGCGGCTCCGTCGGGGTCGCTGGTGCGGCACATAAAGACGACAGAAGAGGTTTAATCTCATGAGACAAGTTGTTCTATTTCTGCTTTCCTCGATCTTGACTCCGGCGACGCTAGCGGCGGGACAGACAACCTGCCTGCTGGCTACTCAAATAAAAGTGATGAGTCCGCTGCCTGCTAATAACTCGATCACGGATTGGACCGTGATTTCTAGCAGTGACGGCAGTTGTGTGGCTAGAACTGGCGACATACCGATGCTTCCGGTGGCGTCGCAGCGGACCATCGCGAGACCAGTCGTCCTGGCAAGCAGTAACACGGCTATAGTGGTCGAGATTTTGCTCGCCAGACTGGGATGGATAAACCGTGAGGAGAACTTTGTTTCAGAGGCGCCGGCTGCGCTACAGGTAAATTACAGCCGCACGAGAAAATCGGATGTGGCAGCTTGCGCTAAAGCCAGTCACGGGTCTCTCGTGGCACAGGGATCGCAGAATCCGGTTGTGTGGTTTTGAGAGGTTTACACTTTGGCATTAAAACCAACTGATAAAAGGCATGGCGAGATGACACTGCAGACGAAGAAGCGGAAGACCTACGATCCGGCGGCCATCGTGGTGATCGCGCTCACGTTAGTACTATTCATTGTCGCCCTATTCGTGAACGGATTCACCCACGATTTACTTTTGGAGGCCGCAGTCTTTCTCGTTTCCGCCAAACTGATTCTGATGGCAAAAGCCAACGGCGAGACGGAAAGGCGGCTTGAGTTGCAGTTGGTGGAAATCAAAGATTTGTTACGGAGTCTTCCGCAGAAACTGACGGATGCCGCAAAAGCAGAGCTGATTGAGAGCTCTCATTAGCCAGCCAGCCGTGACTTCTCAGCGGGCAGGGTAACGTTTCCCCGCGAATCTAAAGAACACCGCATGACTAGTCTTCGTTGGATATTCTCTGAGCATTCCCTCTTCTAAATTCTTCCGCCCACAATCGCGTTCGGAAATTCCCGAAGTCTCGTTGGAACAATCGCTTCTTTCGCTGAAACTTGAACGTCCATGAATAGCCGCGAATCAGCGGCATCCTCAATGAATTGTGAGACTTGAAGGCTGCGGATCGAGGAAAAATCGATTTGGCATGGGGCATGCTTTAGGTCATCCGTGTAAGGCGCTCAAATCTAAAATTTAAAAAGGAGAGATGACAATGATCAGCACGGCGAACAAAATCAGCGAAGCAGTGGCGCAGTTGGAAGAAATTCACAGCGCGAGAGTCCACGAGTACGACATGGTGTTGGGGAGTTTTGACGGCTCCGGCTATAACCTCACCTTCATGGATGGCGGCGACAAGAATGTTGCTCACCATCATGAGGGCTATGATGCGTTACTTTGCTTCATTTCTGGCGAGGGCAAAGTGAGAGTCAACGATGCATATCTGGAGTACGCCAAGGGGTCGTACTTCAAGGTCCCGCGTAATACGGTGCATCAGATCATTTGCGATACGGATACCCTGATGCTCACTATTCAAACGCCGCCCACAACTTTCGGGGACAAGGGCTGGGGTGACATTGTGTTTGACGAAAAGCTTTTCTAGCGCGGTTCGCGGGGCCGGGGAGGGTAGATCGTCTCCCCGGTCTTGCCCACGTTCTGGAATTGCGCCCGCCAACCACCGTTGACACTGTTGGCTGTGCGAGTAACATGCAGTGAGTGAACGAATCCAATTCATGCGCAGCCACGGACCGAGCTGAGCCGATGGATTTGCCGGCGGTGCGGAGTTGTAAGCCAGCGTGTCGGACGCAACCATGCGATATGGCCCTGCCTAATTTGCGGCAGCTTTTCGCACTATGCTTTCTAGTCCTGTTCGCAAACTCAGCCGGTGCTCTCGATCCGAGCCGCCACATCTCGCAGTATGCGCATACCGCGTGGCGAATCCAGGATGGATACTTCACTGGGACGCCGCAAGCGATTACTCAAACATCGGATGGATATCTGTGGATCGGGACCGAGGGCGGACTGGTGCGCTTCGATGGCGTGCGCTTTGTTCCCTGGAGCGCTCCTAATGGTCAACAGCTTCCCAGCACGCGCATTCACTCTGTGTTGGGAGCCAGTGATGGGAGTTTGTGGATTGGAACTGCACGCGGGCTTGCGAAATGGAACGATCATGGCCTGGTCAATGTTTCAGCCAGCCCGGCATTCATTGAAACAATTCTGCAAGATCCGAAGGGAACAGTGTGGATCACGCGCAGCCAGGTCCGCGACGACGCAGGTCCGCTTTGCGAAGTCGCTGGAAGCACACTTCGCTGCCATGGGCGAACCGATGGAATTGCTTTCAAATATGCCCAGCCGCTTTTTCAGGATGCATTGGGGGATCTGTGGATGGGCAGTTCGGAGGGCGTTTGCCGCTGGAAGCCAGGCGAGCCAATGACCTACATCGATAGCGCTCTGGCGGGAGTTAAGGGGCTAGCCGGAGTTGGCGCCATTGCCTCCGGTGGCGATGGCTCCATTTTCGTGGGCATGCGACGTACGGGGAGTGGATTGGGTCTTCAGCGGCTGTCACAGGGCAAGTGGAGCAACTACGACTTACCCGGAATGCGCAGCACTCAGCTCGACGTCTCCGCATTGCTGAGAGATCGTGACGACGGGCTTTGGATCGGGACTGAGAATCAAGGTATCTATCGCGTGCACGATGGCAGGGCCGATCATTTTGGGGGAGTGGAGGGCTTATCGAGCGACGCCGTGCAAGGTTTTTTCGAAGACCGCGAGGGCGACATTTGGGTGGCAACATCGCGAGGCATCGACCGATTTCACAACACCCCAATCGTTAGCTACTCGATTCGGGAAGGATTGAACGCGGAAGATGTGAACTCGGTGTTTGCAGCCCGGGACGGCACCGTGTGGATTGGAAACACGCAAGCGCTGGATGTTCTGCGCCAAGGGAAGATTTCGGCAATCGGAGCTCGCGATGGCTTGCCGGGAAGATTGGTGACGTCTTTATTCGAAGACGATCAGAACCGCCTGTGGCTAGGCGTGGATAATGGGCTGGACGTGTATGACCACGGCCACTTTCGCGCAGTGAGACGGCCCGATGGCTCGCCGATGGGAGTGGTGATCGCAATCAGTGAGGATGTTGATCACAATATGTGGGTTGCGGTGACCCAGCCGGCCTTGATTCGCATTAAGGATCTCCAGGTTCAGGAAGAGATCAGTCCGCCGCGTGTACCGCGAGTGAGTTCGCTCGCGGCTGATCCGGAAGGTGGGATATGGCTGGGGATGGCGGACGGAAATCTGGCTTTATACAGAAGAGATCGGTTTGAGGTCATGCCAACTGGACTCTCACTGAAGCAACCGATCAGGAACCTGCTGGCTGAATCGGACGGATCGGTTTGGGCGGCGACAATCGACGGAGCGTTGTTCTGGAAGGACGGAAAAGCGAAAATTCTGGATTCACGCAACGGCCTTCCCTGCGATGAGATGTACGCGCTGATCAAAGACAATCGAGGCGCTCTTTGGCTGGACAGCCAATGCGGCTTTGTTGAGATCAGCGCGCCGGAGTTGCAGAGGTGGTGGTTGGATCCAGAGAACAAAGTTACGGTGAGAATTCTGGATGCTTTCGACGGAGCGCAACCGGGACTGAGTAACTTTCGGCCGCAAATTTCGAGATCGCCGGACGGTAAGCTATGGTTTGCAAACGAAAACATTTTGCAGATGGTAGATCCGGAGCATCTCACTGAGAACAAGATTCCCCCGCCGGTGCACGTGGAGCAAATCATTGCCGATCGCAATAGATACTCGCTGAGCGACAAGCTGCGATTGCCGGTTCGCACGCGCGATATTGAAATTGATTACACCGCGCTCAGCCTCGTGGTTCCGGAAAAAGTTCGTTTCCGTTACAAGCTTGAGGGACATGATACCGAATGGGAGGATCCGCAGAACCGGCGGGAGGCGTTTTACAGTGATCTAGCTCCCGGTGACTATCAATTTCGTGTGATCGCCAGCAACAACAATGGAGTGTGGAACGAAACGGGAGCGACTGCCGACTTTACTATCCCGCCGGCCTTCTTTCAGACGACGTGGTTCCGGCTTTTGTGCGTGGTAGCAGCAATGGGAATTCTCTGGCTGCTCTATGCGCTTCGCCTTCGCCGAATGGCTGCGAGCATTCGAACTCGCTTCGCGGAGCGGCTTGCGGAGCGCGAGAGAATTGCTCGCGATTTGCATGACACGCTTCTGCAGGGAATCTTCAGCGCCGCCATCCATTTCGATGTGGCGAACAATCGGTTGCCGGCGGATTCGCCGGCGAAATCGGCGGTGCAGCGCGGGATTGAGTTGCTGAAACAAGTAAGCGAAGAAGGGCGAAACGCATTGCGGGCCCTGCGTTCTCCGCAATCCACCGAGGACAACCTGGAAGAGGCGCTTTCTCGCCTGCACAAGGAATTTGCTCTGCCCGAGAACTTTGATTTTCGAGTGGTGGCGCAAGGCGATCCACGAGAGTTGCGCCCGCTGATTCGAGACGAGGTTTATCTCATCGCTCGCGAGGCGGTGTTTAACGCTTTCCGGCATTCCGAAGCACATACGATTGAGGTCGAGGTAGACTACGGTTCGCGAAACCTGCGCGTACTGGTTCGTGACGATGGCTGTGGGATCGATCCCCAGGTATTGAGAAGTGGACGCGAAGGGCATTGGGGTCTGGCCAACATGCGGGAGCGGGCGGAGAAGGTTGGCGCCAAGTTTGAGGTGCTGAGTCGAGTGGATGCTGGAACCGAGATCCAGCTTTGGATTCCGGGTAAAGTGGCTTTCGAGGGAAACTCCACTACCCGCGGGTTCTGGACGCGGCTTTCGCGATTGTATTCCTCGCGAAAAGAGCAGAACATTGACCGATCAAGTGAGGAGCTCAAGAAGTGAGCGAGACCCAACGCATTCGTGTTCTTAGTGTTGACGATCACCCTCTGGTCCGGGAGGGAATCGCCGCCATGATCAATGATCAACCCGACATGCAGATCGTGGCCCAGGGGGCATCGGGCAAGGAGGCGATTGAGCGCTTTCGCGAGCAGCGGCCGGATGTCGTGCTCATGGACGTGCGGCTGCCGGATATGAGCGGAATCGATGCGATGATCACAATCCGAAGCGAGTTTCCAGAGGCTCGCGTCATCATTGTGACCTCTTCAGAAGGCGATGCCGAAATGCGACGCGCGCTGGAGGGAGGAGCACGAGGTTACATGCTTAAGAGCATGCCGCCGCAAGATCTGTTGGAAGTCATTCGCAAGGTTCATGTCGGCAAGAAGGGAATTCCGTCAGAGATTGCTGACCGGTTGGCCAACCATTACGGCGATGAGAGTCTCTCGGAGCGCGAGATTGAGATTCTGCAGCAGGTTGCGGAAGGCAACCGCAACAAAGATATTGCCGACAAGCTTTTCATCTCGGAAGGGACGGTCAAGGTACACCTCAAACACATCATGGGGAAGTTGGGAGCGAATGATCGTACCCAGGCGATCACCATCGCGGTTCGACGGGGCATTATCCACTTGTGAACCTATCCGCTGGCATGCCTACCACTAAAGAGGTATTCAAAAATTTCAAATTTGGGAGATTCGTGCCGAGGGGCGCAGCCGGTAGTCTGGTCTAGCTATCGTTATGATCCGCGATGGCAGAAGGGAGGCGAGACTTGCGGCGGTTCTATCCCACATTTCCCGGGGGTTTACCCGGTGCCGGCTTGCTGCTGTTGCGAGCGGCGCTTGGGACGAGGCTCATCGTGGAAGCTTCTGGCTGCATCACCGAAACGCATGCTTTCGTCGCTGGAATGTGGGCGCCGTGTCTGCTTGTCTTCGTGATGAGTCTCTCATTTCTGGCTGGTTTCTTGACGCGGCCGATTGGTGTTCTTTTCGCGGCTGCAGCGGCAGCCATCGAGCTGTTCCATCCGGCGTGGGGCCAGTCGATCGCGAACTTGGTGGACTTTAATCTAGTCGTAATCGCACTGGCGATATGTTTGTTAGGGCCGGGAGCCTTCTCGCTGGATGCGCACTTCTTCGGACGCCGCAAGATCGTCATTCCGCGTGCGGCCGGTTCGTAGAGAATCGCTGTTCGCGTCTCACTTTTAGGGAACGCGGTGACCGGGGTCAGCGTATGCTGAATCAGAGCTTGGGATTGTTCGTCTAAAGCTTATTCATGAAGACCCTGAAGGCTTCATTGGCGGCAAGCGTAATCGGGACGGGAGCCTGGATGCTGGGCTTCACGCGTGCGATGTGGCCGGCGCACCCGCAGCTTGCAGTTTTCTTTCTGACGGTCGCGGCAACCTTCGTGCTTCTGTACATCTGGCCTGAGCCAAAGCAATAAAAAAGAGTGTTAGGAACTGTGCGCGGACGATCACCCGCACTCGACATTGTTTCCGCTGAGACGCTTGCAGAATTCGCGAATCTGGACGCTGAATTCTTCGTTAATGCCGAAGAACTCAAAGCCGTGCTGTAGGCGGGTTCGCCAACGAACGATGGCGCGCAAATGCAGCGGCGGGGATGGAGGAGAGAGATAGAGATGTAGATTGACGACCTCGCCGATGGTAAGTTCGTTGCCGATAATCCCGCCGAGCCCCGCCTCGCCAATTTGATTACACAATCCATGGGTTTCGAAATGACCGTCGCGGCCAAGCACGGTTACCGTCAACCTGAGATCTGTGCGGTATCGGGGTATGCGACGGACGCGACGGGACTCAACAGGCGGGACACACGATTGATCCAATGATTCCTCCGAAAATGGTTATCAGGCGGCGGATGAGGTATTCGCGGTTCAGAACCTAGAAGCCGTAACTTGCCGTAGCAGTCAACGTCGTTCCCCGAAGGAATCACCAGCCAGAAAACTAGATTGCCGGGCGAAGGCACGATCGCGATGTGATGTGCGTCACATTCGGGGGTGACTGAATGTGATACACGAATACGGAAAAGCGGGATGGCCACGGGATTTGATGGGCATCCCAACCCCGATTGACACTACCGATTGTTAGGAAAATTTGCGTAACCGGCGCCGTAGTACGCGGCGAGAGCTTGTTTTTCCTCCGCGGTCAGCATTGAGGCGATGGTGCGCATGGGCATATTGATATCGTTGCGCCTCATGCCATCCCCGAACGAATCGAGCTGCTGCTGAATATAAGGGGCATTTTGGGTCATCAGCGAGGGTGCTCCCCGGTAGCGATAGATTGGTCCATGACAAGCTTGGCAAGGCGGAATGCCGCGCTGGCCATCGCCGGCGATGACAAGTCGTGCGGCAACACCCGCGTGAAACGACTGCGGTGGGGTTTGGGGAAAAGAGCGTGGATCTCCAGGATCGGCGTAGGTGGGCAGCATCGAAAAATAGGCAGCTAGGTCGGAATAGTCGCGGGCCGAAAGCTCATTGGCGATGGCTTCCATGATGATCGATTGGCGTTTTCCGGCGCGAAAATCGTTCATCTGTTTCCACATGGCTAATCGGTCGATGCCGGCGAGGTTGGGCACGAGGGGGTCGCTCGCGAAGCCTTCATGTCCGTGACAACGCTCGCAGCGTCGGGCGATCACGAGCCCGCGCACGGCGTCTCCACTGTTCGCGGTGGTAATTGTGTCATCCGTCCAGGCAATGTTGGAGGGGACGCGAAGCGGAGGCTGAGATGGTGTGCTCGACTGCAAGGAAACTCCCGTGAGCGCGAGCAATGCGCCTAAGCCAAGAGCAATCTTGCCGGATGGAAATCTTGCCGCGAGTACCGGCCATGGATTAAGGAGAGGCACAGGTCAACCTCTCTTCTGGCGCAAGCTTGGGAAATTGGTCCTGGGCGAGGACGACGACACGCGAACGCATGTCGTAATGACCGGCGCCACAAAATTCGTGACACGGAGCCTTGTATTCACCGGGAGCATTAAATTCCATTTCCGATTCGTTCACGTGGTTGGGCACAACTTCGATGGCGTGGTCGGTCTGTAAGACTGTGAAGCGATGAACGACGTCGGCACTGGTGATACGGAAGCGGACCGGGCGCCCAGCGGGCACAGTCACACAATGGGGAACAAAAAGGAATTGCTGGGCGATGAGTCGAACGGTTACCGAACCATCAGGGTCGACGGCTGTTCCCAGATTGCTTTCCACGAACTCGCCGTTCAAATGCAAGCGTAGAGAGTCGACCTGATTGGGACCGCTCAAAAGCCTTTCGGCAATGCCCAGGACTTGATAAGGGAAGCGGACGCAGAACCAGAGCAGGGCAAAAGCGAGAACTGCCACGGGAAACTGGAGGCGTCGCCATTTCATTGAGTGCTCACTATATCAATTTTAATGATGCTGGAGTCGCGGAGGGGTGACAAGAGAAAGCAGCAAACGGGCGCCCAAGAAACTAAGCTATTGGGTTTTGAGATCCCTCGGCCCACTGGTGAAAGCGCAAGCTGTCGGGATGAGGCCAATGAGGAGATCAGACTGAGCCGTAACTAAGAGCCGATCAGTTTTTCCAAGCCGATCTTATTCTGGATGAGCAGAGTTGATCCGTGCAGGTGGGCCAGATGGTGCTCACGGAATTCGCTCAAAACACGCGTTACAGTTTCCCGCGAAGTACCGATTAATTGCGCAATCTCTTCGTGAGTGAGAGCAATCTTGATGCGAATTCCGTCTTTCGTGGTCTCGCCATCCGAAGCCCATTCCAGCAGCAACCGGGCGAGTTTTTCAGAGACAGAGTGCGAGAGACCGAGGGAACGGATCATCTCGTAAGCATCCTGACAATTCTGGCTGAGATGCTGCGCGGCAGTCAGACACGCATCCGCGTGATTTTGCAGAAAACGCAGAAAGTCGTCGCGCTTGATGA
Organism: Terriglobales bacterium; assembly: GCA_035507035.1. Lineage (GTDB taxonomy): Bacteria > Acidobacteriota > Terriglobia > Terriglobales > Acidobacteriaceae > DATJOJ01. The sequence continues at coordinate 421,459 of DATJOJ010000048.1, read as the reverse complement.
AGTCGAGTTGGCAGGGTTGCAGGGTTTCAGCCGTAAGTTCGTAAGGCTTCCCAGAAACGGTGGCATGGAGGCCGAGGACCTCGCCGCCTTGCGCGATACGCAAAATCAGGGTTTTGCCGTCCCGCGAGGTGGTCGACAGCTTCACTCTTCCGCTGCAGATAATGTAAGCGCCGCGGGCGGCTTGGCCTTCCACGAATAAGATTGCGCCTTGCGGGAAAGCGCTCGCGTACTTGATTTTTTCGAGGTCTTCAAGTGAGTTCTTGGGAAGATCGCAGAAAAAACCAGAATGACGCAGTTTGCAGATCAGGCAATTCTCGGTAAGTTGTAGACCGTAGGGCACACTCATGCCCGGAGCACCTTCCCAGAGGCGAATATATCACTAATTAACGTGATCTGCCGCATTTGGCGCTGTTTTAGGCTTGTTGTCCCCGCCGAGGTCCGAAAGACCATGCACTTCTGCGCAGGCATTGGAGCCTCATCTTTCGTAATCTGCCATAGGGCGATGACAGGATGCCATAGTTTTACAATGCAATCGCCTGTCCAGAGGGGCGCCGCGACTCGTCCGGTCCGGGTGAAACTCGGTGGAACGGTATTGGCGTTGGTGCGACTGGAAAATGGACGACAGGTTCGCGCCAAGCTGCATCAGATCTCGGTTACGGGCGGCTTGATGCACATGGAGAGGCCGTTGGATGAGGGCATTGGCATCGAGGTAATTTTTCACCTGCGCAGTACAACGATTCGTAGCCACGCGCGGGCGCTATTTCCAATGTGGGCGACGCAGGGGTATCTGCAGCCCTTTGAGTTCCAGAATCTGGCGGAAAAAGACCGCAGCCAGTTACAGACCGATCTCGATAGCATGCTGCAAGGGGCGGCAGCCACGGTCGTCGCGCCCGACGCGGTGTTCACCGAAGGCGGCTCGTCAGAAGTATCGAAGCCGGCTTCGGAGGCTTAAGGCCCGGCAGCGCCTTCGAAATCTACCTCAGCTAAAATTACTGATGCAGAAGGGGGCATCTCTGCCACCGCTGCGACTGACCAAATGGAGGCCCGCATGGCACACCAGCATCCCCCACGATTTCTCAAGATCGTCGACGATGCGCGCACGCGAATTCAGGAAACGACGGTTGACGAGGTGAAATCGAAGCTCGATCGCGGTGATAAATTCTTGCTGATTGATGTCCGCGAGGCGAGCGAGTTCGCCAAGGACCATCTGCCGGGAGCGATTTCGCTAGGCAAGGGAATCATTGAACGCGACATCGAACAGCGGGTACCCGACGTAAATGCGAAGATGATTCTTTATTGCGGCGGAGGCTTCCGTTCGGCACTGGCAGCCGACAATTTGAAAAAAATGGGCTATACGAACGTGATTTCGATGGACGGCGGGATTCGGGAATGGCGGGAAAAAGGCTATCCGCTAACGCGGGATTAGGCTGATTTCTCGCTGCCTCGGCGGGGGGTACCTCGGTAACTTGCCGGAGCGGAGACGAACCGTCACCATGGTGACGGGTGTTACTGCGTAACCCTTACACAGCACGGCATTGACGCGGGTCACTATGGCGGAAACTACACGCTCCGGGCAAGGGTTCTCTGCAGCGAGTGCAGCCCTGGCGCCCGATCGATCTCTTGAGTACGTGCTGGGACAGGCTCGCACCCCCGATAAGTTTTGCGCGGCCTTGGCCAAGATGTTTGGTGTACGCCCCAAGGAAGTCGCTTTGATGCGGCTGGAGCATGGGTTGCTCAAGTTTCTCTTCCCCGAACAGCTCAAGACAGCGGGATCGATCCCAGTGTCGAGTTCTTCGTCGGTCGCGGCGCATACGGCCAGCACGAAAAAGACCGAGCTATTCAATAGCTTCACCAAAGTGAGGCATGCGCGGGTGTTCGAGACGGTCAAGCTAACGGGACCGGAGGAGCAAGACGAATCCGAGAATTCCGCCATCCAGAAACTCATGTCGGCGGCGGTGCTTACGCCCGAGCGGAAAGTTCTGGGCGTGATCCAAGTTTCCCGCAAGGGTTTCGATGCTGGATCCGCCGGCCCGGACTTCACCACCAACGATGTTCAGCAATTGGAACTCGCCACCAAGGTCGCCGCTGGCATGCCATTCATGGCGGTTTCTCCGGCGAAGTAACCAAAGCCTTTACTCCAACTGCTCGATTTCGCGGATGTACTTCTTCGAATCAAATTTCCGTGAAGTGCTCTCGTAGGACATGTAGCGGATCTGTCCGAAGACTGGGCGCTCGAACCACGGGCGGTCATGCTTGCCCACGATGGCCCAGGCAATTCCGGCATAGCCGTTGGGATCGCGGCCATCGAGTTCGTAACGGTCGTTAAGCCCGACTGCGCGTTGATAGGCTAGCGACACGGATGGACTCCATTCCAGAATTTTCTTCGCCCAATACATCCGCATGTAGTTGTGCATCCAGCCAGTGAGTACCAGTTGCTTCTGTGCCGCGTTCCATAAGGGGTCGTGGGTTTCGGCATTCTGCAATTGCTTTTCGTTGTATAAGACAGAACGCTGATCGCGGGCGTGTTGCGAAAACGATCGATCAGCCCAGCGCTCCATGGATTCAAACGAATCGTACGAAGGATTGAAGCGAACAAAATTGATGGCTAGTTCGCGGCGCACGATTAGTTGTTCCAGGAACGCGTCCCTGGCTTTCTTGGAGGCGGACGCTTTTTGAACCGCCAACGCGACGGTCAGCGGGCTGATATGACCGAAATGCAGGTATGGCGAAAGCCGGCTGGTGCCATCGCATTCTGGATGATTGCGATCGTGCGGATATCCTTCTAGCCGCTTGCGAACGAATTCGCGGAGAATTCGAGTGGCCTGCCGGCTGCCGCCCTGCCACGCCGGAACGGCTGAAACCGTTCCATCCAGGTTCCACGGCGCAGTGAAGTCATCATCCAGTGGAAGCGAACCAAGCCCGCGAGGCTTGGTCCAGGGGACTTGCGCTTTCAGATTTTTTGACGGTTTCAGAAATTCAGGCAGCAGGGCGTGAATACGCGGGCGAATGGTGCGGGCGGCGTACTGTTCTTTGTGGAACAGCCGCGACGGAACAATAACATCGGAATCGACTGTCCACAGCGGGACTTTGAGGCGCGATGCCGCGCGCTCTCGCCAATGTTCCGTCTCGCGCAGGGGATTTTCGTCTCCAACGACGATGGCTGCCCGGACATCCTCGGAAAATTTCAACAGGCTGTGATCGGGAAAAGCTCGAAGCACAAATCCTGCGCGACGATTGTTGACCTCGTTTGCGATATCGGGGATGGCGGATCGAAGAAAGTGATAGTGGCGAAGGTTTGCGTTCGGGTAAAAGGGAACTGGCGCGAAAAACACGACGACCGGCTTGCCTAACTCGTTGCCGAGGGCGATGGCAATGTCCAGAGCCGGATTGTCCATGCCGCGTTGGGCGCGTTGCATCCAATACGCCACGCACTTGCCATCGGGATCAGTAGGGCCGGGCCGACGAACGGTAATCCGGGCGTTTTGGCTGAGTTTTTCAATCGCGTTCATTTGGTTTTGCGATCCATGGCGGCGTCTAGTTCTGCTTTTTCTGCGACGGTCAAAGACCGTGACGATCCTTTTTTCAGTGTGCCCAAGGGCAACGGGCCGACTGCGACTCGAACCAGCCGCAGCACCTCGATTCCCAAGGCCGTGAGCATGCGACGAATCTGCCGGTTTTTGCCTTCGTCGAGCACAATCTCGAGCCACGAGTTCTTGTCTCCCTGACGCAACAGGCGGGAACTTTTTGCTCTGAGGAGTTCGCCATCCATCGAGATTCCGCGGGTCAGAGCTTCGATGATCCGTTCGTCAGAAAGGCTGCCGATCTGCACGTGATAGGTCTTATCGAGGTGCGTTTCGGGGGCGGTGACACGGGCGGCCCATTCGGAATCGTTGGTCAGGAGCAGAAGACCCTCGCTGGCTTTATCGAGACGGCCAACGGGGGCAACCCAAGGAAGGTTTGGGTCGAGATATGCGTAGACGGTTCCCCGGCCCTTTTCGTCGGAGGCGGTCGTGACCACGCCGCGTGGCTTATTCAACATCAGATAGAGCTTGGCCGGCGCGGAAAGTGCATGGCCATCGATCTCGATGTGATCGTGCGCAACCTGAACTGGCCGCTCGGGATCGCGGACCACCACCCCGTTCGAGCGGACACGTCCGGCGCGAACGAGTTCGAAAGCTGTGGAGCGCGAGCAATATCCTGCCTTCGAGAGCGCGCGGGCCAAGCCAACTCGCCGGGGAGGATCTGTCTGGGGCACGCTTTATGCTACCCGATTCGCGCCGAGTGCTTGCGGTCTCCGATAGAATGCCAGCATGTTCGAAGCGCATCGTCTAGTTCTTTTTCTTGGCGCGGCAACGCTGTTGGCAGTCGCACCCGGGCCAGGAATGCTTTATGTGCTGGCGCGCACGCTGGCCGGAGGACGGCGGGAAGGCGTGTTGTCGTCTTTAGGAACATTTTGTGGAGGGTTGGTGCATGTTGTGGCCGCAGCTACGGGGCTGTCGCTGGTGTTGGCTACATCAGCTGTGGCATTTTCCGTCGTCAAGTATGCAGGCGCGGCGTACTTGGTTTATCTGGGAGTACGGATGCTCCTGAGCGCGCGAGAGATACCGGCATCGTGCAAGACGAGGCGACGACGCGTCGCAGCCCTTTCTGGCAGGGGATTGCTACGGAAGCGCTGAATCCGAAGACGGCGTTGTTCTTTCTGGCGTTCATCCCACAATTCGTCAACCGGGCCAGCGGCGGAGTGTTCTGGCAGTTTCTCGCGCTGGGAGCGATCTCGGTGAGCCTGAATACTTTGTGCGACTTAATCGTAACCCTTATGGCGGCTCCGATCGGTGCGCGGCTGCGATCGTCTGCGAAGCTGAGACGAAGGCAACGGATGGCGACTGGGTTGACACTGATTGGGCTGGGAGCGTATGTGGCTGTGGCGGATGCGAAGTAATGCCCCGACCCCTCGCGTCTGTCCCCGGATGGGATGAGGGGTGCGCCGACATTATTATTTGCTGGACTTCGGGCACGCGGGAACGAGCGTGTTACTCCATCTGTTAAACGTGCTACGCTAGAACCAAAGTTTTCTGGATGAGGCATCCATGGCGCAGCTCAGCAGAATCGGAGTGTCGTTGGAGTCGGATCTGCTCGATCGTTTTGACAAGTTCATCGCTGAGAAAGGCTACGATAACCGATCCGAAGCCTTTCGCGACCTGATCCGGGACCGGCTGGTTGGAACGGCGGTCGTGGCCTCGAAAGCTCTGGTCGTCGGAACCGTCACGCTGATCTATGATCATCACACCCGTCTTCTTCCAGAAAAACTGGCTGATCTCCAGCATCAACATCACGAAGTCGTTATCTCTACGCTGCATGCGCATCTGGACCACGATACGTGCCTTGAAGTGGTGCTCCTGCGCGGTCGGTCCCGCGGTGTTCAACAACTTGCCGACAAACTGATCAGCACCAAGGGAGTTCGCCATGGGCGCCTGGTTATGAGCTCGCCGGGTACGGTTTCACCGCATCGGCACGCTCATTACTGATTGTCCAAGGATCGCCCGGCGCTCCCTGCCAGTCCCGGCGAGCGTTCGCAAAGAACTGGTAGCATGATTATCCAATTCGTAATATTGTATTTCAGTCGCCGAGTCGGCGGTGTGACACCTGTCACATACAAGTCCAGGAGTACTAGCAGAGCATGGTATACCGAAAGGTAGCACGATAGTGAGAATCGTGCGATGACTCAACCTTCACTTTCCATTCTGTACTGGGAAAAGATGGATGCATAGACCATGGATCATCCTCTTGCTGCTTCCTGTAACTCTTCGCCTGCTTGCGGCGCAAGACAATGGTGTCTACGGCCGGATTGCGGTCCCGCAGGGGCAGCGGCACGCATCAAGCGAAAAAGATTCTCAGCCTCTGTCAGGAACTATTGTTGACACCTCTGGTGCGGTGATCGCAGGAGCGACAGTACAGGTTTGGGGCGCAGGCGGTGCGGTACAAAGAACGGCGCGCTCGGAGAGCGATGGCTCCTTCATTATTTCCGGACTCCCGGAGGGCAACTATCGACTCGTGGTATCGAATCCTGGTTTTGAAACGAAGGAGATCCCCGTCGTCATAGGCGCTGGGGTGCTGGCACCGCTGCGCATCTCCCTGGCTGTGAGCGCCCTGAGCACGACCATCAACGTGCAAGGCCGGGCGGATGATCTTGTTGGAATTGCCACGTCCGCCGGCCAGGTAACGGTGGGCGCAGAGGAACTTCAAAATCGCCCGATTCTTCGCTCGGGAGAAATTTTGGAGGCGCTCCCCGGTCTCATCATCACGCAACACGCCGGCGGCGGTAAGGCCAACCAGTATTTTTTGCGCGGTTTCAATCTCGACCACGGCACGGACTTCGCCATTTTTCTGGACGGCATGCCGCTGAACCTGCCCTCGCACGCGCACGGCGAGGGCTACTCGGACATGAACACCGTCATCCCGGAGTTTGTACAGAGGATTGATGCCGAGAAGGGTCCTTACTATGCCAATGTCGGCGACTATGGCTCGGCGGGAAATGCCCAGGTGGTGTATTACAAGACGCTGCCGCAGAACTTCCTCCAGGTCGACGGTGGCATGTACCAGTTTGCCCGGCTCGTTTTCGGCGTATCGCAAAAGCTGGGCAAGGGCTGCTTGCTGTATGGCGGGGAAGCGTATCACGACGGCGGCCCGTGGGTGCATCCGGACAACTATTACAAATTCAATGGCCTTGTAACTTACAGCCAGGGAACCGATGCCAATGGCTTCAGCATCACGACCCGCGCTTACGATGGAGCCCGATGGAACTCGAGCGATCAACTTCCCTACACGGCGATACCCGTCGTCGGTTTCTTCGGCTCACTGAACCCAAACGATGGCGGCAGATCGCAGCGTTACAGCTTGCAAGGCGAATGGCATCACAAAGGCGAAAGTTCGGAAACGTCACTGATGGCCTACGGGTTCTATTACGATCTCAACCTGTTCTCCGATTTTACCTACTATCTGGTCGATCCTTATAAGGGCGACCAGTTCGAACAGCAGGACCGACGCTGGGTGGCTGGATTCGATGCACGCCATACGATTTCCGGCCACTTCTTCGGCCGCAAGACCGAAACCACGTTCGGCATGCAAGTCCGCAACGGTTGGATTCACAATGGGCTTTTCCGGACGGAAGATCGCTTGCGTACGGACAAAACTTTCTATACGGCCAACTATCTGGATGTACCCTCGTTTCTCGATCAGGTCGCGGTTTTGCCCGCGGCCACGGACTTGAATAAATTTACCGAGACGATCGTAAGTCCCTGGGTGACAACCAAGGTCCAGTGGGCGGAGAAATTTCGCTCCATCCTGGCCTTCCGCGGCGACTACGGCGAAGGGGTCATCACCAGCTTTACAAACCCTATCAACCCCAACTTCCCCAACTATCCTGGAAATTTCCCTGCCAACTTCAATCCCAATAGCGGCCAATCGGTCAGCAAGTTCCTGCCCAGCCCCAAAGCAAGTTTGACCGTCGGTCCATGGGCCAATTCCGAGTTCTATGTGCAGGGTGGATTCAGCTACCACACCAACGACGTGCGTGGCTCTAGTCAACTATATGAACCTGTTTCGCCGGACTTTCCTTACTACAATACGCCGACCTACAATCCGACGAACCCGACTAAAATTCCTTTCCTGGTCGCAACCAAAGGCGCGGAAATCGGAGTGCGCACCGCGGCCATCCCACAACTTCAAAGCACGGTCGAGATCTGGTATCTGCACAGTAATTCCGAACTGCTGCAGGATGGCGACACCGGAGGCACGAGTCCCTCGCAACAGTCGAGCAACCGCTACGGCATAGAGGTTGGGAACTATTACACGCCCGCGGAACACCTGGTTTTCGATGCCGACCTTGCGGACTCCCGTGCCATTTTTACCCAAGACGATGCAGACGATTCGACGTTCTATACTTTGACGCCGACGGGCCCTCAACTTTGCGCAAGAAACTCGAATTGCTTTGGGTTGATTCCGACTGGGGGCGGCACCTATCTGCAAAATCCGTACGGCAAAGAAGTACCGGAAGCCGTGCGGTGGGTGGTGGCTGCGGGAGCCACGCTGCAGGATTACAGACGATTCTCGGCGAGTTTGCGCTTGCGCTACTTTGGCCCTCGCCCTTTGACATCGGATGGACTCTATACCTCACCCTCAACCGCGTTGGTCAACCTGGAGGCCAGTTATAAATTCAACAAGAACTGGAGCCTGATGGGCGAAGTTTTGAACTTGCTGAACCGGCGAGATCACGATGTTGACTACGCCTATGTATCGCAGATACTGCCAGCAGCTGAGCTGGGCCTGCCCGCAACCCCGCCAACCACTCTAGCGGGGCAGGAGCTGGTTGCGAATGCAGTGAATGCGAACGCGGCATTCACCAGGGTGATGCACCCGGTCGAACCGGTTCAGGCGCGATTCAGCCTACGTTACAGTTTCGGTCGCTAATGAGAGGCAAGATGGAAAGCAATTGGCCGCTTGAAACATCCGGGCGCGGCTAGTCCTTCTTTTCTTCCTTACTCATCTGCTCCGCCAGATAGTTCTCAATACCCATGTCACTGATGCATTGCAGTTGAGCTTCCAGCCAGTCGATGTGCTCTTCTTCGTCCGTCAAGATTTCTTCCAGAAGCTCGCGGGAGGCATTGTCGGAAGCGTTCACGCAGGTTTCGATGCCGGCATTGAGGCGCTTCACGGCGTCATACTCGACTTGCAGATCGTTCTTTATCTGCTCTTTTACGGTAGGGCCGATATTGATCTTGAAGTAGTCGCTCATGTTGGGTGTGCCATCGAGAAACAGGATGCGCTCCATCAGTTTCTCGGCGTGCGTCATCTCTTCGATCGACTCGCCGCGGGTATGTTTGGCCAGCTTGTAGTAGCCCCAGTTTTCCATCATTTCGGCGTGAAGAAAATATTGATTGATGGCGGTCAGCTCGGCCTTTAACACCTGATTGAGCACGGCAATGACTTTTGGATCACCTTTCATGATTCGCCTCGCAGATGAAGAAGAATGTTTGCTGAGTTGTTCGCAGAAACTATAGCACGGATGAGGTAAGTCGGACGGTGACCGAACTCTTAGGAGGCCGTTTCGGGGCTGGTAGCAGCGACGGCCGGAACTTCGTTCGCAGTACTGGACGATGGAGACTGAGTGGAAGCGGACTTCACCGCACCGTCGACGACTCGATTATTCAAGCAGTAGAGGGCCAACTCGAGGCGGTCAGCGACACCCAGCTTGTCATAAACCTTACGCAGGTAGTTCTTCACGACTTGCTCGGTCGTGCCCACGCGGACGGCAATTTCCTTGTTCTTCATCCCCTGGGTGACGCAGGAGACGATGAGAGATTCCTTGGGTGTCAGCTGGACCTTGGTGCGGGCCGCGCTGCGCGTATTCTGAGTGCGATAAGCCTCGAGCACCCACTGGGTTCCGCGGCTATCGAGCCAAGGCTCGCCTTTGGCCACTTTGCGCAGGCAATCGACTAGAAGCTCGGGCTCGACTTCCCGCGAAACGATGCCATACGCCCCGCGACGGAATAGCTCCAGCGTAAGCTCCTCTTCGGGTTCGGCGGTTACAACCACCAGGCGCAGGTTCGGATTCTGACGCAAGAGTTCAGCGACCGCATCGATTGGATTCGGGGCGAGTGCCGCTTCGAATAACATCACATCGGTAGCAAACTTCTGGGCGGCGGAAAAGGCTTGCGACAAGGTTTCGGCTTGTCCAACCACGCGAACGTCGTCTTCCACCGCAAAGATTTTGCGCAGTCCGGCACGAAAGATGGCCTGGGTGTCGGCCACGATCACACGGATGTATTGGCCGTTGCCGCCTTCCGGCTGGGGTTGCCCGGTATTTTCTTGCACGTGCACTGGACTGCTAGCCATATTTCCTCACCGCTCAGCGGCGGTCGAACTTGTACTCGTCAATGACTACGCCGACGCCATGACGTCCGGCATCGTCAAAATTGCGCACCACGCGGCCTTTGCAATCGAGCCGCACATCGACTTCCGCGCCGACGATGTCAGCGGGAAGTGAAATCGTGAAATCGATCGCCGAACCCACCGGCATGTCGGTCCCTGCAACCTGAAACAGCACTCCATTGGCGGAGATGTTTTCAGTCTCCGTGAAGCTTTCTCCAGTCTTGGATTTCACCGAAACCGGCAGCTTGATGGGAAAGCGCGGCGCACTCTGCATCTCCAGATAGTGGACCTGGCCGGTCTTCGCATCGACTTCTTGTGCTTTCGAGCCCGACGGTGCGTTTTCCGTCCGCGGAGACGTTCCAGGCTGGCCTTTGCCCGCAGATGGGTCATTCGTAGACATTTGCCCGCAGATTACACCTGGGAACCACGTGTGCAAAGTTACGGAAGTCATGGAACGGATAGGCATAAATTATTGAGGGTCATGCACTTGCGGGGAATTTTAGGCAAGGTTCAACGGTCACTGCGCGGACTACAACCAAGCCGTCAGCATTCAGCCATCAGCATTCAGAGAGGGCTCATCCGATGAAAAAACTTTCGAGACCTGCTGGTTTGGCAAAAACCTCAATAGGGGCGTGATTGAGCTGAAACGGATGCCGGCTGGGCTGGTGCGGAAGGCGCAAAGTGATCGCCTGGCGAGCTAGCTCGGTTTCAAGCTCAAGCACTCGGCCCATATCGCTGAATGCTGAGCGCTAGAACTTGGTGACTTCCGTAAAATTGAACCCTCCCACTTTCATCGCCGGAACCACCATATCGAACGATTCTTCGCCGCTGGCGCGGACCGGGGTGCCCATCGTTTCGACATTCGACAGCATGTGGATCAAGCTTTCATTGAAGCGGAAGTTGCGCACGCCGCCGCGAATCTTTCCGCCTTCGATCAAAAACGTGCCGTCGCGGGTCATGCCAGTGAGAATTTTTTCGTAAGGATCGACTTCGCGGATGTACCAAAGCCGGGTGACCAGGATTCCGTGCTCGGTCAAGGAGATCATTTGCTCGATCGTCTGTGGCTGCCCGGGCGCACCGAAGACGATGTTCATTGGGGCTTCGCCAATTTCGTTGGGGATAGGGAATCCGTGCCCGGTGGGGCCGATAGGACCGACTTTATCCTTGTATTCGGATTGCTTCATGCGCGCTGCAGTTCCGCGCGCATAGACGAGGCGCTTGACCACGCCGTTCTCGACAAGTTGGACTTTCTCTCGCGGCACGCCTTCGCCATCGAACGGCGAGCCGGATTGTAGAGGATGGGCGACGTCATCCCAGATATTGATATTTGCCCCGAAAACTTGTTTGCCCACGCGGTCATTCAAGAACGAGCGCTGATCGAGCACCGCCATGCCGCCGAAGTCGTAGAACATGAAGCCGACGATATCGAGGACGGCAGCAGGCTCGAGAATGACAGTGTATTTTCCCGCAGGGATTTCGCGCGGCTGCACCGATTCACGGGCTTTTCGCGCGGCAGTTTCGGCGAGTGCGACGGCGTCAAGATTCGTGACATTGGGCGAATTGGCTTTTTGCCAACCCGAGGCGTCCGCGCCAAGCATGGTGATGGAAATTTCGGAGGAAGTTTGCGTGTGCCATGCAAAGAGACCGCAGGAGTTGAAAATTCCCTCGGCGGACTCCGAGTTCGCGAAGATGCCGGCTGTGGTGAGCTTGTTTTTCTCTGCGATAGCGACAATTTTCTTGACCGTATCCGAGCGTTGCTCGGGGGTAAGTTCGGCGGATTGAGGAAAATATCTTTGCGGAATGCTTTCGCGGGCGAGGGCGCCCGCGCGACACGGCAGCAGATCCGGATCGGGATGCTGTACTTTGGCCAGGCTTTCGGATGCCTGGACCACGCGCTTTAGGCTGTCCTGGTCAAGTTTGTTTGTGGTCGCGCGAGCCGTGCGCTGTCCGAAGGCCGTTCTGACGGAGACGACGACATTCTCTTCGGCAACATTTTGGTGAATGATGTTATTGGCAAAGCGTGTGAGCGCGTTCTTCGTGGCGTAGAAGATAACTTCGAGTTCGTCAGCGGAAGCATAGCTCTTCAGCTTGGAGAAGATGTCGGTCGCCTGGTCTCGATTGAGCATTCAACACTCTGCAATAAGCGGTTCGAAGTCCGTTGGTTCTCTAACTTCCCCTGTGCCTCGTGGTTAAGCGGTTCCCCGATATGCGCTTCCAACCTTTACATTTCGAAATCGTGCTGGTGATGCGCCATGTCCCGTGCCCATCACCTGCTGCGGCTGGCCTTTGCCACAATTCGGAATGCCCCACAGCACCCACTGGTCGCGCGAGCAGATGGCGTCCATGGAATTCCAAAAATCAGTGGTGATCCCGGAATACGAAGGATTTCTTAACATCCGCGTGCGCTTGCCGTTCTTAATTTCCCATCCCAGCTCGCAACCGAATTGAAAGTTGTAACGCTTGTCATCAATCGACCACGAACGGTTGGTCTCCATGTAAATGCCGTTGTCGGTGCCGGAGATGAGTTGCTCACGCGTGAGCGGCTTTTCGCCTGGAAGAATGCTGACGTTGGTCATGCGAATAATTGGCAGACGGTTCCAGCCTTCGGCACGAAGCGTTCCACCAGATCGATCCAAGCCGATTGCCGGCGCAGTCTCGCGCGAGCTCAGATAGCCGGTGAACAGACCATTGGTAATGATCGGCGTGCACTGCGCCGGCACGCCTTCATCGTCGAAGGCGAATGTACCGAGACCAGGCCCATGCTCTTGACGCGCGTCCGCGACGATGTTGACCAGATCGCTGCCATAGCGCAGCCTGCGTAGATTGTCGAGGGTGAGAAACGACATGCCGGCGAAGTTCGCTTCCATGCCCAGCACGCGGTCGAGTTCAATCGGATGCCCAACGGATTCGTGAATCTGCAAACCGAGCTGCGCGCCATCCAAAATAATGTCGAAGGCACCCTCCGGACACTGATCGGCTTTGAGCAGGGCCACTGCTTCCTCGCCAACACGCCGGGCGTTCTCGATCAATTTCAATTCATGAACCAGTTCGTATCCCTTGTTCTGCCACTGTCCGCCGTAAGAGGTTGGGTAAGAGCGCTTCTGAATTTCGCTTCCGGCGAACGCGTAGGCGGCGAATCCCGCGCCGGTGGTGTATTTCGTCTGATGGATGTTTGATCCCTCGGAGGAAACAAACCACTGTTCATCGCGGCGGAAGTTCAGGTTGGTCTCGGCTAAGGTGACTCCTGTCACGGATCGTAACTCGGCATCGACCTTCAGGAGCAAATCGAGATTCTGCTCCACTGAAATCGTGAACGGATCGACCTGGATGGGCGTTGACCACTCGGCGGTTGCGGGTTTTTCGGGCGAGAGCTTCACGTCGTGTTGCTTCACCTTAGCGGAAGCTTTGGCGATAGCGACAGCTTTGGCGGCGGTGGCTTCAATGGCAGATTTGCTGAGATCGTCGGAGGCGGCGAATCCCCAGGCGCCGTCGGCTATGACGCGGATGCCAATACCGAGCGATTCTGCGTCCGAAGCGGTGCCAACCTTGCCGTTCTTGGTAGAAAGTGCGCGGCTGCGGTCGTCGGCAATGCGGGCGTCGGCATAGGAAGCACCACGCAATGCTGCGACGTTCAGCGCGAGGGAAGCGAGGTCTTGCATCAGTTACTCCAATCTACCACGTACCCAACAGCCCTTTGCCCTCACCCCCCACTGTGACCTGCCTCACTGACCCTTGCGAGTACCGAAGACTCCAATAGTCGGTTGGGCGATTGTGGGCCGAGGGAGAACTCCGTCGGCCAAGGAGACCATTCATGGCAACACTCGTTTTGGATAAAAAAGCCGATCTGGCAGGACCGGGGATTGGCGATTACAAAGAACTGGAAAAAATTCTGCCGCGCGATTATCACTCTCTGCTCACGCCGCGCGAGACACAGCAAGCCATTTTTCATGTGAAGCGGTATATCGAAGACAATCTTTGCCGCGAGCTGAATTTGATGATGGTCGAGGTGCCGCTGATTGTCGATGTCGAAAGCGGTGTTAATGACATGCTCGATCGCGATGGCTCGCGCACTCCGATCCAGTTCCATATTGCGAATGACCGCAATGTGCACCCCGTCGATGCGCAGGTGGTGCAGGCCGCGACGAAATGGAAACGGGTTGCGCTCAAGCAGTTCGATTGCCGCGTGGGCGAAGGCATCTGCACCGACATGCGTGCCGTGCGCAAGGATTATTTCCTCGATCACGATCATTCTGCCTACGTCGATCAGTGGGATTGGGAGCGCGTGGTCATTGCGGAGCAGAGGAACCTGGATTTTATGAAAGGGATTGTTAGGAAAATTTGGAAGGTTCTGGTCGGGGCCGAGAAATTTGCGCAGGAGCTCTTCCCGCAGCTTAACGATTATCGTTATCCCAATTTGCCGGAAGAGTTGACCTTCCTCCATGCTGAAGAAATTCTCGACATGTATCCCGATCTGCCGCGCAAGCAGCGGGAGACGGAAGTGCTGCAGAAGTACCCGGCGGTTTTCATTGTCGGAATTGGCTGGCCGTTGAAAGATGGTTATCCGCACGAGATGCGGGCGGCCGACTATGACGATTGGGTCACCGACACGCACGAGGAGACCGGCAAGGACACGCATGGTCTGAATGGCGACATCCTTGTATGGAACCATGTGACCAAGCGCCGCCACGAACTGACGTCGATGGGCATTCGTGTGACGGCGGAGACTCTGAAGAAGCAACTGCAGATGTCGAAACAGCTCGATTTCATGAATCTTCCGTATCATCAGGGGATTCTGAATCACACCCTGCCGCTCTCGATTGGCGGCGGCATCGGGCAATCGCGGACACTGATGCAGCTTTTGCGCAAAGCGCATCTAGGGGAAGTCAGTGCCACCGTTTGGCCGAAGATCCTGAAGGAAATGTGTGCCAAGAGAAATATCTTCGTGATCGAATAGCAATTAACACTTAGTGCCCCCATCTTTTCCGTGGCGGAAGGATGGGGTTTTTCTCTTTGACAGAGGGAGTCTTCAGTTTTCTTCCGGCGGCAACTCGAAGTCGATCAAATTTCCGCGGAAGCCGCGAGTTTTGATGGCACCGAACAGAATTCCCACTCCCATCCAGATGGCGCCGACAATTTTGGCGGGGCGGCTGAGGTTCAGCCAGAGCAGAAGGCAGATGAGGAATCCCAGGAGCGGCGGGAAAAAATTCGTGAGCCTTTTTTCGTTGGAACGAACGAAATAGCGGACGAATGCCGCTAAGTTGACGCCCATGAATGCGATGAGAGCGCCGAAATTCAGCATTTCGGCGCCGAGGCCGTAGCTGATGATGAAGGCGCCGATCAGAGCGATCACGCCCACGAAGATGACGTTGTTACGCGGCACATGACGGTGGGGATCCACGGCGCCAAAGAATTTCTCCGGTAAAGCTTTGCTACGGCCCATTCCGTACAGAAGACGAGCGGCGCCAAGTTGCGCGCCAAGGCCGGAGCCGAAGTTGGCGACCAGCAAGGTGAATCCGAGGATGACGAACATCGGCGCCCAGGCGCGCCCCGCGATGAAGGTGAAGGCAGTGTCGAGATCGGGAAAGGGCTGAGTGGCCGGCCAGATCAGCTGTGCGCCGTAGACTTCGAACGCCGACAAAATGCCGATCACAAAACAGGTGAGAACCGTAGCCAGCAAAATGTTGCGGCGCGGGTTTTCGGCTTCTTCGGAAAGCGTCGAGATTCCGTCGAAACCGATGTAGGTAAGCACGGCGATGGAAGTGCCACCCAGAACGGCTCTGGTATCCCAAAGTTGGGGATCGTAGAAGGGACGGGTGAAAAAACCGGCGCCGTCATGGGGGTGGCCGAAGATGTACCGCGCTGCAGTCACGAAAAATATCACAATCACCACGCCCATGCCCACTGCCAAGCCCGTATTTACGCGAGCTGAGGTCTTGACTCCTTGAATGTTCAGGCCGGTGATCACCAGAAAAAAGAAGATCGCCCATCCCCAGTAAGGGATGCCGGGCGCAAAAACGTGGGCCTGCTGGCTGCACCAGATAATGCAGATCATCGGATTGAGCATGTAATCCATGACCATGCTCCAGCCGGTGACATAGCCGAGCGCAGGATTAATCTCCTGCCCCACGTAGGTGAAGGCTGAACCGGCGCTGGGATAGGCGCGCGCCATGCGGCCATAGCTGATCGCGGTGAACAGCATGGCAACCATGGCAATCAGGATGGTCGTCACCACGTGGCCGCGGCCGCGATCGCTGAGCACGCCAAACACCGACATTGGCGCCACCGGCTGAATCACGATGACGCCGTAGAGAATCAGGTCCCAAAGTGTGAGCGTGCGTCGCAGGCGAACGGGAGCAGAAGTGGTGTTGACCGTAGATTCCATCTCGGCGTATTGAATTATGCTACGGCGACGCTGTCAATACTAAAACGATTTTTTCGCAGTGATGAAGTAACCCTCGCAGTGTGATCTAGACGCGTCTGTTATTTGCTGGCAGCGGATTATAATGGCCTGCTATGAAGATCAATCCTCTGACCGACAAAGAGTGCTCCGATTTTGTGTCGCGAATCTCGCTGGGACGGCTGGGCTGCGCACTTGATAATCAGCCTTACGTCCTGCCGATTTATTTTGCGCACGATGGCGATAACATCTACGGTCTCGCGACGTTTGGACAAAAAATCGAGTGGATGCGCGCGAATCCGAAGGTTTGTGTGCAAGTGGACGAGATCCGCAGCGAGGGACGTTGGACGAGCGTCATCCTTAATGGCCAATATCAGGAGTTGCCCGAGCCCGAATTTGCTGAAGAACGAGCTCGTGCTCGGCAATTATTGGAGAAACGGCATCGCTGGTGGCTGAACGCCATGGGGGAGCGCTTGATGAAGTCGAGCGATCACCTGGTTGAGCCACTCTTTTTCCGCGTCAAAATTGATTCGATGAGCGGGCTTCGCGCCGGGGACGATGGCGAGTAAGTTTCTATGCCGTCATCAGGCCTTCGAGATCAAGGAAAAACATCCCAGCCGAAGGCGCGGCGATAGGTAATTCATCCGTTCTCTCCCGGTGACCAGTCTCAGAGTGATTGCGCTATGTTGGATCTTGCCTTAATTCAATCTGTTGCTCTGCAGATGATGGAACGCGATGAAGTAATGCTCGGAGACAAGACGGTCAAGGTTGAGCGGACCAGTTATCAGAGGCTGAAGACGGTGACGTTTAAGATCGGCTGCCGCGAATACCAGGCGATCGAACAGAATGCGGACAAACCGAGCCAGTGGGGCAGCCTGGCACGCGAAGGACACAAAGTTGTGCAGGTCCGGGAGAGGGTTACCGGAAAGTATGTGGCGGTTGTAGTTGATGGCACCGTCCGGGAATATGAACGGCGATGACGCGCAGTTACTTTGCAAGGTCGAACTTCACAATCAACCCTTTAGGGCCGACAGCGATGGCTTTGTTGGGAGCGTAAAAGGTAACGGCATTGAGATTCAAATCCCAAACCTCCTCCCAGGACTTGTCGGTGATCCCGCGCGCGAAGGCCGCGTGAGCGGAGCCGACGGCGATGAAAGCGTGATCGGCAGGAGTTTTTGAGATGCTGATTGCCGAAACGTACGATTGGGGTGAAATGGGAGCCAGTTTCCAGGTTCGTCCGCCGTCGCTGGTGAAGGCCAAATTCTCGCCGTTTTGCGCAGGTTGTTTGTAATCCCCGCCCGCGATGACGCCATGCAATTCATCTTGGAAGGCAATCGAGAAAATCCCTGAAGAGTCGTTGCCATGTTTGATTGGTGTGTCAAAGACTTCCCAGGTCTTGCCAGAGTTCGCCGAATGGAAGACACGCGCGGCACCGCCGGAAGCGAACCAGACATTGGTTTTTCCGTGCACGACGACGCAGGTCCCGCTGGCGGCGAAAGCGCCCTCGCCGGGCAGAGCCGTGGGCCCCGGTATGGCGTCCCAATTCTTGCCGCCGTCTTCAGTAGTGATTAGTTCGAATTTCCCGTCCACCGGATCGCCGATCACAATGCCGTGATCGCGATCCCAAAAAGCCGTGCAATCGAAAAAGCCTTTGGGATTTTTGTTGGTGAATTGAAGACCCCAGGATTTCCCGCCGTCGGTCGTCTTGTAAATGCGCGATTGCTCTCCGGGGCCAATGCTAAGCAGATAGGCGAGGTCTGCATCAAAGGCCTCGACGTCGCGGAAGTCGAGGGTTTCAGCTCCAGGAACCTGCCTAACCAGCCATGAGTTGCCCCCATCAATCGAGCGCAGATATGCGCCGTGAGCGCCGCTTGCCCAAATGACTTGGCTCGACGGAGCACTCAATCCGCGAAGGCTTTCCTCGCTGTTACTTTTCTGAACAGAATAAGTCTGGGCAAAGAGTGAAGAAGCGAGCAAGAGGAAGAAGAGAGAAGAACGCATATTTCGGATGGATGCCGGATCGCTACTACTGCTCATGAAACTCGGCAAACGCTCCAACCTTCCCATAGTAGAGCCGGATGCTGCAGACTTTTGGACCGGTGTGCGCGAATGACACTAGCAGTTGTTTGTCAGGCGAATTCACTTCTCCCAATTCCATGGGAGCGCGAGCCAGATCCTGCTTTTCGTCGTAGGCCGAGTTTGCGTTGACATTCTTGTTCACGATCAAGGTCCACTCTTTTTTATTCGGAATCACATAAACGCCATAGGCGCCTGCTGGAACCGCCGCATTGTTCAAGGTCAGCGCCGCTCCGGCGAATAGCGTCATCGCAGATCCACCGGGCATCCACACCCGGCCGTTGTGCGGCTCGTCTTTGGAAGTGGCGGCGGCATTGCTGTAGCGCAAGCTGATTTCCTGGCCGTCATCGAAGTCGCAATAGGCCGTAGCTCGATTGTCTTCTGAAGTGGGGGCGTTTTGAGGGAAGGCGAAATGACTGAGAAGCACGACACAGATTGCCAGCATGCGCATGTGTGACGCCTCCAGCATGATGTCTTTGCAAAGGAATGCGAAACGATTGTATTGTACTTCGACTGGGCGGGCGATGCGAATTTTTGCTGCTGCGGCGTTTTGAATGGGCTGAAAACCCCGATTGGACTTGGTCTTCGGTAATGTTCCGTAGCGATGTCAGGGTTGCTACCGTCATAGGCGGAAGGGAAGGTCTCTCTATGGCGAATACATCGAAGCCGGCGTCTCGACTGAAATGTCTTTACTGCGAAGGCGATGCAGAGGCACTGAACGCACACGTGGCTACTTTGCAAAAGGCAGGCCACCAGGTGGAAACGGCTGAGGGCCGCAAAGCGGTGGAAGAGGCGCTGCGGAAGTCGGCTTACGAACTGATTATTCTCGGCCCCACTCTTTCGAAGAATGACCGCCATCACCTGCCTTACATGGTCAAGAAGGTGAGTTCGACGACTCGCGTGCTGGTCATGCATACCGATGGCGAGCGGCACCATTACGTCGATGCAAATCTCGATACCGGCTGCACCATGGAAGACGTGGTGGCGAAGATTGCAGCGATGTGGCCGAAAGCTCAGGCAGCGGCCGCCGCGGCTGGAAGATAGAAGACAGTTCTCGGCTGGTCTCGATTCTCGGCTTTGCGACGGGCGGCCTTACGGCCGCCCTTTCACTCAGGTACCTCTTCCGATAAGAATCAAGAAAATAAAATGTGGGAAGCCGGGGTTGTCTTGACTACGAAACTCGCGAGTTTCGTCGGGTACATACAGACAAAGTGGAAATACACGGCTCCGCGTGCATAACATTCGTTAGAATAACGGCGAGTTCATTTTTCGGAACCGCCCATGACCGATCATCGTTCTAATCAGATCTATGTCACGCTGACTGGCCTGCCGCTTTCTTTTCATCTGCAGTGGCCGTTTCACAAGTCGACCTCGGGAGCGGACTTTTTTGTGCTCCATGGAGACGTCCATCTGGAAAATTCCAACGCACTGCACGCTCTGGTCGCGGTGAATTTGTCGGCCACGGTGCAGGAAGTAATGCCTTCGCTCGATCCAAAGGATGTGGAAGGGCCGGTAATCAATACGCTGCGCAAGGAAGTAGACCGGCGACAGTTGGAGTTCTTGAAATCCAGCAAACTGGTGCCAGTGCAGTTTTCCAGCCGGCATTACGACTTCAAACGCAGCAAGTGGGTGTTTGGCAAGGCGAGCGATCAGGATGTGGAGCTGCTTTTGGCGCGAAAAATTTATTGGCAGTCGCGACTGAAAAACGAGAAAACGTGGCTGGGAGACCCGACTGAGGCGCTGTACGTGGAAGCAACGGTCGAGCACTGCATGGAAATTGCTCGAAAGTTGGAGGCGCAAGGCGCAATTCAGATCGAGGGCGACTCGGCCCGCGCGACTTCTTCGTTGCTGGCACAGGGTGCGAAGTTCGAATCTGACATGCGAACCGCATTAGAAGCGCTGGAAGAGAAACACGCTTTCGAGCGGGGTTAGACGCGCCGGGAAGAGCAAGAGCTTAAAACGCAAAGGGTGCAGAGAAACGTCGCCGGGGGCGCAAAGTTCGCATCCCATGATTCAGCCGTGTATCATTCCGCTTTCATGGCATCGATCATCTGAAACAACTGCGAGCGGTCGACCACTTCCACGAAGGGCTTGCCCTGGGTCTTGTTGCTGACGACGTAGATCGTGGGAGTGTGTTCGAGATGAATCGACTTGCCAAGATCGCGATCGGCGGTAACCTCTCCGGCGAGCTTGCCTTGGGGGTCGACCACAAATGGAAGATCGACTTTATGGTCGGTAGCAAACTTCTCTGAAAAAGAGCGCAGATTTTCGGCCGTGATTTCCGGCTGGTGCTGAAAAATGTAATCGCGATATTGATTGCCTAACTGCTTGGAGTGGGTGTCGAAGTAACGAGCGATGACAGCCGCATCGAACGACCACTTGTGAAAAGGCAGTGGGAAGTCATGAAGGACGAGGGGAATCTTGTAGGTTTTCGCTGCATCCTCGAGCAACGGCATCGCACGGCGGCAGTCCGGACACTCTAGATCTTCAAAGACGACGATTCCAACTTGCGCGCCTTTTGGCGGGCGCAGCACCGGGTTTACGTCTTCCTGCGCAGAAACAAGACCGGCTACAAACAGCACCAACACGACGATGACCGAAGCTCTTTTCATAATGATTGGGTCCAGCGGATGGAACTACCGTTATGGTAAACGAATTCGCGGAGTCTCACCACTGAGGCTTAAAGCAGGGTCAACTGCCGCCGTTCCAGGGCGAGCAATTTTTCCTTTATCGGCAAGCCGCCGCCGTACCCGGTGAGTTTGCCGTTGCTGCCGATGACGCGATGGCAAGGAATGATGATCGGAATCGGATTGGAGCCATTGGCTAGGCCGACGGCGCGGCAGGCGTTGGGATTTCCGATGCGGCGGGCAAGCTCGCCATAAGACGTGGTCTCGCCATAAGGAATCTCGCAGAGACGGCGCCAGACTTCGAGCTGAAAGGGAGTGCCTTCGGGAGCGAGCCGGAGATCGAAGGTTTCCAATTTTCCTGCGAAATAAGAATGAAGCTGGCGGATGGTGTCTTTGAGTGGCGCGGCGTTTTCTTTCCACTCGGCCTTGGGCTGCGCGTGATGACGGCCGTTGACGAACAGGATTTCGCGCAGGCCAGTGTCGTCAGCGGCGAGGAGCAAGAGACCAAGCGGACTGTCGATCTGCGTGTAGCTGATGACCGTCTTCGATGTAGGCGCGGGCGTCCTCGCCCGTGCGCTTGCGGACGTATTCATCACAATACCTCCGCCTGTTCCCGCCGCCGCCCTTGGATTTCGATGTAAACATTCACCAGCGAGACGGCCGCTGGGGTCACGCCCGGAATGCGCGACGCATGGCCCAGCGTGCGTGGGCGGATTTTGATCAGCGTCTCTTGCATTTCGCGGGAGAGACCGCTGACCGAGCGGTAGTCGAACCACTCAGGGATATTGCGCTGCTCGGCTTTTTTCAAACGATCGATAGCGCGTTGTTGCTGCTGCAAGTAGCCTTCATACTTGATTTCGGTTTCGACGGACTTCAGTTCGTTGCGGACTTGGGATGAGAAGCTCGGCGCGGATTCACGCGGATTATCGCACATTGCATCTCGGAAAAATGCGGGATCGAGTTCTTGCAGGATCGGAGAGAGTTGTTCGATGGTGATTTCGGGACGCTTAAGCAGTTGAGCGAGGGTTTGGCCGAGGGCTGAGGAGAGATCAGGAACTGCAAGTCCGTCGACTAGGTTCAGCTGCGCCTCACTTCGCTCTGGATGACAAGTATTCAGCATGTTGCTGGTTAGCTTGGTATGTTGGAGCAGACGCTTCATGCCTGCCAGACGCTCTTGCTTGTCCTCGAAATTAGACCAGGCGTCGTCATCGATCAAGCCAACGCGTCGGCCGTGAGGGGTGAGGCGGCGATCAGCGTTGTCAATGCGCAGGTGCAAGCGAAACTCAGCGCGCGAAGTAAACATGCGATAGGGCTCGTTCGTGCCCTTGGAAATCAGATCATCAATGAGTATCGCCGTGTAGCCCTCCGTTCGATCGAGGATCAGCGGAGTCTCGTTCTTCACTTTGAGAGCAGCGTTGATTCCCGCCATCAAGCCCTGGCAAGCGGCCTCTTCATAGCCGGACGTGCCGTTGATCTGGCCTGCGAGAAAGAGACCTGAGATCTTTTTGGTTTCAAGGGTGCGCTCCAGTTCTGTCGGATCGATGGAATCGTACTCAATGGCATAGCCGGGGCGGAGCATTTCAGCGTTCTCGAGGCCAGGGATCGATTTCAGAATCGCGAGCTGCACTTCCACTGGCAAGGACGTGCTCATGCCATTGACGTAGATTTCGTGCGTGTTCAGGCCTTCAGGCTCAAGGAAGAGCTGATGGGTGATCTTGTCAGGAAATTTGACAATCTTGTCCTCGATCGATGGGCAGTACCGCGGGCCGATAGATTTAATCTGGCCGGAATACATGGGCGAGCGATGAACGTTTTCACGGATGATGCGGTGAGTTTCCTCTGTGGTCCAGGCAATGTAGCAGGGAATTTGTGAGTCATGATGCGTGACACGGCGGGTGCGAAAGCTGAACGGAGTGGGGTCGGGATCGCCGGGTTGAAGCTGGAAGCGCGACCAGTCGATGGTGCGGCCATCGAGGCGAGGCGGAGTGCCGGTTTTGAGGCGGCATCCGCGCAGGCCGAGTTGCTTGAGCGCTTCGCCTAGGAGAACAGCCGGCGGCTCGCCGGAGCGTCCGGCAGGGTATTGCTGCTCACCGCAGTGAATAAGGCCGTTGAGGAATGTGCCCGTGGTGATGACGACAGCGAAAGCGCCGACGGTGCGCCCGTCGCGCAGGCGAATGCCGCGGCAGATGCGGGAAGGCTCGTTGGTCCTTGGTTGTTGGTCGTTGGCAAAAGCAGATTCCTCGTCGCTTCGCTCCTCGGAATCACAAATCGAAGGGTTAGCCGACGACCGGCGACCAACCACCGCCGACGCTTCCAAAATCAAATCCGCCACTTCGGCTTGCTTGATCTTGAGATTCGGTTGCGATTCGAGGACTTCGCGCATTTTGAGGCGATAGGCTTGCTTGTCGCACTGGGCGCGAGGCGACCAGACAGCTGGGCCGCGAGAAGTGTTGAGCAGGCGAAACTGGATGCCGACCGCATCGGTGATTTCGCCCATGATTCCCCCGAGGGCATCAACTTCCCGGACAAGATGCCCCTTGGCGATGCCGCCGACGGCAGGGTTGCAGGACATCTGTGCGATGAGGTCGACGTTGAGGGTGAAGAGCGCGGTCTTCAGGCCCATGCGCGCTGCGGCCATGGCGGCCTCGCATCCAGCGTGGCCTGCGCCAACGACAACAACGTCGAATTGTTCGGTGAACTGCCCCACAGCCTTATTCTAGCGGGGCCCAAAGAACAGCGCCACGGATTACTCGGATCCTCACCGATAAATCGAAAGATTTGGTTTATCCGTGTTCATCCGCGAAAATCCGTGGCAAATTAGACTTTTGATTTTGCCGGCTGCTTGGCCGCCGTATGCCGGCTGACTTCGAATTTCATCCTTCCAGAACGCTTGTCAGCGTCGACGATGATGTGGTCACCGTGCAGAACCTCGCCGTCGAGGATCTTCAGCGCGAGCGGATCCTGGATCAGCTTCTGTATAGCGCGCTTCAACGGCCGGGCCCCGAAATTTGGATCGAATCCCTGGGTGAACAGCAAGTCCTTGGCCGAATCTGTAAGTTCGAGCGAAATCTTGCGCTCGGCCAGCAAACGGCGCACATCTTCGAGCCGCAGTTCGATGATCTTGACCAACTGCTCTTTGCCGAGTGGGTTGAAGATAATGATGTCGTCCACGCGGTTCAGGAATTCGGGCTTGAAGTGCGAGTGCAATGCGTTCATCACCTGCTTCGAAGCCTCGTCGAATTCTTCTTTCGAACGCAAGCCTTCGGCTTGCAGGAATGATGAGCCGATATTCGAGGTCATGATAAGCACGGTGTTACGAAAATCGACAGTGCGGCCTTTGCCGTCGGTTAGGCGGCCGTCGTCCATGATCTGTAGAAAAATGTTGAAGACGTCGGGATGTGCTTTCTCGATTTCGTCAAAAAGAATGACAGCATAGGGATGGCGGCGAACCTGCTCGGTGAGCTGACCACCTTCTTCGTAGCCGACGTATCCCGGGGGTGCGCCGATTAGGCGGGAAACGGCGTGCTTCTCCATGTACTCGGACATGTCGATGCGAATGAGAGCGCGTTCGTCGTCAAATAGAAATTCGGCGAGAGCACGAGCGAGTTCGGTTTTGCCGACGCCGGTGGGCCCGAGAAAAATGAACGAACCGATCGGCCGCTTAGGATCGCTCAGACCGGCGCGGGAACGGCGGACCGCGTTAGAAACGCGTTCGAGCGCGGCATCCTGGCCAACCACACGCTGGCGCAGGCGATCTTCCATGTTGACCAGCTTTTTGACTTCGCCTTCCAGCATCTTGCTGACGGGAATGCCGGTCCACTTGGAAACGATTCGCGCGACGTCTTCTTCGTCCACTTCTTCTTTCAACATGCGCGTCTTGCCCTTGCCGTCCATTTGCTTGGTCAGCTTGGCCAGTTCTTCCTCGGTCTGGCGGAGAAGGCCGTAGCGAATTTCGGCGACCCGTTGCAGATTGCCTTTGCGCTCTTCCGATTGCTCTTCGATTTTGAGGTGCTCGATCTTTTCCTTGAGCTGGCGCTGCCGGGCTATCAGATCTTTTTCTTTTTGCCAGGTCGCTTTCAGACCGGTCGATTGTTCGCGGATCCCCGCAAGCTCTCTGTCGATGGCAGCGAGCCGCTCTTTCGAGTTAGGGTCGTCTTCTTTTTTCAGCGCCTGTTTTTCGATTTCTAGCTGCATGGCGCGGCGCTCAAGCTGGTCGATTTCCGTGGGCATGGAGTCGATCTGGATGCGGAGCGATGCGGCAGCTTCGTCGATCAGGTCGATGGCCTTATCGGGCAGAAAACGATCGGAGATATAACGATGTGAAAGCGTGGCCGCGGCAACGATGGCCGAATCTTTAATGCGGACGCCGTGATGGACCTCGTACTTTTCCTTCAGGCCGCGGAGAATTGCGATCGTGTCTTCGACATTTGGTTCGCCGACAAACACAATCTGGAAGCGGCGCTCGAGGGCGGCATCTTTCTCGATGTACTTGCGGTATTCGTTCAACGTAGTTGCGCCGATTGCGCGCAGCTCACCGCGGGCCAGCGCGGGCTTGAGCATGTTGGAGGCGTCGATTGCGCCTTCCGCGGCACCAGCGCCGACGAGCGTATGCAGTTCGTCGATGAACAGGATGACCTGGCCATTGGAGTCTTCGATTTCTTTGAGCACGGCCTTGAGGCGGTCTTCAAATTCACCGCGATATTTCGCGCCGGCGAGCATGGCGCCGAGATCGAGCGCGACCACGCGCTTGTTCTTTAGAACTTCAGGAACATCGCCGGAGATGATCCGCTGGGCGAGGCCTTCGACGATGGCGGTCTTGCCGACACCGGGCTCGCCTATGAGAACCGGATTATTCTTCGTGCGCCGGGAAAGAACCTGGACTACACGGCGGATCTCCTCGTCACGTCCGATAACCGGATCGAGCTTGCCGCGACGTGCCTGCTCGGTGAGATCCCGGGCATAGCGCTCCAATGCTTGATACTTTGCCTCGGGATTCTGGTCAGTAACTTTCTGTGAGCCGCGAACCGTGGTAAGGGCCTTCAAAATTGCGTCGTAGGTTGCGCCGTGGCGTGACAGAATTTCTTGCGCGGCATCGCGCTTGAGGTGCGTGATGGCAAGCAGAAGATGCTCGGTCGAGACGTACTCGTCCTTGAAATTCGAAGCCTCTTTGAAAGCTCGCTCCAGAAGTTGGTTAGCTGCCTGCGAGAGTCCGGCTTGGGCGGCGCCGCCAGAGACTTTTGGTAACTGCTCGATGGCCTGATACGTCTCGTGCAGAACGGCCTGACCGCCGACGCCGATCTTTTCAAGGATCGGACCAACAATTCCTTCTTTGTCTTCCGACAGCGCGGCGAGGATGTGCACGGGCAGCAGCTCGGGATTGCCGTTCTCGGACGCGAGTTCGTTCGCGCGCTGAACTGCTTCTTGCGCTTTTACTGTGAATTTGTCCCAACGAATGGGCATGGAAACTCCAATCTGTAGTGCCAAAGAGCACTTAGCACTTGGCACTTAGCATTTAGCAGTCAGCGGCCTGTGCTCGCTGAATGCTAAGTCTTAACTGCTAAGGGCTAAAAGTGAACGGGAGGCGGTCACCTCTGCCACCTCCCGTTTAGTTTACGCTGTCGGGTTTCGCTCGACTCGGCGGACAGGAATGTCCGCCCCACACGTGCAGTGCTCTTACGCGGCGCTCTTGGCGCCTTTCGCTTCGAGGGTCTTCTCGCCGCCGACGTTGACCTTGATCTGCTTCGGCTTGGCTTCCGCCTTCTTAGCCAGCTTGATCTTCAGAACGCCCTTCTCGTAATTCGCCGAAACGTTCTCGGTGTCCACGGTGTTGGGCAGGGTGAAAGAACGAGTGAAGCTGCCATACTGCCGCTCCACGCGGCGATAGTTCTCTTCTTTCTCTTCCTTCTCGAACTTGCGCTCGCCGTGCACGGTCAGAGTATGGTTCTCTACGCGCACGTCGATGTCTTTCTCGTCCACCCCCGGGACTTCGATCTTCAGGGTCACGTTATGCTCGTCTTCATAGACGTCGACAGCAGGAGCGAAAGAGCTGGTGGTCAGCGATTCCTCGCGGCCGTCAAACGAATCCCGAAACAGCCGGTTCATGCGGTCCTGCAAAGTGGTGAACTCACGGAATGGTTCCCAACGGGTCAAAACGGTCATTGCTAGATCCTCCTTCAGAAATTGTGTTTTGGTTGATGGCTTCTTGCCACTAAGATTGGATGCTTAGTTAGCATAAACGAAGCATAAAACATGAGTGTGTTATTGTCAAGTACAAATACATTTTTAATATCAGTAACTTACACTTGCAATGACACACTTTAGATAGGCAGTTTCGGGCACGTTCAATAGAATTGGATGATCCTTGCCTTGAGTACGGCTTTCGAGAATACGCAGGTTCTTGTGGACGTCGCGGGCGGATTCGGCCAGTATTTCCAGAAAATCAGCTTGGCTTACGTGATACGAGCAGGAGCAGCTAACCAGGACACCCTCCGGGCGAAGCATCTTCATCGCCCGTAGATTCAGCTCTTTATAGCCTCGCAGAGCCGCCTCAAGATCGCGCTTGCCCTTGGCAAAGGCCGGCGGGTCGAGGACGATGGTGTCGTATTGACGGCCCGCGGTAGCGTAGTCGCGCAGCAGGTCAAACGCGTTGGCTTCGATCCACTCGATCTCTTTGCCATTCAGCACAGCATTGCGATCGGCGACTTCGAGTGCAGGCCGGGAACTGTCAACTCCGGTGACTTGCTCGCAGGTGCCTGCAAGGTGCAAGGCGAAGCCGCCCTGATAACAAAAGACGTCCAGCGCTTGGCCGTGAGCGTATTGGGCCGCGGCAGCATAGTTTTCTCGCTGATCGAGAAACGCGCCGGTTTTCTGCCCCTCGGCGAAGTCGTAATGAAAGCGGACGCCGTTCATCGAAAAGACCGTGCTGGTCTTTTCTCCTTGCAGCAAACTGGATTGGCGACTTGGAAGCTGCTCCAGTTCGCGAATCTTGGAATCTACGCGCTCGACAATGCCCGCTGGCTTTACCTGCTCATTGAGTTCAGAAAGAATCGTCGACCGAACCGAATCCGCGTCCATCGCCTGGGTCAGAATTTGCACCGCCAGCACATCGCTGTAACGATCGACGATCAGACCCGGAAGAAAATCGGCCTCGCTGAAGATGAGGCGGTAGGCGTCGGAATTCTGTACGACACGCTCGCGATAGGCGATGGCCTCGCGGATGCGCTGGCGAAGCAGTTTACCGAGATCGGGCACGGAATCGCGAGAGATCAGGCGAATGGCGATTTGGGAGGCCGTGCTGTAGAGAGCTGTGCCCAGGAATTTGTCACGCTCATCTCGTACCGCAACGATTGCGCCGGGTGCGATGCCATCGGCCAAAATGATGTCAGATCGATAAACCCAAACGTGTCCCGCGCGCAGTCGGTCAACACCGCGGCGTGAAATGGCGACTGCGGGAACCGAGGGGTCGAGGGGTTTCTTGGACATGCAAAGATACTAAACTCTGTCCAAACATTCGCACCGCGCGCTCATCTCCCTCAACGCTAAAAGGAGGGGGCCTGGGATGACAACTGGAAAACTTATTGCAGCTTCCCGTATTCCGACTTGGCTTCTTTGAGGACGGCAACATCCGGGTCCGCGTCTTTCCACAGCGCGAAGAAATCCTGATAGGCCGAGCGGGCCTTCGTAGTATCGCCAGCAAGCGCATCCGCGCGGGCCAGACCTAAATGCGCCAGCGCACTGATCGGTTCGTTGACCACTGCACCCGGATGATCGATGATCTTCTGGAACTCCGTAGCTGCGGCGGTGCCCTGCTTGCCTGCCAGATACGCCAACCCACGAAGGTAAACCGGATAGCACGCAAAATTCAGGGTCTGCGTTGGATTTCCCAATTCATATGGCGTCGCGGCCGCCAGCGCCGCGATCGCCTTATCAAAATCCTTGGACCGATTTCCGCCTACAGCTGTAGCCCCGTGGATCATCGGCAAATAGATGGATTGTACGATCGTGTCTTGAGGGAAGCGCTTTGCAAGATCATCTCCCAGTCGGTTCGCTTCCTTCGAATCGTCCGCAAGCGCCAGCGCAATTGCGGCGATCGCCTGAACATCTTTTCCATTCGAAAGAGCAAGCGCAGCCTGCGCCTGTTGTTTTGCCGGACCCGGATTTCCCACCATTACCTCGCGCATTGCCGCTTCCGCTTGGTACCCGGCCGCGGTTTCTTTTTCATCGGCACGCTGCGCGGAGTCGCTGGCACGGCGGGTCAGTTCACGCGCCTTGGCAAATTGTCCGGCATAGGCAGCGGACTCAGACTCGTTGTACAACATCACATCCTCGTAACCGGGCTTGCCCATAAAGCCGGCGGCTTCGCGTTCCATTCCTGCCGCATCATGTTGCATAAAGTCGACTATGTAAAGCGCCAGATGGATGTTGTACGAATCCAGATTGTGCGCTTGCGCTTCTTGCGCGGTCGCCTTTGCTTCGTCCAGGCGGTTGACGCTGATATATCCTTGCGCCAGATTCCCATAACCGAGTCCACTGCCAGGATTCTGTTTCAAAGCTTCCTGGCTGGCGATCAGACCTTTGTCATAATCTCCGAGAATCCCATAAATCGCGCTGAGATTGGTCTGCGGAACCTCGTCGCGCGGATAGGTCTGGGTCCAGAGTTCGTACGCCTTGCGCGCTGCCTCAAGATTGCCGTTCACGAACTGCTCATAGTGCGCCACTATGTACAGCTTTTCCCGCTCACTGACCCGCTCCCGCAATTCGTAAGCCCTGCTGACATTTTCCGCGGCGCGGGCATCCTGGCCCAAGTTGAAGTAATCTGTCCCCAGTCGGGCATAGGCCATGGCGAAGTTGGGATCGAGGCTGGCCGCTCGCTGGAATTGTGGGATCGATCCCGGCGCATCGTTCTTCACAATCATCGCCACCACTCCCAAGCTGTAGGCCTGCAGGGCCTCCAGCGATGCGGTGGTCACATTCTCTGGCGGGGCGTCATACTTCTGCACCGAGGCCAGCGACTCACCCAGCTTCTCGCGGATCTTGGCTGCCGCCTCGCCCAGGGCTTTCAGGACTTGCTCTTTGCCGTTGGCGGTCGCTTGCTCCTGAGCCAACAGATCGCCGCTGTGGCAGTTCACTGCTTTGAGGCCCACAACGTATTGGCTTCCCAGGCTGGAGATAGATCCTTCGATAGTGGCCGCACTGGCTGTGCGCTGGCAAACGTCACGCGCCAGATCCTTGGTAAGCCGGGCGTCTTTCGGCTGTGCCATTAGGGCGAGCGTCTGCGCTACGCGTTCATCGGAAAGCAGGTTCAGGAACGGCGACTGCTCGAGCTGGGAGGAAAGTCCCTGGCGCAGGGTCCCATCGAACACGGAATCGCCCGTAGTGTTGGTGAAATCCGCCAGAACCACCGTGTCTTTTTCCGTCAGTTTAGCGGATTGACGCGACCGCCAATAAAGAGCGCCGAGAACCAGAGCAATGATAAGAACCGTTAGAGAGCCGGCGAGCTTGGCTCGGCTTGCGGATTGCGTCGGGATAGCCCCAGAATCGTGTGGCACGGGCGCCCCCACGCGCGACGATCTGGTGCCCGGCGCGACGCTCGTCTCCATGGGCGTTGTACTTGCGCGCTCTGCTACGGCGGAAACCGCGCCGGAACTCGCTGCCCGGCTCGTATCCGTATCCCGCTTTAGCCGCATCAGCTCGGCCCGCATCTCGGCTGCACTCTGGTACCGCAGCTCCCGGTCTTTCTCCAACGCCCGCACAATAATGTCTTCCAGCTTCGCCGGAAGATCGGGATTCAGCCGCACGGGAGGCAGAGGCGCGCGGTTCATGATGCCGTCAAAAATAATTCCTGAGCTTTCTCCGCGGAACGGCAAGGCGCCGGTGGCCATCTCGTACAGTACAACGCCGAAAGAAAACAGATCAGTGCGTGGATCCAGTTCCTTCGCCCTCACCTGCTCCGGCGACATATACGCAACTGTCCCCAATGTTGCCCCCGGACTCGTCAGGTGTGGCTCATCGACGCTTCCCGTCTGCGCGTCGGCAATTTGGGCTGCAGAACTGATTACGGGAGTGACCTTTGCCAGGCCGAAGTCCAAGACCTTGGCGTGGCCGCGTTTGGTAAGGAAGATATTGGCTGGCTTGATGTCGCGGTGGATGATGCCGGCGGCGTGGGCGGTATCAAGGGCATCGGCGACCTCAATGCCCAGAGTCAAAAGCACTTCCAGTTCGATCGGCTTGCCGGAGATGCGGTGCTTCAGCGTCATCCCCTCCAGATACTCCATCACCATGAATACCTGGCCATCCTGCTCACCAATGTCGAAGATCATGCAGATGTTGGGATGGTTGAGCGCAGAAGCAGCCTGCGCTTCCCGCCGAAAGCGGGCCAGCGCTTGCGGATCGCGGGCGACGTCTTCGGGGAGGAACTTCAGGGCAACGAAGCGATGGAGGCGCGTGTCTTCAGCCTTGTAGACCACACCCATGCCACCCCCGCCGATTTTTTCGACGATGCGGTAGTGGGAGATTGTTTGGCCGATCATGAATGGCGCGCAGACTACGGCTGTTCATACTATGAAGCCTGTGGGCAGAAGTCAACGGTAGGGGGCTGGACGAGCGAGGGGATGCGTTGGCGAAGGCGCTGATTCCTATTCCGACTCTCACCCCGGCCGGTTTTAACAGCCCAAGGCCGACACCATAAGCTCAGTTCATTGCTGTGATTACCTTTGGCTTGCCGATTCACAGGCGCGGTGATGTAAAATTCTGTAAAGTTTCCAAGAAACCACAGACGGCCGAAGAGAGTCTAAGTAGCGGGATTGGGGATATGTGGCTTCGCCGGGTGAGTGCCAGCTCTGTCGCGTTAGTAGCTTCTTTGTTGCTTGGCTGCCAGGCGGTCAATCATAGCTCTTCGTCTTCACCGATAGCTCCAAGTAACGAGATCCTTTACGTGGTGGATGGTAGCAGCGTAACCACCTATGCCATCGATC
Source organism: Terriglobales bacterium (assembly GCA_035507035.1). Classification (GTDB taxonomy): domain Bacteria; phylum Acidobacteriota; class Terriglobia; order Terriglobales; family Acidobacteriaceae; genus DATJOJ01. The sequence continues at coordinate 389,459 of DATJOJ010000048.1, read as the reverse complement.
CGGCTAGCTTGCAGCCTTCGGCCTTGGAGGTCCCGGTTGGCCTGCTGACTGCATCATCGTCTCTGCTGCAGTTCGTTCCGGCTCCGAATGACCACTTTCTGTACGCACTGTGGACGGACAATCTTCAGAAAGAGCATCTCTCAACCTATACCACGGACGGATCGGGAGTTCCGCAAGTTCCTTCTGCGCAAACCTTGGACGTCACGTCGCTTTCGCAACTGAACATTTATCCCAGTGGCAAGTTTGCCTACGCGATGCAGGTCGAGGGCTCCTACGACGGCCCATATACCTCGACGATCTATCTGTTTCACATCAAACAATCGGGAGCGTTCGATCCGAATGGACAAGTTCTGGGAAAGTACGGGCCAGCGGTCTTGCCCACACTTTTGTATGGCATAAACCCGCAGGGTACTGAACTCTACCTGGGCTCGGACCAGCAGAGCGGCCCGGAATACTGGGAGCGATCAGTGAATAAGCGCAGCGGCATGCTGGCTGCGCAGGTCCTTCTTTACCAGGCGCCGCTTCAGGATTCGACCTTCTTTGGGGCAAGCCTGATTATTGATTACGACAACTGGCTCAACACAACCCCGCCACGATATGTGACGGTTCTGCCAAATACGCCCAAGCCGCAAAAATACCTGATCCAATGTGGCAGTGCGATGCTCAGTGCATGTGGAGAGTCCAGTAATGTCCAATTGGATCCATCCGGACAGTATCTTTTCCTCACCGATTCAGTGGCGCAGCAGGTGCGGGTGGGCCACATTAACTTACCCAAGCACAAGATTGAAGATACCGGTAATTTTCTGCCGGCGACCGCGCAGACGCCTGGATTCGCATTCAGCCCGGATGGAAAATTCGTTTACGCGCTGCTGGCAAGCGATCTCAGCATCCATATCTTCAGCTTTGACCGCACGACCGGCACGCTGACAGAAGGCCCTACGCCAATTCCAATCCCTTCTTCGGCCGGCTTTGCTCCCGCCCTGCGCTAAAAAGATTGCGGTAATTATAGCGAACCCGATGCGCGCAACAGTGCGGATTACGGAGGTAATTGCATCGTAAAAAGGATTGGCGAAACACGTCAGAGACGCCAGTGAGGACGCGTTGCAGGTAATGTCGTGAGAGATCTTCCCACGGCCTCGCAATCAGGTGTGTGCGCGTCAGGATCGGCGTGCTTCAACGATTAGCTTCACGGAAATAAGCCACATTATTTTCGAATTCCTTCACAGCTGTTACCCCCGTAACGTGCTCCTGTTCTGCATTCCGTGCGATAGTCGCTAAACGCACCAAACATCTCCCGCTATGCGGTTCCTCTCGACAAGCCGCGCGGACCAAGAAGGACGAGTAGATATGTTGCAGCCAAAACCGACCCAACCCTCTCAGACTCCATCCATTCCAACTTACAATCCCGTCCGAACCGTCACCGCTCCCACTGAGCAAGGCGCGATCGGTCGCACCATCGTGATTAAAGGAGAAGTCAGCGGTTCTGAACCGCTTTATATCGACGGATGTATCGAAGGCAAGATTCATTTTGCCGACCATCGTGTAACCATCGGACGGCACGGTACGGTTACCGCCAATATCGATGCCAAAGAAGTGGTGATTATGGGATCGGTGAAGGGCAATATTCATTGCAGCGATCGCGTGGATATCCGTGCCGAAGGCACCTTGACTGGCGACGTTGTAACCCGTCGTATCAGCGTCGAAGACGGAGCGGTGCTAAAAGGCAGTGTGCAAGTACAGTCCGCTGAGCAGCGTCACGAGGCGAAGCAAGAAAAGAGCCAGATGGCTCAAGTAGGAACCGAGATAACGGGCGCGGAAAAACCCAAAGCACTGACGGCCGGCGCTGGAGCGTAGAGCTGATTATTTCTTTTCCTGCTTCAGGTCGTTTTCTGGCTTCAAATCCAGGGAAGCGGAATTCATGCAATAACGCATGCCCGTAGGCCGAGGACCATCCGGGAACACGTGGCCCAAATGCGCGTCACAGCGGGCGCAACGGACTTCGGTGCGCGTCATGCCGTAAGCGCGATCGGTGTGTTCTGCGACGGCGGCCTGATCCACCGGTTTGCTGAAGCTGGGCCAGCCGGTACCAGAGTCAAATTTCGTATCCGAACTGAACAGGGGTGCGCCACAGCACACGCAGTTGTAAGTTCCCTCGTCTTTCGAATCCCAGTATTTGCCGGTGAAGGCCCGCTCCGTACCTGCTTGCCGAGCGACGTGATATTGTTCCGGCGACAACTGCTCCTTCCACTCTTCTTCGGTCTTTATGATTTTGTCGGTCATGAGTTCCTCGGTATATTGGATTCTTGCGCTTGCATAAAGTTACATTAGCGCACGCGATCCCCTTTCTAGTTCTAAGCGGTGTAACGCGAGCCAACCCTCCAACTCTTTCAGCGCCAATTCGCACTGCAAGCGATGCCGCTGCTGGCGGTCACGGATCTTCTGCTCGAGCGCCGGCAAAAGATCGAACGTGATATTGGTTGGCTGAAAGTTCTTCGGATTGGCGTGAGTAATGTAGTGAGTCAGTGATCCAAAGGCGGTTGGCCGGGGCGGGCCCAGCGGTTGATCGCCATTCGCCAATGCGGAGGCATGAACTCCCGCCATCAGGCCGGTCGCGATCGATTCCACATACCCTTCGACGCCGCAAATCTGGCCGGCAAAAAATACTTTCGGATACCGTTTCATCTGAAGCGTTTCGGTCAGCAGGATCGGTGCGTTGATGTAAGTGTTGCGATGAATCTGTCCGTAGCGGAGGAAGCGGGCGTTTTCTAGGCCTGGAATCAGCCGCAGCACACGCGCCTGCTCGCCAAATTTCAAATGATTCTGGAAACCGACCAGATTGTAGGAATCCGCACGCAGATTTTCTTGCCGCAGTTGCACCACCGCATAAGGCATCTTTCCGGTTCGGGGATCCTTCAATCCTACTGGCTTCATCGGGCCAAAACGCAGTGTGTCGCGCCCGCGGCGGGCGATTTCTTCGATGGGCAGGCAGCCTTCGAAGTAGTTCAGCTTTTCCCAATCCTTTTCCTCGACTGACTGGGCAGCGATCAGCGCGTCATAGAAGCGGTCGTAGTCTTCCTTCGACATCGGGCAGTTGATGTAATCGGCAGAGCCTTTGTCGTAGCGCGCCGCGAGATACACCTTCGACATGTCGATGGAATCAGCTTCGACGATAGGACTGATGGAATCGTAAAAATAGAGATGGGAGTCTTCAGAAGATGACGCGCTCAGGCGCGCGATTTCCTGCGACAGGGGATCGGAGGTAAGTGGACCGGTGGCGATGATGGTGATCTCATTTTCATCGATGCGAGTAACTTCCTCGCGTCGAATCTTGATCAGTGGTTCGCGTGAGATGGCTTCGGTGACCTTGGCTGCGAAGTTGGTGCGATCGACGGCAAGCGCGTGGCCAGCCGGAACGGAACATTCGCGGGCGATTTCCATCAGCAGCGAGCCTGAGCGCCGCATTTCTTCTTTCAAGAGCCAAGGGGCGGTGTTTTCCGTGTCCGACTTCAGAGAATTCGAGCAGACCAGTTCAGCAAAATCTGCGGTTTGATGCGCGGGTGTCGAGCGCAGCGGGCGCATTTCGAATAATTCGACCGCGATACCGTGCCGGGCACACTGCCACGCCGCCTCGGATCCGGCCAGGCCTGCGCCGATAATTTTGACCGCTTCTTTCATAGATGGCTACGCTTACCTGCGTCTGCAATCGCTTCGTATTTTTATTATAGAAAATTGAAACTCTTCGCCACGGATTGTCACCGATCTTTCGTGGTGTATCCGGGCTCATCCGTAAAAATCCGTGGCTGGGTTTCACAAAATAATGCGAGTGTCGCCGACACGCCGCGTGACGTGTTCGCGGTCAAGATATTCGAGAAGAGGAATCGCGTACTTGCGGCTAACGCCGGTAAGATCTTTGAAGCGGCCGACATCGATTTTGGGGGATTTTGTTTTTTCAGCTGCCAGCATGCGGCGAAGCTCGGCGAGAGCATCACGGTGAAAGACCAAGTCGTCGGAAATCTTGAGCAGCACCTTGTCGCGCAGGAGCAAAGTGACGATCTTCTGCGCGCGCAGCTTGTCGACCTTCAATCCGGCGAGCACGTCTTTTAACGCGGGAACTTTTAATCCCGCAGAGGCAAACGCAGATTCGAGGATCTTCTGCGATTCGGCTTCTTCGTCCTTCATGACTACGCCGTGTCCAGCCAGCCGCGCCGATTCGCCCACAAGTTCAATCTTTCTGCTTTGAGCTAACTCCTCAAGGGCACGAGAGAAAACATCTGCGGAAGCCTGGCTCAAACGACCCCGAAGCTCTTCTTTGCTCATTCCAGCGACGAGGGGGTTTCGTTTGTGAAAGTCGTTCAGGTTGGAGAGAATGCCGCTCCGGACTTGCTCGATTGAGGATTTGCCGACAAAAGTTCCACCAGCTTGAATAATCGTTGCAATCGTCTTGGCGATCGTCTTGACCTGCTCCAACCTCCAACCGGTTCGAGCGACTGCAGCGGACAAACTCAGTCCTTCAATCCCGCTAGCGGCAATACGCGCTTCGAGAACTGCGGGCGGAGATCCATCGGCCAGCACTTTCAAGAAATCGACTCGTGCAGACTTGTTCGTCTTGGCCGGCGACAAATTCTCCAATACGACACCACCGCCGATGGTGATTACCGGCGAGAATTGCCGCACGATGAAGCGGTCTCCCGGGAGCAGCAGCGTCGGGTCAGTCAAGCGAAGTTGCGCCAAGGCAGTTTCGCCCGGCGCCAGTTGTTTTCGGTCGTAGAACGCAACCGTGGCGATGGTTTCCGACGTGTAGGAATGAAAGTGCACGCGTGCACGATCTTTCAGCGGCTTAGCGGTCGCGAGCAGGGAAAGCTTGACATCAATGCGAGACGTCGAAGAAAAGGTTCCGATTGGTGCCAGCGTCATACCGCGCGCAAGTTGATCCATGGAAGGACCGGATAAATTCAAGGCGGTGCGTTGACCGGCAGTTGCCTGCTCCGCCGGTTCGCCGTGCACTTGTACCCCGCGAACACGTGCTCGTTGTCCACTGGGGAAAAGTTCGAGCTCGTCATCTTTCTTAACGGTCCCTGAGATCAGCGTTCCCGTGACGACAGTCCCGAAGCCTTTCATGGAGAACACGCGATCGATCGGCAGCCGCGACAAGCCGGCCGAATCGCGCGCAGCGATTTTTGCCGCGGCTTTGGTCAGTTCGCGCTTCAGTTCTTCTATCCCGGTTCCGGTAAGCGAACTGACGGGAACGATGGGAGCTTGGGACGAATCGAGAAATGTTCCGCGGACGAAATCCTCGACTTCCAACCGCACGACGTCGAGCATATCGGCGTCGATTACGTCGGACTTGGTCAAAACCGCGATGCCATGCTTTACACCAAGCAGTTTGCAGATGTCGAAATGCTCACGGGTTTGCGGCTTGATGGACTCGTCAGCGGCAATTACCAGCAACACGAGATCGATGCCGCCGACGCCCGCGAGCATGTTGCGGACAAAGCGTTCATGGCCAGGAACGTCGACGAAACCAATGCGCAGCCCATCTCCGTCAGGAGTGGGCAATTCGAGGTGGGCGAAACCAATGTCGATGGTGATGCCGCGCCGCTTCTCTTCCTCAAGGCGGTCGGCATCGATGCCGGTCAACGCCCTAACCAGCGCAGTTTTTCCATGATCAATGTGGCCGGCCGTGCCAACGATGACGGACTTCATCCGAAGGAGATCATACTAGAGCGGCACTGGGTTTGAGCGTGCGGGTCGGATCGCGAGAATCTATTTGTTGTTGCCCGCGTCTTCTTTGGCGAGCTTGGTTTTCGCCGATTCGAGATCCTTCTGCACCCTGGCGAACTGATCGCCGTCGACGTCGGGAGCCGCGCTCTTGTTCCACTCTTGAATCGCGAGTTCCCAATGGGCTGCGGCCAGCTTGAGGCGCCCGGTCTTCTGATAGAGATCGCCGAGATGCTGCTGCACGGTAGGATCGGCTCCCATGTGCTGCGAGGCCTTGGTGAGGTTGTCCTCTGCCTGCTCGAACTTGCCCAGCTTAAAGTATGCCCAGCCGAGAGAATCGAGGTATGCGCCATTGGCTGGTTCGAGCTCGACTGCCTTCTTCACCATGATGAGTGCTTCGTCTAACTTTGCGCCGCGATCGGCGAGCATGTAGCCAAGATAGTTGAGTACGGCGGCATTTTGCGGATCGGTGGCCAAGACCTTGCGGAATGTTTCTTCCGCCTGATCGTACTTCTTCTGCCGCTCATAGAACGACCCGCGCAGGAATTCGGCGTATTCCCTGTCTTCATTGGTGGTCGAAAGCTTTTCCGCTTGATCGACGGCCGACTCGGCATCCGGCCAGCGCTTCAGACGGCTGTTGATCGTCGCCAGGTTGAGATAGACCTCGCGATCTTCCGCGGGCTTGCCCGTGAGCATCGCCTTGACTTTGGCCACAGCCTCGTCGCCATGACCTGTGTCGGCCAGCTGCGAGTAGTACACCATTTTAAGAGCGCGGTCGTTGGGCAGCTTTTCGGTGGCTTCTTGGGCGGCGTCGGTCGCCTGCTGCCACTGCTTGTTTTCGCGGTAGGTGTCAATGATCTGCTGGTAAGCGCGCTCAGAGGCGTCGTTGCCGAGAGGCAGCATGCGCCGGAAAGTGTCGATGGCCAGCTGTACGTTGTTCTGTTCGCGATAAACCGTTCCTAGCCGTTCTAAGAACACCGAGCGATTGCTCTTCTCGCCCGCCGTATAGTTGTTGTCGGTTTTCTCACTCTTCTTGAGGAGATCCTGCAAAGCTTTTGCCGCTTCGTCGTAGCGGCCCTGGGCCTGGTAGATTTCGGCGAAGCTGTAATCCACCTCCATCAGGTCCTGCACCATCGACTGCGCTTTCTTCAGATTGTCCAGCGCGTCATCGAACTTCCCCTGACGGCGATAGATATCGGCCATCCGCAAATAACTCTGCGCATCTTCCGGGTTCGCTTCTGCAACAATTTTGTATTGTTCGAGGGCAGCGTCGAGCTGACCGTCGTTCAGCAGGTTTTGGGCGAGACCGCGAATGGCGTCCAAATTATCGTGATCGAGCTCGGTTGCCTTGCGATAGGCGTCAATCGCCTTCTTGTATTCCTTTTGCTGTTCGTAGGTGTAACCGAGTACGGAGTAGAGCTTTGCGGAGCGAGCGGAATCCGGGACGGAATCCAGCACTTTGGCAGCGTTGGTGAAGTCGTTTTCTTCGGTGTAAAGCAGCGCCAGCGCGGTAATCGCATCTTCGGAATCGGGCTGCAGAGCAACCGCGGTTTTGAATTCCTGTTCTGCTTTTTGCAGGTCGTTGTTGACCTTGTAGAGCCGGCCCAGGAGCAGATGATCGTCGGTGCTCTCGGGGTCAAGTTTTACGATCTGCTCATACTGCTCGATGGCGAGCTTCAGTACGCTATCCGATCCGCTACCTTCTTGCACGTCGCCGAGCGAGCGCAGATAAATGCGCCCCAAAAGCCGGTGAGCCTCGAGGTTGTTGGGATCTTTCTTGATGATGTCTTGCGCTTCGAGGACGGCATCACGAATGCGGCCGGTGCGGGCATACAACTCAGCCAGTCCCGCGGTCAGATATTCAGAAGTCGGATCGGCTTCGATCGCCTGGCGATACTCATCGATGGCTTTGTTGGCGAGGTCGCTGCGCCCGTACATCGCGACCTGCTCTTCATAAATGTGCGCCATCATGTAGTGGTAATAAGCGGCGGCGCGGTCGGTCTTCCGATTCGTGGCGGTCGAGGGTGTTGCTTTGGCCGGGGCTGCAGCGGAGCTCTCGGGGGTCGAGGCCGGGGTGGTTTCCTGGGCGATTGCGCCCGCGGCCACCATGAACATAACTATAAGACAATAAACGCTTTTCATGATGAAGGACCTTTGGGTTCCCGCGTCCATAGCGATTGGATGCCGAACCGCTGCGGGTGGGTGCTTTTGGTATTGTAAACCCTTGTCAATCGAGTTGGTCAAAAACTGCCGGAGTCGTTTCATTCAAAAGTACAGCGACCAGAGGCCATCATTCGCCACGAAGAAGCGTAAAAATCTGGAGCTCGATTCACTTCAAATCTCCGCGATCTGGGTTGTAATAAAAGTGGAAGCGCAGCGCCAGATATTGCCCGTGAAATTCATCCGGTAACGGTGGAAATGGAGAGGATGAGGTGATCCCGCCATAAGCGGCGCGGTCTAAGGCTACATCGCCAGAACTGCCGCCCGGTTCGTATTGCAGACCGCGGACACTGCCATCCTTCATGATGGCGAACTCGATCGCGACCTTGCCTTTTTTCATGATTGGCGGCCGCGCGGATTCGGGGACCAGGTTGTACCAATTCATTTTGACGTCATGCAGGATGCGCGCCAAATAAGGGCCGAAATCAACCCCCTGCGTGTCACTCAAAATTTCCATCGGCCCCATGGCGGCGGTGGGCTGTCTCCCCATGACTGAGCCGAAGTCGCCGTCATCGCCCGAGTAGGCTCCGCGATTGGCCGCAGCGGCCTGGGCTGCCTGCGCGATTAAAGAGCCAGCCGACATATTGCCGGCATTGAAATTGGGCTTGGAGTTCGATGTTGGCGGCGGAGGAATTTGCAGTTTCGCCATTTGATTGGCCGGAGGAGGTGGAGACGGCGCTGCCTGCTGCTGCCCCGTTGGCTGTCCCTGAGCGGCTGCCGGTGGCGCATTTGGCTGCGGCGTGGGCGTAGGAGGCGCAGCATGGCCCGGCGCTCCCGGACGGCTGCTATCAAGAATCTTCTTCAACTCCTCGCGGTTCAACTGCGGCGTCTTCCTCGTGGCGATGCGGTCTTTGTCGGAAAGAACGTTGGTGTTGGGGCGCTTCGTGACCTGCTGCTCATCCGGCGGCAGGGTCAGAAACGTTAAATCTTTTTGATCCGCGGACATCGGCACAGCCGCGATGGTTGTGTGACGCGGCAATAGTCTGGCGAGGTGGTCGCTGTTGACGATCAGTAGAACGACGACCAGGTGCACCACCACAGAAAGCCAGAAGGCTTCACGCCGGCGCGAACGCGACAGATCATCCTGAAGCTGAAGCACCAGCGTGGGTGCCTCAGTGATGTCACGATAAGCCGACTCCCAATAACGCGGTTCCTCGGACGCCCGACCTTCTGGTTGCGTTGACGGCGTCGAAGATGCTGGGTCAGTCGGAATTTGGGTGGTCGGCATGCAATAGGCTTACTTGCTGATTAGAGACGAACCGCGAGACATTCGTTGTAGCATTCTTTCGATCCGGCTACTTAAGGCTATGAGGCTCCCCCGCATCTGCGGTTAATAAGCCTATTTTCGCATCTTTTCAAGGCTGCTGCGAAGATTTGAGTGCCGGGAGTTACCTCGGATTGTATACAGATAATCAATCTGGGTCGCGGGATTTTACAAAAATTGACAATGGCGGAGCCCTAGCGACGAAGCTTTTCCAGGCCGATCTTCGTTCCATGCTCGCGGATCGCGGCCAGGATGTCGAGCGCCACCGCCAACGCGCGGCGACCGTCTTCCAAACCAACAACCGGCTTCGAGCGCTGTTGGACAGATTCCAGAAATGCCTTGAGCTCGGCGTGCAACGGTTCTTCCTGCACAGCAGGAAGCTTCGCCATCTGGATTTGCGGATTGACTGAGGGTGCTGCGGGCATTTCTCCCTGGCCAACAGTGAACACTAACGCGTCTTGACGGCTGTAATCCAGAGATATGTATTGCCGGGGTTGAAAGAACCGCAACTTGCGGACTCGTTCGGTCGAAACGCGGCTGGCGGTGAAATTCGCCACGCATCCCGATTCGAATTCCAGGCGCACGTTCGCGATATCGACTTTGCCGGACAAAATCGGCAGGCCGACAGCGCGGATTTCCTTCACCGGTGAGTTCACCAAAGAAAGAACCACGTCGAGATCGTGAATCATCAAGTCGAGGACGACATCCACATCGAGAGAACGGGGCGTGAATACGCTGAGACGGTGCACTTCAAAAAACATGGGCTGCGTAATCACCGGCACAGCCGCGCGAACTGCGGGATTAAAACGCTCGAGATGGCCGACCTGAACCATGCGTCCGAGTTTCTGGGAAAGCCTGATTAATTCGTCGGTGTCGGGCAGGGAAGTGGCCACGGGCTTCTCGATCAGAACATCAACCCCTGCTTCCATCAGCCGACGCGCGGTATCGAGATGATGGATGGTCGGGACAGCGACGGAAACCGCCTGAATTTCCTGGAAAGTCGTGACAAGTTGATCGATGGAGCCGAAAGCGCGGCAGCCGAACTCGCGCGCCACGGCATCGGCACGGGCAGTGTCGGAGTCCACGACGCCAACGAGGCGTACCGGCAGCCCCTCGTCGGCCAATTGCCGATAGACGCGGGCGTGGTTGCGTCCGAAGGCGCCCACGCCAACCACAGCGACGCAGATGGGATTGTCAGTCAATGTTCAGTTCCCTTAGTCAGGGCGCGAGAAGCCTTCCAGCCCACGAAACCTCGCCCACAACTGCACTTCGATAAAGCGCGACTGAAATCCAAACTTGTCGGAGAATCCAATGCCAGACACCGCCTCACCATCAGTGAAGACTTCGATCATCTCCTCAAGCCTGTAGAGTCGCGGACCCGGCTCTGCCGCAACACTCATACTATCGCCAAGCGTAAAGGTGATGGCGTCAGCGGGTAAGCTCGCAAGCGGAACGAGTAGCGAAGCTGGACGAGAAAGGTCCGAAAGATGCGAGAAATCGCCGAGAAAAAAGTAGATCGGCGGGTTTGCAATGTTCCGCTGAAACGCAGAGCTTGCGGCTTGCGAAAGCCATTGTTCGGTAATCCGGCGGCGGGTCAGATAGCTCGGCTTTAGTCCAGGTCGTGACTCGCGGCGTAGACGATCGAGTATTCGCTCAGCCTCAGAATCTTCCAGAGCGCAAAGATTGCCGCACATGCCGCGAGCGGGATCGTAACGGTGCGTGACGACCTCGGGCATCGCGGTCACGGGATCAACCTTTCAGGCGCGATCAGCGGATAGTTTTCCAGCTGCATTAGCGAAATTTTTTCAGCAAAGCGATCTGTCCAGCGTGATAGAGCTCGTGTTGCACGATTCCGGCGAACATATAGTAGAAAGTGTGATGCTTTTCATTCTTGCCGGGAACTTGTTCTTGCAGGCGCGAATCGGGAAATGCGGCGACGGCGTTGACTAGCTTGTCGTGAGTCTGCTTCACGGACTCAATCGTCTTGCGCCAGGCGGCCTCGCTGGCATCCTTCACTGGCGGAAAATTCTGTTCGTCACTTAACTTTACAGCGGAGCCACCGGCCCGGCGCAGTACGACGTCATCCCATGCGGCGATGTGTAAAACTAATTCCCAAATGCTGTGCGCATTCTCGATGGGATGAGCGGCGGCCGTTTTGGCGTCGACATCGGCGAGCAATTCGAGCAGCGAGTCGCCGTGCCAGGCTTCTCCTTCAAAGCCGCGGCGGATTTGATCGGCAAGACGGGCAGTTTCGGACATGTTCTAAACCTTTCAGTGATCTGTTACTACGTCGAGCGAACAGCCGGTTCCTCGACTGCGCGGAATGACAAAAATGTAAGTTTATAAGGTCACTCAGCCAGGATCGCTATGTTGCCTGCGTCCGCGGCCTCGATCACTTGATCTCCATCCAGTAACAAGCATTTTCCCGCGTCGACAGCCAGACAGGTCGCGCCGGCGTTTTTCATAACTTCCATCGTCTTCACTCCGATCACTGGCACATCAAATCGCATATCTTGATTGGGCTTGGCGATCTTGACGACGGTGAGCGCGCGGCTCAAAGTCGAGGCGTCGGCTTCGAGCGATTTCATAATCTCGCTGGCACGCCGAATGGTTGCGTCGGTGCCTTCCATGGCTTCGACGGCGACGCAAGCCCCCTCCGCCACGACCACGGTTTGGCCGATGTCGTATTGCGCCAGATGACGCGCCACGTCGCGACCGTATGCAATGTTTGCTTTTTCTGTGTCGTTGGGCGAGCGTTTCGTCAGCGTGCCCGTCCTGGCCAGCAGTGGTTCCAATAAGGCAGTGGAATTTTCCAGCGCGATGCCTTCGTCGGCGAGAACTTTTGCGATCGCGCCCAGCAACGCGTCGGTATTGCGGGTACGAAGATTGAGCAGCAATTTAGCCAGTCGCCAATCCGGCCTGATGGCGGAAAAAATCTGTTTATGCTTAACTTGCCCCGCCATCACAGCACGCGACACGCCCTCTCGCTGGAATGTCTCGATGAGGCGCGAAAGCTCTCCCAGGGAAAGCCAATGAATTGCTGCGGCTCCGTGCGATTCGATCTCTGGAAACGTCTCTTCTTTAATCGCAGCTACGACCACCTCAAACCCTTGCGCTCGGGCTGCGTCGAGCACCAGAAAAGGGAAACGGCCATTGCCGGCGATGAGGCCGAGTTTTTTGGACGCGGTGGACACTGCAGAGAGTCTAGCATTCAGGAGTCAGGACTTCGGAGTCGGCGCTCATCGCCGACTGCTGAATGCCGACTGCTGAACGCTACTTAATCACTCCCCGCTCCGATCCTTCGATGAACTTGATCAGCAAATCGACGTCTTCGCCGCGATCTGGTTCGGACTTTAACTTTTCGAGAGCTTGGGAGGTATTCAGCTTGGAAGCGAGCAAGACTTTGTAGGCGTGATGGATTTTCTTGATGCGGTCTTTGCTGAAGCCCTTGCGTTCGAGTCCAATCGCGTTTAGACCGTAAGCGTGGGTGTCGCGGGCAGCGGCAGTCTTGGAAAAAGGTAGAACATCGCGGGTGATGGTTGTTCCGCCGCCGATAAACGCGTGCGCCCCGATGTGCACGAAGTGATGCACTGGGCAGAGCGCGCCGACTACGGCGTGATCCTCTACGATTACGTGACCGCCGAGCGTTGCCGCGTTGGCCATGATCACGTGGCTGCCGATCTGGCAATCATGGGCGATGTGAGTGTAGGCCATGATCAGATTGTGGCTGCCTACTCGCGTCACGCCCCCGCCCTTTACCGTGCCGCGATTAACCGTCACAAATTCGCGAACCACATTGTGATCGCCGATCTCGAGTTTGGTGGGTTCCCCGGCATAAGTGATGTCCTGTGGCGCAAGGCCAATCGAGCAGAACGGGAAGAATCGATTGTCGGAGCCAATTTTGGTGGGGCCTTCCAAGGTCACGTGGGAGAGAAGATGACAGCGTTCGCCGATTTCAACCTCCGGCCCAATCACGCAATATGGGCCAATTTCGCAGCTGGCGGCAATGCGCGCGCGGGGATCGATAATCGCAGTGGGATGAACTTTCATTGCCAAGGCAGCGGCGGGTGAGTCCACTTATCCGCCTTCCATCACTTCGGAATATCCGCCACGGGCGCGCGAGCGGGCGATCACGTGACAGCTGACCGTAGCCTCGGCAACAAGCTTGTCTAGCACGTAAACTCGTCCGTACATGCGAACCGCGTTCTTGTGCCAGAGTTTCACTTCGACCTCAAGCCGCAACTGATCTCCGGGAACGACGGGACGACGGAACTTTGCGCGCTCAATTCCGGTGAAGACTACCAGCTTGTTGTCGCGGTCTTCGAGTTCGAGAAGAATCAGCGTTCCGCCGGTCTGCGCGATCGCCTCGACCACCAAAACGCCCGGCATCACCGGCGCGCCGGGAAAATGGCCGAGAAAAAAAGGCTCGTTGTAAGTGACGTTCTTAATAGCAACGATTCGCTGCCGCGGCGTCATCTCAATAACGCGGTCGATCAGCAGGAATGGATAGCGATGCGGCGTAAGATTCATCAGGTCGACGATGTCGAGCCTGGCTTTGACCGCCGCAATCTGCGTCTCGGGATGCCCCATTTTTGACATAGTTATCCTGTTAGAAGCGAAAATTATACTGTACCGCGCCTACAATCGTCCTTGAGGAACGATTATTCATGCCGATAAAAACTGCGAAGCGACAGGCCACAACTCATAGCAATACTCCCGCATTGCCCGATCGATTACGTTTTTTCGAGGAAAGACGCGAACAGATCGTCGAGACGATTCGGCAGCTAGTCGAGGTCGAATCGCCCAGCGACAACAAGTCAGCGGTTGACCGGTTGGGATCACTCTTGGCAGGACGCTTCGAGAAGCTTGGCGGACACGCAAAATTTCATCGCACGCCGAATTTTGGCGATCACTTACAGGTCGATTTTGCGGGGAAGCGGGGCGATAAGCCGGTATTGTTGCTGGGACATTTGGATACGGTTTATCCGTTGGGCACGTTGAGCGCGATGCCGTTTCGAGTGAGCAACGGAAGATTACTCGGGCCGGGCGCGTTCGATATGAAATCGGGAATTGCCTTCATGCTGCATGCAATCGAGACGCTGCGCGCGTGGCATGGCGATGAACTGCCACGACCGGTAACGGTGCTGCTGGTTTCCGATGAAGAGGTGGGCAGCGATACGTCACGAAAAATTACCGAAAATCTTGCCATGAAATCCGTAGCCGTGTTGGTGCTGGAGCCTGCCCAAGGCTTAAAAGGGGCAGTGAAAACTGCTCGCAAAGGCGTGGGCGAATACGTTTTGAAAGTCACCGGAAAATCGGCCCATTCGGGATTGGATTTTGAGAAAGGAGAAAGCGCCATCATTGAATTGGCGAAGCAGGTGATCGCGATCTCGAAGCTGGTCGACTTAAAACGCGGTCTGACACTCAACGTGGGAACGATTCAAGGAGGGACGAGAACCAACGTGATTCCCGGGGAGGCCAGAGCTGTACTCGACGTACGGATTGCGCGCATGAAAGATGGCAAGGAAATCGACCGCAAGCTGCGATCACTGAAGCCGTTCAATAGCAGGTGCAAACTGGAAATCAGCGGTGGCATCAATCGGCCACCGATGGAACGAACGGCCGGCATCGCAGGGCTCTACAAGAAAGCCAGCGAGATCGCGAAGCAGTTGGGTTGGAAGTTGGAGGAAGCCGCGGTGGGTGGAGGGTCGGATGGAAACTTCACGGCTGGACTCGGCATTCCTACGCTAGACGGTCTGGGCGGAGTAGGCGAGGGGGCGCACGCCAGTCATGAATCGATTCTGATTTCGGAGTTGCCGCGGCGGGCGGCTTTGCTGGCGGCGCTGATCGAGTCGGTGTAGGTCGAGGAACTCCGGCGCCGGGCGCCGGTTTCATGCTAAGATTCCATCCCGCTGTGGCATGCTGTTTTGGAGGTAATCCTATGAATCTCTTTTCGGTCCGGCAATCGATTGTTCTTCTAACTGTGGCTCTATCGTTCGTTTTTCTAACTGCGACTTCATTTGGCGAGACGGCTCGACATGTATCCGGGAAGCAGCCAGTGCAAGGAGACAGCCGTGAGATGAGTGCGGAGAGGACTGTGCCCACTGGCGAGCGAGTTGGTGTTGGCGTGGTCAATCGGCCAGCGAATCCATGGAAATTACTCGCCACTTTACCGGGAGCAGTTATTCATGACATCGCTTTTCCCACGCCAAAGATTGGCTATGCCGTGGGCGAGGCTGGACAAGTTTGGAAAACGACCAATGGGGGAGTGAACTGGACGGAGATCCTGAACCTGAATTACCCCTACTATTTTTACGGGGTCAAAGCGTTTTCGGCCACCGATCTGGTGATCTCTGGGATCTACGATTCCTCGACATTTTACGGGCTGATCCGCTGGAGTCACGATGGCGGCCAGACCTGGACGAGCGACATTCAGCTTACGAGCACTGGTTTTGTGCAGCGCGTGCGTTTTGCGAACAGTAACGATGGGCTGGTGATGGATCTTGACGACGGCGCTACCAACTCCGCCTACTACACGACGGATGGTGGCGCCGGTGCGACCGATTGGACGACCGTGGAAGACAATCCTGACGGTGGGTGGTTTGGGCTGGAGTTCAGCTTGCTAAATAATCTGCATGCTCGCGCTTCTGGGATTAACTACTGCACCAGCCTTGACGGCGGAGCGGACTGGAATTGTGGACCGCCGATCGATTCCGTGTTCGATGGCCCAGTTTTTTTCTCCAATGACAGTGACGGCTGGGTCGGTGGAGGAGAAATTTCGCCGAATGTGGAAGGCTGGCTTCATCGCACGACTGACGGCGGCAAGACCTGGAGCGGGCGGGTGCTGGACATCTCCTGGCCGGTGCGGGAGATTTTCTTTCTGACGCCGAAGATCGGGTGGGCCGCGGGAGGAAACGTCTACACGAATGTAGGTGGCATGTATTTTAGTTCCGACGGCGGACAAACCTGGTCACTCGATGTCACTACAGGAAGTGAAATGGACGCCTGCGATGGCGGACACGTGGGCACGAAAGGTCAGATCTGGTGTGCGGGCTACAACCTGAACGGTTCTTTCAGTACAGTAATTTATACCCTGCAAGGGAAACTGCCCTGATTCTTTGACTCTGCCCATCGGGAAGCCTAGAATTTTTGCAGGGGTATACCGCACTTTCCGTTGTGCCGCTGAAATCGGCAAACCCCGCAAGGAGGCAGTATGGGTGGAAAATTGGGTTTGCCGGAAATTCTCTTGATCCTGGCGATCGCGCTCTTGATCTTTGGCCCTAGCAAATTGGCGGACTTGGGCAAAGGCCTGGGCGAGGGCATCAAGAATTTCAAATCTGCAGTGAAAGACGGCGAAGAAGGTCAAGACAAGAAATCGTAATCTGAGTCACCCTCTCCACCCACGTTCCCGCAACATGCGGCAGACCAACGCCACCGGTAATCCCACCACATTCGAATAATCGCCTTCAATGCGCGGAATCCACCGCGAGGCGATGCCTTGGATCGCGTAAGCTCCGGCCTTGTCCATGGGCTCGCCGGTGGCCACGTAGAAACGGATATCGTCTTCCGTGAGCGCCGACATCGTAACTTCCGTAGTTTCTGAGCGGGTATCTTCAAAAGCAGTTTTCTGTTTGGAGTCCTCGGTTCCCGGTGATGGGCCGATGAGGCAGACGCCGGTAATTACTTGGTGCGTGCAGCCAGAAAGCATTCGTAACATGCGGGCGGCGTCGGCTGAGTCGGCGGGTTTGGCGAGCATTGTTCCATCGACGAAAACGACTGTATCTGCGCCGAGAACGAGTTCCCCGGGTCTATGCTGGAAAACCTTTTGCGCTTTTTCCCGCGCCAAACGTTCAGCGCAGGCGCGGGGCAGCTCACTGGGGAGTGGATCTTCGGGAATATCTGCCGGCTGAACTTGAAATTCGATGCCAGCATTGCGCAGCAATTCCTGGCGCCGAGGAGAGGCCGAAGCAAGCACCAACATCTATTGTCCAGTTTCGCGAAGCGATTCCAGGAACGGCTGTCCTGTCTGCCGCAGTTTCTGCTCAAGCCGCGCAGTGCAATCACAGTCGCCGCATGCCCAGGATTCGCTGCCGTTTTCATCGTGACATTTGCGGCGGTCGTGCGCGTCCTGCACTTTCGTGAGATCGAAATATCTCTCCCAGTAAGGACGCTCCTCCTGCAGTGGGGTCGGGCAGTAGCATACTTCCACCCAACGCGCCGTCTGGTCAGGGCACAATCGCGCATCCTTCATGTTGCGCAGATATTCACCCTCGGCGACTGATCCCTGGCCGAGAGTCTCGTCTTCAATCGCCTTGAGTAAGTCCTGCTCGCGGCCGGGTTTTACTGTTGCCCGCACTAAATATCGCATTCCTGAATTCTACTCTGTGTTTCCCTGTCCCCTGTGTTTCGCCGTTCACTGTTAAAATCAATATTTCCCATGGATGCCGCTTTTCTCCGCAACTTCGCTATCATCGCGCACATCGATCACGGCAAGTCTACGCTCGCCGACCGGCTCCTGGAGCTGACGGGATCCCTCACTCAGCGCGAAATGCAAGCCCAGGTGCTCGATTCCATGGACTTGGAGCGTGAGCGCGGCATCACGATTAAGGCCCACGCTGTAAGAATGATGTACACGGCGCAGGACGGACAGACGTATCAACTCAATCTCATCGACACGCCGGGCCATGTAGATTTTTCTTACGAAGTTTCGCGATCGCTGGCTTCTTGCGAAGGCGCGCTTCTGGTAGTTGACGCGTCCCAGGGTGTCGAGGCGCAGACGCTGGCGAATTCTTATCTCGCCATCAATCACGGTTTGGAAATCATTCCCGTCATCAACAAGATTGATCTGCCCAGCGCGGACATCGCCCGCACCAAAGAGATGATCGAAGGCACGGTCGGCCTCGACGCCACCGATGCGGTCCTCATCAGCGCCAAAACCGGTCAGGGCGTGCCCGACGTCCTCGAAGCCATCGTCAAGCGCATTCCTCCGCCTAAGGGCAATCCTCAAAACCGGCTGCAGGCGCTGATTTTCGACTCCTGGTTTGATCCTTATCGCGGTGTCATCGTGCTCACTCGCGTCTTCGAAGGCACGCTGCGCAAGGGGCAACGAATCCGCCTCATGTGGAACGGCAAAGTCCTGGATGTGGAAGCCTTGGGCGTGCAGAACCCCAAGCCCGTCGAAGTCGACGAACTGAAAGCCGGTGAAGTCGGCTTCCTCATCGCCAACATCAAGAATGTTGCCGACACCAAGATCGGCGATACCATCACCGACGACTCTGCTCCTGCCCTTGAGCCGCTGCCCGGCTTCGAAGAAATCAAGCCCATGGTCTTTGCGGGACTTTACACTGTCGATGCGCACGAGCACACCCAACTTCGCGAGGCGCTCGAAAAGCTGCGGCTCAACGACTCGTCGTTCTTTTTTGAGCCGGAAAGCTCCGTCGCTCTCGGATTCGGCTTCCGCTGTGGCTTTCTCGGCCTGCTCCACATGGAAATCATTCAGGAGCGGCTGGAGCGCGAGTTCGGCCTGGAGCTGATTACCACCGCTCCCGGCGTTCGTTACAAGATCTACAAGACCGATGGTGAAATGGTTGAAGTCGATAACCCTTCCCGCTGGCTGGATCCAAGTGAGATTGCCAAGATCGAGGAGCCGGTGATTCTGGCCACCATTCTCACCAACGAAGAGTACGTTGGCGGAATTCTGGCGCTCGTGGAAGAGAAGCGCGGCAAGCAGAAAAGCTTTGAGTACGTCAGTTCGTCGCGTGTGATGCTGCAGTACGAACTGCCGCTGAACGAAATCGTGCTCGACTTCTACGATCGTCTGAAATCGGTTTCTCGCGGCTACGCTTCACTCGACTATCATCTTGCCGACTACTGGGAGTCGCCCATGGTGAAGCTCGACATTCTGGTTGCGGGCGAACCGGTGGATGCGCTGTCGATCATTGTTCACCGCGAGTTTGCCTATGAACGCGGCAAGGCGCTGGTCTCCAAAATGAGAGAGCTGATTCCGCGGCAGATGTTCGAAGTTCCGATTCAGGCATCGATCGGAGCGAAGATTATTGCCCGCGAAACCGTGCACGCCATGCGCAAGAACGTTCTGGCCAAATGCTACGGCGGCGACATCACCCGCAAACGCAAACTGCTCGAGAAACAGAAAGAAGGCAAAAAGCGCATGAAGCGCATTGGCCGCGTCGATATTCCCCAGGAAGCGTTCCTGGCAGTGCTGAAAGTCGGCGAAGACAGCAATTAAGCTCGTGTAGGGGCGGGCGCCCGCGCCCGCCAATCCTGTACACTCACTCCCTTGTCATTCCGAATCCGCTTTAGCGGTGAGGAATCTGCTTTCCCTCAACTGATTCATGTCACGTCATCCCGTAAGCCCATACCTTTACCGGCGGGCCCGATCTCACGGCCAAGCGGTACTCATGATCCGGCGAACTCTGGCGCAA
The DNA here is from genome assembly GCA_035507035.1 of Terriglobales bacterium. Classification (GTDB taxonomy): domain Bacteria; phylum Acidobacteriota; class Terriglobia; order Terriglobales; family Acidobacteriaceae; genus DATJOJ01. The sequence goes on along the minus strand of DATJOJ010000048.1, from coordinate 369,815 downwards.
GATTCGACGACCCCATTCCGCGTCATCCCTCATTGACTTGACTCATCCCGACGCCTAACATGGTCGCGCATGGAGCGCGCCATCGTTTGATCGGACAGACTATCTCGCACTACCGCATCGTCGAAAAACTCGGCGGTGGCGGCATGGGCGTGGTTTACAAGGCCGAGGATGTAAAGCTCGGTCGCTTCGTCGCGCTCAAGTTCCTGCCCGACGATGTTGCCAAAGATCCGCAAGCCCTCAGCCGTTTCCAGCGTGAGGCCAAGGCAGCGTCCGCTCTGAACCATCCCAACATCTGCACCATCTACGAAATTGATGACCAGCACGGCGACGCGTTCATCGCCATGGAGTTTCTGGACGGCCTGACGCTGAAACATAAGATCGCCGGGCGTCCGCTGGAGACAGAAGAAATCCTTTCGCTGGCCATCGAGATTGCTGATGCACTCGACGCCGCTCATGCAGAAGGCATCGTTCATCGTGACATCAAGCCTGCCAACATTTTTGTCACCAAGCGCGGCCACGCCAAGGTTCTGGATTTCGGGCTGGCCAAGGTCATGGCCCCGACCAGTTCGAGCAAAGTTGGGTCTCTCAACACGCAAACCGGCTCGGTCGACGCGGACCATCTCACCAGTCCCGGTTCAACCCTTGGCACGGTCGCCTACATGTCGCCCGAGCAAGTCAAAGGCAAGGAACTCGATGCCCGCACGGACTCGTTTTCCTTTGGCGCGGTTCTGTACGAGATGGCGACAGGGTCGTTGCCTTTCCACGGTGACACCTCTGGACTGATCTTCAAAGCGATACTCGATTCCGACCCGCCGCCCGCGATTCGCTTCAATCGCGATATTCCTCCGAAGCTCGAAGACATCATCAATAAGGCTCTGGAAAAAGATCGCAACCTGCGCTACCAGAGCGCCGCCGATATACGAACCGACCTGCAACGGCTGAAGCGAGATACCGACACGGGACGCGTTGCGGCCGCAAGTTCTGGCTCGGTACCCGCAATCACCACGGACCATGCAGGGACGGCCGCCTCGGCCGTCCAGGCGGAGCGCAGCTCCGCAGGTTCTGCCACGGGCCATGTGGGGCGAGCGGACCATGTGGGGACGGGCGCCCTCGCCCGTCCGGGGCGAGCGAAGCTCGCCAGCGCAGTTGCCGTCGCGATCGCCGCGCTCGTCGCGGGCGGCCTTTACTACCGTTCGCATCGAGCCCAGCCCCTGACCGAAAAAGACGCCATCGTTCTCGCCGACTTCACCAACACCACCAGCGATTCCGTCTTCGATGGCACGCTGCGCCAGGGGCTTTCCGCGCAACTGGAGCAATCGCCGTTTCTGAACCTGCTTTCCGATCAGCAGATCACGAAAACGCTGGCTTTGATGACCCAGCCCAAAGACGTGCGCCTGACCAGCGAGTTGGCGCGAGAAGTCTGCGAGCGTACGGGCAGCTCTGCGACCATTGAAGGCGCGATTTCAAGTCTGGGCAGCGACTACGTCGTCGGCCTGACGGCGGTGAACTGCCACAGCGGCGACCTGCTGGCCCAGGAGCAAGTCACCGCCGGCAGCAAAGAGCAAGTGCTGAAGGCGCTGGGCGAAGCGGCTACGAAGCTTCGCGAAAAGCTGGGCGAATCGCTGGCTTCGGTGCAGAAATATGACGCACCGGCGGAGAGTGTGACCACGCCATCGATCGAGGCCCTGCAAGCCTATACTCTGGGCTTTCAGGCGTTGCTGGTCAAGAACGACTACGCCGCTGCCATCCCATTGTTCCAACGCGCCATCAGCCTGGACTCTAACTTTGCCATGGCGTATGCCCGGTTAGGAACCTGCTACTCGAACTTGGGGCAGGCGGCACGCGCAGCCGAGAATCAGCGCAAGGCGTACGAGTTGCGCGAGCGGGTGAGCGAGCGGGAGAAATTTTACATCGCCTCGCATTATGAACAGCAGGCTCTTGGGAATCTTGAAGCCGCCCGCAAAACCTTCGAACTGTGGGCGCAGACCTATCCACGCGACAGCACTCCCATCACGAACCTGGGATTCATCTATCTGACGCTGGGGGAATATGAGAAGTCCCTGGCAGCAAACCAGGAAGCTTTGAAACTGAATCCGACCGGTCTTAGCTACGCGAATGTCGTGGCCTCGTATGTGTACCTCAACCGGCTGGATGAAGCCAAAGCCACGGTCCAGGAGGCGCAAGCGAAGCATCTGGATTCCCCCAGTATTCATGTCAACCTTTACTCGGTTGCCTTCCTGCAGCACGACGCGGCAGGGATGGAGCGTGAAGCGGCCGCCGTGATGGGCAAGCCTGGGTTCGAAGATATAATCCTCTTCCTTGAATCCGACACTGCCGGTTACGCCGGGCAGTTTGCCAGGAAAAGGGAGCTGGTGCGGCGAGCGGGCGACTCCGCAACCCGCGCAGATGAAAAAGAGACAGCCGCGCTTTATCTGGCCGCGGGCGCCGTTCACGAAGCCGGGGCGGGCAATGCGGCCTTCGCTAAACAGCAGGCGCAGGCAGGGCTAACGCTTTCGAATGGCAGGGATGTTGGAGGCTATGGCGGAATCGCACTTGCCTTGGCAGGCGACTCGGCCCAGGCCCTACGGCTGGCCGATGATTTGGCCAAGCGCTTCCCTGAAGATACGATCGTGCAAATGCAATATCTGCCGATGATCCGTGGGGCGGAGGCTTTGCAGAGCGGCAATGCTGCCAAGGCGGTCGAGGCCCTCGTGCCGGCTATGCCATACGAACTCGGGCAAACTCTTTGGCCGGCTTACATTCGGGGTAACGCTTATCTGAAGTTGGGACAAGGGAGCGCTGCCGCGACGGAGTTCCAGAAGATCGTGAACAATCCCGGCGCCGTTCAAAACGATCCCGTCGGCGCGCTGGCGCATTTGGGGCTGGCCCGAGCGTATGCGCTTTCAGGCGACACGACAAAAGCCCGCACTGCCTATCAGGATTTTCTCGGCCTCTGGAAAGACGCCGATCCTGATATCCCCATTTTGAAGGAAGCGAAGGCGGAATACGCCGGGTTGCAGTGATCCTTGGACGTCGCCGATGCCCTTCCGATTGTGCAAATCTCAGACTTCCAGGAACTGCCAACCAATACCGCCACTCCGCCCTTACACATCTTTACAAGCCCGTAATCATAGCGATTCGTATCAGTTACATAAGGCCCGGTGGCCCAGGTTCCGCGAGCGCCTTTGCCAGCTAACCTGGGCAAAAATCTTGTCAAGCCCCCTTTTACCCCAATTTCCCCCTAATCCCCTCATTCCATTCCCAAAATAAATTTCCCAATCGTGTCCAACTTACCCCCGCGGTTTGATATTCTATAACTAGGGGATAAATACAAAGCACGGCTTATAGCCGTGCTTTTTTGTGTGCCTCAATGTCCCCGAAAGCTCAACCGGAACCCACTCCATGAAAAAAACAGAAGCAGTAATCAGCGACCGTAAGCTGCGCGGCGAATGGGCGGAAATGTATTTCATGACCCGCGCCGCCGAACAGGGCCTGACCGTCAACAAGCCCTTCGGAGAAATGGCCCATTTCGATTTCGTCATCGGCGACCACGGATGCCTGCTGCGCGTGCAGGTTAAGTCCACTCTGGCCAGGAGCGGCAGCGCTTACAAGTGCTCGGTGCGAGGCGGCCATCGCCCGTACGTTGGCGACGTCTTCGATTTTATTGCCGCTCTGGTCATCCCCGAGGACGCTTGGTACATCATTCCCGCCAAACTGATTTTTGGCCGCGGCAACATCAGCCTGCGCCCCGCGTCCGAAACCTCCGAATTCGCGCCCTACAAAGAAGCCTGGCACCTGCTCTGCACCCGGCCCTGCTCCGTCCGCGCCGTCAGCCATATCGAAGGCTGCGCCGATCCGGGTGTTACCTCTTCAGACCTTGAGGACGATCGGGTCGACCTAGGAGCTGAAAGTCCGGACCCCTACCCAAAGGTGCATGCACTAGAAATGTGCAAATCTCAAAGGTTGCCAGGAACTGCGAGGGCGTTAAATCCATCTGTCAACAGCCGTTGACAAACTGGTAACGTCACTTGATCGTGTGACTTACACCCCTCGGAGCGGGTCAAACTGGACCAACCCGGCCAGCGGCGGACCGTCGCATTTGTGCCTGGGCCCACGGTTCCACAATATTTTCCACAGGGTTTGGGGCGCGCATCGCACAAGTGCTAGCGGTTATTCGTCAGAGCCCGAGCCGCCATGGGCTAGCGAATCGAACCGCGTAGATCCCTTGAGGAAAGCCATTTTTATGGTTCCGGTCGGGCCGTTGCGCTGCTTGCGGATGATCAATTCGGCAATACCGTCGAGTTCCGGGTCGTCAGGTTTGTAGACCTCTTCGCGGAAGATGAAGGCTACCACGTCGGCATCCTGCTCTATGGAACCGGACTCACGCAGGTCGGCAAGTTGTGGACGATGGTCGGTCGAGCCACGGCTCTCGGGCGCGCGACTCAACTGGGAGAGGGCGACGAGAGGAACCGATAACTCTTTTGCCAGCCCTTTGAGGCCACGAGAAATCGCCGAGACTTCTTGAGTGCGGTTTTCGTAGCGGCGGCTCCCACCGGACATGAGTTGCAGGTAGTCGACGATGATCAGATCGAGCCGGCCTTGGGATTGCATCAGGCGGCGGGCTTTGGCTCGCATTTCGCTGAGCGCGATCCCGGGCGTGTCGTCGATGAAGACGGGAGCGTTGACCAACTGCTCCAGCGCGTGGTGGACCTTGTTTAGATCGTCTTTCCAGAGCGAGCCAGTGCGGAACTTGTGGGAGTCGACCCGGGCGAGGGAGCAGAGAAGACGCTGCAAGAGAGCTTCGCGTGACATTTCCAGAGAGAAAACGGCGACGACTTTCTGATCGATGATCGCAACGTTTTCGGCGATGTTAAGAGCCAGGGATGTTTTGCCCATGGAGGGACGGGCGGCGATGATGATGAGGTCGGAAGGCTGCAGACCGCTGGTTTTTTCGTCGAGATCCGCGTAATGCGTTTCCAATCCGGTGATGCGCTGGCCACGTTGGAGCAAGGCGTCGACCGATCCAAACGATTCTTTGACGATCTCCTGCACGCCCATGAAGCCGCGTCCGATACGTTTTTCGGAGAGCTGAAAGATGGCGGCTTCCGCATCGTTGAGAATTTCTTCGGCAGGGTCGGCTTGCTCCGCCGCGCGGGCGATCGCTCCGTTGGCCGCGTGAATCAATCCCCGCAGGAGCGCCTTGTCGCGAACGATTTTGATGTAGTGCTCGATGCTCGGCCGATCGGGAACACCATCCAGGAGACTGGACAAGTAGGCGACTTCTCCGATGGCCTCGAGTTCTTTGCAGCGATCAAGTTCCTCGGCAAGGGTAATAAGGTCGATCGGGCGGGAAGAGTCGGCCAGTTCGACCATGCGCGAATAAATGCGACGGTGAGAATCGAGGGAGAAATCTTCGGCCTTCAGGTGCTCGGCAGCTTCATTGAAAGCGTGATTGTCGAGAAGGATGGCGCCGAGGATGGAGCGCTCGGCTTCGACATTGGCCGGAAGCGTGTGCGCGAGCGAGTAATCAGTGGTTGCCAAAGTTTCTCCAGATGAAAATGCGGCTCGACTGCAAATGGGATATTAGAGACACATCGCTTGTGAAGAAGCCGCAGGTTTTTGGAAAAACCGGAAGAAACAGATTTTTTGTTGGACGCATGTTTGCTGGGGAGATTATAGGCGAATGGAAGGAGAACAAGCCAGATCGAGCTTAGATCCAAGAAATCCAAAACACAGAGGGCACAGGGGGCACACAGAGTTCTACCGCGACGGGGTTCTGCGGCGACGAGGTTCTACGGCGACGAGGTTCTACCGCGACGAGGTTCTACGGCGACGAGCAAAAATTAGAGCGGTCGGAGGCCAGCCACCTCCGACCGCTTCGCTCGTGGATGCCTGGACTGCCCTCACCGCACAAGGCAGAGAGGCGCACGTTTCGAAACCGCACTCACGCGGAGTACCCGTTTCTCTACGCACCCTGCAAATCGCGCGCGGCAGACGGGGATCTACACGTCGCAAATTGCAGCAATTGCCGTTAACCAGCCGCTCAGTCCTTCCGTGGGAGGGACCTTCGAGGAGGCCGCAACGCCTTGGTAGCCCACAACGCGCAGTGGCGCATGAGGGAAACCCTTCCAGCAATTCACCCTCGAGAACTGCCGGAAAACAACCAGCTCCCAGCAATCGTAGCAGCGCTCTTCAGACATCTCACGTATGCGCTGGCCAGCACTTTGCTTGAAATGGAAGGAAGCTGCAACAAAAAATTGCAGGCGGACTGTGCAGAAACTGTGGAGCAAAAGAATTGCTTGTGGAAAGTCAAGGAAAAAGCGGAAAAAGATCGGCCACAGATTTGCACAGGTGAAAATCGCAGGAAAAAGGGCGCGATGGCTCGCGCCCATTTCTTTTGTTTATGGGAGCTTAGTCGTGCACGCCGTCCATGAACGCCCGCAGCTTCCGCGAGCGCGAGGGATGACGCAGCTTGCGCAGAGCCTTGGCTTCAATCTGGCGGATGCGCTCGCGTGTCACGGCAAATGACTGGCCAACTTCTTCCAGTGTGTGCTCGCTGCCGTCTTCCAGGCCAAAACGCATCTTGATGACTTTCTCTTCGCGCGGAGTCAGGGTACGCAGCACCTGCGAAGTCTGGTCCTTCAAGTTAACGTTGATGACAGCCTCGGCGGGCGAAACCACGGCCCGGTCCTCGATGAAATCGCCGAGATGCGAATCTTCTTCCTCGCCGATCGGAGTTTCGAGCGAGATCGGTTCCTGCGCGATCTTCAGCACCTTGCGGACTTTCGCCACCGGAATGTCCATGCGTTTGGCGATTTCTTCCGAGGTCGGTTCGCGGCCGAGTTCCTGAACAAGCTGACGCGAAGTGCGGATCAGCTTGTTGATGGTTTCGATCATGTGGACCGGGATACGAATGGTACGAGCCTGATCGGCAATGGCGCGGGTAATCGCCTGGCGAATCCACCACGTGGCATAAGTGGAAAACTTGTAGCCACGGCGGTATTCGAACTTGTCGACGGCCTTCATCAAACCGATGTTGCCTTCTTGAATTAAATCGAGGAATTGCAGGCCGCGGTTGGTGTATTTCTTAGCGATAGAAACCACCAGCCGCAGGTTGGCTTCGATCAACTCACGCTTCGCCTGCTCCGCGTCCATGTCGCCCTGGATGATTTCGCGCTGGGTGCGCTTGAGCTCCAGGAACACAACTGTGGTTTCAAGCTCGAGTTTTTCGAGTTCGGCGCGAATGGCGCGCGACTGCCGACGATATTCTTTGCGCTGTTCTTCGCTGCGCGTCGCATCGGCTTTCTTTTCGAGGTTGATCGACTGGCGGTCGAGGGAACGCATGGTGTCGACCGTTTTGTTGACACGGTCGATAAGACGTTTGCGCTCGGCATTGGTGAAGCCAAGATTACGCACGCAGAGGGAAACTTCCACGATGGCGCGGGCCGTATTCAGGCGGTAGCGGCGGTAGTCCTTGGGGCGCTTCTTCTGATTGACGGTGGCAAACTTCTCGATCAACTGATTGGCCTTTTTGTAGGCTTTGGCCAGTTCGTCGATCTTGCCAGTGAAATCCTTCAGACGGTTCTGCAGAATTTCGTCGGTGATTTCTTCTTCGTCGAAAGTGACGACTTCCTTGATGGAACGGACGCCCTTTTTAAGGTCCTCGCCCATGGCGAGCAGCTCGCCGATAACGATAGGAGAACGCGAAAGCGCCTTGAGGACGCGGAGCTGGCCGCGCTCGATGCGCTTGGCAATCTCGACTTCGCCCTCGCGTGTGAGTAGCGGAACCGTACCCATCTCGCGCAGATACATGCGCACCGGGTCATTGGTTTTTTCAAGAGCGCCGGGCGTGAGGTCGAGTTCAACATCATCGCCCATTTCTTCGCCTTCTTCGAACTTTTTGTCGAAGGCTGCGCCGGGCGGTTTCGGCCCTTCGAGCACGTCGATGCCCTGGGTGCCGATGGTGGTGAGAAGATCGTCGAGATCTTCGGGAGAATGGACGTCCTGCGGAATGAGATCGTTTACCTGATCATAAGTCAAGTAACCCTTCTCCTTTCCGGTGTCGATCAACTTCTTAATGTCTTCGTACTTATCGTCAAGAGCCAAGAGAAAATTTCCTCAGTCGTCCCTGGAAGAGGACGTCAAAACGTCGTTTAAAATGGTGGGATCGTAAAGTGACGAGCCAACGCCGACACAAACTTACGAAGTATAGCATGAAATCAGCCGGTTGCCGAGTCTCTCTTCTGGCGCCGCCGTTCGCCCCCGCGTTATGTTCCCTGCCGTTAACCACTTAGATGTGCAAAACATGCTTTGAGTTTCATTTTGAGTCTCACGCCGCAGGAGGTGATTCTTCCCCTGGGAGGCCGGGATCCATCAATGCCCGCTTGAGTCGAAGTTTCTCTTGCAGCAAGGTTTGCAGCCGGCTGGCTTCCTGATTAGGCTTGGCTTGCAGTTCGCGTTGGACTTGCTCAAGTTTCCGCCGGAGATGAATTCTGCGCAGCCCGCGGACTGCCCCTTCAAGCCGCTCGGGAGTAAGCTCCTCGTCGTCTTTCATGAGAACCGAGGCTAAAAGGTTGCGGTCCGCGTCAGTAACGGGAAGTGACACGAGATCGGCGGAGTCAGGTGCTGCCAGCAAAGCATCCATTAAGCCTTCGGTCGCCATGCCCCGGTGAAGATCCTCATTCCGCAGAGCATACTCGGCTTGACGCGCGGGATCGAAGTCCTCGTCAGCGCCTTCGCGGGAGGAGAGGCGATTTTCGCCAGCCTGCACTTCATGACTGGAAGTTAAGGCGCGGATGAGAATCTTTTCGGCGTCGGTAACCTGGCTTTCGAGTGATGTTTTGATTTCGTGGGCAGCTCGTTTGGTGGCGGCATGCTGCAGTTCCTGGCGCAAGACGGCGGAATCGATGGCGAGCTTCTGGGCGATCTCGCGCGCGAGTTCGTCGCGAACAATGCGGCTGGGCACACGCTGGATGTGAGGTAAAAGAAAATTCACGGCCTTAACTTTGCTTTCCGGCGTTCGAGCGCTGAACTGAGCGCGGGCCCTCTCAATCAGGTAATCGAAGTAGGGCTGGGAATTGCGCAAAGCCTGGGCGTAGGCATCTTTGCCTTTGCGACGAATATATAGGTCGGGATCGAAGCCGGGTTCGAGCGACAAGACTTTGATCTGAAACTCTTCTTCGACGAGCAAGCCGAGCGTGCGCTCCGTGGCTTTCGCACCGGCGGTATCGGGGTCGAAGTTGACCACCACATTTTTGCTGAAGCGGCCGAGCAAGCGGGCCTGCAATTCGGTGAACGCCGTGCCGGAACTGGCGATTACGTTGTGAAAGCCAGATGCGTAAACGGAAATACAATCCATTTGGCCTTCGACCAAGATGGCATAGTCGAGCTTGCGAATGGCTTCTTTGGCGCGGTCGAGGTTGAAGAGAACCCGCGACTTGGAGTAGATCGCGGTCTCGGGGGAGTTGAGATACTTGGGTCCGGCTTTTTCGTCCGTAGAAAGGGTTCGGCCAGTGAAGGCGATGACGCGTCCGCTTTCGTTGGTGATGGGAAACATCACGCGGTTACGGAATTTGGAGTAGAGAGTGGTTGGTTGTTGGCCGCTGGCTGGGGATTCGTCGTTGGTCGTCGGTCGTTGGTCCTTGGGCCCTTCACGGTGAGGGCTGGCAGGTGTGGGCTGACTGCCTTCTTTGTCCTTCCAGGAAAATAGGCCGCTTTCGCGCAAAACATCTTCGTCGAACTCGGCGCGCAAACGATCCCGCAACAGGAAGCCGGAATCGGGAGCATAGGCGATGCGGAACGCCTTGATCATTTCTTCGTTGAGGCCGCGGCCAGCGAGATATTCGCGAGCGCGAGCGCCCTCCGGACGCCGCAGGCATTCCTGAAAGAAATCGCATGCGTGTTCGTGGATGTCGAGCAGCACGGTACGCTGCTTGGCTTCTTTCGCTTCCGCCGGACTGCTGTAACTTACCTTCGGAAGGGCGACACCGAGCTTTTGCGCGACGGCTCGCACAGCTTCCGGAAAAGTGATGTTTTCGATTTTCTGTACGAAGCTGAAGACGTCGCCGGACGAGCCGCATCCGAAGCAGTGAAAGAACTGGCGGGTGGCGTGAACGGAAAAAGAAGGTGTTTTCTCGTTATGAAAGGGACAAAGCCCGGAATAATTTTGCGCGCCGGCCTTTTTCAGCTTGACGTAGTCGCCGATGACGCGAACGATATCCGCCTGCTGCTTGAGTTCGTATGCAAAATCGCCGGGGTTGGCCATGAGCGGAATGGTGCGGAGTAATTGTGCGCCAGAGAAGGGCTGAAGGGAATATAGCAGCCTCGCCGGGCATTAGGAAAAGCTGTGGATTTCAGGAATTAGTAGTTGAGGGCGGAGGAAAAGGTCAACGAACCTGCTTGCCAGGCCAAGGCGCATTTGATCGACGGCTCACCACATCATCTGCACGACTTTGCCCAATGCGGCTCGGCGGACAGTGGTCGCGTCTGCGGCTCAATCAGCGATTTCTTCTCTAGCAGCTTAATAAAGTGCGCTTTCAAGCTAGGACTACTCGGACGCGATGCCTCAACTCCATAAGTCCCGATGGGAACGACCAACACGCTGGAAGGCCGGTCGCTGAGGTTACGGCTGTCGAGAGAAACTGCCCTATACCCTCAACTCCACCACCGTAGCTCCGCCTCCGCCTTCGTTTTGAGGAGGCTCAGCGACGGACTCCACGTGGGGATGGGTTTGCAGGTATTGCCGAAGGGCTTTGCGCAGAATGCCCATGCCGCTGCCGTGGACCACGCGCACACGACGCATTCCCGCTAAGAAAGCTCTGTCAACGAACTTTTCTACTTCCCGCGTAGCTTCGTCGACATTGCGGCCGATCACGTTAATTTCCGATGGAACGTTTTGGTTTTCGCTTTCGAGCGAGATTGAGATGCCGCGAGCCCGCGCGGCTTTGACAGGGGATTCCGCCGCGCGCGCCAGCACTTCAGCGATGTCATCGCGTGCGATGCGCATCTTCATGGCACCGATTTCGACTTCGAAGTGATTGTCGTCCAGATGGCGGCTGACAATTGCAGTCCGTCCCATCGACTTCAGCTTGACGGTGTCACCCTGAGAGACGTGTTGGACCACGTGGGGCTGGGCATGGACGTCGCCGGCATCGGCGCCGGTGGAGTGAGCGACGACGGTGGAGTCAAACTGCTCGCGAAATTCTCGCCGCAGCTTGGAGATTCGACGCTCGGCATCTTTCGAGAGCTTTTGTGATGCAACGCGGTCCTGGATCGCGTTGACCGCTTCGCGGGCATGATATTCAAAGTCGCGTAGCAGGCCATCGAGTTTCTTTTCCAGTTCTTTGATCTTGGCTTGCTGATCTTTCTTTCCCTCCGCGGCCATGCGGGTTTTCTCACGGTCAAGCTCTGCCTCGCGAGTGCGCAGGCGCAGGCGATCGGCTTCGGCCTCACGCAATTCGGCATGGAGGCGATCGAGAAATTCGCTGACATCGCGGGCCTGGGAGCCCAAGCTGGCACGTGCCTGCGCGATTACGGCGGGGTTTAGTCCCAGGCGCTGGGCGATGTTGATTCCCGCAGAGGCTCCCGGAACGCCGACTTTCAACTCATAGGTAGGTTGGAGGGTGGCTTCGTCGAAGCCGACGGATGCGTTAAGCACTCCAGGGGTATTCGCGGCGAAAACTTTCAGCGATGTGTGGTGGGTCGAGATAACGCTGATGCATCCGATCAGGCGGAAATGCTCGGCGATGGCGACAGCCAGGGCAGCGCCTTCTTCGGGATCGGTAGCCGAGCCGAGTTCGTCCAGAAGGACAAGCGAGTCTGGAGTCGCGGTTCGAGAGATGAAGTCAATGTTCGTGACATGGGCGGAAAAGGTCGAGAGGTTCTGTTCGATGGATTGATAGTCGCCAATATCGGCCAAGACGGAATCAAAGATCGGCAAGGTAGCACGGTCGGCGGAAACTGGAATGCCCGATTGTGCCATCAAGGCCAGCAAGCCGAGCGTTTTGAGGGCAACGGTCTTGCCGCCGGTATTTGGGCCGGTAATGATCAGCTCGTGGTTTTCGCCTTCGAGCTCAATGCTAATCGGGACGACGCGAGTACCTTTGAGATTGAGGTTCCGTTCGAGTAAGGGATGGCGGGCTTTCCACAGAACAAGGTGAGTTTGGCGTGGGCGAGCTTCGTTTTCCGCCGCGAATTCCGCGGCCACACAGTTGTAATCCTCGGCGAATCGTGCTTTGGCAAATTGCAGCTCCAATTCCGCGAGAACTTGAGATGCGCTCAGGATGGCGTCAGCGTGTTCGCCGATGCGCCGGGTCATTTCGAGAAGGATGCGATGAATCTCGGCGAGCTCTTCTTCCATTAAGCGGACGAGTTCGTTGTTCTGCTCGATGGTTTCGAGAGGCTCGATGAAGACGGTCTGCCCACTCGAGCTGGCGCCGTGGACGACACCTTGTACGCGACGTTTCTGTTCGACCTTCACCGGAATGACGAAGCGTTCGCCGCGGATTGTGATCAGATCATCCTGCGCGGTTCCGCCTTCGGTTAGCCGGCGCAGATAACCTCGCAGAGATTCCTGGATCAAGCGGCGTTGTTTTTCGATGTCGCGACGGATGCGCGCGAGTTCGGGAGAAGCACGGTCATCCAAGGTTCCGTCAGGGAGGATCTTGTTGCGAAAAGCGCGCAAGAACTCGGTGAAGTCGGTGATTCCTGAGGAAAGTTGTGCGACGGCTCTCCACTCGCCTTTCATGGCTGCAGGCGGCTGCATCGAAATCTCACGCCATTCGGCGGCACGATCTGCGATAAGGACGATATCGCGGATGTCGGCGATCTCGAGAGCGGCGCCGGTAATCCGCGACTTTTCCAACTGCTCGCGAACTTCGAGCAATCCCGAAAAATCGAAACTGCCACCGACGCGGCGAAACTCTCGAATCTCGCTGGTTAGTTGGTGCTGGTCTTCGATCCAGTTCTGGTCGGAGGAAGGCTGCAGCGCAGAGATAAGACCCTGGCCCAGCGGAGAACTCGCGTATCCGCGAAGCAAATCACGCAGGGAATCGAATTCCAGCACTCGGGAGCTGGTATGGGAAAGCGGGTGCGGCATTAGAAGTTTATGGTACAGGAGAATAACTAGAGCAAACACGGAGGGCATAGAGGAACATCGTCTGTGACGCGGATCACCATAGAATCGGTATAAAGGCTGGGTTTAGCACTCCCTGTCGGCCAACGCAGCGGGTTTGCTCTGCTAGAATCAGGCTGTTCGACAAGGGTTTTCGCTATGGCCTTTCCAACTACGCGGTTACGGCGCTTGCGGCAGAGTGAGCAGATGCGGTCTCTGGTGCGGGAGACGCGGCTTACGCCTGAATCGTTGGTCTACCCGATGTTTGTCTGCCCGGGCGAGGGTGTGCGCAAGGAAGTGCGCTCCATGCCGGGGGTCTTCAATCTTTCGGTCGACGAGGCGGTCAAAGAAGCGGAACAAACGCATTCGCTGGGAGTGCCGGCGGTCATCTTATTTGGCCTCCCCGAGAAAAAAGACGAGATTGCGACCGGCGCGTGGGAAGAAAACGGCATTGTGCAGCAGGCGGCGAGGGCGATTAAGCGGGAAGTTCGCGATCTTATCATCATGGGCGATGTCTGCCTCTGCGAGTACATGTCGCACGGGCATTGCGGAATTGTGCAAGCGGCAGGACCGCAATCGTTGGGGGCGGCGGTTGCGGCTCAGCCCGCTGCCGCGACTCAATACGAAATCGTCAACGATGCGACGCTTGAGATTCTGGCGCGGACGGCGGTTTCGTTAGCGCGGGCCGGCGTCGACATCATCGCACCTTCGGACATGATGGATGGGCGCGTGGCAGCGATCCGGAAAGCGCTCGATGGAGCTGGGCTGATCAACACTCCGATTCTTTCGTACGCGGCGAAATTTGCGTCGGGGTTTTATGGGCCATTTCGCGAAGCGGCCGACTCGACACCGCAATTCGGCGACCGGCGCTCTTATCAGATGGATGGGGCGAATTTGCGGGAAGCCATGCGCGAGATTGAACTCGACATTGAGGAAGGAGCGGACATGATCATGGTGAAACCTGCCATGCCCTATCTCGATGTGATTGCGGCGGCGAGGGAGCGATTTGATTTGCCGCTGGCGGCGTATCAGGTTTCGGGTGAGTTTGCGATGATCGAGGCCGCTGCCAGGAACAATTGGATTGACCGCGAGCGCGTGATGCTGGAAAGCTTGCAATCGATCCGGCGCGCCGGAGCAAGCATTATTCTGACGTACTACGCGAAGGAAGCGGCGAAGCTGCTGACGTAGGTTCGTCTGAGGTTAGACATCTTCCCACTTTCGCGAAGACGCGAAAGACCTGCCACCCCAAATTCCACAAAAAAGCGACCTCCAGGAATGCTGGAGGTCGCTGTTGTTTAGGAGACAAGATTACTTGCAATTCGGGAACTTGCCCGCAACCACTTGGGTGCTCCAGTCGAATTGCTCCGTCACCTTGTAATATTCCTGGGTGTACCAGAAGGTGCAGCCATCCTGGTCGATACGCATCGAGCTGTAGTCGCCCCAGCGGTTTGCGGTTCCCGGCTGCGAACCGGTTCCACCCACCACCTTGAGCTCGCGCAGCATTTGGCCAAGCGGATCGGAAGGCTGGCGACCGGTTATAAAGACCGACGGGTACATTGCAGTGCCGCCGGGGCAGGTGTCGCCGCAAGACTCGCTGTAACCCATGGCAATGTTCCCGACTTTGTCGCGAGCGATCGAACCCATCCAGCGCCAATTGCCGTTAGGAGCGTAGGTGCCCTGCTGATAAACGCTGAGTGAAGTCACCGGAACCTGGGAATCTGGAGCGGTAATCTCCATCCAGCGCTCTCCATCCTGGCCGCCGGTGGCGGCGACATCAAAGAGGGTAAAGAAGTGCTGCGCCTTCGATCCGTCGTTCCAATAAGCAAAGCGATACATCAGCCGGCCGGAGAGCGATTCGAGCAGGTCGGTAATGCTCTTCTGCGGAACACAATCGCCGCCGTAGTTGCCGTCGCATGCCGGATTGAAAGGTGCGATGCTGAGCAACTGGGAGTTGTTGTCGCCGGTGAAGGTTGCGCCCTGCGACCAGTCATTGACGTTGTTGATGTGCGCCGAATAGAGAGAGAGATGGGCGTTGTCGACATCGCCGACGCTGCCGATATAGAAGTGATCTTCTCCGCTGGGCGGGGCAGTAGGTGAATCCTGGTCAGCTGGAAGCAAGCTGTCCTCACTGCTGGTGTACTGGTGACAAATCTGTTCGGCGGTAGGATCGCCGGCGAGCATCTTGGTGCGGTTATAGACGCAAGCCATGGGGCCCACGAATCCGCTGCCGCCAGGGCCAAAATTGTTAAATGCCTGGCCGTAGTCAACAGGCCAGATTCCCCACTTAGGATAGTCAGGGAAGCCATTGCCGGGCACCGAGAATTCATAGATGTAGTAAGTGCCATTGGCGTCGTTGGTGGTTGAGATTGCGACGCATACGGCATAGGGCGAGGCAAAAACGTTTTGCGTCAAAACCCAGCGATGAGCCTGTACATCCCACTGGGCGATGATGTCGCCATCGTTCTGGGTCTTACAAAGCGGGCTGCCCGGCAATCCAGACCAAAGCATATTGCCTTCGACCGCTGGTCCGCAGGTGTAAGGAGCGGTCTTGGAGCAGACCGTGTAAGAAGTATTGACCCACTGGAGAATCTGGGTATCGCCGACCGCCATAGTGGTGTCCGGCGGCGCGTCAGGAACCGAATAGTTCGGGAAGCCGTTGCCTACGCCAAGGAAATTGGCTTTGAAAATGCCCGCTGGAGGCGGCGCTTCAGCAGAAGTCTGCTCCACCCTCGGCAACCGTGCCGAAGGAGCGCTTGGGAATGCGCCGAACTGGGTTGGCTTCGTGAAAGCCGTAATGAACAGGTTGAGGCAATTTAGCAAGATCGCCTAAACGTTCCGAAATACCGAATGCAACTGCGTGGTGAGCCACATCCTGCGCGGCTAATGGCAAGCAGGATACCGACAGCACGGCCAGAACAACCAAGGAGATACCCACAACACTTGTTTTCCGCATGATTTTTTTCCACTGCTCCCTTCCGAATAACGGCGTAACGTGCGTCGCCAATTTCAACACACGTCTCGGCGAATTACAACTATTTACTCCGTAGTTAACAGAGTCAAAAGTTAGTATGGACGCGGAGTTGGGGCGGCCGGCAATGAAGTTCGGCGTTCTTTGTGAAGTGAGGACGGGGCAGTTTTGGACGGCCTGAGATACACTACTGCGTTGCCTAAACAGACTCAGGGTTCTGAAAACCTAATTGCCTTGATTTCCCATGGCTGCTGGGGACTTGCTCTATACGTTTGTCTAGCGAGCATCGCATTGGCGCAACACACTTCGGTTGACACCAATGGCCTAGCGGGCAAAATCGAGACCGACTACAACGCCGCGGGCAAGCCCACAGAGATGCGGACAATCAGCGCCGACGGCAAGCTGCAGCAGAGGGTGGACTACGAATACCTGCCAGGCTACTACGGGGCGCAGCAGACGGATACGACGTATTGGCCGAATGGCAAGGTGCGTAAGGTGGTGCACCACAACTACGACGAGAGCACAAACTTTACCGGCGAGTCCATCCAGGTTTTTGACGAATCGGGGCAACAGATTGGTGGTCATAAGTTGTTGCACGATCCGTGGACGGGGGTGTATCGCTGCGCCGAATGGAATATCGCTGCGCGGGACTACAAAGCGGTTGATTGTCCGTCCGGAGATGAAGAGGGCGGCGGGAATAATCGGGAAGTACATAGGTTCACTTACGACGAGGTCATGCGCAATTTGGAAGCAGCGCGGACCGCAGCGCAACGGAACGGGGAGATCCCCCAGCCGCTCACCCGCGAACCATCGGTCAAGCCAGAGGTGGGATTCATTCTTCCGGCGCGACTGCGAGCTGGCGAGCGCGTGTCGGGGACGATGGTCGAAAATCCTGAACAGTACGAAGGTGCGCCGGATTTTGAGGTCATCCCGATTTCATTGCCGCTCGAGGGTAGTGGAGGTGCGTCGCGATTGTCTGGATGGCAGTTGCGGATAGAAGGAGCGGAGTCGCAGGCGGCGGATGCGCCGGTAAGTTTTCAGATTCCCGAGAGTAGGTCGCTGAAACTTATATTTCGTCGAGCGAACGATTCCGCCCAATCCTTAACGAAGACTTTGAATCTACCGGTGAGTTCGGGGAAGCCGCTGCCATCTTCAAAATCGTTTAAGGCAGACCCGCTTTGCATGAAAGGGCAGCTTTGTGTCGTGCACGGGCCCTTCAGCGGCGATAGCAGGAAAACGTTTGTTGCGTTTGAGAGTCGGCCGGCGGCGATCCTAGCTGAAAGCCAAAGTGGGGCTTATATCAGTGTTCCAGAGCTGACATCTCCTGGCGGGCGGACGTTGTTCCTGGCAGAAGGATCGAAGGTAGCCGCGTTGCCGGTGGTGGTCGGGGAGCTGGCAATCAGTGGCGAGGGCCGCGAACTGAAGGCGGGGGATAAGTTAATCATGTCAGTCAGCCTGGATGGGCCGGGGGATTTGCCGGAAGGCGCATGGGAGGGTGATGTCGTATCCAGCGACGCACTAGCGCAGGCCCGGCAGCTCATTCCGGGTTTTCGATTGAGCGAGAGAAGCGCCGAAAAACGAAAAGCTGAAGAAGAGGCAGAACACAGTCGGGAAAAACGAGAAGCGCAGATCCTAATGATTCTAAAAAATGCCAATCCGCAACAGACTTCGGTGCACGGTTCGAAAAATGACATGCTGGTCTTTCGTTTAGGCGAGGAGGCGTTTGAGCGGGGCGAGTTCAGATACAGCCTGCTGGTCGAAGTGGAACGAGCGGGGAAAGTCGACATCAAAGGCTACGTCATCCCTTTTCTGGGGCCGGTTGCGGGACAGGAATTTGCGGTGCAAACAGCTTCGCAGTAGGCGCGGTTACAGCGCCTTCACGACCACCAAGCTGGCGTCATCTTGAAAGTGGCCTTCGCAATGCTCGATAGCCGAGCGCATAAGCAGCGTTTTGAGATTTTCAGCGCTGCCGGCGGTATTGTGCCGTGCGATCTGGACGAGGCGATCTTCGCCAAAAGGTTCCTCAAACGAGTTGCAGGCTTCGACTAAACCATCAGTGAATAGCAGAAGCTCGTCTCCGGCTTTCAACTGCAAATCGCTCTGCTCGTAAATCCAATCGGGAAATTGAGCGAGAACTGCGCCAGCAGCATTTAATTCACAAGCGGATCCGTCGGCCCGAATGAGCATGGGAGGGTTATGCCCGCAATTGCAATAGGCGAGCCGATGCTGCTCGCTATCCAATAGGGCATAGAAGAATGAAACAAATTTACCGACGGGAGCGATCTCGCAAAGGATGCGATTAAGGCGGCGGCAGATTTCACGCGGCGAGAAAGTCTCCCACATCAGCGGCTTCAAAGCAGCTTGCAGACTCGACATGAGCAGCGCTGCGGGCATTCCTTTACCAGCGACATCGGCGATGCAGAGAACGGTTTGGGTTTTGCTGACGCGGACGACGTCGTAATAATCGCCGCCGACAAAGCGCATCGGTTGGGTAATGCCGGCGATTTCATAATCGCGGATTTGGGGGATTGATTTTGGCAGCAGGTTCCGTTGAATCTCGCGAGCTTCGCGCAATTCGTCGGAGTGCTGACGTTGGGCCTGGCGCAGCGTATGGCCGCGCTCGACTTGGGCACCGAGCTTGGCTAGCAGTTCGCCGTTCGACCACGGCTTCTGCACGAAATCAGAAGCGCCACGCTGCATAGCTTCGACCGCCAAATCGACGCTGCTCCAGGCGGTCATCACCACCAGAGGCAGATTTTGGTCGATGGCGCGAATCTGTGAAACGAGTTCCAGGCCTTCACCACCCTCGGTAGTGTCGCGGGTGTAGTTGAGGTCCATGAGGACGACGTCGAACTGATTCGACTGCAAGGCCTGAAGAACGGAGCGCGGTTGAGTGACGGCCTCGGTGCGATAGCCGTGATTCTTGAGCAGCAGTTGCAGGGCGTCGAGGACGTGGGGCTGATCGTCGGCCACCAGGACCCGCGCGGTGGTCATGCTGTCGGCCCCGAAGGTGGGGCTTTCCATGCCGACTGGAAATGCACCCCGTGGGCCAGAGTTGCTCTGTGTCGTAAGTCATTGAGGGTAAGGCTATTTTGGTGGGACAGTACGGCGGAGGATATTAGAGTTCTGTGCGGCGGCGGAATCCAGTGTTCGGAAGCGGACAGCGGGTCACGCCGAGGGACGTTTGCGTTTGGAACTGGGGCTATGAAGAAGGTGTGGAGGATTGGTGGAGCTGGTGCAAACCACGCAGGTGCAACCTTCATTGACAGCCGATTGCCATTCGGCGACAGCATCCAGTCGATAGCCGATGCCTCGGACAGTCTTCAAATAGGCGGGACGAGCGGGGTTGAGTTCGAGTTTCTTGCGAATGCGGCGGATGCAGGCGTCGACGCTGCGAGGCGTGACAAATTGCGTATCACCCCAGACGGCATCGAGCAGCAGGTCGCGGGTGAAGACTTGACCGCGATGCCGGGCGAGGTATTCGATCACGCGAAATTCCAGGCTGGTGATAGGCATGGGTTCGCCACCGACCGTGACCTTCATGGCCCAGCTATCGATCACGAGATCGGGTTTTTTCGCTCGCGCTGCCCCACCGCTTCGGGGCAGGCGGCGTAGTACGGCCTGAATGCGAGCCACAAGTTCACGGTCACTGAAGGGCTTGGCGATGCAGTCGTCGGCGCCTGAGTCGAGCACGAGAACGCGGTGCTCCTCGGTATCCTCCTCGAGAAGGAAAACCACTGCGACGCGGCTGGCGATGCGGCTCTGCCGAAGGCGACGGCAAAGGGCAATACCGTTGCCGTCGGGCAAGACGAGCGAGATGAGCATGAGCGAGGGACACTGATACTCGGCCTCCTCAAGCACGTCCATCGAGGAGAATGTTCTCACGCTGTAACCGGCTTCCTCGAGGCAAGACTGGGACATGTGGCAGATCTCAGTCTCGCCGCAAACCACAAAAATGAGGGGTCTCATTCGCTCATCCCTTGTGGACAGAACTTGACATCGAGTCGACGTTGGGCACAGATGAACACACGGCTCAGCCCGAAACTCCGCGATAACAAAAGACTGGACTGGGCGTTGGCGGCTAACTGTAGTGAGGTTGTGTTACTGGGAGGTGACCGAAATGTGAATCCTGTGTGAATTCTGGCCGGCGCGTATGCAGAACTACTTAGCGCGTGGGACCTGCAAGCATCACACCCAACACTTCTTTCAGGATCTTGGCGCAAACCATAGCAGTGAGTTGTGAAATGTCCTGCTTTGGGTTGTACTCCACGATGTCAGCGCCAACAATATTGCCGCGGATGGCATGAAGATGAGAAAGGGCGTCACGCACGGACATTCCGCCCGGTTCGCGATGGGAAATTCCGGGCGCGAAGGCGGGATCGAGGACATCGACGTCAAAGGAGATATAAACGTCACCGTTGAAAGCGAGTTTGTGCAGAGCAGGAAGATCTTGCATTTCCATTACCTCTACCCCGAAGTGATTAATCCTAAACAAGCCGAACGAATCCGTCTCCCCAGGTCTGAATCTGTTCTGACTTGGCTTTCATCCATTATGCTAGTAACGGATTATGGCATCGCGAGTGAAAACGATAACGGAAACTACTTCGGGAGTGCTTGAGCAGGACAACCTCGAACGCGAGCGCGTATTCGACGCGTTCCGGCGCTGGGGATATCTCGAGGCCGACCTCGATCCGCTTGGGTTCTTTCGGGCCGAGCAGCATCCCGACTTGCAAATCGACAATGAAGCGGCGCGCGAGGCGCGTCAGATTTACAGCGGAACCGTGGGCGTGGAATTCATGCACATCCCCGATCCCGAGCGACGGCGCTGGATCCAGGAACATATGGAGGGCCCGCAGCCGAAGGTCGATCGGGATGCCGCGCTGGATCAACTGATTCGGGCGAAGCTGTTCGAGACGGTCTTGCAGCAGCGGTACCTGGGAACGAAACGATTTTCGCTGGAGGGCGTGACCGCGCTGATTCCGCTAGTGGACGAAATTCTGCAGGCCGCGGCAGAGCAGGGTGTGGCGGAACTGGTGATGGGAATGAGTCACCGGGGACGATTGAATGTGATCGTGCATGTGGCGCGGCGAGCGGCGGAAGAGGTATTTGCGAATTTTGAAGATGTGGATCCGCGCAGCGTGCTAGGCAGTGGCGATGTGAAGTACCACATGGGAGCGACGGGCGAGTACGAAACTCGAAGCGGGGCGAAAGTTCATATTCACCTGGTGTCGAATCCAAGTCACTTGGAGGCAGTCGATCCGGTGACGATCGGGCGAACCCGAGCCAAGCAGGATCGGGCGGGAGAATCGGGCAAACAGAAATATCTACCGCTGCTGGTGCACGGCGATGCGGCGTTCGCGGGGCAGGGAATTGTTGCGGAGACGATGAATTTTGCCGACCTGCCGGGCTATACCGTGGGTGGAACGGTTCACATCATTGCCAACAATCTGATTGGCTTTACGACGGTGCCGAAGGAATCGCATTCTTCGCGTTTTGCAGCGCAATTGGCACGGCGGCAAGCGATCCCGATCTTCCACGTGAATGGGGAAGACGTGGACGCGGTTTTGCGGGTGGGGCGGATGGCGGTCGAATATCGTTACAAGTTTGGCAGTGATGTGGTGGTCGACATGATCGGCTTCCGTCGACATGGACACAGCGAAGTGGATGATCCGACGGTTACGCAGCCGGTGCTTTATAAGGCCATCGCGAACCATCCGGCGCTGTGGGAGATTTACGCCGAGGACAATGGGATTCCGGGCATTGAGGAACGAGTGCGGGTAATTCGTGAGGAATTGGAGGCAGCGCATCAGCAAAGCGGGTCGATCACGAAGAAGCCGACGCTCCGGGAGTTGCCGAGCTACTGGGATGACTATAAAGGCGGACGCTACAAGGCTGAATATGCGGTCGAGACTGGGTTGCCGGCAGAGGAACTGGGTGAATTGGCGGAACGGCTGACCAGTTATCCCGATGATTTTCACATTCATGCCAAGGTGAAGAAGTTGCTCGAACAGCGGGCAGACATGGGCAAGGGGAAGCGTCCGGTCGATTATGGTATGGCGGAGGCGCTGGCGTTTGCCAGTTTGGTGAAGTCGGGAACGCCGGTGCGGTTGAGTGGGCAAGATTGCCGTCGCGGAACGTTTAATCAGCGGCACTCGCTGCTGGTGGATATTGAAGATGAGCACGAATATGTGCCGTTGCAGAATATCTCGGCAGATCAGGCCCGGTGCGAAATTTATAATTCGACGCTTTCCGAAGCGGGCGTGCTTGGCTTTGAGTATGGATACAGCCGTGACTATCCGGAGGCGCTGGTGCTGTGGGAGGCGCAATTTGGAGATTTTGCCAACACGGCGCAGGCGGTGATCGATCAGTTTGTGAGCGCGGGGGAAGATAAGTGGAATTTGCTTTCCGGGCTCGTGCTGCTTTTGCCGCATGGGTATGAAGGACAAGGGCCGGAACATTCGAGTGCGCGCATCGAGCGATTTCTGCAATTGGCGGCGCGGGACAATTTCCAGATTTGCCAGCCTTCGAATGCAGCACAGTATTTTCATTTGTTGAGACGGCAGGCGCTTTCGCATTGGCGAAAGCCGCTGGTGGTGTTTACACCAAAGAGTATGTTGCGGCATCCGGATGCGGCTTCGCTGCTCGACGATTTCACGCATAAGACTTTCTTGAGCGTGCTGCCGGATCGGGAAGTCAGCGACGCGAAGCGTATTTTGCTTTGCACAGGAAAGATCGGGCATGAATTGCGAGAAGAGAGAAAAAAGAGGAAAGACGATTCGACCGCGATTGTGTTCGTTGACCAGCTTTATCCTTTCCCGGAAGCCGAGCTGAAAGCCGAGCTAGAGCATCATTCGGGTGCGCGGGACATCGTTTGGGTGCAGGAAGAGCCGGGCAACATGGGCGCGTTGCCTTATATCATGCCACGGTTGCGTCACATTGCCGGGGATCGACCGGTGCTTTCGGTGAAACGCTCGGCCAGCGCGAGTCCGTCGACCGGATCGGCGAAGGCGCATGAGATGGAGCAGAAGACGCTGATTGCGCTGGCGTTCACAACGAGTGAGTAGCTGTTCGGTAAGTGCATGGGTCCTTCGACTGCATGGCTTTCGCGCGAGCGCGAAAGCCATTTCGCTCAGGATGACAATCAAGGTCTAGCCGCCGCTTATCCCTCAGGGTCGTTCGGTGACGGCTTTTCCACCCGAGCCGGGAAGTTTAGTCTTTGCCCCTCCTGTTATCTCTCCTTTCAGCAAGGACTCGATGCTGTCGTAGGCGTAGATTGTTGGCGCGTGATTTTGCATGAGACCACCGGTGTCGGCCGTCGGGCCGTAATTGCTGTGAAGATCGTGAGCTAACATGCGGAGCATGGCCATAAGTTGGCCGCGATGATGCGAGGTGTGAGAAATGCGGCGGGTCATCACCCAGGCGCGGGAGCGCTGGACATCGAAAAAAGTTGTATTTCCTTCCCACCAAGATTCATCTTTCTGTCGTAATGCGACTAAACGCTTGCCGCTATCCTCGGAGTATTGCTTGATGAAGTCGAGGCGGTTTTCCTGCTTGGGAAGCGGAGGGGCGCCGACATCGATTGCCAGCATGGTGCGAAACCATAGATCCTCGCTGACGCATTGATGCACCATCTGCTCATGAACACTGCGGCCGCGCGGGTCGTTGTGGTTTGGGCGAACGGGTAGGTCTTCATCGCGGAACTCGCTCCAGACGCTGACGATTTTGAGCCGCTCGGTGTCATAGGTGTCAATCAGAAAGCTGTAGCGCATAGGTCCTCCACTCTGTCGACAGAGATCACAATTGGGAGATTCAAAATGTTACCCTAACGTTCCATCGAAAAGATGAAGCACTCGATGCGAGAGCGGAATTTCTACGTCGCGGTAGATACCGGCGGGACTTTCACCGACTGTGTGTGGCTGGAACGAGGCCGTATTCGCACGTTGAAAGTGTTTTCCACGCCGGACGATCCCTCGCGGGCGGTTGGAGAGGCGCTGGCGAAAGTCGGCGCGGGCGGCGCCGTAGTCCTTCTGCACGGCACCACGGTCGGCACGAATACTCTGCTTCAGCGCAAAGGCGCTCGAGTAGCGCTGGTCACGACGGCTGGGTTCGAGGATGTTATCGAGATTGGGCGGCAGGCGCGACCCAAGCTATACGATCTCTTTTTTGATCGAGTTGAGCCGCTGGTGCCGAGCGAGCGGCGATTTGGTGTGAATGAACGGTCCGCCAGCGACGGACAGGTTCTGCAGGAACCGTCGGCGAACGAGTTGGAGGATTTGACCTCAAAGATCGGTGCAGTAAACCCTGAAGCGATTGCGATTTCGCTGCTGTTTTCCTTCGCGAATCCGAAAAATGAGCAGGAAGTGACAGCTGCGCTCGAAAACCTAGGCCTGCCGCTTTCGGTTTCGCACATTATTCTGCCCGAGTTTCGCGAGTACGAACGGACGAGCACAGTGGTGGTGAACGCTTATCTGCAGCCGGTGATGCAGAAATATCTGGGAAATCTTGAGAAGCGATTGTTCGCCGCGGGGAAGCGCACTGAGGTTCGCGGTTCAGGCGGCGGAACGCCACGAGTTTTTGTCATGCAATCTACTGGCGGCATTACGGCGTTAGGCTCGGCGGCTCGTGAGCCAGTGCGAACCGTTCTGTCAGGGCCGGCGGGAGGAGTGGTGGGTGCAGCCGCGATGGCGAGGCGCAGCGGTTTCTCGCGGATCATTTCTTTCGACATGGGCGGAACTTCGACCGACGTGGCTCTCGTGGACGGAGAAATGCGGTCCAGCAGCCAATCCGAAGTGGCGGGTTTGCCGGTGGGCGTGCCGATGCTGGATATCCATACGGTTGGCGCGGGCGGAGGATCGATTGCTCGCTTTGACGCGGCGGGAGCTTTGCGAGTGGGACCGGAGTCGGCGGGAGCCGATCCCGGACCGATTTGCTATGGACGCGGCACGGAGCCGACGGTGACCGACGCGAACTTGATTCTGGGACGGTTGCGGCCAGACCGCTTTTTAGGGGGAGAGTTTGAGCTGGATGAGGGGCGAATGCAGAAGATTGTCGCGGAATGGTTGCGGCAACGGGGTTCGCGGCTTTCCGTGGAGCAATTCGCCGGAGGGGTGATTCGCGTGGTGAACGCGACGATGGAAAAGGCGATTCGGGTCGTGTCGATCGAACGAGGCTTTGATCCGCGGGATTTTACACTGGTGGCGTTTGGAGGGGCAGGAGGACTGCACGCATGCGAACTCGCGGAAGCGATGGGCATTCCGCGCGTGATTGTGCCCGCCTATCCCGGGGCGTTGTCGGCTTTTGGAATTCTGGTCAGCGACATTGTGAAGGATTACTCACGGACGATTTTGTTGCGGGTAATCGATAAGTTGCCCTTGGCACGGCTGGACCAAGCATTTGCGAAACTGAGAACAAAAGCGGAAGCGGACTTTGCGGCGGAGGGTTGGCCGGGCAAGATCAGCTTTCGTGGGAGCATGGACGTGCGCTTTCGTGGGCAAGGATATGAACTGAACGTGCCATACACACACAGTCTGCTGCAGGCTTTCCATCGCGAACACGAGCGTCGCTATGGATTTAGTTACCCGGGGCGGGAAATCGAACTGGTGACGATGAGATTGCGGGCCAGAATCAAATCGGCAGCGTCGAGATTGGCGGATTCGAGCAGCCGATTGCCTTCGGCAAAGGAGAACGGCTCTGCAAATCCGAGTCGCGCTGCGGTTGTGCTTGACGGGAAGAAGGTCAGCGCGGCGATTTATGACCGCGAAAGCATCCGCCCTGGAAAGAAACTATCGGGGCCAGCGATTGTGACTGAGTACAGCGCGACCACGTTAGTGCCGAAGGGGAAGCGCTTTCGGCTCGATAGGACAGGGAATCTCGTGATCGAGATTTGAGCTCTAGATTCGCGTCGCGAGACACGGTTTTTGAGGTTCCCAGCTACAATACCCTTGTGAAACCCAGCATCTTTGTAGTGGAAGACGATCCTGATATTTCGCGCCTGGTGCGGCACCACCTGGAAGCCGCGGGCTTTACCGTCAAGGTGTTTGCCATGGGCAACACGGTGATGGCTGAGTCGGAGCGGCAGCGGCCCACGCTATTCATTCTGGACATCATGGTTCCGGGAAAAGATGGGCTGGAGCTTTGCCGGCAAATTCGGCAAACGCATTTATTGGCATCGACACCGGTTATTTTTTTGACGGCGAAAAGCAGCGAAGCTGACCGCATTCTGGGGCTGGAACTCGGGGCAGACGACTACATTCCAAAGCCGTTCAGTCCGCGGGAATTGGTCGCCCGAGTGAAAGCCGTGCTACGGCGATTTGAGCGGCCGCTTTCGCAATCGCCGGTAAAGATTGGTGACATACAAATCGACCCAGGAGCGATGACGCTGACGGTGCGCGGAGAGATCGTACCGACTACGGCGACCGAGTTCCGCTTGCTGGATTATTTCGCGCGCCACATTGGGCGAGTCTTCACTCGCGATCAGCTGCTTGATTCGGTGTGGCGTGATACGGCGTACGTGACACCACGATCGGTGGATGTGTACGTGCGGAGAATCCGCGAAAAGATTGAACCCGACCCAGAGAATCCGCGCTATCTGAAAACCGTGCGCGGGGCCGGGTACCGCTTTGAGGGGATGAAGTGAGAAACCGGATTTTCTTCCGGCTGATGGCGGGTTTTCTGCTGGTGATTGCGGCGACGACGGCAACCCTGGATTTTTCGGTTCGCCATCAAGTCGGCAGCACATTAGCGGTGGCTTCGGCTGTGGCGTTCCTTGTGGCGCTCGTGGCGGCGGGCGTTGCTGCCCAATTGACTGCGCACCGCTTGCAGCGGATCGTATGGTTTTCACAGAGAGTCGCCGCGGGCGATCTAAAGGCGCGAATTGCGGAGAATTCCGGGGATGAAATTGGACAATTGGCATCAGCCCTCGATACTACGGCTCGGCATCTGGAAGAAAACTTTGCGGCTCTTGATACCAGCCGGCGCCAACTGGAGATTCTGCTGAACAGCATGGAGGATGCGGTGATCGCGGTGGGCTCGGACAATCGGGTGCTCTGGGCCAATCATCGTATGGAAATGCTGACTCCGCAGCGCGTGCGGCTGGCGGCTCCAGTGGTGGAGACGGTGCGCGATCCGGAGTTTCTGCGCGCGATTCGAGGAGCCAATGAAAGGCAGACGGCGGTCACAGCGCGCGCGACTTCGATCCTTCCGGGGCGAACGTTTGATGTAACGGCAGCGCCGATGCCTGGGGGCGGTGCAGTGGCTGTGCTGCGGGATCTGACGGAAACGGAGAGAGTGGAAAAGACGCGGCGCGACTTTATCGCAAACGTCTCCCATGAATTGCGAACGCCATTAACTTCGATTCAAGGCTACGCGGAGACGCTGCTGGATGGGTCCTCGGAGGGCAACCATTCTCGAGAATTTCTGGAAATTATTCGTAAGAACGCGAACCGCATGTCGCGGCTGACCGAAGATCTATTGACATTGGCACGAGTGGAATCCGGCGAGCAACGGTTTGGCGTAGAGCGGGTGTTGCCGGGCGAACTTTTGCACGATGCGGTTGAGAGTTTTCAGGAACTGGCGCGAACGCATGGGGTGGAATTATTGATTGAGGATTCCGCGCCGGACCCGGTCAACGCGGATCGAGAGGCAATTCACCAAGTTTTTTCGAACCTGATCGACAATGCGCTGAAATATGCAGGGTCAAGCCGAAAGATCGTGCTGGGGGCGCGTCCTCGGGGGCGCGGCGTTGAATTCTTCGTGCGTGATTTTGGCCCAGGGATCTCGTCGGAGCATCTGCCGCGGTTGTTCGAGAGGTTTTACCGGGTGGATAAGGCTCGCTCGCGCGAATCGGGCGGCACGGGACTAGGGCTGGCAATTGCGAAGCATATCGTGCTGGCGCATGGGGGGACAATTCGCGCCGAAAGCGAACTGAACCACGGTTCGGTGTTTCTGTTCACCCTTCCTCTGGCGACCATGTCTGAGCGCAAATTATCGCAAGCGAACTGAGGGCCCAAATTTACCCGCGAAATTCACACGCTTTTAACCAATTTCCTGAAAAAAACATTATGCTGGGGATAACAGTCGAGCTGGTGTCTGGCAACAACCTTGAAAAACGCGTCGATTGAAGAAAATCAGATGAGTTCTGCCGCATCCAATCATTCCCTGCCAAGCCGTTCTTACTCGCATCTGGTCACGCGCACGATCGAAGCTTGCCAAGTCGCGCAAGAGGCCGCTGCGGCAGCCGCTGAAGGAGTTGCGATTGGCTCCTCGCCGTTGCTGGCCACATTACGAGATAAAGAGAAGCAACTCGATATGCTGGATCAGGAAATCGACGAAGGCGTGACGCTGGCCATCACCCGCGTGACGGAGCCGGAGGCGCGGGAGTTGCTGGCCTGCATGAAATTCATGATTGGCCTGGAACGCATAGGCGACCTTTTGCTGAGCTTTGGCAGCAGCGCGCAAGCGACGAATGGAAGGCTCGATCCACAAGACGTCCGCGATCTGACGCACATGGCCACGGTGCTGGAGAAAATGCTGGCGGACGTGGGGGCGGCATTTTCGGCTCGCGACGTCAAGAAAGCAGTGGATGTCCTGCGTGCGGATGCGGAAATGGATCGGGTGCGGAATCTGCTTTTTCTGCGGCACATTGAGAACCCGGAAGGCCTGCCGCGGCAAGCCAGCTTGCAAGTGATCTTTATGACGCAATCCCTGGAGCGCGCCGGCGATCACGCTAAGAACCTAGCAGAAGAGGTCTGTCATTTCGTAGGTGGGCACAGCATCCGCCACGTCATGATGGGGTATGACAAGCCGATTGAGAAAATGTTCGTGGAATGGTTGCGGCAGCGCGAATCGGCGCAAGGCTGAGCGCTGAGTAACCGATTATCCTGCTTTTTGCCGTTGGTAATATCTTCTAGCCTTGTTGCGGTTCCCGCAAATTTTCATGTCACACCAGCGGCGGCGATGATTCTTGCTTTTATCCAAGAATAACCAGGCGCAATCTTCTGATGCGCATTGACGCACTAATGGCAGGTCGTCGGAGGTCAGCAGATCAGCGGCGGCGCGGGCAACCGGCCAGAGCATGGTGTCGAGGCTGCGTTCCGGCAGGACCCATTCCCAAGCGAAGTGCCGATTGGCGTGACTAATTTGGGCGTGCTCGAAGGCGCGTTGGACGGCTTTGTTGAGGCCGGCTAGCGCGGTGCTTGGAATGCCACGGCGATGGGCGATGGCGGCGAAGATGTTGTAAATGATGTCGCGCAGTTGGATGGCTGAGCGTAGCGCCGACTGGGCGTTACCGGGCGCATCTGCAGCCAATTCGCGCAGGTCTTCGGCGGTTTTCCTGCTGATTGCGCCGCTTTCTTCTGCCCATTGAAGAAGCCGTGGGTAGTCGGTTATCAGTTCCTTGCGGAGGTCCGGTTCAGCCCAATAATTAATGGTATTAGCGAAGTCCAAACAAAGATTTCCACCGGTGTACTCGAAGGGCGTTTTCAACCGCGGTTGAGGCATTTCCGACTCCAGCTTACACCATTTATATAACTGTCAAAATTGACTTGACAAGTTATAGATCGAATTTTAGTCTATGACCATTGAAATAGTGTTTGATGGTGAGGTGAGGTCATGCTTAGCTCTAACCCGGGACACATTCTTGCCCTTCTTCGCAGTGGGGAAGCAATTGAAATTGGCGTGCCGGTAAGGAGTAAGCGCCCTTCAGGGCCGACGGCGTCGCAGGTGGCGCTCGGGTTTGGCGCGATTTACCTCATATGGGGATCGACTTATCTTGGAATTCGCTATGCGGTTGAGACGATCCCTCCGTTATTCATGATGGGAATTCGGCACTCGGTGGCGGGAATACTGGTTTATTTGTGGGCCAGGCGAAGCGGAGCGCCGGCGGCCAACGCGAGGCAATGGAAGTTTGCAGTGGTTGCCGGAGGATTGTTGTTCCTAGGTGGTCACGGCCTGCTGGCGTGGGCGGAACAAAGGATCCCCTCAGGCTTGGCGGCATTGATGTGCGCGACGCTGCCGCTGTGGACTGTCTTATTGGCGCGTGTGGACGGAACGGAGCGGAGGCTTGGTTACAAGGCGTGGGCGGGCGTACTTCTGGGGTTTGCGGGAGTTGCGGTGCTGATCGGTCCGGGCTCGCTTGCGGGTCACTTGGATTTGCTGGCTGCGGCGGGGGCGATGGCGAGTGCGTTGGTCTGGGTGATAGGCACAGCCTATACACGACGAGTGGCAATGCCTTCGTCCAAGCTTTTGTCAGCGGCGATGCAGATGATTTGCGGAGGAGTGTTGTTGTTGATCGTCGGAGCTTTGTCAGGGGAGACTCGGCATTTTCAGTTTGCAAACTTGACGGTTCGATCGGTGCTCGCGCTTGGATACTTGATCGTGTTCGGATCGATTATCGCGTTCAGTGTATACACCTGGCTTGTGTCCGTGAGTTCGCCATCGATGCTCTCGACGTACGCATACGTGAATCCGGTGATTGCGGTGTTTCTGGGATGGGCGTTGGCGGGGGAGGCGCTGGGAGCACGGACAATCTTGGCGACGGGGATCATCATTGCGGGAGTGGTGTTAGTGACAAGACGGAGGCCACAGCCGGTGCGCGAAAGAAGCGGCGGCGCGCCAGGAAAGGAAGCGTGGGAGGCGGCAGGAGATTAGAGTTCTGCAGCCACGTCACTGCGGGGAAATTGAAAACACTACTCCGCCACCGTAAGCGCCACCTTGTTCGGTTACGCCATAAAGCTTGCCAGATCTTCCCTGCAAAATCCCGCCTTGTGGCGTCCTTCCGTCCGCACAACCGGGCAGGGAGCAAAACTGGTAGATGGTTGCTGCAGACTTTCCCTTGATCTCATACACATTGTTCCCCCACAAAGTAGTGCCGAAAGCAACCCCCAACTCCTCCTCCAACAGCACGCCAGACAGTGGGTTTCCTCCGTTTTGGCCATCAAAAAGGGCTGTATATTTGGTTATGCCCCCGCCCGGTTTAGGAGCCAGCTTGAATATCCCGCCGCAGGTCGAGTTGCATCCAGAGACCCCTCCTTGATAAACCGTCCCATACAGATTGCCGGCGCTGTCGATAGAGATCGGCGAGTTGGGAAACGCGCCGGTCGACTGGTTGAACTTATACAAAACTGTGTAAACCCAGCTATTCCCGGAAGGAGAGAGCTCATATACCGTTCCGCAACCGTGGTCGCAACCGTTGCCGTTGCCGCC
Organism: Terriglobales bacterium; assembly: GCA_035507035.1. Classification (GTDB taxonomy): domain Bacteria; phylum Acidobacteriota; class Terriglobia; order Terriglobales; family Acidobacteriaceae; genus DATJOJ01. The sequence continues at coordinate 338,535 of DATJOJ010000048.1, read as the reverse complement.
AAGTTCCGCTGTCCCGTATAAGTTTCCTGAGCCGTCGATGGCAACGCCAAATAATGGTGCAGCTCCGTCGCTGCGATCAAAGCTATGGAGAATGGTTTCCGTCCAGACGCCGCCGGACTGAGGGCTCAACTCAAAAACCGTCCCGTGGTTATAAGCGCCTCCCTCAGTCGTTGTGCCGTACAAATTTCCCGCAGCATCCCAGTTCAATTTGCCGTACTCCGGTTTTGCTCCGTCTCCCGCTTTTCCAGTAAAGGTCCACAACACCGATTCGGTCCAGGAACCGCCTGAAGAAGGAGGACTCAGTTCGAATACAGTACCGTAGCCTGCACCGCCGGTGTAAGTGGTTCCGTAGAGGTTTCCCGACTTATCAAATATGAGCCCAGAGAACGGCTCCGCCCCATCCGGACACGTGGATGGGTTGCCCGTTGTGCAAAAGTTGTAGAGCACGGTTTCGGTCCAGCCACCGGAAGATGGACTTAGTTCAAACACCGTGCCGCACCCGCTATCGCCTGGACAGCCACTAACCGGCCCCCCGGAAAGAGTTGTGCCGTAGATGTTCCCGGCCGAATCGAACACGGGGCCTCCGAGCGGGCCGAGTCCGTCGCCGAGATAGCCCCCGAAACTGTACAAAACCGTCTCGGGAGCTTGACCGAAACCCGCGCCGACGAATGCGAAGGTGACGGAAAAGCACATCGCTGCTATCACAAAGATTTTCTGAGTGCGCTTCACAGGGCCTCCACTGCCGTAGGTTCGAGGGCTTGCCGGATCGGTCTGTCGCGGGCCACAGCACTACTGCGGCAAACACTATATAACAGGTTGGGCCGCGCGTGGCGAAATGTCGCGCTTCGGGGCCTAGACAAGTTCCAGGCGAACCTGACGACCGACCGCGGCGGCTTTCTGAAGAGTGCCGAAGGAGCTCGCCATCCCTGCTATCCTGCATCTGAAACCCGATGCACATTTCGGCAGCCGTACTGAGTGATGCGCAACTGGCCGCCGCCTATGTCATTTTTCTTGCCAGCTATCTGGTGGCATTTACTGAGAAATCGAAAACACTACACCACCGCCGTAACTACCCCCCTGCTCCGTGACTCCGTAGAGCTCGCCAGACCTTCCCTGCAGGATTCCACCCTCGGGGCTTGAACCATCTGCACATCCTGGCAGAGAACAGAAGCGGTATAGAGTTTGGATGGTCTGCCCGTTGGTCCGATATACGTTGTTTCCGAACAACGTAGTCCCGAATGCAATACCAGACCTTCCGTCCAACAATACACCGGAGGCAGGATTTGCTCCGTTCTGACCGTTGAAAAAGAGAGTGTATTTCTTTATTTCACCGCCCGTATTGCGAGCTAGTTTGAATATTCCGCCGCAGCCTTCGCTGCACGCCGAGCGACCTCCATACTCTAGGGTCCCGTAAAGGTTACCTGCGTTGTCAATGGATATTGGGGTAGTAGGATACGCGCCGCCTGAAAAGGTGAATTGGAACAGCGTGCTGTACGACCATGACCCTTCGCCCGCCGGAGATAACTCATAAACTACCCCACAGCCAAGCTTGCAACCGTCGGCTCTACCACCGCCCTCCGCCGCCCCATACAAGTTCCCCGAGCCGTCTATTGCGACACCAAACATCGGTTCAGCACCATCGCTACGATCAAAATTGTGAAGAATACTCTCCTTCCACGCGCCTCCAGGTTGCGGGCTCAATTCAAACACCGTTCCGTGATCATATGTCCCGCCGGAGACCGTCATGCCAAAGAGATTCCCCGAGGCATCCCAGTTCAGCTTGCCATAATACGGAAAGGCACCGTCGTCGGGTTCACCACCGAAGGTCCACAGCACCGTTTCAGTCCAAGCGCTGCCGGGAATCGAGGGCGGACTCAATTCAAAGACAGTTCCGTAGCCGGTCCCGCCCATATAGGTGGTTCCATATAAATTTCCAGATTTGTCAAATATTAGACCATCCCACGGTTCTGCCCCATCTGGACACGTGTACTGGTTGCCGTTAGTACAGAAGTTATAGAGAATGGTTTCTATCCAGCCATTGGAAGACGGACTTAGTTCAAACACGGTGCCGCAGCCGCTGTCGCCCGGACAGCCGCTAATCGGACCGCCGGAAATGGTTGTGCCGTAGATATTCCCTGCTGCGTCAAACACCAGGCCTCCGACCGGACCGAGAGCATCGCCGACATAGCCCCCGAAGCTGTACAGCACAGTTTCCGTCGCTTGGCCAAAGCTGATCCCGACCAGCAGTACGACCGCGAGAGGAAACAGGGCTATCCTGGAAAAGGTTTTCGAAAAACAAGACATAGACGTCTCCGGCTCTGCGCAGGATTGAGGGTGGGGGACCGGGCCACCATGCCGTGACAAGGTAGCCGCGTAAGGACTATACAACAAAATCGGGGCGCATGGCGTACTGCACTGCGGCCCTCCCTGCTATCCTGCATCTGAAACCCGATGCACATTTCGGCAGCCGTATTGACTGACGCGCAGCTGGCCGCCGCGTATGTCATCTTTCTTGCCAGCTATCTGGTATTTGCGATCGGCAAGTTCCCCGGGCTGAAGGTCGATCGTCCCGGGGCTGCGATGATTGGCGCGGTGGCCATGATCGCCTTTCGCGTAGTCCGGCCGGCGGATGCCCTGCACTTCATTGACTTCTCAACTCTGGTGCTTCTGTTCGCGATGATGCTGATCGTGGGCAGCCTGCGGCTGGCGGGTTTTTTCGAGTGGAACGCAGAAGTCGTCTTGCGCCGGTTAAAGCCAGCGTGGCTTCTGCCTGCGGTGGTTTTCACGTCCGGATTTCTCTCGGCATTTTTTGTGAATGACATTGTCTGTCTGGTGATGGTGCCGTTTGTCTTGAGCATTGCCCAGCGGATGAAACTGCCGCCGTTGCCTTACTTGCTGGCGGTAGCGACGGCTTCGAATATCGGGAGCGTTGCGACGATTACCGGCAATCCGCAAAACATGCTGATCGGATCGTTCTCAGGCATTCACTATCGCGATTTTCTGGTTCATTTGGGTCCGATCGCGGTGATCGGCTTGTTGCTCGATTGGGGGATCTTGCACTGGATTCATCTGCGAAATGCCAAGCTGCCACTGCTCGCAGCTGAGATTCCTCTACCGGAACTCGATGTCTCGCATTTGAGAAAGCCAGCCGCGGTGGTGACGGTTGTGGTGGTGGGATTTTTTGCCGGTGTGCCTCCAGCGATGATGGCTGCTTTGGGCGCGGCAGCGCTGCTGATTACGCGAACGCTCGAGCCGAGAAAGCTTTACGAGGAAGTGGATTGGGGGCTCCTGGTGTTTTTTGTGGGATTGTTCCTGATTGTTGGCGGGGCGGAGAACGCCGGAATCGTGGCGAAGCTATTATCTTTCGCGCAGAGCTGGGATTTACACAATCTGCCCGTGTTTACGGGAGTAGTCGCGGTCCTGAGTAACATCGTCAGCAATGTGCCCGCCGTGATGCTGCTGAAATCTGCAGTTCCCGGATTTGCCAATCCACATGCGGCATGGCTGGCATTGGCCATGGCGTCGACGTTGGCGGGGAATCTGACGATCACGGGCAGCGTAGCCAATCTGATCGTGGTGGAAAGCGCCAAGCCGGAGTTGGAGATCGGCTTCTGGGACTATCTTCGCGTTGGGCTGCCGATTACGATTGCGACGCTGCTGTTGGGATGGGCGTGGCTGGCGTGGATCGGGTAGATCTCGGCGAGCAAACTTTTGGACTAGGACCTTCGGCGAGCACTCCAGGGTAACCGGGCACATCCGCACGACGAACTCCACGATAAGATTTGTCTTTCATTGGAAAATCAGCGCGGCAGAATCAGCGCGGAAAACTTGAATGGAACAGAGCTCCACTCTGATGCAGGGTCAGTCGTTCGGCGGAGTGTCGGCGCTGCCGAGCTTGACGGATCTCCTGCAATTGCCTGCAGAAGATGACAGCCAATCGCTGCAGGCAGCGGCGCAACTCGATCTGGATAGCGCACTGCAGTTGCTTGCAGAACGGGCGCAGTACGTGATGGGAGCGTCGGGTGCGGCCATCGCTTTGCGGGAGGGCGAGGAGATGATCTGGCGGGCCAGTGCGGGCCCCACGGCACCGCAGGTGGAAACAACGCTGCAAGTGGACTCGGGACTGACGGCGGAGAGTATTCGCAAGCAGCAAGTTTTGCGCTGCGACGATGCGGGAAGCGATCAACGGGTGGATCAAGAGAGTTGTCGCGCTCTCGGTGTGAAGTCGATGATGGTGACACCGCTGGTGAGACAGCGGGAAACGATTGGCGTGTTTGAGCTGCTGGCTGAAAGGAGTCACGCCTTTGAAGAGCGCGATGTAGCCGTGCTCGAGCGCTTGTCGCAAATGGCGCTGACGGCATTGGAATGCGCTGATGCTGCGACCCAGGTTGCGCGGGAGGCCGCGGGCGAAACTGAGGTCAATGGTGAGGATGAGGAAGCCAAAGGAGAAACGTCAAACAGGAGAATCGCGCCCGATTTGAGCGGACAGGTTGGTCAAATTCAGCGATGCTCCGGCTGCGGATTTCCGGTCTCAGCAACTCGAGCCCTTTGCTTCGATTGCGAAAAGGGGAAGAAGACAGAGGTTGTAGAAGAGACGGAAAACGATGCTACATTATTTCTCTCACAGCAGGGGACAGTGGTGGAGCACGGCTGGTTTGCTTCTGTTTGTTACCTTGCCGCAGTTATGACGACCGTCGTAGCGATTCTCTGGTTAGTTTTTCGGCTACACTGATTCCCGGGTTTACTTCAACTCCTGCAATTTCTGCGTGGCGAGCTGCGCGACCGGGCTCGACGGATTTTCCTTTTGAATCTGCTCATAGACCCGCTTGGCCTCGAGAGGCTGATTCGCAGATTGATAAGTGGCAGCCAGCTCGACCTGGGCGGTTGTTTTGGGGACAGATATGGTCGGTTTGGCGATGATCTGCTTGTAAAGATCGATTGCTTGGGCGTTGCGATTGGTGTTGCGGTAAACGGAAGCCAAGGCAAACTTGGCGAGGGATGAGAGGTCCGAGTTGTGATAGGCAGCGACCTTCTGTAGTTCCGCCTCGGCAGCGGTGTTGTCGCCCATGTCAGCAGAGGTGAGGCCGAGGAAGTAATGGGCGAAGTCAGAAGCGTGGGTAAACGGATACCTGCTAACAATCTCCTGGAACTGCTTGTGCGCGGCGGTTGCCCGCTCCCTGGAGCTGGCAAAACTAGGCTGATCCGGCTGGGGTGGCATGTTGGGCGGACGCACCGGAGTATTCAAGGTGCGGACGGCGGCGCTGAATTCGACGCTCGCCTTGACGTCTTGTTGCTGGAGGTAATACCAGCCGCCGATGCCCAGGGCGACGACGATGGCAACTACAATGCCGGCGATGGTGAGGTTTTTCTGGTGTGCGACCGACCAATCGACGGTCTTCTCGGCCGCGTCGAGCGTGACCTGGCTAAAGCGGTCCTGTTTCAGTTGATGGCGGGTTTGGGCGCGCACGAACTTCCCTTCTAGTGATTAATTGAGGTGGGCGACAAAGGCTAAGTCTAACAGGGGGGGAATAGGGCGTCAAAAAGGACGATCGAGGTTACTTAACGATATACCCGTCGGTCCAGTGGTCGTGATCTACCTCGTATGTGTGGATTTGGAATCCCTCCGCTTGCCTGCAGAAACCTGGCTTGTCCCTCAAGCGCTGAATGGCAGCTTTGGCTTTCTCTTCGGTGGAATAAACACCAATCAACAACGCTTCGTCGTTTCCCTCGGCTTCCTCGTGGACAAACCACAACAAGTGGACTGCAGTGATCTCCGCCTTCATGACTCGCCTTCTCTTTTCGTTCAAGACTTTAAACCGAAACGGCTTTTGGTGCGGTGGATCGGTGCTCCCCGCGCTGCACTGCTATAATCAAAGATTGTCTTCATGCCCAGGAAACGTCTAATCCGATCGACAACCGTTCTCTGTGTGCGCCGAAACGGAAATGTTGTCATGGCCGGTGACGGTCAAGTCACGCTCGGCGAAGCAGTTATCAAGCATACGGCGAAGAAAATCCGGCGCCTGTATCAGGATAAGATTCTAGCTGGTTTCGCGGGTTCAACCGCGGATGCATTTTCGCTTTTTAGCCGCTTCGAAGCGAAACTCGAGCAATATCATGGCAATTTGGGCAGAGCCGCGGTGGAATTGGCAAAGGATTGGCGGACCGACAAGTTCTTGCGGCATCTCGAGGCTTTGCTGCTGGTTTCCGACAAAGAGCAGACGTTTTTGTTGAGTGGGCAGGGAGACGTGATCGAGCCGGACGGGGGGATTGCGGCGATTGGCAGCGGCGGGCCGTATGCGCAATCGGCGGCGCAGGCGCTGGCGGAGCAAACGCAGCTTTCGGCGCGTCAGATTGCCGAAGAAGCCATGAAGATTGCGGGCAAGATGTGCATCTATACAAATGACAAGGTAACAATCGAGGAGTTGTAATACGCCGTTGGTCGTCCGTCCTTGGTCGATGGCGAAATCATCGGGCTGACGCTCGACACGAACGGCCCGGGGGCGGCCGTTCCCACGTGAGTATCTTATGGCTATTTATTTACCTGGAACTGTCGAAGAAGAACAGCTTGCGCTGGATGAACTGACGCCGCGAGAGATTGTTGCGGAACTGGACAAGCACGTGGTCGGGCAGAAAGACGCCAAGCGCTCGGTGGCGATTGCTTTGCGAAATCGTATGCGGCGGCAGAAGCTGCCGGCGGAGCTGTCAGAAGAGATCATTCCCAAAAACATCATCATGATTGGGCCGACGGGCGTGGGCAAAACCGAGATCGCCCGGCGTCTGGCTAAGCTGGCAAACTCCCCATTCATGAAGGTGGAGGCTTCGAAATTTACCGAAGTCGGCTATGTTGGCCGCGATGTGGAGTCGATGATTCGCGATCTAGTTGAAATCGCGATCGAGATGGTGCGAGAAGAGAAGCTGGAGGATGTTTCGGATAAGGCCGAGTTAAACGCAGAAGAGCGGCTGCTGGATATTCTTTTGCCGCCGGTGTCGCCGCGACCGAATGAAACGGCGCAGGCGGGGTTTGTGCTGGAAGGGACGACGTCATCGGGTGATTCGCAATCGCGCACACGGGAAAAATTGCGGCAGCAGTTGCGGGAAGGTAAGCTGGACGACCGGATGGTCGAAATCGATGTGCGGGAACGTAACTTCCCATCGTTCGAAATCATCTCCAACCAGGGCGTGGAGGAGATGGACGTCAATATCAAAGACATGTTGCCGAACATCTTCGGGCAGCGCACCAAGAAACGGAAGATGAAAGTGAACGAGGCGTTCGAGTATCTGATCCAGGAGGAAGAACAGCGGCTGATCGATATGGATCAGGTGACGCGGATTGCGATCGACCGTGTAGAAGACTCCGGAATTATCTTCCTCGACGAAATCGACAAGATTGCGGGGCGGGAAAGCGGCCATGGGCCGGACGTTTCGCGCGAAGGGGTGCAGCGCGACATTCTGCCGATTGTGGAAGGAACGACGGTCAACACTCGTTACGGCATGGTACGGACGGACCACATATTATTTATCGCCGCCGGGGCTTTCCATGTTTCTAAGCCGAGCGATCTGATCCCCGAATTGCAAGGACGCTTTCCGATTCGCGTGGAGCTGCAATCGCTGACGATGGAAGATTTCATCAGGATATTGACGGAGCCGAAGTCGTCGCTGGTGAAGCAGTACACGGCGCTGCTTGAGACTGAAGGCGTGAAGCTGGAATTTACTAAGGATGCACTGGAAGAAATTGCGCGCTTTGCGTTTCGCGTGAATGAAGGAACGGAGAATATTGGCGCGCGCCGGCTGCATACGATTATGGAGCGGGTGCTGGATGAAATCAGCTTCGATGCCCCGGACAAAAAGGGCGCGCAGTTCAAAATCGATTCCGATTATGTGCGCAAAATGCTGGCCGATATTGTGAAGGACCAGGATCTGTCGCGGTACATTCTGTAGTTTGCCCCACTTATTTTTTGTGACGGACGGTGACGCCTGTCCGTCATGATCCCACCGTTCTAACTCTCGCACGGGCGAGGACGCCCACGCTCACACGGGTAACGGATGCTAGACTATTCGTTCACTGCTTGTGGGGGAAAGCTTGGCGATCGATCCTGTTCTGCTGGTTCACGGTGGTGCCTGGGCAATTCCTGATGAGATGATTGAGGCGCATCTGAACGGGGTGCGCAATGCGCTCGCTGCCGGGTGGAATGTGTTGAGTCGCGGCGGTTCGTCGCTCGATGCAGTCGAAGAAGCGGTCGTTGTCATGGAAGATGACGAGACGTTTGACGCCGGGCGGGGCAGCTTTCTGAATCGTGAAGGAAGAGTGCAACTCGATGCGCTGATCATGGATGGCGCGACGCTACGAGCTGGCGGCGTGGGCTGTGTTGAGCACCTGCGCAATCCGATACGCACGGCGAGAAAAATCTTGAGTGAAAGCCCGCATGTTTACTTCGTGGCTCAAGGCGCGGAGCAGTTTGCGGTGCAGCACGGGATGGATCTCTGTCCGAATGAGGACTTGATCATTCCGCGCGAGATCGAACGACTGCGAGAATTTCAAGCGCATGCGGCGGAAGAGAAGCCAGATCTATTCGCACCCACGCTTTCGCATGACACGGTGGGAGCGGTGGCACTGGATCGCGGCGGCAATCTGGCGGCGGCGACTTCTACCGGTGGAACGTTGAACAAAGCCCCGGGACGGCTTGGGGATTCGTCGTTGATTGGGTGTGGTTGCTACGCGGACAATCACACCGGAGCGGCGTCAACCACTGGCTGGGGTGAGCCGATCATGAAGCTGGTGCTGGCGAAATGGGCCGCCGATCGAATTGGCGCAGGGAATTTGCCGGAATGGGCCGCGGCCGAAGCCATTGCTTACCTCGAATCACGCGTGAAGGGTCACGGAGGCATCATTTTGCTGGATGCCAAGGGGAGGTTTGGGATTTCTCACAATACTCCCCGGATGGCCTGGGCGACTCGAACCTCATCTGAGGAAATGTCGGGCATTACCCGCTGACCTTCAGAATTCGGCACGCGACGCAAGTCCTGGATCGATCGAAGAGTTCCCAAGAATCGCGTATTTTGCGCATATATCCCATCGTTGAAACTTAATCCCTCCCTGCTTCGTAAAACGCCAGGTTGGGAGGGCACACCCATGAGTGCAATTCAAACCGTCAAGCATGATCCGGTGATCAACGGACGAGCAACTTCAAATTCCGGCAAGCAAATTTTTGTTGGACCCAATGGCCTGCGCGCGGGATGGCGGCTGGCGATTTTCGTGCTCATGTTGGTGGCGATGGGCGCGGTAGCGCGAGCGATGATTCTCCGGTTTCTGATTCCGGCTGGATTTGCGCCAGAAGCGTTCACGCCCTGGAGCGTCGCGGTGCAGGATGCTATTTTCGTCCCCATCGTCGCCATCGCTGCCTGGGTTATGAGCAAAATCGAAGGGCGCAAGATCGGTCAGTATGGCCTGCCCTGGCGACAGGGACTTGGCAAGCAGCTGTGCTTAGGGTCGGGGATCGGCTTTCTCGCCAGCAGCGCAACCTTGCTGGTTATTTATCTGCTGCATGGACTTCAGATCGCCGGGCCAACGATTCATGGCACCACAATTCTGATGTCGGCGGCTGCCTGGGCCGGGGCATTCGTGCTGTCGGCCATCGCGGAGGAGTTCCTGTTTCGCGGATATGCGCAGTTCACTCTGACGATGGGAATAGGTTTCTGGCCTGCGGCAGCGGTGCTCTCGGGACTCTTCGGATTGGGTCACTTGAGCAATAAGGGGGAGAACATACTCGGGGCACTGTCGGTGGTGGCATTTGGACTGTTATTGTGTTTGTTTCTGAAGCGAACCGGAACTCTGTGGTGCGCGGTGGGCTTTCATATTGGTTACGACTGGGGCCAGACGTTCTTCTATGGGGCGCCAAACAGCGGGTTGACACCGTCGCACAACCTCTTCAATGTAACGTTGAACGGGCCACGGTGGCTGACGGGCGGGACGGTGGGTCCCGAGGCGAGCCTCGTCTGTCCGCTTGTGCTGGCTGTAGTGGCGATATTGTTCAGCCTGAAATATCGGAAAGCGCGATATCAGACGGTAATTTCTTAGCCGCGGATTTTGCACGGATATTCACGGATTCTGTTTGACGAAACTTTGTGCGCGTGTTTACGTCATACAAGGGTGGGATTTTCTAAATGACGGATAATTTAACGACAGAAAATGCGACCGTGCCCCGCCAGCAATCCGGCGCAAAGAAGATTTTCATCGGACCGCACGGCTTGCGAGCGGGCTGGCGGTTCTTGATTTACATCCTGCTGGTGATTGCGATTGCGGCCTGCGTGGGGGCAATTGCGCGATTGTTTGGCGCAAAGAAGGCCACCGGTTCGGTACATCAAATCACGCCTTTGCGACTGTCTTTGCTGGAAGGCTCGCTTTTCTTTTATAGCGTCATTGCAGCCTGGATCATGAGCAAGATCGAAGGACGTCAATTTGGCGTCTATGGCCTGCCGACGAACCAGGCATTGCGGAAAGATTTCTGGGTGGGACTGCTTTGGGGTTTTCTGACCACAAGCGGAACGTTGCTGGCGATTTTTGCCTTCCACGGCGTGCGGCTCACTGGCCCGATGATTAAGGGGACTACGGTGCTGACCTCGTGCGCGGCGTGGACGGCGACGTTTCTTCTGGTAGGGTTGAGCGAAGAATTTTCTTTTCGCGGATATACGCAATTTACATTGACCACCGGCATGGGTTTCTGGCCCTCGGCAGTTGTACTTTCCCTTTTGTTCGGCGCGGCGCACATGGGCAACGGCGGGGAGAATATTCTGGGCGAGTCGTCGGTCGTGCTGTTCGGGCTGCTCTTCTGCCTGTTTCTGTGGCGCCGGGGCAATCTGTGGTGGGCAGTGGGATTTCATATGGGGTACGACTGGGGCCAAACGTTTTTCTATGGCGTGCCGGACAGCGGATTGTTGCCCTACCACAATTTATTTAGCGCGTCGTTTAACGGGCCGCGATGGCTGACAGGCGGAACGGTAGGGCCGGAAGCGAGCGTCTTCTGTCCCATCGCTTTGATCGTCGTGGGGATTCTCTTCAGCCTCATATATCGTGAACAGCGATATCGGACACTGGATTCGTAAACTTCTTTGAAAACATAGACACAAGGCCACAGAGGGGCACAGAGAATCTGGGGCCTTCCTGCTACACTCTTAGCGTCTTTGGTCTTCCATTCTTGGCGATTGCCGGAGTTCTCCGCTGGATGCCCGAAAATTACACGCCTACCGAGCGCACGCGAGTGGTGCGCGAGCCGCATCGCGGGGTTTACGACCGCGAAATTGCTTACCAGATCCTCGATGAAGGTTTCATCTGCCACGTGGGATTTGTGGCCGATGGGCAGCCGTTTGTGATTCCAACGGGCTACGGCCGGTCTGGGGACAATCTTTATATTCACGGCTCGGCCGCAAGCCGGATGCTGCGGAATCTGGACCGCGGCGTGCCGGTTTGCGTCACGGTAACTTTGTTAGACGGATTGGTGTTGGCGCGGTCGATCTTTAATCACTCGATGAATTACCGGTCAGTGGTTGTGCTGGGAACGGCTGTCATTGTGGACGAACCGAAAGAGAAACTGGCTGCGCTGCGGGCGATCTCCGAGCACATTTTGCCGGGGCGATGGGTGGAGTCGCGCCAGCCGAATGAAAAGGAGTTGAAAGCGACGCTCGCGATGCGACTGCCTATCAATGAGTTTTCCGCCAAAGTGCGGCAAGGGCCGCCGATTGACGATGAGGAGGACTATTCGTTTCCCACTTGGGCGGGAGTGATTCCGCTGGAGATGGTGCCGGGGAAGACGGTGGATGATCCGAGGTTGATGGCGGGACAATCGACTCCAGAGTACGCTGCGCTCTACTCGCGAAAGAAATAAAACTCTTCGGGAACGGCGCGGCGGGCCATTTGACCGCAGCGGTAAAGAATGCCATTCTTACTTCAGGTTTAGACAGTAAAGATGAAGAATTCGAGCACTATAAGCTCTAAAGGACAAATTACGGTGCCGCAGCAAATCCGCGAGCGGCTTGGCCTTTCTGCTGGGGACCGAGTGGAGTTCGTGATCGACGGCGAGCGCACGGTAATCCGGCCGGCGCGGTCGGCGGAGAATCGGTTTGAGAGGTATCGTGGGGCCTTGGGGAAGTTTCCGGGCGGTGTTAAGGGTCTTAATGCTTGGATCCAAGATCTGAGGGGCAATGAGGATCTGAAGAAGAGGTGAGAACCGCATTAGACACCGACATCCTCTCTGCATTGTTATCGAACGAGGCTCCAGCGCAGAACATATCGAACCGATTATCGCAGGCATATTCCGAGGGAGGCTTGGTAATCTGCGCTGCGGTTCACGCTGAATTGTCGGCTCATCCGCTGGCAAAACCGGGATTCTTGGATGCCTTTCTGGAGGACGTTGGGGTCGCGGTGGATTTTTCCCTTGGTGAGGATGTCTGGCGGTTAGCGGGCAGGAGTTTTGCAGCCTACGCAATCAGACGGCGTCGGTCAGCTGGCGGAACGCCTAGAAGATTGCTAGTGGATTTTGTAGTAGCGGCTCACGCTGTGCTGAGCGCGGACCAATTGATGACCCTCGATGCCGCTTCATATGAACAGTACTTCCCACACCTCAAGATCATCCACTCGTTCTGACAGACCCTCACATCAGCAAGAGCAATTTCCCGGTAGTCTTTCTTCCTTCCAGATCGCGATGTGCCTGGGCGGCGTCGGCAAGCTTATAGGTATGCTCGATGCGTAATTCGAGCTTGCCTTCGGTGATCATGGCAAAGACGGCGCTGGCGCGATGGCGCAGTTCTTCGGTGGTCGCGATGTAAGTGACGAGCATTGGGCGCGTGACAAATAAAGACCCTTTGGTCGAGAGCTGGATTAAATCGAAGGGCGGCACGGCGCCGCTGGAGCCTCCGAACAGGACCATGTATCCACGTGGGCGAAGGACGTTCAATCCTTTTTCAAATGTGGTTTTGCCCACGCTATCGTAAACCACGTCGACGCCCTTATCGCCGGTGATGCGCTTGGTCTCCGACTCAAAGTCGGACTTGGAATAGAGAATGATTTCGTCAGCGCCAGCTTGGCGAGCTAAGGCGGCTTTCTCACCAGTGGAAACGGTTCCAATCACACGAGCGCCAATGTTGTGAGCCATTTGGACAAGGAGCAATCCGACACCACCGGCCGCGGCGTGAATCAAGGCAGTCTGACCTTGCTTTAAAGGAAAAGTGTCGTGGGAGAGATAGTGAGCAGTCATGCCTTGCAGCATGGCGGCAGCGGCCTGCTGATCGGTAACCCCTTGCGGGACGGGAACAAGCCGATCGGCAGGTACGACCGCGTACTCGGCGTATGTTCCGAGGACGCTGGCCCAGGCGACGCGGGCACCGGGCTTGATCGAAGTGACGCCGGAGCCGACTTCAGTGACTACGCCGGCGGCTTCCTGACCCAAAACAAAGGGCAAAGAGACTTTGTACCGGCCTTCGCGCTGGTAAGTGTCAATGAAATTGACCCCGGAGGCTGAAATCTTGACCAAGGCTTCGTTGGCCTTGGGTGTGGGAATGGGCAGATCCGCGAGCTCGAGTACATCAGGACCGCCAGTTTGTTTTACCTGGATGGCTTTCATGGTGACGTTAGATTGCTAGCTCAAACTTATGGATTCGTGCAAGATTTGATTGGTGGGAAACGCGGTTAGGATTCCGCGAGTTCGCCCCTTATAGCTGCCAAAACCGGCCCCGGACGTAATTTACAGCCTATGCCCAAGGTAACGCTGGATAACCCCAGTTCCAGATTGACCCTTCCAAGCCGGGGTAGTAGCATTTGGTTGATCTCTACCCTGAGGAGTTCTGTGGCAGCCAGTTTGTAAGTAATAGAAAATATGAGGATTGGGAAACTCCACAAGCTGGGGATGATGGGCGCGATGCTCACGTCACTGGGTATCGGCTGTCAAACAGCCCAGCGACCGACGGCGTTGCTGCCAGCCAAAGAGGCGGCACCCCCCAACCTTAGCGCGACTTCTACTCCCGAACAATCGAAAACAAAGGCCGACCCGGAGCCGGCACCGGCTCACCAAATCGAGCCCGCGGTTTCCATGGATCCGGCAGCTGATCTGATTGCGCAAGTAGAGAAGGAATACCAGGCGGGTGCCGACAATTATCAGGCCGGACACGTGGAAGCGGCCAAGCAGAATTTCGATCATGCGTTCGATATGTTGCTGGAAAGCCCGCTGGATATCCGTTCTGATGAGCGGCTGCAAACTGAATTTGATCGCCTCTTAGATAGGGTCAACGGTTTGGAACTCGAGGCATTGCAGCAGGGAGATGGGTTCACCCAGCAGCAGTCTGAGCCGGCGCCGATCGACGAGGCGAACGAGGTTTCCTATCCCGTCGACCCGAGTATTCGGGCAAAGGCGGAAGCCGAAATCAAAGGCACACATTCCGACTTGCCGCTCATGATGACCGACGCGGTAGCGAGTTACATCAATTATTTCTCGACGCGCGGCAAAGGAACACTGGAAGCGGCGTTGGCCAGGGGCGGTCGCTACCGTGGAATGATTGAGCAGACGCTAAAGCAAGAAGGGGTTCCGCAGGATCTGATTTATCTGGCACAGGCAGAGTCTGGGTTCCATCCGCTAGCGGTTTCGCGGGCGGGGGCTCGCGGTATGTGGCAGTTTATGGCCAGCCGCGCCAAGGCGTACGGGCTGGAGCGGGATTGGTGGGTCGACGAACGGCAGGATCCGGAGATGTCTACCCGGGCGGCGGCGCGGCACCTGCATGATTTGTATAACGAGTTTGGCGACTGGTATTTGGCGATGGCCGCTTACAACTCGGGACCGGGGACGGTACAGAACGCGGTGAAGCGGACCGGGTACGCCGACTTCTGGGAGCTTTACAGGCGGAATGTGCTTCCCAAAGAGACTCGGAATTACGTACCTATCATTCTGGCCGTGACCATCATGGCCAAGAACCCGCAGCAATATGGGCTGGAGGATGTTGTTCCGGATAAGCCGGTGCCGTTTGATACGGTGAAGATCGACTATCCCGTGGACCTGCGACTGGTTGCGGAGTGTGTGGATGAGCCGATCAGCACTTTGCAGCAACTGAATCCGAGTTTGTTGCGCTTAACCACGCCGAAGAGCCAGGAATTTGAGCTGCACCTGCCGGCGGGCAGCAAAGAGCATTATCTAAGCACGATTGCGGCGATCCCGCCGGATATGCGGGTGTGGTGGCGCTACCACAACGTGGCGCCCGGGGATACTCTGGCTTCGCTGGCGCGAAACTATCATACGAGCCGGCAGGCCATCGCTGAAGCGAATGGGTTGACAGAAGATGAGGAACTGCTGCCAGAAAGCAAGATGATTATTCCGGTTGCTCCTGGCAAACATCCTGCTGGAGAGGAAACGGTTGCGTACTCGCGCCGGGCCACCGTCTATAAGGTGCGCAAGAACGATACGGTTGAGACGGTGGCTGAGGATTTTGCCGTTTCTCCGACTATGCTGCGGCGATGGAATCACCTGAAAGGTGATAGCCTGCGCGGCCACCATATTTTGTACGTTCATTTGCCGGTGACGGGCGAGGGAGAGACGCAGTCAGTCGCCTCTAAGTCCAAGTCTAAAAAGGTATTGCGCACGGCAAGCTCCAAGAAAATTGTACGTCACAAAGTGCAACCGGGAGAAACGTTGTACTCGATTGCCAAGACACATAACACGAGCGTCGCAGAGATCAAACAAGACAACGGCAATCTGGCCACGCTGCGGCCGGGAATGATTCTTCTGATCGAGAGCCGCTAGAACCGCCCCGTCTTTTCGCCGAATTCAATTTTTCGTCATCGCCTGAGCGTTTTGCCGCGGAATCACCACGTTCGATGTTGGGTGTACCATGCAATCAGTGTAGTATGTGCTTGCATTTGATGATCGCAACCGGGTACGTTACTGCGGCACAGAAAATTGCTGTGCTATAATCTCGGCCCGTTCGGTCCAAAGATTTGATCAGCCTTTTTAGCGGTGCAGCATCCGGTGTCCGAACGCGCCGGAGAACTTCGAGGAGGAAAGATGACATTCGATGACACCCTCTATTTGAGAGATGACGAAATGGATGAGTTTGGCGACAGTGGCGGCTACGGCGAGTCTCTGGAAGAGGAGTACGAAGACGAAGAAGAGGAAGAAGAGGCGGAAATGCCCAGCGGGGGCGAGCCGGAACCTGCATCGGAACCGATGCATGAGGAGCCGGAACCGGTAATCAGCGGCGGTGGTGGCGGATCGTCGAGACCGGCGCCGAAGAGAGCGGCAAAGAAGAAAGCCGCTCCGAAAAAGAAGAAGGCAGCCAAAAAAGCGCCGGCGAAAAAGAAAGCAGCGAAAAAGAAGCCGGCACGCAAGCCGGCGAAGAAAGCTGCGAAGAAAAAAGCGGGCGGAAAAAAGCCGGCGCGCAAAAAGCGCCACTAAGGAATTCTTGAGATTGGAATAGGCCGCAGTTTGAGGCTGCGGCCTTCTTTTATGCGCTAGAGCTGGGAAGTTGGGGCAGAGGCTTACTTATTCTGCACGGCCTTCAGGCACCTGCCGTAAAGCTCAAGCAGATGGTTGGCGTATTCCTCCGGCTTAGCCGCGGCCCCTCCGCCTTGAAAGCCAACGCCAGAGGCTTGTACACGGCCGTAACCCGTGGTCATAGCGACAAATTTCATTAGGTCGAGCGCAATATCTTCGTTGCGGCGAGCGCCGCCAGCACCGGCGGTTGCTTCCTCCATGAATGCCTCCGTAGGAATACGAATACTGGGAATATCGTCCATTAAAGCGAAAACTCCGGCAGAAACCTGATAATAACAGAAGAGCTGGATTGAGCGGCTGGCACGTCGTGATCGGCGGCACGGGAAAGGATCGTCATGCGGCGCGGGGGACCTCGCACATCAGCGCCAGGACGTTCTCCTCGGAATCGCGGAAGAACTCCGGTGTTCTACGTCTCGATTCCAACATAGCAGACGCGTCCGATCAGATAGTCCGCAGCTCGCTTTCCTTCTTCGATCGGCATGACGTCCACGGGATAGGACTGATTGTGCGGGCGCAATACCAATTGTTTGCCGGCGAGTTCGACGTATTTGACGGTACACAAACCATCCTTGTTGACCGCGTACATGTTGGACTCGCCTTTACGGTAGGGCTTGAGGGAGTTGTAATGGCGGTCAATCAACGCGGTTGCACCCGGAAGCAATCTTGGATACATGCTCATGCCTTCACGAGCGTCGACCTTGATGAGCACGAATCGCTCCCAATCATCGCGATTGCCTTCGGTCTCCGCCCGAAGGCTGCGCAAGAAGGCTCTCTTGAACTTGAAAATGTCTTCGACGTTCATTTCCATGATGAGTGGCTGGGTTGCGGCAACCGAACTTTCTACCAGGAGAACGTTCTGAAAGTCGGCCTCGGCGGGAGGAACGATGCTGGCGCGTTTATTGACTTCCGCGGGGTCCAGCAGGTCGAGAACGGAAAGATGCTGTACCTTCAGAACCTTGTCCATGCCCTCCAGGCTTAAGCCCCGTTTGCGGTTAAGAAAGTTAGAAATGTGCGCCTGTTTGAACCCCGTTTGCTCAGCCAGGTGGAGGCCGGTCAGCTGACCTTCATCAATCCGCTGCCAGAGAGCCTTGCGAAGATTTTCCTGCAAAATTTTGAATTTCATGGGTCCCTATATAACAGGTGATATAGCATGTGGCTATTATTGTCAAGGCGGTAAAACTTCCAGGAAAACGGTGGAAGCGGACTTTTCCACAGAGTGGGCGCAGCTTCAGAAGCGACGAACGAATCTTTTTGTGACCGGCATCACGAAGAAACGTTTCTCCAGGGGCTTGACGATCTAAACTAATTAGCTATACAGTCGAATGATCATATAACTATATCAAGGACTTTTTTTGGGTGGAATCATGATAGAGAAGTTAGAAGAGGAAAGAGAAGGGAAAAGCTTTGCGGAGTTTCGCCGCAAGGTCCGCGCGGCGGAGGTGCTGTCGGCTGCTATCGAGCAACTGCTGCGCACGCTTCGCTTCAGCGGAAGGATCAGCGTGGTGGTGCAAAACGGCCGGGTATTGAAATCGGGATACGAAGAGGGATACTTCCGGCAACCGGCGAGCTGAACCGCTTCTTGGCCGCGCTAACTAAATAGAAAAACAGGTTCTCCGTAAGAGAAACGGGCCCTGTGACCGAGCAATCGGCACAGGGCTTTTTTATTGGGTTCTTCATACAAGCATTAGGAGGCAATGATGGAAATCGATGATGTCGAGATCGTGCAGATGGAATTGAAATACTGCGAATACTGCGGAGGATTGTGGCTGCGACGGAAAGGAGATGTTGGAGTCTGTTGTGCTGCTTGCCTTCCGTTTGAGGCCCAGCTTGTTGCTCCGACCTTACGGCGATCGCGGCCGCACTTGCCGGTCAATACCAATCTCTGGATTGAAGACGAAGACGGCGAGGCCCTGCTTTGCGGCAAGGGAGGAAATGCATGAGGGTACGTACGCTTTACCTCGACGACTCGGGCTTGTTGGCGCCCGGGGACTCGCCGAGAGAAGAGGTGAACGAGACTGATGAGTTGGAGGCGGAATTCGGGGAAGATGAGCCGGAAAACGATCCCGAACTCTGCCTCTATCGTGGCCGGACGGTCATTCTGCTGCGACGTTATCTGCGAATGTCACTGGAAGCGGGACGGTTGCCGTCGCTGCTGGGACGGGAGTTCTTCCGCACGCACTTTACCGCATATCAGGCCCACACCTTCGAGGATGTTGTTATCTTCGTTCACGACGTGGAAGCCAGCTTGGAGGAACTGGATGAAACGGATCGGAAACTGATTGCCATGATCGCGCTGCAAGAGCATAGCCAGGAAGAAGCAGCACGTTTGCTGGGGTATGCGAGGCGAAGTATAGGCCGGCACTACGCCGAGGCCCTGGACCGCGTAAGCGAGATTTTTCTGCGCAAGCGGATTTTGGAGGCATTTCCGTGCATTGACCCGGTTCGCGAAAATTCTTGTCAAGAGGGCAAAATCGATGATTTAGCTGTAAGTGATTGTGATCATGGGAAAAATAATTTTGAGAAAAATGGCCAACTCCCCCCTGTAGTTTGATATTCTGAAAATAGAGAGGGAAAAATCCCAGAAGGCGCGCTAACAACAGCGCGCCTTTTTTATTTGGAGCGACTTTGTATGGAAAAAGCCCACGCCGGGGAACGCGAGCAGTTGAAAGTTGAGCAAGGCGAGCAGATGCCAGCACGGGAGAACGGGAAGACGCCACAGGCGGTAGGCTTCGATGTGCTGCGGCCGCAGATTAAAGCCGAGATAACAAGCAACGCGCTCGAGATGGTCCGAGCGATGATCGATTATGCGAAAAAGGGGCAGTATCAGGCGATGAAATACTTGTTTGAGATGATTGGCCTGTATCCTGTCAGTGCTGACGATGAGGGTCCGCAGGACGAGAAGTTGGCGCGGTTCTTGCTGTCGCGGTTAGGAATTGCGGAAGAGGCGAATGGCGGAAGCGAGATGGTGGCGAAAGCGGATGCCGTAGAATGAAGCGTCGGCGGTTGTCCAGAGTTGGTCCTCGCACCGGGCAATCAAGCGCCGCCGAATTGCAACGAGAGACGAAGGATGGATTTGACATGGATCACCGACCGCGTGGCGTTGGGCGGCGGAATCTGGAATGAGAAGAACATGATGGACGTGGTCCGCGCCGGCATAACTCACGTCATCGACATGCAGATTGAATTTGACGACCGGCCGCTCGCCGAGCCTTACGGAGTCAAGGTCCTGTGGAACCCGACGGACGATGATTTCCAGCCTAAGCCTCCGGAACTTTTTGATCGCGGCGTGCAGTTCGCCCTCGATGCGTTGGATGGAGAGGACGGGAAGTTGTTCATCCATTGCGCAGCGGGGGTGCATCGCGCTCCGATGATGGCTCTGGCGGTGTTGTGTTCGATCGGCTGGAAGCTGAGCGAGGCGATGGACACGATTGAAGCGCGGAGGCCGACGGCGGACTTTGCCGATGTCTATGTCGAGAGCGTGGAGCGGTTTTTGGAGCAGAAGGCGAAGTCGACTGTATAGAGTTCTTTCAAGAAAGACTTTATGAAGTGCGTTGGTGACTTTTGTCCTGACGCGGGGTTGAAAGTGGGTTTCAGATAGCAGGGAGGAATTTAAAATGTTCGGCTGGTTCAGCCGCCCAATCGGGCGGCTTTTCTTATTTCTGCCATTGTTAGTGGCCGTCGCGATGTCGGGCCAGGAGCTCCCGCTGACTACCGTTCAAGACACAGTTTTTCGAGCGGACGGCACACCTGCCCAGGGCACGCTGCTGATCTCCTGGCCAGCGTTCACGACCGCGAGTGATCAAGCCGTCGCTGGCGGAACGACCAGCGTCACGCTCGGGCCCGGTGGAGCGCTATCGGTTGGGTTGGTTCCCAATGCCAACGCAACGCCTGTCAACACCGTTTACACAGTGGTGTATCAGTTGGACGACGGAACGGTGCGGACTGAGATTTGGATCGTGCCGACGGCATCTCCCGCAACGCTGGCGCAAGTGCGAACTACACTCGGAACGTCGAGTGCGTCGTCACAGTTGGTCACACAGCAATATGTAAATTCTGCGGTGGCAGGCAAAGCCAACGATTCGGCGGTGGTACATAATTCCGGCAACGAGGCGATCGCGGGCGTAAAGCAATTCAGTTCCTCGCCCAGCGTGCCCACGCCGGTGCAATCTGGCGATGCAGTCAACAAACAGTACGTGGACAACTCGGTGCAGAACAATGGCAGCGGGTCCTACCTGAGCACGTCCGGCGGGACAATGACTGGAGCTCTGCTGCTTGCTGGTGATCCATCGTCTCCCCAACAGGCTGCGGACAAGCACTACGCCGACACTTTGGCTGCGGTGAAGGCGGACTTGATCGGTGGGTTGGTGCCGCAGTCGGAGTTGGGAAGCGGAACATCGGGGCCCGGCACATGTTTGCTCGGCAATCAGACCTGGGGACCGTGCGGTTCGGGGAGCGGCAGCGGATTTTCTTATATCAATAACACGTTGGTCGCGAATCCGAATTTCAACTCAGCTGCGCCGCCGGCGCAAAACGGCTTCCTGAATTGTTCATTCCAAAACGCGGGCAGCAATGTGAGCCTGGAATGTCCGTACGGTTCGAGTTCGTCCGCGTTCGCGCTGGGCAGCGAGACGGTGCTCAACAATCAGGGCAATACATACTTGTCGGGAATGCAGGACTTCAGCGCGGCAAGCCTGAAGTTGCCGAGCGGCGCAGGTTACACGCCGGCGACGAGCGCCGCGATCGGATACGACACAACGTCGAACATGCCAGTAATCAACGTGAATGGATCGACGCAACAGTTGGCGTTGACGACTTCGAATATTTCGGGGCAGGCAAGCACAGCCTTAGCACTGGCGGCGACGCCGGCGCAATGCAACGGATCGTTTGCGACTGGAATTCAGGCGAATGGCAACGCAAATTGTTCCGTTTCGGATGTTTTGGAACTCGCGGAGACTTCTCAGCCAAACGGCATACCTAATTATGGAATTTTCTGGTTCGATGCGGCGACACACACGCCGCGGATTATCGATAACAACGGTCAGGTCACGCAACTTTCGTTGACAAACGTTTTCAACAGCGATGCCAACACGCTACAGGAATACAACGGCACGAATCCGCAGGAATTTGACATCTTCGGAACACGTCCGGATTCCACCGACTATGAACGGATGCGACTGGGGTATGGACAGTTCAACGGAAGCACTTACTTTTTTATCGGGCCGGATTCCGCGGGAAGCGGCCAGCAGCGCGGCCTGGCGTTTTTCACGGCGACTAGCCCGAAGTGGGTGATCGATGGAACTTCGGTTTTTAAGCCCTGGACAACCAATGCCTACGATATCGGAAGCTCAAGTCTGCAGGTCCGCAATCTTTACCTCGGAACGGGATTGGTCTTTAACAGCGGAACGCTGGCCGGCGCTCACGGTACAACTGGGATCGCTGCAGAGGCGGGAAGTTTGGGCACGACCGCCGGGGCGGGGCTTTGCAACGATGGAAATGGAAACGTCACGGACAGCGGATGCGCAACCGGAACGGTAGGTTCTGTATTCGGACGCACCGGTGTGGTCACTGCTCAGGCCGGCGATTATTCAGTTGCGCAGGTGACGGGGGCAGCGCCGCTGGTATCGCCCGCGTTTGCAGGGACCCCGACGGCACCGACGCCGGCTGCGGCGGACAATTCAACCAAAGTGGCGACCACCGCTTATGTGCAGAATCAGGGCTATGCAACGCTTGCCGAAGTAGGAGCGCTCAACACAGCGGCGGCGGTTGGCGAGCCGCAAACCGGAGCTTCCAGTTCATCGGTCACGCCTTCGCCGATCTGGTTAGATACATCCAAGTTCCCCGGCACGACGCTGGCGCAGCACATCAAGAATTGCCTGCTAGCTGGATTGGCCATTAATCCCGCCAGCGTGATTTGCGACGCGCGCGGAGATATTGCGGTGACGCCGGACTTGGATAGCAATTTTTTTAATTTCACCGTTCCCGGCAGCAGCGTCGGGTCGATGAAAGTTTACTTGCCTGGCGGTGTTATTACCGTAGAGGCTCCGCTGATCGAAATTCCGGGCACACCGAGCGCGGCCAACGCTGCGTATGAGGGAAGCATTGTAGTGTACGGTGCGGGTAATTCGATGGGCACCACCAACTCAGGTACTGCGACCGGGACGAAACTGAAAGCTGGACCTTCGTTTCCCGTGTGCGTATCGTCCAGCACGATCGCAGGTTGTACGAAGGTCTCGTTCTCGGTGACGACGATTCCGTACAGCGACAGCAATTTTAGTCCACAGATGTACGTGCAGCCCATTGGCAGCGGTGCCGCGTTCACCAGTGCCAATATCGGGCAAGAGCTGATTATCAATCCCACCACCTCGGCGAATACAAGCTATGGAATTATCACTTCGATAGCAGCACCAGGCGTGGGGCAGTGCCCGAGCGCGGCGGTTGGGGCCTGTGCGGTGATTCCGTTTGTACAGGGATACCAGACGGCACAGTCGAGTGTCGGCTTTATCTTGAAATCCCCGCTGACCGCTTTAGGGGCATGGCCGATCTCAGCGCAGCAGGCGGTGGGCATGTATGGCCTACGGTTCGTGGATCTGACACTTGATTGCAACGGTGTTGCCGGGTGCGACCCGGCGGTGAACTGGTTTGCAGCGGAGAAATCCGGCTATTCGCGGGATTGGATTTTCAATTACATCGATATCGGTTTGGACGTGGAAGGTCCGCACACCCAGGCATCGGACTATGAAGAACTGATCTTCACGCCGCCCTCTGGTTGCGACTCCAGCAACGATAACCTGCTGGCGGCTGTCTTCCGCAATTCTGGATTCCGAGTCCTAAGGAACTCGACGTTTGTAGGCGCAAACAATTGCACTCCGACCTATGGGCTGGCGCTGGACTCAGGCGGGGCGGTGGTGCAGGGCGTGCATCTTGAGCACATCAAGAACATGGTTGCGGTCGGGGTGAATCCGACCTGCCCGATCTGGTGCGCTGGGGCTGGTCCGCTGCACGGAATCACAATGACCGGGGTCAATGGGTCCTGTCTGAATAGCACTTGCAATAGCATGTTGACCCTTGGCAATAAGCTATACCTGACCGGATCGTGGTTCGATGTGTCGGCTACGGCCAGCAACCTTCCATATTCCCTGGTGGATAACTGGAACTCCCAGAACTTAACCAGCGCCAACAACCCCGATGTTGCCTGGAACCTGGACGGTACGGGGAAGGTTAGTTGGACGGACGCGAATCCGGCAGACCTAACCGCGAATGGAAATGTTGCTCTCGACATTTATAACGGCGTTGCCACCCACGGCGGTACTGTTGTCGCTCCCACGATTACCGATAGTGGACTGGTCGCGAAGACGATTTTGGGTACGAACTCCAGCGGGCAGTTGGTGGACGCCTCGGCTGCGACCCTGAGCAATAACACCACGGGCACAGCAGCGAACTTGAGCGGAGTTCCTGCGCTGCCGAACGGTACGACGGCGACGACACAGAGTGCTGGAGACAACAGCAGCAAGCTGGCGACCACGGCGTATGTAAGGAACGAAAATCAGTTGACGTGGAGCTGTCCGCTGGGGGGCGGTACCGCGACAGGAACCAACTACTGTCAATGGACGTTACCCGCAGCCATCGGCGTCACACAACTCGACATGGCCACTGCGGGAGCAGTGGGCTGCTCCACATGGCCGACGTTTCAATTGTGGGATGCGACGGCCAATGCGGAAGTCGGCAGTTATTCGGTTACCTTCAGCACGTCAGATTTCTACAACGTTACTGGAAATACCAGCGTCCCGTCCGGTCACATTGTGCGTATGAAAGTGACGACAGGGGCTTCCGGATGCTCCACTAACCCCAGTGCGATTGTGGCTACGGTCACATACCAGATGCAGAACTGATACTCCGTTGTAGACGTGAAGATCTGGAGATTTTGAATCCTATGAAACGAATTTTGACAATGCTGCTGCTATGCGGCGTGGCTTCAGCTACGACGTATTACGTTGACCCGGCGGGGAGCAACGGCAACGACGGACTGACGCCGCAGACGGCTTGGCGCACGCTGCTAAAAGTGGGAATCTCGACGTTTCAGCCGGGGGACGTAATCCTGTTCAAGCGAGATGGCGTATGGAATGAGTGGCTGACACCCCCGTCGAGCGGAGCGCCGGGCAACGTGATCAAGTTCGATGCGTATGGCAATGGTCGTCCACCGGAATTTACCGGGTACTACACCACCACGGCGATGCAGTGGATGAACACGGCGGGAAGTATCTGGCAGATCACGCTGAGCGCAGCGCAGCCAATTTCACAGTTGAAGTTCGTGCAGTTCGGAACGATCTGGGGGAACGGGCAGAATGCGCAGAACAATCTGGCGCATGATCGCGATTGGTATTACGACCCGGTCGCACAAAACTTGTATGTGTGGTCGACCAGCGGCAATCCGGTTACGCACTACGGTTCGGTGACGCCGATCATTCTCAGCGGGCAAAGTCTCATCAACATCGACAACGTGAGCTATATCGAGATTCAGCACATCAAGCTGGATTGGTACGACGGGTACGGTGTGCAGGTGCAAGGAACGAGCGATCACGTTTGGCTGGCGAATATCAGTGCGGACAGCCAGGTGCCGAACGCGACCGTGCCGATAGGATTTTATGTGCATCCTTCGGGAACGCCCGGTG
Source organism: Terriglobales bacterium (assembly GCA_035507035.1). Taxonomy (GTDB): domain Bacteria; phylum Acidobacteriota; class Terriglobia; order Terriglobales; family Acidobacteriaceae; genus DATJOJ01. The sequence continues at coordinate 313,340 of DATJOJ010000048.1, read as the reverse complement.
ACATTCATCTCTATAACACTGATGCGCATCGGAACTATGCCGGCTATCGCTTCGACAATCCGGCGACCGCGATTGAGCTGAAGAACTGCCGCGGGTACGCAAACCGGACTTACGGGTTGGTGGACAACACCGGGGCGGTGACGTATTCGTACTGTCACTTCTACGCAAACAATATTGCGACGGGAATGTCGACAGACGTGGGCGGAACGCCGGGGCCGATCAATGGCGGCAACAATGTTGCAGCGGATACGCCGGCGAATTTGCGGGGATTCATGCGCTATCCGGCGCGGATTACGCTGACCTACGACGATCCCGGATTGGTGGATGGTTCTCATCAATATATTGAGGCGCTGTTGCCGACGTTTCAGGCTAAGGGCGTGCCGCTGAGTATCGCGGTGGTCACGGGATACGATCTTTCGCAGCAATTGATTCCGACATTTCAGTCATGGATCAATGCTGGATGGGATCTGAATTGCCATTCTGTATCCCATCAGTACTTCGTCTTTCCGAACGCATTTACGATTCAATACACGGGCAAGGCAGCTTCGAGCGTCACGCTGTCGATTTCCAATAAACAATTTGTGATTAATGCGCCGGGGGATCCTAACGCGCAGGTGAGCTGGAATTTCGGTTCGTCCGGCACCGACCTGGTGCCCACAGGATTGGACACGCTGGGAGGGGTTATTGCCACGCTGAATCAGCGGGGAGTGTTTTCGGTCACGGCCGATCCGAATATGAAGCCGGCGGTGAAGAGCGAGGACTTGGCCGACGTGGCGGCGCAGGACATTAAGAGTGCCCCCTATCTGCTGCTGATGGATAAGTCACGATTGATGACAGACGAGATGGGCTGGGCGATGGCGTGGATGAACGCGAACCTGACCGGACTGCCGAGCAATCGCGTGTACGTTTACCCCGGTAGTTACGAGGATTCCTCAACTGAGGCGATCGCGGTGAGTGCAGGATTTTCCGGGTCACGCGGGTCGGGAACGATGCAGCCCTCTCCGAATGCGGATGCAGTGCTGGCGACCGGAATCGATATACAGAATATTTTGAGCGAAGGAGTAGCGCCAGGATTCCAGAATTTGACTGATGCCCAGTTCGCGAACAAGCTACGCGCGATCGTGTTCAAGTCGGCAGTGTGGGGCGTTCCGTTCGGGATCTTCTGGCATGTCAACGAACTGCCGCCGCACCAGGTCGGGATCATGCTCGATACGCTGAAATCTTCGGGCGCAACGCTTATGACCAACACGCAACTGGTGAACTACTTGCTGAGCACGCAAGCGAACTCGGGCACAACTTCCTATGTGGATTCAGCGCCTGGAATGCCAGTGGACATGCGGCCGACATCGATTTCTCCCACAGTGAATCAGGGCGCGGCGCTCGCAGATGAGTATAAATACGACCTGATGGGAATCGATCAGACGCAGTTTGGATCGAACTGGGAAATGGGAGCCTATGCATTCGTTCCGGAGTCGCTCGGGCAAGTGGCCGGAGCGCCGTGAGCGCATGGCGGAAGGGAATGATGATCTGCGGCTGCTCCTGGAATTGGGGAAGCATCTGGACATTCCACGAAAGCTGGGCAGTCACGAACTTACGTTTCCGATTCGTGACTGGCTGATTCAAGAAGTTCTGCGTATTCGAAGCAAGACACGAGGGCTGATCGCGTTCCAGCCGAATCGAGCACAACGGGAATATTCACAGAACTGCGGCAAGCGCAACATCGTGCTTAAGGCTCGCCAGCTAGGAATCACGACTTACGTCGCGGCAAGATTTTTCGTACAGACAAGCACACAGCCGGGGACGGTCACGGTGCAGGTGGCGCACGATCAGGAATCGGCGGAACAGATTTTTAAAATCGTGCACCGCTTTTGGGAGAACCTGCCCGATTGGCTGCGGCGCGGGGCGTTGCTGCTGTCGCATGCGAATGTTCGTCAAATCGTGTTTTCACGACTGGACAGCGAATACCGTGTGGCGACAGCAGCAGACGCCAATGCCGGCCGTGGGCTGAGCATCCACAACTTGCATTGTTCTGAAGTTGCGCGTTGGCCGGGCCACGCGCAAGAAACACTGGCATCGCTGCGCGCCGCGGTGCCGAAGGATGGAGAAATCGCTCTGGAATCAACGCCTAATGGCGCGGGTGGAGTCTTCTACGAAGAATGGCAACGCGCCGAGGAAGCTGGCTACACGCGGCACTTCTTTCCCTGGTGGTACGAAGATCAATATCGGATTGATGGCGGTGCCGGTGGCCAACGGTTTACACCCGAAGAGCTTCACTTGATGGATCGGGCTGGGCTGGACGCGGAACAGATTGCCTGGCGGCGCGGCAATTGCGCGCAATTGCATGGGCTGGCAATCCAAGAATATGCGGAGGATCCGGTCTCTTGTTTTCTGGCTTCAGGAGAATGCGTGTTTGACCTGGCGGCGATCGACTTGGCACTGCAGGCAACGGCCGATCCGATTGAAAGCCGCGACAATCAGCGACTGAGAATCTGGCTGCCTCCTCAGCCTGGGAAGGAATACATCATCGGAGTTGACCCAGCTGGGGGCGGCTCGGAAGGGGATTACGCGAGTGCGAGCGTAATCGAGCGCGTGAGCGGGTTGCAGTGTGCGGAGTTGCATGGACATTTCTCGCCGCGAGAATTGGCGAATCAACTGGTCGAGTTGGGGCGCATGTACAACCAGGCCCTGCTAGTGGTCGAGCGCAACAATCACGGACATGGAGTGCTCGCATATTTGCACACGGCGGCGTACGGCAATGTGTATTGCCAGGCGGGCCAAGCGGGATGGGTGACGTCGGCAGTGAGCCGACCGCCGATGATTGAAAATTTTGCAGCCATGCTGGCGGTCGCTCCGACGTTATTTCGTAGCGCAAGACTGCTACAAGAGTGCCGGACGTTTGTACGCCACTTCGACGGCGGTTCGGGCGCCTCCGCGGGTGCACATGACGATTGTGTGATGGCGATGGCAATTGCCCAGGCGGTGCGGAAGGAAATGGCGGGAAAGCCGTGGCCGAAAGGCCGCCTGGGCTGATGTTTTCCACGCAAAATGGGATGTTCATCGGTCACATTCAGGGCAAAGAAATTATTCGTAACATATTGGGCGGGAAGACTCCGGACCTTGGTTCTCAGTTCTGGGTTGGGGCCAATAAGAGTGAGGAGATCGAGCGCGTTTGCCGGTGCAAGCGGTCCAACACATAAGGAGGATGCGGGGCGGAGCCCAGGGGCACTTGATGCGCTGCTCCGACGAAAACTTCTATGTCGTAAAGTTTATGAATAACCCGCAGCACCTTCGCGTACTGGCGAATGAATTCCTGGCGACGCGCCTTGCGGAAAATGCGGGGCTGCCTGTGCCGGCAACCGAAGTGGTTGAAGTCGGCGAATGGCTGATCGAGCACACTTCGGAACTAAATATCCAACTTGCAGGACAAAGCATTCCGTGTCAGCCGGGATTGCAATTTGGATCCCGTTACGTAGTCAGTCCGCTTGAGGGCCAAGTGTTCGACTACCTTCCAGTGGAGATGTTAGATCGGGTACGAAACCTGGAGGCTTTCGCCGGCATGTTAGTGGTCGATAAGTGGACCGGTAACGCCAATGGCCGGCAAGCGACTTTTTGGCGCAAGATGCGCGAACGGAAATATACGGTTTCTTTCATCGATCAGGGATATTGTTTCAACGCGGGCGAGTGGACATTTCCGGATTCGCCGATGCGGGGCGTGTACGCGCGGAACGAGGTCTATGCCGGCATTGGCGGATGGGAGTCGTTTGAGCCGTGGCTTGCCCGAATTGAAAACATAAGGGAAGACGTAGTCTGGGCGACGGCTGGGGAGATTCCGCCGGAATGGTATGGAAGCGATTGGGGGGCGTTAGAGCGTCTGGCGCGACTGTTGCTTGATCGGCGGGGAGTAGTGCGGGATTTGATTACGGCGTTTCGAGTTTCGGCGCGAAATCCGTTTCCGCGTTGGAGAGAGAACTGAGCGGCTGATGGGCAAACAACGCCAATACGAGTATTTCCTTTTGCGATATGCTCCGAACCCGCTGCGGGAAGAGTGGATCAACTTTGGAGTGGTGCTACTCGAGCGGGCTGGAGCGGAGTGGAAATTCGCTAATGTGCGCTTTGCCCAGGATTGGCGCCGCGTGCTCTGCATCGATCCTGATGTCGACATTGAAATGTTGGAAGCGCTGAAGCGAGAATTTGAAGCACAATTAGGCGAGACGCACAGCCGCGACACCTTGTTCAAGAAGATTTCTGATTCATTTTCGAACCTTGTGCAGGTCTCACCGGTGAAAGCTTCTTTTTCGCTCGCAGAGCCAGTGGAAGAACTGGAAACGTTGGCGCACCTTTTGGTTGAGCCGCCGAACCGAAGAGGGATTCGCGTGGTGAGCGGGCGGGAGGAAATTCTTGGCAAAATGCGAGACGCGTTTGAGAATGCAGGAGTATTGGGGTTGCTTATGCACGACATTCCGGTAGCTCCTTATACCAGGCCCGGCGATCCTTTGCGGTTTGATTTTGCTTACAGGGTCAAAGACACAATGAAGATATTTCATGCGGTTTCGCTGAAGGCGGCAGTGGATAGGGCCATGATCCTGGCGGCGCGGTACCCATCGATCAAAGAGGGAATGATGCAAGCGGGAGAGGCGACTCCGCTGCTCACGGCGATAGTCGATGATGATGTCGATCGGAGTGATGAGCACGTGCGGTTCGCTCTTGGAATGATGGAAGAAGCCAAAATCAGGATAGAAGCCGCAGCGCAGATGCCTGCCATTGCAGAACTGGCGAGGCTGGAACTGAAGGCGTAGCGCAGAGAACAGTTGCAAGGTTCAACGCAGGACGGCATCGTTCTGCGCACAAATTTCCAAGCAGTTCTAATCAAAAAAGGTTATGAACATTACAGAGAAGTTGCGCGGCGCAGTGCGCCGAATTGCAGGAGTGTCGTCAACAACCGCCAAGCGGCGAACCGTGTCGCTGCCATCGATCCTCACCACCTACGTGCCTCGGGCGGATAGCATGCCCAAACCAACGCCCGTGAATTTGCGACGATTTTCGGAGACGCCGGTGGCTCGCAAGGCAATCAACACGATCAAAGACCGGATTGCCGGAATGCGCTGGCGAATTCAGTCGCGCCCGGGACGCGAGCCTATCGATCTAGCCGACAGCGAATCTCGCATTCAGATTTTGACTGCCAATTTCGAAACTCCGAATCCGGACGATTCGTTTCGCTCGCTGGCAGAACAGGTTCTTGAAGACATAATCGTTGGTGGTTTCGGCGTGCTAGAGGTCGAAAGGACTGACGATCTTTACCACCCTCTTGTGCTCTGGCCGGTGGATGGCGCGACCATCCGCATGAAGACCGATTGGGATGGACTGCCGGGATCACCGCGGTATGTGCAGGTCACAGGAAAGTCTGGGCCGGAAGGTAACGTTGTCTTGAATGACGATGAGCTAATTTATATCCGCCTTAACCCGAGAACATTCACGCCGTTCGGTCTTGGGCGGCTTGAAGTCGCATTTGAAGCGGTCAATGCGTTTCTTGGAGCGCATCGTTACGCCGGTAAGCTGGCTTCGAACTCGGTGGTCGAATATGCATTGTGGCTGCAAGGCCTGACGCCGGAGCATCATGAACGCTTGATTCGCTGGTGGCAGGACGAAATTGAAGGCACCGGGCGCGTGCCGATTCTTTCGGTTGAAAGCAAACCGGAAGTCTTGCGCTTCGGCGGAGGAACGGACGCTGATTTGCGGTTGCAATGGCAGGAATTTCTCTTGCGAGTGATTGCCGATGCTTTCGATCTTCCTCCGCAAAGCCTGGGCGTGGAGCGGGATGTCAATCGCTCGACTGCGAGCGAGATGAGCGATCAGGCATTCCAGCAGGCGATCGTGCCGACAGCCCGGCTTTTCGCGGAATATCTCACGCGGGATGCAATCAGCAAAAAGCTGGGATGGAATGATCTGGAATTCGTATTCACCGACGTCGATGCCAGCGGCGATGAAATGGAGACAACGCAAATTCAAGCGCTCCTGCTGCAGAATGGCGTTGTGACCGTGAATGAAGTAAGACGAATGCGCGGGCTACCGCCGCTCTGAATTATTTCCTGGCCCGACAAACCCTTAAGAGACCTCAGACTTCAGTTTCCAGTTCTCGGAGAGGAAACCATGCAGACGTGTGACTTGGAATCGATGGCGCTAGACATGCCGGCAGTTCGGGAACACCCCAACCGGCAGCCGTTCCGCGGTGTATTGACGTTGGTTGACACAACTTCGAATCGTGCTCCCGCCGGGGCACGAGGCCATCGCGTTGTTTTGACGCGAGCGGCTGCGGAGCACGCGTTGGCCTCGCTTATGGGGATGGCGCTGGATTATTCCCCGTCTCTTGATCGTCACGACACGCGGCGAAAAGTCGGCATCATCACGCGGGCGAATGTCGTAGGGCGACAGCTCGAACTTGGCGGATATCTCTTTGCCAAGGATTTTCCGGAAATCGTGCGAACGCTGGCTCGCGGAGCAGGTCCGGAACTCGGCATGTCGTATGAGATTGCCGACGCACGTATCGCCGACATGCGGGCACAAGTGTGGACCCTCACGCAGGTGACATTCACGGGCGCAGCGATTCTACGGCGCGACAAAGCAGCTTATCAAGATACGTGGATAGAGCTCGAATAACTTCAACACCTTTTCGCAAGGAAGGAGAAATCATGAACGACGAAATGACGCAGCAACTGGTTGCGACCGCCGAACGACTGGCGAACGCGGCCGAAACGTTAGACCGGGTTCTCGAAAAACTCGACGGCCAGCAGGAAGCCTTGAATGCCAAGGTAGACCGCATTGTGGCGGCGGTGGAAGAGCGGCCACACGGCGGCGATGCGCATGAATTAGACCGGACCAGCAAACTGGAGCAGCGCATTGCGGAGCTGGAAAAAACCAATAACGACCTCAAGGCCCAAGCCGCACGGATGGCGCGCAAAACGTTGTCACCGTTGGTGACCGCCTTGCTCGCCAAGAACAGTAACGAATTAGGAGACAGGGTTGATCCCTCTGTCCTGGACAAGACGCTGCAATCCCTCAGTGTAGAGCAGCGCATTGCGGTCAAAGCGGAGATGGCGCGAGCTGGAATGATCGAATAGCAATTCCTCAGATGGCGGGCAAGTAGGCACGGCGCAAGCTGTGCTTTTTTTGTTGCACAAAGTTGACCATGGCGAGAAGTCAGTCGCCGCAAGCAAGAACACTTCTTTTTCAGGAGAACCCATGAACGCACAATTTATCGATTTGAATGCGACGGCGGACTACCTTGGACCGGGCGCGATTGAAGTCGATCGTTACCAAACCGAAATTTTCGATATCGTTCGGCGGCGCGGAGTATTCGGACAGCGAATTCGTCAGGTCCCGGCCACCGGACATCCCTCGCGGTTTTTCGAAGAAACTGCAATTAACTCGCCGACGGCGGCCCAGGCCTTTGTCGACCCACGCAACATCCAGGCGACCATTGGCGCACCGACTCGTGTAGAGCGTTGCGTACCTCTGAAAGCGCTGGTCTCGCAGATCAACTACAACTTGTTTGATCTCGAAGTGGGTGCGCAGCAGAGCCAGTTTGCCTACCTGCAAGCGAAAGACCTGGCGGATTCGGTCGATGGACTCTTGCGCACGCACGATGTCGCTCTCTGGAACGGAAACGACACTTCCTTGAGCGCGCCGACGACGATGCAGTATTTCGGTGCGATCGGGCAGATCGAAGCCGGTGGTAACACGACGACCATCGCGAATAATGCCAGCATTGTGGACGGAATCAAGGGCGTGATCGCCGAAATGGTGGCGAGCTCTTCCTACGAGGTTCGTCCCACGGCGATCTATGCGAATCCCGTGTTGCTGGACCTGATCGACCGCGAGATGAAGGCGGAATTCAACGTTGTTCTCTCGACCACGGAGATTACGGCGGGGCTTCGGGTGAAAACGCTTTCCACCCAGGCCGGAGACATTCCACTCATCCCTGAGTGGGCGCTGCCATACACTGGCACGCCAGGCAGCGGGAGCGCGGTGCTTCCCGCTTACATCGTCACCGAAAACCTGATCGAGTATCACTGGCTCTCGGATCCGAATCCGCGAGTTTTCCAGTTGGGACTGGTCGGCTCGCTGGCATCGCAAATGGTGGTAGTGAAATTCGGGGCTGTCGTGGTCAAAGGCGCGAATTACGCTCACTACGAAATCAAGGTCAACCGCTAGACAAAAGCCTGTTGCCAGTTGTTAGCAGAGTCTACAACTCGGCCGACGACTGGCAACTTCTCTGGGACCTACGATGAACTATCTCTCTGCCTCTGAATATGTGACCTACGGTCTGGATGCGGCCACGCCCGATGCTCTGGTTGCGGCTTCGTCTTCGATGATCGATGCCCATTGCCGTCGCACGACCCTGGGCGTAGCGCAATATGAAGAACGATTGCGGCTTCCGCCCGATCGCAATACGGTGCGTCTCACTTATCTTCCGTTGACGACAGTCGCGCCGGCCACAACGCCGCTCGTCTCAGCTCAGGGAAGATACTGCATTCCGCGGCGTGGCGAATGGCCATTCGACGATTTGCGGCTGGATGTCGCGCTGATGTTCGGACTGCCGGGGGTCTGGACTGCGATTGATGTCACCGCGATTGACTACTTCGCGGACACTGGCGAGCTGACGTTGCCCTTGAATATCGTCGGACTCTGGTTCAGCGAAGTCGACATTGTTTACACGGCGGGATTCAGCACCATCCCTGATCCGGCAAAATTCGCCTGCGCTCAAATCGTGCGCAACGCGTTGGCAACTCCTGCGCTGAACGTGAAAGCGGAGCATCTTGACCGCATGCATCTTCAGTACTTTGCCGACACGCTGATCGATCAAGCGGTGACTTCGATGCTCGCGCCTTATGTGGCGCAGAAACTGGGGTGAACGATGTCGACCTCCGGATTTGGAGCGATGGCTGTGATTCATGCGGCCGACGCCATGTTGCAGGCGTTGGGCGGTGAGGCGATCACGATTCTATTTCCTTTGCTTACGCTGCCCAACGATCCTAGTGCGCAACTGGGACTGCAGGATCCCGGAACAGAAGAAGTCAGTTTTTCTCCGGTTGCGGTGAGAACCCTCAATACTCCAAGTACCGGACCGCGGCGGCAACTGGAGTTTCTGATTTCCGCAACGTCGGTAGCTCAGGCCGTGATCTCGCAGAATGCGGCATCGGCCGATGCCTTATTCGACAGCGCGCTCGCAGTCAATTATGACAACACTCTCTTTCGCATCGCGAACGCGACAGCCGAATATTTTGCCGGAACCGCGTATCTCTACAAGGTAACTGCGGTTGAGTAGCACAGTGCTATTGAAATAGCTGAAGCCTGATCGCTGAAAGTCACAATTCTATGCAATACACCAAAGACAGTTTTTACATGACGCTGCTGAATCGTCTGGTGGCGCAGGATCCGCAACAGACGATCACGCTGAATGGAACGACGCGCCCGGCCTTGGTTGTTGCGGAGAACGAACTCGTCGTTCCCGTAGTTCCTCTACCGGACGCGTTTTACATCGAATGGGGAGCCGCGGTGCCGATACAGAGGCAGGCCGGAGATCGCATTTTGCTGGCCATGGACTGCATCATTTCTTATCACACCTTTGGCACTGTCGAAAGCGGCGTCGACCGGGGGCGTAGCTTGGCAGCGCTCGATATGGAGTTGTTGAGCATCTGCCAGCCGCCTTGGTCGTCGAAGCGAGATTACACGCAGACCCCGAGTGTCGCTCTGGGAACCAACATTTTCTGGACACAACCAGATTTTGGCAAGGTTTCTGGAAGCGAGGCTGCGAAGAATGAAGGCTTGCCGCGAGGCGCGGAGGGTGTGCGATTGGAGCGCAGCGTGGGTCTGAAAGTATTTTTCTTTTCTGAGGTGAATTTACTATGAGCACCTCGCCTTTGCGCGCAGCTATGCTTCCGATCACCCGTCGGGTCCGCGCCTATTTTGCACCCATGAACCGCGTGAGCGGAACGCCGACTTTATTCGATCCTGGCAAGTACGGGCTGTTCGCACTTGAGTCGCCACCCGCACCGTGGGTTGACTTGGGATGGATTGACAACTTCCAGCGACTCTGTGGCACGACGACGGGTGCTCTGCGCGCTGGAGGTTGCGGTGCGCCAGTCTCGCAATATCGGGGTGCTCTTGATGCCCGGGTGGAATTAGATTTTCGTGAGTGGGGCAAATTGCAGATGGCGCTGGCCTGCGGTTCGGAGCACATGAACGTTCTGGCCTCCGATCCGAACGCTAACGCGCAACCCTCCGGGGGCACGCCACTGCCTGCAGTGGCAGTTCTTTCGGGATCGACTGCGAGTGAAATCGTTGTGGGTACGGGTGCTGTTAGTGCGTTTTCTATTGGAGACATCGTTGCCGTTGACGCCGATTATCAACAGCAAATCGGCTATGTTGGCACCGGCATTTCTGCGGCATACGTCAGCGATCCGACCGATGTGAATCGTGATGTCAATTACATCCGGCGCGTGACGTTCAACCTTGGGCGGGTGGCGCAGCAAACAACAACCTCGTTAGTTTTGGCGCAGCCTCTGCTCGGCGGGACTCCGCCGGCACAAGCCGGGGCGCAGAAAGTAATTGCATTTGTGGATCGCGAAGGAGGTTCGTTCTTTCAGGAATGGTCAGCGCTTTTCGTGGCAGAGGACGAATCTGGTGGACGGGCATGTCTGCATTATCCGCGACTTAGCCCGACCACTTCGCTGCCAACATCTTTTTCGCTCAATTCGTCACCCCAGCCAGGAACTGCCAAGATATTTGAACGCGAAGAAAATGTGGAGATCGCAAAGCCGCTGGCCGCTCTTGCGCTCCATGCCGCCTTTCAAGCGATGCCGCACGTTGACGAGAACGATGGCCAAACGGTGGTCTGTTATAGGAGTTACTTCCCCGCAAGTATGGCGGCCATTTATTAAGCCGACCCGCGACTAACTGTTTGTGATGACATTTGGTTCAATCAATTCAGATGAAACTGCAAATCGACAATCTCGATGGTCTCGGTCCGCGCGACTACACGTCCTCGATAGACGCCTCGCGGCTGCCACAAGTCATTCGCAAGCTGAACCAGCCTTCGGAGCTCCGCGTCAGCCTGGTCGCCGATAGTGCGAATTTTGTTGTGCCCGCGACGGGAGCTAGAATCGCTCTCGGCAAGGCGAACGGCCAGGATGTCTTCACCGGATACCTGATTCACGCGCCGGAGTATGAATATCTCGGATGGAGCGAGCAGGGTCCGGTTTACCGCTACAACCTGATTGCCCAGAGCGACGAAACTCTACTAAACGAAAAGCGGCTTCCGGATCGCAGCCCTTTCGTTGAGCGGAGCGCCGGAAATGCGCTCCGACAACTCACCGAGGACTTGTTGCCTGGCGTTTTCGACACGAGCCAAGTGCAGGATCTCGATCTCCTTGCCGGATACGCTTCGGAACCACAAAAGACCTGGGGCGAGCAGGCCGCGGAAATCGCGATTCAGGCACGGGCACGGTACTACGTGTTGAATGGAGCCTTGATATTTTCTCCAGTTGCATCCATCGTCTATGCACTCGACGAGTCCGACCCGAACTTCAATCCGCAAGGCCTCAGACTGCAACCTGCCGGCACGCTGCTTAACGACGTGACTGTGATCGGGGAGATCGAGCCACAGGCGTATGTGAAAGATTATTTTGTGGGCGACGGACTGACTGAGAGGTTCTATCTTTCGCAAACGCCGTTCAAAAAAGAAAACAAAACGGTCTTTGACGAAGAATACGCCGTCTCGCCGCTCGAACCAACTCTGTGGAGCGTGGTTGATCCAAAGGGTGTAGTTTCGGTCAGCAATGGCCAACTGCAGATCGCAGGTGGCACCGGCGTGGATGGCGCAACGACGGTGGAGTTTGTCGAGCAGATTGAACTGGGCGGAGCGAGCGTGATCGAACACGGGGACTTCGTATTCGGCGAACCCTCGACCGGCGTGTTGGGAGGACTTTATCCACATTCGGTGTGCATTGCTGGTTGTCTCGCGGGCTTTAGTGTCACTCCATCGGGAACGCAGTCGAGCATTCAGGCACTGGTAAATGGTACGTTGACTGGCACGGCGATCACGACTACTCCCGGGCATCATTACCTGCTTACCACCCGAATTTATTGTCAGGAGATGTATCGCCGGCAGCAGATCTTCCATTCTTCGCTTCATCCCGCGGGTAGTGGAATCGGCGCCGCGGAGATTGCGGCGGATGTGCGCATCGTGCTGGAAGTGCATGATATCGATCCTACAAATCCAGCGACGGAAGTTGCGCCGGCCACGGTGTTGTATGACGGCGTAATCTCCGGCGCGCCGGATTTCTGCACTTACGCTTTGGTCAACGCCGCAAATCTGCAATGCTCCGTCGCTTTCACTCGGCTCATCCAGGCAGTGGACACCGAAGTGCGCAGCGCACTTCCGGGATTGAGCTATGTAACACAGATCGTCGGGCCGCTCTCGGAAGGATCGGAGTGCAATGTCACGTCGAGCGGGGAGCTGGAGTTCTACTCGGCATACGTGCCGGCAGCGAATCAGCAAATTGAAGTTCGCTATCGCGGGCAAGGCCGGGCTCTGGCGCGAGTTACCGATCCAGCGAGCATCGCGGCCCAGCAACGCGGAGTCGATAATGGCCTGCACGGCGGAGTTCGACACATAAAAGAGCCGTTGGCGCGAACCGCAGCCGATTGCGAGAATGCAGCGCTAGCCATCTTTGATGACATGACCAATCCAGCTTGGAGCGGCCAGTACGAGTGCTGGAGCGATTTCCTGCCTGGCAGCGCGAACGACATTTTTCCCGGAGACGCGCTCGGCCTTAATCTTCCATCGCGTGGCGCGAATTTCAATGTCAATGTGCGCGAAGTCGAGGTCACCGTAAACGACCTGGAGGGCGAGAACTGTCGCTACAAAATCGGTTTTGCCAATGACGCAGCCGAATCTCTCGCGTTCGAAATCGATGGGACGAAGGTTGCGACTCTGCCTTGGGTGACCGCAATTGCGAATACGCAGGTCGGTTCCATTTACTTGGCTGACCTAACCGACGCCGAGGTCACGGAAGTGACGTCGACAACATTGAACATCGACGTTGGGATCGCGCCTCCAGCGGGCGGAGGATTCGAGGTCCGGTGGAGTGACTCTGGATGGGGCCAAGGCAACGAACGCAATCTGATGGGTCGCTTCACGACACAAACCTTTACCGTACCAAGGCTGTCGCGTGTGCAAGATTGCTACTTGCGACAGTATGACAATTCCAGTCCGCCGAAATATTCGCGCTACACCACCGCACTGCACATCGATCTTCCCTTGGACTATTCGCAATGAGAGATTGGGACAAAGACGCCACAAACCGTCCGAGGCATCGGGTGAATTCCGGCAAACGAGCACTGGTCGTGCGCCAGATGAGTGAGGATGGCCAACTGGATGACATGCTGCAGCGGCTGGAGCAGCTGGAAAACGGGCCGGCTGAGTCACTGCCCATGACAAAGGATGGAGAGCCGAGAGCGGCCATGAGGTTTGACCTCCGGACCATGGTTGCGGTAGCAGCGATCCTGCTGTCCATCACCGGTTACGTGATTGAAGACGCGAGAAGTACATCGCGCCAGGATGCAGAGATTGAAGCGACCAAGGTCCGAGTCACCAACCTAGAAAAAATCGCGAGCGCCAATACGGAAGCGAGGATCCGCACCGAAGTACAACTGGGAGAGCTAAAGGAAGGGCAGAACGAGATCAAGCAGATGCTGCGTGCTCATGACGATCAGACACAAAAGATTTTGCACAAGAAGTGAGCCTTGAGCGCAGGCGCCAAGTTGCGGAATTTTTATTTTCAAAAGAACAAAAAGGAGAACTAAACATGAACTTTCTCGGCAAGCTGTTGCAAGCGATCGCGTTCATACCAGGGATCGTAACCAGTATCGAAGGGCTTTTCACTCACCGGAGCGGAGCGGACAAGAAAGACGCCGTTCTGTCTTTCCTGCAGTCTGCGCTATCGGCCGGGGACGCAATGATGAGCCAAGAGATTGTCGATCAAGATAAATTCAAAGCTGGTCTGTCGTCCATCGTTGATGGCGTGGTCCAGTGTCTGAACGCCTCAGTCTGGGCGAAAGCGCAATAACCCCTATCCGACCTCTTCGCTCCAATTCTCCAGCGTCTTCTTCAGAAATGCCATGAACTGATCTGCGACCGCACCATCGATCAAGCGATGGTCGTAGCCGAGGGTCAGATGAACGACGGAGCGGATGGCGATGGAATCATTGCCGTCCGCGTCGGTCATTACCAGCGGCATCTTCGTAATTCCGCCGACGCCCAGAATCGCCGAATTCGGCTGATTGATGATCGGCAATCCGAAAACGGCGCCGAACTGACCGGGGTTGGTGACGGTGAAGGTTGAACCTTCGACTTCCTCGGGCTTCAGCTTCTTGTTGCGAGAGCGCTCGCCGAGATCGGTAATACCGCGCTGCAGGCCGAGGAAGTTGAGTTCATCGGCATTCTTGAGGACGGGCACGATCAAACCCCAATCCAGCGCAACGGCGATCCCAACATTGATATGGCGATGATAGCGGATGCTGTCGCCTTCGAGCGATGCATTGACGATTGGGAACTGTTGCAAGGCGATAATTGCGGCGCGAACAAAGAATGGCATGAAGGTCAGCCGGGCGCCATGGCGCTGCTCGAATCCCGACTTGGTTTTGTTGCGCAGCTGCACGATGCGCGTGATGTCAATTTCGAACATGGCATGCACGTGCGCGCTGGTGCGGCGAGATTCGATCATGCGCTGCGCGATGATTTTGCGCATCTGCGTCATGGGCACCAGTTCGCCAGGAATCGCAGCAGGCGGGGGCGGAGCAGTGGGCCTGGAAGATGGAGCCGCTGGCGCGGAAATCGCCGGAGCCGGCGCCGCTTCTTGTTGCTCGAGAAATGCGAGGATATCTTGTTTGGTGATACGCCCACCGAGACCCGTGCCCGCAACCTGCGAAAGATTGACGCCATGCTCGCGCGCGATTTTGCGAACCAGCGGTGATGAGCGGGCGTGATCTTCCTGTTCCTCTTCTTCTCGCGCGGGAGCAGCCTGGGCCGGCGGCGGAGGCACGGTAGGCGCCTGGGCTGTCTGCTTCGAGGGTGCCGCTGGAGCGGCAGGCTTTGGCGAAGCAGGCGCTGCCGCTGGTTTGGCAGAAGCTTCACCATCGCCCGCAATAGTTCCCACAACCGTGTTGACCTGCACGGTGTTGCCTTCAGCGATCTTGATGTCCTGAAGCACACCAGAGGCGGGCGAGGGAATCTCGGCATCGACCTTGTCGGTAGAAATCTCGAACAAGGGTTCGTCGCGCTGAACTTTATCGCCGGGCTTCTTCAGCCATTTGGTAATAGTGCCCTCGAAGATGGATTCGCCCATCTGGGGCATGACAATATCGGTTGGCATATTTTCCTTCTACCCCAACATCAGTAAGAAATCTTCTTGAAATGCAATCTTCAATTATAACGAAGGCTGCGAGATCAGTGGTTCAATCGTGGTCATGTTTTTCCGCGCCCTCGGCTGGTGGACCAACACCATATGCCTGTTTCCAATATTCCTGGGCCTTGGGAGGCAGCTTCTGAATCCGCGACAAGAATCCTGTCACCTTCCAGATATCCTGCTCAGTTAGTGCCTTGCCCCAAGCCGGCATTCCCGTGTAGCGAACTCCAGTACGAATCGCATAATAAATGTGCCATTCGGGATCATCGAGTGGGTCGAGAATGAGTTGGGGGACTGGAGGGTAAAACGCCTTCTCGAGAGCGCTAGGTTTGTTGTCCAGTGTTCCATGACAAACTGAACAGTTCATGGTGTAAATTTTCATGCCATCGATCAGATTGTCGTCGGTTGCGGGAACAGGGTTCGTCACGCGCGGGGCGTGACGCTCCATGGAAGCATCCAGTGCGTTCCCAGCGATGCGAGTCTCCAGCCGCGGTGGCGTGGCATCCGCATTGGTCGGCAGCCAGCCAAAGTTTGCAGCGGCCAGACCGAGCAACACGATCATCAGGATGGTGACGATAATTCCCAAGACAAATCCGCGCATGTTTTTCCCCTGACACAGCGGAATCGACATCTGAAATAAGACTGTAGGGAGATTGTAGCTAATACGCGAGCAAACGGCGCGCTTCCCTGACTACGTCAACCACTTTCGGCAAGAAATATTCCTCCTGCGGCGGGGAGAACGGCACCGGCGAATCCTGCGCCGTGAGGCGGACGATGGGGCCATCGAGGTCCTCGAAGGCCTCTTCATTAATAATGGCCGCAATCTCGCCCGCGATCCCGCCGGTGCGAACGTCTTCATGAAGCAGGAGCACTTTGTTGGTCTTGCGCACGGTTTGCGCAATTGCCTCGCGATCGAGAGGCGAGAGCGTGCGCAGATCGAGCACCTCGAGTTCGATGCCATCCTTCGATAGAATCTCTGCCGCTTCCAACGCGACGTGCACCATCGCAGCATAAGTGATGACACTGAGATCTCGACCCTCGCGGGCGATGCGCGCTTTTCCCAGCGGAACGATATAGTCCTCGGCCGGGACTTCCTCCTTGATCCGTCGGTAGAGATACTTATGCTCAAAAAAGATCACGGGATTATTGTCCCGGATGGCGGCTTTGATCAGGCCCTTGGCATCGTAGGCACCCGCCGGGCAGACGACCTTTAATCCCGGCGCGTGGACGAACCACATCTCGGGATTCTGAGAATGAAACGGGCCGCCGTGAACATTGCCGCCACTCGGGCCACGGATCACTAAAGGTGCGGGCGCGCCCCAGCGATAATGCGCCTTGGCGACCATATTCACGATCTGGTTGAACGCGCAGGGCAGGAAGTCCATGAACTGAAATTCTGCTACCGGACGCAATCCTGTGAGGGCGGCGCCGAAAGCCGCGCCAACGATGGCGGATTCGGCGATGGGCGTGTCGATGACTCGCTCCGGGCCAAAGCGGTCGATGAAGCCATCGGTGACTTTGAACGCCCCCCCGTAAATGCCGATATCTTCGCCGATACAGAAGACGCTCGGGTCTCGCTCCATTTCTTCTGCGATTCCTTGGCTGATGGCTTCGAGATAAGTAAGTTGCATAATCGTCAAAAACTCCGCCACGGACTTACACCGATCAACGCAGATCGGTTCATTGGCTGTGTATTACTTCAAATGAACCGCGGCTTCGGTTTGCCTGCGGACACTCGCTGCCGTTTTGACTCTCGGCACAGCATACTTCGGTTTAATTTCGTGACAACCTGGGTCGCAGTAGGCGCCGCCTGCTGCACTCTCGGGAGTTGGCATCGGAGAGTTGACCGCGAAGTTGCGATCTTCCTCTAAGACTCGCTCGACTTCCGCAATCAGTGCGGCGTTTTCCTGGCTCGTCAGCCATTTCTTGGTGTTCACCAAGAAATTCTCGAACCGTGCAATAGGATCGCGCTTGCGCCAATATTCAAATAGCGGCTTGGGAACATAGTCGGCGGCGTCGTGAATGGCGTGGCCCTTCATACGCATCATTTTTGCCTCAATCAACGTCGGCCCTTCGCTGCGACGGGCGCGCTCGCAGGCTTCGTGCGCTGCATCGAAGACCTGGCAAGCATCGGTGCCGTCGATGATGACTCCCGGAATACCGTAAGCAATGGAGCGCTCGGCCAGATCGTTCACGCGAAATTGCATATCAGCGGGCGTGGAATACCCCCAGAGATTATTTTCGACAAAAAGCACGAGGCCGAGATTCTGGACGGCTGCGAAATTCAGACCTTCGTAAGTCACGCCGGTTGACTGGCCGCCATCGCCGATGTAAGTCATTACTGCAATACTGCGGCCCTGCAGTCGCGCGCCGAGGGCAACCCCGGCAAGCACTGGGATCAGATCGCCGAGCGTTGAAATCGGTGCCACGACGTGCCGCTTTTGAATGTCGCCAAAATGCGAGGAAGCATCACGCCCCTTCGTGGGCGAGCCAGCCTTCGCCATGTACTGCATCATGATGTCGCGGGCGGAAAAACCTCGAACCAGAAGCGATCCCTGATTGCGAATCATAGGACCGAGCCACTCGTCGGGTTTCAGCGCGTACGCCGACGCGCATGAACAGGCCTCCTGGCCCAGGCCGAAGTAGACACCGCCCACAACCTTGCCTTGTTTGTAGAGATTCTCGAGAGCCGTTTCCATGCGGCGGTTGAGCAGCATCCAGCGATAGATCTCGATGCATTGCTTCTTGCCGAGATATTTCGATTCGCGAATCGGCGGCGCGGGCGCGCCAAGATCGCCTTCGATTTCGTAGCGGACTTCGTCGCCGGCTCGCACCTGGCGAATGGTGAATTCGGGCTTTTCGAGGCGATAATCCGGGATCGCGTACCTGCGTTGAGTTGCAGCTGCCCGTGATGCGAGACTCCCGTGGCCTCGGCCGTTTCCACTTGCCCGGCTAGGAGTTTTCGTGCTGTTTTTCTTTTTGGCCATTCGAGGAATGGAGCAATGGACGCTTACAAGAATCCTAACCTGTCAGACGGAAATTGACCAACCGCGAGGTCATGACTCAAGCCCAGGATGATTCTTCTTCTTCACGCAGTCGACGCAGTTCCTCGGGAACTCGCATGGGAACGCCAACCGCACTCTTTAGCAGAAGATCGAGACTCTCGAGCCACAGCATCTGACTTTGGAAGATCAGCCCGAAGTTGCGAGAAATGGAGTGAGCGACATCTGTCAGCGGAACCTGTGTGCCGAGTTCCTTTGCCATGGAGGTCACGGGCTTCGAGGTGATTCCGCAAGGAATGATGAGGTTGAAGTAGCTGAGATCGACATTGAGGTTCAACGCGAAACCGTGGGAAGTGACAGCCCGAGAGATGTGAACTCCGATGGCTGCGATCTTGGCTTCTCCCAGAACCGTCGAGCTTTGCTCGACCGGAGAGCCGGGGGCGGCTGTCTCAACGCAATCATTATCAGTCCAGACACCAGTGAGCCCGGATACGCGTTTCGTGGGGATACCGAAATCGGCGCAGGTGCGGATCAACACTTCCTCTAAGCGGCGAATGTAGGCAACGGCGCCAAGTGTTTTTTGCTTGCCGTCGTCGGCCTGTATCTCGCGCAAATTAAAGATGGGATAGCCGACCAATTGTCCCGGGCCATGGAAAGTCACATCGCCACCGCGATCACATTCGCAAACTTCAACCGTGCGCTCGGCAAGGCGTTCGGGGGAAGCGAGGATGTTAGCCGCTTTCGCGTTTCTTCCCAGCGTGATCACCGGGGTGTGCTCTAACAGCAGGAGCACATCGCCGATACGGCCTTCTTTTCGTAAGTCGACGAGGCGCTGCTGGAGACGCAGACCGGTGACGTAGTCAAGCGTGCCGAGTTGGAGAACAGAAATCATCAAAATCTCTTCGCCGCGGATTTACGCGGACACACGGATCACTTAGATGGCTCCGTGAAAATCCACGGCTGTTTTTATGCGTTGATCGCCATACCGTACACACTATTGGATGCATCGAGCATGGCTTCGGCCAAAGTCGGATGGGCGTGAATTGTCCACACCAAGTCTTCTGCCGTTGCCTCCAACTCAATTGCCATTACGGCCTCGGCGATCAATTCGGTGGCCTGCGGGCCGATGATATGTACGCCGAGAATCTCGCCGTAGTCGGCATCGGAAACAATCTTGATGAATCCTTCATGCTGACCGACGATAGAAGCGCGTGAATTTGCCGTGAAGGGGAATTTGCCGACCTTGAGGTTGTAGCCGGCTTCCCGCGCCTTGGCTTCGGTCAATCCGACGCTGCCGATTTCCGGATGGCAGTAAGTTGCATTGGGAATGTGCTCGGGGTTAATCGGCTTCGCGGGCCTGCCGGCGATTTTGGTTACGGCCACAATTCCTTCCATCGCTCCCACGTGCGCCAATTGTGGCGTTCCTAGAACAATGTCGCCGATGGCATAGACGCCGGGTTCGGCGGTCTGCATCCAGCTATCGGTTTTAATGAACTCGCGGTCTGGTTTGATACGAGTTTTCTCCAGCCCAATATTGTCGGTGCGTGGCCTGCGGCCTACTGCAATCAAAATTTTCTCAGCTTCGATTTTTTGCTGCTTGCCTGCTGCGCTGAAAGTGATGGAGACGCCGGACTTAGTGTTGTCAACTTTCTCGACTTTGGCACCGGTATGAAATGCGATTCCGCGCTTGCGATAAACTCGCGTCAACTCTTTCGAAACATCTTCGTCTTCGATCGGAACGAGCCTAGGCAGCATTTCGAGAATCGTGACTTCGCAATCGAAGGAGCTATAAATCGAAGCGAATTCGACTCCCACGGCTCCTGCGCCCACGATCACCAGCGATTTCGGAATCTCTTTCAATCCAAGGATTTCGATGTTGCTGAGCACTTGCAGCCCAGGCTTCAATCCGGGCAACATGCGGGCCTCCGAGCCGGTGGCGAGAATGATGGTTTTCGTTTTTAAGTGCGTTGTCCTGCCGTCGTTTGAAACTTCGATGGTGTGTACGCCATTCTGCGCGGGGCCGGTGAGTTTGCCATAGCCTTTGACGGTCTCGACTTTATTCTTGCGCATAAGGAACTCGAGACCTTTGGCGTGCTTGGTTACAATCTTGGTTTTGCGCTCCTGAATCGAAGCCCAGTTTAGTCTTCGCGCATCGACTCCCTCGATGCCGAATTCTTTCGCGTCTTTCAGGTGGTCCCAAATTTCAGCATTGAAAAGCAGCGCCTTGGTTGGAATGCAACCCACGTGCAGACAAGTGCCGCCGAGAAATCCATCTTTTTCGATTAATGCGGTTTTCAAGCCATACTGTCCTGCGCGAATAGCAGCGGTGTATCCCGCCGGGCCGCTGCCGACGATGGCGACGTCATAAATCATTTCTGGCAAAGTTGCGCTCCCCGAGAATGAATAAAGATGAGTGCCTAAATAGCTGATTCTACGATATGCGGCGAGGATTCAGGAACCGGACGAGGTGCAGCCGCGTACCTTATGGCAGTGCTACACTGGGGTTGAGCAGGAGGTCACCTTATGCACCTGTTCGCATTCTTTCTTCCGTTTTTCGGTTTTGGCTTCGTTCTTTATTTTCTTCCGGCGATCATCGCCTTTGCCCGTAGCAAGAGGGATGCGGTGTCCATCCTAGTGCTTAACTTTTTTCTGGGATGGACAGCGGTCGGCTGGGTGATTGCGCTGGTATGGGCGCTGAAGCAGGACGTGCCGCTGGTGGCACGCTGAGACCTTGCACCACGCGCGATTATGGCTTCGGAGTTCCTTTCCGGTTAAAATCGCTTCGTGGGCGCGTAGCTCAGGTGGATAGAGCATCTGCCTTCTAAGCAGAGGGTCGCAGGTTCGAGTCCTGCCGCGCCTACCATCGTTGAGGTCCTTCGCTGCGCTCACGCCTGCTAACGCCTCGAGTCCTGTTGAGCCTATTTGCCCGAAAGCAATCCGAACACGACTACGCTAGTCGACGTTCCGACGTAGACTTTTCCGTTCACGATCATAGGTGTGCCAAAGTGGCTGGCGCTGCCAAACTGATCGCGGCCATTGGGCGCTTGGTTGGTGTTGTAGAGTTCCTGCTTCAAATTTTCTGCGTTATAAGCATGCAGCACCGACGGGCTGGAATGCTCGATTGCCCACACGATTCCATTGCTTGCGCCATTTGCCGAAATACTCGGCGTGGTGCCGGGATAGGGAAACGACGTCGTAGTGGCAGAAAGCGGCGACGTGGAAAGTTTTGCCTGAGTGAAGCGAAAGCCTAGAAGGTTGTTGCTCACCGGCCCGTAGTAAATGTTGCCTCCATAGTAAGCTGGCGCTCCCCAAATGCCGCCAGACAGCACGCCGTCGATCTCTTGATAGATCGCATTGTCATTGCTGGGATTGAACTTTCCCATGTTGCTGCGGTTCACGATATAGATGTTTGAATCTTTTCCTGCACCGATGGCCAACTCTTGAGGGTTGCCATTGCCGTCCTTCATGGTCGGCAGAACGATCTCTCCTCCCGACCCGAGGTCCTCATCGGAATCGGATTCCTGCACGGTGTTGTACATTTCGAAATAATCAGCGACCGCCAAGTTGTTATTCGTGGTGGAGAGCTTCAGGAAGCCGTTGCCGAAATCGCCGCTGGAAGGGAAGCCTTGGGAATTCAGAGTCGTGTCAAAAGTTCCGTTAGCGTCGAGCAGGTAGATATTGCTGCCATCGGATGATAGACCTCCGCCGGCTTGCCACACCGATCCTTCGTTTCCATTCGGGGTGAGATCGATCACGCTGGTCTGCGCACCATTCTTTTCGCTGTAGCCAATGACCCAGCCGGTATAGGGACGCTCATCGCAATGCGAGGTCCAGCCGGTGTAAACGACATGATTCAGCAGCAGTAATCCCGCGCGCTCCGCGTATTGATAAGGATCAAAAATCACGTAGCCACCCTGGCTGCCGTCGCCAGTGCCGGGATATTTCGCCTGCACCGTGATCGGTGAGCCTGGCTGCTCCTTGCCGGTCGCCGCGTCCAATGCGTGAATTCGCTGGTAGTAGTTGCTGGAGGAATCCTTGCTCATCGCGACCAAGATGATGGTGCCGTGCGGGCCGAGTTTGCGATCAATGACTGGAGTCGACGTGATGCCGATGGTCGGGGTAATTTGGCTGCAGTTGTGGATGTCCGATGGCTGCTCGCCTGAGCCCAGCACCGACGTGTGCCAAAGTTGCGTTCCGGTATCGGCGTCGAACGCATAGGCGCTGTCATTTTCCGTTTCCACATAAACGACGTTGTGCGTGCCTTGGCCGGGAACCGCAAGCTGGTACAAATACAGCGGTTCTGCATCGACGACGCTATCCACTGACATCGTGAGCAACTTGCCGAAGTTCGAGGAGTTCACGTTGTTCAACGTCAAAATTGTTTCCTGGAGATTTTGCCCGGATCGAGCGATGTCGTTGTGATAAGTGGTGACGTCAGTGGCGGAAGCTGCGAATACGATGCAAAGCACGAACGGCAAGGACAAGGCATAGCGAAGGAACGACGTGGAACGAGTCATTGGATTCTCCAGGCGACTGGTTGTGGGCTTGGTGCTAAGGCTGCTACTCAGATGCGGAAAGCACGCAAGCCGGTTGTGAAAATCTAGCGCAGCCGGCAATTCCTTGCAAGACTCATTTGGACGCCGTTATTGGCCGGTTTGCCAAGTTATAATCAATCGAACTTTCCCCCGCCAGGAGATTCCGTTGGGTCGTCACGGAAGGCCGACGCCTTCGCAAACCGCCGTAAAAACTAAACCGCGTGAGACGCGTCCGACTTCGGATTGGGGACGCGTCACAGTACCATCAGGCCCGGAAGTGATTAGTTTTAAACAGCTAGCGGGCTTTGCGGGGATTTTCCTCGCGACTTGGCTCGCCTATCTTCCGGGGCTGCATGGAGGCCTAGTTTGGGATGATGCGGCGCATGTCACGCCGCGTGACTTGCGGTCGCTTCATGGTTTGTGGCGGATTTGGTTCGAGTTGGGCGCGACGCAACAATACTATCCGCTATTGCACAGCGCCTTCTGGATGGAACATCGTTTGTGGGGTGGTGCACTGCTCGGTTACCACCTCGTCAATGTGTTCCAACACGCGATCTGCGCCTGCCTATTGGTACTGATCGTACGTTATCTCAAGCTGCCTGGGGCGTGGCTGGCAGGTTTTATCTTCGCCCTTCATCCTGTATGCGTCGAGGCGGTGGCATGGATCTCGGAGCAGAAGGATACGCTTTCGGGAGTTTTTTACCTGGCGTCGGCGCTGGTTTATCTGCACTTTGATCGCGATCGAAAACGATCGCAATATTTCTGGGCGCTGGTGTTGTTTGTCCTGGCGCTCTTGTGCAAGACCGTAACTGCGACGCTTCCGGCGGCGCTGTTGGTAGTGTTTTGGTGGCAGCGCGGAGGTTTAGATTGGCGCCGCGACGTGCGTCCGTTATTGCCGTGGTTCGTGATCGGCGCGGGTTCGGGCTTGTTCACGGCGTGGGTCGAGGCGACTTTTATCGGAGCGAAAGGTGCTGGCTATGACTTAACCTTGGCCCAACATTTCCTGTTGATCGGCCGCGTTTTATGCTTCTATGCAGCCAAGGTTGTTTGGCCATTCAATCTCTTATTTTCGTACCCCCACTGGCAACTCGATCCCACGGTTTGGTGGCAGTACCTTTATCCCTTCGCAGTCATTGTTGTTTTGGCCGGGCTAATTGCCTTGGCGCGTCGTAAAGACGCAGCAGTGCAACGCGGACCATTGGCAGGATTTCTATTTTTTGCCGGAACTCTGTTCCCGGTGCTCGGCTTCCTGCACGTTTTTCCTTTCAAGTATTCCTACGTGGCCGATCACTTTCAGTATTTGGCAATGCTCGGCATCATCGTGCCCGTGGCTTGGCTGATCGCGCAGATTTCTCTGCATATTCCAAAAGTGGCGAGCGCCGCCATCGCATTTTTCGTGGTGGCAATTCTGGGAGTTTCGACTTGGCGGCAAGCTGCGCTTTATCACGATCCCGAAACGCTTTACCGCGCGACGCTGGCTGGCAATCCCAAGAGTTGGATGACTCACAACAACCTCGGAATTTAC
Organism: Terriglobales bacterium; assembly: GCA_035507035.1. Classification (GTDB taxonomy): domain Bacteria; phylum Acidobacteriota; class Terriglobia; order Terriglobales; family Acidobacteriaceae; genus DATJOJ01. The sequence goes on along the minus strand of DATJOJ010000048.1, from coordinate 288,814 downwards.
CTGGCGGAAAAACCGGGACGACTCGATGACGCAATCGCCGAATTTGAAGCTACGATCCGCATTCGGCCCGATCATATGAAGGCGCACATGAATCTAGGCAACGCATTGATGGACAAGCCGGGTCGACTCGCCGATTCAATCGCTGAGTATCACATCGCGCTGCAGCTCGACCCCAACTATGCGCCAGCCCACGACAATCTGGGAGTTGCGCTGATGCAGATGCCTGGTAGCCTTCCCGAGGCGATTACGGAATTCGAAACCGCGGTGCGATTGCGCCCAAACGACGCCAGGACGCATGAAATGTTGGGCATCGGTCTGTCGCAGACGCCCGATAAACTGCCGGAAGCGATCGCCGAATTTCAAGAAGCACTGCGAATTGAACCAGGCAACGCCGACCTATACATCGACTTAGGCGATGCGTTGGCCAAGATTCCTGAGCGGCGCCAAGAAGCGATCGCTCAGTATGAAGCAGCGCTGCGCTCCGGTACAGATGCCGAAACCCGGCAGGAATTGATGAAACGTCTCCAGGACCTGCGGGCGGGACCTGATACCGAGAAACGTTAGAAACCTAGCTGCAATCCGAACTCGATCTGCCGCGGCGAGCCGAGCGCAAACACCCCGGTACCCACTCCCACGCGGTCGATGTTGTGGCCGTTGGCATCCGTCCCGTTGATTTGGCCGACACCGCCGGTCAAGACGCCATTCATGGTGGCGCTAGGCAGGTCAAAATTAGCAAAGTTCAAGAGGTTATAAAAGCCAACACTCGGTTGCACGCTGAGGCGCTCCCAGAAGGTGCGACTCCAGGAGAGCTTCGTGTCGAAACCGCGCAACCACGAGAGGTTGACTTGTCCAGGTGGCGCAAGCGGGACCGTTGGGGCCACGCCATCGCCCATTTGTTGCAGTTGCTTTAGCGTGAATAGACCATTGTTGATCAAGACCTGGCCCGCAGGCGTAGCCTGACCGGCATACGTGGAGTTGTAAGCACTGATGTAACTGTTAATGTTGCCGGCGTTAATGCCGCGATCGAAGTTCCCCACGTGGGTGCCGGGCAAGAGATCTTGCACCGTGCCATCCCCCGTGAAGTCGGTGCGGAAAATTTCGCCGGGGCCAATATTGGTATTAGGCACGACGAGCGAAACCGCAAGCGGGCTCCAGAAATGCGCGATGGTACCAAGTTGAAAGCCTGCGGGAAGATTCGCGTATCCCCCAAAAGAGAGTTGGTGGGTGCGGTCGAGAACAGAAGGTCCGAAATAACGATTCGGGTTTGTATTGTCGAGCGCGTTGATGATGAAGTCCTGATCGGAGGCGGCTGGGCTGTCGGCCGAACCTCCGCCGGTATTTTCGAAGCGCGACAATGAATAAGAAGCCTGGAAGTTGATGCCGCGAATCCCGCGAATTGGATTCTTCACTTGCTGAATTAACTTCACCTGCAGGCCGTCGTACACGGACCGACCAACTGGCTCTAGGAAAGGCAGGGGCGGAGCAGCGGGATTGATGCCAGGGAACGCGCAGTTGTAACCAAAGACCGCTCCACAGGGCTGATCGAAATCTGCGGAAGAGGTCAGACCATTGCCAGCATAGGCTGCCATGGTTGCACCCGCATCGATCGCACATTGAATGCCTCCGACGCCGCCTGGGCACCCAAACTGCGTGTTGGTCGCACTAATTGCATTCAGCGCGCCAGCCTTGTTGAAGTAACGAACATCGCCGGTGTGGTTTTGATCGATCCCCAGCAAATAATGGGTCTGCACGTTGCGAACGAAATCCGCACTCAACACCATGCCCGGCCGGATTTCGCGCTGAATGCCGCCGTTCATTACCACCGAGCGGGGTGATTTGTAGCGCGGATCGAACATGGACGCGCCGGTTCCAAAGCCGAGACCCATGTCCAGCAAGCTGCCAACATAGTAGGGATTGGGGGCGCTGACGTTGAATGGAGAATCGGCGATGTACGTCTTTTGAAATGCCGCGATCTCATTTGCGACTGTACCGATCGCCACTGCCCCGCCGGTGGCATTGCTGCAGAAAGCTGGACTCAGAGCGCCACCGGGAATTGCAACCGGGATGGGCTGATCCGTCCCATTACAAGCCGTTGGAAATTGTCCAAAGCCGCCGGTTAACTGGCGGTTCGGTGCGTCAAAGGCCACGTTGTTCCAGATCGCGTTTTCGTAGAAAAGGCCAATGCCGGCCCGGATCACGGTTTTACCGTGGCCCGAGGGATCCCAAGCTACACCTAACTGCGGGGCAAAATTCAGATTGGGCTGTCTCACTGGGTTTCCCAGCCCCGGGAAAAGCGCATTCAATTGTGGAATGGAAGGCAGAGCGCTATCGGTGCGGCCGGTGTCGCGGACATAACGCACGCCATAGTTTACGGTCAGATTGCTTCTCACCTTCCATTCATCGCCGATGTAAGCACCAACGCGATCATCAATAATTCCGCCTGCGGGAAGACCAAACGCAGGAATTGTGCTCGAATACCCCAGACCGTTTCCCAGGTAAACGTATTCCACGGGATAATTCAGCGGATTTGAAATACCGCCAGGGAACGGACCGGAGGCCGCGAACGCAGTTTCGGAAGTGCCAATGTTGGTGAAGAGCAGCGGGGCGATTGAGTTGAAGTTGGCGAATCCACCACCCAGCAGATGGTTGTAGTCGACGCCATAGCGCAGGATGTGAGCACCCAAAGTTCGGCTGCCGTCATACTTAAGCTGATGATCGCTTTGCATGGTACTTTGCGGAGCCAGATAATTCGGGCCGGTCACCAGGCCAGTGCTGCCCATTTGTAGCTCGAGCGGGAAATCGGCTAGCGGCAGGCTCGTGCCAATGGTCGCATCGACGATCTGATTCTGGAATTTTAGATATTCGAAGCGGATACTGTGGGTGTACTGTCCGGTGTTGAAATCAAGTCCCACGACATGGCTGCGCGTGATGTCCTTGTTGTCATATACAGAGAAACCCAGGCCTGCGTTCGCCAACAATGCATTCTTAAAATAGCTGAAGCGGTAGAAAACGTGCATGGACTGTGTGAGCTGGTAATCGGCTTTGCCCATCAAATTATCTTCGACAAAGGGCGAGTTGAAATTGCCGGAATATTGCGCGAAGGGAGCTCCCACCAGCACCGGAGCCTGTTCATGCTGTTCGGTGCGTTCCGCATCGAGAAAATAGAAGAACTTATTCTTGATGATAGGGCCACCGACTCGTCCGCCGTATTGGGATCGTTGAAAGTTTGGGGGGGCCAGTCCCTGCGGAGTGGGCAAGGCTGCAGCCAATGAACTATCGCGGAACAATCCGAAAGCCTCGCCGTGAATATTATTGGTGCCCGACCGCGTAGTCACGTTAACCGCGCCCGAAGAAGTCAATTCACTCGAAAGATCCATGCTGGCTTGGCTGAGCTGAAACTCCTGGATGCCGCTGGCGGGAATATCCATCGTTGTGGTGCCGACGGTTTCGTCGGAGACGTCGACGCCATCCACTTCAATGCGCGCGGTTCGGCCAAAACGGCCACCGAATGAGATCGAGGAAAAGCCCGCCTTGGTTGGATCGAAGTCCTGGCCATCCTGAATTTGTACGCCTGGTTCGAGCTGTGCCAGGTCGAGAAAGTTGCGGCCATTTACCGGGAGATTTTCGATCTGCTCGGCATTTAGAACGCCCTGCACCGTCGCTTGTTCGGTATTCACTTGGACCGCTGAGGCTTGCACCTCGACGATTTGATTTTCTTGTCCAATTTCCAGCTTGACGTTGCCATTGGCGGTGTTGCCTACCTGGACGGTCAGGCGCAACTCAGTCGCATGGAAGCTCTTCGCGGTCACCAGGACCTTATAACTTCCAGGCGCCAAGGTCCCCGAATTGTACGCGCCCGAGGAGTTGGTGGTGAGATTGATCACCTGACCCGTGGCCACATTGGTGATCGCGACTTTGGCGCCGCTAACCACAGCGCCCGAGGGGTCAGAAACCACGCCCACGATGCTGCCTGTTCCTACAGTGCTTTGAGACTGCGCGAGCGAAACCAAGAGAAGTGGCAGGGAAAGCACAAGCAGAAGACGTAGTACGTATACGAGTCGAAGAGAAGATGCTCGGGGGGATGACATCTTTCACCAACCTTTCCGAAGCCGAAGAGCGCCGGGCGATGGTTCGGATGCGCTCAATGGGCCACAACAATACAGCACTAGACAAATAGCTTTCAAGACATTTGTTGGAGACTGTTAGCGGGGAATGCGGGAAAAAGGGGGGGCGTTTAAGCCCCCAGATTAGGAGGGATGTATGCTTGTTGCTGAACGTTGCTAGTCACGGCCAAACGCGATCTAACCTATTTCTGTTCAGCTTTCTTCTTAGCCGCTTCCTTCTGGGCCTCGATGGTCCAGGGAGGAACAATCCCGTTCTCCCGTGCATACGCAATCGATTGGCCTAGGTGCTCGTGGGCGTCGGCGACCAGAATATAGATCACGTCACCGGCATTCGCCTGCGGACCGAGCTTGGGAATCATTTTGGCGAAATCGGCATTGGTCATGCCATTGATTGTCTTTTGGGTGAAATCCCACGATTGATTCAGTTGCTCGATGATCTGTGCCTTGTCAGTCGTCGATTTATCGAAATCCTTGCCCTGGAAGCTGGCGGGCGGGGTCGCTCCGCCGAGTTTCAGAATCTGATAGCGTTCGCCGGCTACGTGAAGAAAGACCTCCGCGAAGGACCGGGAGTCGGGCGATGGACGCCAATTGTATTTGTCCGCGGGAAGGGCATTGGCCAAATCCACAAACTTTTTTTGGACGGCCGCTAGATCGACCAGAGATTGAGCTTTCATGTCATAGCTGGGAGCGGTATGGTCGGTGTTCGTATCGTCCGCACGTGAGCTAGCTTTGCCCACACCCAACGCAAACCAAAGACAGAGTGCTACGGCAAACATTTTGTTCATGTTGTGATCCTCCTGGGAAACAACCACTGAGCCCGGTTAGACGGAAACAGCTTGGAAATAGCTCACCTTAACGTGGGTGACGGTGTGTTTTGAGGGACGAGAACACGGGTTTTTGTATTCCGCCGACATTCGGTGGTTCGCGGGCAGCATATTTTTCCGCTTGACATAATATGAATATAAATTCATATTCATATTATGAAAAGCATAACAATCATCGGTCTGGTGCTCTGGGTGGCGGGAACAATCGGCATCCGCCTGGCAGGCCAGCACATGCTGCATCCCCGAAACGTGGCGGGGACTATCATGTTGTATGTTTTCAGCTTCGTGCTGATGGGCCTGTTGGCGAGGCGAATCTTCAGCCGTGTGGGTCTGGACAAAGAATCCTGGCCGCGAGCTGCGACGCTGCTTGCGCTTCCCACGCTCCTTCTCGATCCGTTTTCGAGCGCGTTTTTCACCACCGTGTTTCCGAATGTCGATCCGGCGGCAGCGGGCGTGTTCGGCGGATGGATGCTGATCTGTTGTGCGGGGGCTGTGGCTGGGGCGTGGGTCAAAGCGTGACCCCAGTCTCCGGTCCACCAGTTCTCAAAACCAAGGAACCGTGGCGCGAGGCTCCGCAGCAGGCGCGTAGTGTTGCCGCACGAGGGAAGCTATTGGTCGCCGCCCGAAGTTTGTTCGAGGAAAAGGGATTCGAAGCGACTTCGATCGCTGAGATTGCTGCCCAATCGGGCATGGCCGTAGGCTCGTTCTACCTTTACTTCGGTTCGAAACGCCAGCTGTTGGTCGCCCTCATGAACGAGCTACTGGAGCGTTTGGCGAGCGCCAATCTGCGACCCGAGGCTGACGGCGATATGCGCCGGGGTTTGCAGAAGTTCCTGACTACCGTCTTCAGAATCGATTTGGGTTACTTTGGGGTCGTCCGCGCATGGCAAGAAGCCAGCCTGACCGACCCCGAACTGGGGCGAATGCAGAGCGCGATTCAGGCCTGGACCGAAGCTCGCATTATGCGCGTCTTCCAACTGCTGCAGGCTTGTCCGAATGCCCGGCAGGATCGAGGTCTGCTCACATTTGCCCGCATGATGGACCGGCATTTCTGGTCGCTGCTGGCGCGGGCGTCGCATCTCTCGCGCAAGGAGTTTGATCGCGAAGTCAGAACCGCGGCCGACGTCATCTACCACTACCTGTTTTCTGATCCCGTAGCCAGCCGCAATTCCTAGTCGGGCGGCAGAATGCGCCACTCGTCCCCGCGCGTGCTGCACCCCGTATCGTGACGTCGCGAGTAACGTTAGTAATCTTTACGGAAACTCCAGCACAGCGAAAAATCGAGTTAAGGCGCACTGCGACAAATCCTAGATAAATGAGGCACTTGTCCGCGGTGGGCTCCGATTACCGTTGCTCAACTGGAAAAATCGGTAACGTGCTGGGGGATTGATGAAGTGTCGAGTGATTGCGGTCCTGGGAACAAGGCCGGAAGCTATTAAATTGGCACTGGTCATTCAAGAGCTAAGGCGGCGCTCCAACGAGTTTGAAGCCGCGGTCGTTCATACCGGCCAGCATCGCAGCATGCTGGACCACGCCCTCCAACTTTTCAAGATCAAGCCTGATTTTGATCTGGATGTGATGCGCCCGAACCAGACGCTCAGCTCTTTGACGGGCCGGGTTTTGGACACGGTTGAGAACGCCTGCCTGCGCTTCCAACCAAATATGGTTCTGGTGCAAGGCGACACGACCACAGCATTCGCGTCCGCGCTGGCCGCATTTTATTGCAAGATTCCGGTGGGGCATATCGAAGCCGGATTGCGCAGCCACGATATCTACAATCCCTTTCCCGAAGAAGTGAATCGGCGGTTGGTGGGAGTGATGACCGAGATACACTTCGCACCGACAGCCCTGTCGCGGGACAACCTGCTCGCGGAAGGGGTTCCGGTAGAAAAAATCGTTGTCACCGGCAATACCGTAGTTGACACCCTGCGCGTGCTGAGCAAGCTGCCACAGTCCTGGGAGAATACGCCGCTGCAAGGAATTCCAGACGACAACAGCCGCCTGGTGCTGGTGACTTCGCATCGCCGCGAGTCATGGGGCTCGGACCAGGAGCACATGTGCCTGGCCCTCAAGGACCTGGTTCAGAAGCACGACGATGTTCGGGTGATTTATCCGGTGCACATGAATCCCAATGTGCGCAGCACAGTGAACGGGTTACTGCAAGGCACGGAGCGGATTCATCTTACCGAGCCGCTGGATTACATCACTTTCGTCAGCCTGTTGCAGCGGTGCTTCCTGGTATTGACCGATTCCGGCGGCATTCAGGAAGAGGCGCCGACCTTTGGCAAGCCGGTGCTGGTGTTACGAAAAGTGACAGAGCGCCCGGAGGCTTCGCAGTTTGGCATGGCCAAGATCATCGGCATGTCGCGGGAGACAATTGTTCGCGAGGCGGATCGCTTGCTCGACGATGCCGACGAGTATCTCGACATGTCGCAGGGCCAAAATCCCTATGGAGACGGCCACGGCTCCGAACGAATTGTCGAGGCCATCTCGCGCTGGCATCAGAAGAAAACGCCGCTGTTGGAAGCTGACAAAGAATTCAAGCTGCCGGCGCGGACGCAACCGCGGCGGCGGAAAAGCGATTTGGTGGAGGCTGCCAAAGCCGCGACTGCGGGACGGCCATGAACAAATCGGCCACGCGCGGCGCGGCGGCAGGGTGGTGATGGCCCGCCATGATCTATGTTCTTTACGCCATCGTCGCGTTCATCTGCATTTATACCGCTCGGCATTACTGGTTTACGCTGAATCGCCTTTTCGGGTTTCAACGCCATCCTTACATCGACATTGATACCGCCGACTGGCCGCCGGTAACGATCCTGGTCGCTGCGCACAACGAAGAGAAAGTCATCGCCAATATTCTGAGTGCGCTGATGACGGTCAAATATCCGCAAGACAAAATGCTGGTGGTTCCGGTAAACGACCGCTCCACGGATGGTACGCGAGAAATTATCGACGGATTCGTTGAGCGGTTCCCTGGTCGCATTCGGCCGTTTCACCGCGCAGGCGGCAAAGGCGGCAAGGCTGCGGCTCTGAAAGACGCGATGGAACTAGCGGAGACCGAGGTCATCCTCATTTTCGACGCGGATTATATTCCTGGGGCTGGCCTGATCAAGCAGTTGGTGGCGCCGTTTTTCGATCCCGAAGTAGGTGGGGTGATGGGACGGGTTGTCCCCATGAATTGCGGTACCAATTTGCTGACGCGCTTGCTGGATTTGGAGCGTGCAGGCGGTTATCAGGTCGATCAGCAAGCCCGCATGAACCTGCGACTTGTGCCGCAGCACGGCGGAACTGTCGCTGGAGTGCGTCTGAGCGCGCTGCATGAAATCGGCGGCTGGAACGACAACTCGCTTACCGAAGATACCGACCTGACTTACCGGCTTTTGCTCCATGGCTGGAAAACGGTTTATCAGAACCGCTCGGAATGTTACGAAGAGGTTCCTGAGACGTGGCCGGTGCGAATCAAGCAGATTATGCGCTGGGCCAAAGGCCATAACCAGGCCATGGTGACGTATGGTCTCCACCTGCTGCTCGGCAAACACCGCGCAAGCCTCCGCGAACGCATCGATGGAACCCTTCTGCTGGGGGTTTACATCATGGCGCCGGTTACCCTGGTGGGATGGATATTAGCCTTAGCAGTCTTCTACGAGGGAATTGCCCCACTGCACGGGGTCGTCGCGCTGCTTTCGATCACCGCCTATGCAGCAATTGGCAATCTGGCGGCATTCTTTGAAATCGCCGCCGCCGTGCGCCTGGATGGCAATCGCAAGCGGATCGTTTTGCTTCCTTTTCTAATCCTGGGATTTGCCGTCAGCATCTTTTCTGTTTCTCGCGCCACCATTGCTCAGGTGAAGGATGCACTGACGGGCGCGGAATTTCACTGGGATAAAACCGAGCGATTTCGGAAGGTGCCGTCATGAACGGTTTCCTTTCCGTCGCATTGCTGATTGTCATGTCGGCGGCGTTATTCATGTTGCCGCTGATTCCCGCCATGGCGGAATTGAACCGCAAGAGTGACGCTCAACCGCTCAGCGTGATTCAGCAACACGCGGGAGAAATCCGGCATTTTGCGGATCGTTTCCGCCTTTACATCAAGGAGCTGGAGCCGCTTTTGCTTCAAGCGGTCAATACCGGCACAACCCTCAGCGGAACCCTGCCTGACAAGACGGAATACCTCGTGCTTGGATCGGGCAAGGAAGCTCTTCGGCTACCACTGCGGCAGAGTGACGAAACCTGTCCCGTTTTGCTAGCTACCGGCATTGATCTCTCGCTGCCGCCGGATACGGCATTTTCCAAAGACGTCTATGTGGCCGGAAGATTTCGTGGAGGCACCAAGAACCGCTATCGCGCGATCCTTGGCGAAAAGGAAGTTGACCTCGGGGCCGAGAGTCATGTCATGCGCTGGGTCCATGCGGTGGGGAACTTCAGCGCCGGCCCCGCATGCCAATTGCATGGCCGCGTGTCTTCCGATACCGGCATTCAACTGAGCGGCGGCGACTCTACCTTCCAGCGGCTGAATGCTCCGCAGATTCAATTTGGCAACCCGCCGATGTCCTCGGATTTTGCAGATACCGCTGAACCTTCGGATTCTTGGGCAACTCCCCCGCGTCTGCTCCACGACGGCAATTTCGAAATCCCAGATGGCCAAACCTTTCGTGGGAATCTCGTAGCGCGCGGAGTGCTGCGCATCGGTCGCCATGCGCGCATTCTCGGAGATGTCAAAGGCGATCGCGGTGTTGTGGTCGACGAAGGCGCGATCCTGAGAGGCAGCTTGATCAGCTCTAACACCATGCGAATCGGTGCTAACTGCGACATTCATGGTCCCGTCATAGCCGAAAAAGTTTTGATTCTGGAACGCGGAACGCGCTGTGGCAGTGCGGAGAAACCAACTACGGTAAGCGCGCCTTGGATTCAAGTTGAGGAAGGCGTTGTGGTATTCGGCACCTTGTGGGCACGCGAGCATGGTGCGGTGGTGGCGAAAGTATGACATTACGTTGGAGCATGATTGCAGCTGCGACTATCTTGCTGGCTCTATTCGTTGGAGCCTGGGCAAACCGCGGGCGTTCTGCGGCAAGTCCGGATCGGTTGCTCTTGCTGCTTCCCGACGATTCAAACCTCAACGATCCCAAAGTGACGGTGTGGCTTGACGCCGCGAACGAAGAGGGAATTCATCTCACTCCCATTCACGATTCCGACTTCATGCGCCCATTTTTCGGCCAGACCGACTGTGCGGGCCTGATTTTGCCGGACTCGATCCATCGTCGCGCCAGCGACTACCTTGTTGCCGTGCTCCGTCGATTCGTTGCCGGCGGCGGCAAGTTAATGCTCGTCTATGATGCGGGGGTTTTATCGACGACGGGAAAATATTCGTTGGGCCAATCGCGATTGTCTGATTTGGCGGGAATTGACTACGCGCTTTACGACAAGCTGCAAGACCACGCGATCGAGTGGGGCAGTGTTAGCGGCAGCGCAGGCGTCTTCGAGAGATTGAACGTTCCTCCGGGAAAATACTATCCCTTTGCCGGCGGGGGCGGCACCGAATCTGCGACGGCGACATCGCCCGATCAGCCTTCCGAGCCGCAGCTCACTCGCTATTTATTTGGCGATCTGAAATATCCCAGCTATGTCACGTCCGGAAGTTACTCTGGCAACATACTCCTTCATTCCGGACAAATTCTGGTCGCGGGCGAACATGACTATGAGAAGGGCTTGGTGTTATTCGTTAATCTGCCGCTTGGGTATCTCAAAGCCAATACCGATGGACTGCTTCTGCATGCGTTCCTCAAATATTTTGCCGAGCAACTTCTGGCTCTGCCCAATCTGATGGCGGTGCCAGACGGCGTGGGTGGGATGGTGTTGAACTGGCACGTCGACTCAAATGCGGCTATCAGACCGCTGGCTGCTCTCGAATCCTGGTCGATGGCGAAGCAAGGTCCGTATTCCATCCACGTCACTGCGGGGCCGGATGAGCATCGGGTTGGGGATCACGAAGGTTTCGACGTGGAGCATAACCCGGTCAGTCAGGAACTGCTTCGCACTTACCTTGAGCGCGGCGACACCATCGGCAGCCACGGCGGATGGATGCACGATTATTTCGCGCAACATGTCGATAAGGACCCTCCCGCTGAAATGGAGAAGTATCTCTCACTGAATAAAGAAGCGCTGGAGAAAGTCACCGGTAAGCCAGATATCGAGTATTCCGCTCCTGACGGTAATCAACCTTCGTGGGTTACAACTTGGCTGGAAGGTCACGGTTTCATCGCGTATTACTTTACCGGCGACTCCGGCATGGCGCCGACGCAAGGCTATCGCGATGGCGTCCGCGAAGGAAAAAAGATTTGGGCGTTTCCGATCGTGCATTTGAACCGGGCCGCTGCCTTCGAGGAAATGGTCAAGCAAGGCTATTCGCCCGAAGAGATTCAAAGCTGGCTGGAGGCCGTGACAACCTTCACCGCCGATCACCGAGTAGCGAGGCTGATTTATTTTCATCCGCCGGGCATCCTTGGATACCGCGACATTGTCGAGAAATGGATGGAGCAAACCGCGAGTTTGCGGAGCCAAGGCCGGTTCCGCTGGTACACAATGAGCGGCCTGGCGAATTTTCTCAATTCTCGAAAGCAAATTGATTGGAAGACCGCTTACGATGGCCAGCATTTCACGATTTCCGCCAACCATCCGGAGAGCTTAGAGCACGCCACCTGGCGTCTGCCTGTGAGTCGATTTAGTGAGCCGGTCATTCTCCGCGGCACAGCGCAAATCGTACGAGGCAATACCACCTGGATGGTGATCGCCGGGAAGGTCCGCGAACTTCAATTCGAAAGCACCATGGTGAAGTGATGAAAACAAGAAACCAGATAACTCGGATATCTCTGCTGCTGGGAATGGTCTTATCCCTCCTGCAGACAGCGTATGCACAAGGCAACATGCCGTCGCCCGACGATGATGCCTCGCCTCCAGCCGCATCTGTCCCAGCCGCAGCGGAAGGAGTTACTCCCGCGGCTCCCAGCGACGCCAAAATCAAGCTGCTTACCAACTACGTAGAGAGCGGTGGCACCTACATGACGCTCACCAACGGGTACGGCAACTGGTATGGAGGATATACACGCGCCGTCTACCAGAAAGGTAACGATGTCTGGAACGGCGAGATTAACGGGGAGCATGAGTTTGGCGATGCTGGCGTCTATTTTGCAGCGGGCGACACGCACACCTTCAACCCGGATTGGTACGGATCTCTTACAGCCGGCACCAGCGCCGGAGGATTCTTCTGGCCGCGTTATGTCGGAACTGGGATGCTCAATCGAAAGTGGCTGCACCGCAAGCAATGGATTACCACCGGCGGCTTTAGCTACTTTGCCGCTAAGGATGTGCACCGCGACAGCTCCGTTTTTCTCGGCACGACGTATTATTTCGAAAAGCCGTGGATCGTCGAGGAAGGCGTTTACTTCAATATCAGCAACCCCGGAACGGTCTTTGCTCCCGCCGGATTCGTCGCGGTCACGCAGGGACGGGACAAACAGCAATACCTCACAGTTCGGGCGGGCTACGGGGAAGAAGCCTACCAATTGGTCGGACCCACGATTACTCTCACCCAATTCAACAGTCAGACTCTGACGATCACCTGGCGAAAATGGATGGGACCTGCCTGGGGCATGAACTTTGTGGCCGATTACTATCACAGCCCCTTCTATATGCGCGGCGGAAGCAGTTTCGGCCTGTTCAAGGAGTTCTAAGAATTGCGCGAGCAGCAACCATTGCGCGGCGCTGCCGGGTTCGATGAGTCGTTCCTGCGCGGCCATCGTGGTGGCGTGATTGCAATGCATCGCGCGCTGACTCACTTCCGACTCGGCCCCACGAACTTGCTGACCTCTGTCTCACTGCTCGTCTGCTTCTCGTGGATTTGGGTGATCCTGCTGCCGTGGCTGTGTTCTTTCTGGCAATTTTGCCTGTCGCTCAGTTTGCGATGCTTACCGATCGATGGCAGCCTCGAAATTGCAGAACACCACTTCCATTCCTACCAACTGAATATTCCTTACTTTCGGATTTATCCGGTGCTCCCAGGTTTATGGACCTGGACGCTGGCATGTGCGATCACAGTGCTTCTGTTTGCAATCACCTTCTGGCTTCCGAGAAACATGGTTCCCCTGATTTACCTCAGCCGCGGAATTTTATTGGTCCACGCGAGTTCCTTACTTTACTTCGCACTTTGGCCGATGAATTTTCCGCACTCCCCAGACAGTTATATGGAGGCACTGGTAAACTCCGGCATCGGCTTGATCACCGTGATCCCGCTGCTTTTCGCTCTGACCTATTACATCTTCGACTTCGGTCTATGGAAGAAGGCCCTGCTCACGACGCTCACCATGACGCACCTCACCGTCTTTCTTCCTTTCCAGGTGGTGCTGCAGGCGTTGGTGCTGCAAAAGACCATCCTATTCATGCCCGTCCTGTATATCGTGTTCGGAATGCCCCTGAATGTTTTGCTGATCATCGCGTTTTATTCCTGGGGCATGACCTGGTCGTTCCGGCAAGTTTCTGCCACATATTGATATGAGGCGATACTGAAATCATCGAAGCGCAAATAAAACCGTAAGATGCAAGATATTCTCATGCTTGCACTTGAAAGAAATAATGTATGTCATACGATATAGTAGAAATATACTGCATACGATACTCTTGTGGAAAACTTTGCTTTCTTATGCATTGTCTCGATCGATTTTCCGTGATAGAGTCCGACTCCGACAACGGGGCCGTTCGGGGTGAGGGGCGTTCGGGTCGCCCAATGTCGTAAGCAGCAGCCTTCCTAGCCACGAAATTTCCCGTGAGTCACCAGAACTTCACAAGGAGATGCACATGAGTAACAGAGTAAGGCTTGGGGTATTTCTGTCTACAATCCTGGTCATTGCGGGAGCGTTTGCCGCGTTATCGGCCGCGCCCAGCAGATCGGCGCAGGCAAAAACCGTCAGTGGCAGCCCGCTCGGCAACGTATCGCGAGCGTTGCCGCAAGATCTGATCTTCAATCGTAAGCTACAGAGCACGAGCCAGAGCTACAGCAACAGTCTGACTTCGGTGGGTTCGGGATTCGTGCCTATCGACTCTCCTCTGACTTTTAAGTGTCCGGCTGGGGGATGCACGGTTTCGGCCGAGCAGAACGTGCAGGTTTCGGGCACAGTCGCAGGCAACAAGTGGGCAATTTGCACTTTCGTGGATGGGAACGAGATGCAGCAACCACTCTGCCCGTACCTGGGCTATGTTAGTTCGGATGGTTCCTATGTTGCAGGGTCGTTCGTGCAGAACATGAGCAGCGTACCGGCTGGCAACCACACCCTTCAAACCCAACTGTATACCGATGACGGTGCGAACTTAAGCATCTACAACATCGTTTATAGACTCTACACGCCGTAAACGCACCACTGAGTTTCTGGAATGGCGGGCGAATGCGCCCGCCTTTTCTCTGTCAGGCATTTGCCCGTTTTCTCCCGTACCCCTAGAATGAGAGTTCCTTTTCTTGAATGTCCCTTCATCTCTACAACACACTTTCCGGCAAGGTAGAACAGTTCCATCCCATTGCGGATAACGAAGTTCGCATGTACGCCTGCGGGCCTACGGTCTATGATTACGGCCACATCGGTAACTTTCGTACTTTCGTCGCGGTCGACGTCCTGGCCCGATACCTGCGCCAAAGTGGATTCCGAGTTCGTCATGTCATGAACATTACCGACGTCGACGACAAGATCATCCGGAACTCTGCGCGCGACGGCGTCAGCGTGAAACAGTACACGGCGAAATACGAAAAAGCCTTTCTTGAAGACGCCGCCGCTTTAGGCATTGAACAGCCGATCCTGGTTCGAGCCACTGACCATATCCCAGAGATGGCGCACTTTATCGCCGAGTTACAACAGAAAGGGTTTGCATATCGAGCAGAAGACGGCTCTTATTATTTCCGGATCGCCAACTTTCCCGACTATGGCAAATTGTCGAAAAAAGACTTTGCCGGCATGGAAGATGGCGCCCGCGTGGATGTCGACGAATATGAAAAAGACAGTGCCCGCGATTTTGCGCTATGGAAGGCGCCCAAACCGGGCGAAGCCTCCTGGGAGACGGAGATCGGGCGGGGACGTCCCGGCTGGCACATCGAGTGCTCGGTCATGTCGATGGAGCAACTAGGCGAAAGCTTCGACCTGCATGCTGGCGGAGAAGACCTGATCTTCCCGCACCACGAGAACGAGATCGCGCAGTCAGAAGCCTTGACCGGCAAGCCTTTCGCCCATTTTTGGTTCCATGCGCGCTTTCTGCTGGTGGAAGGCGAGAAGATGTCGAAGAGCTTGGGCAATTTCTACACGTTGCGCGATCTGGTGCTGAAAGGCCATAAGCCGTCTTCGATCCGGTTCTTGCTAGCGTCGGTGCCGTACCGAAATCAACTCAACTTTACTTTCGATGGCTTGAAGCAGGCAGCGGTTTCGGTAGAGCGCTTGCGCAACTTTCGGCAGCGGCTAGTCGCTGAAGAATTTCCTGAGGGCTCCAATGCGGCGATGAAGGAACTGTCTGAGCAGACAACCAGGGCCATGATCGCTGGAATGAACGATGACCTTAATACAGCTCAGGCTCAGGCAGCAGTATTCGACATGGTGCGCAAAGCTAACACAGCGATTGACGCCGGGGAAGTTCGTCTCGACGACGCACCGCTTTTACTTGGTGTTCTTCACAACTTCGACATGCTCTTTGCAGTTTTGAAAGATGACGATCGGCCCAAAATGGCCCGGATCATGGATTGGGCGAAATCCGAAGGACGCGAGAAAGAGATCAGTCCCGAATTGTTAGCGATCGTGGGTGCTCAGCAACTCTCCGATGCAGACATTGAAGCTAGAATTGCTGAGATGGAGAGCGCACGCCGAGCCCGCAATTTCAAGGCGTCCGACGCAATCCGAGCCGGACTCGTAAGCTCCGGAATCATCATTGAAATGACGAAGGACGGCGTGCGCTGGCGAAGAAGATAGTTACTTCAGCGTGCAACCGACTAGAACAGATTCGCCCGGCCGTGCAGTGCACACCTGCTGATTCCACTGTTTCTTCAAATCCGCTGCGTGGGGAATCGGAGTGTTCGCTTTGGCGATTTTTGCGTTCGCTGAAGCTACGCCAGTTGTCGGCATTAAGGTGGCAAAGCTGTTCACCGTTGCCAGAATCAGATTGACGGCGGTTGTAACCCGCGTTGACAAAGCCGCATCATTGATATGTGTCGCCTGCAATAGTGCGGGTAGATTGGTATTGATGTCCGCGACGACGCCCTGAATCTTCTGGAGTGTGGCAGCATTCGCGTTGGCTTTGTAATCGTTGTACAGCGCTTGCAGAAGGTTCAGGTCTTTGCTGGCTTGGTTTGAGATGTTCTGAATTGCGGTCGCGTCGGCTGCGCTGAGTTGCTGGCCGGATTGCAGCGTGGTGACGACGGTTCCGATGTTTAAGGCCATCTGCACCAGAACTGGCAAATCCGCTAAGGCGATGTTGATCCATTCTGAGCTGCATCCAGTGGTCAACAGTGAAACTGAGAGCAGAGCGACAAGTACCGCTTTCGATCTAGAATTACACTTCATGGTGATCTCCTGTGATTGTTTGTTGAGTTGAGAGCTGAGAGTTAACTTCAATGAAATCTCTGGACGAATACTTGCGTGATGCTGAGCAAGCCCACGGTCATTTTTGCGCCGGCCAGGTGCTGGGCGTGCGCATGGCCATGCTCGGGCTGTCGCTTTTAGGGATCGAAGATCCCCAAACAAAAGACCGCAAGCGTTTGGTTACTTTTGTTGAAATCGACCGCTGCGCGACCGATGCAGTGGCCGTGGTTACCGGCTGCCGCCTGGGTAAGCGCGCGCTGAAATTCCGGGACTGGGGCAAAGTTGCAGCGACATTCGTTGACGTGAGCAACGGCAAAGCTGTCCGCATCGCTGCCAAAGAATCATCGAAGACCTTGGCCCGCCAGTTGCACCCCGAACTCGCAGATAAAAATGGCCAGCAAATGCTGGCCTATCGCGAAATCTCGGACGACGACCTCTTCAGCACCCAGTGGGTGAAAGTCGAATTATCGCCCGAGGAATTTCCCGGATACAAAGGCGATCGAATTGTTTGTGAAAATTGCGGCGAGGGAATTAATTTTCGCCGCGAAGTCCGCCGTGACGGCAGAGTTTTATGCCGCAGCTGTGCCGGTGAAACGTATTACAAGCCGCTGTGAACCGATAGGGCACGTGGGGACGGCCGCATTCGGCGAACCTCGGCTGTTAAAGAGTTGCCATCTCGTACGCATTCGCCACTCTCAGGATGGTTGCCTCGTCAAAATGTTTCCCCAGAATTTGCAATCCGATCGGCAGCTTGTCTTTAGGTTCGCCGCATGGAATTGAAATTCCTGGAATGCCTGCCAAGTCGGCCGTCACCGTGTAGATATCCGCCAAGTACATCGCCAGTGGATCGTCGACCTTTTCGCCGAGTTTAAACGCCGCCGTCGGACTCGTCGGAGTGACGATCGCATCGACTTTCTTGAATGCCTGCTCAAAATCCTGCGTCAGCAGCGTGCGTACCTTCTGAGCCTTCAGATAGTAGGCATCGTAGTAGCCGGCGCTGAGCACGTATGTGCCCAGCATGATCCGCCGTTTCACCTCGGCGCCAAATCCATGATCTCGGCTGCGGCGATACATTTCAGAAAGATTGTGTGCGCCGCGAGCGCGAAAACCGTATCGTACGCCGTCGTAACGCGCCAAATTCGATGACGCTTCAGCTGTCGCCACAATGTAATAGGTCGGAATCGCGTATTTTGTGTGAGGCAGAGAGACCGGAACGATTTCGCAACCCAATGCGGCCAGCCTCTGAATCGCGGCTTCCACCGCACTGCGAACTTCCACGTCTAATCCTTCTCCGAAGTATTCCTCCGCGACGCCAATCCTGAGCCCTTTCACTGGCTTCTGCAACTCCGCAACATAATCCGGAACCGGTACGTCTGCGGAAGTCGAATCCATGGGATCGCGCCCTGCGATGACCTGCAGAACAATCGCTGCATCCTTCACGGTTTTCGTCAGCGGACCAATATGATCGAGCGACGAAGCGAAAGCGATCAGCCCGTAACGAGAAACACGGCCATAAGTCGGCATTAGTCCAACTACTCCGCAGAACGACGCTGGTTGGCGAATCGACCCACCTGTATCGGAACCTAGAGCGGCGACTGCCATCTCCGCGGCAACAGCCGCTGCCGACCCGCCCGACGAGCCGCCTGGTACGCGGCTCAGGTCACGCGGGTTGTGCACTGGGCGCCATGCTGAATTTTCGTTGGATGAGCCCATGGCGAATTCATCGCAATTCGTTTTGCCTAGCACCACAGCACCGGCCGCTTCCATGCGCGCGACGGCGGTGCAGTCGTACGGAGGAATGTAATTTCCTAGAATCCTCGATCCGGCAGTGGTGCGCACGCCGCGCATTACCATCGCATCCTTGATGGCCACCGGAACGCCGCCCAGCGCCGGAAGCGGTTCGCCCCTTTTCACGCGCGTATCGATCTCTGCCGCTTTGGCTAAGGCTCGCTCTCTCGAGAGCGCAAGGTACGCGCCGATTTTCGGGTCGTCGGCTTCAATTTTCGCGTAATACGTTTCAGCCAGGGCAGCCGCCGTGGTTTTGCGCTCTTGAATTGCGGAACGAGATGCGTCGATTGTCAGAGATTTCAATTCCATTGCGGAGCTGAACGACCTCGAAAAATTGAAGGACAGCTATCTTTCGATAACTTTGGGCACTTTGAAGAACGTTCCATCCGATTCGGGAGCATTTTCGAGTGCGGTCTGGTGCGGCAGCGATTTTCGCAAACCTTCGAGAATGTCGTCGCGGCTGGCATATTGAAAGCGGTCACCATCGACCTTCGGCTGATCCACGCAGTGGCGCTCCGACACCTGTGCCATCGGCGGCACATTCGCCGTGTCCAATTCATTCAGCCGATCCATGTAGTCAAGGATTGAATTTAGGTCTCGGAGCAGGCGTTGTCGCTCGTCGGCAGTCAGTTCCAGATGGGCCAAATCGGCCACGTAGGCCACGTCTTTGTCAGTGACCTTCATTCGATTTTCTTGAATTTCTCCCTCTAATTTTAGAATAGCAGTTTGAAGGGGATAACCGGCCACGCTTCCGAACTTTATTTCTGGAACGCTTTCAGTGGCTTAGCCGGAAATTGGGGCAAATGGGGGCTTGACAAGATTTTTTCGCGACGAGCGATTCATTCCCGAATTGGGAATTCTCGAGACACCAGAGCCATTGCTTCCTCTCGATTGTGTAGCCGCCCGTTCAGTTGTCCGTCCTCCACTGCGGAGAGTATTTGCTTAAACTTCGGACCCGGCTCATAGCCGGCCCCAATCAAATCGTGGCCGGTGATGAGCGGAACTGGGCGCACAGCTTCGGGTGGCATAGCCGCTAGCTTCTCTTGCGTGAAGTGATACGTCGTAAGATCTCCGTGGCTCGACTGGCAATCGATGCGATGCAGTTCGAGGTGCTCATCGAAGTGTGGCATGCGCACGAACTTCTTGAATGTAGATTCGCTCATGCGCATGGCGTGAGCGAAGCGCATGTGGTGCTCCACCAGCGCCAGAATCTGCTCTGTGTCGTCGTTTGAAAAGCGCAGTCTCTGGCAGATTTCTTCGGCCATTCTCACGCCCACATCGACGTGCCCATCGAAACGAATGCGGTCGGGCGCGACGCGAAATGTCGCCGGCTTGCCGACATCATGGAGCAATGCGCCCCACGCCAGCGTTGGTGAGCAGCCTCGAGGCAATTTGTCGAGTAGTAACAATGTGTGGACAAAAACGTCTCCTTCCGGATGAAATTGCGGCGGTTGCTTCACCCCCTTCATGGCCTCGATTTCTGGGAGCACTTCATGCAGTAAACCAGCTTGATTTAGCAGAAGAAATGCAGCACGGGCGTGGCCCTCTGTCAGCATTTTGGTGAGTTCATCGCGAACCCGCTCGCGAGAGACCTGATGGATTTGTGACGCCATCCGCTGACTCGCTCGCAACGTTGCCGAATCGATCGCGTAATCAAACCGTGCCGCGAATCGTACTGCTCTAAGCATGCGCAGCTTGTCTTCCCCAAAACGCAGGTCCGGCGTCCCAATGGTGCGAATGATCTTGGCCTTGAGGTCCTTTTGCCCTCCCACAAAATCCAAAACTTCATTCGTGAGGGGATCCAAGAGCAGGCCATTGATCGTGAAATCGCGGCGCTGCACATCTTCGCGGGGATCCTCGGTGAAACGAACCTGGTCGGGATGGCGTCCGTCGCTGTAACCGATGTCGCTGCGGAAAGTAGCGACTTCAATCTCAGTAGCATGTCCCGACATTGAAGATTCGCCCGCGGCCGGAACCAGCACAACGCCAAATTTTGCTCCCACGTCGAAGCTGTCCGGAAAAATCTGCATCACTTCATCAGGGTTGGCGCTGGTAGCGACGTCATAGTCGGCCGGTTCCCGTCCCAGCAACTCATCGCGCACGCAGCCGCCGCAAAGATAGGCCTGATGCCCATTCGCTCTCAGGGTCTCGACGACCTTTACGGCCTGTTGCCTGGAGTTCATGTTCGAGCCGGAGGCATGCTGCGCTCCGATCCTAGTCCATGATATGGGTTCCCGAGTGCAAGTAGAAATCGACGGCGGTGCAATCGACGATGGCAGACCAGATTCCCATAACGACTGCGATTTTCCCGAAACCGAAGTCGGCAGAAGTGAAGACAAGGCAGATTAATTGCACTCTGGTGGTTCGGGATGCTTCTAAGTCGTTGCATCGCCAACAAGACTGCTCCTTTGGACGTGTCCCATAGAAAACGGCCTGTGAAATGCACTGGCGATGGCGTATTTGGAGAGCTGAAATGAGTGAAACCGACATAGATTCAGCATCGACGCCGCTGCCTCTTCCCCTTAGCATCGACGCAGCAAAACCGCGAGCCTTAGCCGTTATTCTGCTGGTCGAGGATGAAGAATTCGTCCGGGAGGTTGTCGCAGATATCCTTGAATTCGAAGGCTACCGCGTGTTCAGGGCGCGAAACGCGGACGAAGCAAAAGCGGCGTTCCATCGATATGGGGAAATCGTGCGACTGCTAATCACGGACGTCGTTCTGCCCGGGCAGAATGGTCTGGACCTGGCTCGTGAACTAAGATCGGACGATCCATCGCTGCGAGTTCTTTTTGTCTCTGGTTTTCCCGAGAATACTTGGACGCGGCAAGAACACCTCCACGGCGAGAATTTCTACTTGCCGAAGCCCTTTTCTGCGGAATCTCTCATGCGGGCAGTGAGGCAAGCCTTAGTTTTTCACTTCGAGGAAGTGGCAATTTAAGCGCGCTTACGATACCGCGTGGCCTGGAGAATTTGTTCCGGAATCTGCGCAAGCGAAACCACACGTTGTAACACGCCTGCTTCGGCACAGCTGCGCGGCATTCCATACACAGTACAGCTCGGTTCATCCTGGCCAAGCGTGAAACCGCCAGCGCCGGCGATCGCTTTCATCCCGAGAACGCCATCCGCGCCCATGCCGGTCATGATGATTCCCATGCATAGCGAACGAAACACTTCCGCGACGGAGAGCATCATGACGTCGACCGAAGGGCGATGCAGGCTGTTGTCAGGTTGCGGCGAAAGGCGAATCGCAACTTTCGAGGTGGTTTTTCGGGCGACAGTCATATGCAGCCCCGCCGGCGCAATATAAACGACGCCGGGCTCGATCGTCTCCTCCGCCGTTGCCTCGCGAATCGAAATCTTGCACAGATTGTCCAATCGCCGCGCGAATGGACCGGTAAAGCCGGGAGGCATGTGCTGCACGATGAGAACACCCACAGGAAGATCGGCTGGCAGCATGGGAAGAATCTGTTGCAATGCTTTGGGACCACCCGTCGATGTGCCCAGGGCAATCACGGCTGGCGGAGTTACCAAACTGCTTCGAGGCGCGGGGACAGGAGTCTCGGGTCGAGGTGCCACTCGTGCCATGGGGCGACGGCGGCCCGTCTCGGCCGCAGCTTTGATCTTGGCTACAAGATCGTCACGAATTTTTACAATGTCCAACGAGACATAAGAAAGCTGCTTAGGAACATAGTCGAAGGCGCCAAGGTCGAGAGCCTCAAGGGTGGTTTCCGCGCCTTCTTGCGTCAGAGAACTGACCATAATGACCGGTCGCGGCTTATCGGCCATGATTCGCTTTAGAGTCTCGATCCCATTGAGGCCGGGCATCTCTACGTCGAGCGTGACCACATCGGGCTGGCTCGAAGCGATTTTTTCTAATGCTTCGGTCCCCGTCTGCGCCGTGGCAATGACACGCAGAGATGGATCGGACTCGATCATGCGCGTCAGAGCAGTCCGCATAAAGGCGCTATCGTCTGCGACCAGGACGCGAATGAGCTGCGGATTGTAGTTAGCGCTACTCATGCGAGCCGTGATAAAGAACGTCAACTAGCCGATGCACCTCTTCCATGTAGGCCTCCAACTCAAAGGTGAAGCGTGCCCAATCGAAAGCCTGCAACGGCGGACACTCTTTCAGTAAGAGGGAGAAGCCGGGCAGATCGGTGAAGCTGACTTGCCGTTCTTCGAGGTAGCCATACCCGAGGCCGCCCATGCGGCAGAGCAAATCGCTCAACGAAACCAGCGCCACAAAATCGCGATTTGTATGGGCATTTTCGGGATTGTGATGACAGCTCAGAACGGCGATAAGGTCGTCGCTTAAGTGCCATCGTTCAGCGACAATCTTGCCGGCGTCACAATGGGTCAGCCCGAACAGGTTCATTTCGGCTTCGTGCAGCGGAGTACCGTTGCTGCTGGCGATTTCAAAAACGTCCTGAAATTCGTTCGGCAAAACTGCAAGTTCCGCTAACACTCCGATGTCATGCAACAATCCCCCGAGATAAGCTTTTCCTGGATCGGCGAATCCGATCCTTCGGGCGAACTGACGGCAGACCAGAGCGCATCCCAGGGAATGTTCCCAGAAGACCATGGGGTCTAGCTTGGTGTTACCCTTCGGTGAGAGTTTGAGTAACGAGCAGGAGACGGCGATATCCCGCATCCGATGCAGTCCCAAAGCGACCACCGCGCTGCGAATGCTATCGATGCTTTGCCATCTTCCATATAAGGGAGAGTTGGCCATGTGCAGGCATTGCGCCGCCAGCGATTTATCTTGCGAGATGAGATCTACCACTTGTTGGACCTCGAGTGTGTCGAGGGGCTGTTCCAGATAACGCAGCAAGGGAGCGAGAACCACGGGGATCGTCGGCATTTCTTCGAGCCGTTCCAGTCGCGACCGGAGTTCGATGGTAGAGGCATTGCTCATAAGTCACCTAACGTGTTACTTGCCGTTTTTCCGTCTTCACATACGCAGTCGCAGAGGGCAGATGCACCAGCCGAAAATCTTCGCTCACGCCGTAGAGCGACTCCGAATGTCCAAGGAATAGATATCCGTGGGGCAGGAGATTGTTGTAGAAGTGCTGAATGACGCGCTTCTTAGAGAGCACGTCGAAATAAATCAGCACATTGCAGCACATAATGATGTCGAAGCCTTTCATAAAAGACATGCGCACATCGTCCAGCAGGTTCAAGCGATTAAACGAGACCCGCGCCTTCACTTCGGGATTGACTTGCAGGTTCTCACCCCGCGGCACGAAATACTTTTGCTTGAAGTAGGCGTTGAGATTCCGCGTGCTGTATGTGCCATACGATCCTTGCTTGCAATGCGCGACCGAACGCTCGTTCAGATCAGTGGCGGAGACTTCGAAATTCCATCCCTTTAGCTTGCCGTTGAGCTCTTCGAGAAGCATCATGCTAAGGGTGTAAGGTTCTTCTCCGGTCGAGCATCCCGCGCTCCAGATTCGCAATTGGGGCAAGGCCATCTTGGTTCGGGCTTCGAGAATGCGCGGGAGGACGATATTACGCAAAGCATCAAGCTGCGGCTGATTGCGGAAGAAACATGTTTCGCCGATGGTGATTTCATTCAACAAGCTAACCAGTTCCACCTGGCGGATTGGCTTTACAGTCAGACACTCGTAGTACTCGCTCAACGCTGTCACGCCCAGCACTTGCATGCGCTTGTGGCACCGGTCTTCTAGCAAGCGGAGTTTGTTGTCTGGCTGAAAGATTCCGGCGACTTGGTAAATCAGATCGCGGATCTGGATCAGTTGCCGGCTAGGTGGCGTACCGAGTGTGGACGCATTGGTTGTGGCCGCTGAAGAGCTCATTGAATAACCACCTGAGTTGCTGCCGCTTCAGCGGAAGCAAGTAAGCCTGCCGGATCCAGAACCAGGCGTACGCGGCCATCGCCGCCAAGCGTGGCGCCAGCGAAGTTCGACCCGTGGTGAAGATAACTGCTGAGAGGTTTGACCACCGTAGATTCCTGGCCAATCAGGTGATCGACGAGCAGGGCAATTCGTTTCTCGCCGACCGCCAGAATCACCACTTTTTCGTCCGCTGTCTTACCTGGCAGCGGGGCTGTCGAAAACATCTTCTTCAACCGAAGCAATGGCAAGGTTTCTCCTCGGAGACGCAGTACCTCATTCCCTTCCACTTCATGAACCTGATCGGTTCTCATGCGCGATGTCTCCAGCACTGAACGCAATGGCAAGGCATAAGCCTCGTCTGCAACTTTCACCAACAACACCGGCAGAATGGCGAGGGTAAGCGGCAAGCGCAACAGTATCGTTGTTCCCTTTCCAGTAACGGTATCCAATTGAATCGTGCCGTTCATACGCTTCAGGTTGGAGCGCACCACATCCATGCCCACGCCACGACCCGACAGGTTGTTCACTTTTTCTGCAGTGCTGAAGCCAGGCAAGAAGATGAAGTCTAGAATCTCTCGCTGGCTGAGTTGTCGTCCTCGCTCTGGTGTTACCAGATCCTTTTCGATGGCCTTTCGCAAGATTCTCTCCGGATCGATGCCCGCTCCATCATCCGCAATGCTGATGACGATCTGATCGCCTTCCTGCCTTGCTTCCAGACGGATTGTTCCTTGTCGCGTCTTGCCCGCGGTCACCCGCGAGTCCGGCATTTCGATACCATGGTCGAGCGAGTTGCGAACCAGATGTACCAGCGGGTCGCCAATCAACTCGACCATGGTCTTGTCAATTTCCGTATCTTGTCCTCTGACTTGTAGTTCGACTTCTTTTTGCAAACTATGCGCGACGTCCCGCACCAGGCGGGGAAATTTGCGGAATACCGCGTCGATCGGGACCATGCGCGTCTTCAGTCCGCTGCTCTGCAGTTCTTCGGTAATGAAGCTGAGCCGTGCTGTTGACTGGCCGAGCGCGGAATCCAGGTCTTGCATGTTCAATCGGGCGGCGCTGAGATCGCGGCTGAGTTGCATCAGACGATTTCGTTCCAGCACCAACTCGCCGATCAGATTGATCAGTTCATCGAGCTTGCGCACGTCGACCCGCATGGTTTGAGCCGCCGTATCGCCAGTCACCGCTTGTTTTTGATTGACCAGAGCATTGCCTACCTCTGCGGGGGAAACCGCGCCCTCCTTGACCAATATCTCCCCCAACTTTCCGCTGGTGGAGGATGCCGCTTGCTCTTGCAGAACTCCGTCGAGCGTGGTTGGAGCAATCGACCCTTGGGCAACCAGGATCTCGCCCACTCGAAGCGGCGCTTCTCCCGGTTTTTGCACTGCTTCCAACTCGGCAATCAAGCCATCGATGACGTACTCTTTCAATCCACCCTGGCGGATGTCGTTCAACATTTTTCCCAATTGATCGCGGGCGCTCAATAGCGCGTCCATCATGCGTTGACTGAGTTCGATTTCGCCACGGCGCAGCGCGTTCAAAACGTCTTCAGCCCGATGGCTCAGCCGGACGACGGCATCAAATCCCAGGAATCCCGAAGTGCCCTTGATGGTGTGCAGGGCGCGAAAAATCCGGTTGAGCAGGTCGGCATCTTTCGGCGTGGACTCTAGCGTGACCATGTCCTGGTCCATGCCCTGCAGGAGTTCCTCAGATTCCACCAGGAAATCCTGGATCATCCCCGGATCTTGTAGAAAGTCGTTGTCCACGCGAAATCTGCTCCTCGGCTTGCAATCCTTCAGCTACGCTTTTGCACTCGCCGGCGAAATAAGGCCTTCCGAATCGCTCATCAGCCGGTCAACATCAAGCAGGATCAGCAGCCGGTTGTCCAACTTGCCGACGCCCGAAACATATTCGCGTTCGACTTTGCCGAGCCGCGGTGGAGGTTCAACCGTATCGGTGGGAATGCGCAACACCTCCGACACCGAATCCACGATAAAGCCCAAAACATTGCCTTTGACCTCAATCACCACAATGCGAGTCTGCTTGTCATGGGCGAGATCTTCCAGTCCAAAGCGCTTGCGCAGCGCAACCACGGGAATCACTTTGCCCCGCAGATTAATCACGCCGTCGACAAAGTCCGGCGAGTTGGGCACGCGAGTGAGGGCCTGGATGCGGATGATCTCCTGAACCCGCAGAATGTCGAGTCCAAATTCTTCGCCTCCGATGTGAAAACTGACAAGCTGAAGCAGTTCTCCATGGCCCTGGTGAGAATCATGCAGGCTATTGGGGCTTTTAACGGCCTCGTCGAGTTCGATTCGTGGTTCCATGTGCTGTCTCCATTCCTCCAATTTTCGTGCCGGGCTAGCGGGCGGTGGCGGCGTAAGCCTTGGGCGATTCAGTCTTACTCTGGCTCGAGTTTTCGTTGAGCCGAGAAGCCATTCCTCTTCCTCGTCCGCCAGGGGTGTCCAGCCGGAAGGCTTCCACCATCTTCTGGAGGTCCAATGCCAACCCCGACAATTCCTGGCAAGCTTTCGCCGACTGCTGCGCTCCGGCTGCCGATTCCTTCACCAACCGCGCAATCTGTTCCATGTTGTTATTAATTTCTTCGGAAGCGCTCGATTGTTCAGTAGAGGCGGTAGCGATGTGCATAATCATCTCCCCAACTTGTTCGGCCATGTGGATGATCTCTTTCAGGGAGTCTCCGGCCTTAGCGGTTGAACTCACGCCCTCCTCTACCTGCTTTGTGCCTTCTTCCATTGCTGTTACCGCAGTCTTGGTTTCGTCCTGAATGTTCTTGATCATCTGGGCGATTTCTTTGGTGGCCGTGGTGGTGCGTTCGGCCAGCTTGCGCACTTCATCAGCAACCACCGCAAAACCGCGTCCTTGTTCACCCGCACGGGCAGCTTCAATGGCGGCATTGAGTGCCAGAAGATTGGTCTGGTCCGCGATATCGTCGATAACGCCAATGATTCGTCCAATCTGATCGGAACTCTTGCCCAGTTCCTCCATCTTCTTGGCTGTGGCGCCGACAGAGCCGACAATGACGCGCATCTTATGCAAGGTTTCTTCGACAATTGCGCCGCCTTGCCGCGCAGTATCTGCGGCATGGCGGGAAGATTCGGCGGCTTTATTGGAGTTCTCCGATACCTGGAGAACCGTGGAAGACATTTCCTGCATGGCGGTGGCAACCTGCGTCGCCTGATCCTTCTGGGTCTCAGCGCTATTGGCCTGCTGCGTGGCAGAGGAAGAGATCTCCTCGCTGGCGGAAGCAACATGCTCGGCCGTGCCGGCGATCGACTGGATCATTTGCCGCAGATTGTTCTTCATCTTGTTCAGCGCCAGCGTCGCTTCCCCGATTTCGTCCTGGCTGTCGACGGCAATGTCTTCGACCGACAGATCGTTGTCCGCAATACGGTTGGCCAGGTTCACCGAAACCGAGAGCGGTTTCACGACCAGTTTGCGGATCAGAGAGAACACGACTCCCACGGCTGTCAGTAGCGTGAGCAGGCTCAGCAAAAACAAGGCAATGGAATTGGAGGCCGCGGTTTGCACCAGTTGCTGCGTGGAGGCGGTCACGGAAAACGCTCCGCGCAGGTCGCCCGCCTTCATGCCCTCTTTAGTAAACCCGAACGGGTCTTTTTCTCCTGCCGGGTTGCCGTGGCAGAGCAGGCAATCCTCGCTAACCCGAACCGGCTGGGCGTATCGCATTACGTCTTTTCCGTCTTCGACCACGCGCTCGGAATACTCTTTCAGCGAGGAATTCGACTGAAATGCCTCCAAAGCCTGACGTTCAAACGCATCGGGCTGATTCTTGGGATCGCGCGGGCTCAGCGACGGAGTGTGAAACTTCATGCCTTGCCCCTCGGCGTATTCGCGGGCAACGCTCCAAGCTGCGACCACCGGCACCTGAGTGAGGTGCTTGAAATTATGATCAGGTACCAATGTCGCCAAGTTGCCGGAGAACCATGTGCGGGTGGCGCCGGCCATGCCGGTGATCTGGCGTACTTTGTCACGAAATGATTCTTCGGCCTGCTGGTTGATGCGTCGTTGTGTAACCCAGAAGCTTATGGCAGACGTAGCAACCAGCGTCACCACGATTGATCCGATGATTTTTCCCGTCAGTTTGAGATTCTTGAACATGGCCTTTTCTCCCGATCGTCAAAAACCGCCTTAACTGGCCGCGGCGGCAAATGCCTTGGGCGGCTCTTCGATCTCCGGCGCTTTGCCGCCCGCCGGTTTTGTGCTACGACGCACATACCCACTGCCGTTTCCGTCGTCCACCTTGAAATTGCCCACCATCTTCTGCAGATCGAACGCCAACCCGGACAGGTCCTGGCACGCTTTGGCCGATTGCTGCGCGCCCGTCGCCGACTCCTTCACCAGCCTCGAAATCTGTTCCATGTTGTTGTTGATTTCTTCGCTGGCGCTGGACTGCTCAGTCGCCGCAGTGGCGATGTGGGTGATCATTTCGCCCACCTGCTCCGACATCTGAATGATTTCCTTCAACGAGTCGCCAGCCTGGGCAGTAGATTTCACTCCATCCTCGACCTGTTTGGTGCCGGCCTCCATGGCAGTGACCGCGATTTTGGTTTCATCCTGAATGTTCTTGATCATCTGTGCGATCTCTTTTGTGGCTGTGGTAGTGCGTTCGGCCAGCTTGCGCACCTCGTCGGCGACCACCGCAAAACCTCGACCTTGCTCCCCGGCTCGCGCGGCTTCAATGGCGGCATTGAGCGCGAGAAGGTTCGTCTGATCGGCGATATCGTCGATGACCCCGATAATGCGTCCAATCTGGTCCGAACTCTTACCCAACTCTTCCATCTTCTTCGCAGTCGCACCCACAGATTCGGCAATGGTTCGCATCTTGTTTAAAGTTTCTTCCACGATCGCGCCCCCGTGGCGGGCGGTCTCTGCGGCTTGACGAGACGCGTCAGCAGCCTTGTTTGAGTTTTCGGAAACCTGCAGCACAGTCGACGACATCTCCTGCATCGCAGTGGCGACTTGCGAGGTTTGATCCTTCTGCGTTTCTGCGCCTTGCGATTGCTGCGTCGCGGAGGAAGAAATTTCTTCGCTGGCGCTGGCCACGTGCTCGGCGGTTCCGGCAATGGACTGGATCATGTGCCTTAGGTTGTTTTTCATCTGGTTCAAGGCTGTGCCAGCTCTTCCAATTTCATCCTGCGAAGTGATTTCCATGTCCTCGATGGCCAGATTATTGGCTGCGATTTGCTGGATTAGATCGACCATGCGACCCACCGAACCGGTGATGGACCTCACAATCAGAATTGCCACTACCAACCCGACGATGATTCCCACAATCGCCAGGATCGAGACCAGAAGGGTGGTGCGTTTTTCCGTAGCCGCCTGCTCTGCGTTCGCGGCCTCCTTCAGTTTCAAAACGAAATCAAGAAAAGACGAGGCGGTGGTTCTAAGGTCGTTACGCAAATTCTCCGCGTTCGGTGCGTTTATCAGTGCCATGGCCTCCTTCTGCTTGCCCGCCCGGTGGATTTCGACTACCCGCCCAATGACTGCGTGGTATTGAATAAGAAGCTGGCGGTAATGGCCGATCATTTCCTTACCTTCCTGCGTCGTCAGCGTCGCCTCCAGTTTGTCGAAGTTCGCCTCCAGCTTTTGGCTGTTCTCGGCGTAGCGGGTCATGTCGTCCTGTTTGTCGGTCAGCAGATAGTTGCGGTACTCCGCCTTCTGGTTGTTGATCATGGAGTCGATGGACACGGTCATAAATCTCTGGTCGGCTCTGAGCCCGACCATGGCGGACAGTTCCGCCAATTTCTGCACCGAGGTGTAACTGATGACGCCAATGGTCGCGATAATTACCAGTAACGTTCCGAAACCCACACCTAGCTTCATCTTCAAGCTCAACTTGTTCATGATTACTGCTCCTTCTCTGGAGTGATCGTGCGCAAACGCCAAACGATCGCCCTCCGCAACTCTATTGAAGAACCGCCCTCTTTATCCGACCTGCATTTGTTTCCAGCACGATGACCGGCGCTATCGAGACAATCAATCCATCGGCGGATGGGGACGGGACTTTAATGCAAAAGCAATGGCGCGGCGTTTCGCCGCGCCGTGCCAAGTCTCGCAAGCTTTACCGAAGAGCTCGATTGAACAAGCTGGCGAAGTGATAACACACCGTCACCTGTCCGCGATACCGGGTGCTTGGTGTATTATCCGTCCGCGTCGATCCCATCAATCCCAGCTCGAGATTCCTGATCGGAATAAAACGAACATTCGGACCGAAACGCTGCCCAAGAACATAAAAATCGCCGTTGAGAAAAATCGTCTCATTGTCTTTCACAAAGATCCCTTTCGGCATATCGCTAACGAATGCGCCTAGTCTGACGCGTCCCTTACGATCGAGAGTTTTGAACAGCGTTCCTGACCAGCCGAACGTAGGATTGTCCGAGGCACGAGTCATGGTCTCCGCGATCATCTCGTCGACCACGACCAGGGGCAGCTTTTGCAGGTGCAGAGCTTCTCTCGTATAACGGATCGCCTGAATCGAATCCATCTCCGCCGACACCTCGCGATTCATGCCGAAGTGTTTGTCGGCGAGAAACTGCATATAGTTCTCGTCTTCCATGCGGTGAAAACGGGCGAACATGTTCGGCTGCGTAAAATCGCCCGCGTATCCGACGGTTGCACTCAAATCGGGTATGTACTTGCTTCCGCCGGAAGTAAAGTGCAGACGGTAGCCTTCCAACCAGGCATCATTGTCGGCATAGGTTGCCTCAGTGCCGGCCCCGCGATCGTATTCAAGGCTGCCAGCCTGGGCCTCGAAATGGGCGCCGATTTTTTGCCCGATGAACAGCGACTTCATGTTGAAAGACCAATAACCGGGGTGCAGACCAACTCCGGCATAGTCGTAACTGGAAGTGAAGCTGCGTCCCGATTCGCCCCGCCACTGGATATAAGTCCTGTCTTCACCGATCAGGCTGAGACGCATCACGGTGCTGACTTTGTACATCAGATCGCGTTGAGCGATCTTGCTGGGCGCGGTATCGGCATAGCGGTATTGGTTGTAGCCGTCCATCGAAAGAAAACGAAGATGGCGAGCCAATAAGTCAATTTTTTTCGACGGGGGATGGCTAGTTTCTTCCGCGGCGTTCGCTAGAGTCACGGCACAAAACAAAAAAGCCAAACACAGAAACGTAAGACGGAACGTGGATCGAAGCATGTTTCAGTCCTTTCGAGGGGGCGAATTGCCGCCTACAGGGCTGCATCGACAAGGGCTGAGCCGGCTTTAGAAACCAAAGTTCTTCCGGGAATTAAGCTGCGGGGGTTCGCTGCCTCGATGCGGTGCTACGCGATCGCTAGACCAGAGTGCTGAATGGAGAGTTAGAGTTTCACAGCCACGCGCTAGCCACTAGGCGTGATCGCTTGGGCCGGAGTGCGCACCTGCCACAGCAACTTCCCCGTCCGGCTGCGCTGGGCCGGCGTTTTCAAGCGAGCGGCGGGCGGTCGCGTTCGAGCCTAAATAATGCCCGATGGTTTCCGACAACTTAGCGATATTGTTCATCGCGGAGATTGGAAGCCGCATCAGCGTGGAATTACCGGTGAGAGGCTTCACTTCGACCGACGAATTCGCCTTCTGCACGCGCACGGTCAAGACAGTTCCGGATACCGGAATTCCCAATACGAGATCGATCACTTCGGCTGCAGTATTGCGACGCTCGCTAGCAGCCGTCAGTTCCTTACGCGATTCGTGAGCCAGAGAAGGAAAGTCATGGCTGAAGAAGTTTGCTCGATCCGCTTCAGCCTTGCCGAACGAGAAAAGCAGGTGATTCGTCGATGGATCCGATACCTCGAACTTGTCGCCGCGGATGTTACCTTTTATTCTCACTCGAAACAATGCCTCATTGCCGGCCCCTGAGCTAAATACGGTCGTATCGACCTGGAAGCTATTGGCTACAAAGTCGAGCAAGTACAGATTTGCCGCGCCGGAACTGAGCGAACGAACCGGGGCAAAGCTTCGATCGCGTAGAAGTTCACCCGCCATGTAGGCTGCTGCCTCCAACGCCGAGCGGTCGCCTCGTGCCCGCACTCCCATGAGATCGCTCGCTTGCTGAGCGCCGGATAACAAGGGCAAGAACAGCTGTTCCAGTTGATCGTACTTGCTCGCATGGAAGTGGCAAGGGATTGACACAATCTCAACCCGGCTGCCAAGCGATGGTGACAATGCTCCGCTTTTATCAGTAGCGACGATCATTTCGTCCTTTTCTTTTTCATTCTCGGCACAAACGCGGTCTAGTAGGAGCAATCGACAGGAAGACAAGATGCTTTAAGGCCGAGTAACCGGCGAAGGCAAGCAAGGCTCGGTTACTTTCGAGCCGAAGCATCTCCCACTTTCCCCACGATCGCCACATCCACGCGGCGATTCTGGGCGCGGCCTTCTGCTGTCTCGTTGCTAGCAATCGGATGAAATTCGCCATAGCCGGCGGCCGAAAGCTGTGCCGGCGGGATCTGGTATTCGGTGATTAACAGTCGTACCATCTCCGTGGCTCGTGCCGTGGAAAGCTCCCAGTTGGAAGCGAACTGAGAGTTATGAATCGGAACGTTGTCGGTGTGGCCTTCGATTCGAATCGAGAACTTATGTTGTGCCAGTAGCTTGGCCATACGCTGAAATGCAGCCTGGGAGCGTGCTTTCATGCCCGCTGAGCCGCTCTCAAAAAAGCCAATTTCTCGTAGACTCACTGTGATGCCGTCGGTCCCGGGACGCACAACAACTTCACCGCGGGCAATTTCAGAGGCTAAGGCCTGCTGCAATTCGTTTTGCAGATCCGTCAGATCGTCGCTTGGTTTGTTCTCAGGCGCGACCACCTGTGCAGCGGGTATCGATTGCGGCGCCGCTGTCGGCGGCGAATATGGGAGCGGCCTAGCGGGTAACGCCCCGAGTTGCTGAAAGGCAGTCTGGATAGAAATAGCAATCTGGGCGGTTTTCTTTTTGTCAACTTCCGCTGCAGCGTACAGCACTACGAAAAAAGCGAAGAGCAAGGTGATGAAATCGGCATAAGAGACTAGCCAGCGGTCCTGGTTGAGGCGCGGAGTATTTTTGCTTCGCGGCTTCATACCGGTAGTGTTGGCTGCGGTTTGCCGGCAGCAGATTTCTCTTCAGCCAGAAAGCCAAGCAGACGAGTTTCCAGCATGCGCGGATTCATGCCTTCCAAAATCGATGCCACTCCTTCCAGAGTCATTTCTCGCAATACCTGTTCCTCGCGCATGCGAATGCGCAATTTTCCAGCAGTGGGTAAGAAGAAGAGATTTGCCGCACCGACTCCATAAATTGTCGCCACGAACGCGACCGCGATGCCGCGTCCCACTTCGTCGATTTTGTCCAAGTGCTGCATCACCTGAATCAGGCCCATGACAGCGCCGATGATTCCGATCGTCGGCGAGAAACCTCCCGCCGACTCGAAAACCTGGGGAATCTTTTCCTCGCGATCCGCCTGGTTTTGCAGCTCGAGTTCCATCATGCTGCGCAGTTCCTGCGGCTCTGTCCCATCGACCGCCAGCATCAACGATTTCTTGAGAAACGGTTCGTGGATATGTTCCAGTTCATCATCCAGCGAAATGATTCCGGAGCGACGCGCGCGATTGGCGTACTTGACTAACTCTCGCACTAACTCCTGAGGATCAGACGTCGGCTGCAAAAAGACTCGGCCAAGGCGGCGAACTGCTTTCAGCACTACCGGCAAAGGAAACTGGATCAACACGGCTCCCACCGTGCCGCCGAAAACAATGATGGCGGCAGTGGGCTGCAATACCTGCGCGAGGTTGCCGCCTTCGAGCAGCAGCCCGCCGATCACTCCCATCAGTCCCAGAATTAGGCCGCCCCAACTGGCTTTGTCCACGGCCCCTACCTTTCGGACGGCGTTTCGGCATCAGCGGGTTTGTCTTCGGCCACAAGGCTTTCGGCGTGTCCAGCGAGAATCGCCTGCCGAAACCGGATAATCCGCTCCAGTACCGCGTCGGCTTTTTCCCGCACCAAAATCTTTTCGTTGTTCAGGAGCGTGATAACGGTATCCGGAGATTGTTCAACGAATTTGATCAGATCCGAATTCACCATGAAAGGACTGTTGTTAAGCCGAGTGAGTTGGATCATGTGCGTTTCTCCGCAGACACGTCCGCGAGCTGGCCGTGGTCTTTCTTATTTCATCGGCGAAGCGAAAAGAGAGGTTATGGCCGAGCCATAACCTTCTTGGTTACAGAAGTCCGCGGGCCTTTGGAGCGCGGATGCCTAAAGCCC
Organism: Terriglobales bacterium; assembly: GCA_035507035.1. Taxonomy (GTDB): domain Bacteria; phylum Acidobacteriota; class Terriglobia; order Terriglobales; family Acidobacteriaceae; genus DATJOJ01. The sequence goes on along the minus strand of DATJOJ010000048.1, from coordinate 254,362 downwards.
GTTGAGAACCCGCCGATGGGATGCAATGAGAGTCAAAAATCAGGTTCCGCCACCAAGGAACGGGAACTGACGCGAAAGCGGGCGATTCCACCAACGGAACCGGTTTAATCAAGAAGGGGAGGAAATATGGCTTTCAGTATTCTCAATAATATTCCGTCCTTGGCGGCGGAAAATCAACTGAACATCACGAACGCCGCGATGCAGAAGACCCTGGCGCAATTATCCTCGGGCTCCCGCATCAACAACGGCGCTGATGACGCTGCCGGTCTGGCGATCGCTAATGGCCTGCAGGCTAACGTCACCGCACTTACCCAATCGGCCGCCAACGCTAATGATGGAATCGGTGAACTGCAACTCGCCGATGGCGCATTAGCTCAGGTCACTAGTCTGCTCAACCGGGCTGTCACACTGGCGACCGAAGCCGCCAACGGCGGCTTGGGGAGCTCTCAGACGAGCGCTCTGGATGCCGAGTACCAGAACATTCTGTCGGAAATCACGCAGATTGGCACCAGCACCACATATAACGGCCAGCAGGTCTTCAAGACTGCGAGCGGCCCCGACCTCAACGAATGGGTCTCGAATGGAGGCGCCACGACGGCATTAACGCCCGATACAGCACTCACCGGCGCGGGCACTACTGTGCAGTTCACCGCTGGAGGCAAAACCTTTACTTATGATGAAGCCGACGGCGACACTGTGGGCGACCTGATCAGTGCCATTAACAATCCCGCCACAGACTCCGCCGGCTTGCAGGCCTACATTGGTACGAGCGGCAGTCAAGCCGGAGAACTCGTGGTAGTTGATCCCAGCGGCAACAATGATATTGCTACGGGCGCAGCCAACACCGAAACTGTGTTGGGAACCTTTAGCAACCCAACTGTTACCGGTTCAGCCACAACGGACATCTTCCTCGGCGACTCAACCGCAAGCGGCGATTACACCATCGGCGTTACCATTGGTGGATTGACCACCAGCTTCACTGATGCCAACGGCCTGCACCCTGCAGACCTGACCGGCACAGACCTCACTGGTGGCACCAGCGCCACGCAGACAGTGTTACAGACCATCAACACTGCCATTGCCGATGTCGCGAGCATTCGTGGCGAATTGGGCGCGAAATCCAACCAGTTGACCGCAGCCAGCAACGTGGTCAATGCCCAAGTGCAAAACCTAACTTCTGCCGAAGACACCATCACCGCGGCAGACATTCCCACGACCGTGGCTAACATGAGCAAGTACTCCATCCTGGAACAGACCGGCATCTCGGCTCTGGCGCAAGCCAACCAGATGCAGCAGCTAGTGCTTAAGCTGCTCCAGTAAGCCAGTTGCAGAGAGGGCGAAATGATTCGCCCTCTCTGCGCTTTATTTGCACCACTTTGGAACTCCGTTTCTAACTGACACGCTCGCCCACCGCAAGGCAGGTTCAAAAGCCTCGACCTCAAGCAAAATGCAGTGGAATTGCAAGTAGGAAATGGGAGAAAACGATGGGTATCACCTTTAACGCCTCAACTCTGCTTAACGGAAATGGGATCGACGTCGACTCGGTCGTCAGTCAGATTCAGGCTCAGGAAAGCGGCGAGTTGACCGTTTGGCAGAACCAGCAGAGCACATTGCAAACCCAGGCAAGCGACTTAACCAGCATCAGCACCGATCTCAGCAGCCTAGCCACCGCAGTGCAGTCGCTTGCCGATCCCCTGGGCGCCCTGGCGGGCATGTCAGCCACTTCATCGGAGCCCGGCATTCTCACGGCAACCGCACAGCCCTCAGCGACTGCTGGGAACCACACTGTCGTGGTTAGCACCCTCGCAACCGCTGGAACTGTATATACCGACCCTGTCTCCAGCGCAAGTGCGTCCATTTTGCCTAGTGGAGCGACCGGGGGCGATCTGCAACTGCAGGTCGGAGGAGCCAGCGGAACCACTTACGATATCCCTATCACTCCCGGAGGCAATGACACGCTCACCACCCTGGCCAGCTACATCAATCAACAATCTACTGCTGGCAAATGGGGAGTCACGGCCTCAGTTCTGAATGACGCCAACGGGGCCCGGCTGGCCATCTATAGCACCGCTACGGGAACCGCTGGAGCCCTAGCCATCACCACCAATACCACCACCGGAGCACTGTCGACGGCAGATTTATCCGGCGCTGACAGCTCAATTTTGCCTGGCGGGCAACAGAATGGCGACATCCAACTGCAAATCGGTGGTTCCAGCGGCTCCACCGAAGACATTCCTATCACCGCGGGCAGTAACGACACACTCAACACTCTTGCCAGCTACATCAACACTCAGAGCACGCAGAACAATTGGGGCGTTACCGCGACCGTAGTTCAGGATTCCAACGGGTATCATCTGAGCATCTCCAGCCAGGCACAAGGGGCGGCCGGAGCATTGGCCTTCACCAGCAACAACACGACTCTTACGACCGTTGCAAATGCGGCGACTGATCTTACCTTTGAAACCCCGGTGGGTGGAGGCAATGCGACATTCACCGTGGACGGAGTTCCCTTTAGCAGCACTACCAACACCATTACCGGAGCTATTCCCAACCTAACGCTAAACCTGGTGAGTGCATATCAAGACATGCCTGTCACGGTTTCGGTCGGGATGAACACCGATGGCGTCACTACTGCATTGAACAACTTCGTTTCCGCGTACAACAAGGTGATTACCGACCTCAACCAACAATTCGCCGTCAACCAAAGTACCGGCGAACAAGGACCTTTGGGCTCCGACACGGCTTTGAGTTTGCTGCAGTCCAGTCTGCTGAACGACGTAACTTACTCAGTCACTGGCAATAGCGGCATCGTCAACCTCGCATCGCTCGGCATCAACATGAACGACGACGGTACCTTGACCGTGGACAGCACTACACTCAGCAACACTCTCCAGAGCAACCCCGACGCGGTGCAGACTCTCTTTCAGGGCTCATCGTCGAATGGATTTGCTAACAGCTTTAACACGGATCTCACGCAATTGACCAATCCGACCAGCGGTCTGTTGAACGTTGATCTAACTCAAAATCAAGCCGAGCAAACCGACCTCACCAACCAGATCAACGCGTTTCAGACCCAATTGGCTTCTCAGAAGCAGGAACTGCTTCAGGAATACAATAATCTCAATGCCTCCCTCGAAGAATATCCCTACCTGCTTCAGGAAGTGACCGAACAGCTCGGCACGCTTGGCCTAAGCAGCTCCAGCAGTTCCCAAAACTCCAATTCCACGCCGACCTCCGGTTCGAGCAGCAATTCGAATTCTGGCACGTCGAGTGCTTCAGGATCCTGATATGCCGAACGTTCGAACCCTTTACCGTGAGAACGCGGTGCGTGGAGCCAGCCGGGTCGGCTTGGTTGTCCTGCTTTACGAGCAAATCATCGAAGATTTGCGCTGTGCGGCGCAGGCGATGGAAGCGAGACAAATCGAGGTTCGCACCCGTTACATCAATCACGCCATCCTGATTCTCGGCCACTTGCAAAGCACCTTGGACATGGAGCAAGGCGGGAAGGTAGCGCAGAATCTCGAACATTTATACAAGGTTCTGCGCGCGCAACTCGTGCAGGCCCATGCGCACGCCTCGAAAGAAATCCTGCAGACGCTGATCGAAAATCTTCTCAGCCTGCGCGATGCCTGGATTCAGGTGGATCGCGCTGAGAGCACACCCAAGCCGGCAGGAGACGTCGCGGTTAGTTCGCCTGAAGGGTCAACGGGACGAAAGTGGCAGACGTGAACCCTGAACAAGAACTTCAACGCTTGAATCAAGGCTTAAGCCAGGGGCTGGCGCGGTTGCGGAAAAACCGCCTGAATGCCATGAGACACGATGGGTTCGCGAATCTCCGAAAAATTCTGCTGCAGGCTCGTTCTTGCCTGGAGGCATTACAATCGCATTCCGCGCTGCAGCCATCCCTCCAAGCGGAAATCCTGCGATATCAAAACCACCTGCGACAGCTAGCGCAGATTTTACCTGCCTTGCATGGCCACCTCTTAGCGGAAAAAGGCAGACTGCGAGATCGCTGCGAGCATCAGCAACGTTCGCAAGCATGGGCCAACGCCCAGCATCACGGCGCTTAATCAAACCAGGATAATTCCAAGTAAGGCATGTGCAGTTTCACATCTTGCTCAGATAATCAAACAAAGAATTTTGCGGTATATCAGCGATGGCCGACAGTGTGGCATTCAAAGCGGTTGAGTCGCTCGAGACTTGGCTTGCAACTATGGAAACGTCCGCCGCGCTTATGGCATTCTGCTCCTGGCTTAGATCCACCTTCTCTGTTCCTAAGTAGGTTTGCTGTGCCTGGGTTTGGTTGAGAGCATTTCCGAAAAAGGCTTGCTGGGCTGACACATTATTTAGGGCGTCGCTAACTTCGCTGACCGTGCTGCCGATATTGGTGTTCGTATTCAATGCATTGATGAGATCGTTGATCGCTTGAAATACGTCCGCCCCCGGCTGGCTGAATACTTGCGATCCCGGAAGGTTCACTTGCACAGAGTAGCCGGCTCCAATCGCGACCGAGTTTGTGCCTTGATTTCCGTTATAGCTCACTCCCGAAGCAGATTGCGAGTCCACCACGAACGGCTGCGTATTGGCAGTACCGGCAAAGATGTACTGCCCTTGATAAGAAGTGTTGGCCAGGCTAACCAGTTGGCTTTGGATCCCGCTAACTTCCTCTGATAGGTCCGCCCGGTCGGAATCGGAAAGAGTACCGTTCGCCCCCTCTGTACCCAAGCTGATCGCACGCTGCAATGCCGTGACTACCGAACTCAGAGTTGACTGGGCCGTCGAGAGCTGGCCAGTAATGCTGCTAATGCTTTGCTGATAGGTGTCGTTCAGACTGGATGACTCTTGAACCATCACCTGTTCGGCGGCACCAGCGGGATTGTCTGAGGGCTTGTTGATGGTGCTGCCAGTCGAGAGCTCCAAGGTGGCTGTGTCCTGCTGTTGTTGCAGCTTTTCCAGCGCGTCCAGAATGTCTGGCATGGGATAAGGGTTCACTCGAATGCTGCTCATCCTGTTAATGTCCCCATATTGATCACGGTATAAAGCAGGTCATTGATGGTGGTGACTACCTGGGCGGCAGCGTCGAAGGCGTTTTGGAACTGAACCATGTTGGCGGCTTCTTCGTTAAGAGAAACTCCGGAAATACTGGATCGCTGATCCTGCAGCTGATTGAGAATCGCCTGAGAAGCGCTCAGCTCCGCCGAACTGTTGGAGACGTCATTACCGACGTCAAAGACAATGTTCGAATAGAAATTGCTCGGGGTTTGACCGTTGATCACCGTATCGCTTTGCACGGCGGATAGATTCGCAACATTGCCATTGCTACCAGGGGAATTGGGATCAGAACTCGCCGCAATCAGTCTTGGGTCGGTAATCGCGATAGTCATGGCGGCAGCAGCCCCTTGCCCCGACGCGGGCGGAGCCACAAAAAGATTTCCTCCTGGGTTGCCATTTAGATCGAAGCCGCCGTAGGGATCGCCGTTCTGGTCATAGCCACCCGTGTTGGCCGCATTCAGTGAGTTACTCAAGCCCGCCGCCAAGGTGTCAAGGTTTGATTCCAGCCCCGGAATGGTCTGGTCGCGGGCCTGAATCAATCCCGCCATGGCGCCGGAGGTTAATTCCGAGGTGATGTCAGTGCTTTGCGAATAGATATCGTGCAGGCCGGCAGAGTTGACTTGAGTGCTCAGCGCGAAACTCTGCCCGCCGACCACTAACGGCGTTCCACTGGAAGTCGTAAGGGCGACGCTATTGTCCTCCGGAATGGTCGAGACATCAATCAGTCCTGAAAGCTGGCCGATTAAGACGTCCCGCTGATCGAGCAGAGAACTTGCATCCTGGTTCGTTCCCTGAAGTTGGCTGATCTGATTGTTAAGTGTGGCAATCTGGCCGGTAAGCACGTTGACCTGCTGCACATCCTGCACCACGCTGAGATCCAAGTTAGACTGCTGCTGCTGAAGATTGTCCGCTGCGTTGTTGAATGCCTGCGTCATATCTCCGGCTGCAGTCAGCACGCCCTGCCGCAAAGACAGATTCGTGGGATCGGTGGCAAGCTGACTGAGGCTACTAAAGAAGTTGTTAATCTCCGTGCCGATGTCGCTGCTGCTTGTGGTGAACTGTGTTTGGGCTTGTTGCATGGCCGTCAAATAGGCGTTCAACTGCCCTTGCTGTTGAGTTTCCTCCTCGATTCGCAGTTGTAGTACGGGATCGCGAATACTCTGGAGTTGTTGCAGCGAGACGCCTGTGCCGTAACTCAGCCCGGCCACCTGGATGGCGTCGTTTTCTGACAAAACGGGTTGTTGCCGGCAGTAATCCGGCGTATTGACGTTGGCGACGTTGTTGGTGGTCGCGTCCATAGCGCCCTGTTCGGCGCCCAACGCCCCGGTGGCGATTGCTAGTGTGCCGAACAGACTCGACATGATTCAGTCCTCCGTGCTCCAGTGCGAGGATGAAGGCTCCGGCTCAGGTGGGAGATAGGTGGCTTGGGAGTTTGCCAGCACACGGCAGAAAATTTTTACGGTTCGCTGTGCCCGCGCCAGTAAAGCCCCGTACTCTCGATTTAGACGAAACACTTGAATCTCAAGTTCTATGGTTTCCCTCAGCAAGCTGTTCCAGCGCTGTTCGGCCGTGCACGAACCGAGACCTGGGGATTGACCCAGCGCTGCGCACAGTTCGCGTTGGCGGGCCGTTTCCAGGGCTAGGCGTCTCGGATCAGAACTCAAGACTGCAGCCCGCGCCTGCTGAAGCGAAACCGCAAGCTCCCTCAGCCAGCCGAGCCTCTGTTCAGCTTCTTGATACGAGGGAAAGGAGCACGGTTCCACGCTACCTCCGTTTTGCCTTAAACTCTCCACCTTCCCCCAGCACTATGCAGCCCGCATCTGCGCAACCATTTCCTCGGCAGTCTGACTTGCCGAGACCTTATAACTCCCGCTCTGCACTAGGTCAGCTAGGGCGGCTACTTTGTCTTGACGCACTTCGGGAACTTGGCTGGCTGCGGCCGTAAGCGCAGCAATGGACGAAGGCCCCGACCAGAGCTTGGCGGAGTCGCTTTCTGGGGCGCTAGCCCCGTTGGGACGTTCAGACAGTGTTCCTTTCCGCGCTGCCCCAGGACCTTCCGTTGGCAGAAAGCTGCTGCTTCCTAAGTCAATTCTCATAGCTTTTTCCTCGCCTGCCATATTCCCTGCAATTTAACTATCGGCGGCGAATTAATTTTCTTTAACCTTGGGCGTCATTAACGGAACCCTTGCCGTTACTATGCATTCTCTAGTCTTGATCGGTTCCCGGATTGGAGGGTTTAGCGAGAAAGCTGGATTTTGTTGTGAGCCGGGGTTGTATGGGACGCTGACTCGTGCTAGAAACGCGATAGGTCAAAATTACGGAGACGGGTATCTGGAGTCAGCTCATGAGTCCCCGCGGCAAGGCAAAGGCGGCCAAAACTACAGACATAATCATCCCCGACAAGCTCTATTTCCGTATCGGCGACGTTGCCGAACTATGTGACTTGCCGGCCTATGTTTTGCGGTTCTGGGAAACCGAATTTCCCCAGCTTAAACCCGTGAAGAGTAGCACGGGTCAACGAATGTACCGCCGCAAGGACGTAGAGAACGTCCTGCAAATCAAGAAACTTCTCTATGAGGAAGGTTTTACTATCAGCGGCGCCCGCCAGCATTTGCGAGTTGAAACCAAGACTCATAAGAAGCAAGCCCCCCTTCCATTTCCAGCACGCGATGTCCCGGATCTGAAGTATATCCGCCAGGGCTTGCAGGAGATTCTTACACTGCTCTCCGCTCGACACTAGTTCACGCTCAGCCGGAGCAGGCGACGCGGAATCCATAATCAGCGTATTGGAATGCGGGCGGGATACTGGACCGCGCAGCGCAGCGGGTGACCTTCACATGATGGCGCCACGAACCTCCCCGGGACGATCGCCGTTCGCCCGTTTCCGGTCCCGGCGGATTGCGTTCGGGCGACGCGCGATAATAATCGGGCTGGTACCAGTCACTGCACCATTCGTGCACGTTTTCGCACATATCGTAAAGACCGAATGCATTCGGTGAACCGCTGCCTGCCGGTTCTGGCCCGCTTTGCCACCGTTGCTTGTAATTTGGCAGCCCTTCTGGAGGATCATCGCCCCAAGGGAAAGCCTTGCCCTCAACACCGCCGCGAGCCGCCCGTTCCCATTCAGCCTCGGATGGCAACCGATACTGGCGTCCAGCAACCTGGCTGAGCCATTCGCAATACTTTGTCGCTTCGCACCACGATACGCCAACGACGGGTTGCTTCGGGTGACTAAGATTCGATTCCTTCCAGAATGGTGGTGGCTGAACATCGGTCGAAGTCAGAAACTCTGCATATTCTTGGTTCGTAACCTGGCACTCCCCAAGATAAAATCGATCTACCCAAACCCGGTGCACTGGTCGCTCATTCTCTTGACCGCCTTCCGATCCCATCAGAAACCATCCAGCCGGAATCTGAACCAGATTCGGTAATTGGGTAGGCCTCGCGGGTCTGGATCGGCGTTGCGTTGTCATCATTTGTGCTTGTTACCCGCGTAAAGCTTGCACGACCCGCGCAATGTCATTTTCCTGGAATAGCCGGATGCCGGCGACGCCTGCAGCACCTGCTTCCACACAGGCCCCCGCATTTTCGGTGGTTACTCCACCCAGGGCAAAAACCCGGATGTGTTCCTGACTCGCCACATGCAAAGCATCGAGCCCCGCCGGCTTTACCCACGTATCTTTCTTTTCAAAGATTGGTGCGAGAACTGCAAAATCGGCTCCATCATCTAACGCTTGTGAAACCTGCGCCTCGGAATGACAGGAAACGCCGATGACCGCGGACGCCCAGAGATGACGAACCTCGCGCGGGGAAATATCATCCGACCGCAAATGAACTCCGTCCGCGCTACAAGCGATTGCAATATCGGTTCGGGAATTAATAAGCAGTCGAGTCTTCGACGAATTGCTGCGGACAGCTGCAACCGCGGTGCACGCCAGTTTTTCGAGTTCGCGCGCGCAGAGATCTTTTTCCCGTAATTGAATGAAGTCCACGCCACAGCGAGAAGCTTCGACGATCTTGCTTAGCAAAGCGCTGCGTCGTTCGCTTTCGCTGCCGACAAACCGCGTGCGATCGGAGATGTAATAAAGAAGCAAAGAAAAGTTTACAGCGGGTCACAGCGCGGGAGCCAAAGCCTGCGACCGGCTATGGATTGGTCTTCGCGATTTCCGGCATGGCTTCACCTTTGCGTTTGGGATCCGGTCCAAGGTGATACTTAGTCAACCCATCACGCAGAACCTCAAATCCTTCCTCTGGCGAATCCACCATCTTGAATAACTCCAGGTCTTCCGGCGCAATGGTTCCGTCCTCTACCATCGCGTTAAAGTTGATGATGCGCTTCCAGTACTCCCTGCCATAGATGACCACCAGGATTTTTTTGGCGAGTTTTTGCGTTTGGGCGAGAGTGAGAATCTCGAAGAGTTCATCGAGCGTGCCAAATCCACCGGGAAAAATCACCAGGGCCTTCGCCAGGTAGGCGAACCAGAACTTTCTCATGAAGAAGTAGTGGAATTCGAAGTTCAGAGAAGATGTGATGTAAGGATTCGGAGTCTGCTCAAAGGGCAGGTGTATGTTCAGCCCGATCGTCTTCGCGCCAGCTTCCTTCGCCCCTAAATTAGCGGCTTCCATGATGCCGGGTCCCCCCCCAGTTGTCACGACGAAGCGGCGGCGGCGTGCGGGAATCTGGGCAGACCACTGGCTGAGCAGGAACGCCATACGGCGGGCATCCTCATAGAATCGCGCCATGTCGACCGCGGCAAGAGCGCGTTTTCTGCGGGAGGCGTAATCACGGCTCGATGCCTGTTGTTCCTCGTCGCGCAACGCGGCCAGGTCCCGCTCAGTAGCCGACAGGCTATGGAATCGGGCAGAGCCGAAGAACACGACCGTATCCTGGATTTGCTCGCGGCGAAAGCGGGCCAGCGGTTCGATATATTCCGACAAAATACGCAGGATGCGTCCATCGGGGCTGTTCAGAAATTGTTCATTCTCGTATGCCAGTGGCGCACGCTGGATCGGGCTATCGCTCATCGTGAACTCTCTCTTGTAAGATTTGGCGTCGCAGAGGGCCTTAACTCAGGCTTACCAAGTTGTATCCTCTCAGCTAGGTTTTTCCTCGTGATAGTGAACCGCTTCCCAGAATCCGATCCAGATATCCAGCAACCCTAATCCGCTACAGAGCCCGCGCACAAATCCATTCGAAATGAAGGATCGTAAAGCTGGGTACGCCAGCGACAGATGGTTGTCCGTCCACTCTGGCCGCCAGGGAAGGATGACGAGAAGCACTCCCACCACGGCACACACAAAAACCAGCATCAGTATCGTGATCCGGTGCAACCAAAGATCAAAGCCGGTGTAACGGTTGACCTCGGGCTTGTCCGGAGGGATCTGTAACGAGGGTGGCGGAACGTCAGACTTGACCGCCGGACGAATGTCCGTTTTTAAAGCTCCAGGACCGTTGCTTTGAGGCGGCGGTTGACTCGGATTCACGCCTCGCTCCCCGAAGGTGCGAGCCTTTGCCTTTCAACACGTTTCCCAAGCACGCGGAATTGAAAACCCATTGGGACATTCTACGACTTCAAGGTCTTGATGCGCTCGGCCACGTCGCGGTAGTCGATATTGGCGCCATACACTTCCATGAAGTGATTCAATGCAAGTGGTTTGTTTCCGGCAGCTTCGTAGGCGGAGGCCAGTTCGTAATACAGAGCCGTGCGGGTTTCTTCTTCGAGATTCGGTAGTTTCAGCGCCCGTTCGTACCATCGGATCGCCGCTTCGGGCACGCCCTTGTCAAGGAAGCATTGCGAAAGCCAGGTGTACGTCTGCATGATGAACGGGAAGGGATGACCGCGGTCGACTGCCTGGCAGACTTTCTGCAGTTCGCTAATGGCTTCATCCAACAATCCCATTTCGCGGAAGGCGACGCCCAGGTTGTAATGGGTTTCCGGATCGTCCGCGGTAGTCGCCTGATCTTCTTCAAGTTCTTGCTTCAGGTCGCCGAACATCCCGGCAAGATCAACACCGGCTGCTGCGTCGTTAGCCGGGTTCGTGCTTGGCGCCGGCGGTGGAACTGCGGTTTTCTGATGCGTAAATGCCGGAAGGGCGATCGGTGGCGCTAACTGAGCGCCGGCAGCAGCTGCCATTGCGACTGGCGCTGCAGATAATTTCTCCGTCGGGCGCGTTTCGGCTGGGGCGCTTGCTGCTTTTGCGGTAGCTTGGGCCGCGACCTTTGGCTCACTTGGAGCCGGAGGGGCCTCAGGGAAGCCGTCGCCGAGCGAGGCCTCAAGGTCAGTGACAAAACTCTTCAGAGAAAGATCCGGCTGGGGGCTAGTCGCCGCGGCGGCCGGCGCCACCGGCTGATGGGGCTGTTCAATTCGTTCTTCAGCAGGGGCTGTTTGCGGCCACGATCCCGGTTTGAGCGAGGATTCGAGGTCTTTGGCGAATCCATCCAAAGCGGCAGGCTGAGCTGTTGCTACGACGGTAGGACCATCCACTTCCTCGACCGAGACGTCTTCCGGTCCCTCCGCAGCACCCCTGGATATAGCCGCCTGCAACTCGGCGCGAAGCGTCAATAGTGCCGAGCCATCTGCTCCCATAGCCTCTAGCTTGTGGAGCGCGGCTCGTGCCTCCTCGATCATTCCATTGCCGAGGTAGAAGCGAATCTCTTCCGCGGCCTCGGTGATAAGCTTGCGGCTGGAGGCGGGAGCCGAAGCCGGTTTTGCGGGAGTTTCCCCTGGGTCGTCAGAAACCGTGCCCTCCCACTCGGCGGAGAGGTCGATTTCCTTTTTCGCTTCTGCCGACGAGGGAATTTCGTCTTGAGTCGCGAATGCGTGCTGTACCGGAGCCTCGGAAACCGCTGCTCCTGAACCCGCAGAGTCTGTCATTGCATCTGCGACGACAGCAAACTCTGGTGTCGTGGCGCCCGCCGGAGGAGCGATTGCAGCGCCTGGCGAGACTCCAGCGCGCTCTTCGTACTTCGCAGCTAATTCGCCGTAGCGGCTGGCTTCGTCGGGATAGCCGGCATCGTGATAGATGCTTTCCAACGTCCGGCAACAAACTGCAGCTTCCGTAAAGCGCCCGGCTCGCGTATGCAAGGCCGCTAACCGCTGATTCATCCGCAAATCGTGCGGAGCCTGCGGAAGCGCGGAAAGCAGCGGCCCCAGAGCTTTCGCCGGCATGTTGTAGGAAACGAAAAGTTCGGCATCCGTCAATGCCGCACGGACGGCAAGAGCCACGTCATCCGCATAACGCTGATCAATGAACGGAGCGGTCGCTTCCAATTCATCCACCATCACTGCGCCTTCTTCGGCGGTGATTAAGCGTGCGCTCGACGGCGTGCCCAAACGGCTCAGCACCTGCTGATAATTCTTCGCGTGCAGTTGATTCTCGGGCTCAAGTTGAGTGAGCTTGAGGTAATAGCCGCGTGCCTTAGTCAGCTCTCCCGATTGAACGTAAGCATGAGCCAGCAACTCGTAGACTTCGGTCAGATGTGTAGTGTCCGAGGCCTTGTTGAGAAGTTCGAGCACCATTTCCAAGGCAACGGTGTTCTCGGCAACGTGTCCGATCAGGGAATGCAATGTTTCAAGGATTTTCCCCGAATCGGCAGCCAGCAAGCGTTCGCTGTGCTGCTGGTACATCTTCAACGCATTCTCGAACTGTCCAGCTGCAATCAGCCCCTCGGCATAATTCAGCAGAGCAGCGATGTCGTTGTGAACCGAAACCAGCTTGGCTGCCAATGTACCGGCTTCGGCCAGCCGTCCACTCTGCAAGTAAGCTTGCAGCAACGTCCGCAGACCTTCGGGATGACTATCGAGGTCTGCAACTTTTTCGAGGAATTGAACTGCAGCGGCAACATCCCCACCTTCGAAAGCGGTGCGGCCGCGCAGCAATAGCGCATAACTGTTGTTCGGATCCAGCGTCAACATCCGCTGCAAAATCTCTTCCGCTCCATTCAACTGACCTTTGGAGCGCAGCGTTTCCGCAGCCGCGGAGAAGATCTGCCATGCTTCGGTCTTTTTATTGAGACGGATATAAACTTCGGCCAGCTTGGTGCGCATGGCCACGTTCTCGGGATCCATCTCCAGCGTCTTCTGGAAAATGCGCACCGCTTGTTCCAGCTCGCCTGCGCGAAGGAATTCTTCCGCCACCTGCAGATATTGGGCCCGCGCGTCGTTGAATAATCCCTGCTGCGTGTAAAGCTCGGCGAGCCGCAGCACGATCTCGAGCGAAGTTTTCAATTTGCTGAGCTTTTTGTACATCGCAATGGCTTTGACCGTGAAGCCTTGCGATGCATAGGAATCGCCCACGCTCTTGAAACACTCCACGGCCTTGTCGGTATTGCCCAGGCGGGCGTAGAGATCACCCACAGTGTTCAGTACCGTGAGTTCCTTAGGATCGTTCTTTAGGATCTTTTCGTACTCAGCAATGGCGTTCTGCAGCTTTCCCTGTTGAACAAACTTCTCCGCCGCGCTGAGTACCTTCTGTTTGTTGAAGCCAAAGCCAAACGCCATAGAAGTGCGGACCCGCCTGCCGTTTGTCGTTGTCCGAGAACCTTATTGCCCTGCTGCTGTCTCCGAACAGTCCTTAAGCAAGGCCACTGCCTGTACCCGATAATGATCTTCCGGACAAAGGCCATTGTACGGCTGGGCGATGCAAATCGTATGGTTACCAAGGGTTACCGAAAGGGAGTGTACGATCGGGTTACCTCGGGAACCAAAGTTCGGGTGAGTCAATTCCGGTTCAGGCCGACTAGTCCTCGGTCACTGAAGAACGCTCGCTTTCCGCCGATTTCCCAAGAGAGTAGCGATCATAAGGAAGTCTTCTCTAGGGACGGAAGCGGATGCCGGAAAAAGTGCTACTGGTTGATGATGAGCCAAACGTTCTTCTTGGTTACCAACGGTTGTTGCATGGCGAATTTCAGGCCGACACGGCAGTGGGAGGTCCAGCGGCGCTTACTGCGATTCAGACGAAAGGACCGTTCGCAGTAGTTCTTTCTGATATGCGGATGCCGGAAATGGATGGCATTCAGCTTCTGATGAAAGTAAAGAGCCTGGCGCCCGATACAGTACGGATCATGCTGACTGGGTATGCCGATGTGCAGACGGCCCTCAGTGCAGTCAACGAAGGCAACATTTTTCGCTTTCTCACCAAGCCTTGTAGCAAAGGAATTCTGACAGGAGCATTGTCGGCGGGGTTGGCGCAGTATCGGCTCGTCACCTCCGAGAGGGAAGTGCTCGAGAAAACTTTGACCGGCAGTCTCACCGTACTGACCGAGGTACTCAGCATGGCGAGTCCGGCAGCCTTCAGTCGGGCGACACGTTTGAGACGCTACGTGAGTCATATCGCGAAGGCCCTGGGTTTGCCCAACCACTGGAAGTTCGAAGTGGCAGCCATGCTTTCCCAGTTGGGCTGCGTCACCATGGCAGTCGAGACCATCGACGCCGTGTATGCCGGTCATCCCCTCGCGCCCAAAGAGCAGGCACTGTACGATACCCATCCCAATGTCACCTGTGATTTGCTCAAGAACATTCCCCGGATGGATGCTATCGCCTGGATGATCGCTCATCAAAATCAACCCACTACTGTCGACGGAGACATCAGCGACCAGGATATGGCTGAGATGCGCATGGGAGCTGAACTGCTGCGGATCGCGTTGGGATTCGATTCTCTGGTGCGGCAAGGAAGGTCTCGCACCGAAGCCGCGCATACCTTAGGACGACTACACAAGGGGCTCGACTCGCGCATTCTCATGGCCTTGGTCGAAGTGGAGCCCGAGGCTCGCGAAAAGAAGGTGCGCACTTGTCGCATCGAGGAGATCGCTCCCGGGATGGTCATTGACCAGGACATCCGAACCGAGTCCGGCCTGCTCATCACCGCACGAAACCAGGAAGTAACATCTCCTCTGATCCTTAAATTGAAGAATTACTACGAGAAAGGCGCCATCGCTGGCGATATCGTGGTTTCCGTTCCCTGAGCTGCAGCTCAATCAAACCGTTAACGTTTGCTGTGTCGGCTTCACACAGTCCCAGAGATTGGATTCTGGGGCACGAGGACGGCGACTTTGTCCTTGATAGCCCGCCGTTGATAAAGATTTCTCAGGCGCACCACCAGAGGATACGTAACCTCTTGCCCTTTTCCCGCCAACAACAGGCCTGAACTTGATCGGATCTCTTGATCCAGCACCATCCCGGACTCGAGATCGGAAATTTCGATTTCCCGAGCTGTCGTTTCCGCATCAGTTGGAGGCAGCGTCGTCAGCAATGGAACGATCCGCCCAGCATCTTTGCAGGTGGGGCCGCCCTGAAGTTTTGCGATTGCCTGACGATCACTGTAGCCCTGCATCTTTAGCTCATCGAAGGCTAAAGCAACTCGCAGGATCACCGCTCCAGTCCTGATACTTTCTGGGACTTCTTTGTCACTGCAAGGGGCTCCAGATTGCTGGCCCACGATCCAGGCAATTCCTTCCAGACGAGGAATATTGGCAAGCAGATCGCGAGCCACGATCGGATGGTGAGCGAAGCTAGCCCGGTCCCCTTCGTTCAGCGGATGGCCGCGATAGGCTGCTTCCAATATTTCAGGCTCCAGTGTGATGCAACCCAACTGCGAGAGCATGGCCGCGGCTTCGTATCGCCATGGTGCTTCAAGGTGCAGCTCGCGGACCAGGTGTTGCACGTAGCGGTTGATCCGCAGGGAACGGCCGAACGCCGCAGGATTGGCGAGGCTGAGCACATCCGTCAGCACTTTGATGCTGCCCATCAGCGTGTTTTCCAACAGCTCTCTCTCAGCCGTCAGCAGACGATGCTGCAATAGGCAGGTCGTCAACGTCCTCCGCAGCAATGCGGGATTGCACGGCTTGGTCAGGAAGCGAAAAACAGCTTCCTCATTGACTGCAGCGAGAGCTGTATCGATATCGGCATGACCGGTCAGGATTACACGGATCGTGTGCGGTGAATTCTTGCGCACACACGATAACAGTTCAAGCCCATTCATGCCGGGCATCCGCATGTCGGAGACCACTACCGCATAAGGGCCGTTCTGCTCGAGATCTGCGAGGGCCGCCTCGCCGCCGGGCGCGGTGCGCAACTGGAAGTCTTTATGCAAGATGCGTCTGTAGCCTTCCAGGACGGCCGCTTCATCGTCGACAAAGAGAATTCTCTCGGTCATCTGCTAGCCCCAGCGGTGCTCGACTTGGCCTGTGCGATCTGTTCTTTGTACAGATCTCTCCACGCACACTCGTGGTCGCTCAGTTGCAATTCCTGGAGGTATCCCCGGTCTAATTCGATGTCGCGCACAATGAGAGGGCATTCGGGGGAACTTGCGACCGCATCAGCTGCATGGACGAGCGTCAGAGAAGAGAAACTCCGCTCCAGGCTTTTGGAAGGACGGTCGTGATATGCCACAGCGTGAATCAGGGGATGCGGAAGGCCCCATATACTCATCAGATATGCACCCAGATCAGCGTGGGTACAACCGAAGCGCGCGCGTTCGGCCGATGACAATGTACCTGGTTGTGGCGCGATGGTCTCGAGAATGGCGGCATATTCCTCTGGCATTTGGGCCAACAGAACAAGTTTCCCGATCTCGTGCAGCAGCCCCGCCGTGAAGCTTTCGTCGACCAGTGCTTTCCCGCATTTCTGGTGGACTGCAATACGCTGCGCCAGGCATGCGACCGAGAGACTGTGCTCCCATAAGGTAGTCCAGTGTGAGGTCACTCCTTGCTCAGCCTCGAATTGCGAAAATACGTGCACCGATAAGACCAGCGCCCTGACCATCTCCGTTCCAATCAAAGTCACTGCCTGCGTAGGGCTCGAAACTTCGTGGCGAACCCCCAGGAAAGCTGAGTTCGCCAATTGCAGGATCTTGGCGGTCATTCCCGCGTCATTCGAAACAATCTGTGCCACTCTCTCCAGGGAGGCATCTTCGGAGCGCAATTCATCCAGAATCTGGTGATACAGACCGGGCAAGCTCGGAATCGACTTCAGCCCCGACACGATGGCGCGCACTGCGGAATTCCGCAGCAAGTCCCGCATAGCGAAGGCCTGAGCAAGTTTGAGCCTCAGTTCCTGAGGATCGCTTGGCTTGGAGAGGTATTGGTGGGTAGGGCCGATAGAACGCAAAATAGCTTCGCGCCCAGCTTGCCCGGACAGCACCATGCGCACGACTTCCGGATAACGCCGTTTCACTTCTTCGAGCAATTGCGCGCCATCCATTCGCGGCATCTTCATATCGGTAATGATGGCGTCGTAAGGTTCTCGCGCCAGTGCTTCCAGCGCTTGCTGGCCGCTCTCGACAAACGTCATCTGCCACTCGTCTCGCATGACATGCAATGTTCTTCGCAAGCCCTGCAACACTAAGGGCTCGTCATCAACGAACAACAGGCGACGGCATACAACCCTCGATTTTTCAGAGTCCAGACTCATGGCGCAGACACAGTTCTCTCATCGGATACTTCGGCAGGTTTGCAGGAAGCTTTAGGCCTTCTTAAATTTCCTGCGTGATCGGGGAGACCGGCAGAGACACAAAAAAGGTTGTCCCTTTTCCCGGTGCGGTTTCGAACCAGATACGGCCCCCGTGCTTGCGGACGATCGTGGCGTGCGCCAAGGCGAGTCCTTGACCGCTTCCTTGGCCGACCGGTTTGGTGGTGAAAAACGGCTCAAAAATTCGCGATTGACTTTCTTCCGGAATGCCGCAACCCGTGTCTTGAATCGAAATCTCGACCCAGTGCTGATCTCCTCGGGTGGAGATCACAATTTTGCCTTTGTTGCCGGAGTCGTTTCCGATGACTTGGCGGACCGCATAGGCCGCATTGATGAGTAAATTCAAAATCACCTGGTTGAATTCGCCGGCCAGGCAGTGCACCAATGGCAATTGCGGGTCAAAGTGAGTTTCCACGTCAGCGACATATTTCCACTCATGATGTGCGACCGTGATCGTGGTCTCGATAGCCCGATTAATATCTAGCGCGGTTTTTTCCTCCGCTTCCGGATGAGAGAATTCCTTCATGGCGCGGACAATTTTGGCAACCCGTTGCACTCCTTCCATCGATTGGTCGATGGCTTTGGGAATCTCGTTGAGCAGATAGTCAAGATCCGCGCGTTTTACGCAGTCGCGCAACCCGCTGGCCACGTCCGCAGGAAATGCACCTGTCGCGTACTCCCGCTCCAACGATTGCGCGAGGCGCGCCAGTTGACTGATCGCGGACCAGGATTGCTTCAGGAACGTGATGTTGTCTCCGACGTATTGGGTGGGAGTGTTGATTTCGTGGGCGATGCCGGCGGCTAGCTGTCCGATCGCCTCTAGCTTTTGCGCTTGCCGTAATTGTTCTTCAAGATTTCGACGTTCTGTAATATCCGCACCGGTGATTAAGAACCCAAGGTTTTTATCGTCGGCGAAGTTTACGCGATGGATGGCGACGCCGAGAAAGTGCCGCTTGCCCTCTTTTTCGAAGGGCAAATTGATGTGCCGGCTGCTTTCCTCCATGTCGAGCCAGGAGTCGATTTCCTGTTCAATGTCGGCGCCCAGCCACTGAATCCCACAATTTTTTAGCGATCTGCCACGGACTTCCTCGCCAGACAAGTCGAAGAGGTTAGCGGCAGCCAGATTCCAGCGCCGGATTCCTCCCCGGGCATCGGTTCCAATCAGAAGTGACGGAACCGAGTTGATGAAGAGCTCGGATTCCGCGTGCGCTGCGCGAATGGCATCCTCTGCCCTTTTCCGGGCTGTGATATCCAGAAAAGTAACAACGGATCCCATCAACTTTCGTTCCCGCCAAACTGGGTATGCCCAGTATTCGGCGGGGAAGCAGGTGCCATCCGCCCTCCACATCACTTCTGTGTCGACATGGACGGTTCCCCCTTTGCGGAACGTCTGAAAAATGTGGCATTGCTCCACGGGGAACGCCGATCCGTCGGCATAGCTATGGTGCACCAGTTCGTGCATATTCTTGCCTAACAATTCTTCCGGCGCTGTGTAGCCCAACAACTTCAGGCAACTGCGATTGCTGAAGCTACAATTTCCGTCCAGATCGAGTCCGTAAATCGCCTCGGCAGTGGAATCGAGCAGCAGCTGCAGTTGGGCCTCACGCTCGCGCAAGTCTTCCTGCGCCCGTTTGAGCTTGCTAACATTCTCGATTTGAGCTTGCAGCGAAGAAGTCTCAGCCATGATTGCCTCGCGCCCGGTCCGGTAACCTCGAATTCGAGGCCTGCCCCATGGCTAGAATCGCCATGGAAAGCAGGCCTACTCACCCTTCATCGGCAATTTCCGCTTCGGCGTTAACCTTAATATGAAAGCTTTCATCTCTTCTCCCAATGAGATTGGAAGAGTGGCATAGCCTGCGCTGCGATGGATGTCCCTCTCTATTCCGTGCTGGCGGTATGCGTCCTAACCCTGCATGGGTTGTTCATCTTGTGGGTTATGTTCGGTGTACTCGTTGCCCGTCACCGGCCTGTGCTTCGTAGCTTGCACATCCTGTCTTTGGTGTGGGCCATTCTGGTGGAAGTTTTTCCCTGGTCGTGTCCTCTGACTTTGCTGGAGAACTGGCTGGAAGGCCGAGCTGGTGTCCAACCGTATCAGGGCGGCTTTCTCCTGCATTATCTCGATGCGATGGTTTATCCGGATGTTTCTCCTTTGCTGCTGACCGTAATCGCAGTTGTCGTTTGCGGTTTCAATCTGGCCATGTATGCCTGGTTCTTCCTAAAGCAGACTAAAAGCAAGTAGTCTGTCACGCTTGGTTGCTTGACAATAAGGGAACCAAGTCGCACAGTAATCACCATGCGCGTCTGCATTTCTCTTGGTGGTCGCGGCTTTACTTGAATCTAGCCACCTCGAACGCCGCTCCGTCGTTATCTTAATCAACACTCCGTCGACGAAAGGATTTCCTATGCGCCGCCAGCCTGCGATCTTCATCGTGTTGTGTGTTGCCGGGTCTCTGTTTGCCCAGAGTTCATCTCAGCCGAAACAGCGTCACTTTTCATTTCACTATTCCTTCACAGTGAAAAACGTGCCCGCTGGCAAGCCGATCCAAGTGTGGATCCCCCTTGCGCACAGCGATGCTTCCCAGCAGGTTCAGATTCTTCAGCAAAAAGGAGACTTGCCACTCAAGCGGACCCAGGAGCACGAATACGGAAACTGGATGTTGCACGCCCATGAAGCGTCAGCGAGCAAGAGTGAGTATCACTTTTCTGTCGACTATGACGTTGCCCGGAGCGAGGACGTGGTTCTAGCGGAGGGTAAACCGGTCGCGCCTCTGAAGAAGCCAGCTCATTTGCAACTTGCACGGTTTCTCGAGCCCGACAGTTTGGTCCCCACCACCGGATTGCCCGCGCAACTCGCGGCCGAACAAACCAAAGGGGCCACAACCCAACTGGAAAAGGCACGCGAAGTCTACGATTACGTCTTCCACACCATGAAATACGACAAGACGGGCACGGGGTGGGGACACGGCGACACGCTCTGGGCGTGCGATTCGAAGCGCGGGAACTGCACCGACTTCCATTCTGTTTTCATTTCCATGGTGCGCTCTCAAGGCATTCCCGCGCGCTTCGAAATCGGCTTTCCTATTCCCGCCGACAAGCACTCGGGAGAAGTAGCCGGTTATCACTGCTGGGCTGACTTTTATATCGATTCCATCGGCTGGATTCCCGTCGATATCTCCGAAGCGTGGAAGCATCCCGAAATGCAGAACTATTATTTTGGCGCCCGTGATCCTAATCGCGTCCAGTTCACCGTAGGCCGGGACCTAAAACTGAATCCTCCGCAGGCCGGGCAGCCGCTCAATTATTTCGTTTATCCCTATGTGGAAAGTGATGGAAAGGGATTTTCCAATGTGTCGATAGCTTTTTCGTTCGAGGATGTGGGAGACGCAAAACACTAGAGCAATTCAGGATTGCCTAAATCCTGCGAAAGCTCAACCAAATTCGCGGATGAGCCGGTCACGATGCCGCGGAGTGAGGCACGCCGAGCACCGCCGGCCCTGACTTGAAATAAGTCTGCTTGCATAACAAAGTTTCAACGCCCTTGATCACCTCGGCGCCGGTGCCCTTGGAAACTGCTCCTTGGAAACCGGCCTGGCGCGCCTCTTTTATCAATTGGGTTGAGACTTCCTGAACCGTAAGCAGCAGCATCGCGGCGGCTGGCGACATCTTCGAAATTTCCCGCGCCGCTTCAAGACCGTTCATACAGGGCATGGCCAAGTCGATGATCGCAATGTCAGGGGTTAATTTTTCGGCTTGTTGAATGGCTTCCTGGCCATTTCCAGCTTCCCCGCAAACCTCCCAACCCTCATGTTCTCCGAGGACACGGCTCAGAAGGCGGCGGATACAAGCGTCGTCATCGGCGATCAGAATACGGACCGGCATGTGTTTCGCACCGGAAAGTGCCGCCATTGCGGTGATGTTAGTGGCGTCGAAACTGGGGCCCTTACGTATAGACCCAATTTTGGTCTGCGCTCCGATGAGTAGGCAATACAGTGGATACCTGATAACCAACGACGGAACGGGGGACAACCCCATCCTGCGAACCTCTTCGACCGAATAAAAACTTATTGCCCACCGATCTTCCCGCGAATCACCACTACCGACGCAGCGGGAATATCGTATGCTGTGTCTTTTCCGGCGACTTGCTTGGCATGGATGATCGGGCCGTCTGGATTCGCGTGGCCCGGCAAGTACGCGATCACCGGCCATTCTGTGGGGTGCTCCGCGTGGGCGAAGAACTGCATCTTAGCCGGATGCCATTCATATTGTTCGCGACCGAATGTCGCCATGTTAACGTTGCCGACGAATTGCTTCGAGGCATTTGTCACTTGATCATTGAACAAGATTTTGACTTTGTGCGAATTCTCCTGGTCGCGGTTGACCAACATCAATGACCACTGTCTATCCGGGCGTTTCACAGCGTATGCCGTCACCAGCGCATGACCTGCCCCGTCATCAATGTCACTCCTGGCGGGAAATACTTGGTTCTCACCCGACCCCGGCTGCACCCATTCCAGGTTAATCATTTGGGAAGTGAAGAATTGTGACAGCGGTTGCTCGAGTTGAAAGCTGGGGCCGACCGTGAACATGCCAAAAGTCCCTGGGGAGTCGTTGCAACCGTGCTCCATGACCAGCGGCAAATAGTGGAAGTAATATACCTCACTTCCCCCAGCGTTCAGAAACGACCCAATGTAATCCGCCAGCCATAACCCGGCAAATAAATCCATATAGGTTTCGCTGGTCTCAGACGAGAGATTCGACTCGGTGATGAACATCGGGACGGTAGGCGGTAAGCCATCGTCCCGCCAGACTTGCATGATGTGGCTGATGAGCTCCGGCTCGTCATACAGGCTGCCCCAGTTTATTTTGCAACCTTCGTACGGATAATGTTCGAAAGAGAAGAATGCCAGGTCGTTCAGCCGGCTATGCTGGCGAAGATAATCCAAGAACCGTCCCAGCCAGGAAACTTTTCCGTTGGCATCCGGCCACGTCTCGATGTCCTTCGTTTGGCCGGTGAAAGAAGGCCCACCCAGCTTCAACGTGGGATCCAGCTGATGCAATGCCGTCGCCCACTGCAGATAGAGCGCTCCATAATCCTCCGGCGCGATATATTGCCCGTCTGCTTCCTCGCCCATCTCAATGTAAGAGACCGGATAGTGCCGCGCTTTGAGATAGGAAATCTCTGCGGCGGAATCTTCCGGAGTGCTATAAAGCAGGGCAATCGGAATCATCGCCGGCAGGCCTCGCGTGATGCCGCTGGTGAAGAAAAGATCAAAGCCTACTTGTGCTTGCCGGGTTGGTCCGAGGTCGGACTGCTCGTGCCAGGGATCCACCGAGGAGCAATAAGTCGTGGTCTGTTCCTGGTCGGCGGTGTGGCGCACGACGTCGTGGAGCCTGCCGTCTGGAGTTGTGGTCCCGACGTACACTTCGTTGATCGCAAATCCCACGCAATTTCGCAGATCTCCCGCGCCATGGCTATCGCAGGTATTCGAGGATTCGGTCATCAAGATACGCAAAAAGCGGACCGCTCTCGGAACAGGATTCAGTCGAATATTTTCGTCGCCGCCCTTGCCCGCGGTCACAACGCCAGATGGGAAAATCTTCCACGCACCCTTAGTTGGCGTCTGGATCGGATCCTCGCCCGTCCAATACTGCAGCGAGTACTGAGTCGCGTAAGGCTCGGCCCAGTTGATGCGGATGGTGTCTACGGGTTGGTTTTGATTCAAATCAATCACGATCCACTGCGGATGTAGAGAGTCGCTCTCGCCCGTGAATTTCTGCGCGAGGTATGGATTACTCTTCCAATAACTGTGCGGATCGCCATCCGTGATCCGCGAAAAGCCGGCGTTTCCCGTCCCGCTGTTGCGGGTGGTTCCGCGATGTGGAAGCAAGTAGCCATACGAGTAGTTGATGGGGTCGCCCGGCGTGGATGAGCCGGTGAAATAACCCTTGTCTCCGACTTCGCTCCAGGTTCCTTCCGGGTTCCAGTGCCACGCTTCCATGGTGAGTTCGGTGTTTTGCCGGTAGGTGACCGGTTGCCACCCGGCGGCCAGAACCTTGCTTACAACTTCGGGCGTTAGATCTTTATCGATTGCCTCAACCGGAATCCGATCCACCCCCGCGCCGAGCGCCTGGTTCGGCACGAAATGATTGGTTTCATGGCTGATGTCGACGGTGATCGTCTGCGCTATAAGCGAACTGGAAGCCAAAAGCAAAAGAATTGTCGCGCTCTTCAAAGAAAACCCCGCTGCGTGGATACGAACGATCCAGTGTAACGGAAGCGAAAGGATTCAAAATGGGCGGTTGGTTCACCAATTAGAGTCTTACTTTGCGACTTTCCTCAACCTTCGCGATCTCTACGGTAAGTGCCTTTTGAACCGCGAAGGACGCAAAGAAATGCCGCCCCAAAGCTGCTAAAATCTTCAGTTCGCTATCTTCTTTCGAAGGTGCTTATATGCCCGACACCATGCTGCAAACCCCAGTCTCCACGCCCCTTACCAGCCTGAGCGAAGACGAAATTCTTTTTCGCGACAATGTCCGCCAATTTGCCGACGACAAGATTCGCCCGGCGGTCAAAGAAATGGACGAAAAAGGCGTCTTTGAGAAAGACATCATCCACGAATTTTTCCAGCTTGGGCTGATGGGCATCGAAGTCCCGGAGCAATATGGTGGCGGCGGTGGCAAGTTTTTCGACGCCATTTTGGCGGTAGAGGAACTTTCCCGCGTCGATGCCTCGGCGGGCGTCATCGTCGATGTGCAGAACACGCTGGTGAACAATGCCCTCTTGCGTTGGACCAGTGATGACCAGAAAAAGCGCTACCTTCCACGAATGACTGCCGATACCTGCGGTGCTTACGCGCTAAGCGAGGCCGGTTCCGGTTCCGATGCCTTCGCGTTACAATCGCGCGCCGAAATGAAGGGCAGCGATTACGTTTTGAACGGCCGCAAGTTATGGATCACCAACGGCAAAGAAGCCGGCATCTTTATCCTTTTCGCGACCATCGATCCCGCCGCTGGATACAAAGGAATTACCGCTTTCATCGTCGAAAAAGAATTTCCGGGATTCACCGTCGGTAAGAAAGAGGACAAGCTCGGCATCCGCGCTTCTTCAACCTGTGAGCTGATTCTCGAAGATTGCCGTGTGCCCGAATCGAACGTCCTTGGCGAAGTTGGCAAAGGTTACAAAATCGCCATCGAGACTTTGAATGAAGGCCGCATCGGCATCGGTGCGCAAATGGTTGGCGTCGCCCGCGGAGCCTGGGAGTACGCCGCCAAGTACGCTCAGGAGCGCAAGCAGTTCGGCAAGGCCCTCTCTGACTTTCAAGGCATCCAGTTTCAGATCGCACAAATGGCGACCGAAATCGAAGCTGCCCGCCTGATGGTCTACAACGCCGCCCGCATGAAAGACGCCGGGGTGCCCTTCGTCAAGGAAGCCGCTATGGCTAAGCTATTCAGTTCCCAGGTCGCCGAGCGCGTGACTTCGCTATGCATCGAGATTTACGGTGGCTACGGCTTTACCAAGGACTATCCGGTCGAAAAGTACTGGCGCGATTCGAAGATCGGCAAGATCTATGAAGGCACCTCGAACATGCAGCTGGCCACGATCGCCAAGTTGGTAATGGGCGTAAAGTAGTTTCATCCAGGGGCGAAGGCCTCCACCAATCCGAGAAAGGACGACGGCTAACTGCTTCAGGACCGGCGTCTTTCTGGTCTTCAAGTCCCATTCGTAACGCATCAGGGTTACCTTTATCTGCAGCCAGTTGCACTTCCAGTGCGACATTTGCCCCGTGAAATCAAGCTAAGTTCTTTGCTCAAAATAGTTTTCATCTTCCCGTCCTTATGGTTCCCAAGCTGCACTAGACGGGCTGCCCGCTTCTATGGGGCGCCGATGGGAGTGTCACTTGTTGAACTGGACGCCAGATCAGGCAATTGCGCCGAAGCCAGTCTCGGATGAACCGCTTTTGGTTAGCCCAACGCCGCTACCAAACCCTAAACGGAAGCGTTCCATGCTTCCGGTCTTGGTGGTGCTGTTCCTGTTCTCCTGGGGGCTTATGGCCTCACTGATTATGGAACAGGGGCGCACGATTCAATCGCAGCGCGGACTGATCCAGTCGCTTTTCCAGGACAGTACCCAACTAAGCCACATAAAAGGTGAGGCGTTCCAGAAGCAGCGTGCTGCAGCCCAGGCCCAGGCTGCGGCAAAAGCTCACTCCCAGGTACAAACTCCGTCGACCCAGGACAAAACGCAAAATCAGGCTAGTCAGAACCAAGCCAAGAGCCAGAGTTCAGGCAAACTTCGCAAACGGGTTCCGTTCCAGCCTCCTACGGATGCCGTTACCATGGCGGATGAGCGCAGGACAGTCATGATCATCTGATTTTTCGGGCCAGGAGGCGTTATGAAAATCCTGGCAAGTTTGATGGTGTTGTTGTCTTTTTCCGTTCCTAAGATCTCTGCGCCGCCGAAGCCACTGCC
Source organism: Terriglobales bacterium (assembly GCA_035507035.1). GTDB lineage: Bacteria > Acidobacteriota > Terriglobia > Terriglobales > Acidobacteriaceae > DATJOJ01. The sequence goes on along the minus strand of DATJOJ010000048.1, from coordinate 228,373 downwards.
CGAGCAAGTTTCATCCCGTGCGTCGCATCCGCACGGCAAGTGGTATCTTGCGGAGAATGGTCACGCGGTCTATTGCTTCGGTCCAGTCAGGGTCATCGATGACCCAATCGCTGGAATGCAGCGTGTAGCCACCTTCTGCAAAGGCGATCGTCTTGTGGTTCCGCTGAAAGACTAGCCACACTGTCGCCTCCTCTCGCCTCGGCCGAAACTCCAATCGGTGTAAATTATCTTTATGCCCAAGTTTGAGAGGCATATCTTTATTTGCGGGAACCAGCGTCCCGAAGGACATCCCCGCGGCTGCTGCGATCCTACCGGAAAGGCCGAACTGCAGAAGCTTTTCAAGCAAAAGTTGGCGGAGCGAGGCCTCAAAGGTAAAGTGCGCGCCAATCAATCAGGCTGCCTTGATCAGTGCGAGCATGGCCCGAACCTAGTGGTCTATCCCGAGGCAGTTTGGTACGGCGGCGTAACCCTGGCCGACGTGGACGAAATCGTCGACTCGCATATCGTTGGCGGAAGACCCGTGGAGCGGCTGATGATGGCCGACGCGTGCATCAATACCGAGACATGCCCTCATAAACCGCGCAAGAATTAGCGCATTCTGGTCAGCAAGCTGGACATCTCCTCGCGGACAGAGTCAGCTCGTGGCCCCGTCGCTTCCTCCACCAGAAAAAGTTGCAACTCAAACAGAGCTTCTCGCAACTTGCCTTCCGCCTCGAATGCGTGAGCGGCGGCTGTGTGTGCCGATGCATGTGGCGCTGTGGTCATGGAATGAACCTTACGAGCCGTGACGATGGCTTGCTCATAATGTTGATTGAGCAGTTGCATATTGGAGAGCAGCACCAACGTGGTGACTTCGGTTGGATTGATGGCGGTCGCCCTGTTTAAGAGGGTTTCGGCATCGGGGAAATTTCCGTCAATGAGATCCATGCGCGCCAGATTCACATATGCGGGAGCGAAGTGATCGTTCGCCGCAATGGACTTTTCCAGCGCAGCACGTTCTTCGCTTCTACTTCCGAGCCGGGCATCTGCAACTGCGAGGTTATTGTAGGCCTCTGCGTAACGGGGATAGATCGATACCGCTTTCGTCAGCTTCTCGGCTGCCTTTTTCCAATTTTCTTTCGCCATCAAAGCCGAGCCCGCGTCGAATTCTTTGCGCGCGTTCGCAGGGATGGCCAGCTCCGCAACCGAGACAGGCGCTGCGCCGGTTGCCGCGTTGTCCATGAATCTATCGGAGGGCACGCTCACTGATATTTCCTCATGGTTGCGAGATTCCACCTCAAAATTGGCTGCGTTGGGAAAGTCAACGCCGCCCACCGAGACCGAAACGTGATAGCTGCCAGCCGCCACACTTCCGAAATCAACTACGCAATCGCTACCAGCGTAGGCCTGCGCGACGTCGCCGGAGATGCCGATCAATCTGGCGTGAACCGATGCATTGCACGGCTGTCCTCCGGCTAACGCTATTCTGACCTTCAGGCTGTGGACTCGTTGGATCGAACGTTCCTCCAATTGAGCGGCCGCGCTGGAAACCAGCAGTAGAAACAAACACAGGCGATGCGTCATGTCAGCCTCCTCGGAAGGAGCAGCCGCGGGTCATCTGCGGAGGTGAAAACCTCACGCGCTAAATGCAGCTTGGGACAAGAGACGCGCCAGACTACAAAATGTCGTGACCAAATTATGTCGTTTTACGATTTTGTTTCTGCAGAGGGAAACTTTCGATGTCGACAAAAAACAACGTAGGAATCACCAAAGCAGTGAATGATAGTCTTGTTTCTCAGACAACAAACGCACGCCGAAACAACCTGTTTAGACAAAGTAATTCTCGCCGCGCATTGTCATGGACTGTGACAGCAAGTGAAGTGAGCGCTAGTGCAGCTGTGCTTCTCCTGCCTCGGTCTTCGATGACCGCCCGCCTCGCGCTGAGAACCTCGCTTTCCCACTCGTTCGGCCAAACCTGTAAAATGCTAGGTTGCGCGGAACTCAAAGATGATCCATTGCAAACCTAGCAAACACACTTCACTCCTGTTTTCGTTTCTGACATTCACCTTCTTTTTTCTGACCGCAGTTTTTCCGGTCGCTGCACAAGAGTTCAGCCCCGGGATGCTCGATGCCATGCATTGGCGGCTGATCGGGCCGTTTCGCGGTGGCCGTATCACTTCGGTTTGCGGCGTGCCCAGCCAGCCCAACGTTTTCTACGCCGGTACTCCCAATGGTGGAGTCTGGAAGAGCAACGATGCTGGCAGGGTTTGGAGACCGATCTTTGACCGCGAGCCGGTAGCTTCGATCGGCGCGGTCGCTGTTTCGCCTTCCAATCCCAACATTGTTTATGTTGGAAGCGGCGAGCAAGGCCCGGGCGACGGCGTCTACAAGTCCACGGATGCGGGAGCAACGTGGGTCAATCTCGGATTGCGCGACACCCATTACATAAGCGACGTCGTGGTTGATCCTCGCAATCCAGATGTGGTTCTGGTCGCCGCGTTGGGCGATCAACATTCGCGCGCCGAACGCGGTGTTTACAAGAGCACGGACGGCGGCAAAAACTGGCAGAAGACTCTCTTCAAAGATGAAGAAAACGGAGTCGCCGATCTCCAGGTTGATCCCGACAATCCCAGCATCCTTTACGCCGCCATGTGGCGCCGTCCCGCCGAGATGTTTCCTCCTCCCGAACAGAAAGGCCAGGATGCCGCGATATACCAATCGACCGACCAGGGTTTCACCTGGAAGGTGGTCGATGGCAAAGGCCTGCCGTCAGAACCCATGGGGCGCATCGGCATAGCGGTGGCGCCCGGGACCAACGGCATGCGCGTCTACGCCTATGTTCGCCAAGGACTGTTCCGCTCTGACGACGGTGGTGCAACCTTTCAACGCAGCACAACAGACCCGCGCGTCTTTTCCAGCGGTTACATCAGCGAAATGTCAATCGATCCCAAAGATGCAAACATTGTTTACGCCGAGCAGACTTCACTGTATCGCTCGACCGATGGAGGCAAAACCTTTGAAGCATGGGTCGGCGCGCCGAGCGGCGACGACTATCACGTGATGTGGATCAATCCCCTTAACACGCAGTACATCATCCTTGGCGTGGATCAGGGTGCGATGGTAAGCGTGAACGGAGGTCAGACCTGGAGTTCCTGGTACAACCAGCCCACAGGTCAGTTCTATCACGTCAGCACTGACAATCAATTTCCGTACAACGTGTACGGTGCGCAGCAGGATAGCGGCACGGCCAGCGTGATGAGCCGCAGCAATAATGGGCAGATCACCTATCGCGACTGGACGCCGGTCGGCGGCTTCGAATTTTCTTATATTGAAGCCGATCCGCTGAATCCGAACTTCATCTATGCTGGCGGTTGGTACGGCAGCGTGCTGCGTTACGACAGGCTTACCGGGCAGATCGTGCACGTGTTTGCCCGCACCCTCAAATATCGCTCCTCCAACCTCGCACCAGTTGCTTTTTCTCCTCAGGATCCGCACTCGTTATATGTCGGAGCGCAGTACCTGTTGAAGAGCAAAGATGGTGGGATGACCTGGAGAGAAGTTAGTCCGGACTTGACGGTTAAGCCTCAACCTGCGGGAAAAACTCCGACCCCAGGCGAGCAAAGAGGGAATAATCGCCGTGCCGTAATAACCACGATGTCGCTTTCTCACGTGAAGGCCGGAGAGATTTGGGTGGGCACCGGCAACGGCCTCATTCAACTCACCCGGGACGGCAAGAACTGGGAGAATGTCACAGTTCCTAACTTGCCCGAACGTGCGGGCGTAACTGTCATCGAAGCCTCGCGGCACGATGCCGCTGCTGCCTATGTCATCACTCAGATAGGACGTGGAGAGGAAACATCCGTCTATCGCACTCGGGATTTTGGCAAGACCTGGCAGCCCATTACGGGTCTTCCGGCAAATGATCCCACTCTGGTAATTCGCGATGATCCTGAACGCGCCGGACTTTTATTCGCCGGCACCGGAACGGGTGTTTACATGTCGTTCGATGACGGCGATCACTGGCAATCTCTGCAACTGAATCTTCCAGTAACTCCCGTGACCGACCTGCAGATTCACGAAAACGATCTGGTTGCCTCTACGTTCGGCCGCTCGCTCTGGATCCTCGATGACATCACTCCGCTGCGTCAGCTTGATCCCAAGATGCTGCAAGCGGATGTAACACTACTTCGTCCCGAAACGGCCGTGCGCGTTCGCTGGGACACTTATCAAGATACTCCTCTTCCCCCAGAAACTCCGGCGGGTAAGAATCCTCCCGACGGCGCGATTATTGATTATTTTCTGAAGTCCGCTGTTGGTAGTGGCGTCAAGCTCGCTGTCTATGATTCGCAGAATCAATTAGTGCGCGAATACACCGACATCGCTGCACCATTCGACACGACTCCGGCCAATGTTCCCGATTACTGGTTCGCACCGCAGGAGGCGCTCTCGAAGAATGCTGGACTGAACCGCTTCGCGTGGGATTTGCGCTACCCAGAGCCGAAAATCCTCCGTTACGGTTATTTCGGTGAGAAATTGGATTACATCGAGTACACATTGGCCGATCACGCGATTCCTGGCGAGTTCCCGCGTCCGCCCGTGCTCGGGCCCTATGTCGTACCGGGAAACTATACCGTCGTACTCACCGTCAATGGCCAGTCGTACCGGCAACCGCTAACCATTACGCCGGATCCGCGTGTCCACGTTTCGCAGGGCGATCTCGTGGAGCAACTGCGCTACGCGCAGAATGTTTCGGCGCAGATGAATGCAAGCTATGACAGCTACCAGCAGGTCACGGCGCTGCGAGACGCCATTTCGGATCGCCAGAAGGCATTGGCGTCAAATCAATCCGGTAAAGACGCGGCTGACGCGTTGAAGGCATTGGATGGCCCAGTAGCGGAGGTCGAGAACGGCAAAGGAGCCGAGGATCTTGGCGTGGGCCCGCTCAACAGGGAACTGGCTCGCTACGCTTTCATGATCGAAAGCGGCGACGCGGCTCCGTCCGAGCCACTCACTGAAGGCGTGGAACAGGGTTGCCAGCAACTTCATCAGCGGCTGGCTGCGTGGGCCGATATCAACCAAAATAAGATTGCTCCGGTCAACGACCTGATTCACAAGTACAACCTTGCGCCTCTGCCAATTGCATCGAAGGTTTCTTCGGCGCCCGACTGTGCATTTGCCGGTCGCGGCCATTAGAAGCTGTTTTGATCATAATTTTCGGTATTGTACACGCATGACTCGCTGGCTGCGATCCGCTGGAATTATTCCGTTCGTCTGCCTTCTCGCATGCCTGCCTGCCGTTGCTCGAAAGAACCAGCCGCTCCGTATTTTCTTTATCGACGTCGAGGGTGGCCAATCGACCCTGATCGTCAGTCCTTCCGGCAAGTCAGTGCTGATTGATGCCGGATTTGCCGGAGCTCGCGATGCCGCGCGCATTCAAGCCGCCGCCAAGGAAGCTGGTGTCAAGAAGCTCGACTATGTGCTGATCACCCACTATCACCCGGACCACGTGGGCGGCGTTCCTGATCTGCTGAAGAAGATGAAGATTGGCATTTTTGTGGATCACGGGCCGAACCAGGAGAATAGCGAGTACACGCGAGCCGCTTATGCCGCATACGAAAAAGCAATCGCGCACTCCCACCGCATGACGATTAAGCCCGGCGAAGGGTTGCCGCTGCACGATCTCATTTTTCGCATCGTAGCCGGAGCGGGAGAGCAGATCTCCGAGCCGCTACCCGGTGCTGGTGAGGCCAATCGCTATTGCAGTTCCGAGACCGCGCCGGAAGATGCCTCAGAGAATGCGCAATCCTTGGGGGTGCTGATCAGTTACGGGAAGTTTCAGTTCCTTGACCTCGGAGACCTGGTCGAGCAAGAGGAACTAAAGCTGGTCTGTCCCGATAATTTACTCGGGACAGTGGATCTTTACCTTTCCACTCATCACGGATTAGCTCCCGATAATCCCAAAGCTCTTGTCTGGGCAGTGCATCCGCGCGTAGCCATCATGAACAATGGGGTGAGGAAGGGAGGCAGCGCCGAGACCTGGCAGATCATTCACGAGTCTCCCGGCTTGGCAGGCTTCTGGCAACTTCACTATGCCGTGGATGCCGGGGAAGCCCACAATGTCAAGGAAGATTACATCGCCAATCTCGATGATGCCGACGGATACTCCATAAAAGTAACCGCCAAGTCAGACGGTAGCTTTACCGTACTGAATTCGCGCAACGGTAACCTTCGAAAATACGGTGCCGAGTAAAAACCGTGTTGGAGGTTCTCAGCAATTGGGCGCGGCGTTGATCGATATGCTCGCCTCAGCAGCCAGCAGACGCTCCACTGTCCCTTGCCACTGGGTACGCTGTGCCGGAGTCGAACCAAGTTCCAGCTTACGCATCGAAGGAAGCTGAATGGATAGAACGTTTGTATGTTTGCGCCCAACCTCGCAGACATATTGCGGCGCTCCCACCAGCAGTGCGATGCGTTGTCGAGGCTTACTCTTACTCTTCCTCAGTTCGCCGCACAACAATTCGGCTTCTTCGGAGTGTTCCGCAGCCGCAAGCAACACCAGGTCATACGAACACTTTGCCCACAGGTTGCCCGCATCCGCGACCGTATCGGCCATGTGAACTTCCACTTCGCAGCTTCGCAGGACTGCAGCGCGTACTTGCCGTTTCAGAGAATTGCAATCGATGAGTAGAACTCTCCGCCGATCGTCTGTCGAGAAGTTCATGAGGAGTCTCCCTTCGCGTCAGAATTGGAAATGATGAGACAAGCCTATTAGCAGCAGGTTTCAGGCGCTTTTCTGAAGTGTTAATTTTCGAAGAATTTACGCTTGGTCCTGAGGATATCTATTTGACCCAAGCTACGCCCAGAAGGTTCGATCTAACGTTCGATATTGAATCGCTTCCGCGATGTGTTTAGGTTCAATCGCGGGCGCGCCTTCGAGATCGGCAACGGTACGGGCGACTTTTAGAATGCGGTCATGCGCGCGTGCGGTGAGCCCTTGCTGCACCATGGCGCGTTCCAGCAGACGTTCGCAATCGGCGGACAATTCGCAGAACGCGCGAATGTGCCGCGGGGCCATCTGTGCATTGCAGTAAAGCTTGTCACGAGAAGAAACCGAAAATCTCTGCAACTGCGTTTCACGCGCGCGCATCACTCGCCCGCGAATCGCCGCCGAATTCTCCGGCTCTGCTCCCGACCGCATCTCTTTATAATTCACGGCGGGCACATCGATGTGAATATCAATGCGATCCAGCAGCGGTCCGGAAATTTTCGACATGTAACGCTGGATGATCGGCGGTGTGCAATGACATTCGCGGCTGCGGTCGTTGAAATACCCGCAAGGGCAGGGATTCATCGCCGCCGCCAGCATAAAACGCGACGGAAAAGTGAGCGACATTGCGGCGCGCGCGATGCACACCGTCCCATCTTCCAAAGGCTGACGCATCACCTCGAGAACATTTCGCGGGAACTCCGGTAACTCATCCAGAAATAAAACGCCATTGTGCGCCAGCGAAACCTCGCCCGGACGAGGCACCGCCCCACCGCCGATCAGTCCCGCGTCGGAAATTGTGTGGTGCGGCGAGCGGAATGGCCGCACTCCAACCAACCCCGCGCCGGAATCGAGTACTCCAGCGACGCTATGAATTTTGGTCGTTTCGAGCGCTTCTTCGAACGTAAGCGGCGGCAAGATTGTTGGCATGCGCTTGGCCAGCATAGTTTTGCCCGAACCGGGGGGGCCGATCATCAAGATATTGTGTCCGCCGGCACACGCTACTTCCAGCGCTCGCTTAGCAGTTTGCTGGCCGCGCACGTCTTTGAAATCCACGACGAAATGCGCCGATTCGTTCAGCAACGTTGCGCCATCGACTTTGCATGGAAGGACGCCATTGCCTGTGTTTACGAAGCGGATCACATCCAACAGCGATTTGACCGGATAAACGTCGACACCGCTTACCATAGCGGCTTCCTTGGCATTGAGTTCCGGAACGACAACGCGGGAAATCTTCCGTCCACGCGCTTCGATCGCAATCGGTAGTGCGCCGCGAACACCGCGAATACTGCCATCTAACGAAAGCTCGCCCACGAACAAGCAATCCGGCACTTCCTTCTTGTTAAGCCCGCCGTAAGCACCCACGATGCCTAGCGCCATTGGCAAATCGAAGCCAGAGCCTTCTTTACGAATGTCGGCTGGCGCCAAGTTGATGGTGATGTGAGTGGGGGGAATGTCGTAGCCGCAATTCTTGAGGGCCGAGCGCACGCGGTCCCGGCTTTCGCGCACCGCCGCATCGGGCAAACCTACGGTGTGGAAGTGGTCTTCGTTAGTCTTAATTCCGGAGACATCCACCTCTACCTCGATGATGTTGGCGTCAATGCCATAGACTGCGGCGCTCATGGTTTTGTAAAGCAAGAGTTCCTTCTGCCCGAAGCTGGCTCCCTGAAACCTCCACGGTAAAGCCTTGAGCTGAACTTTGTGGTGACCGCTGAACAGCGGGAATGTGACCATCGACCACGAACTATCGTTTGGCTGTGAACCAAGATTCCCAATGAGTTTTGTTTGTGAAAGTCCGGATTCTGAACTACGATGCAGCTACAGGCCCGATTTTCACCCAAACGCACTGCGTCCAGCACGCACTGCTCATGGAAGAACAAAGACAATCCGTATCGGCCCGCACCCCGAGTCACCTGGAGAAAGAAGAAAACTGGCTGTGGCGCACCGCGCTGCTTTTTCTCGTTCTGCTCGCCACCGGGCTGGCCGCAGAGTCCTGGGACCGCCTGCAAGATCTGCCATATCACCTGGGCTTGCTTTCCATCGCAGTTCTTTTCGTTGCCCTGGCATTCGCCGGCTTCGCTTATGGGCGGAGGAAGCGCGTCAGCGAACTCAAAGCGCTGGTGCGGGACTTGCGTGTCAGTGCACCTACCGAGGAGCAGTTGGATCAACTGGGGCAGATTATCGCCCGCTCGCAGCGCAGCTTTAAAGAGCTGATTGACTCGTTCGATGACGCCGCTTTCGCAATTTCCCTCGACGGCAAACTGCGGACCGTGAACCGTCGAATGGCGGGATTGCTTGGCATACCCTACAACGAAGTGGTCGGCCACAAGCTGGATGAGTTTCTCGATGAGCCCAGGTTGGATGGCGCGAATCACGAGTTGAGCCGGTTCCTCGAGAAGCGCCGCTGGTCCGGCGTGGTCAAGGTCCAGCTGAAAGTCAGCAAGCGTGTCTTGTACTTCGATTGTGTGTTGAATGCGATTGTTAAGAACGACGAAGTCGTGGGTGCCAGCGCCCTCGCGCGAGATGTGACAGAGGAACGCGAAAAAGAGCATCGCTTTACGGAATTGTTCGAAACTCTGCAAGAGGGCGTCTATTTTTGCACACCGGAAGGAAAACTCCTTGATGTGAATCCGGCATTCGTCCGCATTCTCGGGTATGAAGACAAGACAGAACTCCTCGGGCTTGATCCAACTACCCTGCAATCAAATCCGGACCAAAGCGCGCTCCTTGGTAGAAGCGCCAACGATCAAGGGGGAGTGCGCGCCCGCGAAATCACGCTGCGACGCAAGAATGGAAGGCTAGGCATTTTCCAGGACACCTCGCGTGCGGTATGGGACGCGTCCGGCAAGATTGTTCGCTATCAGGGCACGCTGGTAGATGTGACCGAACGGCGCGAAATGGAATCAGCATTGCGCCGCCAGGAGGAGTTTCGTCGCCATCTCCTGGAGAGTTTCCCCGATCTGATTCTGGTCATTGACCGAGCCGGGAAAATCAGTTTTGTGAGCGCCCGCATTCGCGACCTGCTCGGCTTTGCACCGGAGGATTGGCTAGGGAAGAAGCTGGAAGACCAGCCACAGCGTTCACTGGAAATGCTGGAGATGATGAACGATTTGTTAGCTGGGCGCAAGGCGGTCGCGTCTTGCGAATGTCCAGTGCAGCACGAGGACGGGAGTTGGCGAAACATGCGTGCCTCCGCTGGGCCATTGTTTGAGTCGGAAGGCAAGATCAGCGGCGTGATTGTGTCGCTTCGCGATATCACGCTTGAGAAAAAACTGGAACAGCAGATCATTCAGAGTGAACGCCTAGCCGCCATGGGCCAGATGATCGGCGGATTCGCGCACGAACTCAATAATCCGTTAACCAGCATCCTGGGAATGAGCGAGTTGCTGCAGGATTCTGGAGCTGCAGAACAAGCCCGTAAGCAATTGGAGATTTTGCAGCAGCAGGCACGCCGCGCGGTCGAGATTGTGCAGAACCTTACATATTTTTCACGGCCGCCGGCGCCAGGCAAGACAGCGATCGATGTTGCTGAGCTGGTGCAAAGGACCCTGCATCTGCATGCCTACTCACTGCGCAAGAGCAACATCACGGTTGATTTTCTGCGCGAACCATCGACTCCTCCGGTGCAAGCCGACCCGCATCAACTCATGCAGGTTTTTCTCAATCTGATTTTGAACTCCGAGCAAGCCATCCGAGAGGTTCGCGACCGCGGGACTTTGCGTATCCGTTTGGAAAAGGGAGATAAGAACGTTTCCGTGATTTTCCAAGATGACGGTCCCGGAATTTCACCCGAGATTTTGCCGCATATCTTCGATCCGTTTTACACGACGAAGCGCCCCGGGCGCGGCACCGGCTTGGGACTGAGCATCTGCAAGGCGATCCTGCGCGAACACAACGGCAACGTAGAGGCGGCGTCCGGACCGGGCGGCGGAGCGCTGTTCACAGTGACACTGCCGACAGCTGAGGCGCTCCCGAACGCAGCCAGCGCTGGAGCCTAAGATACTTATCTTTCGACCGCCATTGCCACCGCATTTCCTCCCCCCAGGCACAACGCAGCAATTCCACGATGCACATCGCGGCGGATCATTTCATAGATCAGAGTTACCAGTACGCGCGCGCCGCTGGCACCGATCGGATGGCCGATCGCGACGGCGCCGCCGTTCACGTTTACCTTGTTGGGATCAAGGCCGAGTTCGCGCATCACACCCAAAGCTTGAACGGAGAAAGCTTCATTCAATTCGTAGAGATCGACATCTTCATTTTTCCAGCCGGTCTTCTCCCAAATTGTGCGAACAGCTCCAACCGGCGCCATCATCACCCACTTGGGTTCAACGCCGCTGGTGGCTTGCGCAACGATGCGAACCAGAGGCTTCGCGCCGAGCTCTTTGGCGCGCTTGGCGCTGGTGACGACGACCGCGGCTGCCCCGTCGTTGACTCCCGGTGCGTTGCCGGCGGTGACCGTGCCGTCTTTCTTGAAGGCGGGCTTCAGGGATCGAAGGATCTCGATGGAAGTGTCTTCGCGCGGCGATTCGTCTTTATTGAAAATCACCGGCGGCTCACCTTTCTTCTTGGCGGGCAGTTCGACCGGAACGATTTGCGATTGGAAGCGACATTCCTTCATTGCGGCGACCGCTTTTCGGTGCGAATTCAGCGCAAACTGATCCTGTTCTTCGCGGGTGATGCCATATTTTTCGGCGACATTTTCGCCGGTGACACCCATGTGGTAGTCGTTATAAATGTCCCAAAGGCCGTCGTTCACCATGGAGTCGATCACTTGCGCGTTCCCCAGCCGATAGCCTTTGCGCGCCTGGGGCAGCAGATAGGGCGCGTTGGTCATCGATTCCATTCCGCCTGCCACGACGATGGAACTGTTCTCCGTCTGAATCGCTTGTGCCGCGAGTGCGACCGCTTTCAATCCCGAGCCGCAAACTTTGTTGACAGTCATGGCACCTACCTCCGGTGACAATCCCCCGAAGATCGCGGCTTGGCGCGCGGGATTTTGCCCTAGCCCGGCCGACACCACGTTGCCCATAATGCATTCGTCGACTTGACTCGGATCAAGATTGGCGCGCTTCACGGCCTCGCGGACCGCGATCGAGCCGAGCTTAGTGGCGGGGAACTCGGAGAGACTTCCTTGAAATTTTCCTACCGGTGTGCGGCAACCGGAAATGATGACGACATCGTCGAAAGCAGCCATTTATAACGCTCCTGCAATGATTTTCTGCCTCTCGATTATAGATGTGCCGCGGCAGAAATGGGTGCAAGGCTGTCGCCGGTGCTGAATCCGGTCGGCCGCTCGTTTCGTCACAGCGATCGAGTGCAAGCCTCGTCACATGCCAGCGAGAAAATCGGCGTGCGCAAAAATTCGTCTTGGTTTTTGCTGACAATCTTTTTCTTTTATCTTTCGCGAGTGACCTTAGTGCATCGGTCGAACGCGTCATCACGCGCATTTTTTGCTTGACATCACTTTTCATTGACTCTAGATTTCAATCAGTTAGCAACAGAACATCGTTGTGATATCCATGAAGAATGGAAAGGGAGAATAGTTCAATGGCAACGAAGAAGAAAGCAACCAAGAAGGCCGCAAAGAAGAAACACTAAGCCTTCATTAAGGGTACTGCGAGGGGACGCCGAAAGCGTCCCCTAAGTTTTTGCGTGGATCGATTGCTGTCGAAACCGCGGATTCTACTTCCTGGAGAGAACAATGAAAGCATTTCTCACTGCTTTGTTGTGTTGTTCCCTGACGCTTGCCACTCTGGCCTTTGCGCAAGGTGCTGACGAGGGCTATCAAATGGGCAAAGTTGTCGCCTTCGAAAAAATCGCCGCCAACGCGCAGCACATGGAGAATTCAGGTCAATACAAGATATCGATGCGTCTCACCGACACGATTTACAACTGCACTGCCAACGGGGATGCTGCCACGTTCCTCGACTGGACCGTAGGGAAACAATTTCCGACCAAACTCAATGGTAAAGAGTTGATGGTGAAGAACCCGAATGGGGAGATGGTGGTACTGAAGATCGCCGGCAAGAAACAAGTGAAGTAGAATCGCCAACGTAGTTCACACGAGATAGGTGGGGTTCAGTTCGAGCGTTTCCCGTTTTTTTCGACGCTGTACAGCTGCTTTTCGGTCGCCGGACACAAGCTGCGATAAGCACAGAAGCGGCAGTTGAAACTCGGCTTAGGATCGAAGTTTCCGGCTGCTATCGCGCCTGCGACTTCTTCTACTCTTTCTGCCGCTGCGCTTAGTTCCGCATCGCTGCGCTGAGTCACGACCTCGTTGTTTTCATCTAGGTTATAGAAAATCAGATGGTCAGCCTTGTATCCCCATTTCTGCCGCGCTGCTAAGGCATAGATGGAAAGTTGCAGGCTCTCATCAGCGTCATCTTGCGACTGCGGTTTGCCGGTTTTGTAATCAACCACGACAACTTGGCCGTCCGATGCCCTGTCGATGCGGTCGATCCGCCCGGCCACCGCTGTTTTGCCAATCTTCACTTCGAAAAATTCTTCGGTGTGCAGCACGGCTGGGGTTGGATTTCTCCGCCGGGCAAGCAGGAAGTCCTTTAGCTGATTCACTCCTTGTTGCTCATAGAGGTCGTGCTGGTAGCGATCCTGAATCGTGGCCTCATCGAGGTCGTGCCGAAAGAACTCGATTAGAGCCTCCTCGCTCATCTCCCGCCCCATCCGGACCGAATCGTAGTAAGTTTTCAGGACTCGATGCACGCATCCGCCATATTGCATCGCAGCTGGTACTTCACCGGGAATCCTCCATTCGCGATCCAGCTTGAACTGCAGCGGACAGTTTTCGTACGTCTGGACCGCGCTGGCACTGAGTCGCGCCCCTAAATCGGATGCCGCCGGCAATGCAATCCATTGCGCCGTACCAGTGAGTGGCGCAGAGCTTGCCTGAGCAAAGATGTCTGTCTGTAGGGCGCGAGGATGGCGTTGGCGGAGGGATCGTCCCAAGGTCGAGTCAGTTAATAAATCTCGGAAGTATCCCGGGGGTGTCGGATCCTTCTTTCCTCTTCCCTTATTGGCGTAGAGCGTGAGCGAGTCGCGCGCTCGCGTCATGGCAACATAAAACAGCCGCCGTTCTTCCTCGCCGTGTAAGGCTTTGTCATCCTTCTGCGCCAGAGAATCGGGATCGCGCAGGTCCTGAGGAAACTCAACCAGAGTCTCCTTGAAGCTGGCAGGAAACGATGGAGAACTCGCGCGAATAATGAAGACGTGCTTGTACTCAAGGCCCTTTGCGACGTGAACCGTCATTAACCGAACCGCGTCGGAAGTGTCGCTCGCGATGTTGACAGTCCCACCGGCTTGGCGAAACAGGTCCAGGTATTCGAGGAGTTCCGGCAGTTCGCACGTTTTGACGATCGGTTTTTCTTCCCACTGACTCACGAATGTCAGAATCGCTCGAACCGGCGGCGAGCTGGCATCGAGTTTGAATGTGCGAATGATGATGTCTAACGCGGCGCGGCTTTTGGCACGTCTCTGCGCGATTTCCTCGCGTGCTTGCTGCAAAGTAGTCAACACCGCTGAGCCGCCATTTATCTTCACCAATGACGCCGATACCGCCCCGTGCGGCTGATCTCGCGGCAGCTTTCTGATCTCAGCCCGCAAATCCTCTGGATCAACTGTGAACTGTGGCAGCGCCGCTACGCGGAACATACTGGCATCATCTTTTTCGGAAACGACCGCGCCAACACAGGCGAGCAAATCGCGTACCTCTGGGGTGTCCATAACATCCATGTTCTCTATCGAATACGGGATGCCACGCTCGACGAATTCCTTCATCAACTCATCGCGATGCAGATGCTGACGGTAGAGAACTGCGAAATCGTTCCACTTGCCCCGCGACTCGCGTCGCTTCGCGAGGATGGATTCGGCAATGTCACTGCTCTCGACGTCCTTTCCTCCAAGCACGACCGCGTCGACTGGAGCGATGTTAATCGTTGCTCCTTGGCGAAAGAATTCTTCCTCACGGGCTGAGATCAGGGGAGAGCGCCGGTACGAGTTTGCCTGTGGCGGGCCGGCGAAGACATCTGGGTTTTTCGAGATAATGACGTGCGCACATTTCAGGATCGGCGTGGTCGAGCGTCGATTCTTATCCAAAGCGACGAAGCCCGTGTCCGGAAAGCTGCGGCGAAAGAGCGCAAATGCCGCGCTGGAAGCCCCCCGAAATCGATAAATTGCCTGATCCGGATCTCCAACGACAAAAACGTTGCGGTCGTCGCCCGACAGTCTCTGCAGAATTTTGACTTGCGCAAAATTAGCATCCTGGAATTCGTCCACCAGAATGAATCGTGCATGACTGCGCTCACGCGCCAGCACGCTGGAATCCTGCCGCAGAAGTTCGCACGCACGGGTGATCATGTGGCCGAAGGTCCCGAGATTGTCGGCTTCCAGCATCTGCTCGACCTTTGCGAAGACGTTGGCAATTTCGCGGCAACGGCCCAGCACTTCTTCATCGCTGAGAGCGTCAAGATCTCTAGTCTTGCAAACACGAGGTATGGGCAACTCCCCTTGCTCCAGACGCCGAACGTACGTTGCGTATTTCTCCGGTCCGACCAATTCGTCCTGGCACCGGCTAATGAAATCGAGCAAGTCGCTGAGAAATTTGCTAACGTTAGCCGCCCGCACAAAATAGTTCAGCTGCAGCTCGCGGATGCGTTTGCGAAGATAGATCCAAAGATCCTTGTCGTCGAGAACTCCGAACTGCCTTCCATTGCGGATCAGGAGGTTGTGGCAGTAGGCATGAAAGGTCATCACCTGCAGTCCGGTGATACTGTGGCCGACCTCGGACTGAACGCGCTCCCGCATCTCCTGGGCTGCGTTGTCGGTGTAGGTAAGCGCTAGGATCTCATCGGGCGTGGCATGGCCTTCTTCGATGAGCCGGGCTACTCGCCGAGTGATGACGGTGGTCTTACCTGTGCCGGCGCCCGCCATCACCAACAAGGGCCCGTGAACGTGCTCGATCGCTTGGCGCTGCCGTTCATCTGGCTCAATCGCCCGCGTGACGGGCTTTGCTTTAGGGGTGGCCATTGTGAGGAGCATACCAAAGATGTTTGCGGAAATTCTGTTGGAAGTGCGAATTGATCTCGGGAAATGGCTCAGTTGCGAAGTTCAGCTAACGTGACGGCCAGCGCTGCAATTGCGGCTGTCTCCGCGCGCAAAATCGTGCCGCCTAGCGACGCCGAGGTCCATCGCGCTTCGCTAAATGACTGCAATTCAGCGTCAGTCCAACCGCCCTCGGGACCAAACGCGAGCACGATTTCGCCAGACGAACTCGGTTGCAATACATCCTTGAGCATGACCTGTTCTTCGACCTCTGCAAGGACAATTCGAGTATTGCCTTGGAGGAAGACTGCGTCCTGCAGCTTGATCGGTGGGGAAATTTCAAGCGGCGAGATCCTTCGCGACTGTTCAGCGGCTTCACGCGCGATTCTGCGCCAGCGTTCCACACGTTTCGGCGCTGCGGCCGCAAGATGAGTTTCCGTTCGGCGGGCAATCACTGGAACGATGCGAGCCGCGCCCAACTCGGTGCATTTCTCAATCGCCCACTCCATGCGATCGAATTTGAAGATTGATAAGGCTAATGTGACGGGAACGACCGGCTCAGCGGGGATCGCCTCCCCGAGTTCGAATTCCACTCGGTTTTCCTCGATGTCGCTGATACGTCCTCGCCGAACTTCGCCTCCAGCGACAATATCGAATTCCTGCCCGACCCGAGCCCGCAGAACGCGAGACAGATGTTCAGCATGGGGGCCGATCAGAGCGGCATGTGATCCGGAAACTTCGTCGGCGATCCAGCGGCGGCGAGTCATGGAAAACGAGGTCAGAGAGTGGTTCGCAGCGGCGTGCCCCTGTGTCCTCAGTGTTTTATTCCTTACCCAAACATGTCCTTTACTTTTCCGAGAAGAGTACGGCGCTGAGGCTTGTTTTCCACCTGAGAAATACCTTCCAATTCTTGAAGCAGTTCCCGCTGGCGCTTGGTCAATTTCGACGGCGTTTGCACGCGAATCTCTACGAACAAGTCGCCTTTGCCGTGGCCATTCACCACTGGGACGCCTTTTCCTTTGATCCGGATTGTGGTGCCAGACTGCGAGCCTTCGGGAACCTTCAGCGTGTGCTCTCCGTCCAGCGTCGGCACGCGAATCTCCGCCCCCAGCGCCGCTTGCGTGAAAGAGATCGGAATCACGCAATGTAGATTTGTGCCTTCGCGTTCAAAGATCGGATGTTCCTTGACGTGCAGGACGACATACAGATCGCCCGGCGGTCCGCCAAACGCACCGGCCTCGCCGAGGCCCGAGAAGCGAATCCGCGTTCCGTCCTCAACTCCAGCAGGAATCTTCGCGTCAATCGTCCGTTGCCGAGGATTGCTGCCTTGTCCTTTGCACTTCGGACAGGGATCTGTAATTACGCTGCCCACGCCCTGGCAAGTTGGACAGGTCCGGGCCATGCTAAAAAATCCTTGTTGATAGCGAACCTGTCCTCGTCCCGCGCAGGTTCTGCAAGTCACGGGTGCTTTTCCGGCGGCTGCCCCAGATCCCCGACAATCCTCACAAGTTTCGTTGCGACGAACGACAACCTGCGCTTCCTTCCCGAAGACCGCTTCTTCGAATCGCAGCGTTAGATCTTCACGCAGATCGGCTCCGCGCTGCGCGCGAGTGCGGCGGCGCCCACCGCCGAACAGATCGCCAAAGCCGAAGAAGTCGCCAAAGATGTCATTGAGATCCTGGAATGAGTTCGGATCAAATCCGCCTGTCCCTGCAGCCCCGACACCGGCGTGGCCAAAGCGATCGTAAACTGAACGCTTCTCGGAATCAGCCAGAATCGCGTAAGCTTCGCTGCACTCTTTGAATTTCTCTTCTGCGTCCGGGTTATTGGGATTGCGGTCAGGATGGTACTGCATCGCCAGCTTGCGATAAGCACTTTTCAGTTCTTGTTCGCTTGCTTCGCGGGAAACCCCGAGCACTTCGTAGTAGTCGCGTTTTACGTTGCTAGCCAGATTATTCCTTATTCTCTAAATCTGTTATGTCTGTGGGTACTAGCGCTTCGAGTTATGCGCGATTTTCACCATCGCCGGCCGCAGCAAGCGGTCTTTCAACTTGTAGCCGCGCTGCAACTCTTCAATGATTTGATGGTCCTCGGCTTCACTAGTTTCAACTGTCTCGATGGCCTCATGCACTCGCGGATCGAACTGCTCACCTTTTGCCGGAATCGGCCGCACACCTAGCTTCGCCAATGCGTCTTGCAATTGCTTGTAAATAAGATCTACTCCGCTGCGCAGTTCCGACGTTTCATTCGCGCTCACCTGCAAGGCTCGCTCGAAGCTATCGAGGGTAGGCAGCAGCGTTTTGATCGCATCCGCCAGCGCATAATCGCGAAAATCTTGCTGGTCCCGCGCCGCGCGTTTGCGAGCATTTTCGAGGTCCGCCAAGCGGTAAAGCAGGTTGTCGCGCTCGGCTCTGAGTTTTTGTACTTCAGAGCTCTCGCCCGTGCCCGCGCTAAGCGAGACCGCAGATTGCGACGACTCCTGCGATTCCTCAGCCGGGGGCAGTTCGTGCTCGGCATCCAACGCGCCGGGCTCTACTTCCGATTTTCCATTCGTTCTCGCCATAAACCACTCTCAGTCAGATTCGTTTAAGACCTTATCGAAAAGGCGGGCAATATAAGAAACCGCAGTGATTGTGTGCTGATAATCCAGCCGCGTCGGGCCGATCACAGCTAGCGAACCCATGACATCGCCTCCCACCCGCAGGGGTGCGCCGATCAACACCAAATTGCGCATTGAAGGCAACGTCTGATCCAATCCAATCACCACCCGCACCGCTTCCTGCTTCACATCGAGATAGGCGCTCAGCAATTCAACGACTTTCTGCTTCTCTTCCAGCGTCTTCAGCATTTCCTGCAAACGTTGCCGATCTTGCTCGCCGGTGACCAGATTTGCAGCGCCTTCCACATAAACCATCTGGTCGCGATCATCGTGAGCCAACGCCCCCTGGCGATAAAGCTGCTCCACCGATGTCATCAGTCGATCATATTCGCTGCGCTCGGCCTCCAATCGCCGAGCCAGCTCGGCACGCATGGTCTCGATGGTCCAGCCGCGGAAATTCTCGTTGATATAGCGGCTCGCCGCGTCCAAATCCGACTGCGGCAAGTCCATTCTCAGCACACGATCTCTTACCAATCCGGACTTCGTAACCACGACCGCTAAAACCTTCTGATCGCCAAGCCGGGAAAAATACACGTGCTCCAGCGCGTTCCGTTGGCCGCTGCCCGCCACCGCAACACCGACATTTCTTGATATCAGTGACAACACGTGCGAGGTGCGCTCCATGAACTCCGGTACGTCCGTGATGCCGTGCAGTGAGTCCTGGATCATTCCCTCGTCTTCATTGGAGATCTGCGCCTTACCCGTAAGTTGCTCGACATAATAACGATATGCCTCGGCGCTGGGCACCCTGCCCGCCGAAGTATGCGGCTGCTCCAGGAACCCGGCATCAACCAGGTCGGACATAACATTTCGGATGGTTGCGGGACTCAGCCCCTCCCGGTTTGCCCGGGCAAGTGTCCGCGAGCCGACGGGTTCACCCGTCGCGATGAACGTCTCAACGATAGCGGTTAGAATCTCCCGCTCTCTCTCTCCGATTGGACTTCCTGAAGGCATACTCCCTTGTCTCAAGTTGAGCTTCCGGCTCCGGCGAACTCAACTCTCTTCAAACTTAAGTTATTTAGATGCAACAGATACACCAGAGGACGCAGCCGCCTGATTGGATTTTAGGAAGTTGAGCCCCGCTATGTCAAGGATTGCCGCTACGAATAGGAAACCCCAGTCTCCCAGAATGAGCAGGGTCCGGCTTCTAGACCGGACCCTAAGACCAGAGAATATCATTGTTTAAAGCCGATCGTCTGGTTACATCCTGCCCCAACCGCTTTCAACGTATTGTTCTTGGTGGCAAGGCCGCAGCTATACGTCTGACCGTAAGAGTTAGCAAACGTATACTGTTGCGAGCTCTTTGCCCCATCGTTCACGCCGCTGTTGAAGTTGAGTGTGTCTTGCGAATTCACCAGGTTATCCACCGTGCTGCTGTACTGCGGGTTTGCCACAATATCTTTGAACTCCTGCTGCACGGTAGTGGTTTCTACTGTCTGTCCATTCGGGAAGGTGACGGTGATTCCAAGAGTTAACGGATAAAACAGCGACTCCGTACTGAAAGTCGATCCACCGCCAACCTGCGTGAGGTCCGAATTCACCGGCGTGAGCTGCGAGATGTCCTGTACATAAATGTTAGGCGTGATTTTGAACCCTTGCAGGTTACTGAAATTCACGCTTTGCTGGACAATCGTATTCACTTTTCCATGCGAAGTGTTCACGTATCCGGCGACTTGGAACTGACGATCGGACACCGTCTTGACGGTCCCGATTACATTGCTGCCATTGACGTGCAGGTCGGTCGTGATGACCGGATTCGGAGGCTTAATCGTGTTCGAGGTAACCGCTCCCGTCACTTGTTGTGATCCGTGGTCCTCAAACAGCAGCAGAGTGCCCGTAACGCTGAAAGCACTGGTCACGTTGAGCACACTCATGGCAACGGTATGCTGCTGTCCATTGCTCAGCAGCCCAGCAAATGGCGTGAGGTTCACACGATAAGGGATGAAGTCGAGCGTCTGTACTCCCGGAATCGGTATCCACAAGAAGGGATCGATTCCGCCGGTGAAGATCCACGGATAAACCGGAGCCACGCCCGCGGGTGTGCCGTCGATGCTGATCTCAGCTTCGCGGAACGCCGTGCCTCCGCAGCTTTGCAATTCTGTGGTGAGATCGTTCGGAACGCAGGTATACCAGAATTCATCGCCCGACTGCCCCTGCGTCACCACATCGAGGTAAGCCTGCTCGACATTGGTCGGCAGTGTGAAAGTCGTGCTGAATTGCTGCGTGGGAGAGTTCACCGACGCCGGAAGATTGTATCCTCCACTCCCATTCGACTGCAGCATCGGCAGCACCGCATCCGGTCGTGCCGGGCCGTTGCCTTGCAGTGGATAGAACTGTAAATCGGCGTTCACCGTAAAGATTCCGTTCAAATATTGATAAGGTGGCGGGCAATCCGATGTGCAATTCGGCAGAACCATGGTTCCGGTCTGTGGCGCCGACAGCAGCGCACTGTAATCGGTGACATCACGCTCTACGTGCCAAGTGTTAGTGTCGTTCGCCAACGGTTCCGGGGTCGTTCCGAAATAAAGCATGGTGTTGTTGAAATACATGCTGGCGGTGCGGTCAAACTGGACGCCGGCGTTTTCGCTGAAGTCTGCTTCGAGCACTACCGCTGCCCACGGGCCGGGGCAGTCCGCTGGCGGCGTGTATTGAAAATTCTGTACCGACTCCGAGAACATCGCAAACGTTAAACCCGAGAACAGTTGCACTGTGCAAGGTTTCTCGGCAGGTCGCGGAACCAATGGATCGGCAGTTACGGTAAACTGCGTCCCAATTTTTCGATTTCTGCTTTGGGCCAGCGACATATTTCCAAGGGCGAGTAAAGCGATGAGCGCTGCTGTAACGACTTGGATCCGAAGTGAATGCATAGTCCAGTCCTTTCCGGTCGAATATGGCTATGGAAGCCGAATCCAGCAAGGATAGTCCTATGCCCGCTCGCTTGTCATTGGGGAAGAAAGTACTCAGAACCAGGGATCCGTGAAGGAGATTGCAAATGGCGGGCGGCGAGCTGGACAACCAAGGTCGCTGAGCAGTTATGCCGCCGTCATACCCATGCTAGAACGTTCTGTCGCCGAACCCTTCGCGATGGGTAGGATCGCGCTCACTGTTGTCCCATTTTTCCCCGACTGAATGTCCAACCGCCCACCCATCTTCCGCACGCGCTCGCGCATGCCGGCAATGCCCACACCCGCGTTTCCCGCAGCCTCCAAACTCTTAAGCCGGTCTTCCGGAATGCCTCCGCCGTTATCTGCGACTTCGAGTTTGAGCTGGTCGCTTTGGAGAGCGAGCTTGATCTGGGCGGCCGATGCCCCCGAATGGCGATGAACGTTGGTAAGGCTTTCTTGCAGCACGCGGAACAATACCAGTTCGCAATCCCGAGGCGGACGCGAGAGATTTTCGGGAATTTCACACCGCACATCGATGCCGCTTCGTTTGGCGAACCCTTCCACAAACCAACGCGCTGCCGAGGCAATTCCCGATTCATCCAGCAGAGGAGGATGGAGCAGGTAGGACGTTGTTCGAACTTCTTGCAACGCCTCGTCCGTCAAAGCGTTCAGTTCATCCACTAGCTCTTTTATTCCCGGCGCGGCCTCTGCGTGGCGTTCGATCAGGGCCGCTGTCATCTTGATCGCGGCCAGTGTCTGCCCAGCGCTGTCATGCAACTCGCGTGCGAAGTGGCGGCGTTCTTCATCCTGTAGAGTCATGAGCCGTACTGACAAATGCCGCAGTTGCTCCTCCGCCTGTTTCCGCACTCCCACCTCCGAGCCCAGTTGGGAAAGGGTTTGGGAAAGTTCCGCCGTTCTATCTGCCACGTTTTGCTCCAGGGCGTCGTGGGCCTTCTGAAGTTCTTCTTCCGCACGTCTTCGCTCGGTGGCTTCTTTTGTCAGTGCCACAACTGTGTCGTTCAGCCGCAACTGCTTTCTTCGATTGGCATCACCGAGCAAGATGAGAACTACGGCGACGAGAAAAAATCCCACAACCCCGTGAATTTCTGGCGGCACAATGAAAACCGAGTGCCTTGGATCCACGAACCAGTAAAAAATCCCTGTAAATCCGAGCAGAGCGTTAACGATGGCCGGAATCGCGCCGCAAACTACGGCACAAAATGCGATCGTCATGTAGACGGTCGCATAAAACGCTACGTGTCCCAGAGCTGGATCCAGCAGCCACCGCAACAGAACTGCCAATATTGCAGTCGCGATGGCGAGGGTAAAACGCTCGAACCCGCGCTGCTGCGGCATGGGGGAGAAAATAGTCAGGATACGCACAGCGATAACCTACGCAGTCTCACCCTCCAAAGGGGCAAATACGGGCTCTGTTAAATCAATTCAGTTAAGAAACGTGACAGAAAAGCTGGTAGTAAAATGTGTCAATTATCGAGTTACGACGTTGTTTGCCGATACCGTGGGCTTGATCCGCAAAGCCTCGGTACGGCCTTCGAAATCAATCTCATCGATTGTTTTGGCCTGTCCATGATTCGTGGGTTTGAGCACCACATCATCATAAGGCGATGGATGCTTGAGTTCGACGACTTCTCCAACGGCGTTAGCCTGGATCTTGTCGCCTTGCAGAAAAGTGATCTTCACGTCTGAGCCGGAGGATACCCACGAGACTTTGTACTCTCCCGGTTCGAGTCGAACGCTGCCGAGTTCAATAGGTGTGGTTAGCTGAAATCTGCCCTCGTCTTTGTCTTTGGCTGCGGCGATCGCGGGCAAAAGCAGTACCGCTGCCGCAAGCGTTGCAAGAAATCGCGTGCACTTCATCGTTAGCCACAATGGGCCTGGCATCACTTATTCAAGTGACGCCGAAGCCATCCTCGGTTGATTGAACCCTATGTAATAGCGATGCCGGGACGGCTGGTATGGTTGTCAGCGAATGCAGCCAGGTTCTGTGCAGACAATCGAGGCTGGGCGTCTGTAAGTTGAATTACAAACCGCAATTAGATCACCGCGGAAGGACTTGCGCCTGCGGCGGCAAAAACCTCGGCGACTTCGCGTTCCGCGATTTCCAGGAATGCTTTTACGACCGTGGGGTCGAATTGAGTCGCGGCGGACTCTGTGAGTCTTCGTGCTGCTTCTTCGTGAGGCAATCCTTTGCGGTAGCAGCGATTCGAAATCATCGCATCGTAAGCATCGATGACAGAAACGATACGCGAACCGATCGGTATTTCCTCGCCTTTCAGTCCGCCGGGATAGCCGCGCCCATCGTAGCTTTCGTGATGATGCAGCGCGTAAAGGCTGGCTTTTTCCAGGCCCGGCAAAAGCCGCAGAATGGACCAGCTGTACTCCGGATGCTTATTCATCAAGGCTCGCTCTTCATCGGTGAGCTTGCCTTCTTTTCTCAGGATCGCATCGGGAATACCGATCTTGCCAATGTCGTGCAGGAGGGCCGCCACCTCCAATTGATAGAAATCCGCTTCCGGAATTCCCAACTTTCTTCCCACGCGCACCGCCCACTCTGCCAGGCGTGTGCTGTGAATTCCAGTATTAAGGTCGCGAAGATCCAGCATCTGATTGAATCCGCACACCACCGATTTCAGGAGGGAGCGCTGTTGTTCCTCGAGTTCTTTAATTCGAAGCGAATCAGCGCTCCTCGTGAGATTACTCGTCACTGTCGTGATGGGGGCTTGCATCGCCGGTCTTCCTTAGTCCTTAGTTCAGCCCCAGGCTGGATTTCCAAGCCTGCGTGGCTTGGTAGGTGTCCAGCCGACCGTTGCCCATCTGCGGATCCGAAATCGGCTGGGCGTGAGCTAGAGCATTGGCCGCTTGCGTTTCCCCAGTTGCGACATTCGCAGTGCCCCCCAGAGACAGGGAAAGATTCAGGCCAAGCAGCGAGACTCCGGCGGTCGTATTCACCTGAGCATTACCCATCGCGACCATGAGAGCCGTTGCGCCCGTGACGAGCGGCGTACTGAATGAGGTTCCCCATCCGGCTGCGTACGTGCCAAACGGGTAGGTGGTCATGACGCCTTCACCCGGCGCAGCCAGCCATACCGGCGGTGCTCCGTAATTCGAGAAAGTTGAGGGTTGGTCAGTGTTGCCCGTTGAAGCCACGTCGATCACGCCCTTCAGCGCAGCAGGATAAACCGTCGCCTGTTCACCGCTGTTGCCGGCGGCGGCAACACAGATCACGCCATTCTGATTGGCGTAGTTGATCGCGTTCGCCAACTCCTGCGAGTAAGTGGTGTAGTTGAAACTCATGTTGATCACCTTAGCGCCGTGCCCAACGCCGTAATAAATGGCGCGCAAGATGTCAGAGTTGTAGCCCGTGCCATTGGCCTGGAATGCCTTCAGCGGCATGATCTTGGCCTGGGGCGCGACCAGGTGAATAATTCCGGCAGTCATCGTGCCGTGGCCGAAGGCAGCATAGTTCGGGTTGCCGTCCAGCACCGCGACCGTGGATTGATCCAAAACCGCAACCGTCGATTGGCTGACTTGCGCAGTCTGTGTTCCGCTTCCATCCAGAACCGCAACCGTGGACTGGCTCACATCGCTCATTTCCGAGCCGCCACTTTGGTTGCGAGTGAAGTCATATCCGGTGACAAGAGAATTCTTAAGAACCGGATGATTCGGATCGACGCCGGTGTCAATGTCGGCCACGAGCACTCCCGAGCCGGCTGTATTGAAGGCCGCTTGGGTAGCGCTGGTGCGAATCAATTGATTAGGAGTCTGAAAAACGTAGCCGTGCCAGACGGTCGTGCCGTAGTAGGTGTAGGGCGCTTCATCCGAGAGATATGCCGGCGTTGTGCCCGCCGACGATCCTTGGGTCTGCACGATCTGGTCGGTCTCGATCGTGATAATGCCCAGGAGCGAAATGTTCAGCAGCGAGGTTACCGGTGCGAGCGCTCCGGGCAACTCGATCATGAACAATTGTCCTTGCGGATCCCCCAAGCCTTCCACCGTCGAACAGCGAACCAAAATGCAGAGGTTCAGGAGATTGTTTAGGCCAAGAGTATCCCGCACTACCAGGCGCGTTACGTTCTGCGCCGATGCGCTCGAGGTTTGGGCCGGCAGATTTTGGGTCCCCAGACATACGAGCAGCACGATTGCGAGGAATGTGCGGAAAGCCCGGGGTTGGCAAAATTTGGTTTCAGCGGTACTCATCGTTCCCCCTCTGATTCGCCCGATCTCTACTCGGTCGAGTCTACGCAATAGTTGAATTTCGCAACACTTACACCGGTAATTCTTACCTGGTGACCTTCCGGCTATTCAGGCCCGGAAAGGCCACTAGTCTAAGTCTTTATTGTACAAAGGCTTAGCGTGTAATCCATACAGGGGGAGAACAATCTCATCTTCCTGACTTCGGCCAATCAAAATGCACGCATCAGTGGCAGTTTCGAATTCCAGCTGAAACTCGCCCAGATGATTCGTAGAGGTTTGCGCAACTGCCCGCTTGCCGCGTTGCAACCGAACCGGCACAGCCTCGGCCACCTGCTTGCCCAACCGGCTCAAAACCTGACCGACCAGCCACGCACGTTCTTCGGCAGACTTCGGCTCCAGGCGAAGGTCGATGTAATAGTCGTCGGTCTCGAACAGAAATTGCCGGCCCGCCACAGAACCGCGAATTCCCGCCGTGGCTGGCTGCAGCAAGGAATCGAAAACCAGACGAACGCCGTGTTTCTTTTCCGGTGCTGCCGCGGCAAACTGGCTTTTCCCAAGCCTCACGATATCGGCAGGAGGTGCTAAAGCAGCCTCTTTTCCGGCTACCGCAGCCACGCCCTGCCAAACCTGCAGGCTTGTTGCGCATTTCTCGCAGCCGTCGTCAATGTGTTGCTGCATAGCCATTCGCGTCTTCGGCGATACCAGCTTTCTCACGAAATCTGCCCAATCGGCTTCGCTAAAATGCTTCACTTGTGCCTCGAGAAATCCGCCTTTTTGCTGCTCATGGAATAAGGGAGCAATAGCGCCAGAAAAATATAGGGTAAGTACAAAAATTTCTTGAGTCAGGACTTTCCAATCAAAATGAACGGAGCCCATTGATAACAATGGGGATAACTAGTCCGCAGATCCAGCATGGCCGCCCGTAGAGCAGCTGCTTTGCTATTATCCCGTTTCAGCCGCCCATAAAAAGAGGTCATGAACTGGGCGGTGCTCTTATCGTGGACATCCCACAAACTTAGAATCAAAGACTGAGCCCCTGCATGGAGAAGGCCTCGCGCCAAACCTAGGATCTCGTCTCCAGCCGCGACCACATTGAGCCCAGTCGAGCAACCGCTCAAGGTAATCAGTTCGACGGGAAGCCGAAGTTGATACAGATCAAACAGACTCAGGAACGCGTCCCCCAGCCGTACCGCCGAAAACATCGGGTTGTCCTGCCGGAACTTCCCGTGGGTCGCGATATGAACTATGCGGCTCACAGGGCCTTTCCGACGCAAAAGCTCCTCGGTTGCACTCGGGCCGACAAATAACTCTGTCCGATCCAGGACTCCGGTCAGCGCTTGCACTTCATCGAGGATGGCGGGAGCTTGCGGATCCGGAACACCCAAAATCAGCGATGTGCCCGAAGTGTTCGCACTCCGGTTTTGGCAAAGCGCGTAAATGCTGGCGCTGGGCGCATAAGAAACCGTGTGCCGATCGATCAAATGCTGAGAGCCATCAAAAAGCGCATGAAACGGAATGTAGTGCAGCAATCCGTGGGGAACAAAAACCAGATGATCAGCAGATAACTCTGACGCAATCGGGGCGATTAACTCGTCGTGGAGTTCTTTCAGGTGCGCTTCTGTCGCCTGAACCAATGAGTTATGAAACGTTTCTAAGTAGTGTGGAGTCATATGAAACTTGGAGAGCTGAAATTGCAGCAGCCGCAACAAACCGCCAATTCTGTTTTCCAGCGTGACGGGAAGTACTTCAATCGTATTTCGACCGAGAAGACAAGCCAGAATCCGATCCCTAACACGAAAATATTCGACGAGCAGAGTATCGGCTGGAATAGCCTCGCGAATCGTAGCGATCGGCAAATGACTGGGCATTTGTAGTCCGGCCTCGGCCGCGTCGGACTCGCTGGCCTCTCGCAAAATCCGAGTTAGCTCCTTTTCACGTTGACGGGCTTGTGTTTCGAGGGTCGCAATTCGCGCCGCAGAATTTTGTTCGGGCTGAAGCTGCGCACGCTCGATCAGGTTGTAATACCAATTGAGTTCTTCCCGTAAGTCCCGGATGGAAGACACGAGTTCACTTTGACCGTGTGATGTCCCACTGACGGTTGGCGCGGGCCTGACAAACAGATCCATCAAGGTACGGGATTTTGCTTCTTCCACATAGGTGAATGCTTCCTCTGCGGCGGATGAGCCGCTTTGCCGCGCCAGGCAGAGCTCTACAAGGTTTTCATAGACCTCGAGTCGATTCTTGATGAACGCAATTTTCAGTTCTTCGCCGCGCAGGCTCCCGCGCAGCCTCTCGAGTGCCTCGCGAGCCTTGAGATAGGACGAGTAAGCCTTCTCGAGGTCCCCGCGCGTCACATGAACGTTTCCCAGCAGGAGATAGGCTTGGTAGGTTAGAACGGGCAACTCGAGTTCTGTGACTTTTTCGAGTGCCCGACTGGCGTGCTCGAAGGCTTGCTGGGCGTTGTCGGTGTGCAACGCGATCCGTGCCAACAAAAGCTCCGCCATGGCGACTTTACTTGTCAGTTTTAGAGCGAGAAATGACTCCAGGGCCTCTGCACAATGCCGCCTTGCCTCAAAAAATCTCCCTTCGTCGAAAAACATCAAAGCACGATACAAATCAATTAACGACGGCCATACCCGGTTCTTTTCCTTCACGAAAATCTGGCGGGCCTCCGTGAAAACCTTGATGCCTTCGAACGCGTGACCTTGCTGACCAGCAGCCATCGCAGAAAATGCCAGACACTTTGCACTTTCGTACCCCATCCCCAGCTTGCGAAATCCCTCGTATCCCTGTTGGGCCAACTCGGCAGCTTCTGAACTGAGATTCAACTCCAAGTAAAGCTCCGACAAGTCGAGATTGCACAGCGAGTGGTGATATGCGTCGCCAATTTTCTCGGCATTTACCCGTGTCGCTCGCAGCATTTCAATCGCGCGGCTGTATTCCCCGCGCAGATAGTACAAGTACGCGATGTTGTAATCCGCCTGGGTCACTAGGAGAGGCATGCCGTGCTCCTCGCAGAACTGGCGTGCCCTCTGATACGAGTCCAGTGCTTTCTGAAACTTATTCAGGCTGATGTAGCAGGTGGCCATGTTGCTGAGGACTGCAGCAACTCCTTCGGGATCTTGACTGGCCGGAAGGCCTTCATAAGCCCGCTGGTAGCAAGCCAACGCCTCGGCAAAACGGTCCTGCCGGTAATAAATGTTTCCGATGTTGATTTCCAGGCGAGCCAGTCGCCAGGTGTTCCCTTCGCTCACGAAGATTTTTCGTGCGCGGTCACCGGCCGCAAACGCGCGGTTATATTCGCCCATGAGGAGCAGCGGTTGGATGCACCCGCTCAATGTGCGCGCCACCTCGTTGGTCTTTCCGGCTACCTCGAACAGGGCAACGGCTTGCTCGTGGTGGTCGACTGCAGCGCCGTGTTCCCCCTTCGTGTACAGCACGTTCGCTTTGGCCCGCAAGGCGAGGGCTCGCGACTCGTGATCATTCAGCTTTTCGGCGATATGCAGAGCGGCGTTCGCCATGCGCAGGGCGCACGACATGTCCACGCGGACCTGCTCTCTCACCTGTTCACTCAACTGCGCCACAATTTTGGGATCGACGAGGACTCGATTACGCGACACAAAGCTTTTCAGACGAGCTTCATCTTCCAGATCGGCCAGCTTCTTGAGCAGGAGATTGGGATCCGCCCGGCGACCCGTCTTGCTCACTTGAATCCCTTTTCTTCCAGTGCTTGACGCATCTTCTTCAGACAGCGTCCCCGAATGAAGCCGATTGACCCGGCTGCGATACCGAGTTCTTTGGCGACTTCCTGATAAGGACGCGGCGGGTCTTCAAAGAAAAGCATGCTCACCATTCGATTGCAGCGCGGCGGAAGGGATGCGATCGCCACACGAACGCTTTGCTCGCGTTGAATCTCATAGATCATCACCTCCGGCAGATCTCCGGTTCCTTCTGCAATGTCGAGTTCCGACGAATCCTCTGCGAGATTCATGCGATCTTTCTTCCAGCGCAGACACTGATGAAAACTTGTCTGCATCAGCCATTTGGGAAGCGCTTTCGGTTTACGCAAGCCCTTAAGCCCCGCCAGCAGATCGACGCAAACCGCCTGAAAAACGTCGGCGGCGTCTTCACGAGACAGGCCAAACTTGATGGGAACGGAGAAAATCAGGTTTTTGTACTTGTCGATTAAGGCGAACCATGCGGCTTCATTGCCTTTGCAACATTCGCGAACCAGCCGTTCGTCGGTCCAGGCCAGTTCGCGAGCGACGTCGTTCACGGCCTGCCACCGGCTCGCGATCCACCCGGCGAAGCATAGTAAAGCTCTTCAACATTCCACAATGCCGTCGGCTCCAGAATTGCGGGTTGGAAGTTGGCTAGATTCGTTTTCGCGCCCACAAGTATGTCTGGCGTAGCGAGAAAAACAAACGGATCCTCGCCGGCGATGATCTGCTGAACTTCGTCATAAAGATTTTTGCGATCTTTGTATTTAAGCGTCACCATCTGTTTTTTCATCAGTTGATCGAGCTGCGATTCCCAGTCGGTCGCAGGCTTCGTCTCTCCTAGATGCCACAGATGCGTGCCTCCGCTCGAGAGCCACACATTCATCTCCGGATTCGGATCGGCATCGCCGCCGCCTAAACCCATAATCGCGACTTCGTAGTCATAGCTCTGAAAAACACGATCCAGCAGACCTCGAAATTCCAGCGGCACGACGTGCACATTCATTCCGACTTTGCTCAGGTCGTCCTGAATGATGGTCGCCATTTTGGTGCGCTGCGCATTCGATGAGCTGGTAATGATTGAAAACTCTACCGCTCGGCCCTGGCGATCGATCAACTGACCGTCGCCGCGCCACGAGAAGCCGGCAGATTTCAGCAATTCGCGAGCGTGATCGAGAGATCGCGGAGGATGCGCCAAAGACTGATCTACCCAGAACTTATTGGAGGGGCTCACGTTCCCCCACAACGGCGCGCCGCGACCCGCATACACCAATTTCACTATGCCTTCGCGGTCAATTGCCGAAGAGACCGCTTGCCGAAAGTGTAGGTCCTCAAACCAGGCTTGTGCCGACGCAATTTTGTCCAGATTCTTTCCCTTAAGATCATTCTGGTTGAAGACGAGAAAGTTATATTCGAGGCTTGGTCCCAGATCGGCCAGCTGAATTCCACGGCTCGACGCGTCTTTTGATAACAATAGATAATTTTCTGCACTCAGCCGGCTGATAACTCCGGTATCCCCAGCTTGAAACCGAATTACCTGTGAATCTTCATTTCCTACAAACAAGAAAACCACTTCATCGAGATAGGGAAGACGATTTTTATTGTGATCTGCTTTCCAGTAATAGGGATTGCGCTCGAGCACGATTTTTTGCCCAGCCGCATATTCCTTAACGCGAAATGCGCCCATGCCCGCAATCTGGTTCGGCGTTGTTCCTAAAGTCCAGGTCTGCCCAAATTTGCCCTCTTTGTAGCCTTGGTCGAGCAGATGCCGCGGCAGCATCGCCAACCCATCGAAGATTCGCTCTGCTGCGGCATAAGGCTGCGCCAGAGTGAAGCGAACCGTATATTGGTCGATCTTCTGCACCGTTATCGGGTTGTCGCCAATAATTAGAAGATCCCGCTGCGGAGAATGAATCTTTTCATCGAGGTAAAGCTGAAATGAAAATACGACATCGTCCGCATCGAAAGCATGCCCATCGGAAAATCGCAGACCACGGCGCAGTTTGAGCGTAAAAACCCGGCCATCCTTTGATACATTCCACGACTTCGCCAGCGCAGGTTCAGTTTTCTGCGAGGCGCGATTGATGTGAATTAAATCCGCGTTCAGTTCACCAATCACTTCGCGAGAAGGAGCATCCGCGGCAGTAACGGGATTTAATGTTTTCGGTTCGCTGCGCTGAGCGACGGTTAGGGTTCCGCCGTAATGCCCGACCTCATTATTAGTGATTAGTAGTTCTTCACCGCGCTGCGGAGGTTGAGGAGCGGGCGATGCAAAAGACGTAACAATACCTGTGAGTACGATTGCAGTGATACGACCCCAGCGGTCCATATCTATCCTGTAAAACAGACTCTCACATTGAGCCAGATTGTAACCATTCGTGAAATGCATTGGCTACGCTAAGGTAACCAAAAGAGACAAGGACCAAGGCCAACGCAGGCGCGAACATCCACCAATAGGAAATCATAACGTTGTATTGCTGTAGATTTGCCAACAGACTTCCCCAACTTGGCGCTGGCTCGCTTAAACCCAGCCCGAAAAACGAAAGCGTCACCTCGGCCACGATGTACTGAGGAACTAGCAGCGCGGCTTGTGTTAGGAGAACGCCGTAAGTGTGCGGCAAGACATGCCGGCGCAAAATATGGAGGTCTGAAGCGCCGAAACTGCGGCTTGCCAGGACGTATTTCCTGGCCTTGGCGCTAAGTACGATCCCCCGAATCAGCCGTGCCGGACGCGCCCAGCCGATGGTTCCAATTACCGCGATCAATAGAAAGAAGGTTTCCGCCGGGGAGATGTGCAGCGGCAGAAATGCCCGCACCGCCAAAAGCAAATAGAGCCAGGGCAAGACAAGAAACAGCTCCGCCAACCGCATCAACGATTCGTCAATCCAGCTTCCGTAGAAACCCGAGACACAGCCGATGATCAATGCCAGAGATAGCGAGATCCCAGTCGCCAGCAGGCCAGCCGCCAGGGACATTTGCCCGCCATACAGAATTCTTGAGAGCTGGTCGCGTCCGTAATTATCCGTGCCTGCCAGAAATACTTGCGCCGGCGCATCTACCCCAAACAAGTGCAGATGCGTAGAAATCAGTCCAGCGAACTTGTATTCGGGACCGCTAACGAAAAAATGAACCGGATAATCACGCTCGCGTGCCTCGTCATATTGATACAAGCCATCCGGATTCGCCGCTAATTCGTAGACGAAGGGACGGAAGTGGAATCCGCGTGCATCGAAGAAGTGGATTCGCGTCGGTGGCGCGTAAGGAAAGTCGCGATTCTGTGCCGCCGGATCATAAGGCGCGACAAATCCCGCGCAGAAGATTGCCAAATGTAGCCCAAACAGGAATATCAACGCGATGGCGACCTTGCGATTCCTATTCATGGCTTAGTCCGTCCGCACCCGAGGATCGGCAACCACGAGCATTACGTCCGCCAGAAGATTCCCCAATACCATAAACGACGTGGAGGCCATCACGACTCCGACCACTACGTAAAGATCTCGCGACATCGAGGCTTCTAACAGCAAGGGTCCCAGGCCCGGCCATCCGGTCATGACTTCGACCAACAGCGAGCCACTTAAGAGTCCAGCCACCGACAATCCGAACAGCGAAATTAGCGGATTCGCCGCGGCAGGCAACGCATATCGGAAGAGAATTCTTGCAGGCGAGATCCCGTGCCCGCGTGCCGCCTCAATGAACGGCGATCCCAGGATTTCAATCATGCTCGCGCGAACATGCCGGACGAGAATCGGCAGGCTGGCGAACACCAAGACCGTCGCAGGGACGATCAAGTGCCGTACTACATCAAGAATCTTTGCCCCCAGTCCCAGATCGTCAAAGTCGACCGATACCATTCCTCCCACCGGCAAAATATGCGTCCGCACGACGAAATAAAGGAACCCGAGTAAGAGAACAATTTCCGGAACGGCTAGAAGAAACGATGTGCCAGCCATGCTGAGGCGGTCAACAGGTTTTCCCGGGAGGCTTGCGGTCCAAACTCCAATAGGAATGGCCAACAGCCAAGCGAGTGCCATTGCCACCCCAGTCAACGCCAGCGTGTTTCGCGCCCGCTGCAGCAACAGCCCTCGAACGGGTGAGTTATATGCGAATGAGTAGCCCCATTCCCCGTGCACAACCGACTTGACCCAGTAGGCATATCTCGCTGGCAATGGCCGATCAAGCCCATACTGCACCCGCAGCGCCGCGACTGTCTCAGGAGAAATCTGCGGGTTAAGTCTCATTTCATCGAAGAAGCTACCTGGGGCCAGTTCGCTCAATAGAAAACAGAAGATCGACACGCTGATCAGCAGCAGGACACCATGCACGAAGCGGCGTTCCAGGTATCTCACGATCTACCCCCAGCGCGCGCGGCCTGAAACGCAACCTCGGAAACTCGAATCGAATTCAGCAATTCGCGGGTTTGCGTTTGTCCTGGGTGGCCAATCACTTCCTGCCGCGGTCCTTGTTCAACGATTCTGCCTTCATGCATCACCGCAATGAAGTCAGCGATCTGAGCCACAAGGCTGAGATCATGTGAAATCAGGAGGTAAGTCAATTCGTGCGCAGCCTGAAGATCCAACAGCAAGTTCAGGATTTGGGCCTGCGTCGAAAGATCCAAGCCGGAAAGCGATTCGTCCAAGATCAGAAACGACGGCTTCAACGCGATGGCTCTTGCGATCGCCAAGCGCTGCCTCTGGCCTCCACTGAATTCCAGCGTGCGTCGGTCGGCCCAATCCGGAGACAGCCCGACTTCCTCCATCAATTCGCAAGTGAGGTTTCGCAACTTTTGTCCGCTTGCTCGGCCCTGCACCTCTAATGGCTCAGCGATTATTTCTGCCGCGGAGAAGCGTGGATTCAGTGCTCCCGCTGAATCCTGAAAAACCATTTGGATCTTGTGGCGTAGCGGGTCAAGCTTCGCATCGTTCAGCCTAGAAATCTCCTGGCCTTCAAACCAGATCTCCCCAGCATCTGGCTTTTCCAATAAAGCAAGGCACCCCGCCAAAGTGGATTTTCCCGAACCTGACTCTCCAACGAGTGCGGTCAGGCATGCCGAGGGAATTTCGAGGGCTACCTCGACGAGCGCGTCGATCACGAATTTCTTCCGCGAAAAAGGCCTGCGTTGCACGTAGCGTTTGCTTAAACCTCGCATTTTAAAAAGCGCCGGTTTACGTGCAAGCCGCGTTGCCTGTTCAGTTCCCATAGTTGAAACAACTCACATGATGGTCTGGCGCTGCCGCAGTCATCCCAGGCGAATCACTCCGGCAGACGTCGATTCGTGCCGCGCACCGCGGTTCGAAAACGCAACCCAGACTCAATCGGTCGGAATCGGTGAGGCTGCTAGGAATCGCAGGCAACCGTCCGCCGCCTGAAGCGGGACGTTTAGATATCGACGGGACTAGCCGCAACAATGCCTGTGTATAGGGATGTTGCGGTTGCTGAAACACGCGCTCGACTGGGCCCTCTTCGACAACACGGCCGGCGTACATCACGATCACGCGATCGGCAAATCCAGCAAGCAGCTTAGGATCATGAGTTATGAACAGAAGCGCCGACCCAACCGCTTCATTTATTTCTCGCAGAAGATTCAGAACCTCAGCCTGCACAGTCACATCGAGAGAACGAGCAGCCTCATCGGCAATCAAGAGATCCGGGCGACAGATGATGGCCTGCGCGATCGCAATCCGGTGAAGCTGGCCGCCGCTGAGCTGATGTGGATAAGCGCTGCCAATTCGGTCGACATCGGCAAGGCGAACTTGTTTCAGTGCCTCCTCAATTTCTTGACGTCGGGGCTTGTCGCGCCGGTGCGCACCTAGTACCTCGGCAATTTGATCTCGAACCCGCATCACTGGGCTTAGCGAAAGACTTGGCTCCTGAAAAATCATAGAAATTCTGGCGCCACGAATCTTTCTCCATTGCGCTTCATCGATCTGCAGAAGATTGACCGCTGGCCGGGCTTCCTTTGCATCGTTCAGCGTCTCGTGACCATGAAAGAAGGCGGTCCCCTGCGCCGTCGCCTTAGCCGGCAATAGTCCAATCAGCGAGAGTGCCAGCGTGCTTTTGCCCGATCCTGATTCACCCAGCACTCCGATGGTCTCGCCGCGAGCAATGTCGAGGTCAGCCTCGGCAACCGCCGGTGATTCGCTGCCACTGTACTGGACTCGCAGCCCACGCACGCAGAGCAATGGCAAAGCGCCGGATGAGCCGCGGCTAGAACCATAAGACATGAATGAAGTTCCCCAAACCGGTCTCATACGATTGTGATCGACTTTGGGGAGAAGTTTGGAATTACCGAGGTAATAACGCTGGCTTGTAATCAATCGTTTCAGGGAATGCCCTCCGTATCAGGCTCTCACTGTATTACCGAGCGTCGCGGTGCTATTACCGAAGTGACTGCTCAGAGGTAGGTTCCACGGCATGAAGAAACTAATATGAAAATGGGTTGTCCGCGAAATCGAAGTTGCTAGAAATCCATGGAAGCACGCTGGGGTAAATGTCTCGGACGTTATGAACTCGTCGCCGAGTTGGGCCGAGGCGCCATGGGTGTGGTCTATAAGGCTCGCGATCCAAAAATTGACCGCTTCGTTGCCGTTAAAACCATCTCGTTGCTCCACGTCGATAACTCTGAGGCGCAAAGTTATCGCGAGCGTTTTTTCCATGAGGCTCAAGCCGTCGGCCGTTTGGTGCATCCCGGTATTGTCACTGTTTTTGACGTTGGGGAGGACCCCGAAACCCGGACACCGTACATCGTGATGGAGTATGTCGACGGAAAGTCTTTAGATCGTTTTCTGGGCGAAAAGGGAGGCAAACTCTCGATCGACACCGCCCTGCAATTGGTAGAGCAACTCGCCGAAGCATTGGACTGTGCTCACGGTCAGGGCATTGTTCATCGAGACATCAAGCCGGCGAATATCCTGATTACGAAGGCGGGCCACCCCAAGATCACTGATTTTGGAATCGCGAAACTAAATGTTTCTCATCTGACATTGCCCGGCCAAGTCCTTGGGAGCCCGGCCTACATGTCGCCTGAGCAATTGAACGACGAGCCCTTCGACGGGCGCTCTGACCTGTTTTCGCTCGGCGTCATTCTCTACAACATGGTCTCTGGACATCGCCCCTTTCAAGGAAACAGCGTCACTACGGTTTGCTTCAAGGTAACAAATCGTGACCCGCTGCCGCCGAGCGCTTTTGATCCCGGCCTCCCGGCGGGACTGGATGCAATTGTCTCGCGGGCCATGGCAAAGGAGCCGGGGGAACGATATCAGCGAGGTCTGGAATTCGCCCTGGATGCCCGTGAATTAAGGGACCGCTTATTGGCGGATCCGCAGGAACGGTTACTTCCGCGCAAGCCTACGGCGGGCAATTCCGAGGCCGGTCGCCTGCCCTCTTTTCTGTCCCATCGTCGCATACTCGAAGGCACTGCCAATTGGGCCGGTTACTGTCAGAAATCACTGCGAAGGTTCATGGAAGTATTTGCGCAGCATCCGTCGGCCTGTATATTCGCGGTCGCTATTTTGACCGTTGCGCTTGGGGCCGCAACTTGGTATCGAGGAACCTATTGGCCGCCTCCGAAACCGCCGAGCTTCACCGCAATACAACCGAGTCCGCCGGCAAATGTTCCGGATATCGCCCTGAAACCGCAGTCTGCCGCACGCCTTCCACAACAGCTCTCGGGACATGCGGCGGTCCCATTCGCCAAACTTCTCATTGGGATCGCTTATCCCTTCGCCGATGCCGATATCAGCATCGCGTGCGATGACAAGCTGATCTACTCGCATTCCCTAAAGGGAGAACGGAAAAAGCGCCTGGGTTTGTTTTCAAGGGTTGAGGGCGAAGCGTCAGATGCCGTTCGGCTCGAAGTTGGACCGCACCGGCTGCGCGTGCATGTTCGTTCCCCTGAAGATAATTATGATCAATTCGGAATCGTTTCCGCAGCTTTTTCTCAAAAGCAGCAACGCACCTTACAAGTTAGCTTTCATGGGCGAGAGAAAGAAATGAGATTGGATCTCCACTGAGTTTTGAGGGGTAAACAAAAAAACCTCTCCCCTTTTGGGGAGAGGGCGGTTGTACCCGTAAGGTATTCTATTCGTCCCCGTCGCCGTCAGCATCACCAGCGGGCGCCGGGTTGTTGAAGTCGCTCGGTGGCCGAACCGTGCTCTCGCCAGGATACGGCCGTACAAACCCGGTGGACATGTACCAGTTCAGATGGTTCACGGTATCCGGGTCTTCCGAGTCGGGCTTGGTCAGTTTGCCGGCAAAGATCTGTGCCTTCTTCTGGAGCCAAGCCGCCCTCAAAGCCTTTACCTTGGGGCTCTCGTTCGAATTTTCCTTGCTCTGTCCAACGCCCTCGTTCAGCGAGACCGCGTTGGCTACGTGCGACCACGGCTGGAAATTCGACTGGGGCGGATTATTGGTGAAGTCCGGCGTCATCGGCGAGGCCGTGAGGTCAAACTGGTTCATGGGCGGCAGACCGAGGATTTGCTCGATCGTCCGCGTCATGTTGACCTGAGAGTAGTAACTGTGGTCCGTCGGTCCATACTGCACAGCGTATGGGCTCACGATATAGCCCGGGCTGCGATGACCGTCGACGTGGTCGACGCCGTTCTGGGCATCGTCCTCTTCGAGGAAGATCGCCGACGAGGACCAGATCGGGCTGTGGGTGATGTAGTCGATAATGCGGCCGACGGCTAGGTCGTTATCGGCCTGTTCAGCATCCGGGGTTGGCGGTCCGCCGGTGTGGTCGTCCATAATCCACATTTCGGTCAGTGCGGGCACGGTGTTGTTGGTGACGTCATTGTTGAAGTCCTGAATCCACAGGTCCACGCGGAACTGATCGGGGATGCCGAGATCGAACTGCGGGAAGTTCGGAATCAGGTGCTGATACACAGCCGGGAGAGAGGAGTGTGCCTGCACGGTGTTCTGATAGTACAGCGTCGTTTCACCCTGCGTTCCTGGAGGTCCGCAATTAGGCCCTCCCTCGAAGCACTGCGAGTCGGCGTAGAACTGACTCCACGTCGGTTCCTGGGTTGATCCGTTCGGCTGCAGGAACGTATCGTACTCGACATATTCGCCGTAGATCTTGACCGGCAAACCGGCGGCTTCAGCTTCTGAGAACAGGAAACCCTTGTTCTGATAAGCGAGTGCATCGCCGGCGTTTCCGCCAGGATAGCTGCGCACCCAGTCAGGTGACTGGATGTCATCTGCGTACGGCGCCATTCCCTCTTGGATCCACTGATGACCGTCGGCCGACTGGCGGCTTGGGTTGTAGAAGTTATCCAACAACGGGAAGCGAGTCACCAGGTTGTGCACATTGGGCGTATCCAAGAAATTCGGTGGATTGTAGCCGAACACCGCCAATGAGGAGTCGCCATTGCCAGCGGCCACGTCACCCAGGATCTGATCATAGGTGCGGTTTTCACGGATGATCATGAACACGTGTTTGATGAACGACGGATCGCCGATTCTGGCCGGAATTGCCACCGGCGCGGTCCTCGGGTTGCCGCCGGAAGCGGACTTGATGTTGTCAACCAAGTTCCAGTGGTTGTAGTCGTAGACCTCTTTGGACCAGGTCGCCAAGGTCTGGCTATTCGGCACGGGAATGATGCTGACGGTGCCGTTGTCCTGGTGCGTGTTGTAGCCGCAGACGCCGTGGTCGCACTCGAACGAGTCACGTGCGCCGATGCCCTTGTCGTTGGCAACGAGAAGCGTGGCTTCGGTATCCAGCGCGACTGAAGCCGGCGCATACGCTACCGGAATTAAGCCCAAGACAGGCTCTTTCGCGGGATTGGTCAGCTGAACCACCGCTACCGCGTTAGCATTGTAAAGGGCGACATAAGCAATGCCCTGCCGGGCGTCAACGGCAATCGAGTCCGGGGCCGCGCCGTAGGCTGGCTCTCCTGCGCCGGGAATTCCGATTGGAAGCCCAAGGCTGATCGTGCGTACCACCAAGTTGGTTGTCGTGTCGATCACCGAGATGGTGTCGCTGTAGGTGTTGGCCACTAGCAGGTATTTTCCGTAGAAAGCCAATCCGGTTGGGTGGTAACCGCCGGTCGAGATGTTGGCCGTGACGGTCATCGATGGCAAATCCACCACCGAAACAGTACCTGTAACCGCGGCGCCAACGAACGGATCAGCGACGATTTCAGTGCCAGCGGAATAGATCTGGAAGTCAGACGCGGTAGCGGCCCGGCCACCTTCATTGCTGACGTAGGCGGTCTTGCCGTTGGGGCTGATCACGACGCTGTGCGGTGCGTTGCCGACGCGAATCTGCGTGCCTTGCTGGTTCGTCTGTAGATTGATCTGGGTAAGCGTGTCATTCTGGTTTAGCAGAGCGTAGGCAGTGCTGCCATCCTGAGAGATGGCTACGCCTCCGGGATACGAAGTGCTCGGAGTGTAGAACGTGCCGCAGGGTACGTCATAAGATCCCGGAGGGCTGTTGGGGAAGCAGTTGATGAAGGTATTATTCGGCGGAACGCTGATCTGGGCGTCGTCTTCTAGCAAACCCTGTGCATTAACGTTGGTGACGGTGACGTTGCTGCTGTCCTGGCTAAACACTAGATGTTTGCCATCGGCAGAATACGCGATGCCGCTATAACTGCCGCTGGAATCATTACCTCCCGCCGGGATGTAGTTCTGGATGACAACGCCGGTCTTGGTGTCGAAGACTTCGACGGCACCGTTGCCATCACTGGTCGACGTTCCCAGGGTAAGAACCGCAGCTGTATGAGTGCTGAGGTTGGGGTTCACGGCCACGGCCTTCGCGCGAACTCGGATGCCGAGATTTACTTGTGTGCCAGCCGGGTTGATGATCTGGCCTGAACTAACCACCCACGTGCCGTTCGTCTGTGGACCCACGAAGTAGGTCGGATAGTAATTCTGAGCAGCAGCCAGCCCCGGAAGGCTGAGCCCCGCTGCCACCAACCCTGCGAGCGGACGCAGGCGGCTGATGCGAGACCTGTTTCGAGACTTATGTCGAGACACTTTTCGAGACATGTACCGTTCTCCTCTTTAAGGTTTTTCCGGGGCCCCTTCCATATCGTGGGGGCAACCTTAACAGAGGGCCTGTAACGGCAGCATGACGCGCAGATTACGTTTTCGTCATCTTGGATTGGCTTCAGGCGGCACGAGATACGGGGATTTGGAGAGTTACTTGGGTTCCTTGCCCAACCTGGCTCGCGATTTCCACATTCCCGCCATGCAATAGCATGATGCTTTGAACAATCGCCAGGCCTAGCCCGGTTCCCCCCAAAGCTTGAGAACGCGACTCATCCACTCGAAAAAAGCGGTCGAACACTCTCGGTAACGCCTCCGGAGGAATGCCGGCCCCAGTATCAGAGACTTTGATGCGGACGACGGCGGCTTCAACGGAAGTGCCGAGGACGACGGATTTTCCTGGAGGAGTGTGTGCCAGAGCATTTGAAACGAGATTCCCCACTGCCCTCTGCAGAAGAGTACGGTCCAATTGGGCAATCACTGGTTCATTGGGCACGTCTGTCGAAAGAGCAACGCCTCGATCGGCCGCGGGAGCTTCGTAATATTCGCGAATCCCCGAGAGCAATTCCCCTACATTGATGTTCTCGCGATGCAGGTGAGCAAGCGGACTTTCTGCACGGGCGAGAAACAGCAGGTCGCCAATCAAATCCGATAGCCGCACGGCTTCTTCCAGACACGAGCCCAAAACTTCGCGATACTCATCGACTGTTCGGGCGCGAGCCAGCGCGACTTCTGCTTCACCGCGAATGTTGTTTACGGGGGTGCGCAGATCGTGGGCAATATCCGCAGAGAATTTCGAAATGCGGTCAAAAGACTCTTCCAGTCGATCCAACATTTTGTTAAAAGTAGCCGCCAGATACGCCAGCTCAGAAGGATAGCCTTCGGGTTTGATACGTTCGTGCAGGTTGGTTGAACTGATGTGCCGGGCTGTCATCGCTATTTCTCTTACGGGGCGAATGCCTCGGGTCGCAATCTGATAGCCGATCAGGGGAAACACCGCCAGTGTAGCCAGCAGGATGACCCAAAAACGGTTCCGGTACCGCGCCAGAAAATCTTGCTGTTGGGAAATATCGATGGCGATCTGCATGGTATCGATTTGAGGGGAACCGCCTACCGGAGCAGCAGCGCTCATCGCAACAAAGACCCGGCCATTGTTCCCTCTCAGGCGTGTGGCATGCTCTGGGTGACCTTGGGTTTGAGACGTCAATCGTGTCAGATCTAATTGTTCCTCCATCCCCGGAGTTGTTAAGAGTGGAGTTCCTCGTTCGTCCAAAAGGCGGATGTAGAACTGCTGGTATCTCCTCGCCGCCGACTCCAGTT
The DNA here is from genome assembly GCA_035507035.1 of Terriglobales bacterium. Taxonomy (GTDB): domain Bacteria; phylum Acidobacteriota; class Terriglobia; order Terriglobales; family Acidobacteriaceae; genus DATJOJ01. The sequence continues at coordinate 186,787 of DATJOJ010000048.1, read as the reverse complement.
CGATCTCCTCGCGCAGCCCGTCCCAATCATCAGGTCGCTCGTGCAGCATGGTGCGCAGCACATGGATTTTGTCGGCCAGAAACAGATCCGTGCTTTTTTCCAGTTCCGTGAGCAGCACGAAATAAAGACTGGCAGTGGTGAAGACGACCAGCGCCAGGCCAGCGAGAACGTACCAGGCAGTCAAGCGAAAAGCCAGAGTGCCAGAGAACCGAGATGCTTTTCCGAATTTATCCCCCAGATTCCAGGACATAGCCGGCGCCACGAACGGTGTGGATCAACTTGAGAGGAAAGGGATCGTCCACTTTGCTGCGCAGCCTCCGCACGTGGACATCAACCACATTGGTGTCGCTGTCAAAATTCATGTCCCAGACGGACTCAGCGATCAACGTACGTGACAAAACTTCGCCCGCGCGCCGGGCCAGCAGGGAGAGAAGCAGGAATTCCTTCGCGGTCAACTCTAATCGATGGCCGGCTCGCGTGGCACGCTGACGCAGCAGATCGATCTCCAGGTCAGCAAGTCGGATAGCTTCTTGCATGCGAGCCGAACTGCGGCGCAGCAGCGAACGCACGCGCGCCAGCAGTTCGGAAAAGGCGAATGGTTTCACCATGTAGTCGTCGGCTCCCAACTCGAATCCGCGAACCCGCTCGTGCACCGCGTCGCGGGCGGTCAGAAAAAGCACTGACGTCTGACGGCCGGACTTGCGCAATTCCGTAAGAACCTGCCAGCCATCAAGGTTGGGGATCATGACGTCCAGGATGATGAGATCGAACTCTATCCCCTGGGCCAAGTGCAGCCCGTCCAGTCCGTCACCAGCCAAGTCGACAACGAAGCCTGCTTCCCCAAGTCCTTTCTGAAGAAAACGGGCGGTCTTGATTTCATCCTCGATGACCAGAATTCTCATACGCTCGATGTCACTGCGCGGTGAGCTACTGAGAAAAAGACTTGCCGTACTCGCCGCAGTTGGAAGTTGATTTGTTGGTTGAACGTAATGAGTGCTGCGACTGATTCACCTAGGCTGCATGCTGTGAACTTTAACCTTAAAGATGAAATGTGACGACCGTATGACGATGCGGTGAAAATTCCGTTACAGAGGGGGAAGTTTTGCTATCGGAGCGTCGCACGCGAAAGGGAAAATATATTGCCCATTGCAACCGCGGCGCAACCTTTCCTGAAATCGGCCGCCGCTTTAAACGCCTGACAGCCTCAGGTGGCTACTGCAGCTTCGCGTATTCGGCTTTGGCTTCTTTCAGGATAGGGATTTCGGGGTCGGCGTCTTTCCAGAGGGCAAGGAAGTCTTTGTAGGCTGCCAAGGCTCTTACGCGTGCGGCGTCTGCGTCAGCACCTTGCGAACTCTTGGCTTGCGATGCGTTCGCCCGCGCCACGCCTAGATGCGCTAAGGCTCCTGTCCAGCAGTTCCACACGATGCCGTTGTGATCAACGATTTTCTGAAACTCGGCTGCGGCTTCCTTGCCCTGTCCCGCTGCCAGATATGCCTCGCCGCGAATGTAAATGGGATATAGGCAGGAAATGTTTGCCACAAATGCGATTTGCCCAAACTGGATGGGGTCAACGGCAGTTTGTGAATCATTCAGTGCGGCGGCAGGATGCTTCCGGTCCACCGCCAATTGCGTGCGAATCGCCGTTAGCCAAAGCGAATGCACCTGGGTGTCGAGTGGGAAGCGTTTGTTCTGGCCTTGCGCCAGCGATTCGGCGCGCGACGCATCACCCGCCATCGCAAATGCGAGTGCGGCTTCGACCTGGACGCCCTGACTGGTGGGAGCAAGTTTCAAACCTTCAGTGGCCGCCTGCTTCGCGTTCGCAGCATTGCCCATCGCGGCTTCTCGCAGAGCCGCATTCTCCAGCCAGATCGCCCCGCTCTCCTTGCTGTCAGCGTGGATGGCGGAATCTACCGAGCGCTTGGTCAGATCCCGCGCCTTGCTCAGGTGACCCGCGTATGCTTCTGTGTCGGAAGCCAGCGATAGGCCAAGGTTCTCAACCTCGGGCTGGCCTACAAGCCATTGTTGTTGTTCCGCCATGGCCCGCGAATCTGCGTGGAGAAAGGCCAGTGCGTATAGCGCGCTGTGGAGTACGGGATCATCCAGCTTTTGTGCTTGCGTCTGGCGGATGATCTGCTGCGCTTCGTCAAATCGCTGCAAAGCGAGCATCGCGTTCACAAGGTCTGCATAGGTGGCAACGTTGCCTCCGACGAGGCGGAGGCTTTCGCGATATTCATCCGCCGCCCTTTCATGTTGCCCCTGTTCGCTGTACACGATGCCGAGATTTCCATGTGCGCTGAAGTCGTGCGGATAGGTCTCTACCCACTCCCGATAGGCCTTCTCAGCTTTGTCGAGTTCGCCGGTAACCTTGTCATAGTAATCGGCGCTGATCGCAAGCCTTTCTCGCTCGCTGGCATGTTCCCGTAACTCAAATGCCTTGGTAAAGTACTCGCGGGCGCGTTCGGGCTCGAGAAGATCGGAGTAGTCGTTGCCTAGTGACCTGTAGCCCAAAGCGAAAATTGGATCAAGTTCGATGGCGCGTTGGTCATGCGGCAAGGCTGCGGTAACTCCCTGCTCTCGTGCAGCCCTTACGCCAAGGCTGTACGCCTGCAGCGCTTCAATTGAAGGCGTGGTAGCTTCCGATAGAGGGACGTCGAGCTTTTGCACCGATGTCAGCGACTCTCCCAATTCGCCGCGCAGCTTGGATGCCGCCTTGCCCAGCACATCGAGCACCTTCTCTTTCGCGGGCGCAGTAGCCTGCACCTGTGCCAGCGAGTCTCCGCTCTGGCAGTTCACTGCCTCCAACCCCACCACATATTGACTGCCCAGCCTCGCAATCGATCCGGCTATGTAAGCCTGGCTGTCGGTCCGTTGGCAAAGTTCGCGGGCCACGGCAGGCGTGAGCTTAGTGTCTGGCGGTCGGGTCATCAGCTTCAGACTTTCGGCCACTCTGTTGTCTGAGAGAACATTCAGAAATGGCGACTGGTTCAGCGCCACGCTAAGGGCGGTCTTGAGCGTGTCGTCGAACACCGGGTCGCCTGTGCTGTTGGCGAAGTCGGCGAGAACAATGGTGTCTTTGTCGGTGAGCGGCTTGGCCTTGCGCGAACGGTAGTAGACGCCAACAGCAGCAAACGCGATGACCACAATGGCAGCCGCAGTCACAGCCCACCTGGGGACAGCCGCCCTCGGCTGCTTGCCCTGCGGCGCGGACACTCCTGTCCGCGAATCTGCGGAGTTTCGCTTAAGGCTTGCTTCTGGGGTGATCGTCCCCTCACGGCTGATGACACTGTCTTGCGCAGCAGGCACGTTTCCCGAACTCGCTCTCGCCACGCGCCCTGTTTCCGTATCTCGCTTCAGCCGCTGCAGGTCGGTCCGCATGTCGGTTGCATTCTGATAGCGGAGAGTGCGGTCCTTCTCCAGCGCTTTATTGATGATGTCTTCCAGCTTCGGCGGAATGTTGCGATTGAAGCGGATTGGCGGTGGTGGATCGAAATTCAGAATGGAATTAAATATCAGTGCGGAGGTTTCACCGTGGAATGGCAACGATCCCGTCGCCATCTCGTACAGCACCGCACCGAAGGAGAACAAATCGGTACGGGCATCCAGCTCCTTGCCCTTGGCTTGCTCAGGTGACATATAGGCAATCGTTCCCAGAGTCGAACCGGGGCTGGTCAGATGATCGGCGTCTATCGATCCTGTCTCAGTATTGGCAGAGCCAATCTGGCTTGAAGAAGTCGTCGGAGGCGTCACCTTCGCCAAGCCAAAATCCAGAATCTTGGCATGACCGCGCTTGGTGACGAAGATATTCGCGGGCTTCATATCGCGGTGAACGATGCCTTCGGAATGCGCAGCATCAAGTGCGTCCGCAATTTCGATGGCCAACGAGAGAATTTCCTCGGTCTCCATCGGACGGCCTGCAATCTTGTGCTTCAGTGTCAACCCATCCAAATACTCCATGACGATGAAGTGTTGCCCCTCGCGCTCATCAATCTCGAAGACCATGCAGATGTTGGGATGGTTCAGGGCAGAAGCTGCCTGCGCTTCGCGCTGAAAACGAGCGAGGGCTTGCGGATCGTTGGCGACATCGTCAGGCAAGAACTTCAGGGCAACAAAGCGCCCCAGTTTCACATCCTCGGCTTTGTACACGACACCCATCCCGCCACCGCCCAGCCTCTCGACGATGCGGTAGTGCGAAATCGTCTTGCCGATCATTCTTGGTCGAGCATCTGTGGATAAATCTGGCGACGCGACGCCATGTTATGCGGGATGCAAGGGCAAGTCAATGAAGTCTGGAGAGTTGGAAACCGTGCCAAAGCTCTGTTTCGCAAAATCGCAATCTTACAAGCCTGCCACTTTGCTTTCAATAAGTTAGTGGCATAACAGGGGGGCGATCGTCCCTTCGAGTTCGCCGGATTATTCGGCCAGTTCCCGGAGTGGTCCCAGCCAAGCTTCGTATCGTTTCCACCGCGCGATCGAAGTTCGATAGATTGGCTGTCGCGTTTGCCACTTGCTTGGGGTCTTCACCGCCCGCGGATTCGATTCGTGCCGCAGGCAGCCGTCGTGCCACGCCAAACCGCATGCCGCGATCATCCGTCGGATAACTGGTTCGGGCGTCTGAGTCAGTTCCTCATAGTTGACCTCGATGAAGCGATCGGCCGGTAGCACTTTCCGCCAATGGTCGACGAGCCGCTGGTAGCTGCGGAAGTATGCGACCAGTTCGGGGCCACCTGTAGGAAACGCCAGGGCCGGATGGAAAAACGTCTGATGGATGGACAGCGCGGTGTCGATTGCGGCACGCCGGCAATGGATGATGGTGGCCCGCGGGAATGCAACATGGATCAGCCCGGCCCACAGGAAGTTGAACGGCATCTTGTCGGTCACTCGGGCTGGCGTCGACGCAATAGCGCCCAGCACGCCGAGATAATCCGCCGCTGCCCTAGCGAGGAATGTCCTCTCTGTCTCTTCTGTGACCGACTTATGCCACTCCGCCCCGCGCTCGTTCCAGAAATTCAACTCTCCACCACCTATGACCTCAGGATGCATCGAGATGATTTGCTCGACGAGAGTTGTTCCGGATCGCGGCATCCCGATGATTAGCACTGGTGTTGCGTCATCGCTGCCGCCTTCGCTAGCCTGCTTAATCCAATCGGCATCGCAGCGGGCAATCAAGCGATCGATCTGGATGGAAAACGCCGCTGAGTCAAATGGCCGAGAGCCGCGGCGCACGGCGTCCGCGGCATCGAAATGCTGCATCGCCAGGCAGTAGTCGCCAAAATCCTCCGCCGCCTTGCCAATCGCAAGATGAAGCCGCAGGCGTTGCTGCGCCTCCAATGCGGGGGTGTCCAGGGCGGCTTGCATCGCTTGGAGTAGACCTTTGTCACTGCTGGTAACCGGGCGGCACCGGACCAGATCGTAGTAGCTCCCGGCCATCATGGGAGCGATCGCGACGGTGCGTTCGAAGCAGGCCCGCGCCTCGTCGAAGCGGCCTAGCTCAGAGAGCACGCTGCCCAGTAAGTCATACGCCATGGCGTTTTGCGGATCGGCTACCAGCGTGTCTCGCAATACCTGTTCGGCTTCCTCGTTGCGATCCCCGATCACTAGCTCGCGCGCCTTACCAAGCCGACCGAAACTGGTTCCGCCTCCGGTCGCCGCCGCGCGCCGGAAACAAGCGATCGCCTGTGGCAAATGGCCCATTGTGTACAGCAAAGCGCCCCCGCGAAACCATGCCTCCGTCAAGGATGGAAGCAGCCTCGTGGCTTGGTCGTACGCTGCTAGTGCTCCGCCAACATTGCCCAGCTTTTCAAAGGCGATTCCCAGCCGGAAATGGGCATCCCCGTAGCGGGGGTTGCTGGCGACGGCTTGCTGCAATGCCGTGATGGCATCCTCAACTCGGCCGACCTCGAGGCAGGCCAGGCCAAGGTCGTGCTGAATCATCGGGTTCGACGGCTCAAGTTGGGCAGCGTCTCGTAATGGAGCGATCGCATCCGCGGGTCGTCCAGCCCTGAGCCATTGAGTGGCCAATGCCAGCAGGGGTGCGACCGCGGGAGGCACGATTGGGTTTGGCGACTGGGACATAGTGCGAGCCTGGCGCGCAAAGCTTCGCTGTCGCGTGAATCGCCAGCGCAACTCCAGACGATTATGATCTGCCAATCAGGAGAATTTTGCGATATGTTACGGAATTTATTCTTCCAGAATTAACCAGACTGTCGTATCCCTTTAACAACTGACGCCCTGGATTGTTCCGCTTAAGCGGGAATGGTTACTTCGCAGAGTAAGAGCGCGGCATACTCGGTGTGAGTACGGTCAGTTCCCCGAAGGTCTCTTTTTTTACTGAACCCTGCATTTGTGCGGCCCGGTCAATCATCCAAAGTTCCGGAATGATCTCACCGACGAGCTGTCCGTGACAAAATAGCCGAACGACCGAGCTTTCCGAGACTAGGATTCCCACCGCCTTGGTCACCGCGCTTATGTTGGCCGCCGCCATGTGCCTGCTACCGAGCCCGAGAGGCAATTCGACGTTCGTCGCCGCGGCATCCAGATAACGGCATGCAGAGATAACGACACCGTCGTGGCTGACCACGAATGCTCCATCCAATTGAGCCAACTCCTTCACCGTACCCCGGAGATTGGGGTTAGTGAGCTGGCGAGAAGACTCCGGATGTCCGATGAGTGGGTCGAGAATGAGTGACCTTGACCTCGCCAAGACGGCCTGTTCGTCGCCCAGCGTGAATAAAGTGCCAACACGCCGGCCTTCGCGGCCTTCACGAGCAATCTCCACTGCCAATTCAATGAGAGATTCTAAAACTGCCGCGTCATATTCCGTCACCTGACAGATAATGCTTTCAAACATGAATCATCCCAGATTTCAAAAGACAATCGACTTCAATCAACCATATTCATCGAGGCCGAGCGTCTGCGAGCGGTAGCCATACCTGAAAACGAGTATCCCCCGGCTTCGAATTTACCTGAATGTTGCCGCGGTGTTTCCGTACGATCCGCTGCACTGTATCAAGGCCTAATCCTGTGCCTTCGCCCACGCCTTTGGTCGTAAAGAAAGGTTCAAAAATATGGGTCCGCACTTCTGGCGGAATTCCCGGACCGTTATCGCCGATTTCGACAACCACACATCCGTCATCGCGATAAGTCCGGACTCGAAGCTCGCCTTTGCCGCTCATGGCATCAATCGCGTTGTCGATAAGATTTGTCCAGACCTGATTGAGCTCACTTCCAAAAGAGTCCACAAGTAGCGGAATGGGCTGATACTCGCGTTGCACCGTGACACCACGTTTGAGCTTGTGATTCAGGATTGTCAATGTAGTTTCTAAACTCTTTACGACATCAACGTTCTGAACCGGTGCTTGATCCATGAACGTGTATTGCTTAATCGCCCCGACCAGGTCAGAGATTCGCGAAGTGCTGCTCTCAATTTCGTTCAAGAGACTGGCAATTTCGACGGAAGCCGCAATTCTCACGAGAGCCGCACGTGCCGAACCGCTATCGAGGTTCTCGAATAAGGACTCTAGCGCCGAAGGTTGGATTCCTCTCTGCGCTAACTCTGCTGCCAGTTGCCACAAATCGTTCTGCCCGTGACTTCGCAGCAACGAATCAATTTTGTCTTCAAGATCGCTAATAGTCAGAGCGTCGGGAGGCGGCGCGTCTTGATGAGTAAACGAAAATTCCAGTTTCTCAATTTCTGCTTTTTGGGTGGGAGTCAATTCTCGACGTCCAAGTTCGTGGCTGGCGTCCTTAATGCGCTTCAGAGTCTCCCGCAGCTGTGCGGCCGCGCGTTTGGCGGCGGAAGCAGGATTGTTAAGCTCATGAGCAAGCCCTGCTGAAAGCTTTCCCAGCCCCGCCAGCCGGTCCCGCTGTTGTTCTAGCCGCGTACTCTCACGGACGCGGTCGGTGAGCACGCCGACAAGACGCTTAGCCAACTCCGGCATCTTGTGGACAAGCTCCGGAAACAACACCGCAGGAAACCGCAGAATGCGGCCATTGCTTAGCGCACGACCAGTAACCGTGAACTGTTTCATGCGCGAAAATGGCAATGCTCCGGTCACGTCGCCCTTTTTACCGGCAAATACAACCGTCTCGCCGCCAAACTCCCCGCGCCACTCGAACTCGCCGTCAAGCAGCACGAACATGCTATGGGGAGGGTCGCCTTGCTTCGCGTACACCTCGCCCGCTTTAAGGGTGACTTCTTGCGACTGGCTGAGGAACCACGCGATCTGGTCCTCAGGCAAATTAGCAAATGCGGGGAAGCGCAACAGTTCTCCTGGGGTGATCATTAGACCTTGCTCAAATACTGATGAATGAACTGAACGGCTACTGACCCTTCACCAACGCCGGACGCGACGCGCTTCACTGATCCATGCCGGACGTCTCCAACTGCGAAGATGCCCGGAACGTTGGTTTCTAAGAGGAATGGATCGCGGTCGAGTTCCCATCCTTTCGGACGCTGACCATCACGGATGAGGTCTGGGCCAGTCAAGATGAAGCCGCGATCGTCTCGCTCGACTAATCCGGCAAGCCAGTCGGTCCGCGGCAGTGCGCCGATGAAGATGAACATGGAGCTTGCGGGGACGCGTTCCACTTTACCGGTATCCGAGCACAATACCGAGATTTCTTCCAGGTGGCTATTGCCGTGGGCCTCCGCAACGCTCGCGCGGCTCCATATTTGTATATTGGGAGTTCGTTGCACCTGGTCGATCAGATATTGGGACATGGTGGCAGCCAGTCCCTCCCCGCGTACCAGAATTACGACCTTCTCTGCGTACCGGGCAAAGTTCATTGCAGCTTGGCCTGCCGAATTTGCGCCCCCCACCACATAGACGATTTCGCCTTTACAGGAGAGTGCCTCTGTCGCACCACCTCCGTAGTAGACGCCCGCCCCTTGTAGTTGATCGATGCCCGGAGCTGCTAATCGGCGCCACTGCACTCCCGTCGCGACCATCAGGGCATGACAGGATATCTCGCTTTCGTCGACAAGCTTGATAATCCGGTAAGGGCCTTCTGTGCGAACACTCACCGCTTCCTGCGGGGACAAAATCTCTACTCCAAAGCGTTGCGCTTGTACCACGGCGCGCCGCGCAAGATCGCCCCCGCTCAGCCCGGTGGGAAACCCGAGATAGTTCTCTATCCGAGAACTCATTCCAGCTTGACCGCCCGGAGCCTGACGCTCAACCATTACCGTCTTTAAGCCTTCAGAGGCGCCATAAACGGCCGCCGCCAAGCCGGCGGGCCCTCCTCCGATAATCGCCAGATCATAAAAATCTGTTTGGGCACGCGTACGCAGCCCGACTTTTTGCGCCACGTCGGCTGGCAGGCTCTCTAGAAGTTTTGTGCCGTCAGGAAACAAGACGATGGGAAGGTTGGCAGCTTCGGGTCCCAGCACATCGAGAAGACGTTTGGTTTCAGGATCGCTGGCAGAAAGTTCTACGTCCATCCACTGGTACGGAACGTGGTTTCGAGCCAGAAAATCGCGCATATCATAACATCGTGGCGACCACCTCGTCCCCAAAACGCGTATTCCCTCGAAGGACGGTCGATAGGCTGCCCTCCAGTCATCAAGCAGGTCGTCCAACTGTGGATATAAGTGCTCCGCCGGAGGGTCCCAAGGCTTCATGAAAAAGTAATCGATATTCGCTTCATTAATAGCGCTGATTGCGGCGCTCGTATCTGCGTAGGCGGTTAACAGCGCCCGCTTAGCATCGGGAAAAATTTGCATTCCCTCCTGAAGAAATTCCACCCCGTTCATCCGGGGCATGCGCTGATCCGCAAGCAAAAGGGCCACGCTGTCGCTGCGGACCTTCAGTTGCTTCAGAATGTCGAGCGCTTTCTCGGGAGAGTCGCTGCCAATCACACGATATTCAGCTCCATACTGAGAGCGCAAATCGCGTTCGATTACCCGCAATACATCGGCATCATCATCAACACTGAGTAAAATAGGCTTGGCCATAAGCGAACACCTACAGAGGGAACCTAACCAGACGAAAGCGACCTTCTACGGAGACTCTATAGTTAGATCACAAATTTTACATTCCGTTGCACAAAGTTAGGGTCGGGGAATTAAAAATCTCAGTGTGGTCAAATTGCTGGCATATTCTGAAAACACTGCCAATTGGCCGATTTTCAGACAATAAATTACGAAGTTATAATGGCACTCACTAAAATCGGCAACTCGCGTACTTATCCCGAAGCAGGTAACGGGTAGATCGCTATAGCAGGAGCTTGGAATCTCGTGACCTCTATCAAAGAATTCAAGTGCGAAATTTGTGGCCGGATCACCACCAGTCCGAATCATTGGTTTGTGATTCAGTGTAGCGAGTCGGCGCTCACCGTGCTTAAGTGGAATTCAGAAGCGGCAAATGCCGGCGGTGCTCGTCACTTCTGCGGAGAAGCGCACGCGCAAATCTACATCAGCCGATGGTTCGAGTCGATATGCTCTCCGCCTAGACCCGACTTTATAGGACAGTCCCAGTGAATGCGTCACGGCGGCGAAATCGTTGTTCAGAGAGGCAACTCTTAGACGCTCTGATTCGAAACGACCCAAAAGGTATATTCCGTAGCTAAGGAACCAACTGCGGGACAGATCTGCGAACGGATCAGAATCTGGGGTGGGAGACGGGAATCGAACCCGCAACAACCGGAGCCACAGTCCGGTGCTCTGCCAGTTGAGCTACTCCCACCGCATTTCCTGATTATAACAATTTCGTGCAAAAGGCTGACCGCCGTTCACTCCACGACCGCAACGAGGATCGGTGAAATGCGATCAAAGGATGGTGGGAAATTCAGAAACAGAAATTATCCTCGTCCAACCCCGACGTATTCAAATCCCATCGAGCGCAGCCGCGCGGAATCAAGGATATTCTTGGTGTCAACAATTAGTGGTCGCCGCAGCACTTGCTTAATGCGGCCGAAATCCAACGCACGAAATTCGGGCCATCCGGTGCCTACGACCAGTGCATCCACGCCCTCGGCAACCACGTAGGGTGACTCGCAATAGCAGACGGTGCCGTTCAACTCTGCGCGCGCTTCGGAGATTGCGACCGGATCATACGCCCGCACACGCGCGCCCCGGGCAATCAGACTCTTCACCAGTTGAAGGGAAGAGGAACCGGCTACGGAATTTGTGTTCGGCTTGAACGCCAAACCGAGAATCCCGACATCCTTATTTTGTACCGGTTGCACATAACGGGAAATCTTCTCGAGTAGGTGGTCGGCCAGCTGGCAATTCACCTCACGCGCAGCCTTCAGCACCTTGAGGGCGATGCCATTTCTCTCGGCAAGAGCTCCCAGCGAATCCATGTCGGATTCGGCAAATATGCCTCCCATGCCGGTGCCCGGTTGCAGGCAGCGCGGAGCGATCTTTTTGTCCAGACCAAGCGCCAAGGCGAGATTGACCGCGTCGGCATTGACACGCTCGCAAAGCTCGGCCAATTCGTTGATGAACGAAATCTTGGTGGTCACAAATGCGGTTGCTGCTTCTCTCGCAAGTTCTGCAGTTTCGTGATTGGTCACAATCACCGGCACGCCGCGCATCACCAAAGAGTGAAAAATTTGCTTCAACACCAGTACGGCTTCGTTGGACGCGGTGCCCAGAATAATGCGGTCAGGCCAATTGAAATCTTCTACGGCGCAGCCTGGGGTGAAAAACATAGGCTGCGAAACGATGGTGGCTCGCAAACCTGCAGCTTGAACGCGCTTTTCAATCTCAGCCGCGGCACCCACCGGAACGGGGGTGACGATCGAAATAATGCACGGCCTACTAGCGGCGCGAGCGATCCGCAACGCCAAATCACCCAGATGCTGCGGCTGATCCTCTGCCAGAAATATTACCTGAGCCTTGCGTGCGAATGAGTCGACGTCTGTGGAATAGGCGAGCCGGCCGCAACGCACGTTACGTTTGATGACTTCTGAGAGATTTTTTTCGTGAAAGGGAACCGTGCCTTGCGCCATAGTAACCATGCGCGAGCTATCGGGATGGCAGCACAAAACCGGAGTTCCGAAGTCCGCCAGGCATGCCGAAACCACCGTGCCCAGATACCCCGCTCCGTAAACCCCAATTAGCATAAGCTCTCGCCGTCAGCCAGGCGGCGGGCAACTTAGCACCTGCAACCGGCTTACTTCTTTATTACTCTCGTCATTCCCCATTGGCAAAGCACCGAGGGAGTGTGTGCTTCGCGCCGGAGGCCGCGTCTCACGCGAATTAGGACATGCACTCTGGCTCTTAGTGAAAGCAAGCGTTTTTCTCGTTTTTTGAGCCGTTCTCGCCGAGTTTTCGAGGTGTTCGGCGGGATAAGGCTGGCTGGGGTCAATGAAGGCTCTATGCTTAGCCCGCTTGTTTTCAATTACTACTGGCTATCGTTGTCACCGGGCGCCAAGTAGCCGTTCGTGCTGAGAAGTTTGACTCTATCGGAGCTATCGAAAATGACAGTACAATTCTGCGACTTTAATTCCACCTCGCCGCTGCCCAGGTTCTTAGGCTCGGCGAATCAAAAGAAGGATGAAGGATGAAAACTCTGCGCAGCTTCGGCCTAATGGGCCTGATTTTCCTTTTCTCTTTAGCCGGGATCGCTAATGCTCAACACTGGACCCCAATCAAGAATAAAGCTCCTTTCGCTTCTCCGAGTACGGCTCTCTTGTTAACCGACGGCACCATTATGGTTCAAGATGGCGATGCTTCCGATTGGTGGCGCCTTACACCAGACGAAAACGCCAACTACATCAATGGAACCTGGACCCAACTTGCTTCCTTGCCGACCGGTTACGGCCCCCTTTATTACGCCTCGGCGGTTTTGGCTGATGGGCGAGTTATCGTCGAGGGTGGAGAATATAACCTCGGCGATCAGCAGGTGGAAACTAATTTGGGCGCTGTGTACCAGCCCACCACGAATACCTGGACCCCGCTCACCCCGCCTCCAGGGTTCTCTGGCATCGGCGATGCGCAGAGTGTTGTATTTCCCGATGGAACTTTCATGGTCGCCGACATCTTCAACGAACAAAGCGCAGAACTGGATCCGAAGACCATGACCTGGACCGTATTGCCTGGCACTGGAAAGCAGGATCGCAACTCGGAAGAAGGCTGGAACCTGTTGCCGGATGGCACGGTTCTGACCACGGACGCCATCGACGCTCCCAATGCCGAAAAGTTTGTCATCAGCGCTGGCGACTGGATTAACGCCGGCAACACTATTGTGCGTCTGGAAGATCCCTCCTCAGAGGAGATTGGACCTGCTGTCCTGCTTCCCAACGGCACGGTTTTCGCCACGGGGGCAAATGCCAGTGGCGCCGGACACACTTCGATCTATACCATTCCGCCCAGCCCGACAGATCCGGGCACTTGGACTGCCGGCCCGGATATTCCCAACGGTTTGGATATTGCCGATGGACCGGCTTCCTTCCTGCCCAGCGGGAATGTCCTGATCCAGGCCAGCCCCGGAGTTTACCGTTCTCCGAGTTCGTTCTTCGAATTCAACGGCACATCCTTTACCGCGGTTCCTTCCACACAAAATGCGAAGAACGATCCATCCTTCGCCGGACGTATGCTGTTGCTTCCGACCGGCCAGGTTTTTTGGACCGACGGATCCAGCGACGTTGAGATCTATACGGCAGCCGGCAGCCCGAATCCCGCTTGGGCTCCAAAGATTCTCCAAGCTCCTTCGTCCGTAACGCCTGGACAGACCTACCAGATTGGCGGTACGCAGTTCAACGGTCTGACGCAAGGTGCGTACTACGGAGACGATGCCCAGATGGCCACCAACTATCCTCTGGTGGTAATTCGCAATCGCAAGACTGGGCACATCTTCTTTTGCCGAACTCACGACCACAGCACGATGGGCGTGGCCACGGGCAGCACGAAGGTCGGAACGAACTTCGATGTACCCACTAACATCGAAACTGGCGCTAGTGACATCGTGGTCGTAGCCGACGGAATCCACTCCAATCTGCGCCCCATCACGGTGCAATAGAAGATAGGATCAAACCGAGAAAAAACACTGGCCTCCCGTGAAAGGGAGGCCAGTTTCTTCTCTGCAGAAGACTAGCGGTTAACCAGGCTTCGGCCAAGCGGAACTCCTGCCAAATCAAGCCAGCGGTTCTCCTCTTCCTCACGCACGAAAGTGAGTTCTCGCACCGATACTCTTCGCAAGCCCGGGAACTGCGCCCAGAGGTCTCGAGCCGTGATATATGCCTTCTCCGCCAATTCCTCGGTACTAAGTTTTACGATGGTAAGATGCGGCATGTAAGGCCACTCTTCCTCCGCGCAGAAAACCCCTGTGTTCAAGCGATCATGCAGTTCGTGCATTCGCTCCGCCCCATGGGCCACCCGAATAAAGACGGTGGGAGTAACGGGCACAAAGGTCTCAGCCTCTCCCAAGACAACCTCGAAAGGCTCTGCCCGGCTACAGATTTCTTCCAGCGTTTCCAGTGCAGAAAGCTCACTTCCGTTTAATTGACGGGGCGGCAGAATCGTTAGGTGGACCGGTAAATGGGGCAGGTCAGGATGAAGGTCCTGGCGCATGCGCTCGACAAATTCCCCCGCCGTATTCTTAACGTAAGCCACGAGCGCGTAGCGGGGATTCTGCATGGGAACCGCAGAAATTATACCTCTGAAACTCCCAGTTGCGCGTTTACCACGCGGACAATACACCGCATCGCTGGCCTAGTCGGTTGCGGCATCATTATTAAAGCTATGGCCCGCTTTTTATCAGTGCGTCCAGACCCTTCCACCCAATTTGGACGCCGATGCACAGTAGGACGAATGCAATCACTCGTAGAATTCCCTGCGCAGTTTGAGGCGGAATTTTTTGCGCGATTCTCGGCGCGTACGCGTAGCACAGCCAGACAGTAATCCCTAAACCCACAATAGCTAACGCGATGCCCAAATGCGCCAAAATCGTCGGCGCGACTTTTGGCCGGGATGCATGCGCGCTCAATGTTAGGGTGACGACAATGCAACCCGGGCCGGCCGTGATGGGGAACGTCAGAGGATAGAAGATCTGGTCCCTGAGCGGCCCGACGCCCGCAGTGCCAGCCGCGGATGTCACAGTACCTCCGTCTTTCTGATTCAGCAATCCCCAACCCATGGCGGCCAGCACCAGCCCACCAGAGAGCTCCACGACCGGCAGCGAAATGCCGAAGAAGGTCAGAATCGTGGCGCCGGCCAGTTCAATGATGAGCAGGAACAATACCGTGCTCACGGCTACTTTTCTTGCCAGGAAATGAAATTCGCTCGGCGGAGCATAGCCCACCACGCCCAGGAAAATGAGGGCGGACCCCAATGGGTTGATCAGCGGCAGCAACGCGCTAAACGTGAGCGCACAAAATTTTAGAACCAACATTTGTCTATCCGGGAAATGCAACTTGCCACTCCTCATCTGTTCTCCCACAATCAGCGGCAGATGGTCGCGGCGAAAATATCGGTTCGCAAATTGTACAGGTAACTCGGCACCAATGCAGCCTGCGCTTGAGATGCATGAGTCTGGCCGGCTTTAGTGATGTAGTTTAGAATCAGTGCAGCAAGAGTCGGGGCGTAGCGCAGCCTGGTAGCGCACCTGCCTTGGGCGCAGGGGGTCGTTGGTTCAAATCCAATCGCCCCGACCATTCTTCATTTTCGTCCCGCCGGGAGATCATGTCGAAGGGCTTTTTGTATGTGGGGGTGACAGTTACGCGGGCAGAGTGCTGCTGGAACAGAAGGTAAGCACAACGCCGAAGGCCATGCGGGAAGTGTATTGGCGAGATGCCTCGCAGTCGGATCGCGCTGGCAGCTTAAAACATTCCGCGAAGAAGGAAAGGCAAGCCCAAAGCCGAGTTCCGGGTACTACGTTAATCGCCTGTCCCAACTTCCATCCTAGAGATCGAAGCTCGACAGTCAGGTGGCAAGCACCGGCTGAAACAAGAACGCCCAACTTGCACCCGGCGACAATCGCTCATTGAGAGTGCGGATGGAAGGATGGCGACAGTGGCGACTCGGCGGAGAGAAAAACCATGTCCAACGAGAAAACAAACGAACCCACTTGACTCCGACCGGCCTTCTTATGGGACGCGTTCAGGCAAGCTTCCGCTATTTGTTCGCTTTTCACGGAGTTCATGAGTGAAATCGAGACTCATCGCCGACCGTTGAGGCTGTATAAGTGCGCACGCACATGGGGACCCGATTGAAAGTCAAGACTGCTCGATTCAGACTGACATTCAGATCGACTTCGCAAGATTTACGCTGTATTGCCGGAGAAGATCATCCAGTGCGTAACGATAGCGGCGGCTCATGTTCAATTGCGTACGGTCGCGCAACACGATGCGGTAATCGCCCCCCAGCATCGGTTGGACTTCGAGTATTTCGTGAATATTCACAATGGTCGAGCGGTGAATGCGCACGAATACAGCTTGATCCAGCCGTGCCTGAATGCCATTCATTGTCTCTCGCACCAGGGACGTGCCTTTAAGAAGATGAAGTCGAATGTAATCTTTGTCGGCTTCGATCCACCTGACCTCTGACATTCTCAAGAAAAGCAAACGTCCTTCCGATTTTACGATCAGCAACTCGCGGGGCTGGTGCGCGTCGACAATCTGTCGAATCGCAGCGTTACGGCTGTCGCATTCGATATTGCGGCGAATGTGGTCCTTAGCCCGCGCCAGCACCTGAAAGAATCGCGAGCGTTTAAACGGCTTAAGCAGGTAGTCGAGCGCACATGCTTCGAACGCAGGGACGGCATAGGTCGGGTGCGCCGTAACAAATACGATAGTCGGGAGCAAGTCGAGCGCGCGCAAAACTCCAAATCCGTCGACCTCGGGCATCTCCACATCCAGAAACACGAGTGCCGGAGTCACTTGCTGGATAGTTCGGATCGCTGATGTACCATCCCTACACTCTCCGACAAGGCTGACCTCAGGGTCAATCTTCAGCAGCGACGTGATCCTGACGCGCGCTAGTGGTTCGTCGTCCACGACGAGGGCGGTGATTAGTGGATTCCCAACTCCGTTACTTTTCATCCGGCTCGTCCTTCGAGAACGGGAACTCCAATTCAACCGTAAAACCCGCGCTCGAACCGTCAACTCGCAGGGCAGAAAGCTCACCATATAACTTCCGCAAACGAGCGAGCGTGTTCTTTAATCCGATGCCGCGATTTGTAGCGGAATTGTCAGCCATGCCCGGCCCATTGTCCGATACGCGCAACAGAAGGTTTCCATTCCGACATTCTGATTGGATGCGCAGCAGACCGCCGCTGGAAAGTTTGGAGAGTCCGTGGCGAAATGCATTTTCCACCAGCGGTTGGAGCACCAGTTGAGGCACTCGCGCATTCAGAGTTTTCGAATCAATGTTCAGTTCCACCGTCAATCGGTCCTGAAACCGGACCCGCTGGATATCGATGTATAACTGGAGTGTCTCCAATTCCTGCCACAGTGGAACCTCGTGCGTGCCATTATTTTCCAGGCTCCGGCGCAGAAGGCTGCTAAGGTCTCCGATCATATCGTCCGCGGCATCCACGTCGGTACGCATCAATGCGGAAATCGAATTCAGAGTGTTGAATAAAAAGTGGGGTTGTAGTTGCTGCTTCAGAACATCCAATTCAGCCCGGGCTAATTGGCCTTCCAGTTCGGCAGCATGGATCTGAGCCGCACGCCCGTCCACATAGTAGTCGATACCGTAGACGAACCCGACGATTGTCCAGTACAGCCATAAACAATAGTCCAGGGTCTGCACAAACTGAAGTTGGACGAAATGAAACGAAGCGCGCGGGATTCCAAATAAGTCGGAATCTGGCGGTTGCGGGAAGGGAATCCATCCCACAGCCCACAAAATCATCACCAGAAAAGCGAACACGGTGTGTGCAGCGAGCCATAGGGCAAAGCTGAGATGGAGCCGTTTCAGCCAGGAAGTGAATGCGACCACCAGAGGAATGAGGAAGGTCCAGATGATGGAGCTGGCAAACGGGAAAAGAGCGACTTCGTGCCAAGAAGAGGGTCTGCCCATATCCCGTCTATAGACATATGTCGTCAAACCGCCAAAGATCGAAAAAAAGAGCCAAAACCCAGTGATCATGGCGCACCGTTTGGCGATGTTCCA
Organism: Terriglobales bacterium; assembly: GCA_035507035.1. Lineage (GTDB taxonomy): Bacteria > Acidobacteriota > Terriglobia > Terriglobales > Acidobacteriaceae > DATJOJ01. The sequence goes on along the minus strand of DATJOJ010000048.1, from coordinate 168,729 downwards.
ACTCGCCGGCCGCGGTTTGTCTCGATTTGACGACATCGTTACAGGACTCGCGTTCATGTGACTCTCACTCGACCAAAACCGTCAGGAATGGCGTGAACTCCTGCTGCGTGCGCCGGCCGTCATGAGATCAATCACCCCCTTACCTAGCCGAATCATATCGGACTCTTCCGTCCGCTGGTCGCGATTTTCCCGCCGCTTGTCGCAAAGACAATTGGATTTCCAGGATGAAACTCCAATATTCATTCGGGGCACGTCTCCAAGAGCAAGTAGAGGATGAAGTCCGGCAACCGGACGAAGACAGTCAGATTTCCACGAAGCGACAGAGCGGATTTCAAAACTCGGAGGATTTTCCCATGACCACGCTATATCGAAGTCTAGTAAATTCCATTCCCACTTTTACTTTCGCAAAATTTTCGGCGCCAGTCCGCCTGAAAGTGGCGCTGGCGCTTTGCTTGGCGTTCTGCACGCTGGGCTTTTCCGCTTCCACACACGCGCAAACCATAACTACATTCGAGGCTCCAGGGGCGGGCACACTCTCGGGTCAGGGTACCGAAGCCATAGACATCAACCCGGTGGGGGCAATTGTGGGATTCTCGGCTGACTCAAACAACGTAGCTCACGGTTTTGTGTGCATTTCAGGCTGCGCTTCGTCCCACACCTTCACCACCCTGCAGGCTCCGGACGCGGGCACGGCCGACAACGGCTCTGGCTGCTTGGCCGTCGACAGTTGCCAGGGCACCTACGCTTTCGGCGTTAGCCCATTCGGGGTAATTACGGGTTTCTACAATGACTCAAACAACACAGGTCATGGTTTCGTGATCGCTCCGCCGTACACAACCTTCACCATCTTGAACGATCCCGACGCCGGCCAAGGCGCCGGGCAAGGCACTTTTGCCGAGGACATCAATCTGGAAGGGGAGGTGGCTGGAAGCTACATTGACGCCAACGGGGTGTCACACGGCTTTGTAACTTCGCCGCCGTACACAACTTTCACTTCATTCGATCCCACGGGTTCCGTAGCGACCTTTCTGCCAGCAGCGCTTGGCCTCAACGTGGCGGGCGCGGTCACGGGACTTTGGGTTGACTCGAACGGCGTGTTTCACGGCTTCCTTCGCGCAGCGAACGGCACTATCACGGAATACAACGTCTCGGGCGGAGGCAGCGGTTCGGGCCAGGGCACGACTACCTCAGGCATTAACGACCTGGGGATAATCATGGGACCCTACATCGATTCGAACGGTGTGGAGCACGGCTACATCCGCTCTCCGTTCGGCAACTTCACCACGTTCAACGTTTCGGGCGCAGGCAGCGGCTCCGGTCAAGGCACCGTACCCGAGGGCAACAATGTGGAGGGCTTGGTTACCGGAAATTACATCGACGCCAGTGGCGTGAATCACGGCTTCGTGCGGAGTCCTTTCGGTCAAATCAGAACTTTCGACGCTCCGGGGGCGGGAACAGCCGCCGGCCAGGGCACCATTCCGTTCACCCCAAACCTGCTCGGGGCGATTACCGGAGAAATCATCGACTCGAACGGTGTTTTTCACGGCTTCCTGCGGAAAGCGTTCTAAAATCGCAAACAAACTACCACGCCGCCCGAGGTCTGGGCGGCCTTTTCTTTGCATCACGCGAAACGGTTGCGTCGTAATTTCTGTTATGCCGATTGCGCTCAAAACCCTCTGGCAAACCTTGCACGGGCTTGCCGCATAAGCGAGCGGAAAGATCATTCCCGGCTATGACGCAAAGATTGTGGATGATGACGAAACGGCGGTTGCGACAGGTGAAATCGGGCAGTTGCTCAATCGAGCAGATTCACCTCCACCAGCTACTGGAACCAGCACGAAAAACACATCTACACACTGCTTCCTGCACTCAGCCAAGAGAGTTCTAAAATCGCCTGCCAGGGCTAACCAATATCCTGGATATTTCCCCATTCTTGCTTCACCGCTGCGGTACTATCTATGCCAGAAGGGGAGGAATATGAGATCAGAAAACCGTTCACCGATACTTCTTCTTGTCGGGATGTGTTTGTGCACCGCTTGCATTTTCATTAACGTGCAGCTCCAGGCACAGACCTCCACTGTCAAATCTGCAACCGGACTGGTTGGGCAATTGAGCAAAGAGCTTTCCATTTCACATACTCAGGCTAGTGGCGGTGCTGGGGCGCTATTCTCTTTGGCCAAGAGCCGTCTGAGTGCAGATGAGTTCAGCAAGGTCTCCTCGGCAGTTCCGGGGATGAGCGGGTTGCTCAAGGCCGCTCCGGCCGTCTCTCAAAACTCGGAGCTTTCGGGCTTAGAAGGTTCGCTGCCGGGCAACATGGGCCGCACAGCCGAAGCCGCCGAAGCCTTCCATAAGTTGGGCATGTCCCCAGAGATGATGGGCAAGTTCGTGCCCATCATGGCCAAGTTTGTGGAGACCAAGGGCGGTTCGAGCACTGCTTCTTTGTTGGAAAAAGCACTGAAGTAGCCTACAATTGCCGTCAATCGGGGGTTCCCGACCAAGCATTCAGCCCGCGCTCGGGCGGGAGGGGGAATCACTTTTGTGGTCTGTTGTTGTATTTTGCCGCTGCCAGGAAAAAATTCTGGAGCGACTTGTGAAAGCCTGCATCGAATTAACGCAGGTGAGTTAAAGTCAGTGGGCCGCTTGGTTCGTTTGTTAAGTAATCATGAATAGCAGAAACCATCGCCAGCACGTCTGCACTTGTTGTTGTTGCGGATGCGTGCGCGCTGGCGCAGGGAGGCTGCTGAACTAGACATTTTTTAGAGCATCAGCACTTATTAACCCATCGCCAGAGAAAGCTGGCGGTGGGTTTTTCTTTTTTATGCCAATACAGACAAAAGAGACGAAAGAGACGAAAGCACAACGGGTTGAGCGCTTAAAACGGGAAAAGAACCCATGGGACGCGCTCGACGACATACGGCACTTTGCCCGCGAAGGTTTCTCCTCGATTCCCTCCGAATGGATTGGAACTTACTTCCGCTGGTGGGGCGTTTACACCCAGGGCGATGGTGCTGGTGTGTTGGGCGGGCAAGGTGGGGAAGGCAAGGCTCTGCCGCATTTCATGGTGCGAATCCGCATCACCAATGGCCTGCTGACGTCCCAGCAACTCCGAGTCATCGCCGACTTGAGTCAGCGTTACGGCCGCGGCAGCGCCGACATCACGGTGCGCCAGAACATCCAGCTTCATTGGGTCACCATCGAATCTCTTCCGGAAATACTCGAAGCGCTTTGGGCTGTCGGTCTTAACAGCAAAGGAGCCTGTGGCGATGTCACTCGCAACGTCACGGGTTGCCCACTAGCCGGCATCGATCTCAACGAGATTTGCGATGCCTCTCCGCTTGCGCAGCGCATATCGGAGATGCTGGTCGGAAATTCGGAATTCTACAATCTGCCGCGAAAATTCAAGATTTCCGTCACCGGATGCCGCGCCTGGTGCTCCTATCCCGAGATCAACGATGTTGGCCTCACTGCGGTAGAACGCACGTCAGGCAGTTTAAGAGAGGTCGGCTACTCGCTTCGCGTCGGCGGAGGGCTCTCCGCCGACCCGCATCTCGCGGTACGCCTGAATGCATTTGTCCGCGGTGATCAGGTACTGCCAGTCGTGAAAGGGATCGCAGAAATATTTCGTGACAACGATTCGCTCCGCGAACATCGCGAACGCGCTCGTTTGAAGTTTCTCTTTCTGCGACATCGTTGGACGGCGGAGACTTTTCAACGGGAGTTGGAAGGCCGCATCGGTTTTCCGCTTGAGCCGGCAGAGGAAGAAAATGCGCCGGACGATGTCTATCGCGACCATGTCGGCATTCATCCGCAAAAACAGCCTGGGCTTTGCTACCTCGGAGCCGCCGTTCTACGGGGACGTATCAGTGCCGACCAAATGCGCGCGGCAGCCAACTTGGCGGATCGCTTTGCTAATGGCGAGTTGCGCACCACTGGTATGCAGAACCTCGTCATCGTCAACGTGCCGCAGAATCAAGCTGCAGAATTGGCTCGCGAACTTGGCGACATTAGCCTGCCCGCAAATGCCTCGCCATTCTGGCGTGGAGCGATCGCGTGCAGCGGAACCGAATTCTGCAAGCTGGCAATTACCGAGACCAAGAGCTTCACTCGTTGGCTCGTCGAGGAATTGAACGAGCGGTTGCCCGGCTTCGATCAGGATTTGAAACTTCATGTCACCGGCTGCCCCAACAGCTGCGGACAACATTGGATCGCCGACATCGGAGTTGAAGGAAAAAAGCTCAAGTCCGAAGGCCGCATGATCGACGCGTATTACTTCTGCCTCGGTGGTTCTGTCGGACTTCATCAAGCTGTCGCAAGGCCGGTTGGATACCGTTGCCCGGCAAGCGAAGTCCCAGATGCGATCGAGCGTTTGCTGCGAGTGTACCTCGGTGAACGCGTGGCGGGCGAGAACCTGAGGCAATTCTTCGCCCGTCACTCTGAAGCTCAGCTGCGTGAGTTCCTCGCCGGACGATCCCTGGATGCAGTGGCGCGCGATCTCCCCACCGAGCGCGTGCCGCAAGGAGTAGAGGGGTGATGCCAAGACTCTTTCCCATGTTTGTGAAGTTGGAGCGCCGCAGGGTGCTGGTGGTGGGGGCCGGCAAGGTTGGCGAAGGCAAGATCTCAGGCCTGCTCGATACCGGGGCTACGATCAGAGTTGTCGCGATGCAGGCCACCGAGAAGGTTGTCGAGTGGGCTGGCAGCAGGCTGATCGAACTCGACCGGCGCGGCTTCGTGACCGACGATCTCAAAGAAATCTACCTCGTCGTCGTCGCGACTTCTTCGCCCATTATCAACGAGCTCATTTTCTTAGAGGCGCAGAAGCGAGGCATTCTATGCAACGTTGTCGATGTTCCTGAACGCTGCGACTTTTTCTACCCCGCTGTGGTGAAGCGGGGAGACTTGCAAATCGCAATTTCGACCGCTGGCCAGAGCCCGTCACTAGCGCAACAACTTCGGCAAAAGCTTGAAAACCAATTCGGCCCAGCTTACGGGGAATGGGTCGCCAAATTAGGAGAAACGCGTCGCAAAATCCTCAACAGCAATCTTCGCCCAGAACAGAAACGCGATTTGCTGAAGTCATTGGCGAGCCAGCAGGTTTTTCAGAACACGATAGTTCATAGCGCACGCGCGAAAGGAGAGGCAGCATGAAAGGGAAAGTCCATTTGGTGGGCGCCGGCCCCGGCGATCACGATTTACTCACGCTTCGAGCCGCAGGCTTATTGAAGACCGCGGATGTCATTCTTCATGACGACCTGGTCGGGCAAGGAATTCTCGAATTGGCATCCCCAAAAACTCTGCTACAGAACGTAGGAAAACGCTGCGGCAAAAAGAAAATCAGCCAGGAAGAAATCAACTTCCTGATGATCGAGTTTGCTTCAACCGGAAAGAACGTTGTGCGTCTCAAAGGCGGTGATCCGCTGATATTTGGTCGGCTGGGCGAGGAAATCAAAGCCCTGCGGGAGGCTGGAATCGAGTTTGAAATCGTACCTGGGGTAACTTCCGCGTTCGGGGCCGCAGCTGCGGGCGAGATTCCACTCACGTATCGCCATGTTTCCTCGGCAGTCGTTTTCCTCACTGGCCAGACAGCCGACGGCAATCAAGAGGAGGATTGGCAGAAATTTGTTTCGGCCCAAGCCACGCTCGTGATTTATATGCCAGGTCAAGATTACTCGCGCACTGCCAAACGTTTAGCCACGGCCGGCGCCGGCCCGGAAACACTTTGCGCGATCGTCTCCCGTGCCTCCTGGCCAGATCAGCAACTATTTGTTACCCATTTAGCGGCGCTGCCTCGCGCACCCCATTTCGCGGCCCCGACGCTGCTCATCGTCGGAGATGTTGTCAGGTTTTCAACTCGCTTCCAATCGCTCACCGCAAGTATGGCCATCCATCCTTCGATTTCGAACTTGAACCCAGCACAGGGGCCAGTCGCATGATCGAAGAGATCGCAGCCATTCATGCGGAAGCGTGGACCGCCGAAGAAGTTCTGCGTTGGGCTTTTCAGAAATTCGGGCGCGACGTTGCTATTTCGTCCGCCTTCGGTGCGGAAGGTATGGCCCTAATCGACATGGCCTCGCGAATTCAGCCGAATTTCCGGCTGTTCACCATCGATACCGAGTTTCTCTTTCGCGAGACCTATGGGCTCGTGGATCAAATCGAGAAGCGATACCATGTCCGAATTGAGAAGGTTCGTTCTTTGCTTTCTCCCCAAGAACAGGAGCGGCAATACGGTCCTGCCCTCTGGAGTCGAGACCCCGACCGCTGCTGCGCTTTGCGGAAGGTGGAACCGTTAAGCCGGAAGCTGCGCGAACTCCGCGCCTGGATCACAAGCATTCGCCGGGATCAGACTTCGTTTCGCGCGACTGCGCGCAAGATCGAATGGGATGCCAAGTTCGGCTTGGTCAAAGTCAATCCGATTGCCGATTGGAGCAGCCAACAGGTCTGGCGTTACTTGTACGATCACGATGTGCCGTACAATCCGCTTCACGACCAGAATTTTCCCAGCATCGGTTGCACTCATTGCACCCGAGCTATTCGTCCGGGAGAGGACGTCCGGGCAGGCCGTTGGTCCGGCTTCGCCAAAACCGAATGTGGTTTGCACTTCGTACAAATAGAAAATGCCGAGGGCAAATACGGGTATCGTTCCGGATGAGTCTTTTCTATCCTGCCTTTGTAAATCAATATTACAATCGAGCAATGCGGCGACTCCTTCTATCCATCCTAGCCACCCTGCTCAGTTCTTTTCCCGTTTTCGCGGTTCCGCTCCAGGACAGGGGAGCCACCGCGCAGCCGCCTTCGACCGCAGCACAAGCTGATCTCGGAGACGTCAAAGTCGAGGAAAATGTTGTCTACGGTTCCGTAAACGGCCACGACTTGCGGCTCGATATTTACGAACCGGCTAACGATCATGGAACTGCCGCTCGTCCCGCACTGTTGCTCATTCACGGCGGAGGGTGGACCGCTTTTGATAAAAGCACGATGCGCCGGATGGGCGGATTCCTGGCGCGCAACGGCTTTGTGGCGTTTGCTGTCGACTATCGCCTTTTTGATGGCAAGGAGAACCGCTGGCCGACACAGTTCGACGACGTGCAGCGCGCTGTCCGTTGGGTGCGAGCCAACGCCTCCAAGTACAACATCAACCCCGATCGCATCGGAGCCTTCGGCCATTCGGCCGGCGGTCAACTGGCAGCACTGTTGGGAATGGAAGACACGCGCGACAACTCCGACCCGTCGCTGGCGAAATATTCCAGCCGAGTGCAGGCAGTAGTCGATGTGAGCGCGCCGTCGGATTTCACAGTGCAGGACGACCCTGGAGGGGTTGCGTTTCTAACCAGTTTTCTTGGAACCGACTACAAGAAGAATCCGGAAGTCTGGCGGGATGCCTCGCCAGTTTTTCACGTGGATAAAAAAGATGCGGTTTTCTTGATCGTGCACGGTACTAAGGATGAAGAGGTGCCCGTCTCTCAAGCCCAGGAACTTAACGACAAGTTAGCGGCCGCAGGCGCGAAGGTGAAACTTGTGAAAATCGATGACGTCCATACTTTTGAAACCCCTGCCGCCCGGCGGGAGTTAGCTCTCGACACGCTGGAGTTCTTTAATCATTACGTGGCGGGATTGCAGTAATTATATTTATGCCCTGGCGCTGGTAAGGCGCGTTTACGCCGCCTGTCCAGGGCTTGCAGCCGCACGGTCCACCAGTTCAGTTCGCGTCCAGGTATAGCGCATGCGATGAATTACGGTGATGGTGGAGAAGACGGCGATTAGCCACAGAACCGGTGCCATCCGGTTGAACAATGCTCCGATGATCACGAGCACTAGACGTTCTGGACGTTCCAGGAATCCCACGCGGCAAGAGCCGATCAAAGACTCCGCGCGCGCCCGCGTGTAGCTCACCATGATGGCGCTGACCATGACAAAGGCAGTGAGCACAACGTAGAAGAAGCGGTCGCCGCGAGCGTAAAAAACCAGCAGCCCAAGGAATTGCGAGGCGTCGCTGTAACGGTCGATGACGGAGTCAAAGAATCCGCCAAATCGGGTGACCCGGTTCGTGGCTCGGGCTACTCGACCGTCCACAAGATCGAAAAAGCCAGAACCAATAATCACCAGCCCGGCGTAGCGGAACAAGCGTGCCTGGTTCTCCCCGTTGGCGTAGCCAAATAGAAACGCCGCGATGGTATTTACAACCAGCCCAAGAAAAGTGAGGACGTTCGGGTTGATACGTGCGAGAGCCAGCCAGCGGACAATTGCATCCAGCAGAACTCCGCAAGCCCGCCCAAATGCGCTGGTCCAGGTCTTTGCCATCTCAGGATTCTGCCTCGTCGTGAATGGTGGTCAGACTCAAGATTTCCAGTTCGCGCTTCCCGTTTGGAGTGACGACCAGTGCTGTATCGCCGGTTTTCTTGTTCAGCAGCGCTCTGCCGATGGGAGAAGTGGTCGAAATCTTTCCCGCTGCCACATCGGATTCCTCACTGGTCACAAGCTTGTATTTCGTTTCTTCGTTCTTATCGGCATCGAAAACGCGCACCGTCGAACCCAAGCCAACCTTGTCCTTGGGAATGTTGTCCATATTGATCATCGATAAATCAGCCATGCGGCGGCCCAACTGGCGCAAACGCGCTTTCACAAACTCTTGGCGTTGCTTGGCCATGTGATATTCGGCGTTTTCGCTGAGATCGCCGAGGGCGACGGCACGCTTGATCTCCTTCGGGAGTTCGTGGACCAGTTCGTGTTCGAGCGCGTTAATTTCGTCCTGGAGTTTCTTTTTTATGTGTTCAGTCATGCTTCGAAGGGATTATAAACCTTGGATTCGACGTGAAACCGCACGCCACTTCGAGCGGCGCCACGGTAAGCGATTAACAGCTATAGTCCGAACCCATTAGGAAGACGCTCCGTCGGCGAAATCCGAGAGCTCGGGGAAGCGCAGTCCACACTTGGCTAAGGCCTTGGTAAGCACATCTTCAATCTGCGGCTCTTCGACGTTGCGGGCCGATGCCAGCTCGCTCACCAGTAAGTAGCGGGCGCGCTCCAGCATTTTCTTCTCCCGAAAAGATAGCGCCTTTGACCCACTCAACAACACCAGGCCCTTCAAGACGATGGCTACCTCCAGTAAGGAGCCGGTGCGCATCCGGTCCGAATTTTCGCGGAAGCGGTATTTCCAATCGGCGTTGTTATCGCATTCCCCGTCTTGTAGGAAGTCCAGAATCTTCTGGATCTCGCCATTCTTGACAACCCGCCTGAGTCCCACTGAAGCGACGCTATGAAACGGGACCGAGACCTTCAGGCTGTTGGAATGAATCTTCAATAGGTAGTACTTTTCCACAGTTTGGCCAATGGTTCTGCTGCTGATCTGTTCGATGGTGCCAATCCCGTGGTTTGGGTAGACTACCTTGTCGCCGACGTGGAAATTTCCGTCTGTACCTAACATGCAGGACCACCCTAGAGGAGACGAGGTCAAATCAGGGGAACATCACCCATTTAGTTTACCGAAAACCCCGCCCTAAAGGCAATTTCAGGCGTCTCGAGCCCGGTGATCGCAAGCGATAGAGAAGATCGAAAAAAGCCGACAAATCGCTGAAATGAAGCAATTTATTGTCGAATAATCAGCACAGGAACGGAGGCAATCTCATCACTGACAAATGCTTGCGCTTGTGCTGGCGCTATTCCCCCAGCCAATCGGCATAGGGCTTCAGGGAAGCGACATGGTCGAAAACGATCTTGATCGCAGCGGTAATTGGTATCGCCAAGATTAGCCCCATTGCTCCCCACAGCACACCCCATAACAACAGCGCCATTGCCACCGCCAAAGGATTTAGTTGCAGCCGGTTTCCCAAGAATTTGGGATAGAGAACGTTCAACGCCACGACGTGCAGTCCGAACACGGTGATCAGAATCGCAATGAACGATTCGGGCCGCAGGTGGCCCACGCTCACGAGTATTGGAGGAATCAGGGCCAATAGCACGCCCATGTATGGCACTATGCTTAGCAGGCCACTGATGAATCCTACGAAGTAAAAAAAGGGCACGCCCACGATACCGAAGACGATGGTGCTGACGAACCCCATGCCGAGACCGATAAGGAGATTGCCGACCATGAAACTTCGAATCATGGCCGAGATCAGCCCTAAGGTTACGTACACGGTGTGGCGGTGCTCCATGGGAAACAGCATTACAGTCGCCGAGCGGACATGTTGCTGCCATGTGAGCATGAAATAAACCAGAAAGGGCACAAATGAGGCTGCCAATGCAGCTGTAGTTGCCGATCCGAATGTGTTCCTTAGGAAATCGCCCCAATCCTCATTGCCGCCAACATCTAGGAAGCGAGGTTCGGAAGAGGGCGGCAAGCCTTCCAGGCTTTCTGCTTGCCTGCGGAAGCGCATAACTTCTTCGCGTAATGTCGTTATGTATCGGGGCAGGTCTTGGGCGAGCGTGGCCGCTTGGTTGTAGGAATAATAGAAAATCCCCGCCAGCGCTCCCAAGAAAAGCAGGATCGCTATAAGCGAAGCCAGACTCCGAGGCAGGCGAAAGCGCGTCAGAAAGTCCACAACCGGGGCCAGAATGAAGGCCAGCAAGACGGAAACTAGCATGATCACCAGCACCGTCTCCCCGTAATAGCACAGTCCGAGGATGACCGCGATGCCTCCGACATTGAGCGCCCAATGCCGTCGGGCCGATTGGCGCTGGAGTGCGGCCATCGCCACGCCCTCGAGTTCGCCTTGTCCTGCCATTTGCTTCGCCCATATCGTAGACGAATTCGGCATTTTTCGCCCTTATAATCCACAAATGCCGCCCCAAACCGAATCCGGCGCAGGCCACCCGCGAATTCTGGGGTTGGACGTGGGCTCGAAAAGAATTGGGGTTGCCGTCTCCGACCCCCTTGGTATTACCGCTCAGGGCTTGGAGACCATCCACCGGCAAAACAAGCGCATAGATTTCGAGAGCCTGGGAGGCGTGATCGCAAAATATGACATTTCCGAAATCGTGGTCGGCTTGCCCCTGCGGATGAGTGGAGCGGAGGGAACGCAATCAGAGAAAATGCGCCAGTTTGCCGACGAACTTCGCCGGCGATTCAACCTGCCTGTCCATCTCTGGGATGAGAGGCTTACGTCAGCGCAAGCGAACCGCCTCTTGCGCGAGACCGAGATGTCGATCCAGCGCCGAGGTAAAGTTGTGGATCAAATGGCCGCAGTTCTGATCCTACAGAGCTGGATGGAAGCAAGAGCCAGCTCTTAGCCTTGGAACAACTATCAGGCGATTCCCGGGCCTTCGACCACTTGGCCGACTGTCGCTTCGCAATCCTTTGCCGGCGTTAACAGGGGCCATCCCTTCCTGAGCACATAGTCCAGCCAGGCGCCTGCCACTTGCGACGTCAGAATCGCCGCTACAACCAAAGTGGTGTAGAACTTCGGACTGATGATCCCGGCGTCGAACGCCACGCTTGCGAGAACGATCCCGGGTCCGCCGCGTGCGTTCGTGGTGATGGCAAGGTTGAGGAGGTCCAACCCCCGAAAGCCCGCGAACCGTCCCGCTAGCGACACCGAGAGAATTTTTATCAAACAGCTTCCGAGAAGGAATGCTGCAAAAATCCACAGCGACCAGCCGTGGATCAGGTCTAGTTTCAATCCCACAATTGCAAAATAAACTGGAATAAAGAATGCGAACGACACTTTCCCGATCGCATCCAGCGCTTCGGCAAATAGTCTGCGTTTCTTGTGGACGACCGCAAATCCCGCAAGAAAGGCTGCAAAAACCAGGCTGACATCCAGAGTGCCGGCCACCACACAATATGAAAGCAAAACCGAAAGCGCATACGCCACAGGCGCGTGCTTCGCAAAGACATTGAACCGCGATTTATTGATGCGCTTTACAATCCAGGGCGCAATCGTTAGCCCGACCCCGAAAAATGCAAACGTGGCCAGAAGGTGGTAGGACATCTGTTTCGGATGCAGCGCAGTCTTTCCCGCCAGCGCGGTAACCACCGCCAGCGCAAGCCACAGCACAATATCCTCTAAGACCGCGACCCCCAGAACGAGGCGAGCGAACCGCGTATGCAGGATCTTCAAATCCGCGAAGATCTTAGAGACCACGGGGACGGAGGTCACTGCCACCCCAACGGCCAGAATAATAATGAGCGAAATCCGGTTGCCATTAGGCCCGGCTAGCGCCGGACCAATGAGGCGCGGTCCGAAGATCAGGCTGAGTACAAAAGGGATTCCGGAACCAACGATGGCGAGCCATCCGACTTCGCGGCGTTCTTCGCGAGTGAACAGTTGCTGAGTTTCTGCTCCGGACAGAAACATCAGGAGCAAAAGCCCGAGCCAATAGATGAAATTCAAAATACTGCCTTGGTGCCTGGCTGCTTCCCCGACCCATGCCGCGGCCGGCAATCGTCCGATCAAAGCCGGGCCAAGCACAACGCCAGCCAAGATTTCCCCAACAACCTTGGGCTGACGAAGCTTGACGAATAAGAAACCAAGCAATTGGGCGAGCGCTACCAGGAGCAGAAGGATGAAGAGAATTGAAGTCAGATCCGAGTTCGACACGCGCCCTTGGATGCTTTCCGGTGAACGCGAGTTTGATTGCGGCGATGCTAAGAGAGGGAAAACGGGCCGCAGTTCAGGCTACGGCCCACAATGGTTGGAACTAATGGGATGCCGCCGAACCAGCAGCCGTTCCGCTCGACCCCTCTCTCTGCCGGAGCCACGAGGCCAGCGGTTCCTGTTGTTGGGTTTTCATCTCCACGCAATAGTTCATGCGTTCGGTTGCCTGCTTCAGGGAGCGCTGTGCTCCGGGCGCTGGATGATCAGCGAAGAAGGCATTCACCTGATCACGCATGCCGGCATCGCAGAATGCCCCGGTCGCTTGCACGATCGCGGCTGCCGCGTAAGGGCCGCCGAGTTTCTCGATATTTGCCCAGTGCTCCTGGACAAAACTCCAAGCCTGTTTGTCTGCGAGCGGATTCTGCATGAGACCCGAGATAAGGTATGGACTGTCCTGCGAACGCATGTCTGGAGAAACTGCGAATTGCAAAGTGCGGTCAATCAACTTCGGATCTTCAAACTGACTCAACGCCATCACGTCCCGGTAGTAAATTTCGGGCGTTTTGGCATTTTTCAAATCCGCTAGGATTTTGTCGTAGAGCGCTGCATCTCCTTTCGCGGCGCAAATTCGAAACGCAGCGAACGAGATCTCGTGATTTACCGAATTCGGGTCCGCCAGCGCTTGATCAACTATCTTTTGCGCCTCCGCTTGCGCCTGGGGATCGTCACCCACATGCGCAAGGGAGAACAGCAGGTGCGAACGCAGCGTGCTGAGCGATTCTCGCTCGCCCGGTTTCGCTGTCCATCCCACTTCCGCCGCAATCGGACCTAGCAACTGGCGTACCCATGCGCGATAGGCTTCGCGATCCGCGTCGGTAACCAATCGGTCCGAGACATAGGTCAGTTGGGGCAGGAGTTGCCCTAGCACGGCATCGTTGCGATCCGACTTCAGACCTTCTGCCAGGTTCAAGTAATCGCCAATGGGCTCGCGATTCACGGTCACGGAAGCCACGACATCGGCAAGCAGCATGATCCGTTCCGATGGCGTGAGCGCGGTTTCAGCTTGTATTGACATTGCCCGGATGGTGTCCGTTTGATAGCCCGAGCGATAGAACCCCAGTGCATTAGCGTTCACGAAATCCCAGTCGGTGCAGCCTGGAAGACTAAAAGTCTGTGTTTTTTGGGTCATCAACTTACAGGTTGCGCCCGAACCCGAAGCCGCTGATCCCGGTCGAATGCAAATCGGAATTTGCCACAACTCTGAATTGCCTTGCTCCAGTTTGGCTCGATCATAAAAATAGCGCGTTTGCTCGAACGAGAGCGTCTGGGATTTGCCCGCGCAGATGGTCTTAACCGACAACAATGGCGCCCCAGCCTGGTCCACCCATGTGGGCATGATCTTATCGACAGGCTGCTTCGAGGTTTCTGTCTGGGCCGTCCAGAAGTCCGCCGAAGTAGCATTCCCCTCCGAATACTTCTTCAAGTAAGCCTGCACTCCCTTGCGGAAAGTTTCCGGCCCGAGATAAGACTCAAGCATCCGCAGCACGGCAGCCGCTTTGCCATAGGTGATCGCATCGTCACTTTCGATGACTTGTTCCTGCGTCTCTTGGGGCTGATGAATTGGGTGCGTATTAACCAGGGAATCCAGATCCAGCGAATTCACCGCATCCGAGGTGTTATCCACGTTGACTTCCCATTCCGGCTTCCATGCGTTTACCGGCTTACTCGACATCCACGTAGCGAAGCCTTCATTGAGCCACTTGTCATCCCACCACTTCATGGTCACCAGGTCACCGAACCATTGATGTGCCATTTCATGAGCAATTACCGACGCAACCGTCTTCTTCAAGCTGATGCCGGTGTTCTTGTCTACCAGCAACAGAACTTCGCGGAATGTAATACACCCACTATTTTCCATTGCTCCTGCCGAGAAGTCCGGGATGCCTACCAAATCCAGTTTCCCATATGGATATTTGATCCCGAAATACTGATCGTAAAAGTGCAGATTGAACTCCGCTGCCTGCAGCGCGAAATTGCCAAGATCTTTCTTGCCGGTTGTAGCCCACACGCGAACTGGAATCCCGTCCGCCGAACCCTCCACGTACTCAAAGTTCCCGACCACGATTGCCACCAGGTAAGAAGACATTTTCGGCGTGGTAGAGAAGTGCACAGTATGCTTATCGCCCGGGCCCGGCGTGTCGGAGATAGCTCTGCCGTTCGAAATCACCGCCAAACCCTTATCGGCCACGACCGTGATGTCGAACGTGGCCTTGTACACCGGTTCGTCAAAAGAAGGAAACATGCGCCGTGCATCTGTGTCTTCCAACTGTGTCGCGGCATACTTGCGCCCCTGATCGTCCTTGCCGATGTAGAACCCACGCATTTGATCGTTCAAAATACCTGCGTAACGAATGAGAATGGTGGCGGCCCCGGCCGTAATTGGCTTGGCGACCGTAAGTGTCGCGGTCTCCTTGTCCTTATCGAGATTGACTTGAGCAGTTTGGACGCTTCCTCCGCTGCTGATCGTCACCTCATGAAACTCGATGTCGGCCGCATTCAGCACGATTTCCGAGCTGGATTTCAGCACATTAACCCGAAGAGTTTCGTCGCCTTCAAAAGTATTTTTTGCAAGGTCGGGTGTGAAGCGAAGAGCGTAGCTTTGAGGAATTACGGTTTTCGGCAAGCGTTCCGCCGCGCAAAGGGAAACCACGCACAATAGAAAGATGAGCCGTTTCATATTCAATCTCACAATTTCAGAGAGTGGACATAATTTATGTCGGTCTTGCAAGGATACGCTGCGTCAGTCGTCAAAGTTCCGCTTCCCTTGGCGACCAGCCCATGCAACAGACTTAGACGTTCACAGCGCCCATTTGTGAGCTGAAACTTAGGATGCGGCTCGCCAAAGCTGCGACTTCGCGAGATGCTAACCCCAACTGCACATCTGCAGGGACGAACGGACAGCAACCAACGACTGACCCTCCGCTATCGATCCTCATCTAAACTACATTAGAATGCGTGCTTTTCTCACACTCTGTACGTTGGCCATCTTGGCCCTGGGCGGATGGCTGGCCTGGGCGCTGCTCACACCGGTTACGCCCGATGGGCAGAAAGTAGTCCTGCTGCATTCCGGTTATTCCAGCCGCAAGATTGCGGGTGAGTTGAAATCGGCTGGCGTCATTCGTAGCGCGACCGCATTCGAGCTCTGGCACCGCCTTCATGCGCATCGGTCGTTGAAAGCCGGCGAATATCTCTTCGAAAAGGCGGCCGATTCGCTTGAGGTCCATGATCGGCTGGCTCGGGGCGACGTGTACGTGCACACTGTCGTAATCCCCGAGGGCTATAACATCTTTGATATCGCCGAGGCCATCCAAAATGCAGGGTTGGGATCGAGCCAGGACTTCATCGCGGTCGCTACCTCCGACACTTCCTTAATTGCCGACCTTTCGCCTCATGCGAAAACCTTGGAAGGTTACCTGTTCCCGAGCACTTACGATTTCATGCGTACCCAGACCATGGAGGAGATGGCGGCTACCATGGTGAAACAATTTCGTCAGGTTGCGCGGGAGATTGGTTTGACGTCGGACATCGATCGCACGGTAACTTTAGCTTCCATTATTGAGAAGGAAACCGCTGTGCCTGAAGAACGCCCAGAGGTGGCCAGCGTCTATTACAACCGTTTGGAAAAGAATGTGCCGCTGCAGGCCGACCCAAGCGTCATCTACGCTGAACAGCTGCAGGGAACCTACACTGGGGCGCTTCACCACGCCGATATGGAATTTCAGTCCGCCTACAACACGTATACTCATGCCGGACTTCCACCGGGCCCCATTGGGAATCCGGGTAAAACCTCATTGGAAGCGGCCATGCATCCCGCCCACACGGATTATTTTTACTTTGTAAGCGACGGTAACAGCCATCACCGCTTCGCTCACAATCTCGAAGAACACAACCGCAACGTAGCTGCCTACAGACGGGCGATCTCCAGCCGGACCCCTTAGCCGGAGTGTTTTTCGCCCAACGAAGGCTCCGCAATATCAAGATCTGCCGCGTCGCTTATACTCATCTATTATTCAAACCGCGCAAGCTTTCATGGGCCGATGGGAAAAAATTCGAATTCTCGCACTGCTTTTTGCAGTTGTACCGCTAAGCGGCTGCCTGTTTCGCTCCCGCAAGGTGGAGCAGCCGATTGCACCCACACAGCTCAAAACCGCAACTCAGCAGGAATTAATCGACTACATTGACACGCAGGCGGAAAAGATCCACAGCATGGAAGCCACCGTCGACATCGATACTTCTGTCGGCGGCGAAAAAAAAGGAAAAGTCACAGATTACGAAGAGATCCGCGGGTATGTACTGGCGCGCAAGCCTTCCATGTTGCGCATGATTGGGTTGATGCCCATTGTGCGCAACCGCGCTTTCGACATGGTCAGCAACGGCCAGGACTTCAAGCTCTGGATCCCGCCCAAGAACCGCTTCGTTGTGGGCCGCAACGATGTCGAGACGCACAATGCCGAGCAGCCGCTGGAGAACCTGCGTCCTCAGCATATTTATGATGCACTGTTGTTGCAGCACATCGACGAGAGCCGCGAAATTGCTGTGCAGGAGAATGACATCGAGACCATCACTGATGCCAAAGGGCACAAGGTCAAACAGGCTGACTATGTTCTCGATGTGATCCGCAAAGGCGAGCACGGCTGGTTTCTGTCGCGTAAGATTGTCTTCAATCGCGCCGACCTCTTGCCGCATCATCAGATCCTTTACGACGACAAAGGCAACGTAGTGACCAACGCGAGATATGCAGATTATCGCCAGCAGAACGATGTCAACTTTCCCTGGCAAATCGAGATTTCGCGGCCTCAGGAAGAGTACGACATTACTTTGAACATTGTGAAACTGGAACTCAACCAGCCGTTACCGGATGATCGATTTACGCTGGAACAGCCGCCCGGAGTACAAGTGCTGCATCTCGACAAGCCGCAGGAGAGTTCCAATTCCGGCTCCAGGGACAGCGACCCATAAGCCGGTAGGGCAGCTAGAAGCTTTCTATGATGAACAAAATGATCGTTTCCAACTTGACGTTCCGGCCTATCCGGTCGCTGATCAGCATCGTTGCCATCGCACTCGAGGTGACGCTGATTTTACTGATCGTCGGATTGTGCCTCGGCTTCGTCAATGATTCCAAACAGCGGCAAGCGGGCATTGGAGCGGATGTCATCGTCATGCCCCCGGGCTCGTCATTCATAGTCGGTTTGACCGGCGCGCCTATGCCAACCAGAATTGGCGCCGTGCTCGCCAAGCTGCCCCATGTAGTGACCGTGGCGCCGGTCGTCAATCACATCAACGCCAGCGGAGCATTGGAAATCATCGGCGGGATCGATCTGAAGAGTTACGAAAGCCTCGGTGGCCCCTTCCACTTCCTGGAGGGAGGGCCATTCCGCAGTACAGATGATGTCTTGGTCGACGAGGTATTCGCCCGTTCCCACCATGTCAAAGTCGGCGACAGCATTGAAATCATGAACAACAAGTTTCGCATCAGCGGGGTCGTCGAGCCCGGCAAGGGTGCGCGCGTTTTCATCCCCATCGAGACCATGCAGGATCTGCAAGGTGCCCAGGGGAAGGCGTCGGTGTTCTACTTGAAGCTAGACAATCCCAACAATGCCGACGAGGTCGTGAGAGAGATCAAGAGCGTCCCCGGGATGGAGACCTACGTTGCTACCTCGATGGCCTACTATCTCTCGATGATGACGCCGAGCAACTATCCCGGACTGCCGATTTTTATCGATTCGGTCATTGGGATTTCGGTCATTGTAGGGTTCATCGTTATTTTTCAGGCGATGTATACCGCGGTCATGGAACGTACCCGAGAGATTGGCATCTTGAAGTCGCTGGGAGCTTCCAAGCTTTACATTGTTAACGTTGTCTTGCGCGAGACCGTTCTGCTCGCCTTGGCTGGGATCGCGCTGGGCGTGCTGGTGAGCCTGACAGCTCGGGCGGGCATTGTGGAGCGTTTTCCGACGATCCACGTGCATGTAACCGGGCCGTGGATCCTGCGAGCCACGGTTGTGGCGATCGTGGGCGCGATCCTGGGAGCAACTTACCCGGCCTACAAAGCAGCGCAGAAAGATCCGATCGACGCATTGGCGTACGAGTAGCTTTGTCGCCTGCGCGAGAAGGAAAATCCTCTGGGTTCCCCTGTGCCCTGTGGGTTTCGACTTGGGTCCGTGTAGAATCAAATTAGCAGATGGCTGGCGCTCCTCAACTCATACAGATTGAAACTGGCCCCCCAATTCGCCAGCCGAAACCTTCCTGGCTAAGAGCCAAGGCCCCGGTCGGCGATAACTTTCACAACTTGAAAAAGCTGGCCCGCGGATTGGGATTACACACCGTCTGCGAATCCGCTCAATGCCCAAACATCGGTGAGTGCTGGAACCACCGCACGGCAACCTTCATGTTGCTGGGTGATATTTGTACGCGCCGCTGTGGTTTCTGCGCCGTGCCGAAAGGGAAGCCCGAAGCCATCGATTGGGAAGAACCGCGTCGTGTCGCGGAGGCTGTCGCGACTCTGGGCTTGAAACATGCCGTTGTCACCAGCGTCAACCGCGATGACGACAACATTGGCGGCGCGCGCGTCTTCGCTGAAACCATCCGAGAGATTCGTCAACTCACACCCGACTGCCGCATCGAAGTTTTGATCCCGGATTTCCAGGGCTTAGACGAGGCCTTGGAAATCGTGCTGGACGCTAATCCCGACGTACTCAATCACAATACTGAGACCGTGCCTCGGCTTTACCGCGTCGTTCGCTCCGGAGCGCGCTACGAACGCACGTTGCGGCTTTTGGAAAATGCCAAGAAGGTGTCGCCAAGAATGGTCACAAAGTCCGGAGTGATGGTTGGTCTCGGCGAGACGATGGAAGAACTGGTCGAGGTGTTTCGCGACCTCGGCTCCCGTGGCGTGGACATTCTGACCGTCGGGCAATATCTCCGCCCCTCGCGCGATCACTTACCGATCGCACGGTTTTACACTCCTGAGGAATTTCAACATTTGAAGACCGAAGCTCTCGGCTGCGGGTTCCGTCACGTGGAGTCGGGCCCACTGGTCCGCTCAAGCTACCACGCACACGAGCACGCCGACCTTGCCCTGTCCGTAACCTGAGTCCCGAGCGGCCCTTTACAAATCAATACGAATCTCGCCGAACCATAGGCCATCTACAAGCGTAGTGGAGACTGTAGATTTCGGAGGCAATGGGCCATGACAAAGTTTCACTTCCTGTTCTTGTTTCTTGCCATTTCTCTTTCGTTGTCACAAGCTCACGCTGCTGACGGTAAGACTGTTGAGCCTGGACCCGGCCAGCGGCCGGTTGTTTATGTGATGCCGAATGCGCTCGTCGGTCCAGGCGCGAGTGAGAATCCCCAAATCGTGGAAGGTTCTTCTCACGACGGGAAGGAACCTCAAGTGGCCATGATTTACAAAGAACTTCAACATCGTAAAGAGTGCCAGCCTTTCGTTGAGAACATCATCAAGGATAAAGCGAACTATTTCTTCCTATTGCAACATGGTGGCGGGAAGGGAAATCGCTGGGCTGTATCCGATCCGAACGGCAATGTCATTGCTTCCGGTGACTCTCTATTTCTGGGCAATTCGGTCAAAGATGCCTGCGTTGCTATGGCCAAGGATTGGCAGCAGCGTGGCGGCGAGGGAAAGTAGCTAGTTAGGCATCACTCAATCAGGACTATGCTGCGTTTACAATCCCTACATGCCCGTTTTCGACGAAAAGAAAGAAGAACTAGAACATTACGAAACCATGATGGGCGTTCCGCGCGGCCGCTTGGCGGTGACCATGGACACGATCACCGACGCCATGGCATTGATTGGACAGCACGGCGTTTATTGTCAAAGCACCCGCTGGCCTGGCAAGCCAGTGCTCGACATTCAGATTGTCATGAAAAATCTCACTGACGCGAAGGAACTCATCCAGAGCGTGATGGAAGACTTGAAAAATCAGTCTAAAGAGAAATCGGCGTAAAGCTTGTTATTCCGAGAATCGAAGCGAGGAGGAATGCAGCCCTGTCTTCCTCTGGGGGATTCTCTGCCTCCGTGGTTAATGAAACCCTACGCCAGCGCATACTTGCCCCGCTCAATCACGTTCTGCGCAATCTGCCGCCGCAACTCAATGGTATTGAAGGGCTCGTATTTTGCCAGGCGTCGCAAAATCGCCAGTTGCGTTCGCAGCATATCGCCGTCGGCCACTGCGGCGATGACCTTTCGCGCCGCGGCTTCAATCTTCTCCATCGCTTGTGTCAAGTAAACGCGGGTCATCGCAACCGGCATCGCCGCAGCAATTTCTCCACTCCGCTCGATAATCTTCTGTGCCCGTAGCACCGCCGATTCCATCGCATACGTCTCGATCACCATGTCGGCAATTGCGCCCAGAACCTCTTGCTGGTCTTCAATCGCTTGCATGTATTTCTGCGTCGCCGATCCTACAGCGAACAAACCTAGCTTTTTGGCTTGCGACACCAGCCTGCGCTCCTCTGCTAACAACCCTTCCGCCTCCTCAGACATCGACGGTCCGGAAAGAACTTCGTCCATTACTTTCTTGATCGCCGGCATCAGCGGCAGCTGCCCACTCATGGCCCGCTTCAGTAAGAAACCTGTAATAATGAGCCGATTAATTTCGTTGGTCCCTTCAAAGATGCGATTGATGCGCGCATCGCGATACGCCCGCTCCGCCGGATACTCCTCCACAAACCCGTATCCCCCGTAAATCTGTACCGTCTCGTCAACCACGTAGTCAACCATCTCCGATCCCCAAACCTTGATGATTGAGCATTCGACGGCATATTCCTCAATGGCCTTGCGCGTCTCTTTCAGCGCATCTGCGCCGGACTTATCCACTTCGCTCAGTGCCACGTCCATCATCCCGACCGTTCGATACACGAGCGATTCGCCGACATAGATCAGCATCGCCATGTTCGCCAACTTTTCGCGCACCAGCCCGAAGTCGGAGATGACTTTTTTGAAAGCCTTGCGCTGCTTCGCGTAAGCAACGGCGTGTTCCAAGGAAACCCGCGCTCCGCCCACGCACATCGCGCCCAGCTTGAATCGACCAACGTTCAAAATATTGAAGGCAATGACGTGCCCTTTGCCGATTTCGCCCAGTACGTTTTCTGCCGGCACTTTGCAATCGTTGAGGATGATCGGGCACGTCGATGAGCCGCGAATCCCCATCTTGTGTTCTTCGGAGCCAATCGAGAATCCGGGAAAATCTCTTTCCACCAGAAACGCCGTGAACTTCTCTCCGTCGACTTTCGCAAATACCGTAAATAAATCGGCGAAGCCCGCGTTCGTGATCCACATCTTTTCGCCGTTCACAATGTAGTGTTTCCCGTCAGACGAAAGCTGCGCGCGTGCCCGGCAATTCAGGGCGTCCGACCCAGACGACGCCTCTGACAACGCATACGCCCCAACAATCTCGCCGGCTGCCAGCCGCGGCAAGTATTTTTTCTTCTGTTCTTCGGTGCCGAAGTAAACAATTGGCAGCGTGCCGATTCCGGTATGCCCGCCCCATGTAGTTGCAAAGCCCGCGTACTTGGCGATGTGATCGGCGATCACCGCGGCGGTTACCTTGTCCATTTCAAGTCCACCGTACGCCTCAGGAATCTCGACCGAACTCAATCCCAGTTCGCCGGCTTTTCTTAGAAGTTCGCGGGTGATCGAGAAATCCTTGTTCTCGATCTTTTCAATGTTCGGCACGATCTCTTTGACCGCGAACTCTTCCGCGGTCTGGCCGATGAGTTGGTGTTGCTCGCTGAAATCCTCGGGGCTGAAAACCTCTTCCGGTTGGCGATCTTCCAACAAGAAGCTGCCGCCGCTAATTCTGGCCTTCGGAACTGCTGTGCTTGTTGCCATTTACACCTCTGATGATCAATTACAGGATAAAAGTCTCGAGCCATCCCCAATCGAAGATACTCAAAGTTTATAAGCAGCCCGTTTGATTTGCCACCGAGCTCAAGTTACGAAAGGACCTGCGCTTCGTTCATTTCTCAAAGCGCAAAGAACCAAACGCCGCGGGTACGTGGAAATTCGGATGCGGACTGTCTGTCGGCCGCCATGCCAAATAGGCGCGAGGTTCCTTCGATCCTTCGACTCTAAAAAAATTTGCTTTCCATTTCAGGGTGGGATCGAAATCCTGTGTCAACGTACGCATTGGAATTGCGAGCTCGGCGCTCCAGGTATGTGAATCCGGATCAAGAACGACCGACCGCCGCAACCCACTCTTAAGATCGCCCCGGCCGCCCGGAAAAATATCCAGATCAATCCACATCCCATTCGGACTGACTTCAAATTCTCGATAGAAGCCTGACCGCGAAGAATCAGGCTGCAAGAATGCCTCGGCGACATCTCGATCCCATAGCTGGTGCCGGCGGCCATCCGCATCAGAGTCCTCAAACATGCACAATTCCCGGTAACAACAATCGAATCGCAAATATAAAGTTCGTTCTGACCACAGAATCCGCACCTCGGTTTGGCGTGTGGGATCAGGATTCTTCCCCTGCCAGTCAGAACAAAATGAAATCGCGTCTGCCCGCTGCCATTCGACTACAGGGTGGCGAGCATGTGGCGCAATTTCTCGATCTATATATGCTGCAATAATTTCCACTAGGCTTCTAAGTAGGTGCGGGCGTCCAACCACGCAAACTAGCGTGATAGTCAATTTTACTTTGACCGCAAGATTCGGATGGTGCGTTTCACGACACGGTTCTAACCTTTTCTCATGACAGCGACAAGTGCAATACTCAATCTGACGGAACCCGTCGAGATGCCGCGAAACAACCAAAACGATTGGTGGGACGCAGTTCAGGCCCGCGACGCCAGACAGGACGGGAAGTTCGTCTTCGCCGTTTCCTCGACCGGGGTTTACTGCCGGCCCTCCTGTCCCTCGCGGCGTCCGCGGCGGGAGAATGTTTCATTTTTCCTCCAGCCTGCCGAAGCTGAACTTGCTGGCTTTCGCGCTTGCTTGCGTTGCCGCCCCAAGTCTGCCGCCAATAGCCAGAGTTCGACCATCAAAGCCATCTGTCGCTATATCGAGCAGCATCTCGATGAGCCACTGACGCTCTCCCGCTTGGGACGGGAATTTCATCAAAGTCCCTTCCACCTGCAGCGGTCTTTCAAAGCGGTGCTTGGCATCACTCCGAAGGCCTACGCTGACTCGTGTCGTATGAACCAGCTCAAGAGCCATCTGCGGGCTGGACACTCCGTGACCCGCGCTCTGTACGATGCTGGTTACAGCTCTAGCAGCCGGTTGTATGAGAAGACCGCTTCGCAGTTGGGCATGACGCCGGACAAGTATCGCCGTGGAGCTGTGGCGGCTCAAATTCGATACACCTTTACAGATTCTTCCTTGGGACGAATGCTGATCGCGGCTACTGATAAAGGGATCTGCGCAGTTCAATTCGCCGATTCTGATGCGGAGTTGGAAGAAGGGCTGAAGCGCGAATTTCCCTTTGCCATTCGACGTCGTGACGACAAGGCGATGGGTGCGTGGAAGGATCACTTGCTTGCCCAGATGCGCGGCGAGCATATTGACTCAGCGCTGCCACTCGACATTCTGGCGACGGCCTTTCAGCGCCGCGTTTGGTCATACTTGCAATCGATTCCCTTCGGCGAAACCCGTTCTTACGCAGCCGTGGCAAAAGCCATCGGGCAGCCTTCGGCCTCGCGGGCTGTGGCTCGGGCCTGTGCAACGAACCCCGTAGCAGTCGCCATTCCGTGTCATCGGGTGGTGCGTCAGGGCGGCGAAATGGGTGGATACCGGTGGGGTCTCGAGCGCAAGAAAGCTCTGCTGGAGATGGAGCAAGTTTAGATAATTCTTGCCACGGATCTGCACGTATTAACAAGGATCAAAACGTCAGGGCTGCCATTTGATTTTTTCCCACCAACTCAATTCTGCAGCCTGACGTAAATTTCTCGCGCAACCACGCGGCGGAACTGGGTCCGGTTGTGAGCTGGGGCACATACATCGCGCAGTAGTAATAGGGATGAGGAAGATCAATCTGCTTGAGAACTTGCTCGCGCTGCCCAAACGCCACCAGGCAGGAAAGGATCACGAATAAAGTCGGGAAAATTTTCGAACGCAAAAACCCTCCGCTCACGACCGAAGCGGGATTATACCGAATGATCGCCGCCCGCCCTTCTGGTACCCTGTTGCTTCCGCTGATGAAGCCTTTGACCTGGAGACCGTTCGGGGCTGTATCCCTCATCATGCTCATCTCTTGTGGCTATCCTGGCCCTCCCAAGCCACCTTCACTGAATTTGCCGCAGCCGCCAACTGACCTTCACGCGGTTCG
Organism: Terriglobales bacterium; assembly: GCA_035507035.1. Taxonomy (GTDB): domain Bacteria; phylum Acidobacteriota; class Terriglobia; order Terriglobales; family Acidobacteriaceae; genus DATJOJ01. Next base: position 143,851 of record DATJOJ010000048.1, on the reverse strand, counting down.
CAAGGGCAACAACGTTTATCTTAGCTGGACCGTTCCGACCGAGACCACGGACTCACTGACGATCCGACATTTTGGCCCGACGCACATTTGCCGAAGTACGAACCCCGGCATGCGCGATTGCTCGGACCCCGTCGGTGAAGTTTCCGCAGTTCCCACGGCGGCAAAGGCGCTCCCCGCCAAACTGCAACAAACTTTTACCGACACCTTAACTCCTGCACTGCTTGCCAATGCCCCTTCAGGCCTGCTTTTCTATGCTGTCTCTGTGTTGAATAATCGCGGCCGCAGCGCAGGAGTCTCGAATGAGGTCGAAGTGCCCGCAGCCGCGAGTTCGCCGCCGCCCGCGGATTTTCATGGTGAAGTTACGGCGGCGGGGGTCGTTTTGAGTTGGATCCCGGTGCCTCCCGTGACCGAGTCATCCGGTACTCGTCGCCTTTATCGTGTGTACCGCCGCGAGAAGGGCAGTAATTTGGACACGATTGCGGGCGAAGCCCCACTGGGCTCATCCCAACTGACGGACCGAACCTTCGACTGGCAGAAAACTTATTTATATCGTGCCACGGTTGTCAGTTTTGTTCACTTGCCGGAACGGCCCGAGCAACAGTTTGAAAGTGACGACACACCACCGGTCAAGATCTTCGCGCACGATATCTTCCCTCCCGCCGTGCCTGGCGGATTGCAAGCGGCATTTTCAGGAGTTGGCCAGCAACCGTTTGTTGACTTGATCTGGACACCTGACACAGAAGCTGACCTTGCCGGATATAACGTCTACCGCCAGGAGGGCACTGGCGAACCGGCCAAAATCAACCCCGAACCCATAAAGACCCCGTCGTTCCGCGATACAAACGTCGCCTCTGGGCACACTTACAATTACTCAGTCTCGGCTCTGGATGTTAGGGGCAACGAGAGCGCCCGTTCAAAGCCTGCCACCGAATCTGTTCCTTGAGCAAATCATTTGAGCTAGCGCTTTACGCGAATTTGTACTCGAGTTCCGTCAGGAAGTTGGCCGCTCTGCAATTCAATCTTGCCATTGCGAACCACGCCTTCAAATTCGCCGTCGGTTCTGCGGGCGAGGTTCATCTCTGGCGCCCGCGCTTGTCCGGACCGCTTGTCCATGGCCTCATTCGCCAGACGGTCAGCTTCCTGATTGTGCCCACGTAACACATGCCCGATCGAAAACCATTCCAGTTGCCGGATCAATTCTTTGGCGCGGGCATGAAGGTCCTGCAGCACAGCATTCTTAACCTTGTAAATGCCCTTGATCTGCCGCACCATCAGCTCAGAGTCGCTGATGACCTTCAGCGCCTTGTAATCTTTATTGACTGCGAACTCCAGCGCGGCAATCAATCCCTGATATTCGGCGAAATTGTTGGTTTGGTGCCCAAGATATTCGCTGAGGCCTGCGATTTTCTGTCCGGCCTCGTCTTGGATGACTACTCCGTACCCCGCGGGGCCGGGATTGCCCCGCGCTCCGCCATCGATGTGAGCTACCAAGTGATGTTCGGGAGCGCTTTTCACAAGCGGGCCGAAAAGGTCCCGGTTCACCTGCTCATCGCGGGAATCGGAAGGCATAGTGGAAGTCTACACTGCGCATCAGAACCGCGGGTTGAGTTCAATTTCCCGCCCTCAAGTAGCGATCGAACCATCCGAGCGTTCTCTCCATCACATCGCGTTGATGGTCCGCCTGACTGAAAACGTGCCCTTCACCCGGATAGATCACCAACTCGGTTTCGACGCCAAACGTCTTCAGCGCATGCCAGAATTCTCGCGACTGCGGCGCCGGACATTCTCCATCGCGTTCGCCGACCAGGATCAGCGTAGGTGTTTTCACTTTCTTAATAAACGTCATCGGCGCACTCTTGGCGTACACCGCAGGATCGTCGTACACCGACGCGCCAAAATACGGAATCATCCATTCGTCAATGTCGTTTTCGCCGTAATAGCTTTGCCAATTGATAATTCCTGCACCGGCAACTGCCGCGCGAAAACGATTGGTTTGAGTTACAGACCACATCGTCATGTACCCGCCGTAGCTCCAACCGGTAATTCCTAGTCGATCTTTATCCACCGGCAACGTACGAATAATCTCATCCACGCCTGCCATGATGTCGCGAAAGTCGCCATAGCCAAAATCCTTCACATTGCCCTGAGTGAATTTTTCGCCAGCGCCATAACTCCCGCGTGGGTTCGGATAAAAGACAAAGTATCCATGGGCCGAAAGTTCATGCGTATTGAAAAATGCATAGGGCCATCCGATGTGCGCTTCTCCCGCGGGTCCGCCATGGGGAACCACGACCATGGGGTAGCGGTGGTCGGGGTTGTAGTCCACCGGATACAGGAGCCAGCCTTGAATCTTCATGCCATCGTTCATCCAATGCAAGCTCTTCGCCTCACCCCATTCCGGGTGAACAGCCTCATTCAGATGCGTCAGTTGCTTCCATTCGCCAACCGTTCCAGCCCAGACCTCGGGGGCACGCGCCGAGGAATGTCGAATCAGCGCAGAACTCCTGCCGTCCGACGCCAGCGACAACGACATGCCGTCGACAAAACCCTCGGTGATCAGTTCTCCGCCGCTCCATAGTCTCGCGACACTGCCGCTCGCCAAGTCCACGGTAGAAACACCTGACCCACCGTCCAGATATTCGCCAAACAAAATTTTGTCCGGTGCTTGCCAGTACAGCGCGGATGGCGATGCGGGGATTCCAGGGGTCACATTGCGGGCGGTGCCACCTTCTGCGGGAACTACAAAAATGTCGCCGCCGATAAATCCTTCATCGCTCATCAATCCCTCGATGAACGCGATGCCTTTACCGTCCGGCGACCAGCGAGGATCCGCTATTTGCAAATTCGGCCTATAGAGCGCCTTCATTTTGCCGCCCTGGGCATCTAGTGTGTAAAGCTGGGCGACATACCAATTCGCGTCGCCCGCGCCATGCGCCGCGAGAAGAGCAAAAGCCCTGCTATCCGGCGACCAGTCGAATTCGTACACATAGACGTCGTTCGGCGTCAGTTGAGAAACCTTCGCTGAAGTCAGGTCCACGACCGCGAGCCGCTGCTCATAAACTTTGTTCGCGATCACTCCAGTCTCTGGAGCCATCGGCGACAGCGGATTCGCCCGTGGCGCGTTTTCGGTAAAAAGGAACGCAATGCTCTTTCCATCCGGGGACCATGCGGGATCCGCAAGGGTTCCGGTCAGATTCGTTAGCTTTCGCGCTTTGCCATCACTGACGTTCACGACGTAAAGTTGGGACTGAAGTTCGTTGCCGGCATCGGAGAGAAACGCGAGTTGTTGGCTATCAGCCGACCAGGCGATGCTGTCCTCGTCTGCCGAACCTCCTTCAGTCGCCGAAATGCGTTGTGGTGTGCAGCCGCTCGATTTCAGTTCACAAACTTCAATCACAGTTCCCGACGTTTCTCCCGTCGCGTCCACTGCGTCGCGAACCCACGCCACACGGGTCCCGTCGGGGCTTATCTCCACTTGTTTGAAATCGGTTACGTGAGCGGCATTCTGTGCGTGGCAACAAATCGTTAAACCTGCCAACAGCAGAAAAACCGCTAACCGTGTTTCACATTTACCGTTTAAATTCACGCTGGAACACTCCAGACTCTTATCTGCCCATGGCAAGACGCGCTGCCAGACGCTGCGGAAGGCTCGCCTGCAGAATCCGATCTTGCGCCGATTTAAGATTGTAAGGAACCCGGCAAAACGTAATGACGCGCTCATCTGAATTGAAAACTGCGAACCCCGCCCGCCAATCGCCGTCGCGCGGTTGACCGACGGAACCCGGATTCACTAAATACCGCAAGCCATCCTTCAACGGAAGCTCGCTGGTTTCGGCCTGCCCCACTGTTCTGTACGGAGGGCGAAACGACTCCAGTTGCACTCCGTCAATTTCAAATCCACCCTGCAAGTGTGTGTGGCCAAAAAAAGTCACTGGGATGGTTGAAAGAAGCAGCGGTTCGACGGCATCCCTCACGCTCACCACGTAATCGTCTTCATCGAGCGGGGAGCCATGCACGAATTGCGCGCCGGTTAGGTCATCCAATTTCACCGGTCCCTGCGGCAGGGTGCGCAACCAATTCAGATTGTCCGCAGAAAGATTTTGATGCGTCCACTCCGCCGCCAACGCCGCCAGTGCATTGAAATCCTTCAGATCCATCAATCCGCTGGCTGCCTTGTCGTGGTTGCCACGCACAAAAACCTTTCCCAATTGACGGGAACGCTCGATAACTTCGTTCGGACTGGCGCAGTAGCCAACAATGTCACCCAGATTGACCACGGCATCGTAGGCCGGTGCTGCCGCAAGGCATGCCTCCAATGCCTCGAGATTGCTATGAATATCGCTTAAAAGAAGGATCCGCACGCATCACCAGGCGAATTGGCGATTATAGACCTAGCGCAGGTTTTTAACACGTTCGGCTCAACCAACAGAATTGACTACCGGACATCGTGCCCAGTGCCCAGGAGCGACCTCGAGCAGCGGCGGAAGACTCCGCGAGCACTCCCGAATCCGCCAATCGCAGCGCGGCTCAAATGCGCATCCCGGCGGGACAGCCTGTAGCTGTGGCACCGAACCCTCGATCGTCAGTAGCGGCTTGTTTCGATCTGTTTTCAGCGTGGGCACGGCCCGCAAAAGCCCACGCGTATAAGGATGGGCCGCGGCCTGAAAAATCTCGCGCTTCGTAGCAACCTCCACCAAACTGCCGAGATAAAGCACGCCAACCCGGTCAGCGACCTGCGAAACTACCGCCAGATCGTGCGAGATAAACAGCATCGCCAGCCCAAATTTTTCGCGCAGCTCCGCCAACAAATCCAGAATCTGGGCTTGAATCGTGACATCGAGCGCCGTTGTAGGTTCATCGGCAATCAGCAGTTGCGGGCGATTCGCGATCGCCATTGCAATCATCACACGCTGCCGCATTCCGCCCGAAAGCTGATGCGGATAGTCTCTGGCGCGATGCCGGGCATCTGTGATCGCGACCTCGTGCATAGCCTCCACAGCTCGTTCCCAAGCTTCTTTCTTGGTGACACGAGCATGCACTGCGACCGCTTCCGCGATCTGATCTCCAACCCGCATCACCGGATTCAATGCCGTCATCGGCTCCTGAAAGATCATCGCCACACATGTTCCGCGCAGGCTTCGCATCTCCTCTTCGCCGAGCTGCAGCAGATCGCGGGTTGTGCCTGAACTGGTCAGCAAAATTTCTCCTGTCGCCCGAGCCGGTGGTGGAAGCAATCGCATCAATGCCAGCGACGTCAGCGACTTTCCGGATCCTGACTCGCCCACCAACCCGAACACTTCCCGAGATGCAATGCTGAAACTGAGATCGCGCACGGCAGTTAGGGCCCGGGCGCTGTTTAGGGAAGGGAATTCAACCGTGAGATGACGAACCTCCACCAGCGCAGACACCAAGCTATGGTATCAGCCGCGCAGAGTGTATCCCGCTCGCCAACGACCTGTAGCGCGGAGGCCTTTTATTCGCGAAGACTCTGCCCGAGCCGAATTTTGCAGAATCCTTAGAACGGTTATCCATGTTCATCCCAGCAAATCCGTGGCGAAGGGGTTCTGTCCTGATCAATAGGGCCAAAAGTCCCTGATAAATGGGTGGGAATCTCTCCGCTTTTGCACATCGCGAATGCCGAAATTCGGTGTATAGTGAATTGCCGCTTCCCAAGCCAGCTAGAAACTCTGTACCCATTCCACAAAGCGAGGTTGACAATAGTTATGACCAGCCCACATTCTTCGACATCGAAAACCTTAACTCTGTCAAAGATTGCTTTTTGCCTTGTCGGATGCGCGCTCGCTCTGAGCCTTTCCGCCAGCGCTCAAACCATCGTCAAATTCAATGCCCCCGGCGCAGGGACGGCCTCCGGCGAGGGCACGGTCCCCCTGGCTATCAGTTCGACGGGGATCATCGCAGGCTACTACATCGATTCCAACGATGCATTCCACGGTTTTGCGCGGCTCTCCAACGGCAGCATTTCGGCGGTCAATGCTCCCGGCGCAGGCACTGGTTCCGGCCAGGGCACATACGCCTATAGCATCAACTCAACCGGCGTAATCGCGGGATTCTATATTGACGCGAGCGACATATATCACGGCTATGTGCGCTCGGCCAGCGGAACTTTTACCACATTCCAGGCGGTGTCGGGTGACAACACTCTTGCCGCCAACATCAACAACGGCGGTACTTCTGCCGGGTACTACATCGACGCCTCGGGTGCTTATCACGGTTTCGTACGCACATCGAGCGGCACTATCACCAACTTTGACGCTCCGGGAGCCGGCAGCGGAAGCGGCCAGGGCACGCTTACCGGCGGCGTCGATTGCATCAATACCTCCGGTGCGGTGGTGGGAAACTACATCGACGCGAACGGCGTGCTGCACGGCTATGTCCGCGCCGCCAACGGCACTGTCACCAGCTTTGACGCTCCCGGTGCAGGCACTGGCAGCGGGCAAGGCACCGAAGTCTCTGGCATCAATGACACCGGCACAATCTCCGGAGAAACCATCGATTCTAACGGCGCTTTCCATGGTTTTGTCCGCTCCGCGAGCGGTACCTTTACTACTTTCAACGTGACGGGCGCCGGCACTGGCAGCGGGACTGGGACCGAGCCAGAAAACATCAACGCGTCGGGAGTCATTGTTGGCCAGTATCTTGACGCCAACGGCGTGAATCATGGCTTCCAGCGCACTGCCTCGGGTGCCATTCAGACCGGCAACGTTCCGGGCGCAGGCACAAGCAGCGGCCAAGGCACTATCCCAGACAGCAATGGCCCAACCGATCTGATCGATGGGGAATACATCGACGCGGGCGGTGTAGCTCACGGCTTCCTGTTTAAGCCGTAAACGTGCTGGCAAGAAAGAACATAAGGGCGGACGCTTTGTCCGCCCTACTTTATTGTTAACGGCCCATCCGTGTGAATCCGCGGGGAACTGGTTTCGAACTAGTCCGCGAAACCGTCCGGCTGGCTTTGCGGCAGGAGATGCGCCTCCTGGTCGATGAATGCTCGTCCCGCTGCTAGCGCCTTGCGATTCACTTCCAGCAGCGCCACTCGTTTCACTTTATCCTCGATCACCTTCATGGCCGTGTCCGCAGCGAGGCACTCGGTTTCTTCCAGTAAAGCGCCCATCATCACAATATTCGTGGCTTTCGTCGATCCCAGTTTGTCAGCCATCTCTGAGGCGGGAATGCAAACCACCTGCGCCGCCGGTTTCTCGAAATCCGCGGGCAATGTGTCGCGGTTATAGAGAATCAATCCGCCTGCCGGAACTTGCGCGGCAAACTTGCGTAGCGAGATCTCGTTCATCGCAATCAGCACATCCGGATGCGAAATCAATGGCGATCCTACCCGCTCCTTCGAAAGGCAGACATGGCAGTGCGCGCTGCCTGAGCGCATTTCCGGCCCATACGATGGCAGCCAGCTCACTTCCAACCCTTCACGCATGCCCATCTCAGTCAGCAGTTGCCCCAACAACAGCACGCCCTGCCCGCCAAAGCCCGCGATCTTGATGCTGAAATTCTTGAAGTGATGGTGATGGTGGTGCGGTTTCGGCGCGGCCGTCTCCTTCTCGCGGTCAGTGATAATTTCCAATACTTCCGGCGCGGGATGATGTGGCACATTGCCCGCAGGAATCTCGGGCTTGCGGTCGCGAAACACATTCAGCGGGAATGTGGGAATCATTTTCTCGGCAATCCATGCCCGCGCTTCCACCGGATCTTTTCCCCAAATCGTCGGACAGGGCGAAAGAATCTCCACAAACGTGAACCCTCCGCCGTTTTTCTGAATCTCTAGCGCTTTGCGCACCGCCCGACGCGCTTTCATGATGTTCTTGTTATCCGAGAGCGCCACGCGCTCGATGTAAGCCGGCGCCTCCAGCGTGGCCAGCAACTCGGCCATGTGCATGGGAAAGCCTTCATTCGATGGTTGCCGACCAAACGGCGAGGTCGTGCTTTTTTCCCCAACCAGCGTCGTCGGAGCCATCTGTCCGCCTGTCATGCCATAGATTGCGTTGTTCACGAAGAAAACCGCAATTTTCTCTCCACGATTCGCCGCGTGTACGATTTCCGCCGTTCCAATCGCCGCCAGGTCACCGTCTCCCTGATACGAGATGACAATCTTCTCCGGGCACGCCCGCTTGATCCCTGTCGCCGCTGCCGGCGCGCGCCCGTGCGCCACCTGCACATTGCCAACATCAAAGTAGTAATAGGCAAACACCGAGCAACCAACCGGGCTAACGAAAACGGTGTCGTCTTGAACGCCTAGATCTTCAAGCGACTCGGCGATCAACTTGTGCACTACCCCGTGGCCGCAGCCCGGGCAGTAGTGCGTCTGCTGTTTGAGCTCCGATTTCCGTTCGTATAAGTCATAAAACACCGGCGACTTAGAATGTATGACTTCGAAATCAGCAGTCCCAGCTTCCGCTACCGCGCTTTTGTTCTCGTCCGCCATGTCCTCTCCTATTGTGGGGACGGCCGTCTCGGTCGTCCAAACGAGCGCCGCTCGACAGCTACACCACCACACTCACCTGCTCAATGACCTGCCGGCACAACTCTTCCACCGTTGGCACGTTCCCGCCGACTCGTCCATAAAATTCGACCGGCACATTCCCGTTCAGCGCCAGCTTCACGTCTTCGATCATTTGCCCATTGCTCAGTTCGACTACCAGCACCTTCTGCACCCTCGCCGCGGCTTCCACGAGCGCCTTCGACGGATACGGCCACAACGTGATCGGCCGGAACAAACCAGCCTTCAATCCTTCTTTTCTCAAGCTCTCCACGGTCGACCGCAAAACTCGCGAAACGATTCCAAACCCAACCAGTAGAATCTCCGCGTCATCCGTGCGATACGTCTCATAGCGCGTCTCCGCTTCCTCGCAACGGATGTATTTTGCTTCCATTTCGCGAATATGCTTTTCCAATTCGTCGGGTTCCAGGAAGATTGAGCTCACCATGTTGGCGCGAGTTTCCGCCGTTCCTTTCACCGCCCATGGCTTTTCTGGCAGCTTTGGCTCGTGATAGTCGATCTCCAGCGGCTCCATCATTTGACCGACGAAGCCATCCGTCAGGACCACCGCCGGATTCCGGTATCTGTCTGCTAATTCGAACGCCAGCGCCGTCAGATCCGCCATCTCCTGCACCGATGCCGGTGCCAGCACGATGTTGCGATAGCATCCATGCCCTCCGCCCTTCACCATGGCGAAATAGTCGCTCTGTTCCGGGGCGATGTTTCCCAATCCCGGTCCGCCGCGCACTACGTCGACGATCACACACGGCAGCTCGGCGCCCGCCAGATACGACATGCCCTCTTGCATTAAGCTGAGGCCGGGGCCAGAGGAAGCGGTCATGACGCGGACCCCGGCCGCAGCTGCGCCGTACACCATATTGATGGCGGCGACTTCGCTCTCCGCCTGCAAAAACGTGCCGCCCACTTGCGGCAGATACAACGCTGCCGCTTCGGCAATTTCGCTGGCCGGAGTAATCGGATATCCGTAGTACGCGCTGCATCCCGCCTGGATCGCGCCCTTGATGACGGCAACGTTTCCCTTACATAGCTGCCGCATGTTCGCCTCCCGTGGTCAGTGTAGCGTGGACATTCTTGTCCGCAGCTTTTGCTGGCGCCACCCGCCGGTACACCGTAATCGCTCCCGGCTCCGGGCAGCAGTAGAAGCAAATCCCGCATCCCGTGCAGTCATCCCCGACGTACTGCGCCGGATGGACCCCATAGGCACTCAATTCCGGTGCCAGTTCTAAACATTTCGGCGGGCACGCCTCCACACACAGCCCGCATCCCTTGCACTCTTCCACATCGACGATGACTCTTCCCCGCGCTGGCCCTGCCATCTCTCACCTCCCGGTGACTGCTGCTGCGACCGGCCGCTGCAGCCACTTGGTTTTTTCGCAATACGCGTACAGCTCTTCCCGGAACTTCGGGTGTGCAATCTCAATCAGCGCCTTCGCGCGTTCGCGAATGCTCTTTCCGTGCAAATACGCCACTCCGTATTCCGTTACAACGTACCGGATCAGTCCCCGCGACGTTACCACCCCGGCCCCCGGGCTCAACATCGGCGCAATTCGCGAAACCGTTCCACCCTTCGCCGTCGAAGAAAGCGCGATAATCGGTTTTCCGCCCTTCGAATCCGACGCGCCCCAAAGGAAGTCCACCTGTCCGCCGATTCCGCTGTAAAAACGGGTGCCGATCGAGTCCGCACAGACCTGTCCGGTCAGGTCGATCTGCAGCGCCGAGTTGATCGCCACCATGTTGTCGTTTCGCGCTATCAGTTGCGGATCGTTGGTGTACGCCGTGGGATGAAACTCAAAAATCGGATTGTTATCCACGAAATCGAACAAGTTTTTCGTTCCCAGCGCGAATCCCAGAATGATCTTCCGCGGCTTGAAATTCTTTCGCGCCCCGGTGATCACCCCCGCTTCAATCAGCGGAATCACACCATCCGACACCAGTTCGCTGTGTACGCCCAGATCCTTCCGGTCCATCAATAAGGGCAGAACCGCGTCGGGAATTCCACCAATCCCGGTCTGCAGCACGGCACCGTCCTCGATCAGTGCCGCCACGTTGCGTGCGATGGCTACCTGTAATTCGCTGCTTTCCGTTCTTCCTAGCGCACACAGTGGCCGCGACGATTCCACCACCATGTCAATATCGTTAACGTGAATGAAGCTGTCGCCGTACGTTCGCGGCATTTGATCGTTCACCTGCGCAATTACATGTTTCGCGCATTTCGCGGCCGTCAGCGTGGTGTCCACGCCCACGCCAAAGCTGCAAAACCCATGCGCATCCGGCGGCGAAACTTCAATCAGCGCCACATCGACCGGCATCGCCCCGCTCTCAAACAGCTCCTCAATCTCGCTCAGATAGATCGGCGTGTAATCCGCCCTTCCGTCGTTCACAGCCTCGCGCACATTGGCGCCGATAAACACGGCATTGTGGCGAAAGTGTCCTTCCATTTCCGGCGCCACGTAAGCCGCGTTGCCCAAGGTCATCATGTGGACGATTTCCACGTCTTCCACTTGCGCACCCCGGCGGATCAGCGCTTCAACCAGCGTCTCCGGCTCCGCGCAGCCAGGCTGAATGTAAACCCGCATCCCCGATTGCACGCATCGCAACGCTTCATCGGCCGTGCGTATCCTTTTCTCATATTCGTTCTGCCACGACATCGCTCGCTTCTCCTTATGCCGTTCGGCCGGAGGTCATCTCTTCCTGCAGCCCTGCAGCTACCGCCCGTTCATATCCAGTCGCCGCGTAATAGATCGCGTGATCGAAGAACTGCTCCAGCATCTGCAGCATCTCCAGTTCGCCGAAAACTTCCACCGGTCTGACGATGACGGACTCTTTTTTCAGAAACTCCCACAGATTTTCCTTGGTGAGAATGATGACCATTGCGACTTGGCTAAACGGCACATGTTGCTGGGCTCGGCGTTCGCCGATTTGCAGATAGCGTTTCTCAATATCAAACTCGGTCTTTCCGATCAGCCATTCGCCCAAGTGCCGGTAGATCTCGTAAACCCTTTCTTTTAATTCATCTGGAGGGACCCTGTAGTAGTCGCGGGTATGTTCGGATTGTTGAACGCGGACGAGCAGGGAAGCTGCGAGTGCCTGGGAGTGGCTCTCGATCAGGCGGACGAGCCGGTATAAGAGCATCATGACCGTCTCCTTAACTTTCTCCTCTGCTAGCAGTTTCGACCCCAGTGTCGATTCCAGCGGTGACTATGACCACAAGCGAATGTGACGCGCATCACATGGGCAAGTTGAAGAGAAAGAAGAGGTTGAAAAGAAGATCATTCCAGAGAAAAGGACGTGGCGCAGAGCCGAAAGTCTCATCCTTCGCGGCTTCGATCCGAAGGAATATGTAGGAATAAAGGCTCATCGGCAGTGCATGACTTCTACGGTACAATGGTGCGCGCTGGTTGGAAGCCTCGGAAAGCGGCATTCCTCCTGGCATCTCGCCTCGAAAGGAAAATTCAGAATGAAGCGTTTGAGTGGCATATTCGTGATGGTAGGTGTCGCAGTGTTGATGAGTGGAAGTCTGGTCACTGCCTTCGCTCAGGACCATGTGGCGATGTGGAATGGAAAGAAGATCATCATTCCGGATTCAAGCATTCCCCACGCAGGACATATAAGTACGAATTACTTCTTCGTGGGGTCACGTGAGTTTACACCGCAGCCACCGCCGGGGGTGGAGACGCCTGGTTCGCTCGCCTGCGTGTATGAGTTGGTTCCAGGGCCGAAGGGCTGTCCCGTAAACACCAGCACGACGGTGCCGAGCGGTGGAGTAGGCGCGATCGCGATTGTGGACGCGGGCGATTATCCGACGGCCGCTTCTGACTTGGAGGCATTTGACAGCTACTACGGAATTCCCGCCGCAGACTTCCAGGTGGTCTATGCCGATGGGCAGAAGCCGCCGGTGTATTCGGATTGGGAGGTCGAAGAAGCGCTGGATATCGAATGGGCGCACGCTATGGCGCCGAAGGCCAAGCTGTTCCTGGTGGAATCGGTGCTCTGTACCAGCCAGAACTGCAACACCGATCCGACGTGGCAAGCGGTGGAAAAGGCGGGTGAATTGGTGGCGCAAAATGGCGGCGGCGTGATCAGCATGAGCTGGGGCGATCCGGAATGGCCAGGGGAGGTGAATTTCGACAAGTACTTCACCGCGCCGGGAGTGGTTTACTTTGCGGCCAGCGGCGATGGCGGCCTGAACGAACCTTTTCATCCTGCGGCTTCCCCCAACGTGGTTGCTGTGGGAGGCACGCTCTTCAATCGCGACGGTAACGGAAACTTTGTCAACGAACAATACGCAACCAGCCAGGGTGGTGGCGCAATAAGTACCTATGAGTCGCGTCCGGCCTATCAAGACGTCATTCAGAACATTGTCGGAAGCAAGCGCGGATTCCCTGACGTGGCCTCTGACTTCTGCTGCGCTCCCATCTATCTGCAGGGCTGGACGGCGGTGGGAGGTACGAGTTGGGCCTCGCCGACCTTCGCGGGAATCGTGAATGCCGCCGGTCACCTGGCGAAATCCAGCCATCAGGAACTAAATGCAATTTATAAGGAGTACACGATTCCCAAGTATTACAAGAACAACTTTTATGACATCACGACCGGCGCGGAGCAATGCGTTGTTGGTTGGGATATTTGTGCCGGAGTGGGTTCGCCGCGTACCTACAAGGGAAAGTAAGTTGAATTTACGACGGAGTCCTTCGAAACGAAGGACTCCGCTTTTTTGAGTGAGCGATCTCCGTGACCAACCGCGAGGGCACGACTGAAAGCACCAAACCCTTCACGGTCGAGTAGATGCGGGGAGCATTCCTAGCCATCTGACTAACCGGCCGATCGTAGAAGCTCGCTTAGTGCCTTTAAATCCTCTGAGCCGACATCGCCTATTAAAAAATAGCGCAGCCCATTGTGATTCCAGCTAATCACGTTGAATGAAAACGCAGTTTGACGCTCGCTCCCACCCGAGTCTCTGACCGCCCGGTCCTGAAAGATGAACAGTGACACCTGGTGCTGGCGAATCCGGAAGAGCATTTCGCCGCCGGGTGAACGATTGAGATAAGCAACTCTGCCGCCCACGAGTGTAAATGCGGTTCCTTGCAGATCCGGAAGATTGAAGGTGAACGGGAGCTTGCCTTCAAACCATGGCTTCACAGTATGCCGATCGGTCGACACCACATCAACGGGATTGGAGCTGGCCAGAGTCGCAACATGCAGGTCGGCGAGTTCGCCCAACACTTGTTGCTGGGCCCGACCTTGGCTTCGCACGATAAAAACCGTGGCCAGGATTAGAACTGCGGCGCTCGCAAGGATGGCCAGCCAACGGCCTACGCGAGATGGTTGCGTGCCCGGCTTGATCATTTTTTCGATGCGCGAGCGAAAAGCGGGGTCAGGCGTGAATCGTTGCGCTGCCGCCCGAACGGAGAGTTTTTGCTGGACTCGGGCAAGTCCGTCGGCGCTGCACGCGGAGCATCCTCGCAAGTGCTGCGCGAGGGATCGCGCCTGCTCCACGGGAAGTTCTCCGTCAAAGTAAGCATCCAATTTGTCGTTCCAGGTGTCGCAGCCCATGATTTATCCCTTCTGCATCGCGTGAATGGTGCGGCGCAGTGCCTGACGAGCGCGCGAGAGGCGTGACATCACGGTCCCCATCGGAATCGATAAAGCTTGCGAAATTTCCTGATAGGACATTTCCTCGACATCGCATAAGAGAATCACCTCGCGATGGGCAACCGGCAGCCGGTCGAGCGCGTCGCGCACAAGTTGACGGTCAAATTGCCCAAGCAAAATGCTCTCCGGGGTTTCGCCGCTAGCCGGAAGCTTCTCATCTTCACCTTCGAAATCGAGCGGCACAACCGTCCGCAGTCCAGTGCGCGACGTGAGAAAGGTATTGCGCAGAATACGGTAGATCCAGGCGCGAAAGTTTGTACCCGGCTGGAACGAACCGAATCCCTTGAGCGCCTTGGTATACGTTTCCTGCACCAGATCCTCGGCTTCCTGCCGGTCTTGTGTGAGCCAACACGCGAAATTGTAGAGCTGGTCAAAAAGAGGCAGGGCGAGTTGCTCAAACGACCCCGGCAGAGAATTCTCCGACACGCACACAAGGGTAAACCAGTGCGGCGGCGTTTTATTCCGTGGGCCCGTAAATATTTTCCCTGGAATAAATCATCGGCAAGTTCAGTTATCCGCTGCGAAAGGGATTTTCAATTTCCGAGGTGAAACATGAGCGAAAACAAGAACGACCTAATTCTTTTTGATCACAATCACGATGGAATCGACCGGCGGGGATTTCTGAAATGCATGGCCTGGGCTGGCACGGGAGCGCTCTGCGTGTTGCAGGGAGGGGTGCTGAAATCCTTCGCGCTGAGCGATTCTGCCCGTATCAAGAAAGCCGGCCGCGGTGATCTCACGTTTGTTCAGATCAGTGACAGCCACATGGGCTTCAATAAGCCTGCCAATCCCGATGTCGTGGCTACTCTCCAAGCTGCAATCGACAAAATGAACGCTCTGCCAGTTTCGCCGGAGTTTATTTTGCACACCGGAGACATCAGCCATCTATCGACACCGGAGCAATTCGACACCGTCCAGCAGATGTTGCAATCGGCGAGGACAAAAGAAGTTTTCTTTGTGCCCGGCGAGCACGATGTTTTGGATGATGACGGCAGGTCTTACCGCGAGCGTTTTGCCAAAAACTCAAACGGTGCCGGCTGGTACAGCTTCGATAAGAAAGGCGTGCACTTCATAGCTCTCGTCAATGTGATGAACCTGAAGGCCGGTGGCTTGGGGGCGCTTGGCAGCGAGCAGCTTGAATGGCTCGAGGACGACACCAAAAACCTCTCGAAGAGCACGCCGATCGTAGTGTTTGCACATATTCCGCTATGGAACATCTATCCGGAATGGGGTTGGGCGACAGAAGACAGTGCGCAGGCGTTGTCTTATCTGAAGCATTTTGGTTCGGTGACTGTGCTCAACGGACACATTCATCAGGTGATGCAAAAGGTCGAGGGAAACGTCACATTTCACACAGCCACTTCTACTGCGTTTCCGCAGCCGCAGCCGGGAACGGCGCCGTCTCCGGGGCCGATGAAGGTGCCTGCGGAGCGATTGCGGCAACTGCTCGGGCTGACGGACGTGAACTTCGTGCGCAAGAATCATTCCTTGGCGTTAATTGATTCGACGCTGGCTTAATCGCGTCGTCGGCAGGTCGAGAATTATCAGGAGCATTTAAATTGAAGACTAGAATTTTTTTCGCTTTGGCCTTGTTGATTGCTTTGTCTATAGTTCCAGGAAGCGCTGCCGGCGGGGAGCATGCTGCCACGGCCGCGACGATAACAATCGATAACTTCCGCTTCCCGCCGCAAAGTCTGACTGTAAAAGTCGGAACCAAAATCACTTGGACCAATCATGACGATATTCCGCATGCGGTGATGAGCGAAAATGGAGAATTTCACTCCAAGGCGCTGGATACCGACGACAGTTTTTCGTTCACCCCAACAAACCGGGCCACTTACTCATATTTTTGCTTGCTGCATCCCAAGATGACGGCGAAATTGGTAGTCGAATAATCGGCCCTCCCAGCTAAAATATCAGGCAGCGTAGGCACACTGTGATGCTGCCGCTCTCCACAGACATTACGAAAAATTAATCTGCCATTCATTTATCCGTCATACGCCTGCAATAGAAGCCACGTAGTTTCATTCGTCGACCACGAATGTCGTTTTGGATACGGCAGTCTCGTCGTCGGTCGGGAATCGATCGTTCGCAAGATCATTTCCACCCAAACCAGCGTCCCGTCTCGCTTGCACGCGCGATGGAGCAATTTGATACCAGGTAACGCACCGTTCGCTTGCAAGACGTCATGAGTTTTGCTTCGGTGCCGCTGTACCGGGTAACCTTTTGTGAGGCTAACTGTGCAGTCGCCTGGGGCTGTTAATACGATTCTTGGTAGTAGTTGCCATGCGAACTATACACTCAGCGCTCGTTAGAAGTCGCGGTTAGCGGCGGCCCGCATTCATTGCAGGAATCCTTGAACTTAGTCCAGAGGATGAAGATGCTTTCCATAAATCGAGCTCTCATTGCTTTCGTAGTGGCAGTACTCCTGTGCACACTTCTCAGCGGGCAGAATGTCGTGTTGATGGGCTCCATCACCGGACGGGTGTCGGACCCTAGCGGAGCGGTTGTGCCCGGAGCTTTGTTGACTTTGCAGAATCTCGGCACCGACGTTCGGCAATCCGCGACGACGAATCGTGACGGCCTATATGCCTTTCCCGCGCTTATGCCAGGCACATATTCGATTGCGGCGAGTTTCAGCGGCTTTCGCGATGTGCAAGTCTTGGTGCGCGTGCAGGTGGGAAACAATACTTTACAAGACATTAGGTTGCAGGTGGGAGCCAGCCGGGACACCGTCAAAGTCACCGGAAGTGCGCCCCTGCTTAGGCCTACCGAATCCTCCGCCAGCACGGTGTTGGATCGATCATTTATTGAAGATCTCCCGCTGAATGGACGCCGCTACACCGACTTCACCGTACTGACTCCGAACACCAGCTACGACGGCGATACCGGGTTGGTCAGCATCGCCGGGCAACAGGGCGGAGAGGATTCCGGTTACGCCAACGGAAATGGTTCCAATGCCTTTACCGTGGACGGAACCAATGCCACGAACAATTACTTTGCCGACATTATCGGGCGCTATCGCATTCCATACCTATACGGCGAAGATGCGATTCAAGAGTTTCAAGTCTCCGTGAGTCCATACTCGGCCATCTATGGCGGAGGAGCGGGGTTCGTGAACGCGGTTACGCGCTCCGGAAGCAACACCTTACATGGCAGCGCGTTCTACTACAACCGCAATTCGGTGTTTGGAGCGAACGATGCGATCGATAAGGCGGCTGGATTTCCAAAGCCAACCGACGAGCTCCAGCAATTTGGCGCCGCCGTGGGCGGACCAATCGTGCGCAATCATGCGTGGTTTTTCATGGACTACGAGCAGCAACTGCGCAACGACCCCATTCCGGTCATCAACTCGGCGTTGACGCCGACGTCTGGAAACCTTGGATCCTTCCTCGCGGCTAACTTCGGCCTGCCCGCGGGAACAACCCTGCCTGCGCCCAACGGGCCGTTGCCGATTCCGGGCGGCGACATCGCGCCGGATCCAACGAACCCCGTTTATCTGCAGCAAGTCTCAAACGTGCTAAACGCGCTAAATTCCAATCTCGGCGTGAAATCGAGAGTACGCAACGATCTTGTGCTGACCCCGCGTTTCGACTTCAAGGCTAGCCCAAAGGATGACTTCTTTCTGGCTTTGAATTTCAATCGTTTCAGTTCGCCCGGCGGTGTAATTACCGACCCGACAGTTGGCAATTACGGCCTGCAGACGCTTGCCAACGCCTATGTACGCACTTTTCAAGCCAGCGTCGGATGGACCCACGCATTTTCTCCCAGCCTGCTGAATGAATTTCATGCGGGCACTTCGCAGGACAATGAGACCGCGACTCCTACGGGGTTGGCCCCAGGCACGCCGACGATTGTCTTGGACAGCCCTGCCGCGTTCACCATGGGAAACGCAGCCTTTTCTATCGGAAGAGTCTTTGAAAAGCAGTACTCGGTGGCGGATCGTCTCGACTATGTGCTGGGCAAGCACACCTTGCAGTTCGGTCTTGAAATGAGCCGCTCCTACGATGCGGACACGGATGACGGAGGAGCCGATCCGAACGAAGCCATCGATTTCGGATCCCCCCTCGGACTGTATGAATTTTCCAACCTGGAAGACTTTGCCCTCGGTCAATACAACAATTTCAGCCAAGCCGTGGGAAAACCGACTTTGTCGTTTACCGTGCCGTACTACGGATTTTATGTGCAGGACACGTTCCGGGCCCGGCCGTCGCTCACACTCGAGATGGGCTTACGTGAGGACTTCCAGGTATACCCGCAGCCTCAGAAGAACCCTGCTTTCCCGTTGACCGGACAATATCCCAACCAGTTCAGCCGGTTTGCGCCACGATTCGGATTTGCGTGGCAACCCGCTTCAAAGACGGTCGTGCGCGGCGGGTTTGGATGGTTCTATGACAATATGAACGGCTTGAATTACCGTAACGCGGTCATTTCGAACGGGCTGGCTTCGCAACAATCCGAGGTCAGCCTGAGTTACGTTTCGGGGCCGCCGAACGCGCAGGTCCCCACTTTCCCTGAGATTCTTCCCGCGAGTTCTCCACTTTTTGCGGCTTCTCCCGATATCTCGCTGGTCTCGCCCCAATTCCGCGTGCCCTACATTTTGCAAGCCAGTTTGCAGATAGAGCGAGAGATTGCACGCAACACCACCGTCAGCATCGGCACGATGTGGAACCATGGAGTGCATCTCCTCTCAGGCAGCGCGTACGATGCGAACCTCATGCCATTGACCGGAACCACGACTTACGTCGTCTGCCCGCCGGGAACCACTGCGGCGCCGTGCAGCGGCCAGACGATTGTCCTGCCGAACATGGACAACGGCCTTCTTACGGAAGGCCGCATCAATCCCAATTTTGGTCAGATCGACGAACTCATCAGCCCTGCGCAAAATTATTACAACTCGCTGTTTGTGCAACTCCAGCGCCGCATGTCGCACGGTCTCTCGTTGCAGTTTTCCTACACTCTGGCCAAAAGCATCATGCTCGATGGCATGGACTTCAACAATCAATTCGATTTCAGCAATACTCACGCGCCGTCGCTGCTGGACCAGCGGCATCGCGTAAGTCTAGCAGCCGTTTACGTGCCTAGGCTGGAACAGTTCACCTCGTCGGGAGCGGGTCGCGCCCTGCTGGCGAACTGGAGTCTGAGCACGGTGATGGAGTTCTCCTCCGGTCGTCCTTATGCCGGATTGTTGAGCCCGGCGTGTACCAGTTCGACGCTCTCGTTTACCAACTGCGACGGCGCCAATGGCAACCTCAACGACAGCGCTTTCAACCAGGACACAGCCAACACCGCAGGCGGAATTAACGGCGCCGGCCCCACGCCGGGCATCGGCTTGAATACCTTTTACGGTCCGTGGCTGGAGCGGATTGACTTCGGTCTGTCCCGGACGGTTCCGGTGAGCGAGGGCAAGGAACTTGAGTTTGAAGTGCAGGCGTTTAATCTTTTCAACCACGCTAACTTCTATGTGCAAAACGGCGACGGGATCAATCAGCTTCAGTACAACCCCATCGGCACCAACTGCGGCGATGGCATGACGCTGAATCAGACTTGTTATTTGGTGCCGAATATCGGAGTCGGAAACTTTGGAGCGTTGCAGGAGATCAGTCCTAATGGTTTGCCGCGTGTGCTGCAATTCTCAGCACGATTTTCCTTCTAGGAACGGCAGGTAGTTACAGCCGATTGATAAGAGCCGCGACGTATCCGGCGCCAAAGCCGTTATCAATGTTGACAACGGTGACATTCGAAGCACAGGAATTCATCATACCCAGCAGTGCGGCAACACCTTTGAATGCCGCGCCATAACCGATGCTGGTGGGCACGGCGATGACCGGGACACCAATCAAGCCGCCGACCACGCTGGGCAATGCACCCTCCATGCCGGCACAGACAATCACAACCCGTGCTCCTGCCAGGGTTTGACGGTTGGCCAGCAGGCGATGAATTCCGGCCACGCCGACATCGTACAAACGCTCGACCTGGTTGCCCATGAGTTCCGCCGTCACAACGGCTTCCTCAGCCACCGGAATGTCGCTCGTACCCGCCGAGACGACGGCAATCATCCCTTTACCGTATTTTTCTTGATCATGTTGCAAAATGATGGCTCGCGCGACTTCGCGATATTGAACTTTACGTACTTTCTTCTTGACCGCAGTGAACTGCTCTTTGTTAGTTCGCGTGGCCAGGATATTGCCACCGTGGGTTGCCAGCCTCGAAAAAATCTGCGCCAACTGCGCTGGAGTCTTGCCTTCGCCAAACACGACCTCCGGCATACCCACGCGTAATGCGCGATGATGATCAACCTTAGCGAAACCGAGGTCTTCGAACGGCAAATGACGTAGCTTTTCTACGGCTTCGTCGGGAGACACTTTCCCGCGGCGAACCTGCTCAAACAATTTGCGGATGGATTCTGCGTTCAAGTGGAAACTCGAGGTGAGTCCCTAGATTAGCATTGCAGAGTGAACTCAGTGTCGTACCGAGTTGCAGGGTTTCTTGCGGCTGGAAGCAACTTTGTGCAGAATCTCTTCCAGAACAGCCCACCCTTTGCCGGGCGCTTCCATGTGGGCGAGGTACAGTTGGCGAAGAGTAGTGCGGCTCACATTGCCACGCAAGTAAGCGTCGTAAAGCTCGCTGCCCAATCGATAACCGAGCTTTTGCGCGAACGAGTCGAATTGGCCCCGGTCTCCACGCAACGCCTCTCGCATGAATCGTTGGCAGAACTTCGCGGAGAAGGTGGAGCCTTGCGGATTGCGCACGGCTGCACGCGCAGGATATAGCACACGCGATCCGAAATAGGCGAGCGCGTGTTCTACGCTGCGAACGTAGAAGCGATCGCCGGGATCGAGCGCCGGCGGATTGTGGCCATTTTTGCGCCAGGGTAAGCCGCGGCAAGCATGATGCAAAAATCGTGCCGCTTCCTCTGCCGCGTACATCATCTGAAACTCGCGAACGTAAATCACGTTAATGGAAGGCAGATAAACCGTGCCGCAAGCTTCAACTTTCTGCAACATGCCGAGAATCTTTTGCGGCTCGACTTGTGCTCGCGAAAGTAATTGCCTCAGCCGCCCATCCGACGAACTGCTATAAACTTCGGGCAGCAAGTCAACCAGGAACTTTGGCTGAGTCGTGTTGTGCGGAGAATAGCGATTAATACCCAGAAAACACAGTAGGCTGTCGATGAGGTTGTAAATCGTGGGCACCAGGTCCGGTTGGCCGGCGTCTCCCAAGCAGCGGGACAAATAAAGGCGATAGCTCTCGTATTTTTCCAGCGGTGTGGAATTGAAAACGCAGGCGACATGGTCGCTGACCCTTACCGCTTCAACGCGATCCTGGCGTTCCCCGGTCGCACGCCAATAGAGTGCATCGACATTTTGTAGGAGGGTTAGCACTTGCTCTTCAGGCAAACGCCGTCGCAGAAGACGCGGCATATGCGCTGGCGCAAAATGCGACTCGCCAAAGAGAACCACGATAACCGCTTCGGGATGCCGCTCACGAATTTCGGCGATCTTGGCTACAGCATGACGATCGCGAGCGCCGATCTTGCGCAGATCTTCTCGCGGCATGCAATCAAGGCCGTAGATCGCGTCGCCATGCTCGCGGGCGGTCACAAGCAGTTCGTAAAAAGGTGCCCAGTCGTAGCCCCAATCCGTGTCGAAGCGAATGCGCTCGCGAAGTTCGTGCTCGTCAATCTCGCGTCGCCACCATCCATCGAGAATGTGTTGATGCCGGGCAAAAATGGTCTCCATGCCGAGGACCAGCGGACGGTTAGCGGCGTAGGCGCGTTGCTCGAGCAAAGATGCCGCATAGCGTTGCGCGGCCGGCAACGCGTGATAATCGCCGATCAGTACGATGTCGGACGCGTCAAGCATGCTGTTGAGCTGCTGCGAATCAATGATGGAATCGTAGGATTGGAAAGCGTGACTGAAGTCCTGGACGTACTTCCGCCGGCTGGTGGAGTCGTAGCTGCGCAGTTCGCGCTCCACTCCGGCCAGCGCGTGAAGCTGCGCTTCGTTGCGTCGCGAGCCGAGAGTGTTCGTGGATGCCATCGGAATTCAGCTGTTCTTGACTTGCCTGCCTTGCCTCCCTATGCTCAGGACTCGGTGCAACCTTGCCCAACCACCCAGCCCAAAACCTGACCGTTGCGACCACGGGCGCCAGCGGCGCCTTGTTCCTCAAACAGCTGTTGTTGACGGTCGAGCGCGACCGCCGAATTCAAACTGTGAACTTCATCGCCTCCGACAGCGCTCTTCGAGTACTGGCCCAAGAACTCAATCTTCGCGGACGCAGCCGGGTCGTCAGTCAAATCATCGGCACCTCGAGCCGTAAAATTCATGAACAAAGTAATGTGGACATCGGAGCGAATGTCGCGAGTGGTTCGTATCCTGCTGACGCCATGGTGGTTATCCCCTGCAGCGTGGGTACGCTCGGACGGATCGCCAACGGTACCGGCTCTCACCTGATTGAACGGGCCGCGGATGTCTGCCTGAAGGAGAAACGCCCTCTGGTGCTGTGCGTCCGCGAGACTCCTCTGAATAAGATCCATATTCGCAATATGTTTCGAGCTGCTGACGCTGGCGCGACGATCTTTCCCCTGATCCCTGCGCTCTACAATCGACCGACTACATTAGATGTCATGGCGCTCGAGTTCGCTTTTCGCGTTTTGGCCCACGTTGGCCTGCCCCAACCCGCTGCTTTCCGCTGGAAGGCTTAAAAATCAGTAACTTATGGGGATGCCTGATTTTGGGGGAAATATCAGTGTAGACATTCAGGAACGGTCATGCACAGATGACGAAGGACCTTGCACGCGGGAAGCCTGCGGGCAGGAGTCGTTGGTCTCTTCCCTAAGGGCCTGCCCCGCGTTGCACGGAGCAGGCCCGTTATCCAAGGAGGGTATTGCTCATCCCGCGTAAGTTGCCCGCAGCTCGCGCAGCTGCGCCTTGATCGCCATGGACAGGCGGCGAATACCTTCGCGAATCTGCTCGGGTTGGCCGTAAGAGAAATTCAGGCGCATGTGACGGCTACCTTCCTGCGCGAAACCATTGCCGGCATAGAAGGAGTCGCCCGGCACAAACGCGACATTTTCCTTCAGCGCCGCGTCGAGGAGTTTGTGGCAATCCATACCTTCGGGCAGCGTTGCCCACAGGAACAGGCCTCCTTGAGGATGCGTCCACGTGACCTCGGGCGGAAAATGCTTTTTTAGTGCTTCAAGCATGACGTCCCGGCGCTCGCGGTAAACCTTGCGGATCAGCTTCACATGGTCGTCGAGAAAATTGTCTTTGGCGACTTCATAGGCGACGATCTGGGCGAAAGTGGAAGTGTGCAAGTCCGCGCCCTGTTTCAGTTGTACGAGCTTCGCAATCACATCCGGTGGAGCGACGATCCACCCCAAGCGCAAGCCTGGGGCGAGAGTCTTAGAGAAGGTGCTCAAATAAATAACATTGCCGATAGAATAGCCGTCATCACGGCGCAGATTCTCTCGATCGATGACAACCAGTGGTGGAAGATGCTCGCCTTCGTAGCGAAGCTGGCCGTAGGGGTCGTCTTCAACGATCGGAATTCCATACTTATCGGCCAGCAGTACTAACTGATGGCGCCGTCCCTCCGAGAGCGTAGTTCCCCCGGGGTTCTGGAAGTTAGGCAGCACGTACATAAACTTCGGGCCCTGGCGCAATGGGTCTTCGAGAAATTCAGTGCGAAGGCCGTCGTGATCACTCTCTACGCTGACGTACTCGGCGCCATAAACGCTGAATGCTTGTAAAGCCCCGAGGTAAGTTGGCGCTTCGACCAGGACTCGATCGCCCGGATTGATCAGGAGCTTTCCAATTAAATCGAGCGCCTGCTGTGAGCCGGAGGTGATGAGGACATTTTCTGTCTTGGCTTTGATCCCGTAACGCGAGGTGTGCCTGGCGATCATTTCGCGCAGCGGCTCGTAGCCCTCAGTGGCGCTATACTGCAGAGCTTGGTGGCCGTTCACTTCTAAGACTCGCCGGCACGCCTCTTGAAAGCGGTCGACCGGAAATACATCCGGCGCGGGCAAGCCACCGGCAAAAGAAATGACTTCCGGCTTCTGCGTGATTTTCAGCAGTTCGCGGATGGCTGAACTCTTCAAATTCTTCGTGCGCTGGGCATAGCGGGATTTCCAGGCAGTCGACACGATTCTCTCCTTACCAACCTTAAAATTTAAGAGATCCGCTCGCGGCTGACAGTGATGTTCGACAGCCAAGTTATGCACCGAAATCACCAGAAGGTGTGACCATTGGTCGCTTCATTAAAGGCTAGGTGAATGATTCTGTTTGCTTTGGCCATATACTAGGTAGCCGCCGAATTCGCTGGCAATTCTCCGGTCCGAGGCTAAGGTTGACGGTAAGACTTCTGCTTACGTGGGGTTTACTTAGTGCTTGTTCGGTTTTTGCCGTCGAGCCGCCGTCCGCTCCGAGTTTTGGGTTCCGCATGGAGAACGGCTGGATCCCGATGAAAGATGGGATACGTCTGGCGGTCACTTTGTACCAACCGACCGGCGGCAAGGCCGGCGAAAAATTCCCTGCCATTCTTGAATACCATCCCTACCGGAAAGACGATGCGATGGCTGCGCAAGATTATGAAATCTACAGCTACTTTGCGCACCGGGGTTATGTCTGTGCGCGAGTCGATATTCGCGGTTTTGGCAACAGCGAGGGTGTTCCGACTGATCGCGAATACTCAGAACAGGAGCAGCAGGACGGACTCCAAATCATTACTTGGCTAGCCACGCAGCCGTGGTCGAACGGTAATGTTGGCATGATGGGAATCTCATGGAGCGGCTTTAATTCACTGCAGATGGCAATGCTGCATCCTCCTGAGCTCAAGGCCATTCTTGCCATCGATGCCACCGCGGAATTATTCAATGACGACATTCACTACATCGACGGCATGGTGCACATCGACGAATTTGAATTGAATATGGACATGGCGCCAGGAATGACCGGCGCTCCTGATTACTCCCTGCAAGAAAAAGTCCTCGGCCCGCGTTTTGATGCGCCGCCCTGGTCATTGCTTTATCTGAAACATCAGCGTGATGGGAAGTTCTGGCGCAGCCCGGTTCGCCCTTATAGCGAAATCACGATTCCCAGCTTTCTCATCGGTGGGTTGCGGGACGGATATCGGGACAACATTCCCGACATGCTGATGCAGACCAAAGCACCGATCAAAGCCATCGTCGGCCCGTGGAATCATACTTTCCCACACGATTGCGACTTCGCTCCACTCATTGAATGGCGTGACGAGGCGGTGCGTTTCTGGGATCAATGGTTGAAGGGCCGCGACACCGGCGTACTGCAGGACCCGCGGCTGGTAATTTACATGCAACATTGGCATCCGCCAGACCCCAGTCTGAAAGCGATCCAAGGCGAGTGGCGTCGCGAGGACACGTGGCCGCCGTCGGAAGCCAAAGATGAAACACTTTTTCTGCAGAGCAATCACACCTTGGCGCAAAATCCGGGTGAGCCGGATTCGCATTCCCTGAAATACGTTCCGTCGATCGGGGTGGAGCAAGGTTTTTGGTGGGGCGAACTGCTCAATGACGTTCGCCCGATCGACGGCTTTAGTCTGGTTTATGATTCGGCGCCATTAGCCGAGGATTTGGCAATCTTAGGTCGACCGCGTGCTCTGCTGCGTGCCTCGGCCAGTGCGCCGCAGGCGGATTGGTTTGCTCGCCTTTCGGACGTCGCACCCAATGGTCAAGTCACCGAAATCACCGGCGCCGGCATCAATGGCGCACAGCGTGATTCGATGAGCGATCCGAAAGATTTGAATCCGGGGCAGATTTATCCGCTTGATATCCAACTTCACCTTACGTCCTGGGTCTTTCCGCGTGGACATCGAATTCGAATCGCGATTTCGAATGCGTTATGGCCAATGATTCTGCCTACGCCATACTCTATGACAACTACTCTGCAACTCGGCGGCTCCGATGGAGCACGTCTGGTCCTTCCGATCGTGCCAGTGAATGGAACGCCGGCGCTGGATTTCCAGCCACCCGCAACCTCCGAGGAACGCCAGGACATTCACAGCTTCGGTGAAATGCTCCCTGGCACATGGTCGATGACCCACAATCTGCGGACACAACAATCCACTGCTTATTGGCATGGCATGGCCGGAGCGGAATATCCGTGGGGCAAAGAAACCGACTACGAGAGTTTGACGTACGAAGTCAACGATAATCATCCGGAAACCAGCTCCACGGACGGAGAAGCGAAAAGCGTCTTCGAACTCAAGGGTCGCACGCTGACCTGGCAGGGCCATCTGCTGATCACCACCGACCAGCAGAACTTCTATTACAAGTACACGCGGGAGCTATTGAAAGACGGGAAAATGCTCAAACAGAAGACTTGGCAGGAAACCATTCCCCGCGACCATCAATAGTTTCGCCCGCGCTTCAGGACATTCAAGCTAGGCGCGAACGCAGGATTTCGATGGTCTGATCCAGTTTCTTCTGGGCGATTGGCCGCACCGGAAAGTAATTTTCTGCAGTCTTATCTAGCTGAAGCAGAGCCTCATCTAAGGCGGTTCGTCCCTCGTGATTTCGAATGCTCACGTCCGCACCGGACTTTAGAAGAAGCTGTATGAACTTCGTGGGATCGAGAACGATGCGGCTCTTGATGGCGCAATGCATGGCCGTGTCACCCACTTCGTTCTGCCAGTTTGGATTGGCTCCGTGTCCCAGCAGAACTGGCGTGACCGCAGTGGATGCGACCATTGCAGCTGGTCCCCAGGCGTATGAGTCAAATGGCGAGCGATCGACGACCGCGCCATGCTCGAACAGGATGGTTGCTGACACTGGTTGAGCGCCATAAACTGCCCATCCCAGCGGAGAATTACGCGTGGTCAAGTCGTTTGCCTGGCTCGGGTCTTGGGTGAGGATTTCTCGAAGACGCTCATGCATTCCAAACGCCGCCGCGGCGCAGATGTCAGCTACGGCACCGGCCTCGAACAGTATTTTCGCGAGGTCATCGTGGCTAAGTTCAAAGCAGTCGTGCAGAGGTAGGCGCCCACCACCGTCACGGACATTCATGTCGGCGCCACGCTCAATCAACAAACGCAGCGCATCGCCCTTCCCGTCCATAACCGCCAGATGGATTAATCGCCTGGTGAATACGTCGGCTGGGGCTGGCTTGCCGTCCCATGTCTTGGTCAAGGGACTCTCCGGATCCGTACTCGCATTCACTAGTTCAGGATGGCGATCCAGAATCTCTCGAATTGTCCCCAAATCGCCGGCGTGCACCGCGTTAACGAGTTTCTGGCCGACGTCCTTCAGCGCATCAACATAAGACTTGAGCCTGCGCCAGCTTGCGAAGCCGTAGCCGCGCGCGACGTTTAGTTGCGCTTCGGAGAGTCGCGCACCGGGATTTTGCGAGCGCATGGTCTTGAGGCGCTGCTTTGCCTCGTTCTTCAGATGTTCGAGATTCGCGTGTGGAGGAAGGGAAGCAGTGCGTGCGAGACGACTGGGATCTGGGCTCATGAAACCTTCCTTCCTTGATTGCCCGTTTGTCCGCGTGAATTGGGGCTGGAAGTTAGGTTCGATTGAAATTGCCTGGGAGTGGGCTGTGCCCTTTACGCGGACCGACGGCCTCTCGCAAGGCCAAGAATAGGATAGATGAGATCAATTCGCTGCGCAACCTGGAGGTGATGGATCGCACGGAACAGCAGAACTTTTACTTACAATACGCGGGAGTTATTGAAAGGTGAAAAGATGACCATCCATAGCTCATCGAACCGTGCCCTGCGGAAGCTGACTTCCAATCCAATGATCGACGCGGGCTTCCAGCATGTCGAGCGGCAGGCTTCCCCCACTGAGGATCTCGTCGTGAAAGGCCCGAATATCGAAGCGGGAACCAAGCTGCTGCTTTGCGCGCTTGCGCAGATCGAGAATTTTGAGCTTGCCGATCTGGTAGCTGAGGCCTTGAGCGGGCCATGCGATATAGCGGTTAATTTCAGCCTGGATCGTAGGTTCATCCGCCGCGCCGCTTTCGCGAAAGTACGCCACTGCCTGCTCGCGGGTCCAACCCTCGGAGTGAATGCCGGTGTCAACGACCAGGCGAACCGCTCGCATCAACTCCAAATTGAGCCGACCATAATCTGACGCAGGATCCTGAAGGAATCCGATTTCTTTTCCAAGCGCTTCCGCATAGACTGCCCACCCTTCGGCGTATGCATTGTTGACAGCATGCAGACGGAATTCTGGCAGGCCCGTGAGCCGTTGCTGGATCGAAATCTGCAGGTGATGGCCGGGGATACCCTCATGATAAGCCTGCGTTTCGTCGGGGAACAATTTGCGATGCGCGTAGTTGGAAGTGGCTACAACTACTCTCGCGGGCCGACTGCCATCTGGGGTGCCGAAAATATAGTGCGTGGGATTGTTAGGCTGGGAGGCAGGCGCAGCTTCCACGGTCAGCGGAGTGGACGGATACACTCCGAAGAGTTCATGCAGTCGTGGCTGCATTTGGCCAACGTAGTGGCGAAAATCCTCAACGATCTGGTCTGCGGATTTCGGAGTGTATTTCGGATCATTGTTGAGAGCAGTACGGAAACTGTTCAGGTCCTTGTAGCCCGCTTTGAGGGCAACTTCGGTAAGCAGACTGTTGATTCGTTCGACCTCTCGCAATCCGAGCGCATGAATCTCCGCCGGGGATAGGTCCGTGGTGGTTTGCTCGCGAATGGCTTGCTGGTAGCGGCGGGTGCCGTCCGGCAAGCTGCTCAACCCAATTGTGGTCCGGCCATGCGGCGCGTAGTCCTTGGCGATGAATTCCGCAAAGCGATGGTAAGCAGGTAGCACTTCCGAGTTCACCACTTGCACGATCTCTTCCGTCAGGCGTTTCTGGTCTTCCACGGCAATGGACGCGGGAAATTTCTTGGTCGGAGCAAGGAATGGATTTTCCGCAATCGTTCCTTCACACTGAGCCGGAATCTGCTCAAGCAGAAACCTCACCGGCATCAATCCATCTTTCTCTCCTTGGCGGAGGACAGCTATCGTTTGCTCGAAAGCATGGGGAATTTGGTGGAGACGCGCTATGTAATCTTCATAATGCTTAACCGTATCAAGCGGTACCGAGTTCGGAAGATCGGCAAGGCTGTTGTGGACGCCCTGCATTTGAGAAATCGGCATCTCATAATCTTTCAATTCGTAGTCCGCAATGCGATTGTCTAAGACCTGAAGCAGGAGATCGTGGGAGAGACGATCTTGCTCGGGAAATCCCTCTGTGGAAATAGCCGCGAGTTTCGCGCGATATGCTCGATCCACCGCGTTTTGTTTGACGCTCGCTGCCAGTGAGTAGTCATCCAGCATAGCGTTAGCACGGTAGTCTCCCCTGGCAGTCTCGCTCTCCGGAGAAGACGCGAGATCCTCCTCATACTGCTCCTTGAAGAGGGCATTCTGGGCGGCGAGACGATCCGACACGGACTTGATCGATTGCGCTGAATCCGCGAATTCTGGATGACGAGTCTCATTCCCCGGCGGTACCGCCAATCCAAATACGCCTTGTAAGGACAGGCAGGCCAAACTGAAGATCAGAAGCGAATTCGTCACCGTGTAGCCCGAACGGATGTGATCAGCATTGTTTGATCGAGAGGGGAGCATAAAATTTGGCCTTACGGTTGTTTTGCTTCTAATCTGCGGCCACGGACGCCTGCTGGGCGCCTGCCTTTAAGTCCGCGGCCAGCAGCCGATGGAACAAATGCTCTCCCGCTTCACGCCGTGCCGAGAGCCTTCCGGCACCATAAACTCTCGACTTCAGTCCGCGCTGAACGGCTTCACAGATTCCGAGGTCTTCATCCTGCACCCGCGCCCCGACCGCCACGCTCTGCTCGTTGTACGCTCGCCGCGAATCGCCGACATCCCCAAAATAAAAGTCGAAGATCACGCGGCAATGATCGACGTCAATTGGTAGCACGAGGTTGGTGTCCATGTAGCCTTCGTAGCAATTAATCATCAGATTGGGATGTTGCCAGAAATACCAGGCCCGGTCGCCCTTCCTGGTTGCGCCGGTGGCGGCATCTTCATCGGATGCGACCATCGGGCTCGATTGCAGGCAGTAGCGGTCTTCGTTTTCGATGGCGTACTGCTTGTAATCGAGCACTGAACTCAATCCTTTGTGAAGGTGCGGAACGTGATATCCGCCGTCGAGATAATTATCGATGAATACCTTCCAATTACAGGCGATGTCATACGTCCGGCTGTCGAAGTAATGCAGCTTGCCCACGCCCAGCGGAGCCACACGCTTCACCAGTCCACCGAGAAATTCACGCAGAGGCTTCACCGACGGATCGAGATTCACGAAAACGAATTTCTCCCAGGTCTCCGTGTTGACCGGAACGAGGCCATTTTTCTCGCGCTCAAAGTTTTTTACGCCTTCGAACTCTGGAATACCTTTCAGCGAGCCGTCGAGACCGTAATTCCATCCGTGGTAGGGGCAGCGCAGAATCGCAGCCTGGCCGCAGGGTTCCGTCACCACGGCAGCGGCGTGGTGGCGGCAAACGTTGTAAAAGCCCCGCAAAACGCCATCACTTCCTCGCACGACAACAATTGGTTCGCCGGCGACATTGGCAGTCACAAACTGGCCTGGTTTCTCGACCTGGTCCACCCGGCCGACCATCTGCCAGGTTTTGCTGAAAACCGTCTTACTCTCAAGTTCTGCGATGCGCGGATCGACGTACCAAGCCGCAGGAATGGTGGACGCTTCCGGAAGTGGCGCCGAGTCGTCGTAGCTAGCCAGGATTTCTGTTAATGAAATTGACATGTTGCATCCCTAGCGACTGTTGCCGATTGCCCGCTTCAGTAGGTCCAGAAACTGTGCGATGCGCGCTTCTTTTTTCTCAGACGGACCACCCTGGCGGCGAAACAGGCCTGGATCGAGCTCTTCAGTCAACAGCGCATCCTGGAAGCGTTCCACCGTCCAGTCGAGGATCGAAACGATCATCTCCTGATCTAGATCTTTGCGTACTTCTCCGCGGTGCATTCCGAAGCGGACGAAATCGACCGTGCCGTAAGGATCTTCAGCCATGAGAAAGCGGTTGATCTCGCGCTTCAGAACCAGATCGGTGCCGTAATTTCCCAGAAGCGAGACGCGGTAGGGAATCCAGTCCTCGCGCAACAAGTGTTCTGTGCGCGCCAGCCAATAGCGCAAAACCTCAAAGAAGCCACGTTCCCGTACTTCGGCTGGAGCGTCGAGATACCGGGGAAAAGATCGCACCGCCTTCTTGTAGACCTCGAAAAACAAGCCGTCCTTGCTGCCAAAATGTTGGAAAACTGAGCCCTTGGCAATCCCCAACGCGGATGCGATATCGGCGACCCGCGCTGCATGATACCCCTGCTCAGCGAAGTGACGCATGGCGGCGTCGATGATTCTGGTGCGCTTATTCTCGGAGCGCGGACGCGGTGGGGGTGTCTCGCGGTATCGCGGCGGAGAAGCCACCGAGCTACTGATTACACTCATAATAATGACCTCAAGTCAGCGAAGACTCTATCGAAAGAAGGCGAGAATTTCAATTTAATTTTTCTCGCTTATGCGCTAATGTGAGTTGCCTGATGACAGCGGGTTGTGACTGCAAGTCAATTCAATTCGAGAGCTGAGATCGAGCGATCATACGACGCCATTGTAGTCGGCGCAGGCCACAATGGTTTGACGGCTGCAGCTTACCTCGCTCGTGCCGGATTGTCCACCTTGGTGCTCGAACGCCGAGAGACTGTCGGTGGCTGTTGTGTTACCGAAGAAATTGCGCCCGGCTGCCGCGCCTCCACAACTTCCTATATCGCCAGCATGTTGCGACCGGAAGTGATTCGCGATTTGAAGCTCGCGGAACATGGCCTGCGCATGATCCCCTGCGATCCCGCAATTCAGGTCCCGTTTCTCGATGGTCAAGTTCTGCCGTGGTGGTCGGATCGCGAGCGCGCGCGCGCGGAGTTTCGCGAGATTTGTCCGCAGGATTCCGAGACGTTCATTCGCGTGGATGAACGACTGAAGAAATTGGCGCGCTATCTGCAGCCATTTTTCCTCGAACCTCCGCCAGAGGTGGATGCGCGAAGCGCGGCGGGGTGGGCAGACATGTTTCGTGTCGCGCGCCGGTTTCGCAACATCTCCAGCAACGAAATCGCCGAACTGATCTCGTTTCTGACGGGAAGCCTTGGCGAATTCCTCGACCACCATTACAAGTCAGAAAAAATGAAGACCTTGTTCCTGGCGAACAATGTTTATGGCAAGCATGGCGGCCCTTATCAGCCAGGCTCGGCCATCGGTTTGCTTTTTCATCTGCTGAGCGGCGGCGAGCACCAGCTACAAGGATTTTACGGACACGTGATAGGCGGCATGGGTTCGATCACGCAGGCTTTGGCAGCGTCTGGGCGAAAGCTTGGCGTGGAGATTCGGACCTCCGCATCGGTAGCGCAGATCGATATCCGGCAAGGGCGAGTTCGCGGCGTAGTTCTGGAAGACGGCCGCGAGATCCGGGCTCGAGTTGTGCTGTCAAACGCCGATCCCAAGCGTACTTTCCTCAACCTGGTTCCCAGCCGGGAATTACCGCAGGATTTTTTGGATGCGGTGCGTGGCATTAAGATGGCTGGCCCCTGCGCCAAAGTTAATTTCGTCTTGGCGGAGGAGCCGCACTTCACCGGCACTTCTCCCGAAGCCACGCCATTGGAACGGACGTTTTACACTTTGGTTCCTTCGCTCGAATTTGCCGAACGCTGTTACGACATCGCGAAATTTGGCGAGATTCCCGAGGAGTTGTGGGTGGACTGCGTTGTGTCTTCCAACGCTGACGATTCTCTGGTGCCGCCGGGCAAACACATTTTGACCTGCTTCGTGCAATATGTGCCCTATCACTTATGTGATGGCACCTGGGACGAAAAACGTGAGCTACTCGGTGATCGGGTGGTGAAAAAAATCGCAGAGTATGCGCCGAACGTGCCCGGCGCCATTCTCGCTCGCCAGACACTTACGCCCCTCGACTTGGAGCGCACCTATGGCCTGACCGAGGGCAACATCTTTCATGGCGATCTGCGGTTGGAACAACTCTTCTTTATGCGTCCAGTGCCTGGATGGTCGCAATACCGTACGCCAATAAAAGGCTTGTATCTTTGCGGAGCGGGCACGCATCCCGGTGGAGGAGTGACGGGCGCTCCCGGGCACAATGCAGCGCACCAAGTGCTGAGAGATTGGGAGAAACGGAAACTGCGAGAGAACGCTTGAAGTATCTCTCGAGCTAACACCAATGGCTGATCTTCCCAAAACGGCGGATTTCGTGATTCTCGGTGCTGGCGTGATGGGCACGTCGATCGCATTTCAGCTTGCCAGACGCAAAGCCGGAACCATTGCCATCCTCGACAAAGACCATGTCGGCCGAGGTGGCAGCGGGCGCTCGTCGGGGCTGATTCGCATGCACTATAGCTATCCACCGGAAGTGCAACTGGCACTGATCAGCCTGAGCATATTTCAACGCTGGCAACACTATGTGGGGGCGCCGGGTGATTTTCGGCAAATCGGATTTGTGCGCATTGTGCATCCCAACGACACCGAGAAGCTGAAGCGAAACGTCGATTTGCAGCGGCGCGTCGGCGTGGAAGTGATGCTCATCGGCCAGGACGAATTGCGGGAACTGGAGCCGGATTGGAATGTTGATGATGTGACTATTGCTGCCTACGAGCCGGATTCAGGCTATGGCGATGGCGCAGGCGTTGCGAATGATTTCTTGAACAGGGCACGCGAACTGGGTGTGACTTATTTGCCGCGGACGCAGGCCACGGGTCTTCGTGTTGAAAGCGGCCGCGTGCTCGCCGTGATGACTGACCAAGGCGAAATCGCAACCCAAGCGGTCGTGGTCGCGATGGGCCCGTGGACGCGACCGTTGTTGCAGAGGGTTGGTCTCGACGTGCCGATCGAAACTGAGTTCCACCAGGTGGCGATTTTGAAAAATGCTGCAGGCATGAAAGGCGGTGGTTGCGCCTGCATCGATTCGGCCACAGGAACTTATTTTCGATCGGATGGACCGGACAAATTTCTAGTAGGAGATTTTTATGGACCGCGCCCAGTCGATCCGGACAATTTTCAGCAGCGACCTTCGGAAGCGGAACTGGAACCGCTGATCGAACGCGCCAGCCGCCGGATCCCTAAGCTGGAGAACGCTGAAGTCATGCGCGGTGTCACTGGAGTTTACGATATGACTCCTGATTCGCGGCCGCTACTCGGTGCAGTGCCAGAGATTAGCGGTCTGTATCTCTGCGCGGGGTTTTCTGGGATGGGATTCAAGATTTCACCCGCGGTCGGGTTGGTGATGTCAGAGCTCTTACTGGACGGTCGAAACACGATCATGGACATCTCACCGTTTCGGCCAAGCCGGTTCGCCGAGGGTGAGCCGATTATTGCGCCTTACGAATACAAAGATGATTAGTGGAGCGAAATATGAAAAAGACAGGGATCTTAGAACGATTGAAAGAGGGCCCGGTTCTCGGGGATGGCGGCTACTTGTTGGAACTGGAAAAGCGAGGATGGGTGCGCGCAGGGCCCTTCACGCCCGAGGTCGCACTGCTGCACCCGGATGCTTTGCGGGAACTCCATACCGAGTTTCGTGAGGCAGGCGCCGAAGTTTTGCAGGCGCTCACGTTCTATGCCAGCCGCGACAAGCTGGCGACCGTTGGCTTGGAAAACCGGCTCGAAGAACTCAACCGCGCCGCAGTCAAGATTGCGCGAGAAGTTGCCGGTGATCGCTGTCTCGTTGCGGGCAATCTCAGTCTGACCTGGATGTACGAGCCAAGCAATTCCAGCGCCGCAGACCGAGTCCGCAAAACTTTTGACGAGCAGCTCGCGGTGCAAGTCGACGAAGGAGTCGATTTCATCATCGCAGAGACATTCTCCTGGCTGGGCGAGGCGCTAATTGCAGTGGAGAGTGCAAAGAAGACAAATCTGCCGGTCATGGTCACGATTTGTTTCGAAAATCAGGATCAAACTGCCGAAGGAAAAAGCGCGGCCGACGCCGCCAAGGCCCTGCGAGACGCGGGAGCGGACATCGTAGGCATGAACTGCTTGCGTCCGCCAGAGCATTTGCTCGGTCCGATGGAACAGATGCGCAAAGCTGTCGATGGCTACCTCGCGTGTCAGCCGGTTGCATATCGCACTCCGAAAGACAAGCCCGATTTCACCAGCCTGCAGGAGTTCCCTCTCAGTCTGGATCCTCTGCAACTCACGCGCAAGGACATGGCTGACTATGCGCAACGGGCACGGGAGATCGGCATCAATTACATTGGCGCTTGTTGCGGCGCAGTGGCGATGCATATTCGGGAAATGGCACGGGCACTCGGTAAATTGCCGGCAGAAAGCCGAACCTGGAAAACTGGCGGCGA
Source organism: Terriglobales bacterium (assembly GCA_035507035.1). Classification (GTDB taxonomy): domain Bacteria; phylum Acidobacteriota; class Terriglobia; order Terriglobales; family Acidobacteriaceae; genus DATJOJ01. Next base: position 108,314 of record DATJOJ010000048.1, on the reverse strand, counting down.
GAAGCCAATGTCGGCTTACGAATATTATGATCACGATAGCTTGGCGGTTGGTACAAGGAAGCAAGCTTAATTTCGAAAGGAGCAATGATGGCAGTGACTCTCGAAGACGCGCGCCGCGTAATCGCGGCAGCAGAAAAGAAGGCAAAAGAAATTGGACAGCCGATGAACATCGCCGTTGCCGACGAAGGCGCGAACCTGGTTTCCCACGTTCGCATGGATGGCGCCTGGATCGGCAGCATTGATATTTCGATTAAGAAAGCCTATACGTCGAAGGCTTTCGATATCGCGACCAAAGATCTGGCCACGCATTCCCAATCTGGCGGACAGTTTTTTGGCATTCACGTTTCAAACGACGGCAAGATCATGATCTTTGCCGGTGGCATTCCGTTAAAGCGAGGAGGAAAGGTAGTTGGTGCGATCGGCGTGAGCGGCGGATCGGGCGATCAAGATCATGCTGTGGCCGAAGCTGGGGCGGCTGCGTTTTAAGATCACAAAAAAGTAAGGCCGGCTTCCAGTCAGCCGGCCTTTGTCAGAGACAGTCACTTCTAGTTACGGCTCGTTCGCTGCCCCCAGTTGGCATCGTGCGAGCACTTCCGCCGACCAACAAGTTTGGCTATCACCGCTTCAGTCGAGGAATCGAGGTCCCGGGACCTCTCGCCGAGAACGGGCCAGCAGCGGATTACCCGTTCACGTGTATCAGAATCGTAAGCGTTCGCAAATTGGCGCTTGTCACGCAGATTTCACGCAATTGTAATTTCTTAGTTACACCCCTGACCCTGCACATAGAAGCGATGGCAACCTCAGGGATGTTCGTAGGTGGGATTGCCGGGTGCTGGAGGTGTGTAGTCTTTTCCGTACATGTTTTTGTGCGCAGGCGGCGGAGAAGACGCCGGTAGGCGCAGGAGGCCCAGCGTGGAAGAATCTTCAGACACTGTGATTGTGCGAGTCATCGCATTTAGTGTGTCCTGCGGAACTCCATCGTACCAGACGTGCATCGCGTAGCGACCGGGAGCCACGTTCGGAATTACCAATTCACCGCGGAGGTCGGAAACCGCGTAGTAGGGGCTGTTAACAGCGATGACCACGGCGCTCATCTCAGCATGGATATTACAGAAAATATACGAGACGCCCGTCTTGTCGAACTGTACCTCGCGCGTGCTTCCCGCCTCGTAAAGGCCCAGGTCGAATCGCTTGCCTTCGAACAAAGAAAATACATTGTGGAAGAAGGGGTCGCGGTTCGGGAACTCCACTTTTGATCCAACCGGGACGACCAAAACATGCGGCTGGAAACTCTTGTTTTTTTGCGTCAGACGCGGGCGCGGAAGCGAAAGAGTAGCCGTGGCTGGAATTACGGTTCCTTCCACGGGCATCAGCCAGATCGCGGCATTGGGCGCATCGTGGCTTCTACTTTTTTTCCCCGAAGCGGCAACAGTTGCCCTCGCCGTCACCGTAACGGTTTGCCCTGAAGCAAGGCCGCAGGAAATTAGAATTGAAACGAGAAAAGCCCTGCAAAACCACCTCATCAGAATAAGACTCCCATCATCACGTTGACTTGCTCAGCATTTTCGCTGCTTTGGTAGAGAGGGAACGATTGCAGGAAACGGTACTCGGTGGAAAACAGCAGGTTCGAACGTGGCCGATAAATGAAATTTACGAATCCGCTGCGATTCTGAGTTAGAAGCATACCCACGTATGGTTGGCTGGTGGCCCCCGTGCGAAGCTCGGAAGCGAACGGGTTATCCAAGCCGAATGCGGTATTGAATTCGAGCTTGCTGTTTAGCTTGAATTTCAATTGCGACCAGCCGCCAACGGAGTCGAGGCCCTCGACATAGGTATTCGGGCTCGACGGGTTGCCGCTGAATACCACGCTGCGGCTAATGCCGGCGCCGATTCCGCCAATCGCTCGTCCGCGATAAAACTCACCCGAGAGGCCAAGCCAGCGAGTCAGAGGAATGTTCCAGTCAGTCATTCCCGCCCATCCGTCGACGTGTTGATTGGAGTTCCAAACCTGCCGCCCATAATAGCCGGCCGCGCCTAGGGTCAGAGGCCGACCGAGGAAATTGCTCGTCCATGACGTGCGGATCCCGTACGCGGGCTGGCTGGAAAGCTCTCCCGGATCGGGCGTGCGGAAGTAGGAATCGCCGGGGAAAGATCCGGTCAGATTGTCCAGGATTCCTCCCTGGATAGTGACGGTCTGATTGGTGCCGACGTCAAAACGATGTTCTACGCGCACCTGCGGCGTCCACGCCCACAAATTTCCGGCATAGTTCAAAGCCGGAACCGCGAGCGAGGCGAATGAAGTCGGGGAAAGCGGCGAAATAAAAAGATCATCCTGTCCGGCGACTATCGAGGTGCGATCCCAATCCATTCGAGCGGAGGCGATGCGCAAACGGAAGACGCCGGAATCGACGCCATTCCATGTATTGGAGAAGCCGCCGGAAAAGTCGGCCTGCAGATTGGCTGAAGTTGTCGCACCAGCTAGCGTGGGGCCAAATGCCTCCAGACCAATCTCCGATTGCCGCAGCGTAGCGCCGAAATTTCCGCTTACGTTCGGACCCGTCACGAAGCTGGGGATGTCTTGATTGTCAGTTTGTCCTCGATTACTGAATAGGTTCAACAGAACGATGCCGGAAAGTCGTACGCGATATTTGGACGCAGCCTCAACCTTTGTTTGATATTCGTCGTTGAGCTTGCTGTCGAGCAGTTCGGTATTTTCCTCCAGGGTAGATACGCGTTGCACCAGAGAACGCGGCGCCGAGGCCTGTTCAGTCTCTTGCGCACCCGGCTGAGACGCTGCGGCTGCGTTTGAAACGGAAGCTGTTGCCGACGATTGCGCGCGCATGGCTTCGAGTTCTCGCTTCAATTCCGCCGTTTCAGCGCGATACTGCGCCGCCTCAGAGCGGACCTCCGCTACGGCATCCCGCAGTTCGCCAATTTGCCGCTGAAGTTGTTGCACAGTCTCCTTCATAGCGTCGTTGTCGGCCGGGGGGGTGGGTGAACTTTGTGCCCAAAGCATAGCGCTACCCAGCATCAGCAGCGCGATTAGGAACGGCATTCTCCTGCAAACAGGCAAGCGACTCCGCATGACCAGCCCTCCCCGAGAAGACTGCCGGAGTGACCTTCCTTACCTAGGACGAACCTGGGAGCAGGTTTCGGCAGGATTGTTTCCGGCAGACCGGAATTTTGTCGTTCGCGTGCCAAAGCGCGCGCGAAACTTAAAATCCTAACGCAACCGCCTTCCGGACGATAGCCTAGCTTCCCGAGCCACCTTGCGGGGCCAGCGGATATGACTCCAATTGTCCCTCGCGCGCCGCTTCTGGGCTGAGTGATGAAGAAAGTGGAAGCGTGAGCCGAAACACTGTCCCTGCTGCCGAAGTTTTCTCGACCACCACGTCGCCACCGTGGTCTTGGATGATCTTTTGCACCACGGTCAATCCTAAGCCGGTGCCATTTTCTTTGCCCGAACTCACGAACGGTTCGAACAGCCTGTTTCGAATGGCTGCAGGAACGCCAAGACCGTTATCAGCCACGCGTATCTGAAGTCCGTTGGAAGTCTGTGTGAGCTCAACATTGACCCGTCGGTCCTCTCGCGTCGTGGCCTCGCACGCGTTGAGTAGAAGATTGTAGAGCGCACGCTCGAGCTTTTTGGTATCGAACCAGCCTTTGCAGTTGCCGTCTTCGCGAATGGAGATGCGAACCGGATGAAACCGAGGATGGCTACGGATCATTTGAATGACGCGATCGACGGACTCGCGGACATTCCCGAAGGTAGGCCGCAGAGACTCCCGTGTGCGAGAGAATTCTAGCAAGGAATCGATCAATTCCGTCATTTGGTTTACCGCGAGGCGGACTTCCTGATACAGTTCCTCGCGTTGCTCACTAGTGAGCCGACTCTCCAGCAGAAATTCGGCATTGGCGACGATGGCTGCAAGTGAATGCCGCAAATCGTGGGAGATAGAACTAGCCATGCGGCCAATGGTTGCCAAACGCTCGGCTTCCAGCAATTCCTGTTGCGTCCTTAACAAGCTGGCGCGCATACGATTGAAGGCGCCCGTGACTTCCGCCACCTCATCGCCGCCGCGGGCATCGAGGGCGTAGTGGAAGTCACCTTTTTCCAGGGCTCGTACGCCTGCCACGAGATTCCCCAATGGCCGAGTGAACGTATGAGAGATGAAAAAGACTAAGGCACTGCCGCCGATTACTGCGGCGAAGCCGAGTGCTAACAGCAGACGATTCAGACTATCAAGAAAAGCAGTGGCCTGGTCGTAAGACTTCAAAACCGTGAGCCGTACCGAAGGAGTCTTTCCGGAGGCAAGCTCAAGCGATGTTCCCAGAAAATGTTCATCCCCAAGCTGAACCTGCTGCGATTCGATTATGCCCGGACTCGACCGCACCGGATGCTGCGCAAGCTCGGCTTCGTGGATGGGATCAAGCGTGCTGCGTACGATCGTATCGCCATAACAGAATGCGACCTGGCTTGCCGCGATCCGGCTGATCTGAGAGGCGAGATTGTCATCGATTTCGTAGCCAATCACCAGATATCCCAAAAGGCGGTTTTCCGACGCCGGGCCGAAGTAAATGGGCTTGAGGAAAACCTGGTAAAGATGCTGCCCGCCGAACCACCACTGGGCATCCAGATTCGGTGGTATCCCTAAAGATTGCTGTGCGAGCTTTCGGGAGAAGCCCGGCGTGCTTGTGTGCAGTGCCGCGATTTTGCCGTCGCGGTCCGCGAGCGCGAACAAATCGCTTCCGGCGAGGCGCCACAAATCGGTGGAGGCATCCTGAATAGTGGCTTGATCGTGAGTGGTCATCAGTGCTCGCAGGTTAGGCAGGTCTGCTAACAGGTCAGCAGAGCGCGTCAGCATCAGTTCGCGCTCCCCCTGGAAATTCTGAAATGTGCTGACAGAGTTGTGCAGGTCGGAAAAGATTTCTCGCTTAACTTGCGTCTGAACGCTGTGCCGTACCAGCAATAGGCTTGTTGAGGTTAGACCGGCTGTGATCAGCACCATGGAGAGCAGAAACTTGGTGCGCATTCGAAGTTTCATTGGGCTCCACTCTCCTGATCACCGCGTTCCATGCAGTCTAGCGCTGTCCGCAATCCATTAGCGCACAAATTTGTAACCCATCCCGTGGACGGTACGGAAATGAACCGGATTGGCCGGATCGCGCTCCAGTTTCTGCCGCAGCTTGAGGATGTGATTGTCGACTGTCCGTGTGGAGGGGTAATTCTGATAACCCCAGACTTCGTTGAGAAGTTCGTCGCGTGTGATCACTCGTTCGGCGTTTTGGATAAGAAACTTTAGGGTCTTGAATTCCTGGGCGGTCAGAACCACGCTCTCGCCGTCTCGACTGACTTCCATCTTGGTAAAGTCCACAGAGATACCATCGAAGGTCACGACATCGCCGGTATCCTTGCGCACAGCCCGCCGCAGTGCTGCCCGGACACGGGCCAGCAACTCGCGAGGACTGAAAGGTTTGGTGACATAATCATCTGCGCCTAGTTCCAGCAGCAGCACCTTGTCAGACACGTCGGTGGTCGCGCTCAGAACGATGATAGGTACCCCGGGGGCCTGTTGTTTAATTTCGCGGCAGACATCGCGTCCCGACATCTGCGGCAACCGCAGGTCGAGCACGATTGCCGCGGGAACGGCTCGGCGGAAAGCTTCGACGGCGGCCTTGCCATCCGAACTGATCTCCACGGAAAAGCCCTCGCTCTCAAACAGCCGCTTTAACGCCTTCTGCACAGCGTGGTCGTCTTCCACGACCAGAATCCGTTCCATGGTGTTTGATCCTTGCGTGAGCCGGGTAGGCGGCTTGAGTAGGCTGCTCGGTATCGACTGCGTTTCCGCATCCCGGTTCGCTTCTATGCGCATCATGAGATAGCTCCTCTTCCCTGCAACACTCGATCAGCTTACTACTAACATTCTGTATAGACGGGCTTTAATACCAAATGTTGACAATGTTTTTACATTTTGTAGACAAATCAAGTCCATCACCCGAATCGACGCAACTTATTGATTGCAGGTTCGTTTTATGCGGTTATAATGCCATCCGCGGGACAGATCAGCTTGTCAGGAGGCCCTGTGCTGCTATCGCTCGACACGCGCGGAGTGGGGAAAGTTACGGTCGTTCGCTGCAGCGGACGCATCGTCGCCGGGAATGAAACCGAGTCGCTGCGCTCTCACATCACTGGAATGATGTTAGAGCACAAAGAGTTCGTGCTTGATCTGGGCGAAGTTGCCTTCATTGACAGCAGCGGACTGGGAACGATGGTCCGCCTGCTGACCAGCACCCGGCAGCAGCGCGGCGATCTCAAGCTTTGTAACGTTCCACAACTGATTCACAACGCTCTCAAGACGACGAATTTGACCACACTGTTTGAAACGCACGGATCCGAGGAGAGCGCGATTGCCGCGTTTTACCTTCGCAAGTCCGCCCCCGAGCAAGCAAAGGCATCGGGCCCAGTGGTCTTCTGTATCGATCAAAATACTGATGTTCTCGCTTACTTGCGGGAGCTTCTGCGCCGCGGTGGATACGACGTGCACACCAGTTGCAGCCTGCGCGATGCTTTGATCCTGATGCGCGTGACGTGCCCAGCTTTGGTATTGTTAGGTCCGAACGTCAAAGCTGCTCCGGGTATTCAGCAGTCCTTTCAGGCCGCTTGCACGAATTTGGCCGTCATCGAACTCGGCCTTGAGTTTTCCACCCTGGATGCCGGCGAAGCTGCCGCACAACTGCTCGAAACCATGCAGCTCCGCTTGCAACCGCATCCCAGGCTGGATTCCTGAACTAATCAATCTGGATGGGCCACTGGGTTGGGCAGCGGTAACGACGACTGCGCGTAGGCATAACGCCACCCAGTGGTAGTGCGCACGTAGGTATCGCTGAACCAAACTGTGTAATCGAACGGCTTCCCGCCGTCCGTACCTTTTTCCCATAACTGAGCAGTGATGACCGCTGAATCGCCGAGCACTCGAACCGTCTGCTTGGTATCTTCCTGATGTTCATATTGAATTCGGCCGCTGCGCGCCTCTTCCAATAAGTCGACTTTCGAATATCTCTTGCCTGAACCTGTCACGAGCGTGAAATTATCTGCGAGAAGACGATCCATCGTAGCCGCGTCGTTCTTCTTGACTGCAGCTTGGTATTCCGTATCGAGCGCGGCGATTTGTTTTTCGGCAGCTTCATTCGCATCTGAGGTTGCTGGGCGAAATGTAATGTCGAACCATGGCTTCCAGGTCTTTCCCCCGTCTAGGGAAGCGACGGCTGTCTCACGAACGCCGTCTTTCTCTGCTTTCCACGCGCCGCGAACGTGCCGCTCGACGCTTCTTCGGTTTGATCCGTTCCGCTGAGTACCATTTGGCCGTCCTCGAATTGGCCTTCGATGGTTAGCAGCCGTCCATTGTTCGTGACCCAGGTCTGATGCCAGACCTTCCTCGAAGCGTCGTAGATGGTGAAACTCTGTCCTTCATGACCGTCGTTGCCCTGGTAGTCTTCCCGCAAGACGCACCCATTGAGAATGCGATCCACGCGCGCGTGGCCGACGACACTTGTTGGGTTGTCAACGTCGTACGCGTTCCAATCGCCGACCCAGAAATCGAATTGCTTATATTCCGGAGCCGAACACGGCGCTGATTTCAGAGTGTCCGCAGCCAAAATACGAGACACAGGGAAGATCCCAACGCCTAGGAGCAAGAGGAGCAAACTAACTCCCCTGCGCAACCGGTCGAGGTTGGTGGTCATCGATTCTTTCTCCTTCGCCGATCAACATAATCGTTCTTTTCGAGTTGCGTTGGACGTTTGCGGACATTGCAGATCATCGAATCACGGAGGTCACAGATCTTTTGTGACCTCCGTGTCCGCTGTGTTCTTGCTTTTGAGTCGCTACTCCTTAGCGTTTGCCAGTTCCCATCGATGCATGCCCATATGTTCCCTGATTTCGTGCCGAATGTTTTCCGGCAGGATGACCTTTTGGCTATTGCCGGTCGCATCATCTCCCTTGAACGTCGGAACGGCCACATACGCAGGCCCGAACTGCTGGGTACTTTGATCGTAAGTCTCGCCGGTGATCTCACCGAAGTCGTTAATGTCTCCGGCAAACAGCAAAAAGGGCGAGCCCGGCGGAACCAGGCTATTGAGGTCGTAGATCTTTCCGTCTTGCCATATAAACGCCCGCGAATTTCCCTCGGCATCCAGCGACTGGCCGACAATCTCACCCTCGTCATTAATTCCATAGGCGAGGCTGTTGGAATCTCCAGGCAGTGGACCAATCTGTTGAATGCCTTTTTCCTTGGTCCAAACGAAGGCATAGCAGTGTGGATCGCATAAGCCTGTGTCGTTCGCCACATCGGACCATCCGGCGACGACGCCAAAATTGTTGATCGCGGCTGCCGTATTGAAATACTGGCCGCCGAAGTTTCCCAGGTTGATGACTGTGCCATTCTCCCAAAGCACCGCATGCCGCGCTCCCATGCCATCATCGTCGCCGCAAGGGCCGGAGATACCGACAATCTGGTTGCGCTCATTAATCGCGACCGCGGCTCCATCGGGGTCGCCGCTCAAAGTAGCAAGCTGTTGCAATTGGCCGGTATGGATGTTCCAGACAGTCGGCACATACTGGAGTACAGCAGGAGGAATGCAGGTCGAATCGTGCAATCCTGTTTCCGCCCAGCCGACGACGTGACCATAATCATCCGCACCGGCCGCCCTGCTGTTGTTACCCCCAAGCGTGGTTGGCAACCCGGTCATCTTATTTTCGTCGCTCCACCAGAAAGCCCAACATTCATACCCGTCGTTGAAAGCGCAAAAGTTTTCGCCCAGTGGATCCAACTTGTCGACGTCAGCAATACCTTCGAGGATGCCGCGGTCGTCTTTGGCCGGAAAAGCCACAGAACTGTTCGGACCGCCTAGAGTGCCGAGGCCGATCGTCTGTCCGTAGCGCCACAGTGTCGCCTCCTGGGTCGCATTGTTCGCGGTTGCACTGGAGCCAGCAGCCCAGCCCAGGTCGTTAATGCTATTGCCGGAAGCATTCGTGCCGCCGAGTGTGCCCAGCGTATAGATGCGGTAATGCGTAAGTCTCGGTCCGTTTTGGCATAGAAGATTAGGGGAGATCGCGAGAATAGCCGCGATCGCAATCATGCAGGTCAGCATCCTGGATTTCATCTCATCTCCTGTTCTGTTTTTTAATCGATTTACGGATTGATGTTGCAAACCGAACGCTTGCCGCAGCAGAGATCGGTTCGCCGGGCGCGCGTTGCGCTCACAATCCGCATAGATGCTGGCGCGTCGGACGTTTGCGGACTTTGCTATGGGTACCTGGACATTTCCGGACTCGGCTCCAACGCCGACGATTCAGATCGGCAGCGTCAGGTCTTTGACGGAAAGATGGAGTCAGCCAGCCCGGTCCGAAAACGTCCAATCGATCGTTCAAATCCCGATATCATGAAGTTCGAGCATGAATCTCGATTGGCGAATCTGTTCACGGGCCCGGCTCTCGCGCGATCTGCGTTTCGATGGGAAGTTTTTTATCGGCGTGATTCCCAGCCGGGTTTACTGCCGCTCGATTTGTCCTGCCCCTACGGCCAAGGAGAAAAACTGCCGGTATTTTTCGACGGCGGCCGCAGCAGCCGAAGCTGGCTTCCGCCCTTGTTTACGCTGCCGCCCTGAATGTTCGCCTGGAACTCCGGCGTGGCTGGGCACACCCAACACCGTGTCGCGGGCATTGCGGTTGATCGCAGAAAGCGCTCTAGCCGATGACGGCGTGGAGGGTCTGGCCGAGCGCTTGGGAGTTGGTTCTCGGCACTTGCGCCGCTTGTTTGTTCGCCATCTGGGCGCGACTCCCAGCGCCGTAGCTCAGACACGGCGGTTGCATTTTGCTAAAAAGCTGATCGACGAGACCAGCTTGCCGATGTGCGAAGTCGCGATTGCTTCCGGCTTTGGCTGTGTCCGACGATTCAATGCCGCGATTCGCAAGACCTACAAGCGCACACCGACGCAGATTCGCAAGCTGGCACGCCAATCTGCGATCCACCCGCAGGATCAATATTTTTTCCGATTGCGTTTCCGCCCGCCATACAACTGGAATGGCATGTTGGCTTTTCTCGCGCCCCGAGCCACGCCGGGTGTTGAACTGGTCGAAGACGTTGTCTATCGCCGCACCATTTCTTTGGAGGGTAAGTCGGGTTACTTTGAAGTCGCCCTGGACGCAAATCATCCCGCTCTCAACGTGCGAGTTCAATTTGGCGATCCACGCTCGCTCTTCTTCATCATTGAGCGCATTCGCGCGATGTTCGATTTGAACGCGGATTGGGCGGCAATCGTGGAGAGTTTGAAAATGGACCCAGGCTTAGCCAGCGGCGTCAAAGCCGAGCCGGGTTTACGCGTGCCCGGTTGTTGGAATGGCTTCGAACTCGCTGTCCGCGCAATTCTTGGACAGCAGGTGAGTGTGAAGGGAGCGACCACGCTGGCAGGTCGTTTGGTGAAGACCTTTGGCTCCGCGTTCCTGGCCGGAAATGGCCTCACTCATATCTTTCCCGCCCCGGAAATTCTGGCCGAAGCAAACTTAGCTAACATCGGCCTGACAAAAGCACGAGCGGAAACGATCCGGGTTTTCGCTCGAGCTGTGTGCGAAGGCAAAATCCGTCTCGACGGCATTGTGGACTCTGATGTCTTCCTGGCTCGCCTGTGTGAGATTCCCGGGATCGGCAAGTGGACGGCACAGTATGTCGCGATGCGCGCCCTCGGCGAGCCGGATGCGTTTCCATCAGGCGACCTTGGCTGTCTTCACGCGCTCAACCTGGCCAGCGCTCGAGAACTCGAGCTTCGCGCGGAAGCCTGGCGGCCTTGGCGGGCCTACGCGGCGATGTATCTGTGGAGGATGGCCGCTGAAAATGCCACGGCGACAAAGAATGCCTCGCCGGGTAGTGCCCAAGCAGAAAAACGGTCTCCGGCGATAGCTTCAGATCTGCTCTGCGAAGCGCGCTAACCTCTTTGTTGAAATGGCAGGTTTTTCCTACCTGCCGCGCTCAGAATGTGATAAGGTCGCGCACTGATGACTCTAACCTCTGGTGCGAGACTCGGCCCGTATGAGGTAATCGGCCCGTTGGGCGCGGGTGGTATGGGAGAGGTTTACCTGGCCCGCGATACCCGTCTCGGCCGCGAGGTCGCGATCAAAGTTCTTCCCGCACACCTCTCTACCAACTTCGATCTCAAGCAGCGGCTAGAGCGCGAAGCCAAGGCGATTTCGTCACTCAATCATCCGCACATTTGCACGTTGCACGACGTCGGCTCGCAGGATGGCGTGGATTTCCTGGTCATGGAACATCTGGAAGGCGAGACTTTGGCCGACCGGCTGCAACGCGGCACACTGCCGCCGGACGAAGCCTTAAAAATTGCGATTGAGATAGCCGATGCACTCGATAAAGCTCACGTTCGCGGCATCGTTCACCGCGATCTTAAACCCGCCAACATCATGCTAACGAAACATGGCGTGAAGCTGATGGATTTCGGGCTGGCGAAACCCTTACCAGGAATGGCCGCTTCCGTGGTTGCCCCAATGACGCCGACCACGCCGACAATGAGCGTAGCGGCGTTAAGCGCAGATGCCTCACCGCTTACCCAGAAAGGAACCGTCGTAGGAACGTTCCAGTACATGGCGCCGGAAGTCTTGCAGGGAGCGGAAGCCGATGGGCGTGCGGACATCTTCAGTTTCGGCTGTGTTCTGTACGAAATGTTCGCCGGGCGACGGGCATTTGAAGGTAAATCGCAATTCAGCGTATTGGGCGCGATTTTAGATCACGAGCCAGATCGGATCAGCACCGTGCGGCCAAGTTCTCCGGTGCGGCTGGATGAAACAGTCAGACGATGTTTGGCCAAAAATCCCGAGCAGCGCTACGGCTGCATGCACGACGTGAGGATTCAATTGGAGGGATTGGCGGAGAACGCGGCCCAGGCAGGAGCCGCGGAGCCGAGTGCTGTGCAGTCATCAGCGCTTGGCTCGCGGATTGGATGGATTGTCGCAGGCGTTGCAGTGCTCATTGCGTTGGGCATTGGGGCCGCTTACCTTTTCCAGACGCCAAGACCGATAGCAATCGTGCGGTCGTCGATCCTGCCACCGCCCGGCACCTCGTTTGTGACTATGCTGCCATCCTCGGCGCCGCCGGCATTTTCGCCGGACGGCAGCAGCCTTGCATTTAGCGCCCGCGATGAAAAAGGCAAAGTTCTTCTCTATGTTCGCCGCTTAGCGTCCCTTGTACCACAGGCCCTGCCGGGGACCGACGACGCAATTTATCCTTTCTGGTCGCCGGACAGCCGCGAAATCGGATTTTTTGCGGACGGCAAGATGAAGAAAATTTCGGCCAGTGGAGGGCCGCCGCAGACCATTTGCGACGCTGCGAACGCCCGAGGAGGAGCCTGGAGCACGGATGGGACAATCGTATTTACGCCTTCGACCCAGAACCCGTTGTTGTCAGTCTCAGCGGCGGGGGGAACACCGCAGCCGGCCTCGACGTTAAACCTTCCGCAGGGCGAGAACAGTCACCGCTGGCCGTTCTTTTTGCCCGACGGAAAACACTTCTTGTTTTGGTCGCGAACCTCGCGTGGACCGCATGAAAATATGGTGTACCTGGGCGAGGTGGGGTCGCTGCAGGCCAAAATGCTCATGAAAAGCGATTCGATGGCGGTGTACGCGTCGGGGCATCTTTTGTTTCTGCGGGAGCAGACGCTTATGGCCGAGCCATTTAACCTGAGCCGCTTGGAAGTCAATGGTGACCCGGTGCCGATCGCCGACCACGTGAGCATGAATGGGGCAACGGCCCGCCCATTGTTTTCGGTTTCACAGACAGGAGCGCTGGTGTATCAATCGGGAGACGCACAAGGGGATTGGAGTCTCTTATGGACGGACCGCGATGGCAAGCAAGCCGGTTTTGCCACTCCACCGGATCGTTATGTTACGCCGCGACTCTCGCCCGATGGTACGCATCTCGCGGTGATGATTTTCAACGGAGTCTTCGGTACCGGCGACATCTGGGTGTTTGATCTGGCCCGGGGAACCAAGACACGCCTGACGTTTGGTCCAGCGAACCAGAGTACGCCCGTGTGGACGCCAGATGGAAGAACGGTGGTTTATCAATCTGCACAAAGCGGCGTGCCACATCTCTACGCTAAACAGGCCGATGGCAGCGGCTCGGAGAAGCCGGTGTTAGCGACCAAGGATGGCATGGAGTATCCCGACAGCTTTTCTCCTGACGGCCGCTACCTGGTTTACGAAAGAAAGCTGGTCAACCGCGACGCTACTTATCATCTCTGGGTGCTTCCGATGTTTGGCGACGGCGAGCCCTTTTCCGTTGTGCAGACGGCATTTGAAGAACGCGACGGCGAAGTTTCTCCGGATGGAAAGTGGATGGCGTATCGAAACAACGAATCCGGGCGCTGGGAGATTTTCATTACGGCTTTTCCGGGCGGAGGCGCGAAGTGGCAGGTCTCGACCAATGGCGGCAGCGCTCCCCGGTGGCGAAAAGACGGCAAGGAACTCTATTTTCTCGATCTCTCGGAGAACATTGTCGCGGTGGAGGTAAATACCTCTGGCAACGCTGTGAACCTCGGCGTTCCCCATGCTTTGTTCCAGGCGCTGGCCATTCAGCCAGAATACGGTCCCTTCGATGTGACCGGCGACGGCAAGAAGTTTCTACTGAATAGCGGCGATCTGAAAGAAGGCAGTGCGCCCTTTACCTTGGTGCAGAACTGGCCGGCGGAGCTGAAGAAGTAGCTATAGCTCTATGCTCCAGCCGTCTTCTGCAATTTCCCAACCTGCTTCGCGAACCGCGCGATATTCCGGCCCAGCTTCGTTGAGCATTGGATTCGTATTGTTAAGGTGGATAAAGATTTTGCGTGGACGCCTCAATCCCGCGAGCCGCTTCAAAGTTCCATCCGGGCTGGAAACCGGGACGTGGCCCATCTCGTGTGCGGTCGCACCGCTGCCTTGGATTTGAATCAGTTCGTCGTCAGTCCAAAAAGTGCCATCGAAAAGGACAACGTCTGACGACTCCAGCCGCTCGATCAAAGAGTCATTGACAGCCGGAACAGCGGGCATGTACGCTAGACGGCCACCGGCGTCGGATTCGAGTATGACTCCGATCAGCGCTTCTTCCGCATTTAATTCTTCCGCTCGCTCCTGCGAGACGTACATCGGGTAGCGGCATCCCAAAGAAAAAACCGAACAGGTCAAACCGGATTCGACGCCCTGCGCGCCCAGCAGAGGGAAGGTTTCCGAGGCCCGGATCTGCGCCCAGCAGACTTGATCAGGAACGCGGTTCAGCATTTTGAAAGCGGAGTTATCGTCCTGCAGAATGCGGCGAAGCGAGGCGGTGCAATAAACGCGAAAGGGCTGCAGTTCACGGAGCGAGAGGAGGCCGGCGATCTGATCAATATCGGCGCTAGTCAGAACGACCCCGGTGATCGGAGAATCACGGCGACCGTGACGCGGTTGCAGCACTGCCCTCGCCTCGATCTGCAGACGCAGATCCGGCGAGGCGTTAAGCAGGAACCAGGAATCGGAGGAGTTGCTGACAGCTATTTGCGTTTGCGTACGCGCCTTACCACTGAAAGTTCCGCTGCGAAGATCGTGACAATTCCGGCAGTTACAATTCCACTGCGGGAACCCGCCCCCGGCGGCAGAGCCCAGGATTTCTATGCGCACGCGTTACATTTTACAGCGTGGCGCTGGCGTAGGAATTGATCTCGCAGTTCAAGCAAATCTCTTCAAATTGCGGCTTCGTCCATTCCATAAACTCACCCCTTAGGAGATGTACAACTGGCGCTTAGATTACCACAGCCCGCCCAGCGTTTCGCACTTTTTACAAAAAATCACGTGCCACCCCTTCCGTTGTGCAAAATCTTTCATACAAATGGGATGGTCATCATCTTTAGGTGAAAAGCCGTTCTTCAAAGCCGGTCCCGGCGGCGAAGCAGCGCCGCCGCAACTGCTCCTGCAAGACTCGAAACGACAAGAAAAACGATCAGCATTAGGAAAAGTCCAAGCCCCATCATCAGGGCGAGGCCGGGCGGGGTCTTGAGATACTCCAGCAGTTGTTGAGCCTGTGGTTCGGAGCTGCGGGCTGCAGATTGCTCAATCGCCTGAAGTAATGCGGCGCGGAGTTCACCGCCGCTGTGAAAGACAAGCACCTCGATGGCAGTGAAGACTGCGAAGACGCCAAAGCCAAGCGCACCGCTGGCCGCGCCCAGCCGCGCACCCATTCCCGGTGTGACGCCCATCCCGGGGTTGCGGCGACGATAAAACAGAACGGCTAAGATTCCGCCCGCAGCCATTCCCAAGCCGAAGGCGCCGAGCGGGATGAACATGAGCAGCCCAGCGATTACCCCGGCGAATGCCGTTGCGGGCAACGCTTGCGACCACTGGATCACTCCGGCAGGTGCGATGCGGTTCACCAGCTGCGAGGGGGCGATCGTTTCGGCTTCGGATTCACCGCCACCCACACGAATCTGAGGGGCATTGCATTGCGAACAAAAAGCGGTACCGTCTTCAACGGCCGCGCCGCATTTATAGCACGGGTGTTCCACGCGATTTTAAGGTACCGCAGTGGGTTGTTCAGAGCAAGAACGGCGAAGGATAGCGGCTTCGGTTTATCCGACCTCTTCTTCAGTGTCAGATGTCGGCTTGCTTTCCGCGCGATCGCACATACACCAAAGCGAACGTGGAGCCGTGACCGTTCTCGGCAGACTCGATCTCGACGTCGTGCTGATTGTTCTCGTTGCCTACCTTGAGTTCGACCACCGGACCTTTGTTATCCCCGTCGCACTTCAATTCTCTCGATTTGGAGTCGTCGTCGTTGTCAGCGTGGGTAGTGACGCCTTGCTTGGTGGTGTGGCATTCCAACACTTTTCCGTATTTTTTCAACTTGTCGCGGTAGAAAGCGATAATTTTGTTGGGCGAATCGTCGGAATCATAGTTAGCGATTACCAGCTTGAAGCCGAAAGCAGCGGTAAACAAAGAGAGATTGGCGTTGCTATTGTTGTCATCGACGTGTTTCTTGAGGCGCGCACCGGGATAGACAGGCAATCCGAGTTCACGGGGAGTGGCATCGCTGCCAAGGTGCATATCACCCACGGTGGTTCGTGCATCGAAACTCTTGTTCTGATCGTCGTTGCCGGAATCCTGCGCCACAGCGCTCAACGTCAGAGGTAACAGAAGGGCGAGGTAACTTATCCAGCGTAGGAGCACTGCCGATCGAATATGATTTCTGCTCATGACTTCCTCCTAGATGGTTCCTTCTTTGCCACGCGCGTGAATGTAGACGAGAGAGAAATCGCTGCCTTTGCCGTTGGGTTGGACCGAAACCAGGCGCTGATCATCTTCGGTTCCTACCTTGAGTTCGATGATGTTGCCGCTATTGCCGCCACAGCTTACTTCCTTTGATCCCTTGTTGCTGAGCGTGACGGAAATATCGTTCCCTTGCTTATCGGTGCGGCATTGCACCACATTGCCGAAATTTTTCAACTGGTTGCGGTAAAAATCGATGACTTTGTTAGGCGAGTCATCGGAAAGGTATTCAATGGCGACGACTTTCAATCCAAAAAAACTGCTCGAGATATTGACGTTGGCGCTTTTGCTGTCATCGTCGATCTTCGGTTTTTGCTTGGCGCCGGGATAAACGGGTAATCCGGTATCGCGGACATCGGCTTCTTCGTTGACGTGAAGGCCGCCGATGGGGGTATTGATATCGACTTTTTTGTTGTCACCGGCGTCGTCCTGGTCCTTCACGTGGACGGTGCAACCGAGCAGCGGGAGCCAGCAAAGGAAGGCTACCGCGATGAGCAGCTTCGCCCGGTTATTGAGAATTTTGGGAATGAGCATGCTGGGTTCCTTTCTCGTCAGGCACGGAACGCATGATGCCGGCCCCGCGCGGCGCAATCCCGGGAATGGTCACCGGAAGATGGCCGCGGATTGGAATTGCTCCGAACAATGCTTTCACCGCACTACTCTCTGAAACTCCCACGTTCGAAAATGTGCAAACGTAATTCTGGACTGCGGGGAAATCTTGTGCCATATAGGGATTCCCCATGGCCACGACGACGGTCTTTTCTGCTGCCTGATCGAGTAATTTCCTCAGGAGCACGGCGTTCGCATCCGTCACGTTCACAGAATTCGCATCGCCAGTTGCCGGCGCGATCCTTCCTGCCACCGGTACCGCGTACACAGCCGCTATCACTATCTTGGCCTCATTCACCGCGTTCAGCACTTGGTCCGACATCGCCTCCGCGGTCTTTGTATCGACGTTGATGACGTTGACATCAGGCACACGCGAACGCATTTCGCGCTCAAAAACATGTCCACTGTCAGCTCGAATGTCGTCAGAAAAAATGATCGCGATTGTATTGTTATGCACTTCTTCCACTTTCTGATACGGAAGCACAGGCTGACTAGTTCCCGAGTTCTTGAGTGGCAGGATCTTGCCGTTGTCGCGAACCAGGGTGACGGCGTCATCAGCGATCTGCTGGCCGAGGGCAAGATTTTCGGGCCTGCCGACGACGATGGAGATGTTTTTCAAATCCACAAAACGGTTCTTGTAGAGATTCAGAGCGGCCTTTGCTTTCAGTATCTTGAGCACGGAAGCGTTGACTTGGGCGAAGGGAATCTCACCGCTGCGAACGGCCTGCAGCATGGCGTTGTAAGAAGCGTCCAGATCGGCGGGGATGATGAGCAGATCGTTGCCGGCTTTGAACGCATCAACGGCGGCGCGGCCGAGGTTGGGAGCGTAAAGGCTGGTGAGGGCGGCCATGTCGAGGGCATCGGTGACGACAATACCCTTAAATCCGAGTTCCTCCTTGAGCAGACCGCTCACAATCGCGGGCGAAGTCGTGGCGACGCGGTTCGGTTGAGAATCCAGGGCCGGAACGGTGACATGCGCGACCATGACGGCATCGACACCAGCTGCAATCGCCTGACGAAAAGGCGGAAGTTCGACCGACTCCAAATGAGCTTTGTCACTATTCACAACGGCCAGGCCGAGATGTGAATCGGTAGTGGTATCGCCGTGGCCGGGAAAATGTTTGGCGGTGGTCATCATGCCATTGGCGCGGGCGGCGCGAATGTAAGCGGCGACGAGATCGCCAACTTGGGTGGGATCTTCGCCAAAAGAACGCGTATTGATGATCGGATTGGCGGGATTTGAATTCACGTCGGCGACGGGAAAGAAGTTCCAATGCACCCCGATGGCACGAGATTCCTGAGCTGTGATGCGGGCAAGAGCCTCAGCGTAAGCAGTACTGCCGGCCGCCCCAAATGCCATAGCGTGGGGGAATTCGGTTGCGCCACGAATCCGCATCGTGGGACCACGCTCAAAATCGGCGGCAATCAGCAGGGGTAAGCGGGAATCGTGCTGTAGGCGATTGAGCAGCACCGCGGCTTCGTAAGGCTCGGTCTTATAAAGAAATGGCGGCTCCCACGGTACCGTCATCACAAGTGAACCGATGTGATACGTGCGCATCGTGTCGCGCAACTGCCGGTAATCCGGGCTGTCGACATTCATGAACTGCGCCCGCATCTGGATCATGAACAACTGGCCGATTTTTTCTTCCAGGGAAAGCTTGTGCAGAGTTTTTTCGGCCCATTTTTCGCCGTCGCGGTTGGCATGAGTGGGACCAGGATTAGAAGATGTTTCGGCAGCGAAGCCGATAGAACTCAGCACCAAGACCACGAGCAAAAAAGCGAGACAGCGCATCAGCAGAAGATAGCACGTGCGAACCTGGCACATTTGCTGAATGGAGCTGGCTGGGCTAACCTTCGAGCTTCTTAATTCAGACCTTCGCCTGTGACGAAATATTCCCGCGCGAGGCAGCACGAGTCTTGTGAAGAAGGGCTAGACGGAACCTACTCTTCCGGTCCCTGCTCGTTCGGTTCGGCGGGCGCGAGAGGCAGACGGGAGGCTTTATCAAGCATGTCTCGTTCTTGTGGCGAGAAGCGGTTTTGGAAATCCGGAGATTCAATCATCCGCTGACGCGCTTCCGGCGGCATGGCCCGCAGAGATTGGATCGCGTTGCGTACCGCCTGCTGGCGCCCGGGCGGAAGTTGCTGCATCTGTTGGTGGAACTGTCGCACCTCCGATTTTTGCTCCGGCGTGAGATGCTCCCAGGTCTCCATGCGATTTAAGACGCGTTGCTGTTGTTCCGAAGGCAGGCGATTAAAGCGATCCAGTTGTTCGCGATAGCGCTGCTGCTGCTGAGGAGGCAGGTTTCGAAAGCGAGGATCACTTTCCAACGCGCGCCGCTGCTGCTCCGGACTCATGTTCCGGTGCTGACGCAACCACTCTCCAGCGTGGTGCTGTTGCTGCATTTGCCGCTGGGCTTGCTGTCCTGCCCGGCGCGCAGCTTCCTCCCGCGGCTTTTGCCCAAGCGATGGGAGCGCGGCCAACGACAGCGCAACTACTCCTGACGCCAACCACCGCGTGATGGACCGGAGCCGCACGATCGTTCCCCTCTTTTCCCCCAACGCCAATGCAAACTTAAGGATTCGCCACCACATCCTGCTGAACTGCCAAATCATCCAGCAGGTCAGAATCGGAATACAGATCGCTATTCTTATCCAGCGATTGCAGATCGCCAACCGCGGTGCCCGGTTCGCTCATTGTGGCCACATCCGGACCCGAATGAACGCCATGGGCGCTGTAATCAGTACGAATCAAGGTTGCACTCATCACCATGAGCACAGCTAATGAAACTGCCAGAGCAGGGCGCCGCAGCCAATACAGGTAGCCGCTCGGTGTCGCCTTCTCCTCGCGCACACGCGCCATGACCCGCGTGCTGAAATAGGGGGAGGGTTCGGGCGCCTGCCACTCGTCGAGCAGCGCCATGGTTTGACGAAACTCCTGCAATTTGCCGGCACACGTGGCGCAGCTTCGCAGGTGGTCCTGCAGTTCAGGCGTAGGCGCTTCAAAACCCGCGGCCAACTCGGGCATCAATTCGGACATTTCATGGCATTTCATAAATCACCTTCATACAAATTCCTTCAACTGCACGCGCAATGTTTCGTAAGCGCGGAACAACAAAGACTTAGTGGCGGACTCGCTTAACTTTAGTACTTCGGCAATCTGTCGATAATCCATCTGCTGATACTTATGCATTAGCACCGCCAGGCGTTGTCTTTCCGGCAAAGCTTGTACCCGCTTCCGGATGGCTGCCATCCGCTCCCGACGCATCATCCCCTCTTCCGCTGAGAGCGTGCCGTCGGGGACATCCACAGTCAATCCGGTCTCCGTATCCGGCTCATCGATACTCACCGTATTCTCGGGCCGCTCGTGGCGAGTGTCGCGCGCGTAGTTGACCGCCAGATTGGTCGCAATGCGATAGAGCCAAGTGGTGAACTTCGCACTCGGCTCGTAATTCGCTCGCGAGCGATACACGCGCAGAAAAACCTCTTGCGCTAAATCCTCGGCAGCGGACGCATTGTGCGCCATGCGATACATAAAACTCACCATCGGGCGCCGGTACTTCTGAACCAAGTACTCGAATGCGGAGTCATCGCCCGCTTTGACCCGCAACATGACCTCTGCGTCGTTCGTCGCCTCGGGCAGCGGTTCGAAGACAGGGGTGCCTATAGCCCCACGCGCAGAGCCAGTCATGGCGAGCAACCCGCGATTGATGGCAACGCTGCTCACATTGTTGTGAACCCGTCGCGGAGCGGAAAGTTGCGCGTGACCCGGCTCAGAATTAGCCACGGAAGTACCATCGAATGAATGGTTTACTTTGAACTCGGCGCTTGTCGGTTTGCCCGGCATCCGGTTTTCACAATTGTGACCCTAAAGATGGCCTCGAGGTCTGTGTGACTAAGGCTACCACGGACAGGGTCGGCGGCAAAAAACTGGCTCCCGATCGTTCGGGATCTCTCCCGCGCGAATGACGTTCGTAATCTATCGCCAGCACTCACGGACTAGTATGTTGCCAGGGAATCCCCATTCTGGTTGTTTTTTTGCTCGCAAATCCTTAAAGGAAGCTATCGTGGCAGCAGCAAGCGCTCCGGCGTTGGCGACCACAGTTCTCGGAAAACCGAGAACCGAAGTGAACCCGTCCGTCGACCGGCTTGTCTGCGTTGATTTGCTCCGCGGCGCCGTCATGATACTCATGGCGCTCGACCACACTCGCAGCTTCTTCACAGACCTGACTTTTGCTCCGGAGGATCTGCACCGGACGTACGGGGCACTATTTTTCACGCGTTTTGTAACCCACTTTTGCGCCCCAACTTTCTTCCTGCTGGCCGGCACCGGGGTATTCCTGGCAGGGGCGCGTGGGAAGTCAGTGAACCAGGTCTCGCGATACCTATGGACTCGTGGCCTGTGGCTGCTTTTGCTCAGTGCGACCGTCGTCGGACATGCGTGGACGTATCAATTCTTCATTCACGCGGATGTAATTTGGGCCCTTGCATCGTCGATGATCGTAATGGCGCTGCTTGTGCGATTGCCAATGGCCGCGATCGCTGTCTTCGGCGCGGGCATGATCGCGACTCACAACCTCCTGGACGGGTTCAATCCCGCCGCTTTAGGCAGTGCCTCCTGGCTGTGGTTTGTGCTGCATCGTCCCGGAGTATGTTGGATTCCATCCGTGCACGCACCGCTTCTTGTGGTATTTCCCCTGATCCCGTGGGTTGGCGTGATGGCAGCAGGATATGCCCTCGGTCCCCTTTTGCTCCGGCAGAACCGCGCGAAGGTCATCTTCTGGCTCGGCGCGGCATTGACGCTTGCATTCTTTGTTCTTCGAACATTTCACCTTTATGGCAATGGCAGTGTTGCCCTGCAGCCTGTCCACCCAGACTCGGCTGGCCCATGGCGTTTACAACCGACGTTGGCTCTTAGTGTGGTGGCATTCTTTAATACCGTGAAGTTTCCCGCTTCGCTGCAATTTCTTCTGATGACCCTCGGTCCGTCGTTGATGGCGCTAGCTTGGTTGGATAAACTGGGAACAAAGAACAGCTGGACCAGGATTCTGCAAGTGTTTGGCCGTGTGCCTTTGTTCTATTACGTATCGCACTTGTATCTGATCCACGTGCTTGCGGTTTGGACCGCTTTGTTGCTGCATCAGCCGGCTGCGTGGTTGTTGTATGGCGCGTTCTATCTCCATCCAATTCCGCCAGGATATGGACACGGTTTGCCCTTCATCTACGCCATCTGGTGCCTGACTGTCGCTCTGCTCTACTACCCCTGCCGCTGGTTCATGAATGTGAAGCGTGAGCACCCGCAGGTGTGGTGGCTGAGCTACCTGTAAGGGCAGTCCAATCCGCCTTTGCCCTGACTAGCGACATCTAAGCGGATGCTGGTATCTTGAATATTCCATGTCGTCCGCACATCAGGAACTGCTACGTCTGTTGGCCACCAAGTCGTTTCGCCTGGGACAATTCAAGTTGTCCTCTGGTGGTACGAGCGACTATTACATTGATTGCCGGACGACCACGCTGGATGGGCGCGGCGCGCAACTTACCGGCCGCGTGTTTCTTGACGAGATCGAGGCCCAGGGTTGGAAGCCGGCCGCGATCGGAGGCCTGACGCTTGGCGCTGATCCGATTGTCGTCGCGACCGCCGTCGCCAGCGGCAAGATCAATGGTTTTCTGGTTCGCAAGGGCGAGAAACAACACGGAACTGGACAACGGATCGAAGGCTTTCGCGATGTCGGCGCGAAGGTGGTAATCGTCGACGACGTTTGCACTACAGGAGCATCTACCATCCAGGCCATTGCGGCGGCGCGAGAATTTGGTTTTGAGGTTGTCGGCGTGATGTGTCTTGTGGAACGGGAAGAAGCCAAGGGACGCGCCGATGTGGAGAAGGCGGCCGCGCCACTAAAGTTTGTCAGCATTTTTACGGCAAATGATGTTAGAAGAGAGCATTTAGCAGCCAGCACTCGGCATTCAGCCAAATAGACTTTTGGGACTGCCAAATAACCGCAAATGCTGACGGCTGAGTGCTGAATGCTACGACGATAAATATGATCCAAACTCTGGAATGGACCGACGCGGGTGTGCGCTTCATCGATCAAACGAAGCTGCCCACCGAAGAACGTTACGTGACTTGCAAGACCTGCGAGCAGGTCGCAGAGGCAATTCGAACCATGATCGTGCGCGGAGCACCGGCCATCGGTGTGGCTGCGGCGATGGGCATTGCACTCGGTGTTAAGAATTCCAAGGCTGAGTCCGTTGGCGAATTGAAGGAAGACATCGATCGTTGTTGCGAAGCGATTCGTCAGACCCGACCCACAGCGGTAAATCTTTTCTGGGCGATTCGCCGCATGCAGGACAAGTTCGAATCCTTGCGCGTTCGGCCTCTAGCGCAAATCAAACAGGCCCTGATCGAAGAAGCACAGCGCATGCATGCGGAAGATATCGCTGCCAATCAGGCAATGGGACGGCTGGGCGCGACGCTCATGCCCGCCAGCGGAGGCGTCTTAACCCACTGCAATGCGGGGGCCCTGGCGACGTGCGGATACGGAACGGCTCTCGGTGTAATTCGAGCGGCTGTCGAAGAGGGCAAGAAAATCCATGTTTATGCCGACGAGACGCGACCATTTCTCCAGGGAGCACGGCTGACGGCCTGGGAACTTGTGAAAGACGGGATTCCTACGACGGTGATCTCCGACAACATGTCCGGTGCAATGATGAGGGCCGGCAAAATTCGTGCCATTGTCGTCGGTGCCGATCGCATCGCGGCCAACGGTGACGTGGCTAACAAAATTGGTACTTACACGGTTGCGGTTCTCGCAAAAGAGCATGGCGTGCCGTTCTACGTGGCGGCGCCGTTGTCGACGATCGATTTAGATACGATTGACGGCGGCCACATTCCCATCGAGCAGCGAAATCCATCCG
Organism: Terriglobales bacterium; assembly: GCA_035507035.1. Classification (GTDB taxonomy): domain Bacteria; phylum Acidobacteriota; class Terriglobia; order Terriglobales; family Acidobacteriaceae; genus DATJOJ01. Next base: position 84,457 of record DATJOJ010000048.1, on the reverse strand, counting down.
AGGTCACGCATATTGCCGGAAAGCAGATGACGCCGGATGGCGTGCAGATCGAAAATCCGGCGTTTGACGTGACGCCGGCGAAATATGTCACTGCGATAGTGACCGAGCGCGGGATTGCTAGAGCGCCGTATGGGGAATCGTTGGCAAGGTTGGCGGGCACTGTCCAGACCGTTGCGGTCGAGAAATAGCGTTCAGCAATCAGCATTCTGCATTCAGTCACCGTACAAATCCCATCGGTCCAGTCCGACTGTGTGCTGGCTGCTGAATGCTGACGGCTCAAGTGGTTCAATCTCAACTTTTCTTTGATTCCGGCGGGAAAGAGATCCGCATGGATTGCTTTGTGCCTTCTGGAAATGGGCAGCGTTATCCCGCAGTGATCGGACTGCATGGTTCCGGCGGCGGGCATTTCTCCATGGCCGAACCCGCGAGCCTGCTCGCGGGTCAGGGCTACGCTGTCTACGTTCTGCACTACTTCGACCGCACCGGAACCACATCCGTGGATGGCATGGCGACCATCGCGCGCAATTATCCAGCATGGATGAAAACTTTGTGGGACGCGGTGAGCTGCGTTGTCCGCCAACCACAGGTCGATCCTGATCGCATCGGTTTGCTAGGATTCTCATTGGGAGCGTACCTCGCGGTCTCCGCTGCAGCGATCGATTCGCGTGTTCAAGCGGTTGTCGAATTTTTTGGCGGCTTGCCGAAAGAGATGAAATTCTTCATGCGCCGGCTTTGTCCAATGCTCATTTTGCATGGTGCGGACGATCAAACCGTTCCGGTCGCTGAGGCCTATCACCTGCAGCAGGTTCTCGAAAAGAAGCAAATTCCCTACGAGATGCAAATCTATCCCGGCGTGGGGCATGGCTTCAGCGGAGAGGTTTGGCGGGACGCCGGCCTGCGCAGTCTGGCATTTCTGAATAAGTATCTTGCGGTTACCCCGACCGTCGAGAGCTGATTTAGTCAGCGCGCTTCATTGGAAGGTCTCGGCCATCGGTGTGCAGAACCATCCCCGTCGCGCGGCCGCTGCTGTCCACCTCGAATGTGTACTCATCATCCGTTGTCATGGAGAAGAATTTGCGATCCCCCTCAGGAGCTAATTCCTGTTTGGGTTCACCACTTCCCTGTACAAATTCCTGCACGAAGAGATGTGTTCCTTCAGCTCGGGTGATCATCAGCACGACACCCGGCGTGAATACGTAACGCCCGAGGTATCCATCCAAGGACTTCGGGTCGATCGCCGCTTCTTTGTGCACAACCAATGGCGGCCGGGGAGGCAGCTTGTCATAAGGTGTATAGCCTTCCCACTCGATCGGTGTATACGAATTCTTAAGCGACGTCTCAAGCAGGTCTTCGAAAATTCCCTCGCCGTTCGAACTGTTGGTCAAAATAATGATTCCCGAGCCCTGTTTGTCGAAGCAGGCCACATAGTTTCGGAAGCCATCGGTGTGGCCCTCCTTGAAAAACACCCTACCCAGGGGCGTCCAATAAAGCCCCCACCCCAGCCCATAGCTCAGGCGAATGCCTTTGTTCACATCGGTTGTTTCGGTGGCCAAGCTGGGGAATTCATGTTTCGAGAAAATTTGAACTTGCGGGCTGAGCATTAGCTCGCGAGTTTGTTTCTGTAGAAGTTCGCCGTCTGTCACTGCAAGCATCAGCTGCGTGAAATCCTTTAGCGTAGTCTGCATCGAGCCGGCAGCATCGGCTGTCGGACGGCGTTGTGGGCCGATGGAGCGTCCGTACTCGTCATAGCCATTGGCGTAATCGCTCTCAAAGCTCGGCTGCCAAGTCATGCTGGTGCGCGTCATTCCCAGGGGTTGAAAAACTCGGGTCTGCATTAACTTTTCCAAAGGTTTGCCCGTCACCGTTTCGACCACCAGCTGCAGCAGGAGAATCCCTTCACCCGAATACGCAAATCGCGATCCCGGCTCAAAATTGATGCTCAACTTGTGGTCGTCCGTGAAATAGCGAAAATTGGGAAAGCCAGCGGTATGGCTGAGCAACATGCGAGCCGTTATTTTCTTGTAGCGCGGATCGCCGGCGAGATCGCGGTACTCGGCATACTGAGGTAAAGGCTTGGGAAGATATTGATAGACCGGTTTGTCCAAGTCGATGATCTTCTCCTGCACGAGCTGCATGACCATAAAAGCGAACGTCGATTTGGTGAGTGAAGCCGCAGTCATAATCGAATCTGGAGTCAGCGGCAGATTCTTTTCTTTGTCGCGGAAGCCGTAGGACTTCATGTAGGCAACTTTGCCATCGTTCAAAATCGCAATGTCAATGCCGGTGACTTCAGCTGCGGTCATCAGTCGCGTGACCGTGGCATCAATCCCGGCTGGAGTGATCGTGCTGCCATCCAGACGCTTGATCGCCGCCGGTTGCGACGCTGCCAAGGGTGCGAGAAGCGCGACGACGAACGTAATGCACAAGCCACGGCTCATCGGTTTACCTCCGGTGAATGGGAAATACTTCAGCTTCGACGACTGAGTCACAGAGTTGTACGGAACTTTCCCCGAAAATGTTGCGTACATTAGAACAGGGCAGGAGTTCGTTTTTGGCAGCTTTTCTTCAGTGGTGCATTCTGTTTCTGGTGTGCTGGCCGTTAGCGCTGCTGGCGTTAGTGCTTTATCCGCTGGTTTGGCTATTCTTACTGCCATTCAGGATAGTCGGGATTGCGGTGGAAGGAATTCTGCAAGTGGTGTGGGCGGTGGTCACGCTTCCGGCGAGGTTATTGATCGCTCCGTTCCGAGTTTAAAACATCCTACTCCACGCCTTTCGCCGGAATCTGCAGCCCCAATTCCTTCATCACCATCTGCAAATCCTTCCATGTTTCTTTCTTTTGGCGCGGATCGCGCAGAAGAAACGCTGGATGATAGGTCACAGCGAGCCGTGTGCCGCGAAAATCATACCAATGCCCACGAAACTCAGACATCGGCGCATTGATGGCGAGCAGGGTCTTCGCCGCAACCGCTCCCAGTGCCACAATCGCTTTTGGCTTGATCGCCTCGATCTGCCGCATCAGAAACGGCGAGCAGGTTTCGCACTCATCGCGCTCCGGCGTGCGGTTGCCCGGAGGCCGGCACTTGATGATGTTGGCAATGTAAACGTCTTCGCGCCGCAGGCCCATGGCTTTAATCATATTGTTGAGTAGTTGCCCGGCGCGGCCAACGAAAGGCTCTCCCTGCTGGTCCTCGTCAGCACCCGGCGCTTCTCCAATGAACATAAGCTCCGCCGACGGATTGCCCACACCGAATACGATCTGCTTGCGACCCTGCTTGTGTAAGCGACAACGGGTGCAATCGCCGAGATCTTCGCGAATCGCGCGCAGTGCTTTCACCGGATCGGCAAAGTTAGCTTCGGGCTTGGGCACGGCAAAAAGGTTTTCTTTTGGGGCGGATGCGGCAATCGCTACATTCCTAGGCATTTCTTCTCGCACGTCTGGCTGGGGGTTCGTGTCAGAGGGTTCATTGATGTCTTCTGTGATAACGGACTCGCCGGACTCTCGGCGATAAAAATCATAGATGCCCAATTCGCGATAAAAAGAAATGCGTTCGGCTAGGGCCAGGCGGAGGGTCGATTCGAGCGCGCGAGGCAACGAAATCACTTCTCCCTAAGTGTGGTCTTTTGATCTCGCAAACGCACAACCTGATTGAGCACACGCTGAGCTACTTCCCACTTAGTAGTCTCGGGCACTGCGACGACCTCACCCTCGGTGATAATGGTGACGGCATTCCGGTCAGAGTCGAACCCGACGCCTTCCCGCGAAACATCGTTGACCACGATGGCATCGAGCGACTTCGCGGTCAGTTTCTTACGAGCATTCTCAAGAACATTCTGCGTTTCTGCGGCAAAGCCGACAACGATCTGCGATTTTTTATGCCGAGAGACTTCACGGAGGATGTCGGCTGTGGGTTCAAGTTCGAGCACCATCGGACCTGTACGCTTGATCTTCTGTGACGCAGTTGATTTCGGGCGATAGTCAGCAACCGCCGCTGTTTTAATAACAATCGTCGCCTGCGGCAGCAATTTCAAAACCGTCTCCCGCATTTGCTCACTGGATTCGACTGCGGTGACTTCAGCGGCGCCGGGTGGTTTCAGCGCGGTCGGTCCACTGACCAGCAACACGCGTGCTCCGCGACGCAACGCAGCTTCCGCTAATGCATATCCCATGCGCCCGCTAGAGCGATTGGTGAGATAGCGCACGGGGTCGAGCTTTTCACGCGTGGGGCCGGCTGTGATCAGGACGGTCTCCCCAGCAAGTTCCTGAGAGGCGCCGAGTGCTTGCAGTGCTGCGGCAACAATCGCTTCATTCTCTGCGAGCCGGCCTGCGCCCACCATTCCACATGCCAGATACCCCCTGCCCGGCTCGACGATGCGTACGCCGCGTTTCTGCAAAATTTCCATATTCGCTTGCGTCGCTGTGTGGTTCCACATGTTCACATTCATGGCGGGAGCAACGATTACGGGCGCGGTCGTCGCGAGGTAAAGCGTGGTCAGAAAATCGTTGGCAATGCCTTGGGCAAACTTGGCAATGACATCCGCCGTCGCTGGGGCGACGAGTAGCGCATCGATCGATTCCGCGACCGCGATATGCTCAATTGCAGAATCTATGTTCGCCGCAGATTGTCCGCTCGTAAACATATCGGTGATGACTTTTTCGCCGGAGAGAGCTGCAAAGGTGAGAGGACGGATAAATTCCTGCGCGGCCTGAGTCATGGTGACCTGTACGCGAATGCCGCGATCCTGCAGCAAACGAACGATCTCAGCCGCTTTGTAAGCTGCGATGCCGCCGCTGACGCCGAGAGCGATTTTCATAGCCTGATCCGATGTGCGGGAAGATCCAATGCCGAGAGACTCAGATCAGCGCTCACTCTTGCCCGAGAGCCTTATCCAGAGCCTCGTTAGCAACCTCAGCCGCCGATTTGGGTGTCTCGGGAATCAGCCACTTGACCTTGCCCGCCTTGATTTCATCCTGCGCGATGCGGCAGGGTTTGCGTGAGCTGGTGCTGATGACTGGAGGTGCGCCCCCTTGCAATTGTCGGGCTCGCCGAGCGGCCACAAGGATGTATCGATAGTTGCTGTCAAATCCATCCATCAACTTCATAATTCTTTCCCCCTGTCGCTACTGTCGGCTGGGCGAGACCGCAAATGAGGCCAGGATCGGTTCTAGACGCTGCCGCACGTTGGTGAGTCGCCATTGTTCGGCCCGGGCCTGCATTGCTTGATCCGCGCCGGACGCCGTTCCCGAGCGCACGAAACGTTCCGTCAGAAGAATCGCAGTCAGGGCTTCGACGGAGTCTTCCAGGCGGTCGTTGATCAAAATATAGTCGTATTTGTCATAATTCTTCAACTCCCGGGTGGCCGTGACCAGGCGGGTTTGAATGACTTCTTCCGCATCTAGGCTGCGGTGGCGCAGCCGCAACTCCAATGTGTTGAAGTCCGGGGGCACAATGAAAATGCTGACGGCGTCTGGAAGCCGGTGTTTGATCTGCTCTGCGCCTTGCACATCGATATCCAGCAACAAATCGTGACATCTTTCCTTAGCCTCACGTAAGAACCGTTTCGCCGTTCCGTAATAGTTCCCAAAAACTTCGGCATGCTCCAAGAACTCGTCGCGGCGAATCATCTCCTCAAACTCCGCTCGAGTGACAAAAAAATATTCGCAACCGTTCCGTTCTTTGCCACGCGGCGAGCGAGTGGTATAGGAGATCGAAAAATCGAGTCCGGGGACGATCGCGCGTACTTTTTCGACGAGTGTCGATTTTCCGGAGCCGGAGGGAGCAGAGATGATGTAAACAGTCGTCACTCGAGATTTTGCACCTGTTCTCGAGCTTTTTCGATATCGGCTTTCATCGATAGCCCGAATTCAGTGATTTTGAGCGCCTCCCCTGCCAGCCCGGAAGTTTTGGATAGCAAGGTGTTGGCTTCGCGATTCATCTCCTGTAATAGGAAATCTAGTTTTTTCCCAACTTCGCCACCTGCAGTCAGCAAATCGAGAAAGTGTTGCACGTGTGCATCTAGCCGCACTAATTCTTCTTGGATGTCACTACGGTCCACCAGCAAGGCAGCTTCCTGTAAAACTCGCTCTGGCTCAATCTGAGAGCCAATCAGCTCCTGAATTCGAGCCGTTAATTTCTCCGTATAGGTGCGCAAGGTCGCACGCCGGTGCTTCTCAATCTCGTTGCGTGCTTGCTGTACGTGCGACATGCGCTCGCGCAACTCGCGCTCGGCGCTCTTTCCTTCCTCTTCTCGCATCTGGTTCAGGCGAGCTAGAGCTTCTTGCAAAGTCGAAAGAATGGCGGTTTCTAATTCTGAACCGCCGGGCAAAGGAGCAGAATCCAGCGCGCCTGGTAAGCGAAGAACCGCGTTCAGATCGGGCTCAGTCGTCAATCCAAACTCCGTCGCAGCGGTGCGAAACGCCTTAATATACGAAGTCACCAGCGCCCGGTTCAAAGCCATGCTCTCGTTCGAGGCGTGTTCAAGGTTCAGCATCAGTTCGACGTGACCCCGCGCCAATTTTTCTTTCAACTGACGGCGAAGCTTCATCTCGAGTTCGTCGCTATCTGCCGGCATGCGGAAGTGCAGATCTAGAAAACGGTGATTGACGGATTTTAGGACGAGGGTAAAACTGACGCGTCCTTCGAATTGCCCTTTCACTTGCGCGAATCCGGTCATCGAGCGAATCGGCATCACTGTTATCGCCTCACCGGCGCGGGATTGAGTTTCTGCGGCGGCGCATCGACAAACTGCAGGTCGTAGAGACGGCGATAGGTGCCGATTTTTTTCATCAGCTCTTCGTGGCGACCAATGTCGCTGATCGTACCATTTTCCAAAACCACGATGCGATCTGCGCGGCGCACGGTCGATAGACGATGTGCGATGACCACGACGGTGCGCCCGGTCATGAGATTTTGCAACGCCGATTGCACCAGCGACTCGGACTCGGAGTCAAGTGCAGAAGTGGCTTCGTCGAGAATCAAGATGGGCGCGTTCTTGAGCAGTGCTCGGGCGATGGCAATGCGTTGACGCTCTCCGCCGGAAAGCCGGACGCCACGCTCGCCGATGACCGTGTCGTATCCCTCGGGCAACAAGGTGATGAAATCATGCGCGATGGCGGCTTTGGCGGCCGCCTCCACGGCTTTGTGCGAGACATTCGGCTGACCGTAAGCAATGTTATTCCGCGCCGTATCATTAAATAAAACTGTGTCCTGGGAAACGACCCCGATTTGCGAGCGCAGCGAAGCCAGGGCCGTCTCGCGGATATCTTGTCCATCGATCAGCAGACGCCCGGCGGTTACATCGAAAAAGCGGGGAATCAGATGGACCAGTGTGCTCTTTCCCGCGCCGCTCGACCCGACAACCGCCAGCACCTCACCAGCGCGCACTTCCAGGTTGATGTCATGAAGAATTTCCCGCTCATCTTCAGCACGGTCGTAGGTAAAGCAGACATTCTCGAATTTGATACTGCGTGAAAAGGGGGACAGCGGCTTGGCGTCAGCCAATTCCCGCACATCGTCTTCCGTATCCATGAACTTGAAGATTTCAGACGATGCACCTAGAGCCTGCTGAAAATTGTTATTGAACAGCGCAAACTTGCGAACCGGATCGTAAAGCTTAAACACCGCCACGATGAAAGCGAAGAAGATGCCGGCGGTCATGCGCTGGTGAACGATTTGCTCGCGGCCGAGCAGCAACAATAGAGCGATGGCGATGGCGCCAAAAATGTCCATCAGAGGGGAACTAATAGCCGCAGCTGCCACGGACCGCAGATTTGCCCAAAACAATCGTTTCGCGGCTTTGCGGAAACGGGCTATCTCCCAGGACTCCATATTGAAAGCTTTGACAATCCGGTTACCCGTGATGGTCTCCTGCAGAATGTTCTGCACGTCCGCCAACTGGTCTTGCCCTTTGCGCGTAGTGTGGCGCACGCGGCGGCCGATCCTTCCCGCCGAGTAAATAATGAACGGAACAAACAACAACAGCACCCACGCTAGCCTACCGCCCAAAAGCACGACCACGATCGCTGTGAAGATCAGGGTGAACAACTGTTGCAAAAACTCCGCCATCACCGTCGACATGGCGTACTGCACACGTTCAATGTCATTCACGATGGTCGAAACTAGGGTCCCGGTGGTGTGCTTCTGGAAGAAGGCCGCAGATCTACGCAGAATGCAGTCATACAAATTATTGCGCAGGTCCGTAATCATGCCGTACCCGGCATAGTTCACCAAATATGTGCCGGCATAATCGAAGATTCCCTTTAGCAATGTCGAGGCCACCAACGCGAAGGCTACGATGGTCCACGCGTTATGGAAATGCGCGGGGACGAATTGCTGTAGATAAATCGGACGGCCGCTGGTTGGAACTGTGAAAAGCCGAATGTCGCTGGAACCAGAAGACGGATTGAGGACCCGATCCAGAACCGGCCCGACTAGAAGTACGCGGAACGCGTCTAGCAGGCCAACCAGCGCCATTAGTAAGACCGACGACAGCAACTGCCACCAATAAGGTGCCACGTAGCGGATAAGACGTGTCAGTTGCCGCATTCAGTGATCCCAAAGCCCAACCGGAGAAGGCGGCTGGGCAGATTCTGTGCGATTTGCAAGTTTTTATTCTACTTGAGCCATCGGCTCTTCGTCGTTGATCGTTACCACTCGGCGACGACCACTGATCCAATCTGGCACTCTCTATTACCCCGGACTATCCCGGTGAACAACCTTTACCCGGTATCCCGCTTTATGAAGCCGTTTGCTGACTTCTTCCGCGATCATGACCGAGCGATGTTGCCCACCCGTGCAGCCAAACGAAATCGTTAGATAACTCTTGCCTTCGCGAACGTAGTGGGGGAGAAGATAAACGAGCAATTCAGAAATCCGCTTAATAAACTCCCGCGATTGGGGAAATGAGCGGATGTATTTCGCTACCTTCGGATCGCGACCAGTCAGCGGACGGAACGCAGGCACGAAATGCGGATTCGGCAGAAACCGCACGTCGAAAACCAAGTCGGCATCCTCCGGAACGCCGTGGCGGAAACCAAAACTTACGCACGAAACCAGGATGTTGTTACCCGATTCCTGCTTCTGAAATCGCTGAGTGATGTAGGAACGCAGTTCGTGAACGTTGAACTTGGAGGTATCAATGACCAGGTCGGCAATGGCACGAATGGACCGGAGGCGGCGCCGCTCAGCCGCCAATGCCGCTCTCACCGGAGAGTTCGCACCTAGCGGATGAGGTCGTCGGGTTTCACTGAAGCGCCGTAGCAGTACCGCGTCGGAGGCCTCCAGAAAAACCATCTTCGTTGGCAGCCGGCGCTTGACCGATCTGACGATCTCGGGCAGTTCCTTTAATTGAACGCCTTCGCGAACATCGACTACGAGCGCCGTACTCTTGATTTCGGAAGATTGCCCTACCAGTTCGGCGAAACTGGGAATCAAGCGCACTGGGAGGTTATCGACACAGTAGTACCCAAGGTCCTCAAACGCTTTCAATACCGAGGCTTTGCCCGATCCGCTCATGCCGGTAATCACCACCAATTCGACCGGAGTTGTTGCGCCAGCGTGCGCTGAGGTAGAAGATTTGCGCGCACCAAGCCTGGCTTTCGAATCAGGCATGTGAGGGATGTTAACAGGCAGCGTTAGCCGTGGCCAGTACAGCACGGGATTACTGTTCCTGAGCGTTGGCAACGTAGAAAAAAGCCGGGAGCGTTTTGTGACTCCCGGCCGATCTCTGTTATCAGGCTTGTTAATTACTTAGGCTGGATTACAGCGAATGCACCTACGGTATTGTTCGACGGACCTGCGGTAAGAAACAGCTGGTTGGTTTGTCCATCGCTCGAATTGCCGCCACCAAATTCAATTCCCCAAAGCTGGTTAATCACGACCGGCTTGTTGCCGATGCTTACTGTGCCCACGAATGCACCGGTGCTGGGGTTGAAGCCAACAATCGTGCCGGTATTGGTGTTGTTAGCTACAAGCAGGGTATTGCTGAGCGGGCCAAAATTGCTCGGCGCCATAGCGATGCCCCAGGGCTGATTGAGTTTCGTGCCCGTAGCCACATGCTTTACAAACGCGCCCTGCTCAGTAAACTGGTCGATGACACCGCCAGGTCCGCCGTCAGCAGCCGCGAATGCCACATAAAGTTGGCCGCCGATGTCCTGAATTCCGAAGGGCACGAAACCCTTGGGAACGCCGGTGTCGGTGAAAGTTTTTACGAGATTGAAGTTGCCGTCATACATTTCTACCAAGCCAGTATTGAAATTGGCGGCGTAGAGGTTGTTCCCGGAGGATTTGCTCGTCACCGCTAGGCCCGTGTAGCTTGCGTTCGATCCGGAGTTGTCGACGGCAACCAGGGTCGTAGAAGGATCGAAATGCGACCAGCCTTGTATGCTTCCATCGAGGGTAGCGAAGATGAATTCGGAGGGCCAAGTGTCGATCTGGAATTCGCTAGAACCCTGGTAAACCATGCCCGTAGGCGTGCCGAAACCTGTGCCATTCGCCTTAGGAACGATCACTTCCAGGCTCTGCTTGTTACCCGACGCGTCATAGAGGGTGGACCATCCAGTGCCTTCATCGCTAATCCAGAACGGACCACCAGGAGCGTAGGCCAATCCCCAAGCATTGACGAGCAGCGGATCTGTTTGTTTACCTTTGCCGTTCAGGTTTGTATCCAGGATAGTTCCGGTGTATTGCGCTAGAGCGGCAGTGGAAATGAACATGAGCGACAATCCAAGTGCGAGCGAGAGGGTGAGAGTGCGAGTAAACCAGCGTTGCATGCGAAGTCTCCTTGGTTCAGCAAAATCAGATTGGTCGTGGTGCCGTTTGCGGGGAAGTCCGCACCGTACCTTCGAGTGCACACGATGGTATGTCTCCTCGGCGGCTGTGTTTGTCGGCAGGAAGTAAGGAATTTGTAAAATATTTGTCTCCCGAGGATGAGAGTGAACGGATCGAAGTTCTTGATCTGAATAGCCTCCGGAGGGTCACACACAAGCCGAATGCCCGAATTTTGCGATGTTGCGCTGCCGGTCCCGCTGGACGTAGTGTTCACCTATGCATTGCCGGAAGGAATGCAGCCGGTTGTGGGCGGGCGTGTTTTGGTTCCTTTTCGTAAGCAGCGCTTGTCCGGAGTGGTGACTAGCCTCCACGACTCCCCTCCGAAAGTCCAGGCCAAAAATATTCTCAGCGTGCTTGACGCTTCTCCTGTTCTTGGTTCGGAACTTCTCCAACTGGGCAAATGGATTGCAAACTATTATCTCGCGCCGCTGGGCGAGGTCCTGCGCACGATGTTGCCGCTAAACGCGGAATTCAAGCGCGCCATTGGTTATCGCATTTCGCCGAATGGCCAGATGGTATTGCACCTTGCCGGAATGTCAGGATCTTCCTCGCGATCGCGAAAGCATCCCGAAGATCAATTGGCTGAGTTTCGCGCGCTGGACTATCTTGCCGAGCGCGAACTTGTTCGGGAGCAGACGTTGCAGACCGCAGCCCGGGTTTCGAAAACAATTCTCGCTGGAATGGTCCGTAAAAAGTGGATTGTTCGGGAAGATCTGTCGAGCGCCCGGGATGCAACCCGTACGGTCAAAATCGCGGAATTGAAAGATGGTTCAGGCAAGTTGAGTGCAAATCAAAAAGTGCTGATCGACACGCTCGCCGCAGCGGGAGGAAGACTCTCGGTTGACCATCTGCAGACGATGGGTGTTCCGCGGACCACACTGACCAGATTGGTGAGACGTGGATTAGTCGAGATCGCGGACGAGCCTGCGGCATTCACTGTTTCCAGGCTTGTAAGCCGTTCGCCGGCGCTGAGCTTCACATTCAATTCAGCCCAGCAGTCAGCCCTGAGCCACATCGAGGAACGAGTCAACACACGCGAATTTTCCGGAGTTCTGCTGCATGGCGTTACCGGCTCAGGAAAAACCGCGGTTTATCTCGCGGCTATGCGTTCCGTGCTCGATGTTGGTCGCTCGGCAATCTTGCTCGTTCCAGAGATTGGCCTCACGCCGGCCGTAGCGGCTGATTTGCATCAAGCCTTTGGAGACGAGGTTGCAATCTTGCATTCTGCGCTTTCCGATCAGGAGCGGGCCGAGCAGTGGCACAGGATTCAGCGCGGCGATGCACGCGTGGTGGTTGGTACTCGCTCTGCTGTTTTTGCGCCTGTGTCGGATTTAGCTCTCATCATCGTCGATGAGGAGCAGGATGCCTCCTACAAGCAGGAAGAAACACCTCGGTATCACGCTCGCGATGTTGCGGTAATGCGCGCCAAGGCTGCGAACGCTGTGGCTGTGCTGGGTTCAGCCACGCCATCTCTTGAGTCTTATTTCAATGCGAAAAAGCACAAATACGCTTTGCTCGAATTGCCCGATCGCGTGGAGCAGCGACCCTTACCCGAGGTTGAAGTTGTGGATATGCGTCAGGAATTTCAAGAAACGGCTCACGAGCCAGTGATTTCCAGAAAATTGGCTGAAGAGATTGCCCAGCGGCTGGACCGCAAGGAGCAGGTAATGGTGCTGCTCAATCGGCGCGGATATTCCCCTCTTGTACTTTGCCGAACTTGCGGCAAGGTTCTCGAGTGCCGGAATTGTGCTATTGCCATGACTCACCATAAACGTTCGCATCGCATGTTGTGTCACTACTGTGGATTCTCAGCGCCAGTACCCAAGGTCTGCGCGGAGTGTGGCAGCGAATACGTCTACTTTCTCGGAACCGGCTCCGAAAAGCTGGAAGAGTTGTTGCATGGCATGTTCCCCCAAGCGCGGATTGGGCGCCTTGACCGCGACACGGTCCGAGGCCGTGAAGACTTTGAGCGCGTGCTGAACGCCCTGCATCAGGGCGAACTCGATTTGCTTGTAGGTACACAGATGATCGCCAAAGGGCACGATATTCACGGCGTTACTCTGGTGGGCGTAGTCGGAGCCGACGCGGCTTTAGGCCTTCCTGATTTTCGTGCAGCGGAACGGACATTTCAGTTATTGACCCAAGTTGCGGGTCGCGCCGGACGAGGAGAAACCCCAGGAAAAGTCATCGTGCAGGCCTACTTTCCCGATCACTACGCGGTCCAGTATGCCGCGCAGCACGACTTTGTCGGATTCTACGAGAAAGAGCTGCGTTTCCGCAGTTGGATGCATTATCCGCCGTACAGCGCCATTGCCAATGTCTTGGTTCGCGGCGACAAACTAGACGAAGTTTTGCAGTGGTCGGGCAAACTAGGAAAATGGTTTGAGTCCACGCGGCACGAAGGAATTCGCGTGCTAGGTCCAGCAGCAGCGCCTTTGCTTCGACTCAAGCGCGATTACCGCTACCATTTTGTTCTCAAATCCCAGAGTCGTCAGAAGCTGAATGCATTCCTGCGTGCGATGTTGGGTTATGCGGAACAGCAGAAGATTCCGCGAACGCAGGTGATCGTGGATGTGGACGCGGTCTGGTTGATGTGAAGCGGTGTCTCACGCATAGACTGTCGCCCAGGGACATCGCGACGCTTCGGCCAAGATTTCGTGAACGGTACTGGCGGCACCATTTTCTCCTGAGTACAATTGAACGATCTGAGAACTGGAGTGTTAGAGTGGCGTGTCCATTTTTCTTTCCGATCGCCAAGCTTGACGATGGAAGCTGGCTGCATCCTTTTCGGCTGCCGCTCGGCGGCGGATGGCAGGGCCAATGCTGCGCACCGGGACAGGATGACTGCGAACCGACGAGGGAGGAATTGCGAGAGTTTTGCAATATGGGGTACGCACGAGCCTGTCCTCGCCTTCCGAAAGAGCGAACCGCCGATGCCGTGAGGTTTTCCGTCACCCGCGATGTAGGCGCTCAACTTTTGCTTTGCTTTGTTTGTGAATTGGATCATCGCCCTGCGGGCCATGGAACACTGGAGTACGATCGTTCGCTGAATCGCTGGGCCGGCACACATCCCGATCCTCAAATTCAACGCATGGCGGAATGTTACTTGGAAACATACCTTTCTCGAAAAAGAAAAGTGTCTCCCGAAAACGACATCGCGAGGACAGATGCATGACAAGCGAGCAACTGCAAGCCCGGCCGGTACGGGACTCACAGTCAGAGATGGCTGAGATCGTACTTCCAAACGACGCCAATCCACTGGGCGCTCTGCTCGGCGGGCGGCTGATGCATTGGATCGACCTTGCTGGAGCGATGGCTGCGCATCGCCATTCGCGCAACTATGTAGTCACCGCCTCAATTGATCATCTCGACTTTCTGGTCCCAGTACACATCGGAGATCTGGTTATTCTCCGCTCGTCAGTAAATCGGGTCTTCCACACCTCGATGGAAGTGGGCGTCAAGGTTTGGGTGGAAAACTACATCCAGGACGATTGCCGCCATGTCAGTTCCGCATATTTGACCTTTGTCGCAGTGGATGGAGCCGGACGGCATCTTCCGGTCGGTCCGGTGATTCCCGAAACCGAGGAGCAACGCCGCCGCTACGATGATGCCGGCCGCCGCCGCGAGATTCGCCGCGAGCACCTCGCGCGGCGTCAGCATGCTAGGACGTAACACCACAATTGTGACGTGCATCACATCGGCTTCGCAGGATCGGCGGCGATAATCTTCCTTCACACTGGACCTTAACTATGGATAGTGCACTGCTGGTCGACCGCCTGCATTTCGCCTTTACTGTCACTTTTCATTACTTGTTCCCGCAACTCACCATGGGCTTGGCCCTGTTGATCGTGATTTTGAAGACGCTGGCTCTTCGCACCCACGATGAGGTTTACAACCAGGCGGCGCGCTTCTGGGCGCGAATCTTCGGCATCAATTTCGTGCTGGGAGTTGTCACCGGCATTCCGATGGAATTTCAGTTCGGTACCAACTGGTCGCATTTTTCACGTTTCGCTGGCGGAGTCATCGGACAGACGCTGGCGATGGAAGGAATGTTCGCGTTCTTTCTGGAGTCCGCTTTTCTCGGACTCTTCTTATATGGAGAAAAACGGCTGAGCCCACGCGCCCATTGGTGGTCGGCGGTTGCAGTGTTTGTGGGATCGTGGCTGTCCGGCTACTTCATCATCGCAACCGACGCCTGGATGCAGTATCCGGTCGGCTACGAACGTGCTGCAGACGGCTCGGTTCAACTCAGCAGCTTTTGGGAACTGGTGTGGAATCCCTGGGCGTGGTGGCAATATGCGCACAATATGAGCGGAGCGGCGATCACCGGATGCTTTGTCATGGCCTCAATCGGTGCATTCTATCTGCTCTGGGGAAAATTCGTGGAACACGGACAGGTTTTTGTCCGGACGGGGGTGATTGCCGGTTGCATCTTCAGCATCCTGCAACTTTACCCGACTGGGGACGGCCAGGGCTTGATGCTGGTCAAGCATCAGCCAGTGACGTTGGCAGCGATGGAAGCATTATTTGAGGGGCAGCCCGGCGCACCGCTGGTCATCATCGGCCAGCCCGACGTGAATGCGCGCAAAATTGACAATCCTCTGATTGTGCCCAAAGTACTCAGCTTCTTGACTTATCGGCGTTGGTCGGCGCGAGTCGAGGGGTTGGATGGATTCCCGAAAGACCTGTGGCCGCAGAACATTCCGCTGCTTTATTACAGCTATCACATCATGGTGGGGCTGGGGACAATTTTTATTGCCATCATGGTCGTCGCGCTTTTTCTTTTGTGGCGCGGCAAGCTGTTCGACTCGCGCTGGATGCTTTGGATTCTGGTGCTCAGCCTGCCTTTTCCTTATATCGCGAACACTGCGGGATGGATGACGGCGGAACTTGGACGCCAACCCTGGCTCGTTTATGGATTAATGCGTACCGCGGACGGGTACTCGAAAACAGTTTCGGCGGGAAATGGCATGTTTACCTTACTCGGATTTATGGGGATGTACATGGTGCTAGGAATTCTCTTTTTGTTCCTGGTACGGCGCGAAATCGAACTCGGACCGGTTGCAACAAGAAACACTGGTCACTAAGGATTCTATGGAGACGCTTTGGTTCATCGTGGTCGCAGTGATGCTCACAGCGTATGTGGTGCTGGACGGATTCGATTTGGGCGCGGGAGCGATTTACCTTGTTGTTGGACGAACCCACGAAGAGCGCCGCAAGATTCTGCGTTCGATCGGGCCGGTATGGGATGGCAATGAAGTCTGGCTGTTGGCCGCCGGCGGAACGCTGTATTTCGCCTTCCCTCAACTCTATGCATCGAGCTTCAGCGGCTTTTACCTTCCCCTCATGATGGTGCTGTGGCTGCTGATGCTGCGTGCGATCGGGATCGAATTTCGCACCCACGTGGAGAATCCCGTCTGGCAAGGCTTCTATGATGTGATCTTTTCTGTCGCGAGCATCTTGTTAGCGATCTTTTTCGGCGCCGCGTTGGGCAACGTAATTCGCGGCGTGCCACTCGGGCCGGAGGGCTATTTCTTCGAGCCGTTATGGACGAACTGGCGCGTTGGCCCGCATCCCGGAATTCTCGACTGGTATACGGTCATGACCGGCGTCATCGCTCTCGTCACGCTGACCACGCATGGGGCGCTTTATGTCGTGACAAAAACTGAAGGTGATCTAAACCTGCGGGCGCGCAAAGCCGTTTTACTCACCGCGCCCATTCAGGTTCTTCTGACCTTGCTCGCCATTCCCGTGACCTATGTGGTCAAACCGGATGTCATGGATAATTACCGAGCGCATCCGGCAGGAATTCTTATACCCCTGGTCGTCTTCGCCAGTTTGGGAATGTTGATGTGGTCGAACGCCAAGGCGAAGGAGACGGCAGCCTTTTTGGCTTCGTGTGCATATATTGCGGCTATGTTGGTAGGTGCAGCATTTGCACTCTACCCGGTTGTCTTGCCGGCCAGCACCAATCCCAGTTACAGCCTGACGATTTACAACTCCGCCGCCGGCCATCATGGTCTCGTGGTCGGCCTCATTTGGTGGTGCATGGGGGCGGTATTGGCTCTGGCGTACTTCGTTTTTGTCTTCCGGATGTTTCGCGGCAAGGTTCGTCTAGAAGACGGAGGATATTAAGGTCAGAAGTGGTCATAGTCGGTGTCCGCCCCGTCACACGCCCGTGTGACGCCGTATAATGGAAATCTGTAGCGAAATCCAGCCTATTTTGAGGTGATCCTTTGAACGCACATATGCCGGCCCGTCCCGGACAGCAGCCGCCCGCGCCCCAAGCTTTGCCTGGCGTAGGGGCGATCGTCGCCGTTGGTTCGGGAAAGGGCGGCGTGGGAAAGACCACGCTCTCGGTCAACTTGGCCATCGTTCTCGCCAAATTAGGCTATCGGGTTGGCTTGCTCGACGCTGATGTTTACGGACCGAACGTGCCGTTGATGCTGGGCACGAATCAACAGCCCAGGGTTCTCGGCGACCAGCGGATCGAACCGCTGGAAGCTTTTGGGCTGAAAGTCATTTCCGTCGGATTCCTCAATCCCGGCGACAAACCGCTGATCTGGCGCGGGCCCATGTTGCATTCCATCATTCGTCAATTTCTGGGTTCGGTTGAGTGGGGACAGCTTGATTATCTCGTGGTTGATCTTCCTCCGGGAACGGGAGATGTCGCTCTCTCACTGATTCAGACGGTGCCGCTTACCGGCGCCATTGTCGTTTCGACTCCGTCCGATGTTTCTCTCCAGGATGCGCGCAAGGCCATTGAGATGTTCCGCCAGATGAAGGTGGATATCGTGGGCATGGTCGAGAATATGAGTTATTTTGTTTGCCCGCATTGCAATCATGAGATCGATATTTTTTCGCGCGGTGGTGCGGAAAAAACGGCCAGTCAGTTCGACGTTGCATTTCTTGGCAATATCCAACTGGATCCTGACATTCGCAAAGCTGGAGACTCGGGCAAGCCCATGGCTCTCGCGGGTGAGGTATCTCCTCAATCCAAGTCGCTTTACGATTTTGCGCGCAAAGTTGTGGCGCGGGTCGAGGAAATTAAATCCACCGCGTCGGAAGGCGTTATACAGATTCAGTGAGGAGTCGGCTTGCTTCGGCGGTTTCGCCTTCGCAGTTTTGGATCAACCGGAATTGCCGATTGCGGACCGCGCTCCAGGCGGTCGCTGAGATTATGGATCGCCGTTTGTAACTCGGCTAATTGCCCGGTTTGAAACCGCACATCCGTACTGTCTAAATCGGAAACCAGCGACTCGCAAAGCTGGTACATGGCGCGGATTCGCTCTCCGGCCAGCAGTGAAACTACGCCATCGGAATTCTGCTGCGTGTCCTTGAGCGTCAGATATTGCTGGGCTGACCACGCCGTATTGCGAACTCGGTTGAGGGCATGGCGAAAGTCTGCCAAAATTCGGGGATCCAGATCTGCTCCGCCCATCAGTAAACGATCTACGCGGCGAAGTTCTTCGACCGCACTTTTAAGCCGGCCTGAAACTGTAACCACCTGTGGTGATGCCGCGTTCACAGAACCTCCCTGGCCATGAAGTCAATGATATTGATCGCAGGCTTGTGAATCGACGCCCAAAGGGATTACACCGACAGTAATCGCGCTGCAAACCGACTCACTCGATTGGTAACCGCGAGCGTAATCTGCTACTCTGCGTTGTTTGCCCGCATTCTTTTACGAGGAATCTTGGATGACACGAAAACAAAATCTGCTGCGCATGGTTGCTGTACTGCTGGTCACGTTGGCTTTGCCACTTCTTGCCGCGGACAGGAAAAAACCCAACTCCACATCGGCTGAAACCGAGAAGCCTTCTTACGAGCTTCCGCAGTCGGCCAAAGAAAACATTGATTACACCATGTATCAGCGCATTCGAGAGGAAGGCTTGCATCACTCGCACGTGATGGAATATGCGTCAGCGCTGATGGACGGGATCGGTGAACGCCTCACCGGATCGCCCAATGTGAAGCGTGCTAACGATTGGACACGCGATCAATTAGCCGCCATGGGTTGCGCGAATGCGCACCTCGAGGATTGGGGCGAGTTTGGCATGGGCTGGCAGCAGATCAATACCTGGGTAAGGATGGCTTCACCGGATAATGCGGTGTTCATTGCGCAGGCGGCTCCGTGGTCGCCATCGACCAATGGTGCGGTCACCGGCGATGTGATTTGGGTGGACATCAAGAAACCGGAAGACATCGACAAGTACAAGGGCAAAGTCGCCGGGAAGATTGTGCTGCTCGGCGAGATGCGTGAAGTCAAGCCGGTCGATAAGCCTTTGTTTGAGCGATACGATGCCGAGCAATTGGCTAAGCTGACGGAGTATCCCATCAAGGGTGAAGGGGAATTCGACGAGTATATGAAAGGTCTGCCGCAGCGACTGGCTTTGCAGAAGAAGATAGCGCAGTTTTTTTCCTCCGAAAAACCGCTGGCTGTGATCCAGCCCAGCCGCGACGGCCGGGACGGCGGCGGCTCTGGCGGCACCATCTTTGTCGATCGTGGCTTGGGCTGGGGAATTTACAAGCGTGAAAATGCGATGCCAGTCCCGGTTGTGATCATGGCGATCGAGAATTATGGCCGCATGTATCGCTTGCTGAAAGCGAATGTTCCCGTCAGCGTTGAAATGAACGTTGACACAAAGTTCTTTGGTGACCATGAACACGGTTTCGATACCATTGCCGAGATTCCCGGGACTGATCCCAAGGTGAAGGATGAAGTCGTGATGCTCGGAGGGCACCTCGACTCCTGGGCTTCGGCGACGGGCGCCACAGACAATGGTGCGGGTACGGTGGTTGCGATGGAGGTCATGCGGATTCTGAATGCGCTGCAGGTCAAGCCGCGACGCACGATCCGGATCGGGTTGTGGACGGGAGAAGAGCAAGGATTGTACGGCTCCATAGGCTATGTGAAACAACATTTTGGCTTCACGCCGCTTTCCACCGCACCCGATCAACTGAAGCTGCCGGAGTGGCTGCGCAAACCAGCAGGTCCTTTGCAGCTGAAACCGGAGCAGCAGCAAATCTCGGCCTACTTCAATGTGGACAACGGTAGCGGCATGATTCGGGGAGTCTACTTGCAAGGGAACGCTGCAATCGCTCCTGTTTTCCAGCAGTGGATCGAGCCTTTGAAGGATATTGGCGTCACTGCCTTGACGATGCGAAATACCGGAGGAACCGATCACGAGTCGTTCGACAATGTGGGCATTCCGGGCTTCCAGTTTATTCAGGACAAGCTCGACTATGGGACTCGCACTCATCACTCGAATATGGATACCTATGAACGGCTGCAGGAGCCGGACCTCGAGCAGGCAGCCACGGTGGAAGCAATTTTCGTTTACAACGCTGCGATGCGCGATCAGATGCTACCGCGTAAGCCCCTGCCGCATCCCGAACTCGAAGAGCAGCGCACTGCTCCACTGAAGAACTTGATGCCCGGCGCTAAAGAGGTGATTGAAAAAGCGCCAGACGGCATGTAGTTCGTCTCTCCGCGATTACTTGGTGGTTGGGAAATGCTGCGAGTGAAACTCCATCAGCTCGGCGAGGTGTGCGAGAAAATACGGAGCGCTATGGTCCCCTGGGTAGATATGGAACTGGTTTTTGATTCCTAGGGAGTCGAGTTCACGGTGCAGCGCCTCCCCGCTGACTTCGAACTTGAACTGATCATCTCGGCCGCAGTTGAAATTGATGGCCACTCTGCGGATCGCGGTTCTATTTTTGCGCGCAAGAGCAAAAACGTCGTTCTGCTGCCAATGGCCTATATCGATTGGATTTCCAAAAACTGATCCGAGGATCTGGTTCATCGGTGTGTCCGATCGCAACATGGCGTTGAGGTCATCAGGAGAAGCGGCGATGAGCGCGGCGCTTTCGGCGCTGACTGCGGAAAACTGCTCAGGGTATGCAAACGCAAAACGAAATGCGCCATACCCGCCCATCGAGATTCCGCTAACCGCGCGGCTAGTGCGTTCGCGACGAATCCGATATTTACCTTCAATGAATGGCATGAATTCGTAAAGAAAGAAGTCACTGTACCGCACTTTGCCTTTCACAGAGTTCACATAGAAGCTGGCTTCTCCGTCCGGAGTCACTATGAGAAAATCTGTGATCTTGTGCTGGCGGCGAAGGTCTTCCACTAAGTCCCATCCACCCATCTTGAAGAGAGCCTGTTCGTTTTCCCCCAGCCCGTGTAGAAAGTAAAGCACCGGATAGGATTTAGCAGTAGGCGCATCGTACCCAGCGGGCAGCATGACACAATAACGAATTGTTTCTTTCAGGATGTGGCTGTCCAGTGCATTGCAATCAATCCGGCTCTGCGCAAAAGCCGTTGCGGAAAACAAACTCAAGAGGAGCAGGATGCGGAGAAATCTCATTCTCTTACTCTACTCGTAGCGCAGGGCCTGGACGGGGTCGAGGCGCGCAGCCCGGGCGGCAGGATACAAACCCGACAACAAACTGACGACCACGGCAAAAACGATCGCTCCGCTCACCAGCCACCACGGCACAAACCAGATTTGTTCGGCAGGAAAATGCTGGCGTCTCAAATACACGTTGGTTCCGAAATTGATCAAACGTCCAAGCGCCCAACCCAGAGCGACACCGAGAACTCCTCCGAAAATGCCCATGGTTCCGGCTTCGGCAAAAAATAGCCCTCTGACATCCGCATCGCTCGCCCCGATCGCTTTCATGATGCCAATCTCGCGGCGGCGTTCGAGGATCGCCATGACCAGCGTGTTGACGATTCCGATGGATGCAACGGCGAGCGCCAAACTCCCGAAAATCCCCAGGAACAGATCCAACACGGCAAAAAACCTCCGCAAGCTCTTGGTCGCATCAGTAATCGAAAATGTGTTGAAACCCATCTTCTTAATGCTGTCCTCAACCGGTTGCACATTTGCCGGGCTATCTACCCTCACCTCGATGGTCGTGTAGGTCTGTGCTCCTGCCGTATTCGTCGTGTCACGCAGGTCGGAGGGTTGCATTACGTGCAAACTTTCCGCAAGCCGGAGTGGTATGAACACTCGTGCTCGGGCCTGGCCACGCATGGCATCCGGTCCGGTCTCGGAGATACCAACAATTGTGAGCGCCTGCTCCCGCGATACCACAGAATATGCAGCTCCGCCTTTAGCCTGCGCGTCGCCAGATTGAGATGATGTCCGCTCCGCATAATGCAGAACCAGTTTCTTGCGGATGAGCGACGGTGCCAAGATAGCGGCATTGACCTCGTCGTCGGGTCTCGGTTTGTTTCCCAGCAATTCCGCCGCAAACGACTTTTGCAAAATAGCTTCCGGCGCGGAATCTGCCGAAAAGAACGCGCCCTGCATCCCATCAAAGGCTTCATTGCTTTTGGCGGAAGAAGGTATACCCGCGACCGATGCTATATGCGGCTGATCATCGTACCGGAGTTCGCTCACGAAGCGAATGTCGGGATATGCTTCGCGGACATGGGGAAGCTTCTCGATCTGCTGGCGCTTGGCTTCATCGAGCGAAGGACTGTCAGCGGGGGCTGGCCCATTTTCTTCCTGCTCCCGATTAAAGCCACGCAAATCGCGCCGAGAAGTCACTACCACGGTGTCGAACAATCCCGATTTTTCCAGCCTGCGATTTGCAAGTTGCTGCAGTCCAATTCCAAGCGAAAGCATCGCCACCAAAGATGCCACGCCCACCGAAACCCCAACGGTGGTCAGCGAATTTCGCAAAATCGATTCACGCAAGTTCCGGCCAGCCAGTTCGGCGGCATCATAAAATTTCATCGTTCACCAGCCCCGCCGGTAGTCGTCCCGTTCGGTTCGTCGCTAGTAAGTTTGCCATCGGCGAGCGAAATCATGCGTTTCGCATAACGCTCCGCCAGCGATCGTTCGTGCGTGACCATCAGCACCGTCATCCCGAGATTCTGGTTAAATTCACGAATCAGGTTCATGATTTCGGTACCGGTACGGCTGTCCAGATTGCCGGTAGGCTCATCGGCCAGAAGAATTTGCGGCTGATTGATCACAGCGCGAGCTAGCGCCGCCCGTTGCTGCTCACCGCCGGAGAGTTCGGTTGGTCGATGTCGTAGGCGCGCCGACAATCCCACGCGGTTCAGCGCTTGCTGGGCGAGTTTTTTTCTCTCGCCTCGCGCCGCCTCAGCAAACCGTAACGGGAGTTCCACGTTTTCGAGCAAAGTCATGGTGGGAATTAAGTTGAAAGATTGAAAAACCATGCCCACGGTGTGCAAACGATATTTCGCCAGATCCATGCGCGATAGCTTTCCCAAGTCATGACCCTGAACAATCACCTTGCCCGAACTTGGCCGATCAAGGCCGGCAATCAGATTCAGCAGCGAAGATTTTCCCGAGCCTGATGCACCCAGCAAAGCAACAAACTCGCCATGGCGAACACCGATCGAGATGCCGTCGACGGCCCGGATCAACACTTCACCCATTGGGTAATGACGGCACACTTGCTCCGTCAGAATGGTCAAGCCATTAGCGGCAATTTCGTTTGGACTTGGTGTCAGCGCAAATCCCCCTTTACCAGCCGTAACGCATCCGCAAGGTCGGACGTGCCGTTGTTGGCGTTTGAGGATTCTTCTGCCTCTGCGCTCTCGCCTTCGCCAGGAGCGAGAAAGAGATTTTCCTCCAGTCCATGCTGCTTGGTGTAGAGTTCGAAGTAGCGGCCGCGCATGGCGTAAAGCTCGGTGTGTGTCCCGCGTTCGACGATCTGCCCCTGCTCTACGACTAAAATTTGATCAGCACGGCGGATAGTCGAAAGGCGGTGCGCAATCACAAAGGTCGTGCGCCCCTGCATCAGGTAGCTGAGGCCATGCTGAATCAGCGCCTCGGATTCAGAATCCAGGCTGGAAGTGGCCTCGTCGAGAATCAAAATGCGCGGCTCGGCGAGAATGGCGCGCGCGATGGAGATGCGCTGGCGCTGACCGCCAGAGAGTTTGACGCCGCGTTCACCAACGATGGTGTCGTATTTGTCCTGAAAGCTTTCAGCGAATTCATCGACCCGAGCGATACGGCAGGCTCGCAGAATTTGTTCCGAGGTGGCATTCGGCCGCGAGAACGCTACATTCTCGCGAATCGTCCCGTCGAAAAGGAAAGACTCCTGCAGAACAACTCCTAACTGCGTGCGGTACGAATCCAGGCGAACTGTACTCAAGTCGATCCCATCCACCCGCACTTTGCCACGAGTTGGCACATAGAAGGCTGCGACGAGCCCAATCGTCGTGGATTTGCCCGATCCAGACGAGCCGACGAGCGCTGTCACCGTGCCGGGAGCGGCATGAAATGAGATATCGTTCAAAACAGTACGAACTCCATCGTAACTGAAGGAGACATGATCGAACTCGATGTTTCCCTGAATTTGCGGGAGCGTTCGAGTGCGAGTCGGATCCTGATCTTCCCGCGCCTCCATCAAAATCTCGTGGGAGCGCTCTAGTCCCGCTAGGGCCTCAGTGATCTGAGTGCCAACCTGAACCACGCTCATGATTGGAGTAATCAGGAAGCCGAGGAAGAGGGTATACGTGAAAAACCCGCCGATGGTCATTTTGCCAGCTGCGATCTGGTGTGCGCCGATGTACATGATGACGGCGCCAACTCCACCCATTAGAAGGCTGCCGGACAAAGTCATAAAAGATGACGCTGTCAGCGTGCGCAGCACGTTATCCAGTAATCGCTGCACTCCTCCAGAAAATACTTGGTCCTCGCGCGCCTCTGCGTGATAACCCTTCACGACGCGCACTCCGCCCAAAGATTCCGCGAGTCGGCCGGTGACTTCAGCGTTAATCTTTCCGCGCTCGCGAAAAATAGGGCGAATCGTGGCGAAAACGCGCTTCAGCGCAATAGCAAAAATGAGCAGAAAGCCAAACGCCAAGACGGTCATCACAGCGCTGATGCGAAGCAGTACGACCAGGGCGATTGCTGCGGTCAGCAAGCCTCCGACCAAATCCACTAATCCGGTGCCGATGAGGTTCCGGATCCCTTCAACGTCGGTCATGATCCGTGACACCAGGACCCCTGTTTTCGTTGAATCATGGAATGCCACTGAGAGCCTGGTAATGTGCGCCTCGACCTTTCGCCGCAATTCGGCAATAAGTCGCTGGGCTGCCTTGGACAATAATTGCGTCAAGGCAAAGGATGTTATCCCCTGAATTACTGTGGCCAGCAGCACTAACAGTACAAGGGGCTTCAATTCGTCCAGGTGCCGCTTCACGATGACGGTGTCGATCAGAAATTTTGTTGAGTAAGGTAGGACGAGTCCAGACAACCGATTGATCACCATGAGAAAGAAGCCGAGAGCGAGCAATCCGCGCCGCGGACGAATCAACTCCCAGATCAGAGGCCATACCGCTCGTATTGTTTTGCTCGCGGGTTGCGCGAGGGGGGAGCCTTTAAGAGCGGCGCTCATGAAGTTAGTTTAGACTCCCGCTGGTATTGCTTGGCTTCATTTTATGCGGTGTTTCGCATTGTCCCCTCAATCTTGCGAGTTTGGCATTACGTTTACCCTATTCGCTCGGACGATCAAAGCCACAGTGACCAGATTGCGTCAACACACGAGTGCGTGATCGCGGACGCGGCCACGCGATGACTCTTCCGCCAGGCGCGCCCGTAAAAAATGCCGGCGATTGCTGCCAGCAGCACGTATCGCCAATTGAAAACCGTTGATTTTCGATTGAAGTGTGCAAGGCCGAATATCACTGCGGTAATCGTCAGTGACAACTGGCGCCCTATGCGCCGCTCGATCAGGTTCTGTATCCAACCTCGGAAGTAGATTTCTTCCGGGACGGCGATCGCGAAAAACGTGATGAGCCAAGTTTCAATGGCGGTTCCAAGTTGGGGAATGTGAGGGCGGAAATGGAGGAATCCCAGCCATAGCCCGAGCGGCACCACGATAGGCGCATAGAAAATCAGTTCACGCAGGCCGATACGCAAGTCTTCCCGCCGAATTCTTAAATCGAGGCCTACGTTCTCCAGTTGGCGAATTACGAGGAAACCATAGAGGCCTGAGTCGAGCAAAATCAGCTTGTTGATCACGCGCAGTGATGCTGGCCACGCTGGTTCAAACCAGCGCATGTCTACCGTCAGACCAAGCAAGAGCAGAATGGCAAAATCACGCCAGTTGCCGAGTTGTTGCGGATCCGCCCGGCGGGCGCTCCACAATAATGCGGCAATCAAGATCGGCAAACCCAGATAAAGTACCAACCAGTCTCTGTGCGCGGAGCGCCCTGCCACAAGCAGATAAGGCATTCCAAAAACGGCCGGCAGCAACAAACGCCATAGGGGAGCGAGTTTTTCGCAGCAGCGGACGACTTGCGTTCCGGCGAAGCCGAAGGCGAAGAGTGGAACCAGAGCCCAGACCAAGGCCAGAATTGCCGTTGAATTCCAAGCTTGCACACCTTCATCCTAACCAAAGTTTATTAATGGGTTCACCCGGTGCGGGATTTGACTCTGGGTTTCGGGTACACTAATGAAACTGGCGTCGAATACCTCGGCGCTCCAAGTTTAAAGGGAGCAAACGTTGATGTTTTCTGGCCGCGAGCCTGACCAAATTGAGCCGCATCCGGCCGACGGAAGCCAAGAAATCAATCTATTGCTCTCCGGCAATTGGAATCGACCCCTTTGGCGGCGGCTAGCTGATAATTTTCATGACCGCTTTTTCCCCGACCACCTGCCTCCACTGCACTTGACTTCGCGGCCGATGAACATCGGCATGTTGCAAAGCGACCGGCTTAACATGCCCTGGTTTCGGACGATTTTCACTAACGTCGGCGATGTAATTTCACCTGAAAGTTTGCCGCCCCTCGAACTCGAGTCCAATCCAGTAGACACAGGCGAGTTGATCTCCGACCAGATGAGCCATCTCTGGGTGAGTTCCTTGCTTCGTAATCTGGCCGATAAGGTGGCTCCCGAGCGGATGGCCCCGCTCCAATTGACTTCCAAGCCGATGGATTTGCACTCGGATTCCGAGTTCTTACAGATTCCTAGCTGGTCATCAACGATCAGCACGCCCAAAGTTTTTCTGCCGGATGGTCCCAAGGCGGAGTACTACCTGTCACCAATGGTTACTGCCCCCGCTAAGCCGACGCCAACTCCAGCAGAAGTGGAGTACATCCACACGGTGGAAGCAGATTTGAGAAGAGACCTGCGGCGTTCTGTCTTCCGGCAGCGGCTTTGGGTTGCGCTCACCGTTCTGGAAGTTGCAGCACTGGTCGGCAGCCTGTTTTTCTGGAGCTGAGACCTAGCCTACTCGAGGTTGGCAGCTCTTTCCGCGGCAACAAAGTCGACCAGTTTTTGAATTGGCGGCACAACCATGAGCAGCATTTGTGCTTTCTGTTGCTGAGCTCTTCGGAGAATCGACATTTGTTGCGCTTTCCAATCATCTGGCGGCTGATCTCCTCTTTCCAGATAGTCGAGCGCTTCTAGCCCCACCTCCGAAACTGCCGCGAGGTCTCTCGATAGTGGGACAAGTTCTTTCAGCAAAAACGATTTCGATTCGAGGGGCTGCAACCTTATCTGATTTTCTCGCCAGGATAACAACAACTTGCCGATTTCTTGCTTAGTGTCGTCATTCGCGGTTCCGGCAATCAGCGAATCCACCGCCGTGGAAAATTCGCGAGCGACTGAACTTTCCGGTCGAATTGCATCCACCAGTCGATTAAGCGGCACAAGGCTAGTCGGCGTTTCAGGAGCGGTTTCTTCGCGAGTATAATCTTTTACCGGTTCCAGAACGTCTGCTAGCTCGCGCAGCGACGAAATGTCGTCCGATCCCACGATCCGACGCAGCATAGGCTCATAATACGAGTTATGAGTGAGCCCTAGCCAATCGAGCCAGCGGCTGGTCGAGGCCAAGCGTTCATACATCGAGTTAACATCGGTGACATTCGCCGGTGACCACAGCCGTTCTGCAATAGCAGCCAGCCGCGGCCAAATTCGCGAATCGATATTCTCAGCCGAAACATATTCGGACCACATGCACGCTTCACCGCCCAGAATCCGCCGTTGTTCTTCTGGTGTGAGCTTCTCTGCGGGGTTGCCCAGCGGATCAATCGCGTAATGTCGCGACGCCGGCCACATTAAATCGAGGTAGTAGCCGTAGGAAAGTAATCCGCGGAAGCCTTGCTGGGCGGCGATTGCCGGAGAAGGTACTTCTTCCCGCCAAGCCTGGATGACCACGTCCTTGGGAATGCCTGGCTGCATGACCTCGTCCCAGCCGACCATGATCTTGCCGTGTTTGCGCAGGATTTTCTCCAGCCGGGAGTTGAAGTATGCTTGCAGCTGTTCTTTGTTCCTGAAGCCGCGCGCCCGCATGAAGGCTTGAATCTTCGAATTCGCCGCCCATTGCTTGCCATTGACCTCATCGCCGCCGATGTGAAAATAAGGATCGGGAAATAGCGTGGCCATTTCTCCGATAAACTTATCGAGAAACTTGTAGGTTCGTTCCTCGGTCGGGTTCATCGCCGCATCGAAGATTCCGAACCCGCGTTGGATCTGATAAGGTCCCGGGCCGCTTGCCAATTCGGGATATCCGACGAACCATGCGCTGCTGTGGCCCGGCATGTCGAATTCCGGGACGACTCGAATGCCGCGCTCGCCCGCATATTGAATCACTTCGCGAATCTGTGCCTGGGTATAGAAAAGTCCGTCCGACCCCATCTCTTGCAGCTTCGGGAATTTCTTGCTTTCTACGCGGAAACCCTGATCATCCGAAAGGTGCCAATGAAAGACATTTAGCTTTACCGCTGCCATGCCGTCGAGATTACGCTTCAGAACGTCGATTGGCATGAAATGGCGGCTGACATCGATCATCAGTCCGCGCCAGGGAAATCGAGGCTGGTCATGAATGGTGACTGCCGGAACGAAAAAGCCGTCCGGGCCTGTCGCCACCAATTGTAGGAGAGTCTCGAAGCCGCGCATAGCGCCGAGGGGCGTGGATGCGTTTAACCTGGCATTTGTCGAGTCGATTTCGAGTGAGTAGGATTCGTCGTCACCCAGTTGCGGGAATGCCGTGCTGGAATGCCCCACGTGCAAAAGCAGCGTGGCTCTTGGATTCTCGCCGATCCTCAGACCGAGTCGCGGCAAAGCGGTTTGTCTGCCTAGATGGTCGAGAAATAATTCGACAGCACGATTTAAGGTGGGATCCGATTGCCCGACGATCCCGACCGAAAATGATCGATCGATGATGAGCCGCCCAGCCGCGGGCTGAACCTGCGCGGGCATCGGCATAAGATTGAGGCCCGGCTGAGTTTCGGCGGGGGCAGAGACCGCAAGCAGGAAAAACAGACCTAACAGAGCGACATGAAGCAGTTCTTCAGCAACCTTGGCGGAAGTAATCAAAGATAACTCGGCCGCTTAATCCAAATCCGGCATCGAGCAAGCGCCGGGACCACGCGGATCGCCGCATGCCCCGCAGGCTCCGCCCGACGGAATGGTGGCACGGTTTGCCGTAGACCCCGGCGCGGTTGACGATACAGCGAACACCGAAAGCTGTGGCGCCAGGCTCTTGCTGTGACATTTGGGGCATTCTGCTTTTTGCTTGCCGTAAACGAGTGCTTCGAATGGATGATCGCACTCGCGGCAAATGTATTCAAAAATCGGCATGATGGAATTCCTCGACAAAGCCAGTTGCTACTCCATTAAAATAAATTTGTGGGGAATGCGCAATTCGAGGCTTTTGTTCCGCGGCGTCATTTGCGCGGCGGCCACATCCAGACTCTCGCAAGTTTCTTTCTGCCACGGCGTTTTCCTGTCCCTCCAGCCGAAGAACGGTGCATCGAGGTCGATCCCGGGGTGCGGATTTTGTGTCACTGCCATTGGCAGCCCGCGCGTCAGAATGCGTTGACCGTCATCATCGTCCACGGACTTGAAGGCTCGAGCGAATCGCAATACATGCGGGGAATTGCGGCGAAGGGCTTGTCTGCAGGCATGAACGTCGTCCGCATGAATCAGCGCAATTGCGGCGGCACGGATGCATTTTCCCCTACGTTGTATCACTCCGGCCGTTCACAAGATATTGCCGCGTTAGCTGAGCATCTCATCAAAGAAGACAAGATTTCGCGTTTTGCGCTAGCGGGATTTTCTATGGGTGGGAACTTAGTGCTGAAACTGGCTGGCGAATGGGGCAGGGAAGGCCCGGCACAGTTCCGGGCTGTGGCAGCGGTTTGTCCGGCTTTAGATCTAGCGCCATCGGCGGACGCCCTACACTCGCCCCGCAATCGAGTTTACGAAGCTTATTTTGTGTGGAAGCTGCGCCGCCGCCTGGCGAGCAAAGCTCGATTATTTCCTGCTACCTTCGACACCCAGCGTCTACGGGGCGTTGTTACACTTCGTGACTTCGATGAAAAGATCACGGCCTACTACAGCGGCTTCGCCGGCGCGGATGATTATTACGATCGCGCCTCTGCCAGTAGAGTGGTCGATCGCATCGCCGTGGCCACGCTCATTCTGCATGCGGCGAACGATCCCTTCATCCGCATTCTCGCGGAGACGCGGCAAAAAATTCGGGGTAATCCGAATATCACCTTCATTGAAAGCGACGATGGAGGTCACTGCGCGTTCCTGGCCGAACGCGATGGCAATGACGGGCATTGGGCGGAGAACCGAATTGTCGAGTTCCTCCGTAACTTCTAGGAAACCATTTCGCTACGCGCTGACTTACAATCGCTCTCGTGCAAGCGGACTTCGCGGTTGAACTTGGTCCTGACGACGAAACGCTCGATTTCCCTTGGGTCGATGAAACCGGTCGCCTGCAGTACTACGACCTCAAGCGAGGCCCTGATTTGCTGGGCGAGGTCGAAGAGGCGCAGCGCGAACCAGCGCTGCGCGAGTTTCTCACCGCAATCAACTCTGCCCCGAGCATTCTCGAAACCGCCAAGTGCGATGTTTGGCCAAGCACCGAGATAAATCCCGAGGAAGAGATCTTTGGTGGCACACACAAGTTCGGATCTTATGTTGATCTGCTATTCACGAGTGCGCAGTCACGCCAGGATTTTTCTCGCCATGAAGATTTTGCCAGACGGCTCACGGGATTGCTCGGGAAGGCACCAGAAATACCCGCGGCAGCGGAGTTCTTGATTCGCCGCTGTTATTACTGTCAATCGGCGCCGGCTCTTAGCGGCTTCTACATCACCTTCTACTTATTCGGATATGGGAACGACGAGGCCGAGGCCCACCAACAGTGGGTCATCGGAATGAAGTTGGTGGAAAACGCCATTCGGCAGACAGCAAAGTGAGGGTTCACGCGCTCGCGGGTTTTCTGATCCAGCCCAGCAATTCCTCGCCGCGCCCTTTCAGCTTCGTTCGCATCAGCGACAACACCAGCATCGACAAGAAAATCGTTAGCAATCCCAGCGAAGCGGTCCGAATATCTTGCGCGCGCTTCGGCAAAATCGAAAACCGGCCATACACAAATTCGATGTGCACCCAGTACACCAGCAGCGACGTGTGCCCCAGTTGAACCATCGGGCTGAATCCCCACTGCCCCGCGCCCCATCGACACCACGCGTAAACGGCCGCGAGAATAATGAATAACAGGCCGACGCGAATCAAGAAAAAATTTGGACTGGTGTGCCAGAAGTCATACACGGGATAAAGTTGCCAAGAACTGGCGTCGAGCCATTTCGCTACACCGATAAGTCCGAGTCCCGCCGCAGCTGCAAGCGCAAAAGCTTTACCACCCCTTTGCTTTGCCCAATCGCTTAGTAGAAAAAATCCCACTGCCAACCCGACGAACGCGAACGCCGCCCAGGGAAAAATCGGGAACAGCCACGCCTGCGGTTGGTTGAGATTGTGAACTCCGTTGACATACGACTCCAGTGGCCAAGGCAGCCATCGCGGTCGCCACGTTGTCCAAAGCATGGGTGTCAAAAGCGTGATCACGAGTGCAGCGACGCCGGCGCCTGCGGGCAATCGCCATCGTGCTGCACGATTCACGGCCAGGACTGCCCAGCAGAACAGGCCCATCAGTATCATGGAGATTCCGATCACGTTCAGAACATCCACGCGAAACAGATCGCTCCATGGCGCCCAACCCCAGGCGATCAGAAATTCCTGCAAACGAAACAGCAGCCCCAGCCCGAGTATTTCAGCACCGCGACGAATCGTTGTGCGCGCGATCGAAGCCGTCGCTACGTCCTTCTGCAGCAACTTGCCCGTCACCAGTGCAAACGAAATTCCTGCAAGAAAAAGGAAAAGAGGGGCTGGGAAAGTCCCACCAAGCTGCGACCACATAAAGAATGTCGATTTCCGCGCATCGCCGCCGAGCCAGGAGTCGTAACAGTGAGTTTGGAACATCAGCACGCAGGCCAAGCCACGCATCCAGTCGATGTAGGCCAGGCGTGATGGGGAGGGCGACGGCATTAGAATTACCGATTTTGCCTTACACGGAGGCGTGCGTCAAAAATGTCAAAGCGAGTACTTCGAAAGTCGGGGGGTTGAAAGGGAAAGTCAGCTGATTCTGGCCGGCGTTCCGGCCACCGCAGCCTTTGGTACCGCTGCCAGCACACGTTGAATAACCGCCAGCAGTGCCTCAGTGCCCTTTTCCACGCCCAACTCCGACTTTTGGTAAAAGGCAGCCGCTCCGGCGCTTTTCAACTTTTCTTCGTTGCGCTGCGAGAGCCCAGTGAGCGCGATGACTGGAATGTGCGCAGTGGCAGGATCCTTCTTAAGCGCCTCGAGAACGGCGGGTCCGTCCATGCGGGGGAGAATCATGTCGAGAAGGACGAGATTGGGAAGCGTCTGCCGCACTAGTCGCAGTCCCTCTTCGCCGTCCGATGCAAGGGATACTTCGTGCCCCGCCTTGGCGAGGATTCTCTGAATGGCCAAGCGTTGCAGCTTACTGTCGTCCACCAACAGGATTTTCATGCAACGACCCGATTCCTACCTATAAGAATAGGGCAAGAGAAAGCAGGAAACAGGTTCCCAGTTGGGTTCGGGCGAATTGCTATGCTTTCGCGACGGTTTCGGCCACGGCGTGTTCCCGCTCCACATCGCGGAGACGGGCTGCTTTGCCACGGAGCGCGCGCAGGTAGTAAAGCTTTGCGCGGCGGACCTTGGACGAGCGCATTACTTCGACCTTGTCGATGACCTTGGCGTTTTCCGGGAAAATACGCTCCACGCCGTGGCCAAAGCTCATCTTGCGCACTGTGAAGCTGGCCTGTGGCCCACGAGTGCGGGCGATCACCACGCCTTCAAAGGCTTGCAAGCGTTCCTTGTCGCCTTCTTTGATCTTGACGTGTACGCGGATGGAATCGCCAGGAACAAAATCCGGAAGATCGGTCCGCTTGGTCTTTGCCAGCAATTTTTCGATGATGAGGTTCGACATAAATTTCCCCTTCTAAATTTCCCCGTTCTGAATTTGGGCCAATATAGCCTTATCTTCTCTGCTGAGCTCGGTCCGTTCCAAAAGGTCCGGCCGGTTGCGCATGGTTTTTTCCAGCGCAGTTCGGCGCCGCCACCGGCGTATCTCTTCATGATTGCCCGACGCCAGCACTTCCGGCACCCCCATCCCACGAAAATCTGCCGGGCGCGTGTAGTGCGGGTAATCCAGCAAACCGCCAGAGCCGCAGGTCGAACTCGGCGCGTCCGTTATTTCTGTCCTTGCATGAGCTGTGAATGACTCCTGTTGGGTCGACGCCGCATTGCCGACCGCGCCCGGAATCAGCCGCGTGACGCAATCTACAATGATCGCCGCACCCAGTTCGCCGCCGCTCAGCACGAAATCTCCAACGGACAATTCGCGATCCGCCAGACCCTGTGCAACTCGCTCATCCACGCCTTCATAGCGCCCGCAGATGAGCACCAGCCGTTCCAGCCCGGCAAGATCGTTTGCCTCGGCCTGATCAAAGCGCTTGCCCTGAGCGGAAAGCAGCACCACACTCTGCAGCAGGTGCGCCGCCAGCCGTTGCTTGCGTGGCGCCACACCCAGCGACTCAATACATTCAAAGATCGGTTCCGGCTTAAGCACCATGCCTTCGCCGCCGCCAAATGGGCGGTCATCTACCGTGCGATGACGATCATGCGCAAACGCCCGCAGATCATGCACAGAAATCGTAACTAAGCCAGCTTCGCGGGCTCGGCGAACGATGCCAAAATCCAGCGGCCCGCGAAAAAACTCGGGAAAGATCGTAACCAGATCGATCTTCATTTTGGCCACGAGTCTGTTGCCCTGAGTTACTTTTTCTGCTGCGCCTTCTCTTCCGCAGTCAGAGGCGCGTCCAGTTCGAGCATTCCTTCGGGAAGCGCCATTGTCAATTTCTTTCGCGGCACATCGACTTCCTCAACGTATGCTTCGGCAAAAGGAAGTTCGATCTCTCGCTTGCCCGCCCGTACAATCAGCAGCGGCGCTTCGCCAGCGCCTGACCGCACGTCTTCCACGATGCCTATCTCGCGATCCCCGTCGAGCAGTTCACAACCAATCAGATCGGAAACGTAAATCCAACCGGCTTCCAACTGCGCCCGCTGACTCCGCGGAACCTGAAGCTGGCAGCCAATCAACTTCTCCGCATCCGAGATCGAATCAATCCCGGCGAACTTCAAAACCAATTGCCCCTTATGGGGCCAAGCTTCGTCGAGCACGAGCTCTCGTCTAGGGCCGCTCGCTTCCGAAACCAACAAGCGCATCCCTGAAGCGAATCGGTCTGGGACGTTGCTATAGATCTCAACTGCAACCTCGCCGTGGCGGCCTTGGGTCTTCAGCACTCGCGCCAGAGTCATAAAGCCCTCCGACGTTTTCGGCTCCGCCATCGCCTGCCCTATTCGACGATCTCGACCGCGTAACGCTTATGGGCCCGGATTCCAGTTGCACTGATCAGTGCCCGCAGCGCTCGCGCCACTCGTCCCTGTCGGCCAATCACTTTCCCGACGTCTTCCGGGGCAACAGTCAACTCGAAAACCGTGGTTTCGCCGTCGATTTGATTGACCGAAACTTGCTCCGGTTCGTCCACCAGAGATTTCGCAATCTGCTCCAGCAAAGTCCGCACGTCGCCGCTCTGTTCGCTCATGGCTTTCCTATCGAATCAGGCAGGATTAAGACTTACGCTACCGAGGGAGTAGCCGCAACCGGACGAGACACGATCTTGCTGACCCGGTCCGACATCTTCGCGCCTTTGGATACCCAGTAATCAACGCGCTCGCGCTTCAATTCCACGGTGGCAGGGTTAGTCCGAGGATTATAGGTTCCGACAACCTCGACGGGCCGGCCATTGCGGGCGCGCTCCTTCTCAATCACCACGACGCGATAGTGTGGCTGTTTACGCGCACCCATACGCTTTAAGCGAATCATCAACACTGAACTTGGTTCCTTTCCTAGTGCCTCTGGCAGGGATCAGACAAACCATCATTTTCACAGAATTTGAGGGGCTTGGCAAGGCAATCCCAATCCCTCGGTTCGCAGAACGAATGATTGCGATCATAAGTAGCGTGCAGGCCACCCGCTTGGCCTCATCTTGCTTGCTCGCGATGGCCCGCTTATACTCTTGAATTTGCCGTCCAATCCGGAAGATCCTGTTCCGGACCGGCCAGCCTATTTCATGCCCCACTCATCGGAGACCATATGACCGCGACCACTATGCACAATGTGACCATCGAGCATGAATTCAACCCCATGGAGGCGCAGGCTGCGCGCTTTGACCTTGCGGCCAACAAGCTAAACCTCGATGAAGGGCTCTGGAAAGTCCTGCGCTATTCCAATCGCGAGGTCACCGTGCACATCCCGGTGGCCATGGACAACGGCAAACTTGAGGTCTTTACCGGTTTCCGCGTGCAGCATTCCATTGCACGCGGCCCTTCCAAGGGTGGGATTCGTTATGCTCCCGATGTCACCCTCGACGAGGTTCGCGCGCTCGCCGCCTGGATGACCTGGAAGTGCGCGGTCGTGAATATCCCATTCGGAGGTGCCAAAGGCGGAATCATTTGCGATCCGCACAAAATGTCGATGGGTGAGCTAGAGCGCATGACCCGGCGTTATACCGCGGAGCTGATCGAATTTATTGGTCCTGAGAAAGATGTTCCCGCCCCTGATGTAAATACCAACGAACAAATCATGGCTTGGATGATGGACACCTACTCCATGCACATGCGGCAGACGGTTACGGCGGTGGTTACGGGGAAGCCGATCAACATTGGCGGCTCCCGCGGGCGCCGCGAAGCCACCGGTCGCGGCATCATGATCGTTTGCGACGAGGCCATCAAGAAATTCAATCTACAGCCTGAGAACACGCGGGTGATTGTCCAGGGTTTTGGCAATGTAGGGTCCAACGCCGCCTTATTGATGGCTGAAGCCGGCTACAGGATTATTGGCATTCTGGAAGTCGATGGCGGGCTTTATAACAGCAAAGGAATCGATGTGAAGGCTCTCTCCGAGCATCGCCAGCGCAACCGCACGATTACAGGTTTCGCGGGCGCCGAAAAAGCCGATCCCGCGGACCTGCTCGTCACGGAATGTGACATCCTGATTCCAGCAGCAACCGAAAATCAGATCACCAGCCGTAACGCGGATCGTGTGAAGTGCAAGATTCTGGCCGAGGGAGCCAATGGTCCCACCACGGCTTCGGCAGATGAAATCCTTGCCGACAAGGGCGTCTTCATCATTCCCGACATTCTTTGCAACGCAGGCGGCGTCACGACTTCTTACTTCGAGTGGGTGCAGGACCGCCAGGGTTATTTCTGGAAAGAGTCGGTCGTCAATGAGCAATTGGAAACGATTATGGTCTCAGCTTTCGAGGATGTGATTCGTTATGCCGAGACTCACCACGTGAACAACCGTATCGCCGCATATATGCTGGCGATTGACCGCGTGGCTTACACGATTCGGCAGCGTGGAATTTACGCGTGAGGAGCTGTTCCATGAGGCGTGCGTGTTGTCTGCTCTTACTTGTGTTGATCGCCGTTGCCGCCATGGCGCAGCAGGGATCAGTGCAGGCCGAGTCTGCCAGCGCCCAAATCTCTCATACGACTTCCACTCCTTCGGAAGCCGATATTGCCGCGGCGAAGGCCGCGCATAAAGTCTGGGTGAACCTTGATACCGGGATCTATCACAAAGGCGGCCGCTGGTATGGCAAAACTAAGAACGGCAAGTTCATGACAACGGACGAAGCTAAGAAGGCTGGGTACAAGGCCGCGAAGCGGGATTAGAATTCGGAGGCATGTGCCGAATGAATCGTCGGCTGCTGTTCTGCGTTCTTGCCCTTGTACTCCTCTTGGCAGTCAGCGCTGTCGCCGCCGACAAGCCCTGGCACGAAGTCGATAGCCCGCATTTCCACGTGCTGACCAATGGCAATGTTTCCGATGCTCGCCACGTGGCGCACGAATTCGAACAGCTGCGCTATGTTTTCGTCACCGAATTCCCAAACTTCCGCCTAGAATCCGGCGCTCCTCTATTGGTCTTTGCGGCGCGTGATGAGGCAACCGCTAAATCCCTCGAGCCGGAGGCGTGGAAACTCAAGAACACCGCCAAACCTGCTGGCGTATTCCATCATGGCTGGGAGAAACAGTACGTCATGGTTCGGTTGGACACTTGGAGTTCGGGTGCGCGTGAGGTGGTCTACCACGAGTATGCGCACTCGATTTTGCACATCAACTCGCGCTGGCTGCCCATGTGGCTTGATGAGGGCATGGCGGAGTTCTACGCCTATACGCGATTTCAGCAACACGAGATCTTCATCGGTGCTCCTTCTGAACTTTTTGCCGTTTTACGTGTTAGGCCGCTAATTCCGGTAGAGAGCCTAATTGGAGATCTCTCTCGTTATCGCAGCGATCCTTATGAAGCGCAAATGTTCTATGCCGAGTCCTGGGCGCTCGTCCACTTTCTTACCTTTGGCCCAGGCATGGAACAGGGCAAAAAGCTCAATGACTTCTATCGCGAATTACAGAAAGGCACCGACCAGAAAAAAGCATTTCAAGAAACTTTCGGGGACTTCAAATCGATTGACCAGGAGTTAGGAGACTACACTCGGAGGTTCAATTTCGCCGCGATCCCACTTCCGAATCCGCCAAAAATTGAAGAAAAAGAATTTACCGCACGCTCGCTTAGTCTTGCGGAAACCGAAGCTCAACTCGCTGGCTATCATCTCTGGACCCACGATTTGGCGAGCGCTAAGCCGCTCGTGGAGCAAGCCCTGAATAACGATCCTAAGCTCGGACTCGCGCACGAAGAAATGGGCTTTCTCGACTTCGCCAATGGCAACGACTCAGCGGCGCTGGAGGAATTCTCGCAAGCATCCATGCTCGACGCTAGATTGTTTCTGTCTGTGTTTGCCAAAACCATGATGTCGCCCATCTCAACTTCGGAAAAGCCGGGCGATCAGACCATGTTCGAGACTTGTCTGCGCCATGTGCTGAGCTTGAATCCACAGTTTGCTCCTGCCTACATCCAACTGGCGCGGGTTGACCTGCAGAAGGGCGACATGGCGAGTGCGCTGGCGGAATCCCGCAAAGCTGAGCAACTCGAGCCTTCGCGAGCCGGTTACCACATACAAACCGGGCATATCTTACTGCGCATGGGGCAAGGAACTGATGCTGCAACTTTCGCCAAATTCGTTGCCGATCGTTGGACTGGTCCAGACCACGACGAAGCTGTGGAACTATGGGATCAGGTTCCCATGGAACAGCGGCCCTTGGGGGAGACGCTTGCCGAAACGATTCCTCAAAATGCGCAAACCGTTTTCGGCGTGGTG
Organism: Terriglobales bacterium; assembly: GCA_035507035.1. GTDB lineage: Bacteria > Acidobacteriota > Terriglobia > Terriglobales > Acidobacteriaceae > DATJOJ01. The sequence continues at coordinate 45,976 of DATJOJ010000048.1, read as the reverse complement.
CGATCGGTTCAATGCGCGAGTCCGGAAGCCCTGACATTGGTTCTGGCCCATGGCCAGAGCACACTTACATTTCACCGCAAGGGCCGCTTTATTAACGGATTTTCCGACACGCTCTGGTACGGTGCAGATCATTACGATATCTGCCATCATGTCGAAGGGTTGAGGGCCATCGTGCGCTACTATCCTGCAGCGGACCGAAGCTATGCAGGCGATCTGGCGGAGGTCGAGATTCGCAACGATCTGCCAGTGCCCATCAAGGCCACGACGGCAGCGAACGCCGCACTCAAACCGTAGGTCTTGCCTTTCTGTGTTGGAGATCTGAACCTTCACACCCTGATGTACCCCTTGATGCCAGCCCAGTTCAGTCAATTTGCTTGCCGCTCCTTGGCCATGCGCAGGTTAAACTGTCAGCATGACAACAGACACTGCTGGATCGGCGGTGCCGGAATTTCTCCCATATCAATTTCTGCACGCAATGCTAAATTCCGCTCCCGACGGACTCCTGGTTGTCGATCTATCGGGGACCATTCGCGTAGTGAACCGACAAACGGAAACGCTGCTCGGCTACACCCGGGAAGAGTTGCTTGGCAAGCCCTTCGAAACTCTGATTCCGGTTCGCTATCGAGCAAAGCATGCTGGATATGCCCGCGATTTCTTCTCAAGTCCTCGAAACCGGCCTATGCAACCCGGTGTGGAATTGTCCGCTTTATGCAAGAACGGTATGGAAGTCCCGGTTGAAATCAGCCTGAGCCCCATGCAGAGCGATGGTGGCATGTTAGTGATTGCCGCGCTTAGAGATCTCCGGGAACGGATACGTGCAGAGGAAGACCGTCGCGAAAGCGAGGCGCGCTATCGGATGCTCTTCGAGAACAGTCTCGATGGCATTCTTCTTACCTTGCCGAACGGGGCTGTTTTGGATGCCAATCCGAGTGCTTGCCGCATCATGGGGCGAACCCGCGATGAGATCGTTCATGCCGGGAGAGCGGGTTTGGTCGACACCACGGATCCGCGGTTAGGGGTCCTGATCGAGGAGCGCGCCCGCACCGGCAAAGCCCAGGGAGAACTTAGATGCCGTCGCCCGGATGGCACTTTTTTCCCAATCGAAATCTCGTCTGTGGTCTTCGACAGCGTGAAGCGTGAACCGCGAACCGTTATTATTTTCCGCGACGTGAGCGCCCGAAAGTCGGCGGAAGCGGAGCGGGAGCAGCTAGTGGCTGATCTGCAGGCCGCGTTAGAACGTGTCAAAGTACTCAGCGGCTTGTTGCCGATCTGTGCGGCTTGCAAGAAAATTCGCGATGAAGAAGGGGCCTGGCACCAGCTCGAGACCTACATCAGCAAGCACTCCGAGGCGACTTTTACGCATGGCATCTGTGCGGAGTGCCGCAAAAAGCTCTATCCCGAGTTCTCTTGAGAAGGCGGTTTTAGACGTCACAGCGATATGTGATGCATGTGCTTGTACAAGTCCGCGTTCTTGAAGAAGATTTTTCGCACTGAAGAGCCAACTTCCCTTTGCCCACTGATCGCGCATGAAGGGAAGACCAGAGGAGGAGCAGCCCGCTCGATTCTGTCCGAGCGGGCTTTGTCGCTCCAACGGGAGACCCTCCTTGGTGTCTAGACCGCCCATTTCCTTCGTTGCGTTCGCTGTTCCCGCTGGAGGATAATTCGGTAGCGATCCTTTTCGCCATTCGTTTGGTCGCCCAGTGTCCCGGTGAATCTCCCGAACTCCATCACGCTCACCCGCATCGCCAGTATCCCGCTACTGATCTGGATATTGTCGACCAATCGCTTTGAAACCTCCGGCGGGGAGAAAGAACTGCTGGCGTCGGCATTGTTCATTGCTGCGTCGATTACCGATGGAATTGACGGTTACCTCGCGCGAAAGCGTGGGCAAATCACCACTATTGGAATGCTGCTCGATCCGCTCGCCGACAAACTGCTGATTGCTGCCGCTTTCGTTACCCTGGTTCAATTCAATCCCGCTCTGGTTCCGGCCTGGATCGCCGTAGTTATCATAGGCCGCGAATTTCTGGTGAGCGGCTTGCGCTCGATCGCGGCCTCCGAGGGATTCACGATAGAGGCCAGCGATTTGGGGAAGTTTAAAATGGTGGTACAGATTGTCTCCGTCGTCGCGGTGATTCTGGACCATCGTTGGAAAGAGTGGCCGGTTTACGGTCCATACGTTTTTCCGGTCCACTGGATTGCCCACTTGGCCATCTGGTTCATGGTTGTGCTGTCGTTGCTGTCCGCAGGCGATTACTTCATTGCGTTCTGGTCCAAGATTGATCGTCAGGTTGTGAAAAGCCGCCGGCGCCGTGCATTTATCCTGAGTCGGCGCAGGAAGCGCGATGTCGCCGCTACCTAGAAATTCGTCTTGTCCACCATTCACGAGTTCATCCAGCGCTGAGTTTACAGCAGAAGAACGTGCAACCCTGCTTCGGTTGGCGCACACATCGATTGAATTCGCACTGGCGAAGCGCGAAATTCCACTCGATCCGCCCAACCTTCATCTCGCGGAGCTACGCGGTGCGTTCACGACGCTTTATGTTCACGGGCAACTCAGGGGATGCGTAGGCTATGTCGTTCCTGTAGCTTCCTTGTATAGAACGGTCGCTGAAACGGCTCAAGCCGCGGCTTTTGATGATACGCGTTTTCCTCCGGTGACACCCGAGGAAGCCGGCGAACTCGAAATCTCGCTCAGCATTCTCTCCCCTCTGCAGCCGATCCGTGCAGAAGAGGTGGAGATCGGCCGGCACGGCTTGCTTATTTCGCAGCATGGGCATCGTGGGTTGCTGTTACCCCAAGTGCCGGTCGAACACAGTTGGGACCGTGTGACATTTCTCGAACAAACCTGTTACAAAGCGGGCCTGCCTGGGGACGCTTGGCAAAAAGGAGCTAAGATCGAGGCATTCACCGCCGAGGTGTTCGGGGATGGGAACCACAGCTGACCACTTCGATCTTCCATCAAGCCGAAATTAGCTCAGCGGCAATCACTGCGCATTAATAAACACGACCGCGCTCGACTTGTCCGCGAGCGAAACGGCGAAATCCGGCGCGCCATCCTGATTGAAGTCACCCACAGCGAGCGAACTGCCTCCCGCGCCGATCGTGCTCACTGCGACCGGAGACTGGAAAGTTCCATTTCCATTTCCGTACATGAGCCCGGGATTGCCAATCTGGGGCAGATAGATGATGTCGGGGTTTCCGTCCAGATTAAAATCAGCCACGACGACCGCGTCGGGGGCAGTTCCGGTCGACAATGTGGAATAGGTTATTGGGTTCTGGAAGGTGCCATTACCATTGCCGAGAAACACTCCAATAACCTGATCGGAGGCGCTGGCCACCACTAAATCTGGGTTGTTGTCGTGGTTGACGTCGCCGATTACAACATCGAGGGCCTCATAGCCGGCTTTGTAGTCGGCGGTACGCGTGAAGGTGCCGTCGCCATTGTTCACGAACACAAATAGCGTTGCGGGGCTGGTTTCGGTATTGTTGTCGTTCGAAACGACAAGGTCGACGTGCCCATCTCCGTTCACATCGCCCGCCGCAACACTCCAAGGATGGCCGCGCGGAATGCCAATTTCTTCAAACGGTTCAAAAGTTCCGTTCCCATTGCCTAGGAGAACGCCGACGTAGCCTGCCTGCGGCAGATTTTGAAAGGAAAAGGCAATCGCAAGGTCCGGATGCTTGTCGCCATTGAAGTCTCCGACCGCGATTGAGACTGCGCCGTTGCCTCCGGAATAGTGAGTAAATTCGGTAAAAGTGCCATTGGCGCTTCCAAGGAAAATGATCACCACGGAATGTTTGTCAACGCTTCCCAAATATTGCACGACTGCCAAGTCCATAAATCCGTCGCCATTAAAATCCGCGGCAGCAATTGCCGTGCAGGATGACAGACGAAAATGGGTGGCCGGCTGAAAGGTGCCGTCTCCATTCCCAAGCAGAAGCGCAACACCTTGGTTTTGGTCGCACACCGCCAGATCGAGCTTCCCATCATTGTTAAGATCGGCGGCGATGATTTGCCCAGGATTGTTTCCAACTCTATAAACGGTGCCGGTAAGAAATTGCTGTGCGGCAGAGAAACTCTCCAGAAAGATCGCGCACACCGCAATGATGAGGAAGGTAACAATCGAACGGGTATGTTTCATGGTGACCTCTCGATGAAAGCTAGTAACGGATTTGTTGTGTAAGAAGGCTAGTCAGTCAACCAGTGAGCGTCAAGAGATGAAAGTCTCCTTCGGATCGCTGACCCCTAATGACAGACAATGATCGGCGACACGATTTACTCGGGCGTACGTGATTTTTCCAATTCCCGTCCATGTTCCACCACAAGCTTGATCAATTCTGCGATCTGCTGTTTCGACGTGCACGGATTCATGCAGGTCAGTTTTAGGTACTGCCGCCCGCGAACGATGGTGTGGCCGATCACTGCAATTCCGCGCTCGAATAGGCGCTGCTGAAGGTCTGCATTAAAGGCGTTGCTTTCGATTGCCGAGTTGGCCGGACAATATCGAAACACCACGCAGCCCATCATCGGCTCATGCACAACTTCCAATCTCACGCTTCGACGGATGAAATCGGCAGCATGGGCGGCTAGTTCAAGTGTGGCATCGATCATTTCTCCCAGCCGGGTTCTTCCAATCGCTTGCAACGAAACCCAGAGCTTCAGTGCGTCAAATCGTCGCGTGGTCGCGAGCGAACGAGTCACCAGATTCGGGACACCTCGTTCCTCATGGGATTCGGGGTTTAGATAATCCGCGTGGAGCTTAAGATACCGGAAATGGTCGGCGTTGCGCAGAAGAAAGGCCGCACAACTGATGGGCTGCCAGAGCAGCTTGTGAAAATCCATGCTGACGGAGTCGGCCGAATTGATTCCTTGGAGCTGGGCTCGATGCAGATGGGAAAACAGCAAAGCTGAGCCATAGGCCGCGTCAATGTGAAACCATGCGCCCGCGCTCTGCGCTAATGGTGCAATCTGCGGAAGCGGGTCGATCGAGCCGAAATCGGTTGTCCCCGCGGTGCCAACCACAGCCATGGGAATCAACCCCCGGGCTTGCAATTCCCCAATTGCCCGGGCGAGCGCATCGACGCTCATTCGGAAGTTTTCGTCGCTTGCTACGCGTACAACCGCGTCCGTTCCGAGTCCAAGCTGGGAGGCCGATTTTTCCACTGTAAAGTGAGCGACCTCCGAGCAAAGAATGCGCAGCTTGCGTGCATCGTTGGGCAAGCCCTGCTTTTTAACCGACCAGTGAAAATGCCGCTCCACCGCCGCATCTCGGGCCAGCAATAGCGCCATGTAGTTCGACTGCGTTCCGCCGGCTGTGAAGACGCCGCCACTTTGGCTGGGCAGTCCTGTTTCATCGCAAAGCCAGCGCACTATTTTTTCTTCCAGCACCGTGGCCGCGGGCGCTTGATCAAACGAGTCCATGGATTGATTGAGAGCGGTAAGGATGACCTCGGCGGCCAGAGCCGGAATCAGCGGAGGGCAATGCAAGTGAGCAGCGGTATTCGGATGCGTGACGGCGACTGACTCGGAAACGATTGCCGTTATATGCTTCCACAATTCATCTGGGGAACAGCGATCTTCGGCAACGACTCCGCCCAATACTTGGCGCAACGATGCAGCGGTCTTTCCGCTATAAGGGCCGGCCGGCAAATGTCGGCATAACTCGTCTATCGCGCGGGCCATCCATTCTTGATAGCTCGTACGGCTTTCCGGGGAATTTGTCAGAAACTCAGATTCGTACACGCACTCCTCCGCGAACTGGCAATTCACGGATTGTATTCTGCTGGCGTGAGAGGAATGAACCAAAGGGCAGATGGGTTCTGCGGCTGAAAAAAACAAGCCGGGAAGGGTTTCACCTTCCCGGCCATGAAGTGCGGTTTGAAAACTACTGTTGCGGATCGATCTCGACGCCGTCGCCGAGATGAATGTCTTCCATTGCGAAGACAATCATGGCGGTCGATGTCGTATCGGTGGTACTCAAAACAACGACCTCACCCACGGCGCGGCGTGGCAAGTCGGCGACATGGATGCGCGGGCCGTTGCTGGAACTGAGCATGCTCTGTTCGATCTGGGCTGGGTGCGCCTGTGTGTCATCCGCGGTCGACGCAGCGAAGGACAGCGAATCAACCGGATTATGCAGGTCGGCTTCATAAGAGCGGACCACACGGAAGTAGTCACCCGGCTTCACGCCCTGTTTCGCACCCAGATTGAAGTACACCTTCATGCCGGTACCGAGCTCTGAGTCGAAATCCCGAGCCATCGCAATACGCCCGCTGAGTTTACCGGAAGCCGGCACGAAGCGGTCGAAGCGGACTGGCTGATGACTGGGAATCGTGGTCTTCTCCACGTAGGGAACGGCGATGTCTCCGGGAAGAATCGGAGCGCAACTGAAGTCGATGTGCGCGATTGCGCTTTTGCTACGAGTGTCGACGATTTGAACAATCCCCAGTTCGTCGTACGCCTGGCCCATTGCCTTCTCGAGGGCAAACTGCCCATCAAACAACTCGTAGCGATTGGGGTCGCGCAATTCACGGACGATCGTGTAGCGCTGTCCGGCTTCGTATCCTTTACCGGCGAGGTAAACAAGTTCCCCGGTGGCGAAGTGGGTGGTGTTTGGTGTCTCCAAACCCCCAGCTACATAGTTCACATTGGCCAGGGGATGCTGTCTAACGAACCCGGCGCAATATAGGTCGGCATAGGTCGGCGTGGTAAATTGCTCTTTGGGGAAATTGGCATTGGTCGCCACTGTGCCTGCGGGTGAAGGGTGATTCGTGAGCGGCGTGGCTTCCTGTGCCTGTATGGCAATGGCCCAGCACAAAAGCAGCAACAATCCTGTTTTCTTCATGTTACCTCCGAAGCCCAGGCGTTCCGTTTTGGCCGTCCGGCTTCGTTAAGTTGCAGAAAAATAAAATACTTCCAGCTTCGGACAGTAACAACTGGGCTGGGGACGGTCAAGGTTACGCTGGTGTCATGCGGCATACGTTAAAAAGTTTTTGTCAAAAAAAATCTAATCCTTTGTTGCATCTGGAATTACAGGCTTGTAATATCGCGCCACTCCTGAAAATCTGATGAACGCGATTTCCAATCAGTCGTTTGCTCGTCTGCGGCCGTTGCGGCTGCCTCGCGTCTGCGTCGCCGTGATCGGCGCCGATCCTGCCGACATGTTTGAAAAGGCGGAGGCGCTGGTTCGCGATAATACCTTTCTCGAGTTCAGGTTAGATTACCTTTCGCGACCTGCGCTGGCCCTTGCCAGGATCAAGCAGTTTAGCGAGTCGTACCCCCACGTCACCACCATTGCCACCTGTCGTCGCGCCGCCAGTGGCGGCAAGTTCCGAGGGTCGATTGCCTCGCAACTGGACATCTTGAGCAAGGCCGCGGGCGCCGGCTGCCAATTGGTTGACGTCGAGTTGCAAACCGCCATGCGCCTCAAGCCGCGCCAACTTGAGCGTCTGCGCGCCAGCGCCTCGGTGATCCTTTCCTATCACGATTTCCGGGCGACGAAGAAACTGGACGACACATTAGAGAAAATGGCGAAGTTTCCCACCGATCTCTACAAGGTCGTGACCATGGCGACAAACTTGTACGACAACGTCGTGATGATGAAATTCATCGAGGCGAATAACGATGAACATTCCCTCATCGGCTTGTGTATGGGTGAGCAGGGAATTATCAGTCGAGTTCTGGGGCTGCGGGCGGGCAGCGCTTTCACTTTTGCCGCGCTCCGCGAAGATGAAAAAACTGGCCCTGGACAAGTCACGGCACAAGAGTTGCGAAATACCTATCGGATAGAGCAGGTGGATGCCGCTACTCGAGTTTATGGCGTGGCTGGCGATCCTGTGGCGCACTCGCTCTCTCCCGCGATCATGAACGCAGCGATGCGGCGCGAAACGGTCAACGGTGTTTATCTTGCCCTGCACGCGAAAACGCTGAAAGATTTACTCGCTTGCGTGCGCGACATCCCAATTCATGGCCTCTCCATCACCATGCCCTACAAAGAGGCTATTATTCCGTTTCTCGACAACACCGATTCTCACACAACGAAAATCGGAGCCTGCAACACGGTCGTCCGGGCACAGGATGGTAAGTTGTATGGCTTTAACACCGATACCGCCGGCGTCGTGCGGCCCCTGCAGCAGCGGATCGAACTCGAGAACGCCAAGGTCCTTGTGCTGGGCGCGGGAGGCGCTGCGCGAGCAGCGGTATTTGGACTCAAGGAGCGCGGCACCGAGGTTTATATCCTGAACCGAACTGCAGCTCCAGCTCAGAAGCTCGCGCGTTCAGCGCGGGCGCGACTTATCAAGCGGGCCGATCTAAAGAAGCTATCGTTCGACGTGATCATCAACGCCACCCCAGTCGGGATGGGTAACACCCGCGAGACCCCTCTGAACGCAAACGAGATTAAGGCTCGCTATGTTTTCGACATGATCTACGATCCGGCGGAAACCCACTTTCTCAAGTTGGCGCGGGAAGCTGGGGCTGAGACTATTCCCGGTACGGAGATGTTCGTTCAGCAGGCTGCGCGGCAGTTTGAGATCTGGACGGGGAAGCCAGCTCCGCTGGATGAGATGTTCTACGTAGTAAGGCTAGCATTGCAGGAGCGGGCAGCGGCAAGAAACGCCAAAGAGCCCAAATCCTAGAAGGTCCTGTGGACAAAACTCCGTATCCAGAAGTGATTGAGAAAGCTGACAGTTATCTTTCTTAACAGCCGATTCTTAAACTATCGATGCTGCTCCCTACAAAATGGTTGCATTTTTCAACGTTACCGAGGTAATATGAGCTTGAGCGCGGCATTGTGCGCTCGATCCAATCGTGGTACCGCCCTTTCTTCCAAGGTTCAAGAGCCGTAACCAACTGTCTCGCTTGGGGTAATTTTGCGCCCCGGGCCAGGTGCGGAGAGATCTTGTATGGCGTGGTACGCATATTGCCTGACCGAGCAACAATCCATCAATGAAACACGCGCGCGGCGCCCCTTCCTTCTGGAAGGCATTCAAGGAGTGAACGCAGCCCTCGTTTTCGGCTACCCCAGCGGCGAATTTGCCGTCGTGGTCAGCGAATTCGACCGAGCCAGCCATAGCTTGGACGATAAATCGGTTTTGGCGCATGCCCGCGTGGTGAGTTCCTGCTTCCGCCATGGCACTGTCCTGCCATTCCGTTTTGGGACAATCTTCGACACCGATGAGGCCCTCCGCCAAGCCGTTCGTACCAACCGGCGGGCGTTCGGCCGGAGTGTTGCCCGTTTGCGCGGCAAGTCCGAAATGCACCTGAAATTGGTCGTCCGCGACGGTTCGCTGCGTGACGCCTTGACCGACATCGAACTGCCAGACACCGTTGGCGGCGAATACCTCATGAAGCTGCGCGAAAAGGCCTCCCGTGAACGCGAACGCCAGACGAAGGCTCGCGCGCTCTCCGTACAAGTCCATAAAATGTTCAATCCGCTCGAAGAAGAGATCAGCTGCAAGCGCATGAACACCGACGGCATGCTGATCGATATCGCTCACCTGATTGACTCCAAGTCGGTGGAGAAGTACCAGAATCGCTATAGCAGCGCCGCCAAGCAGCTCAAGAACTGTGAGCTGTCGGTGAGTGGTCCCTGGCCGCCCTACCATTTCTTGCCCGGCAAGCTCCGTACCGTGGCTGGGAACTCGTAGCGCGGCTTACATCGCGGTGCACATAAGGAAGAACACGGCATACGCCCCTGCAGTCAATGTGCAGGAATCTGCAGACAGCTTCTTGTGCGCTTCCCAGCACTTGGCCCCGTCCCGCCTTTCCTCAGCCTCTAAGTTCCGAGTTTCTAACAACTTGCGTTTTTTCGCCCGGGCTGTCCGGCGGCTGCGTTCTTTGGCGCCGCAAATGCTTTATTCGAATGTCAATGAAAGAGGCCGCCGACGAAATGACCTTCACTCTGTTCTCGACATCTCTTCTTGGCCAATCCACTGGCGGATTGGCTTGAATCGCCTTTCCTGACTCCTTTCCATTCTGCCTCTTTTGAGAATGTGGCCCCAGAAATGGGGCCCTTTTTCTTGGGGCACAAACCTTACCATTTGGATGTAACCGCTTCCTTACACGCCCACTCGCTTAGCCGGCTCAACGCTCCGCAATCCAGGCACCTTGCCATATCAAACTGCGTCGCGCAGTAAGAGCAAACTCCCTGCGTCTGAAACGTATCGAATCCTCGCCCGCAATTTCCGCACTTCCAGAACTCGCCAATCGGAGGCGCGGTTTCGCAACGCGGGCAAGCAAAGCCCTCGCGCCGAGGCAGCTTCGCCACCTTCGACAGATATCGCGCGTGGCGCAACCCGCCCCAGCAATTCAGCAGCATGAAGGCTGCAAGAACGCCGTACCAGAGAGATTGCGCCCACAGTGCTAGTCCGATGAATCCAATGACGCCCACAAAGCCCAGGATCGTCGCGACCATTAAACTTCGGGCGCGGCCAATTACAAACCAGAGCAGCGAACGCAGAATCTGGCCGCCATCCAGTGGGTAGATGGGCAGAATATTGAAAACGAGCAACCAGAAGTTGATCATCGCGATGGTGCGCAGGAGGTGATGAAAGTTGGGCATAGACTCAGGCCAGCCCAACGAGCGGCTCAGCATCCCGAGTCCTAGCAAGATGGGAAACAACGCAACATTCACTAGCGGGCCCGCCGCAATACTCCAAAGCGTTGCGCCCGGTCGTGGCGGAGGATCGACATACGCCACGCCACCCAGTGGCCAAAGCACAATCTGGTCTGCATGCCCGCCCACCTGGCGGCAAGCCAATGAGTGACCGAACTCGTGCAGCAGCACAATCAGGAACAGCCCGAGATATTCGAGTACGTTGAACGTGATCGAGGAATAGTTCCTGCCGCGGCCATTGATTTCATACATCGCCACCAAGAACCATGACCAGTGCAGGTAGACGACGATGCCCGCTGCGCGGAAGAGCCGGATCGATCCTTTATGGGTGGGCATGAGCGAGAGTTATAGCACAGGTCTACTTTTGTGCAACCCCGGCCGAGGAAATTGCCACGGCTCCGGAACGCGAGAACACCGTCCCATGAGCGTACGCGTTGCCCTTAAAACCGTGCGGCCAGGATTTGCCGTCCATGCTTACCCCCGGACGGTCGCTGCCGGGGTCGCGAAAATGTTCGTCGAGCGACAACGTTCCGGTTTGCGGATCAAAGTTCACCATGAACAAGCGATGCTCGCCATATTCGCCGGAGTTGAGGATGATGCGGCGATTGTCGGTATCAGGCGAAATCCAATGCGGCTTTTGTTTATCGTCAAACGTGATTCGCGAGACCTCGCGGATGTGCGACAGATCGGAGATGTCATAAGCCGCCAGCGCGTGCTGCGAGAATAGCGTTTGCACCCAATAATTCCCGATGCGTAGCGGTACGGCGCAGGTGTTGCCGTCAAACGTTTTCAGATAACTCACCGTCGGCTGATTGGTTTCGAGGCCATCTACTTTATACAGTCCGCATGAAAAGGTGTGGATCAGCACGGTTTCCCCGTCGGCTAGCACTTGCGGTTCGCCCGGATTTAGTTGCTCTTTGCCACGCGGTCCCGGAGGCAACACCAAGGTCTGAAGCCGCTTCAGATCTGAAAGCCGCCAAATCTGTATCGTGCGGGCATCCCCGTCTCGGTCGTGCATCGCAGTATTGGTGCTGACGACGCGATTCGCCGCAGGCACGGCAACCAGGCTATAAGGACGAATAAGTTCGGCCTTCGCCGCGGGATCCATCGCGCTGCTGCTGCGAATCACAAATCCGCTTTCATTGAACTCCACCAGGCCGCCGCCATCCGACTTAGGATCGTCTCCACCGTGATACTGGAACGTAGCGAGCACATGGTTATCGGCCAGGCGAATATAAGTGTGCGGATGCATGTAACCCCGAAGTTCGCCGAATGAACTGACGAAATACGGATGAAGGGGATCGCGCAAGTCGAATACGATTGTGCGGCCGCTCTCAAAAGCATTGGCCAGCAGGAATCCATCCTGCGGCATTTGCAACTCGGTATGATGCGGGGTTCCACTCGGCCCCGGAACAGCGACCGAAGCGACAGGCTGGCCGTAATGAGGAGACTTCAGGTCGGCGTCCAGCACGGCGAGGAAATCGCTAGCTGTGCGCGTATCGTCGCCGGCCCACACGAAAAGGTACGAATGGCTCTGGCCAAAGGCTTGAATGGCGACGCAGAAGATCAAGAAGAAGAAAACGAGGCGGCGCATAACAACGATTTTGTGCCTTCGCAAACTTCAGTGTCAATTTGATGCGCGAACGCGATTCTACGTCCCTCCGATACTTCGGAATCCCGACCACCAGTTGACGCATCTTAATTTAGGCGCATATCATCTTCGTTTGGCATTGCGCCGAACGAGTAGGAGTGGTCAGTCCAGTGAAGTCGGCAACTATGGATAAGAAGAAACTAGATAGCTTTAAAAAGCGATTAGAGACTCGGCAGCAGGAGTTGCGCCGCATGGTCTCGCGCACACAGCAAGATGGCCGCTCGGCGGACGAAGACACCGCCCAGGATATTGCGGATCGCGCTGCCAGCTCGTACACCAAGGAATTTCTCTTCCATCAGAGCAATAACGATCGTCAACTTTTGCAAATGGTGGAAGGCGCGTTGTCGCGTATCCGGGAAGGTTCATTTGGAGAATGCATCTCCTGTGGCAAGGAAATAAACTCGAAACGCCTTGAAGCGGTTCCTTGGACGCGGCATTGTATCGAATGTCAAGAAAAGCTGGAGCAAGGCCGTTTGGAAGAGGCTTCGACCTAGCGCTGCAAGAAGTTGTCTGAAAAGCCGCCTGCGTCCCGGCGGCTTTTCTTTTTGTATTACGGCGCGAATACTTCACTGTTTTATTTCTGGGACGAATGGCAGGGAAAAAGGTGCCAACTGCCATCCGGCCACGACGGCTCAGCTGATGCCGACCTTCCGTATGTCATCAGTTGTCACAATCTTGTAAACTCTCTCACTTTTTGCCGCTGGCCGCGTCTAATTGACCAATGACGTGTACTCGTGCGCGATCTGTTTCGTCCCGAAAACGAACATATTGTTCGCACTCGAACCCTGGAACAAACTCGATTGCATCTACGTAACTAGGACAGCCAAGGTGCGCGCTGCTAAGTACGGCTTGGGGCCAGAGGAAGTCTGGAGGCAGTCATGCAGGACAAGCGGAACGGCAATATCGGTCAGGGGAACGGTGACTCCCACGTACAAGAAGTAATCAAAACCGCTCATGAAGAATTGCGACAGCTCATGCGCCAGCGTGCCGAAGTGATGAAACGAATTGGCACGCTGAAGCAAACCATTGCCGGGCTGGCTAATTTGTTCGGCGATGAGATTCTGGGTGAAGAACTACTGGAGTTGATCGACCGCAAGAGTGGTGGCCGTCAACCGGGATTTACCAAAGCCTGCCGGTTGGCTCTGATGGAGGCGAACCAGCCTTTGAGTGTTCGCGAAGTCTGCGCGCGCATCCAGGAACGCTTGCCCGGCGTATTACTACGCCACAAGGATCCGCTGGCTTCCGTCACAACCGTGCTGAATCGCCTCGTAGAGTATGGTGAGGCGCGGTCGGTGGTCCGCGATAACGGGCGCCGGGCATGGCAGTGGGTCGCTGATCCAGCGCCCATCACGGCCGGAAACGGCCGGGTTGGCATGCAAATTTCTGGCGTATAGCAGTTCCGCGCAGGCAAGGCCATGGTCGTGACTCTTCCCAGGGTTACGCCTAACGCTTACCATGCCTCCACGTGCAAGGCTCGAAAGCTCCTCCACAAAGCTCACAAATATGAGCGCACAATTCGCCGTGCGCAAATATTTCCGCCTCTGATTTCTATTCCCAATTTCCTCTTTAACGCACGCCGCGTCGTGCTACGCCCAATCCCGAGATAAGGTGTTAGACTTTCAAGTTTTCCTGAGGAGGGAGTCTTCATCATGAACATTCAGCGCGTAGGAGTCATCGGCGCGGGGACGATGGGCAATGGCATCGCCCACGTTTTTGCCCGCGGCGGATATCAAGTTTTGCTGTGCGACGTAGAACAGCGATTTCTGGATCGTGCGCTAGAGACGATCGGCAAGAATCTCGACCGCGAAGTTGCAAAAAACAAGATCGCAGCCACCGACAAGATAGCCGTCCTCGGCCGCATTGAACCACTGTTAGAGCGCCGCGAACTCTCGGGCTGCGATTTTGTCGTGGAAGCAGCCAGTGAAAAATTTGATATCAAGGCCGACATTTTTCGCGACCTGGATCGTATGTGCCGTCCGGAGGTGGTGCTGGCGACGAACACGTCTTCAATCTCCATCACAAAACTCGCGGCACTGACCAAACGGCCGGAAAAAGTGATTGGAATGCACTTCTTCAATCCCGTGCCGGTGATGAAATTGGTCGAAGTGATTCGCGGCCTGGCGACTTCGAACGAAACTTTCCAGATCGTGCGGGACCTGGCGGTGAAGCTGGAAAAGACGCCGGTCGAGGTCAACGACGCGCCGGGATTCGTCTCGAACCGCGTTCTGATGCCGCTATTGAACGAAGCCATGTATGCGGTGATGGAAGGCGTAGCGACAGCCGATGCTGTGGATGAAGTGTTCAAGTTGGGCATGGCGCATCCCATGGGGCCGCTGACGCTCGCAGATTTCATTGGGCTCGATGTTTGCCTCGATATCATGCGCGTGCTACTGGATGGCTTAGGCGACCCCAAATACCGCCCGTGTCCCCTGCTGATCAAGATGGTGGATGCGGGGTGGCTGGGCAGGAAAAATGGTAGAGGGTTTTATAAATACTAGTTCTGGGTTTGCCTGGTGGGGGAGGGCGGGAAGGACTGGACGGGCGAGACGTATCATGCCAGCGAACGAGCAAAAGCCGCAAGGGGCAAGGCTTCTGTAGATGATTGACTCTGCGCAAAACGGCTAACTATGCAAGCTTCTGCACATTGGAGAGCTTGTGTGAGAATCTATCGCCCATTGCTGTACCAGATCGAGCCCGGAGTGCGGAAATTCAGCCCTTCGCCCCAAACCACCTGTGTGTGCCCGAGATTATCAATGGCGAGTTCGAAGTAATCCCCGAACGGGAAGCTGAAGCCTCTAGGCTTGATGTAGCGATAACCTGTCACGAAGCTGGATAGCTTCGACTCTTCCGACCAGGTGGCGCCGCCATTGGTTGAGCTTCGATAGAACGTGTTCCAGAGCGGACCGTTGCGAGTGTCCATCCAGGCAATGCGTAGATCGCCTGCAGCACCGGCGACTAGAGCGGGGAACGCATGCTCTGCGCCTGCTCGCGCCTGGGATACTTCGCTTTTCGCGGACCAGGTTTCCCCGGCCGTGGTCGAAGAAGCAAAATAAACTCGTGCGGGACTCTTATCTTCCTTGCCGGCATTCCAGAGAGCGTACAAAACTCCAGCTTCATCGGAAGACATGGTGATTTGGGCGCCGAGATATCCCCATTCGCAATGAAACGCCGAACAGTCGGGCGGCGCGCCGGAAGTGTCCATCAGATTCGTCACCCAAGTCGAACCGCCATCCACCGATTTGCTCATGAAGAGGTTGACATGGCCCTTGGCACCGTCGTGGCGAGTGTATCCTGCCCAAGCGACGAACACGTTGCGATCAGGATCCACGGTGGCGCCTCCCGCGAGCGCGCGAAAGAGGTGAGCAGGTGGATTCACGTCGGAAGTGCTGAAAGTGAACCCGCCGTTATGCGAGGCGGCAACACGCATGTCGTGCTCGCGGTTGAAGGCCAGATAGACGTCTTGCCCGCGCACCGTCAGGATCGGCTTATCGGCGTCTTCGCTGCCGCGATCGGCCACGGTAAGCGACCAGCTCTGTCCAAAGTCGGCGGACTTGGCAACGATCGCTTCGGTGTTGTTTGTCTGCAGCCAAGCTGCATAAACCGTGCGATGGTCTACCGGATCGACCACGATCTGCGGATCGAACTGGCCTGTCGAATGAGAACTAATCTCGCGCGGGTCTTCCCAGGTCTGCCCATTATCAGTGCTTACCACCAGGGTCATGGAGGGTAAAGAACACTTATTGCAACCCGGCACCTCGCCATATTGCGGATACAGAACGTAAACGTGTCCAAATCCGTCGGCAGCAATCGCCGGCTCCCACTGATCGCCTTCTTCGAAGCCAAGCCGAGCTTGCGGCGCGAATGCAGGGCCGGCAGCGACCGCCGCCGACGCAAATAGCATCGCGAACGACAAGGCAATAACCGTCTTGAGCATTCTCATGGGGTGAAAAAGCGGCGGCACAGAAAGCCTCGGCCTGGGCTGGGGGCTAGCTCCATCAAAAGTCTATTGGCAGATAAGCTCAACGTCAATTGAAAAGCTGCGTAAACTCCGATGCGCCTATTACTTGCAGTAGTTGTATTGTTGCTCGATTAACGGCTGTTACTTTTCTGCGGGCTCGTTCATCCAATACAATCAATACTTTGAGGGAGGAATCATGGCCAAAGCAATTTTTGCAGCCGGTTGTTTCTGGGGAGTGGAGGCAACATTTCGGCAAATTCCAGGAGTGATATCGACCCGCGTTGGCTACACCGGCGGCAACTTCAACAATCCCACGTACAAAGACGTTTGCACCGACCGTACTGGTCACGCCGAAGCGGTAGAGGTAACCTACGATCCGGCGAAGGTCAGCTACGACAAGCTGCTGCAGGTTTTCTGGGAGAACCACGATCCCACGCAGTTGAACCGACAAGGCCCCGACTGGGGCACGCAGTACCGCAGCGCGATCTTCTTCACCAGTCCTGAGCAGGAGAAAGAAGCCAAAGCTTCAAAAGAGGCGCTAGCGACATCGCATCGCTTCGGCAAACCAATCGCTACTCAGATCGTCCCTGAGGCAACTTTCTTCGAGGCCGAAGATTATCATCAGCAATATCTCGAGAAAAAAGGTCTGGCGAGCTGCCACATCAAAGCGTAATTGCCGGTCTCAGATTTCTCCGAACAGAAATAAGGCGAGCAGTCCCAGCAAACCGCATGCGGCGCTCGCCCGCGTCATCCATTCCGGATTCACGAACGACGGATTCAGTTGTGCAAGATCCACATTTCTCATCAGGGCGATGAGCGCCGGATCGCCATAGGCTCGGCCATCCCGGTCGATTGCAACCGTGTGGTGTGTGCGAATCGCATCAAGGATCGCGCCTTCAGAATTATCGTGCGCAAAAATAAAAGTTCGGCATATCCCCATCGGCCCGGTTCCGTGATAATCAGAGTCGCCGATTGCGGCAAGTTGCGCGCGGTCGAAGAACTGCTGCACCTCGCTATATCCACGAGTGGTGGCGTAGATGAGCGGATGCTGAATCTCCGCACCGTCCAGCTTGCTGAGAGCCGCCGCGTCGTACGCCGGCCAGTAAAATTTGCGTGGATGGGCGGCGATAGCAACACCTCCCTGACGATGAACTTCATTGATGGCGCCGGCAGCCGACTGTCTCCATCCGATTTCGTCGTGAATTCCGATCGCGAGTAAATGGTAACGCGGCGTCACGACCTCTTCGCCAATAAGAACTGTGGGGCCCCCGATGCGCTCGGAAAACCAGCGGCCAATGTACGCGACCCAAACGTGATTGTGCGGTGTCATCGCGATGACATCCAATCCATCATGACGGGCTTCGAGCACGGTGTCCCAAGGCGCAAGCGTTCCCCAACTCAAAGGAAAACTGTGGACGTGGAAATCGGCGGTCAAAACTCGGTAGCTGTCCAGAGATATGGGAGCGTGGGTGTGGGGAACGTCCGATAGCGTGCCGAGACTTATGGCAACAAGAAGAGACACCAGCGAGATTAAACGACCGAGGCTCATAGGTGCAGAATTCTTGTAAGCTCAGGCGCTAGCGGATCGGCGCCGAAAATGAGGATGCCCAGCGTCCAAGAAACTGCTCGCTGCACACACAGGTCAAACGCAGACTGGGCACGGCCTCGATGAAACACTTCCCGGAAAAAGCAATAATCAATCGATGCTGACCACGCGATGGCTACTATGAATGTCGGCCAGATGAAGCGCGGGGCTGTCCAGAAAAACGCATGATCGGGAGATGCAAATGCCCAGATCGAAGCATACGCCAGCAGCCACAGGATCCAAGGACCATGACTCATGAAGAAAAGATCCACTGCGCGAGAGAACGGAATGTCATACCTGCGGCGCCATGTAGCACTTAATCCCGCAAACTCAACCAGTGGAATGAAACTCATGTTGATAGCGCCGGTGATCATCAGCCGTAGCGTGAGCCGCTGCGAGGCAATCAGAGAAACCATGCTGGCCAGGAACAGCGCCAGAAAAAGAGGTCTGCGAACAAGCTTCCATTTGCCCGAGCTACCACCCTTTTGCCCAAGCTCCCGATAGGTCGCAGATGGCCGGAGGGTCACACGCGCATCGGCCGACCACACTTGGGTCATTGGCGCGGAAGGGGCTTCGCTTGTCACCCAATCACGATAGCGCAAAAGACGGAATTCAGTGTTGATGTGCCATCAATCCAGGCCGAAAGCGCAGAAAAATGTGGAAGGACACGGGATTGTTTCCATATGTCGCATCGAGCGACTCAGGTTTCGAATAAAAGGTTACATCCGCGCCCAGTCCAATCTGGGCTTTGCGATTGTGCACCAGATCACGAACCCCGCCGAATGTATAAGCGCCGATGCGATAGGTTGGATGACCGGGCAGATTTGGAAAGAGCTCGTCTTTATCGACAAGTTCGAGGCGGGTGTAGGCGTAGTTTCGCTCGAGGAAGTTCAGAGTGGATTCAAACGTGTAGCCATTCAGCGGGAAATTTTCGAAAGTCTTCTGGACTCGTCCCCAGATGAGTGAAGTCGCCCAATTGCCCTTTGCCAATGGCCGATTGTATTCCACCGATGCACTCTGCCGAGTCTGGTCGCCCGGCTCAAGCGCCTCCGGATGAATCAGCTTTCCATAGCTGTATTGCGCCACCCAATCTCGCGTAGGCGCGACGCTGCCCCGGAATGACCAGGAATCGAGGGGCGCCAGTTGAATGCTCCAGCGCTCCTCGTTCGGCTCGTGGCCGTTAAAAGCAGACGCCTCCAGTTTGAAGCGATCGATGATGAAACCGGTGGTGACTACTCCAAAACTGGTATGCGTGGAATCCTGCAGATGATGGCTGAGCGGGGCCGCAGGATTTTCTGCGGCGGAGGCGCGATGCAAATACATGACAGGTCCGAGTGCAGGCTCCGCTGACGGCCCCCCATAAAGCAACCAGGAAACTTTTTCATTGATCGGGAGGGTATAGGTTGCCGCCAGCTCTGCGAACACGTTATGCGGATGTTGATGATCAACCAAGGGCCCTCCGTGATAGGTTTCACCCGTCTGAAATAATTCCGGGAAACCGGGATGCGGCGACGTGAGTGACTCAGCCGAGAGCATCTGCCGCAGCAGGAGTGTGCCTCCCCAGAGTTTATGCTGCTCCATAAACATCGCGTAGTTCACCGATTCAGCTTTTCCTTCTCCCCGCGGTCCGCCTTGCTGGTTGTAATCGATAAAGATTGTTCCATGCACCATGAATTGCCAGTCTCCCTGCGTGGCCATCCACGTCGGCTCGGTAACAGATGCGGGCTGCCACGCCGTGCCCGACGAGGCATGGAACGAGGGCAGGAACGTTAAATTGGAAATCATCCCAGACATTCCAGTTGGCATTTGATCGCAACTGCTCTGCCCCAGGGAAAAGGTCGAGCAGAGCAGTGCAGAAAAGCATACGAGCAACGCTCTCAAGTTTCCTCCCAAATTGCGTGCAATCATTCGCGATGAATGCCAAGCGCACGAATCCAGCGCTTAGCGGCAAACCAAGGAGAGGAAACGATCAGATGCGGAGAGAAACAGGCAATGGAGGACTGTCGGAGACAAGCGGAGTCGGCGGAATGCTCACATCGGTAAGAGAAGCCGTCGGAGACGCAGAATCCAAAACTGAAGACATTTGACCCGATGCTGCATGCAAGTTAAAGATCCGTTGCAGTGCCGCAGTGTCGTGCCCGCTCTGGCAACATGTGTAGCTGGCGGGTTGGGATGGCATTCTGTCGCTATGCTGATCGCAGCCAGCAGTCTGAGACGGCTTTTCGAAAGCCGATGCCTGAGCCATCGCCGGCAGCGCGATAATCAGGGCCAACAAGATCCAAGCAACGGGTTTCAGGCAGTACCGCATGTGATTTTCGTAGTTATGAGCCGGTGATCTTTAATCGCAGCTCATCAGGAATACGCTCGCGAATTTCCGCGGGCAGACGATCATGCACGTGGCGCGCTCCGATCTTGGCTGCGTCCACCACAACCATCGGAGCCGGGGTCGCCACTGCCACAATCAGCCAAATCAGCGCGGATAGAACGAAGCCTGCGAGGGCGGCAATCTCCAGCCAGAACGCGTTGCGCGGACCAAAGTGCCGGATCACGCCAAAGGCCAGCAGGAACATTCCTGCGGAGAGGGAAGCCAGCGCGATCAAGGAAATATCGATGGTGCGATGCAATCGCTGGCGGCTGCGGCAGCGTTCGCAAGCGGTAAAGTGTTCTTCGTAATCGCCGCGCATCTCCGGCGCGATGCCGGAAATATCGTAGCGCCAGCCCGCTAAGATCTTGCCAACGATCGGGTCAACGCACTGACTCATAGAGATTGCATCAGCTTATAAGCGGATCGGCTGCAGAGCTTCCGCTTGGGCCGCTAACATTACTCGATTGTGAAGTAACGTGCAGCGGTTGCCTAGCGCCCTTTCCGCAGCTTTTCGCGCAACTTCCGGGTGGTTATTCTGTTCGGATAGATGCGCCAGCACTATGTAGGATGCATATCCATCATAGTCGTTGGCAAAAAAATCTGCGAGCGCTTCATTGGACAAGTGCCCCACCCGGCTCATGACCCGCTGTTTTACTGACCATGGATATGGCCCAACCCGCAGCATCTCAAGATCATGGTTCGATTCAAGTACCAGGACATCGCAAGCCCGCAAATGATCGCGCACACTGACCGGCATGTAACCGAGATCGGTGGCGATGCCAATCTTCGCGCCTTCGACGCGAAAGGTGAATCCCACTGGATCGACGGCATCGTGGGGAATCGTGAAAGGCGTGACTTCGATGTCTCCGATCTGAAAGCGGTGTCCCGCAGAGAAAACTTCCAGCTTTGCCAGAGACGGCCTTTCTCCTCTGGCATCGCGGATCGCGCGGGACCACGTCAGATGAGTCGCGCCCGTCATAAATACAGGAATATTGAGTTTCTTCGCCAGTACTACTAAGCCATAGATGTGATCGGAATGCTCATGCGTGATGAGTATGGCGGAAAGCGAATGTGGGTCTTCGCCGGCGGCGCGCAAGCGCTTGAAGGTTTCACGACAAGAGATGCCGGCATCGACTAACAGCCGTGTTGTCGAACTTTGCACGACGGCACAATTTCCTCGGCTGCCGCTGGCCAGCACCGAGAGACAAGTTGCCATGCCCGTCAGCATACTCGTTCCCGATGTGGAAACGCGATAACTTTCTTGATGGCCCGAGACCTTTGAGGATCGCGATCATGCGGGACGGGAGTGACCTATTTGGGAACAACGCGCCAGTCCTCTCCGCGCGTTTATCCAACTGAATCGATGTCGCGGGCGTCCGATAATCCACCTTGTGACTGAGCGAACGGCAAAACACGCACCGCTTGCGTCTAAAAATTGGTAGCATCGGTAAAGCGATAGGCGAGATGACGGAGCGCGGCCTCCAATCCGAAATAGAAGAATCTTTGCGGGCACAGGCTAAGGAACTCTTCCGCAACAGCCGGGCGGAAGAGTTTGGCTTGACGGAAGAGGTGTTTCTTCGCATTCTCGCTGAGATTGTCGCCAAGTATGCGGCCTCGGCGTCGGCGAAGGAAATCCATGTTTTTTGCGCCAGTTTGCGAATCGAAGAACTGGCCTTGGCGCGCGCCTGTGCCGCGGGACATGAACCGGCGTGGGAAGTTTTTCTGACACGCTATCGCGCCAAACTGTATGAAGTCGCCATTCACATTGCCCGCGAAAGCTCAGCCGGGCGAGAGTTGGCGGACTCGCTCTATGCCGACCTGTACGGCACAGCACTGCGCGATGGACAGCGCGTCTCCAAACTCAGCTTTTATACCGGACGCGGTTCGCTGGAAGGTTGGCTGCGCACGGTTTTGGCGCAGGAGTATGTCAACCGCTATCGCCGTCAGCGTCGGTTGGTGAGCCTCGATGAGGAGGCCGAGGAGGGTGCGCAGTTCGCTGCGGCCAACCCGGAGCCAATTGCGACCTTGGATCCGCGGGTTGAAGCTGCCACCGACGAGGCGATCGCCGAGTTATCGCCTGAAGATAGATTCGTCTTGGCGGCCTACTACCTCGATTCCCGTACCCTGGCCGAAATTGGGCGCATGTTGAAGGTCCACGAATCGACTATCAGCCGCAAGCTGGACAAACTAGCTAAGTCACTGCGTAAGCGCATCTTGACCGGGTTGGAAAAGCGGGGGATGAGTCGCCGCCAATCGCAGGAAGCGCTGGAAGTCGACGTCCGTGACCTGCAATTAAGTTTGCGAGAGAAGTTGCAAGAAACTGCGCAACCCTCGTTCTCCAAAAAGAAGGCGGAAGCGCCAGCAGGGGAAAGGTCAGGATAGGCGTTCTTGCAATGACGGGCGTACCAAATATCGTAACCCGGCGGCTGCAGGCGATGGCCAAGCCGGACGTTCACCCGGGTCCGGACTTACTTGCCGCCTTTGTCGAACGATCGCTCGCGCAATCTGACCAAAACGATATCTTGCGGCATCTCGCAGAATGTTCAGAATGCCGGGAAATCCTGGCCTTCTCTGTTCCTGAGCAAATTGATGTTACAGAAACCATCCGGGTTCGCCCGAGCTGGTCCTCTTGGCCCGTGCTGCGATGGGGAGCGGTTGTGGCGTGCGTCGTAGTCGTCGGTGCGGCCATCAGCTTGCACTATGAGTCATTGACTACGCCCCACCAGGGCTCGTTGCCGACGAGTGACGTCGCCGTCGTAAAACCGGAGCCAATGGCGGCTTCCAAGGCTGCGTCGGTGGACACGCCCGTGCGCGAGGCTGAACCGGCCTCAGAGCCTCGGAGTTCCGCTCTGCCGTCCATTAAGGGCAACCTGTCGAATTTGCAAGGAGACCGGACTTCTGGCGCCGCGAAAGCATCGCTGCCGCAACCGCAGGGAACTCGCTCAGTCCCCGGTGCCACGCCGTTGTCCGCGAGTGCGCAACCGCCAGAGAGCGCTCTGAATATTCCCGGTCGCGCCAAGGATAACGATGAAGGCGGGCAATCCGCGAATGCAAAACTCGACGCAGCGCTGGGCACGGGAGCTGAGACGTCCTCAGCGATGACCGCACGGGCGGCTGTCGTTCCGGCGAACGTAACTCCCCGTTGGACTCTTACTGCGGACGGGATGCTGCAGCGCTCGATCGATTCCGGAAAAACTTGGGAAACGATCCTGGTCGCCAGCCCCGGCGTGCTTCGCGCGCTCACTGCCAACGGTTTAGATATCTGGGTCGCGGGCGCGAAGGGCGCTCTCTATCATTCAATAGATGCGGGACAGCGCTGGATGCAGGTGCAGCCTGCAGCCGATGGCTCGGTCCTTACGGCCGACATTACCGCCATCGAGTTCGACGATCTTCGGAACGGCACCCTAACGACCGCGGATGGGCAAACCTGGACCACCGCCGACGCCGGGCGAAGCTGGACGCAGCAGCAGTAAACGGCGTCCAAAGCTATTCTTTGCGAGCAGAGAATTACCCTTCAACTATCCTCGGATTACCAAAGTGACGTTTACACTACCGGACGCGAAGGCTACCATCCGACAGTAGTTTGGCAGTTCTGGGGGAGGGCTGCCGAGGCGTCCTGGACATGCGTTCGGGGCGCTTTTTTTTTGGCTCTAGAAGTCCCTCTTTGCAGCAGCGTTCGACTGGCCACCTACCTGGTGTGTCGCAGCTGCACTCTTATTTCGACGACATTTCCCGAAAGCGGTAGCAGGGCGGGCTTTGCGACTAAAGCTACTGCGCTGCATCCAATAAAAATGCTAGGATAATCGGTCGTAAGGTTATCGCAATTTATAGGTTTCGCCCGGGGCACGTCCCAAATGCGG
The DNA here is from genome assembly GCA_035507035.1 of Terriglobales bacterium. GTDB lineage: Bacteria > Acidobacteriota > Terriglobia > Terriglobales > Acidobacteriaceae > DATJOJ01. The sequence continues at coordinate 21,938 of DATJOJ010000048.1, read as the reverse complement.
GCGCGCCAATGGAGGAAACGAATGGCAGGAAACATAACGGAAAACGCAGTAAAGAACGGCATTGTTGAAGTAACCGATGCCAACTTCGATCAGGATGTGCTGAAGTCGGAGACGCCGGTTTTAGTGGATTTTTGGGCGACCTGGTGCGGCCCATGCCGCGCTATCGCGCCCATCGTGGAGGAGTTGGCCAAGGACTATCAGGGCAAGGTGAAAGTCGGCAAGATGGACGTGGACCGCAATAGCGCGACACCGATGCGTTACGGCGTGCGCGGCATCCCTACGCTGCTGGTCTTTAAAGGCGGCCAGGTGAAAGAGCAGATCGTCGGTTACGTTCCAAAGGAAAAGATTCAGGAAGCCCTCAATAAGCACCTCGGATAACGTCGATACTGAGTAGTAGATAGAAACGCCCGGTTTCATGCCGGGCGTTTTGCTTTGCTGAACTAGCGCCGGCTACGGGTGTTAGACCGAGAGCTCCTCAATATTTTCGCAGCACCCCAATGACTCGCCCTTGAATGTCTACGATTGCCGCCGGTTTGATGATCGGCTGCATATTCACATTCGAGGGCTGCAGGCGAACGTTATCGCCCTCGCGATAGAAGCGCTTGAGGGTCGCATCGCTGCCCTCAACTAGCGCGACCACGATGTCGCCGTTGTGCGCCGTCTTGGTTTTCTCTACCAGGACGTAGTCGCCGCTTAAGATGTGTTCGTCCTGCATGGAGTCACCGCGTACCTCGAGCACAAAAACCTCTTTCGACCGCACAAAGTCGCCGAGCGAAATCGTCTCCGGATTTTCGATGGCTTCGATCGGCTGGCCTGCGGCAATCCTACCCAGCAGCGGTAATACCATAGTCGTGTTCACGCTCATCGCCTGCTTTAGGCGTCCCTTCGGAGGAAGCAGATCAATCGAGCGAGAGCGGTTGTAGTCGCGGGTCAGCAGACCCTTCTTCTCCAGGTTTGTGATGTGCTTGTGAACTGTGGCCAGTGAATTCAAGCCCATGCCTTCACGGATTTCGTCATAGGAGGGCGAATAATTGTGCTTCTGCACGAATTCGGAGATGAAATCGTAAACTTGCCGCTGCCGTCGAGTGATCGCCATGATTTTATTGTAGGCGAACGGAAGGCGAAGTCAAGCGCAGAAAAATGACCTATGCGGGAACCGCTACCTTCGGTGCGGAAGTCGCTCCCGAAACCATTCCTTCCAGCTCTCCGGGAAAGCCGAAACCTTTAGGGCGCGATGAATCAAGCTCACATCGTCTGTGTTGTAGATTTTCGTGACATACAATCTGTTGATTGCCGATATTGATACAGCGCCGGTACCGCGCGATATCAGGCGAATTTCGTCTCCTGCGCCAACCTCGCCCTCGCGCACAACAGCTAGATAGAATCCACAGCGTCCGCTGGCCAGGAATCGCTGCACCATGCCGTCATTCTGAAATCTTATGCCGAGCTTGTAGCAGGGCATGCGTGGCTGAGTAACCACTACTTCTGCAGATCCGATCGCAAATTGATCGCCCAGGTGAACAGTGTCTTCGAGCATGCCGTCGACAGTGAAATTTTCCCCAAAAACCGCCAGCGGCAAATCCCGATTCGGCAGTTCTTTCTTCCAATAGTCGTAGTGAGCAATGGGATAACAATAAACGGCTTTGAACTCCCCGCCGTGAACGGTCAAGTCCGCCTGGCGGTCCCCATCCAGATTGAGTTTGCGCAGTTCGACCCGGCCGGGGAGGGGCTGCTTGAAAATCCCAGTCTTCACCATTTCATCGTGCCATGGGACGTTTTTAGGAAGCCCGACGTTGACGGAAATTAGCTTCATCATCGCTTTACAAGAAAGGACTCCCGTCGGTGCTATGAGGTTGCAAAAAATCGGAACGAGCTTCATGGAAACTGCGTAGATTACAGCGTGACCCTACTTCGAATGAAACACCTGACGTCGTTCCTTTTAGTTCTATTGGCCACTACGCCACTATTTGCAAAGCCCCAAGCCGTTTCCGTCCCATTCATCACTAACTCCGACGGCATGGTGATTGTGCCTGCGACACTTGCCGGCACTATTCCAATTCATGTCATTCTCGATACCGGAGCGGGATTGGATGTAATCGCACCCAGCCTGATTGAGAAAGTCCACGGCAAGCCTGCCGGGCAGTTCACCGGCTTTCGCATGAGCGGCGAGCGCCTGAACCTTTCCCTGTTTGTCGTTCCTGAGTTGTCTGTCGGCCCCTTGATAAAAAAAGACGCGCTGGTTGGAACCTGGGACCTGCTAGACCAACTTCATATCGACGGAATCATTTCAGCCAGCGATTTTCGCCAGCAACCCTTTACTTTAGATTTCGTCAATAAGCAACTCGTTTTTGAAACAAAGAAAACCTTAAGCAAGCGCAGATCCCTCGGAGTGTCGTCGCCCCTGCAGTTAGATGATCAACGAGGGATCACCCTGGATCTCTTTTCGCGATTTAGGCTTGGTACGCAAACTGGACAATGTGAGATCGATACCGGGAGCCCGAAGGCGACAATTAGCCTGCGCTACATGACCTCTCTCGGCATCGATAAAGATGGGAAAGATGTGAAGAAGCAGGAGCGCCGCAACGCAGCGGGAGCTGGCGAGGTCCGCTACTGGACCGCCTTGGCCGAGCTCTCGCTCTCCTCTGCACCTCAGGTCAATCTGTCGCCAGCTCGCGTATCGTTCTCCGACATAATCTACGACTGCGTCGTCGGGGTGGATTTCTGGAGCGCTCGCGCGGTCACCTTCGATATTCCTGACCGTCAACTCATCGTCTCTGCTGCCGGCAGGTAGCTTCCGATCAAATCGAGTTCATGGGGCGTTATCCCGAAGGGCCGCGCTTTCACCAGCGGCCCGAGGGATCTCACGACAAGAAGACTAAGGTGCTGTGAGATTTCTCGCTTCACCAGTGAGGACTCTAGGCTTCGGAATGACCCGTAGTTAAGCGCGCCCCGATCAACTGAACCACATACTGAGGGCTAGACCCCAATGACTGAAATCTTGCCCTTCATTTAAAATTCTTCTGTTATGAACAAAGTGGTCGCGAGTGCGGACGCAGCCGTCGGCGACGTGTTTGACGGTGCCGTCATTATGTTCGGCGGGTTCGGCTTGTGCGGGATCCCGGAGAATCTGATTCGCGCTCTGGTTCGCAAGGGCGTGAAGAATCTCACTACCATCAGCAATAACGTTGGTGTCGACGGGTTGGGGATGGGGTTGTTGCTCTCGGCAGGACAGATTCGCAAACACATCGGAACCTACGTGGGCGAAAACAAACTGCTCGAGCAAATGGTGTTGCAGGGAAGAATAGAACTCGAGCTAGTGCCACAAGGAACATTTTCCGAACGCATTCGTGCTGGAGGCGCGGGCATCCCAGCTTTTTTCACGCCCACCGGCGTGGGCACCGTTGTGGCTGAAAACAAGGAAACCCGCGAATTCGACGGTCGAATATACCTTATGGAACACGCACTCAAAGCCGACTTCGCGCTGGTGAAGGCGTGGAAGGGTGATAAGTGGGGCAACCTGGTGTACCGTAAGACGGCGCGAAACTTTAATCCCATGATGGCTGCGGCCGGAAAAGTCACCATCGCTGAGGTCGAGCAGTTGGTCGAAGTCGGAGAACTGGATGCCGACATGGTTCATACCCCGAGCGTGTTCGTAAACCGGATTTTTCAAGGCGAGTTGTACGAAAAAAGAATTGAGAAGAGAACCGTGAGGAAGGCATCGTAGGTGGCTTTTGGCTACTGGCCAACGACCAACGACGAACGAAAGGAATATGAATAAAGCAGGTAAAGATGTCGAAAAGCGTGAACGCATTGTGAAGCGTATCGCTCGCGAATTGCGCGACGGCTATTACGTCAATCTTGGAATCGGCATGCCCACGCTGGTTGCGAACTACGTGCCGCGCGGCATGGATGTGATCCTGCAAAGTGAAAATGGCATGCTCGGCATTGGCCCTTATCCGATCGACGGACAGGAGGATTCCGATCTGATCAATGCCGGGAAAGAAACCGTGAGCGAAATGCCGGGAACGGCGTATTTTTCGAGCGCCGATTCCTTCGGCATGATTCGCGGATCGCACATCGATCTCAGCGTGCTCGGAGCCATGGAAGTCGATGAGCAGGGTAATCTGGCCAATTGGATGATCCCGGGAAAAATGGTCAAAGGCATGGGCGGCGCGATGGATCTGGTAGCGGGGGCGCGGCGCGTGATCGTGGCCATGGAACACACCACAAGAGAGGGTCAGCCCAAAATCTTACATAGATGCACGCTGCCGCTTACCGGCGTTCATGTCGTAGACACGATTGTCACCGATATGGCTTTGATCCAGGTAACACCGACAGGTTTGGTGCTCGAAGAAGTCGCGCCAGGCCTCACTGCCGATGACGTGCAGCACGCGACGGAACCCAGGCTGATGCGAAGCCCAAATCTAAAACTGATGGAAGGCTGACCACCCGCGATTCGTTCTCTGTGTGCCCTGTGTTTTAGGCCTTACTGGCTGCCAGCTGCGGTTTTCAATTTCGTTGAATCGAACTCATCGCCTTTTTTCCAGGTGATCAATTTGTTCTGCGCCGCAGCTTCCCATCCCAGAGCAAATCCGAAGCGCGCCATGGCGGCATCACCGGTGAAGTCCATGTTGGCGTGATATTCATCGCTCGGCTGATGGTAGCGATTCGCGGTAAAGTCATCGGCCTGCTGCTCACCCCAAAGCGCATCGTGTCCTTTGTACTTCACCCCTTCGTTGATCGAAAACGAAGGAATGCCAACTCGCGCCAGGCTGAAGTGGTCGGAGCGATAGAAGTTTCCCGCTTCCGGACGCGAGTCGGGGCGAATGGCCAAGCGGAAGGTTTTCGCCATGCATTGGACGGTGGGATAAAACGTCGTCCGTTCCGCGCCTGAGACCTCGACTTCCTCCGGCGAGCCTAGTGGCGGCACATCGTCGTAGTTCAGATCGAGACTGATTTTGTCGGCCGCAATCGGCAGATGCTCGGCCAAATACGCTGAACCGAGCAGCCCCTGCTCCTCGGCAGTCACAGACACGAACAGGATCGAGCGGCGCGGCCGCTGCGGTGCCTGGGCATAGGCACGCGCAACCTCGAGCAGAATGCCGCAACCCGTCGCGTTATCGCTGGCACCATGGTAAATGTTGTCTCCCGGCATGTCTGGGCGAATTCCCAAGTGATCGTAATGCGCCGTATACATGATCGCTTCGCTCTTAAGATTCGGGTCGGAACCCGGCAGCATGGCAATAACATTGTTCGACTCGAAGTGTCGAACCTTGCTGACCATGTGCGCTTTCAATTTCACCGGCAGAACGACGGGATGAAAATCACGCGACCGCGCTTTCGCAAGCATCGTCTCAAGATTCAGATTTGCAGCTTCGGCGAGTTCACGAGCGACGTCGAACTGGATCCAGCCAGCCACTTTCAGAGCAGGGTTGCCGTCGAGCTTTAGGAACGATTTTTCGCCGGAATTGGAGTTACGCACGACATCCCAGGGATAGCTGGCCATGTCGGTCTGATGAATGAGAATGGCGCCGACCGCGCCTTTGCGAGCCGCTTCTTCGTATTTGTAGGTCCAGCGTCCGTAATAGGTGAGTGCTTTACCACCGAAGAATCTGGGGTCGTCGGATGGGGGCTCGTTCACCAGCATCAGCACGACCTTTCCCCGCACGTCTACGCCCTTGTAATCGTCCCAGTTGTATTCCGGAGCATCGATCCCGTAGCCGACGTAAACAATGTCCGTGTCCACATCGGATTTGGTTTGCTGGGTCTGGTCGTATGCGACATATTGATCGAGTGGCTTCAGGTGAATCGCAGCGCCGCTGGCGGGCACGAATGAAAAGCTGGTTTCGGGAGCCGGCGTGATTCCAACCAGCGGGACCTTCTGCATATAGCTCCCGTTGTCACCGGCTGGCTTTAACCCATAAAGGGCAAACTCGGTTGCCATATATTGAGCAGCCAGATCTCCGCCGCGCTGCCCCGTGCCCCGACCCTCGAGCAAATCGCTGGAAAGGAACCGCACATGGGTGCGAATCCGCTCGGCATCGATTTTCTGCATGGCAGCGAATGCCGTGGCAGGCAGATGGACCCATCCATCGGTCGAAGGTGTCTGCGTCATAGCCGCGGATATTAGCCCGAAAACCAAGCAAATTACAAATGCAGTTTTGCGCATCAAAGGCTCCGAAGAGATTCCCTCTATTCTAGAGAGAACTACGCGGAACAAGGAGAAACGATGGACTGACCGCTCAGGTAGGAAAATAGCCCTATGTACCAATGTCCCTTCGTACTCTAGCCTGGCTGCAGATTTTGCCGACTTCACGCCCGCGACCGCGGGCTTAGTTTTTCGACCCTCAACCCGCACGGAATTCTGGGATATCCTCCCCCGCTTGAAATACAGGCTTAGCGCCTTGACTGGTTTCTTGCGCTGCCCTTCGATTGACATCGTCGATCTCTTTCCGGCTCCACCCTACGCTTGAGATTTCGATCTCTCCGTCCTGCGCAATCCAGAACAGAGTAGGAATGTTCGTCAGTCCATAAGCGTTCGAGACGGGATAGCTTGCGGTGTCATCCAGCAGCGTAGGAAACGTGACTCCGAAATGCTTCAGGAACTCGGCGGTCTCTTTCCTTTCGTTCTGCGAGATGCCGATGATGGTCACATTGCGATTTCCGTAAGCGCGATAAATACGCTCCAAGAACGGAAAAGTGAATTGGCACACCGGGCAAGAAACCTTAAAAAACGCCGCCAGCACCGGCCCCCGGGACAGGGCGTCTTTCAAAGAAAATTGCTTCCCGTCCATTGCCGGCAAAGTGAAGTCCGGCGCCAAAGTTCCCGTGTTCAATGCCGCCATCTTAGGTCCTCCGAAAAGTTTGCGTAACCACCTCATACCTTACTCTTTAGATGACCTGAGCAGCCCGAAGGATTTTTCGGGTAAGGCCGGTCAAGGGAAGCGTTTTGAGGCGAGTTTTGGAGAACCAGCGCCCGGCCGATCCTTCCGGGGCTGTGGCCTTCATCACGTAGACGGTGTAGTCCGTTACCGTGATGGAATGCCGCACCGTGAGCCACGCATCGGTTACATCCTGGCCGGAGCTGAGTTCCGGCAATTCCCACATGCCGGGCATGAGCGAACTCGTGCGCGGGCGCTGCACGAGGAATACCTTTCCATTGCGGCAACCGAAGGCGTAGCGGATCGCTTTCTTTGTCTGTCGAGATCCGTCGCCCGGGGTTTTCAGTTCACCGCGCGTCGAGCACAAAGTGGAGATCGGACACAGCAGGCATTTCGGGTCGCGCGGCAGGCAGATCGTTGCTCCAAGCTCCATCATTGCCTGATTGAAGTCGCCGGGGCGCTCATGGCTCAAAAGCAGATCCGCGATTTCCCAGCATTTTTTGGTCGACAGGCGTTTCCCCGTAATTCGCGCCAAGACGCGCTCCACGTTGCCATCGACGACCGCTACAGGTTCGTTGAAGGCGATGCTAGCGATCGCCGCGGCCGTGTAGCGCCCAATGCCGGGGAGCTGAAAAAATTCCGCGGCACTATTGGGAAATCTTCCTTCATTCCCCTTCACGACTTGTTTCGCCGCAGCATGCAACATGCGAGCGCGTCTGTAATAACCAAGGCCGCTCCATGCCGCCAAAACCGACGACTCCCGCGCTGCCGCTAATTTCTCGATTGTCGGGAAACGTCTCAAAAATCTGTGGTAATGATCGATTACGGCAGCGACGCGTGTCTGCTGCAGCATGACTTCAGAGATCCAGACACGATAGGGGTCGCGGTCTTTCCGCCAGGGAAGGTCCCGTTTGCTTTGGTCGAACCAGTCCAGCAAGTTCTTGCAAAAACTCTTGGAACGTGAACTGCGGCGTCGCTTTGTCGTCGCTGGCATTCCTAAAGATCTCGTATTCCCGATGGGCTATACAACCGGATCACGACGCAACCGCCACTAATACTGTACTGAAAGTGCGCGATGACACAATTTTCGTCCAAGCGCCGGCTTTCTCCGGGGTGTGACACGGGATGCCTCCCCGTTGACCCTTATCAGGCCCCGCGAAATAATGGATTGGCCTGGTATCCGCAATCACGAGTGCCCGCTTCTGCGCTCACAGAAGGGACGAATTGCCATGAACGACTTCAACCGCAAGGTCGAAGAGGCGACCGCTCGCCTCAACAAATCAGTCGCCGAGTTTACGACGACCCTGGAACAGGAAACCGCAGAACTGGTCAAGTACTTGAACGACGAGATTGTGCCGGAAGCTCGTCAGCATTCGACCAAGGCATTACGGCTGGCCTCCGAGAAGTTGGCGCGGCTCGCCGATTATATGGACTCGCCGAAAGCGCACGGCAAGTAAAACGTTTTCCAGTCGCGACCACTCTTCTTCTTGCTGCGCTCTTTCTGACCGGTTGTAGCAGCCATAAGCAGTCGCACGTCAACGTGCCGCCAGCCCCGCCGATTAGTCAACCGCCTTCAGAGACCGATAATAATTCCACGCCTTCGAACTCTCGCGCTGAGAACGAGAAAACGAAGGAACCCAAACCAAGTTCCAAGCCCCTGTTTGTAGAAACTGGCCTCGCCAGTTGGTATGGTCCTCCCTATCACAATCGGCGCAGCTCAAACGGTGAAATCTATAACATGAATGCGCTGACGGCGGCCCATCTCACGCTCCCTTTGGAATCGGTTGTGCGCGTGACCAACTTGAAGACCGGACATTCCGTCGTCGTGCGCATAACCGATCGCGGACCGTTTGTGCGAGGCCGCATTCTCGACCTCTCCAAGGCAGCCGCCAAGAAAGCCGATGTCTGGCTTGCCGGCGTGGCCATGGTGCGCATGGAAGTACTTTCCACGCCGGCTCCGCTAAATCGCGGCGGACGCTGGTCGGTCCAGATTGGAGCGTTCGAGAAAGAACATGCCGCGGACAAGCTCGCGGACCATCTGTCGCGGCGGTATGAGACTGCCAAGATTCTGACTTTCAGCAGTCCGATTGGCGACTGGTGGGTACGAGTGCGCGTCCACAATGACGATCGTTCGCAAGCCGAGGAAATTGCCCGCGATACTCGTACTGCCGAAGGCAGCGTTTTTCTGGTGCGTCTGGATTGAGCCCTCCAGCCAACTGACTTCAACTCCACCGGCTCCTGCAGAAATCGCTACGATCATGTATAGTGTTGACGTTTCTCCCCCACGCTTTCAGTGCTTCAGGGTTCCCGGGTCGAGTTCGTTGCTAAATTCTGATCTCCACTGGACGTGTCATGAAAGATTGCTTGTTCTGCCGCATTGTAAGCGGCGAAATTCCTTCCAAAAAGGTCTACGAAGACGATCGCGTTTACGTATTTGAAGACATTAATCCGCAAGCTCCCACCCACATCCTCGTCGTTCCCAAGAAACACATTCGTGGTCTAAAGGAGGCGCACAGTGAGGATGCCGAGATCATCGGATACTGCCATTTGACCGCAGCCAATATTGCGCGCCAGCGCAACATCGAAGAAGGCTATCGCACCGTCGTGAACGTTGGTCCGCACGCCGGGCAGTCCGTGTTCCACCTGCACGTGCACTTGATTGGAGGACGCGCGCTGCACTGGCCGCCAGGATAGCCTCGCAGCCGTGGGCCCACTCGAGATAGAAAGGTAAAGCGCGAAACTAGGCGGTTGGTGCTTCTTCTTCCGGTGCGCCATGCCGCCGCAGAAGTTGCGGCAGGTTCTGAGAGAACGCCGACCGCGGCAGCACCATGTCGCAACCAACTTCGTGTGCCTTCTGTTTCAGATCCCCCTGTACGTGGGACAAAAAGCCAATAATCGAAGTTCCTTTTTTCAGCTTGGTTTTCAGTTTGGGAATCAGGGTTAGTGGTTTGGCATTTGCATTGTTCAGGTCGAAGATGAGCAGCGAGGGTTTTTCGTCCCCATTCTGCCCCATGCGTTCGCCAAGGTCCTTGTCGTTCTTGACGAACTCGACTTTCACATTCAGCTTGCGAGCGGTCTCCTGAATCTTGGCCTGGAAAAAGAGGTCGTCGACAAATGCGAAAATACGCGACGTTGCATCCTCGCGTTGTTGTGGCAGCGGCTCAGGGTCGGCCGGAACATAGGGCGCAGCAAAACCTGGGCGATTGCGCCGCTGGCCTTGCCCGCCGGCCTGTGCAGCCCGGTAACTGTGATCCATGGGTGCGTTGTAGATACCGCCACCGCTGTTGTCACGTTCACGGCCACGGCCGCCGCGCTGTCCGCTGCGATAGGGGCGGCGTCCTCGACGCCGTCGATTACGCCCTCCTCCGCCGCCGGAGGGACTTCCAGGTCCAACATTCATGTAGTTTTCTCGTTGTAGTCTTGCGTTCTTGTCCGCCCCAGGGGGCGGTCCAGTTTCCTGTTTTTCTGTTACCGCTTCGTGAGTGGGCTCGCCTGTCGTGCGTAGCCACGGGGCGTGCGTAGAAACCCGATGCGGTTGGAACTCATGCCTGAATGATCGTTGTGTCCGCTTTTGCGCCTGGAGCTTAAGGGCGCGGAAGACCGGCTAGGGAGCTCGGCCGCTAGGGAACGTTATTATGGTAGCTCTGGCCATGGAAAAAGTGCAAGTGCCAAGTAACCCTAATTTTGCACAGAAGTAACTGTAGGAAAATTCGTGCGTTAGCAAACATCGCGGCAGACTTAACGTTGGAACCTTTCGTCGACTATCCCTCCGCCGTGACCTGTTGCGCCCAGCGGACCGCCGTCCAGTAATTTTCAGCAACCGAACTCTCGGGAATGCGTAGTTGCTTAGCCAATTCAGTGACGGTTTGCCACTCTGCCGACTCCTGCGCCACCATCAGTTGATAAAACGTAGTCAACGAGCTGCGCTTCCCCTGCAAAGCGGCTCGGATTCCCCGATCCACAGGCACATTTTCCAATACCTGATCCATCGGTATTTGAAGGATGGCATCCATCAGGGAAAGCAGGCCCAAAAGAAACAGGTCCGAGCCCTGATGGCGGATCTTCGAGGAAAACAACTCGCAAAAGCGGCCCCGCGTCAGCGCCGACAGCACCAGTTCAGTAGGTTTGCCCTGGCCTGCTCCTAGCGTAGCAACCAAACGAATCCACCGCCTCACTTCCCGCTCACCCAGTATGGTGAGCGCGTGTCGCACTGACTGAATTTCGTTTGCCAACCCGAAAGCGGGAGAATTTAGATAGCGAAGCAGACGATAGCATAGCGAGGCCTCACCCTTGATCAGGTTTTCGATTTCGCGCACATCCAGTTGCGGCCGCGACGCGGCTTGCCACATTCGCAAATAGTTGGCACGGTTTTCCGGAATTTCGTGGGTGGTCAGGAGTTCGGGCTTGCGGAAGAAGTATCCCTGAAAGTAGACGAACCCCGCCTGCTTCGCCGCCAAGAATTCTTCGCGAGTCTCGACTTTTTCTGCCAACATGCGAATCCGCGATGGCGCATAGCGAACGACCATCGCCGCTGCCTGGTCGAGCTGGGTTTGCCGTATGTCAACTTTTATGATGTCCGCCACGTCGATCAGCGGTTCGCGAATATCGATCGGTTCGAAATCATCCAGGGCAATCAGGTAGCCCGCATCCTTTAATCGCCGGCAGGCGGCAATCACTAAATCGTCGGCGGGAACGCTCTCCAGAACTTCCACCACCGCCTGCGTCGACGGCAGCAGCGTAATGTACTCTTTTAGCAAAACCTCACGCGAGCAATTCACGAAGGCTTTGTGCCCATCACAGAGCACGTCCAACCCGACAAGCATGGAAGTCTGAACTGTGCTGCGGGAGGCTGTTTCGCGATTGGCGCCTCCAAAACCCTCATCTACGCCGTTGCGGAACAATAATTCGTAACCAAAAACTTTCTCTTCGCTGGTCAGGATCGGCTGGCGCGCGACGAACCGCGCGTTGGCCTTGGGAACGGAAGCTTGCGACGTTGTGGGTGCAGCCACAAGAGATTCATCGGCAAGAATTACCAGACCATGAGTGTGATTACAGATATGACCTGCACCGCGCGAGGGCTGAGGGTACACAACCTATTCTTCCATCCACTCCACGCCGCAGGTGTAGCACTTCCAATTATTCTTGCCGATCGGTATCGGAATCGATAAGAGCAGCCAGAGCCCATAGGTCCAGAACCGGTCGATCTTCTCAAAGCCGATGTCGAGCGAGTAGCACCGCGGACATCGTGGCTGAACGTAAGGCTCGCCGAATTCGTCCTCGGGCAGTTCGTCAGGGATGGGTTCGTCGAGAAGAGCGCGGGCTGCTTCGAATTCTTGCTTATCGACTTGCAAACGCAATCCGCCAATCGCGTTAGAAAGTAACCAGTCCATGCGGACCAGGTTGCCGTCAGCCAGTACGCACCGGATGCCGGCGGATTCGAGCATTCCTTTCGCGAGCAGAGCCTCAGGGATGTCTCGAAAATGGCGCAGGGTCACAAGGGAGGGAATAGTCTGACGGCTGGGAAGCTCGATCTTGAATGTCTCGTCCAAGTGAGTAGCGTTAGGTTTGGCGCCTTGCGCTCAACGCTGTGCCGCTCGCCTATTCTACCGTCATCAGAGGCGGGTTCGCCAAGCCGATAGGAAGAGGCGGAGGTCAGCTCTGTCCTCGTCTGAGTAAATCAACTGACCTTACTGCACGTTCAAGGTGATGTTTACGGAGTGCGATAGTGTTCCGGCTGCCCCTATCGTCGACGCCGTGATGGCTACAGTATTGGTAGTGCCGCCTCCGCCACCTCCGCTGCCGCTTCCGCCACCGCAACCAGACATCAGCAGCAGGAGCATCGTCAGAGCTGAAGTCAGAAGCAATACTTTTCGTCGAGGACGCCAAAATGCTCCCGATGGGAGAATCAATAGGCCGGGAAGCATCATGGCATAGAAAATTCCAGCGCCACGTCCGGAGTATTCCATCCGCAACTGGGCGCTCGCTAACGTAAGAATGGTCACGGTTGTCTTATTTGTCCCTGCAGAATTAAAGCCGCAGGTCGCTCCGCTCGGCAGACCCGAACAACTGTAGGTCAGCGCTTGATTGAAGTTGCCAATCGGGGTAATCGTGAGTGTGGTCGTTCCGCTCTGTCCGGCTGCGCTGATATTGACTGTGGTTGGGCTCGCAGCGATCTGAAAATCTTCGGCACTCAGCGTAGCCGCGGACGAGGTCGAACCGTTGAAATTGGTGTCGCCTTGATAGGCCGCCGTAACCGAATGGCTGCCTGCGGCGAGAGAACTGGGATTGTAGCTGAAGTTGCTGCCGACCTTCGCGCTGCCCACCATCGTGCCGTCCACGGAAAAATTCACCGAGCCGGTCGGGCCACTTGCGGGGGTAAGCGTGGCGCTAAGTTGGACCGGGCCAGTCGACTTCACATTTACAAAAGTAGGTGAGGGCACCGCGGCCGTGGTGGTCGAAGCCTTGACGACGATCTGTTGTATTACAGGGGAAGTGCTCGAAGCGTTGTTGTTTGAATCTCCGCTGTAGAGACCAGTAATTGAGTGAGTGCCAGCGGTCAAGCTTGAGATCATAAAACTGGCCGTGCCTGAACTCACACCGTTTGGAGTTAGGGTGGTGAATCCTAAAGGCGCTGTGCCGTCCTGAAACGTAACCGTGTCTCCGGGGGGATTGCCGCTGGTGGTCATGACAGTTGCAGTAAACGTTACCGGAGATCCATACGCCGACGGATTCAGGCCCGAAATAACGACCGTACTCGTGGTCATCCCGCCGCTAGCTGTAATCGTCTCTATCAGCGGGGACGATGTGCTTGGTGAGTTCTTGCTGTCTCCGCCGTACGCCGCCGTGATCGAATGGCCGCCGATGCTCAAGGTAGAAGTCGGAAACGTAGTTACTCCCGAAGATAGGGTTCCGGTGCCGATCTGCGTCGAGCCGTCGTAAAACGTTACGGTCCCAGTCGGCGAGTTCGACCCAGTCACCGTCGCGGTAAAGGTGACCGTAGCGCCGGAACTCGCGGGATTCTGACTCGACGTGAGCGTCGTTGTTGTCGGTTCGGTACTAAATCGTGTTGCCAAATTGTTAGCGTCCACTGATCCAAGCCCCGTTACTTGGTCGTAGCCGGTACCGGCGCTGTAACCGTACTGGAACGGCGCCTTCGCGGGACAATCCTTCGTGCCCTGTGTGCACGGAACAATGTTGCTTCCGCTCGTAACGTCGTGGAAGATTCCATTCGCTGTGTTCTGCGCCAACGTATAAAGGTCCGGATTGAGGTTCCCGACCCCTGCCGGTGGCTTGTTTCCCAATTGCTGGTTCAGCAAAACCACGATGCCGGCAAAAACTGGCGTCGAGGCCGACGTTCCGCCGACGGTCTCATCGAGGAGATTTATACCTTTGGAGCAATCGGCTCCATTGTCCGCCGAACAGAAGAGATATCCGTCGTGATCGGCAGAAGCTGCCATCGCTACATCGGGCACATCGCGCACTCCATCATTCGGAACGCCCGTTCCCGTCTGCCACGTAGGCTTCGGGAAGCCGCTCGAGCATCCTGAATTGTGGCAACTGCTGGCCCCACCGCCGCTGGCAGAAAGGGTCGTGGACGACCCGGTGCCGGTCTGAGGCGAATCGTTCCATGCCATCTCCGGAATATAGGAAAGCGCAGATCCTCCGTTTGTACCGTTACTGTTGCCCCAATAGTTGCCGGTGCCCTCGTTAAATTCATTTCCGCCGACGCCCGTGACTTCCGGACTGCTCGCCGGATAGTTCACCGCTAATCCGAGCGTTGCCACATTGTTCTGATCGGAATCGCAGCCCGCTGAGCCGGAATCGCCGGAAGAGGCAAGAAAGGTTATACCTTCCGCATTGGCCTTCTGCATCACGGGTTCGTTGGTCGGAATGAAGCTCGCATTGTCGCTTTCACAACCTCCATAACTCATGCTGATGACCGCAGCAAGATCCTGGTCGATCGCGTAGCTGGCGGAATTAAACACGCCTCCTGCGCTTACGGGCGAAACGACAAAGATAATACCGGCGTCACGTGCCACGGCACCGGACCACTCCAAATCTAAGTCCGCTTCAACTTCGTCTTGGGTCACCCCGGGGTCCGCCGTACCGGGCACATGAACGACTTGTGGGTTGTTATTCGACAGGCCGAAAGCGCTGCGAAACTCGGAAATATCGGTCATGTGAACATCGGTCTGTCCCACGACCACCAACTTCTGTCCCGTGCCGTTGACGCCAGCGTTGTAGAGCGGGGCCATGTTATAAATCGTTGCAATATCGCCCGGGGCTAGTGCGTTTCCGAAACTCACATTGTAAAAAGGGTTAACAATCGAAGCAAATATCCGATCCCAAGCGGAGAGCGGACGGATGCCCATTGGAGTCAGCGAAAAATCATGCATCCCGCGAAAGCCTACGACAATGCCGTCCAGTGCCTGCGGTATCGACAGAGGCGTCGCATTCGCGAAGTGCATCTCGCCACCAACTTCGTAGTAGTGAATTTCAGTATGGAAGGTGGTTTCGACCAAGCCTGCAGTGCCGCTGAAGGCGATCCAATCGCGGCCGCGGGCGATCTGCACAATGCCGAAACCTTGCGACTTCAGCCAGCTAGTGATTTTTCCAATGTCGTTGGAGCTTAATGCGAAACGTTCGGCGTACTGCTCGGGGCTTAGCCACTTGTGATAATTCGCCGAAGATCGGTCCTGTTGCTGCGCGAGAAGCTTATTCAGCCCGGCTTGCTGCTGACCCGAGGGCTGGGTTTGCAGCACGATATATGGCATCGCCATCGACGCTTCCACCAGTCCCCGGTCATACTGCGCCTGCGCTTGAGCCGCCACGTTTCCCGCAAGGATGACGGTCGCGCCGCCGTTAATGGTGCCAGGGATACGATCTGGTTGCGCAGCAAAACACCAGGTTGAAACCAGCAGGAGGGTGCCGAATCCCAATCTTAATTTCATAATGCTCCTCGGGTTTAATGCTGGGTGGGCGACAGAATCGAGCCACGGCCGATCAAACCCCAACGCTTGTCAATGTGAAGCGAGTATAGAAAATTCCCATGGCCGAGGAAAAGGGAATAATCGAGAGTCAGTTTTGCGTCACAGTACTTTTGTTATGCGTGCCCGTTAGCCACGTCCAGGTTCGCTGCAGTCCGGGCCGCACATATCGTCGCAAAGCATAAAATTCGTTGACTGGCCGGTCGTCCGTGAGTGCTGGAGCTTGAACGTCGCGTGCCAGAACCTCTTCGATCGTTTCTTCCTTGCCGAGCACTAGCGCAAAGTTGCCCGCTGCAGTCTTCTCCGGGCCCCATTCCGTCAGATCGCGCGCAGCACTGGATGGCATGCGGGCGGCTAACTCTTCTGCCGTTCTCCGCGGCAAGGGCGTGTCGCTGGCGAGGAAATGCAATCCTGCCCCAGTCATCGGAGCGAAGACGCGAACATAAGGGAACGATTCGGCAAGTGACCGGGCAATCGAAGCCTGCAGGAAATTATCGTCCTTTGGCAGCCATTGTTGCAGAATGCCACCGGGACGAAGTCGCTGACGAATCACCGAGTAAAATTCCGTGGAGTACAGCAAGCTCGACCCAGCCGCCTCGACCGGAGGTGGCGGATCGATCGTGATGACGTCATACTGCTGCTTGCTTCTTTCCAGATATGCCCGTCCGTCGTTGATGACAACGTGCGACAAAGGCGAGTTCAAGAGTTCGTGCGCGTCCGCATGAAAATACCAGAACAGCTTTGGTACACTCGGCACCAGTTCCACCGCCGTAATTGGAATGTTCCATGACATCAGCGAGCGATAACTTGTGCCCATACCAAAACAAATTGCCAGGGCATTCTGCGGAGAGTGAAGCAGAAAAGCAAGTGGAAGGTGGGCCATCATTTTAGTAGTCGGCGTCAACTCGGTGATGCCAATCCCGTTCACAAGCAGGCGTCTATGCATTCCCTTCCCGGTAGCAATGACCGTGGCCGTATCATCACGAAGCACTTCATAATGAGAGAAGCCTGCCTCGAATCCCCTGCTGGCGAACACAACCACGAAAACCACGGCCACAAGAATTACCGAAACGATTCTCTGGCTCGGCCTTCGTTCTTGCGCCGCTACCCTAGGCAATGAACTTGGAGCCAGCGCAAAAACCAGCCAAGGCAGCGCAAATACAATCAGTACCCAGCGTTCCGCCATGTGTGGCAACAGCAGAAATCCCGAGAGCAGTGGTCCCACAATGCAGCCGATAACGTTTACCGCATAAGCACTGCCGGCTCGGTCGGGGTCGCCAGCAGACCAACGGTCTATCAACATCGGAGTTACGAATCCCATCATGCCGCACAGCGGAGAGATGCCGATGATCAGCCGCAAGGCGCGAGAGATATGAAGCTGCGGATCGGCGGTCATCGCAGCTAAAACTCCACATAAGCCGAGGGCTGCGCACATGACCGGAGAAATTCCCGTTCCATGTTGGCCCCGGCGCCGGTAAATCCGCGAACCAATATAAGTTGAGACGAGGTACAACGCCAGAAGCAGAGCGAACGCATAAACTACAGTGCTTACGTATGGCGTGAATTGCCGAACCCAGACCACTTCCGCACCCATACTTGTGCATCCCGTCGCGAACAACAAAAGCAGGATGCGACCACCCTCTCGAGGAGGTGTCTTGATAGAAGTGTCCCGTGAGCCGGGTTCTATGGTGTCTGGTTGCATGGTGCGTGCCGCCACCCCAAATGCCACCGCGGCGAGGAGGAAATTGAAAACAGCGCCGATCCTCAGCGCCCCACGAAATCCATACAGCTCAACCAATACCGCTGGACCAAGCGCTCCCAGGAATGCGCCCAAAACGTTGGCGAGATAGAGATAGCTGAAAGATCTTTCCGAGTCCGCAGGATTGCTCTTACGAATGGCCAGCATCGCAAAAGGAATCGTCGCTCCCATACAGGCGCACCAGGGAATCAGTGTCAGCGCGATCACGACACCGGAAATTGAGTAATAGGCCGCAGACGACGCAAGCGAAAAATCGCCTAGCAGGTTTCGGCCCCACGATAATTCCAGTGGCGCCACCAGAGCCGACAGCCCGATGAAGAACTCCGCCAAGCCGTATATCCGTAACGCGTGTCGAGCCAGATGGGGTGCATAATGGCGTATCAATCGCCCACTGGACCATGAGCCCAGACCGAGGCCTGCCATAAAAACCGAGAGCACGATCGACAGCAGAGCGCTGGTCACTCCGAACTTGGCCATTGCCAATCGAAGCCAGACCACTTCATACAAGAGGCTGCAGAAGCCCGAGACGAAAAAGAAAAGGAAGAACCAGCGGATAGAGAAGGCGTTTCGAGCACGCCAGTTTGTGGGCATTGCTGAGAATTGTACCTTGGCAGTAGAGACAATCCGAAAACGCAAACTCAATGCGTCCGGCTTCGGCAAAAAAACAAAAGGCCGCGAAGTTCGCGGCCTGTACTATTTTTTGAGCAGTTACTGTTGAGGCGGGGCGGCGTCCTGGTTCTGTCCTCTCCGATGGCGACCCATGTTTTGCTGCATTTCATCGAATTTCTTCGCCTGGTCAGCGTTCAAGATACCCTTGATCTGGCTCACGGTGCTTTCGTGTATCTGTTGCATCTTGGCGCGCCGGTCATCTCGCGACGTGCTCGAGTCAGAACGTAAAGCCGACATCTGCTTGTCTTGGTCCTGATAGATGGATAGTGCTTTGGCTCTTTGGTCGTCACTCAGATTCAGAGCCGAGGCTAAGTGATCGGCACGTTGCTCAGCAGTCGGCATCATGTGCCCTGCTCGCTGACCCGCCGGAGGGGCAGAACCATTATCTTGGGCCGGGCTTGAAATGACCCCGAATACGAGCAGCAGTGCTGCTACCACGGAGACCTTTTGTAATAGTCGAATGCCTTTCATTGAAGTCTTCTCCTCTTCCTTATGATAGTCGGCGTCAACGGCTCGAGAGAAAACAACCGACGGATGACTCACCCCGTGATCGCCAACGTGTTTGACTTGATTGGAAATCTTTGGTGACTCGAGCGCCGTCAAGATTCCGTCAAGGGAAGTAAATTTTCGTAAAGACCGGCGTGCAGATTTTGCAATGATCTCTTACTTGCCAATGTGTTACAGTTCGTGCCGTTAGCTTCTGTGAACTTGAAACCTGTGAGGAATTCCATGGTCGATTTCAAGAGAAGTGTAGCGCTGGCCAGTTGTTTTCTGCTGATTTTGCTATGCGGCGTGGTCTTCGCGGCTGATGCCAATGTCGCTGGAACCTGGACGGTCTTAGCGAAAAATGGACGTCGCAGTGTGACTCAAACTCTGGTTCTTCAGCAGGACGGCAGCAAAGTGACCGGGACCTTTAAGGGACCACGGCAATCCGGCACAATCGATGGGACCGTGTCTGGAGCCGCCATCAAGTTTCACGTCACCGCGAAAATGCCCCTCGACTACACAGGCACCGTGAATGGCGACACCATGAAAGGCACACTCAGTTCCGAGGGGAAAACTGGCGATTGGACAGGCACGCGCCCGCATTAATCAAACTGTTCCTGAGCAATAGCGAACAGTTCATCGATGATGCGTATTGATGTGAGTGGTGGGCGCTATAGGATTCGAACCTATGACTTCCACCGTGTGAAGATGGCACTCTACCGCTGAGTTAAGCGCCCAACATTTTGCAATCAATTACTTACGATCCTAGCAGCTACCAATCTGGGGCCACAAGGGGCCAACTCGCCCGATTGCGGCCTCAGCATCCGAACACTGCGCTTTGTGCGTTGCGCTTCGCCGGCGTTACGGCCTGAACGTAGCGATCCATCGTGATGCTGGCGTTGGCATGTCTTAGCAACGCTTGCGTCGTCGCAACGTCGGCACCCAGGCTCTTTACCAGCGTTCCAAACGTGTGACGAAGGGTATGCCAGCCGATGTGCTTAGCTATGCCTGCCCTCTCAGCCGCCGGCCGGATCTGCTTCTCCATGACACTCGTGGGCCAGTATGGTTGTTGCCCACGCTTGACCCGCGATGCAAATCTGCGCCTTGTTAACTTTTCGCTTGCAACGCGTAGCCACGCGGCACGCCCAAATGCCCAACCGCCAGCACAATTATTGGGTTCGAGAATGTCGATCTTGCGGCGAGTGTTGAAGTCGTCCGACGATTTGTTGAAACTGTGGGTTGCCGCGAAGGTTTTTCAGATCGTCGTCGGCCATTAGGGCATTGGCATCTTTGTACCCGCGATTGATGGCCTCCTGCAGGTACTGCAACGCATCGTCGGGACGGTTTCCGGCCTCTGCGACACTGGCGAAGTCGTACCACACCCACGGGCTTCCATTAGCCGCGGAATTCGCCTGCTTTTCGATCACGTCGTGAAACAGCTTGTCTGCCTCCGAGTAGCGATGGGTGAGGGCCAGCGCGATTCCAAGTCTCTGCAGTGCATCCAATGTGTAAAGCTGTTCGGGTCCCAAGGTACGAATGTCGATCTCGAATGCTGCACGAGCCAGCTTTTCCGCTTCCGCGTAGCGGCCCTCGCGGTTCAGCACTCCGGCAAGCAAGGACTGGGACTCCAAGGTGCCCGGATGTTCCGGTCCGAGAACGCGAGACATGGTCTCGAACGTCTCCCTTTGCAATTTCTCCGCTTCCTTGAGACGGCCTTCCCTGAGAAGGACTTCCGCCAGGTTGGATTTGGACAGCAGGGTATACGGGTTTTCGGGGCCGAGGGCTCGCAAATTAATCGCCAACGCTTCGCGCGTTACTTCTTCGCTCTCAGACAAACGACCCTCGCCAGAGAGGAGTTCTGCAAGGTTCGAGAGAACGTTGGCTGTGAAAGCGTTTTCTGATCCAAGCACGCGGCGGTCGGCGGCTAAAACCTCCCGAAACGCCTGCTCAGCTTCCGTCACACGACCCTGGGCATAAATCGCAGCTGCCAGATCGCCCATAGCGCGCAGAGTGTCAGGATGATCCGGCCCCAGAACACGCCGCTCGACATCGATCAACTGGCGGTATTCTCGCTCAGCCTCCGGGTAGCGACCCAGGCCCATGAGCGCGGTGCTGAGCATTCGGGTCGACTGCAGCACTTGCACACTCTCTGGACCCAGCCCGCGAGTTCCAATCTCGATTACCTCGCGCCCCAGTTTCTCCGCATCGTCGAAATGCCCTTGGCCCTCCACGCTGTAGGCGAGGTTCACCATGGTCTGAAGCGTCAGTGCGTCCTCTGCTCCCAGAATACGACGCTCGCCCGCCAAAGCCTGCCGTTCCATCTTTTCGGCGTCAGTATGATGTCCTTCGCGCTCCAGAATCCAACCTAGCTGAGTCATCGACTCCAGGGTCTTGGGATCGTCGGGGCCGAGAAGCTTCAGGCGAGCGTCCAATGCGCGTTGTGCCAGTTCATGGGCGCGAGGATTTAGTCCGAGATTCAAGTAGGTGGCCGCCATGACGTTCATCATCTGCGATTGCACCTCAGGGTCCTTCGCCAATCCCGTTCCCATTTCGTTCGAGGCCTTATCGAGGATTTCCCGTGCCGTGACGCTGTTGCCTCGCGCTTCGCTCGGGTCCGGCACCTTGAACATGGCGGTCATGAAATCGGTGATGCGATTGGCACGGTCGCGTTCGCGAGTGATGCGGCGCAACTGCACCGCTTGCAAGACCGAGAAAGCGGCAAGTAGCAGCACCAATCCTGCCGCCGCAAGTACAGCTACACGATGTCGCCGTGTGTACTTCCGCAACCGATAGCCGGTACTCGCCGGACGCGCCACCACGGGCTCATGGTTCAGATAGCGTCGAATGTCGGCCGCCAGTTCCGAAGGCGTTCCATAGCGGCGGGCGCGGTCCTTTTCCAGTGCCTTCATCGCGATCCAGTCCAGATCGCCGCGCAGCAGGCTGACCAACTGTTTCGGCTCAGTGCTGCGAGCTGCGGCGGTCGCAACCGAGGTATCATGATCGACGCTGACTTTGTGGCTCGGGGATGGCGGCTCCTCCTCGCGTAATTTTCTTAAGAACTCATCGAGCGGTTGCTTCTGCCGCTGCCTGGTTTCAAACGGTTCCACTCCCGCCAGCAGTACATAGAGAACAACTCCCAGAGAGTAGACGTCGGTG